>CAVRVE010000020.1:0-424762 GCA_963724555.1 uncultured Acidobacteriota bacterium
GAAGAGCAGGCTCGGCTCGGCTACGCGCACACGCTGCGCGAGATCGCGCAGCAGCCGGTGACGTGGCTCGAGACCGCCGACCGGCTCGTTGGACTCCTGCCGCGGCGATCGCTGAACGCTGGACGGCGTCGGTCTCGTCGGCGCCCACGGGCCGGCAGCTGCTCTACGCCGGCCGAGTGCGTCGTTCCTGGCGCTGCAGCGTGCGCTCGGCGGGCGTCCGGCGGTGCCCGCGGCTGATCCTCACCATCCGAGACCTTGCCGCCTTCGGCCTGTTCTGGGCCGCCGCTGGCGTGGTCGGCAACAGCCCCAGCAGCCGGTGCCGCTGATGGCTGCTCGAGCAGCCTGCCGAGGCGCGCGACCTGCTCTATCACCTGCAATCGCGAAGGCGCTCGGCCATCGTACGCGGGCACGCCCGAAGAGTGCGCATCATCGTGCTCGACGAGAAGATGAACGACCGCAGCCTGGTGATGACCACAGCTTCACCAACTCGTGCCGCGGGCCCTCGCGCTCGCCGGCGCGCCGGAGGCTCCGCAGGCGCGCGCCAGCGGACCTGCCGAGCCGCTGCGGCTGCTGCGCGAGCAGGTGCACGCGATCCGCGGCGTGGCGCGCGGCGAGCCGCTGCGCGCCCATGGCAGCGGCTGCTGGCTGGCTTCTGCCGCGAGGTGGTGCTCGAAGATGCTCGAGATGAACGGTGGAAACGTCTGGATGCATGCCGAGTCCCACCCGGCTGGCGTGATGGCCCGACGTCGGCGATCTGCTGATACGCCGGGCGTGGGCCTTCGTCGTCGGACCCGCGGTGCGCGCGTACGACGCGACCTACCGGGCGAGCTCGACCGCAGGGCGCTCGGCGCGCGTCGCGTCGTGGTGGGTGCCGGCGTGCCGCCCGGCTCGACGCCGCCCGCGGCGGCGTCGTGCTGACTCCGTACGCCGGCGCGTGCGCGCGGACGAGGACCTCACGCTGCTCGACGCGCTCGTCGGCCAACTCCTCGCCTTCTTCGCTGCCTGGATGCGGAATACCATCCGACTCGCCCTCGGAGCAGAGCGTGATCACATGCGTCGTCTGGGTTCGAGATCGACAGCGCGACGGGGCGAGGTGATGGCTTCAGCGGGTCCTCTTCGCCGGCGAGATCAACGTCGACCTGGTGCTGCACGGCTATGAGGCCTTCCCTCCCCCCGGCAGGGAGGTCTCGTCCAGGACTCGCGGCTCGTCCTCGGCAGCGCGACCGCGATCATGGCGATGGGACTGGCGCGGCTGGGCGCGCCGGTCGCGTTCGTCGGAAAAGTCGGCGACGACCTCTTCGGCCGCTACTGCCTCGAGGACATGGCGTCGCGCGGCATCGACGTCTCGCGCGTCGTCCGCGACTCCCGCCTGAAGACGGGCGTCACCGTCTCGATCTCGCACCCGGGAGACCGCGCGCTCGTCACGCATCTCGGAGCCATCGGCGCGCTCACCGGCGCCGACGTGCCGGACGCGGCGCTGCCGGTCTCGACCACTTGCACGTCTCCTCCTTCTTCTTCCAGGAGGGGCTCCGCCTCGACCTGGCCGCTCTCTTCGCGCGCGCGCACCGGGCGGGGCTCACGACCTCGCTCGACACCGGGTTCGACCCAGCGGGCGCTGGGACGCGGGCCTGCGCGACGTGCTGCGCGAGACCGATCTCTTCTTCCCGAACGAGGTCGAGCTCGCGGCGCTCAGCGGCTGCAACGACCCGGCTTCGGGCCTCCGGGCCTGGCGAACGGCGTGACGCGCGTCGTGGCGAAGCTCGGCGAGCAGGGAGCGATGACGCTCGACGGCGACACGATCGTGCGCGTGCCGGCCTATCGGGCCCGCCGGTCGACACGACCGGGGCCGCGACTCGTTCAACGCCGGCTTCCTCCACCGCTGGCTCGACGGGGCACCGCTCCTCGAGTGCCTGCGGCTCGGGGCGGCCTGCGGCGCGCTCAGCACGCGGGCGCTCGGCGGCACCGCGGACAGCCGACGCTCACGGAAGCCGAGGCCCTCGTCCGGTCGCGCGCGTGAGGGGACGCTACCGCTGGTGGATCGGCGGGCTGCTGTTCCTCTCGACCGTCATCAACTACCTCGACCGCCAGACGCTGAGCGTCCTCGCGCCGAGCCTGAAGACCGAGTTCCACTGGACGAACCAGGACTTCGCGCTCGTGGTGATCTCGTTCCGCGTCGCCTACGCCGTCATGCAGACGGTGTCGGGCCGCTGCTCGACCGCCTCGGCACGCGCAACGGCCTCACGCTCGCCGTCGCCTTCTACTCGATCGCGGCGATGCTGACCTCGCTCGCGAACGGCCTGCGTGAGCTTCTGCGGCTTCCGCTTCCTGCTGGGGGCGGGCGAGGCCGCGAACTGGCCGGCGGCCACGAAGGCCGTCTCCGAATGGTTCCCACGCCGCGAGCGCGGCTGGGCCGTGGCGCTCTTCGACAGCGGCTCCTCGATCGGCGCCGCCGTCGCCCCGGCTCTGGTTCTGATGCTCGTCGGACACTTCGGCGGCTGGCGCTGGGTGTTCGTCCTCGTCGGCACGCTGGGGTTCTTCTGGCTGATGCTGTGGCGCCGCAGCTACCACCCGCCGGAGACGCACCCACGCGTCTCGCCGGAGGAGCGCGCGATGATCCTCGCCGACCGCGAGGACGAGCGTGCGACCGAAGCGGCGGCGGCCGCTTCGGAAGCGCCGGTCCCGCTCGCGAGCATGAAGACGCTGCTCTCGCTGCCGCAGACCTGGGGTGCCATCGCCTCGCGCGCGCTCACCGATCCCGTCTGGTTCATGATCGCGGACTGGTTCGCCGTCTACCTGGTCGCCAAGGGCTTCGACCTCGAGCAGACGGCGGCCGGCTTCTGGGTGCCGTTCCTGGCGTCGGACCTCGGCAACTTCTTCGGCGGCGGCGTGTCGAGCGCGCTCATCAAGCGCGGCTGGCCGGTCGGCCGGGCGCGCAAGGTCGTGATCGTGGGCGGTGGCATCGGAGTCCTGGCGCTCGTGCCGGCGGCGTTCGCGTCGAGCTTTCCGCTGCTGCTCGCGTGCTTCGCGGTCGCGACCTTCTCGTACGCGGCGATGTCGACGATGGCGATCTCGCTGCCGGCCGATCTCTTCCACAGCCGCGCGGTCGGCTCCGTCGCGGGCATGTCGGGGACGGGAGCCGGGCTCGGCACCATCGCCTCGACCTACCTGATCGGCGTGATCGCCGACCGCTTCTCGTTCACGCCGATCCTGCTCGTGTCGAGCGTCGTGCCGCTCCTGGCGGCCGTCGTGGTGCTGCTGCTCGTCCGCAACACCGCCGCCTCCGGCCGCGGGCTCGTCAAGGTGATATGAGCCGGCGGGGCGCCGACAGGCGGACCGCCCGCGCGTGCTGGTGCTCGCGGGGCCGCGGCTCTTCCGCTCGTTCTTCGACGCCTCTCGAGAGCGGCGCCTCCAACGTGCGTACGACTGGACGCTCGTCCCGGGCCATCGCCTGGGCCCGCGGCTTCGGCGCCTGCTTCCCGAGGCAAGAGCGCTGGTCACGACCTGGGACAGCCCGCGTTTCGGGGAGGAGCTCGTCCGGCTGGCGCCGCGGCTGCGGCTCGTCGCGCACTGCGGCGGCGAGGTGAGGGGCCGCTTCGCGCGGCCGCTCTTCTCGCGGCTCACGATCGCGAACGCGCCCGGACCGATGGCGCCGTACGTGGCCGAGCTGGCTGTGAGCTTCCTGCTGATGGCGGTCCGCCGCGTCGAGGAGCACCGGGCGGCTCTGCGCCGCCGCTCGAATGCGATCTACGCCCGGCTGCATCTCGACGGCGCGGGCCACGAGACGCTGCGGGGACGGACGGTCGGCCTGCTCGGTCTCGGCCGCATCGGCCAGGAGACGGCCCGGCTCCTGAAGGCCTTTGGTCCGCGAGTCGTCGCCTTCGACCCTTATGTCCCGCCTCGTGTCGCGCGGGCTCTCGGCGTCGAGCGGGTCGGCTTCTCGCGGCTGCTCGCGGAGTCGCAGGAGCTGGTGGTGGCGGCGGCGCTCACCGACGAGACGCGCGGGCTGCTCGGCCGCGCGGCGCTGCGTCGGCTCCGCGACGGCGTGACGGTCGTGAACGTCGCGCGCGGCGGGATCGTCGACCTTCGCGCGCTCACGCGCGAGGTGCGAAGCGGGCGGTTGCGCTGCGCGCTCGACGTGACCGACCCCGACGAGCCGCTGCCGCTCGGGCACCCGCTGCGCCGGATGCGCGGTGCCGTGCTCACGCCGCACGTGGGCGCGGCGCAGAGCGACGTGCGGCGGGCGATGGCCGACGTCGTGCTCGACGGCCTCGAGCGCTTCTTCGCGGGCCGGCGCGTGCCGACGCGCGTCACGCCGCGGATGCTGGACAGGATGACCTGATGCGACTCTGCTTTTCGACCCTGGGGTGCCCGGCGTGGAGCCTCGCGCGCGTGATCGACGAAGGCGCGCGCATGGGCTACGACGGCGTCGAGCTGCGCTTCCTGGAGAACGACGACGCGCTCTGGGCGCGCCCCGAGCTCGTGGGCGAGGGCCTGCGCGAGACGCGCGCGCGGCTCGCCGACGCCGGGCTCGGCGTTCCCTGCGTCGACACGCGCTCCTTCTTCCAC
The DNA here is from genome assembly GCA_963724555.1 of uncultured Acidobacteriota bacterium. Lineage (GTDB taxonomy): Bacteria > Acidobacteriota > Vicinamibacteria > Fen-336 > Fen-336 > DATBSL01. Next base: position 4,567 of record CAVRVE010000020.1, read on the forward strand.
AGCCCGGACGCGGCCGCGCGGCGGACCGCCGTGGACGAGGCGGCGCGCACGGGCGAGCTGGCCGCCGAGCTCGGGGCCTCGGGCATCCGCGTGTTCGGCGACCGCGTCCAGCCCGGCGCGGACCTCGCGTCGACGCGCGAATGGATCGTGGAGGCGCTCGGCACGCTGCGCGACCGCCTGCGCGGCAGCGGCGTCGAGGTCTGGCTCGAGACCCACGGCGACTTCGCGACGGCGGCGGCCTCGCGCGCGCTCGTCGAGGAGGCTGGCGCGGAGGGGATCGGCGTCGTCTGGGACGCGGCCAACGCCTTCGCCGAGTTCGGGGAAGAGCCGGAGGCGGGCTTCGCGACGCTCGGCGGCTTCGTGCGCCACGTGCACCTGAAGGACGAGCGACGCCCTGCCGACGGCCGCATCCCGTGGCCGCCGGTGCTCACCGGGACCGGCGACTTCCCGGCCGGCCGCACGCTCGAGCTGCTGCGGCGGGCCCGCTACGACCGCTTCGTCTCCTACGAGTGGGAGAAGCGCTGGCACCCGGCGATCGAGGAGCCCGAGGTCGCGCTGCCGCACTTCCTGGGCTGGGCCTCGGCGGGGCTGCGACAGCGGAAGGACGAGACGCCCGCGACGGGCCGCCTGCTCGCCGTCGGACGGATGCGGATCGAGGTGCACGAGGATCGGCCTGCGGTCGGCACGAGCAGCGGCCGCCACCATCGCCGGACGAGATCCGCACGCTCCTGAAGCGCGACGGAAAGGCCGCCGTCATCTTCGCCTCGGCGCCGTCGCAGAACGAGTTCCTGGCGGAGCTCCGCCAGGCGCCCGGGATCGACTGGTCGAAGCTCACGGCCTTCCACCTCGACGAGTACGTCGGCGTCGGCAGCGATCACCCGGCGTCCTTCCGGCGTTTCCTGATCGACCGGCTCTTCTCGCACGTGAAGGTGGCCGCGTTCCACGGGCTCGACGGCCAGGCGAAGGATCTCGCGGCCGAGTGCGCGCGCTACACGCAGCTGCTGCACCACGAGGCGCCGCGGCTCGCGATCCTCGGCATCGGCGAGAACGGCCACCTGGCGTTCATCGACCCGCCGGTCTGCGATTTCGCGGAGCCGGCCGACGTTCGCGTCGTCGAGCTCGACGAGCCCTGCCGCAGCCAGCAGGTGAACGACGGCTGCTTCGCGAGCCTCGACGAAGTCCCGCGCACGGCGCTCTCGCTCACGATCCCGTTCCTGCTGCGCGTGCCGCGCGCCGTGGCGATCGTGCCGGGCCCCGCCAAGCGCGCGGCGATCACCGCCTCGGTACGAGGGCCGGTCACGCGGGCCTGCCCGGCATCGATCCTGCGCCGCCACCCGGATGCGACGCTCGTCCTCGACGAGGCGTCGGCGGCCGGGCTCCGCTGACCGGCCGCCGCGTCCTCCATTGCTACGGGCGCCGGCGGTCGCAGCCGCAGCCCCGCCGCGGCCAGGCCGGAGCCGAGCAGCAGCAGCGACGTCGGCTCGGGCACCGGCACGAGGAACCCGCGGATCTCTCCGCCGGGGTACAGCTGGCTGTGGATGTTGAAGTAGCTCTTCTTCGCCAGCATTCCGGCGATGCAGCGCCGCCTCGGCCCCTGCCGCCGTCCCGCCGTTCGCTGCGACGAAGGGGGCGTTGAAGCTGGCCGCGTCCGTCAAGTCGAAGACGTGGAAGTAGGTGCCCGACGTCCCCGAGGGGAACCCGGTGAAGGTGGGTGTCACGGTGGCGACGCCCGCCCCTCCGGTGAGCGGCACCATGGTGCAGCAGTGGATGTGCGCGGCCGTGTTCGGGGCGAGCAGGCCGCCGAACGTCGCGTCGACCTGCAGCGTGTGGGCGACGTCGTCCCACGTGATGAGCGCGGTGCCGGTGCCGGGAGAGGAGTTGGGGGTCACCTCGGCCGCACCGGAGAGGACTGCGAAGAACGAAATCGGTACGGCGTAGATGGCCGGCGCCGACAGCAGCAGCACCGCCAGGATGGCCAGCGTCATCGGTCGAGGTTTCATGCGTTCCTTCCTGTCTCCGGAGGGCCCGGTTCCCCTGCGCGAGCTCCCCACGCGGCAGTGACCGGTTCGGATGCCAAGGATGCGTGCAAGCGGCTTGCCATTTTGTGTCTACAGACTAGCCATCGGGCCGCTCGATCCTCGTAACGCATTGTCGTCAAACGGAAAAGCACGCCGCCGCATTGCCCCTGCCGTACCCGTGGTTGGGCGTCGCACGCCGGCCGTGAACCCTGTAAGGGAACGACGACATCCGTTGCAAGAAGCTCTTCGCCTACTCTTCGAACTTGAGCTCGTGCGGGTCGCGCTCGCGGCCGGTGGGGATCGCGAGCTCGCCATAGAGATCGGGCCGGCGGGCCTGGATCCAGAGCCGGCCGGTGGCCTTTTCGAGAAGCGACGCGTCGAGATCGGCGACGACGACCTCGTCCCTGGCCTTCCAGGTCTCGGCGAGCACGCGGCCGTAGGGATCGAGGACCATCGCGTTGCCGGTGCGGACCTCGTCGTCGTCGACGCCGATGCCGTTGCTGAACAGCAGGAAGAGACCGTTGTCGTGCGCGCGGCTCGGCAGCCAGCGCAGCAGCCAGGCTCGTCCCTTCTCGCCGCGCAGCTCGCGCTCGATCGCCTCGGGGTTCGACTCCCGCTCGTCCCAGAGCCGCCGCTCGATGACGCCCATCAGGTGCGGGTTCGTGGTGCGGCAGCCGCCGGTCTGGTGCGGAGCGATCAGCAGCTCGGCGCCGCGCAGCGCCGCGATGCGGACGTTCTCGACGATGTTGTTGTCGTAGCAGACGAGCACGGCCGCCCGCACGCCGTGCGGGGTGTCGAAGACCGTGTGCTCCGAGCCCGCCCGGATCGCCGGATGCTCGAACGCGTGGAGCTTGCGATGGCAGGCGAGGCGACCGTCCGGCATCGCGACGACGTAGCTGTTGTGGAAGACCCCCGGCCCGCCGGCTTCGACGAGTCCGGCGCCGATCGTGATCCCGAGACGCGCGGCGAGCGCTCCGAGGCGCCGGGCGGCGGGTCCGTCGGGAACGGGCTCGGCGAGCGCCGCGAGCTCGGGCACGCCGAGGCGCCGCAGGAACCAGTAGCCCGTGAGGCAGCACTCGGGAAAGGCGACGATCCGGGCGCCGGCCTCGGCGGCCTGCTCCGCCAGCCGCACGAGGACGCCGAAGTTCCTCTCCTTGTCGCCGGCCGCGCTCTCCATCTGCACGGCCGCGACGCGGACGTCCTTCATCGCGCCGTCTCGCGAGCTGCGGTCGCGTTCCGCGCGGCGCGCTCTCTGACCTCCAGCGCGTTCGCGCGGTAGAGCCGCTCGAGCAGCGCGGGCTCGAGCCCCAGCCCCGAGTAGCTCCAGTGGTACGAGAAGCTGTCCGAGTAGAAATGCTCGTCGAGCGTCTCGAGGATCCGGAACGTCAGGCGGTACATGTCGGGGCTCGCGCCCATGTCGGTGCCGTACACCAGCCGGTTGCCGTAGCGCGCGAAGAAGCGCGCCGCGGTGCGGGGGATGACGGCCGACTCGGCGAAGCGCGCCGCGAAGTCGGCGTAGAGGTTCGGCAGGCGGTCGAAGAGCGCGCCGAGCTGGTCGAGGTCGTAGTCGAGGTTGGCGAGGTGGCAGGCGACGAAGGTGGTGCGCGGATGGCGCGCGACCGAGCGCTCGAGCACCGCCACCATGCCGGCGTGGTCCACGATGCCGGGCTTGTCGTCGAGCCGCCACTTGACGGCGTTCATCAGGCCGTCGTTGGTCTCGTCCATCGGCTGGTACATCCAGATCGGGTCCGCGACGTGGATGCTGATCGGCATCCCGAGCTCGCCGCAGCGGTCGAGCAGTGGTGCGAGCCGAGCGTCGTCGAAGTGCAGTCCCTTCGCCTTGCCGAACTGCATCCCGAGCCCCTTGTCGCCCTCTTCGCCGACCCCCCGCGCGCCCTTCTTGAAGCAGCGCTCGAGCTCCCGGACCGCCGCCGGGCCGTAGCCCGGCTGGTCGAAGCCCGTGTAGTCGAAGCCGCACCAGAGCTCGAAGCGGTCCTTGTGCCGCGAGTAGAGCTCCACCAGCCGGTCGAACTCCTCGCCGAAGGCGCCCGTGAGCAGGATCGTCTTCTCGACGCCGACCGCGTCCATCACCTCGACCCAGCGGTCGATCTCCGCGGCCGTCTTCGCGTAGCGCGGGTGCGCGTGCATGTCGATCACCGGGTGGCGCGCCTTCTCGACGTTCGTGACCGGGAGCTTGTGGAGCACGCGCGGCCGGTAGTCCTTGAGCCGGATCTCGTCGGGCGATTTCGCCGCGTCGGTCTGCGCGTGCGCGACGCTCGCCGCGAGTGCGAGCGACAGGATCGTGCCGGAGTGCCGGGCGCGGCGCGAGGCGGCCATGATTCCGCTCCTTGTGTGCTATCGCTCCTCGAGGGCGAGCCGCGCCATGTGGTGCGGCATTCCCTTGTCGGGCAGCGTGAAGACCTGGCGCAGCGCCTCGTCGCCCTCGGCCGTCCTCCCGAGCGCGCGCAGCAGCAGCCCGCGCCCGAGCGTCGCGAGAGCCGGGTAGTGGCCGCCGCGGAAGAGGTAGGTGTCGGCCTCGGCGAGCGCCGCCTCGAGCCGGGGGCGCCACTCCGCGTCGCTCGCCTCGCCGAGCCGCTGCGCGGCGCGATACGCGAACGCCGCCTGCCGCAGGTCGCGGCCGGCCGTCGCGCGTCGCCAGTGCTCGCGCGCCGCCGCGTCGTCGCCGATCTGGGCCTGTAGCTCGCCGAGGTAGTACTGGAAGCGCGGCGCGTCCACGAACGGCTTCATCCCGTCCTTCGTGAAGTCGAACCCCGACACGGGCTGGCCGAGCGCCGCCGCGAGCGCCTGCGCCTTGGCCTTGTGCCCGGCCTTGGCGACGGCCATCGCCTCGCGCAGCTTGACCTCGAGGTACACCTGCCGCACGTTCGTCCCGAACTCCTCGCGCGGGAAGAAACGGCCGGGGAAGAGGGCCTCCGCTTCGCCGAAGCGAGAGGCTTCCGAAAGAGCGAGCGACAGCTTGTAGACGAGCGTCGAGGGCAGCGGGGTGCCGGGATAGCGCTGGAGCACGGCGATCCGCTCGTCGGCGCCGCGTCCCAGCAGGCTCAGCGCCTGGTCGGCGCCCTGGTAGAGCTCGACGTTCGTCGGGTCGGCGCTCATCCCTTCCTCGAACGCCCGCAGCGCGTCCTTGGCGCCGTCGCGGCGCGAGTAGAGCAGCGTCAGGCCGACGTTGCGATGGAGCACGGGGATCCGCGGATCGAGGGCCCGCGCCTTCTCCCACTCGCCGAGGGCTTCTTCCGTCTGGCCGCCCGCGAGGAAGAGCGAGCCGAGCAGGAAGTGCGCCGTCGCGTCGCTCGGATTCGCTTCGAGCGCGCGGCGCAGGACGAGCATCGACTCGGGCCGGTTCGGAAAGACGTAGCGGGTCGACTGGCGCGAGGCGAGCGCGAAGTCCGCACGCCCGGAGCGGCCGAGGCGCTCCTCGCAGTAGCCGCGGTAGTAGGCGACGAGCGGGTAGTCCTGCGGCAGGACCGCCCCGGGCTCGGAGGCCGTGCCGGCGGACGGATAGGCTCGCGCGAGGAGCGCACGCGCGTCGTCCCAGAGGCCGATCGCCATGTAGTCGACGGCCACTCCCAGCACCCGCTCGGGGTCCGAGGCGAGGTGCGCCCAGAGCGACGGGTCGCGGGCGCCGAGCAGGATCCCTTCGTGCCGCAGCAGCGAGCTCGCCGGGTCCTCTTCGAGCCAGTGACGGAGCCGCGTCTGCGCCTCCTGCCTCCGCCCGAGATGGCGCAGCAGGGCCACCTCCATCCCCCCGGCGCGGACGATGCGAGGCGAGTCGGCGAGCGCTTCGCGCACGAGCCGCAGGGCTACGGCGGGGTCAGGTCTTGCATTGACGCATCCGGCCGTCTGGCTTCCAGAATCGGGAGCCGAAGGGGTGCAGGGATGCGCTAATTCAAGACCTGACCCCTCGCGGGCCGCGAGCGCGGCGAGGTGAAGCAGGGACGCCGGGCGGACCGCGGGAAGGGTCGCCGCCTGGTCCCAGGCGAAGCGGGCCTTCTGGGTGTCGCCGAGGAACTCCTCGGCGAGGCCCAGGTAGTAGAGGGACTCGCCGTCGTTGCTCGCGCGCGCGACGGCGCGCGACAGGTGCGGGACGGCCTCGGCGTAGCGCTTGAGGCCGACCGCGAGGCGGCCCGCCGCCCGGTGGAGCGCCACGCTCTCGGGGAAGAGCGCGAGCGCCGCGTCGTAGGCGTCGTGTGCTTCGAGCCGCTTGCCGTTCAGCTCCTGGTGGCGGCCGAGCTCCAGCCAGTCGCCCTCGCTCCGCCGCTCGCGCCGGCGGAAACACGTAAGGCGCCTGCGGTCCCGTCTTCACGTCGGACCGCGAGACGAAGTCGTAGCCGTTCTCGGTGTGCGCCAGCAGCACGCGCCCCTGCGCGTCGCGGATCTCGACGGTGTACGGGCCCTTGGCCGTGAGATCGGGGAAGCTCCGATCGAACGCACCGGCCGGCGTGAGCGAGAGCGGCTCCGCGCGGACGCTGCGTCGCTCCGTCACGCACGACGATCCGGCCGCCCCGCAGCGACCGCGTGAGATTGATCCCGACGCGGAGCGCGCCCGTCGCCTCGCGCCGCAGGTGCAGGACGCCCGCGTCGTTGGCCCGCGACCAGCCGCCGATCTTCCGCACGGGCTGGTACGACTCGCGGAAGCGCAGGACCTGCTCGGGCTCGAGGAAGGCGTAGGTCTCCTGGTTGCGGAAGAGCCCGGCCTGGACCTCGAGGTAGGCGCTCTCGTCGTCCGAGAGCGCGCGGCGCCAGTCCCGGCCCTCGTCGTCCCAGCCCCAGGACCAGATCTTCTTGCCGGGCATGTCCTGGTGATCGGCGACGTGCACGACGCCGGACTCGGTCGCCGGACGGTAGACGCCCATGAAGGGCTCGCGGCTGCCGTAGGAGAAGCGCGAGACGAAGCCCGCGACGTGGTTGCCCGGCCGGCTGAGGTCGGTGCCCGTGGCGTCGACCGGCCAGGTGTCCACGTCGGCGAAGTGGTGGGCCGCGGTGAACTCCATCGGGTAGAGGATCCGCGAGTCGGCGTCGGCGCGGACCGAGGCCGTCGTCCACCAGTAGAAGCGGTGTCGCACGTCGCTGCGGTTGTAGAGCGTCGTGGTCTGCTCGAGGAGCGAGCGCCCGGGCCGCAGCGTGAGCTCGACGCGCCAGGTCATGCCGTAGGGCCTGTCGGTGTTGCCGACCCAGATCGAGCCGCTGCCGTCCGCGTGGCGCACGGTCGCGAAATCGACGGGCGAGACCGTCATCCAGTTGTGCGACACCGGGAAGTTGAACTCGACCCCGAGCGCCACCCACGCGCCCCGATACGCGACGTCGGCGTACTTGATCGCGGTGTTGGCGTAGAAGAGCTCCTGGCCGTTCGACTTGTCGACGCAGCTGTAGATGCGGCCTCCGAGGTCGGGCAGCACCACCAGCTTCAGGTACTCGTTCTCGAGCACGAGCGTGCGCCAGGTCTTCGGGGCGCTGCGGTCGGTCAGGTTGGTGCGCGCGGTGTAGGGATAGATCAGGAACGGCCGGCGGGCGAAGAGATCGAAGCGCGGGTTGACGTCCGGCAGCTCCTCCTCGTAGGTCGGGAGCGTGAGGGTCGACTCGGAAACGGTGACCGCTCGAGGGGCCGGCGGCTTCGGCGGTCTCGGCCGGCTCGGCCGCTGCCGCGGCGAGGCACGAGCACGACGGCGAGAGGGAACGTCGCCGTTCGGCATCACGGCGTCCGGATCTCGAAGGTCGTCTCGCGGCGGAGCGTCTGCCCGGCGACACCGTCGGTCACGTCGAGTCGCACCAGGTAGGCGCCGGGCGCGTAGCCCGCGAGCGGGATCGGCCCGACCGAGGCCACGGCGTCGGGAGTGGCGAAGGCGTCCTCGGCGCCGCGAGCCACGGGCTTGCCGTCCTTGAGGATGCTGAACCTCGATCGCAGCGCGGCCTTGCCGCGTGGCGGGATCGACCTTCGCGCCGTGGAGCGTGGCGACCATCATCAGCGCGTCCGACGCCGCGAAGACGTTGCCGAAGCGCGGACGGATGCGGCGGGGGCCGAGCTGCATCGCCGCCCACGGATCGTGCGCGTCCGCGGCCGCGCTGGCCGGCTCGTCCGGATACGCGACGATCGGGCTCGCCGCGAGCACCGCGCCGCCGAAGTCGGGCACCTCGAGGTCGAGGGTCGTCGTTGCGCCCTTTCCGGTGTCGGGCAGCTGGACGGCCACGGTGACCTGGTAGCGGCCGGGCTTCAGGGGCAGGCTCCAGGACGCGACGGCCGAGCCGTCCGGCAGCCGCGCGAGGCCGCTCTCGCGCACCGCGGTGCCCAGCGGTTGTCCGCTCGCATCGGCGGCTCGCACGGCGAGCGAGGCGCGCTCGCTCGCCGGGGCCGTTGGCCAGCGCACGAGCCCCGCGACGAGCGCTTCGCCCTTCGGGGCGCGCAGCACGAGCTTCGCCTCGGCCGCGAGCGGGAAATCGGAGCGCGGTGCGCTCAGCAGATCGATGGCGCCCGCCGCGGAGCCGGCCTGCTGGGCGAGCCGCACGAGGTGGCCGTCGGCGCCACGCGTGTACGCGACCTCTGGGCGCGAGACGAGCGCCGCGGCCGCGCGTGCCAGGTCGTCCGCGAGGGTCCCGCCCTCGGCAAAGCGGCACTCGGGGTCGAACGCGACCCGCAGCTCCGCGCTGGTGAAGCGGAAGGCGCGGCTCGGCCGGTCCCGGTAGACCCAGGTTTCGGCTCGGCGGTCGCCCTCGCGCACGTACTGGAGGCTGTCGAAGCGCGTCCGCGTCTCGAGGCCCTGCACCTCCTCCGGAGGACCGAGGAGAGCCAGCACCTGGCCGCACCCGGTCTCGGAGCCCTTCTGGTTCGGGTACGAGAAGAGCTGGTCGGCCCGCGTCCAGGCGCCGCGAATGCTCGTCTCGAGCTCGTTCGCCGCCGTGCCCGGCGTGGGGTCGCGCCGCGCCCAGAAGATCTCCTGGAACGCGCGGCGGTCCTCGTCGTCTCGGAGCTCCTTCAGAAGCGCCTGCTCCTCGGGAAGCAGCAGGAGGCGGGCGAGCCGTGGAAAGCGTCGCGGATCGACGTCGGCCGTGTCGGCACCGCGCGCAGCCGCCCCGAGCGCCGCGAGGAGCAACAAGAAGGAGAGGTGGGTCCGAGCGGACATGGGCGGGCCGAAGCATACTCCCGATTGGCTTGCGTTTGATATTTTTCTCTTGCGTTTACCTGTCTTTTTCTTCTATCTTCGGGCCGGTTTCCCCCCGAAATCCATGCCCGCCAGCGTGAAAGCCGTCAGCCCGATCGACTTCGCGGTCATCGCGGCCTACATGCTGCTGATGCTGGGGATCGGCTTCTACGCCATGCGCTTCAACCGCGGGGCGTCGGACTACTTCAAGGGGGGCAACCGCATCCACTGGCTGGCCGCGGGCCTTTCCTCCTTCATGAGCGGCTTCTCGGCCTGGACCTTCACGGGCGCCGCCGGCCTTGCCTACCGCCAGGGGATCGTGGCGATCCTGCTCTACGTCGGCAATGCCTGCACCTTCCTGCTCGGCTACTACCTCTTCGCCGCGCGCTGGCGGCGCGCGCGGATCGGCACCGTGATGGAGTACCTCGTCTCCCGCTACGACGAGCGGACGCGCCAGGCCTTCTCCTGGACCACGATCTTCTTCCAGCTCTTCACCGGGGCCGCGATGCTCTACGGGCTCGCGCTCTTCGTCGCGCCGGTGTGCGGCTTCTCGCTGCCGTGGGCGATCGTCGCGTCGGGAGTCGTGATCCTGGCCTACTGCGTGATCGGGGGCCTCTGGGCCGTGGTGATCACCGACTTCCTCCAGGCCGCGATCCTGATGCCCTTCACGATCGTGATGTTCTTCGCGTCGCTCGCGAAGGTGGGAGGGCTCTCGGGGCTCGTGGCCGCGCTGCCGCCGGAGCTCGTGTCGCTCCGCCTGCCCGCCGAGTACGGCTGGGGCTACGTCCTGTGCTGGACCGTGATGGTGAGCTTCGGCTACAACACCGCGGCGATGGCCCAGCGCTACTTCAGCGTCGAGGACGAGCGGGCCTCGCGCAAGATCGCGCTCCTGTGCTTCGGGCTCTTCCTGGTCGGCGCCTTCGTCTGGTTCGTGCCGCCGCTCGCGATGCGCGTGCTCCACCCCGACCTCAAGTCGATCTGGCCGGGGCTCAGCAACCCGCACGAGTCCGCGTACGCGCTCGCGGCGCTCACGCTGCTGCCGACCGGCCTCGTCGGCATCATGCTCGCCGCGATGCTGAGCGCCACGATGTCGAGCATCTCGGGAGTGCTGAACATGCACGCCTCGATCATCTCGAGGGACATCTATCCGACGCTCTTTCCGCGGCGGGCGGGAGAGTCGGAGACGCTGACGGTGGCGTGGACCGCGACGTTTGCCGTGGGCGTCGCGATCATCGGGATCGCGTTGACGATGGCGAGCGGTGGCCGGAGCGTGTTCTCGGCGATGGTGACCTTCAACACGGTGATGTCGCTCGCCTACGGCCCGCCGGCGCTGCTCGGCCTCGTGGTGCGGCGGACGCCGAGCTGGTCCGGCCTCGCCGCGTTCGCCGTGGCGCTCGTGGTGGGCTCGTACGGCACCTTCGTGCTCGACTGGGGCGTCGTGACGAACGTCCTGATCGTGGTGCCGGCGTCGGTCGCGGTCTTCTTCCTGAGCCGGCTCCTGCCCGAGACCGACCCCGCGCACGCCGCGCGCCACGACGAGCTCTTCCGGCGGCTCGACACGCCCGTGAACGTGGCCGCGGAGCTCGGCGACAGCCACGATCCCACGTCCGAGGTCTTCCGCTTCCTGAGCCGCGCAACGGGCCTCGTCGGCCTGCTCTGCGTGCCGCTCGTGTTCACGGCGCCCGAGGCCGAGCGCTCCACCGCGATCGCCTACGTCGTGATCACGCTCGGCCTCGCGCTCACGCTCGCGCTCGTCCGGGGCCGGGGAGCGGCCGGCGTGCTCCGGCTCTGGAGCCGTCGCGTTGAGGCGGGCAGCCGGGCTCGCGCTCGTCGCGCTCGTCGCGGCGCGTGCCGTCATCGGCGGGCGTGGCGGCCGTCTGGGCCGTCTCGGACGGCGAGAAGGTCGAGCGGGACGATCGCGCGCACCCGCTGAAGGCGAAGAACGCGGTCTGGGACGGCCGCACGGTCCGACTCGCGGCCGCCCGCAACGAGATCGTCGCGTTCCAGGCGATCGTGGAGGCGGACGGCGCGGGCATCGGCGCGCTCCACGCCTCGCTGCCGGCGCTGCGCCGCGACGGCGGGGGTGCGATCGAGTACAAAGCGCCGGTCGCCGATCCGTCGCTGTCCCTCGGCCGCCCGATCCAGCTCTTCTCGGTCCACTACATGAACGTCACGGCCGAGAGCCACGCCGAGTGGGCCTGGAAGCCGGGAAGCCCGGCGGCGCCTCGCGACACGACCGGCTGGAAGCCGGTTCAGCTCGTGCCGGAGAACGCGCGACGGGGCCGCGGCGGCTTCCCGCTCGCCGTCGGGCCGTCGGTCTCGGCCAGTCGCTGTGGGTCGAGATCTACGTGAGCCGCTCGCTCCCGCCCGGCCTCTATCGCGGAACGCTCACGGTCACCGCGGACGGAAAGGCACGCGCCGCTGCCCGTCGAGCTGCGCGTCTTCGGCTTCACGCTGCCGGACGAGAACAGCCTTCCGGTGATGGTCTACTACGAGAACGATCAGCCGGAGCTGTACCAGGGCAGGAACCTCGACCCGGCCTATCACCGTTTCGCGCACCGCCATCGCGTCGAGCTGGTGCACGCGTACGACGAGGCGAACGTGCAGGCGCACCGCGGCCGCTTCGACGGCAGCGACTTCACGGCGAGCGCCGGCTACGAAGGCCCCGGCGAGAACAAGGGCAACACCATCGTGCCGGTGTCCTTCTACGGACCGGGCCCGGCGTTCGAGGAGCGAGCGAGCGCCTGGAAGCGCTCGGACGCCTGGATGACGTTCCTGGGCCGCTCGCTTCCGGGCGCGACCACGTTCCTCTACCTGCCCGACGAGCCCTATCCGGCGCAGTACCCCGAGGTCCGGCGTTACGCCGAGAACGTGCGCTCGAACCCGGGCCCCGGAGGCAAGCTTCCGCTCTTCCTGACCAAGCGGATCGTCCCGGAGTTCCAGGGGCTCGTGGACATCTGGAGCATCCCGCCGCAGGCGTTCGACATCCCGGCTGCGGCAGCGGAGCGCGCGGCCGGCCGGCGGGTCTCCTTCTACAACGGCGGGCGCCCGCAGGGGCCGACGCCGGTGATCGACGCGCCGGCGACGGAGGCGCGCGTCGTCGGCTGGGCGGCCTTCAAGCACGACGCCTCGCTCTACTTCTTCTGGCACGGCGACCACTGGCAGCACAACCGCCAGAAGCAGGGCGAGCGCAAGCAGAACGTGTGGGCGAACCCGGTCACCTTCGACAACCGCGGCCAGCCGAGGAAGCCCGTCGACGACCAGGGCTTCATCAACGGCGACGGCGTGCTGCTCTACCCGGGGCAGGAGATCCTGCACCCCGACGAGGACCGCGGCATCGAGGGGCCGATCGGCACGGTCCAGCTCGCGAACCTCCGCCGCGGCGCGCAGGACCACCAGTACCTGACGCTCGCGCGCCGGCTCGGGCTCGAAGCCGAGGTCAAGAAGGCGCTCGACGCGGTCGTGCCGCGCGTGTTCTCGGACGCGGGGGAGACCGTCGGCTTCGCCGAGACGGGCGAGACGTTCGAGGCCGCCCGGCTCGCCCTGGCCGAGGCGATCGAGTCGCGCGCGGCGAAGGAGGGTCCCAGCGCCGCGACCGTCGCGCATCCGCGGATGCTCGTCGCCGAGCGCGACGCGTTCACCGGCCTGCCGGCGCTCAAGGCGCGCTGGGCGGCGGGGGAGCGGCCTGCGCCCGACCTGCCCGGCCTCGCGCTTTCGTGGCTCCTGTCGGGAGACGAGTCGTTCGCGAAGCAGGCGCTCGAGGAGCTGCGCGCCGATCGACCGACCGGCTGGAAGGGCTCGAGCCGCTACGTCCGCTACCTGAACCGCGCGCTCGCTTTCGACTGGCTCTACGGCTACGCCGGCTTCGACGCGGCGCTCAAGGATGCGGTGGCCAAGGACCTCGTGAAGGGCGCGTCCGAGATGCTCGCGCTCCAGTCGCTCAAGGATCCGTCGCAGGCCTCGTACCACAACCACACCGCGCGCGAGCTGGCGCTCGCCGTCTTCTCGCTGGTCGCGGTCGAGGGGCACGCGTCCGTCGAGAGCCAGGCCGCGCCGATGCGCGCTCAGGCCTGGCGCGCGCTCGACAACATCCTCGAGCAGACCGAGCTCGTGAACCCGGACGGCGGCTACCACGAGTCGACCGACTACATGCGGATCACCTGGGCGCCGCTCGCGATGATGGCCGAGGTGCGGCGGACGGCCACGGGCTACGACCCGGCGTCGCGCTTCTCGGTCTTCCGCAACATGGGGCTCACCTACCTCTACAAGGTGCTGCCCGACGGCAGCGAGGCGCGCGACGACGACGACGAGTTCCCGCACCTCGACTCGCGCGACAACGTGGTGCTCGGCTATGCGGTCCACCGCTTCAAGGATCCCTACGCGGCGTTCCTCCTGAAGCAGCGCGCGTGGCTGCCCGCGGAGTGGGCGAACCCGGTGCTCGAGTTCCTGTGGCGGGACGCGTCCGTCGCGCCGCGAGATCCGGCGACCACGACCGAGAGCGAGCTGCCGCGGCACCGGCTGTTCCGCGGCATCGGCCACCTGGTGCTGCGCGACGGCTGGGGCGACGGCTCGACCTGGATCGAGCTCGCCTGCGGCCCGTACTTCGCGAAGCACGACCACCTCGACGCGGCGCACTTCGTCGTCTACCACAAGGGCTACCTGGCGATCGACGCGGGCGCCGACTACACGGACACCGAGAGCCCGCACTACCTCAACCACTACCGCCGCTCGGTCGCCCACAACACGATGCTGGTCTACCAGCCGGGCGAGTCCTTCTTCTGGAGCGAGAACCGCTGGCCGGCCGCCAACGACGGCGGCCAGCGCATGGACTCGTCGCGCTTCTGGAACAGCGTCAGGAGCCTCGAGGACTTCCGGCGCACGCGCGACCTCTGGGACCGCTGCCGGCTCGATCCGGTGGCGGCCGAGCCCGGCTACCGCTATGCCCGTGCCGACGCGACGCGTGCCTACCAGCCGTCGAAGCTCGAGCGCTTCACGCGCGAGCTGGTGCATCTGCGCGAGCCCGACGTCCTTCTCGTGCTCGACCGCGTCCGCTCGACCGATCCCTCCTTCCGCAAGACCTGGCTGCTCCATGGCGTGGGCGAGCCGAAGGTGGAAGCCGAGGCCGCCGGCACGAGCGCCGGCAACGGGGGCACGAGCTATCGCTCGGCCTCGCTCGTCACGTTCGAGGACGGCCAGGGCCGGCTGCGCGTGCACCCGCTGCTGCCGCGCGAGCGCGAGGTGATCGTCCGCGGCGGCGCGGGCCACGAGTTCTGGACGCCGGGCGACGAGCGCGGCGGTGCCTGGGGCTCGGGCCAGAACTGGCCGCTCGACCCGCCCGAGGGCGGCCCGCTGCCCGACGATCCCTACCTGCGCAAGATGTGGCTGACGTTCTGGGACGGCATCGAGAAGCTGTCGCCGTCGAACCGCCGCGCCGTGGTGCCGGGCGGATGGCGGATGGAGGTCTCGCCAAGGGCGCCGGCGAAGGAGGACGTGTTCCTCCACGTGCTCGAGATCGGCGACCGCGACGCCAAGCCTGCGCGCCGGACCGCGGGCATCGAGGGCCACGGGCTCGCGGGGGCGTCGATCGAGGACGAGACGACCGTGCTCTTCGCGTCGGCCGACGAAGGGGAAGCGACGCTGCCGGACGTGCGGACACGGCGGCTCCTGCTCGTAGGGCTTCAGCCTGCCGCGTCCTACGAGATCCAGGTCACCTCGGGATTCGCGCCGGGGTCGCCGGTCTGGCGGGCGAGCGCCGAAGCGGGCGACGAAGGCACGCTCGGGTTTCCCTGGGATGGCGTGCGCGACGGCCGCCTGCGCCTGAAGCGCCTCCGGTAGCCGAAGGAGTCGACGATGCTTCGCACGATGAGGGTCCGAACCGCAACGGCCGTGCTGCTGGTCGCCGCGGCCGGCCTGGCGGCCGAGCGCACGCGGCCGCCGATGCCGAAGATCACGAAGCCGCTGATGTTCGACACGCCGGAGGCGGACGCCGTGCTCGCCGCGCTCCAGGTGTTTCCGGCGGACAACTGGTGGAACCGGGACATCTCGGCACTGCCCGTCCACAAGGACTCGGCGCAGATGATCGCCGGAATCGGAGCCGACAAGCCGCTCGAGTACAACCTCGACATGGGCTTCGTGATCGTGCCGCCCGGCCAGAAGCGGATCGACGTCAAGCTGCTCGACTACGCGAGCGAGTCCGACCCCGGACCCTTCCCGCTCCCCGACGAGGCGCCGATCGAGAACTGGCCGCTCACGCGCAACGAGAACCAGAAGGCCCTGCCGCAGCCGGGGCAGACGCTCGCGCAGTTCCAGAGGGACGCGCAGGGCGACCGGCACGTGCTGGTCGTCGACCCGACGAACGGCACGCTGCACGAGTTCTACGGCACGAAGCGAACCGACGACGGCTGGCAGGCGCTGCAGGCCTCGACCTGGGACCTGCGCAGCGGGGCGCTCCGCAAGGAGCGCTGGACCTCGTCCGACGCGGCGGGGCTCCCCGTCTTCCCGGCGGTCGTGCGCTACGACGAGTGCGCGCGGGGCATGGTCGAGCACGCGATGCGCTTCACCGTGCGCCGGACTCGGCGCGCCTACGTCTTGCCCGCGACGCACTGGGCGAGCCAGAGCCGGGATCCGGCTCACCCGCGGATGGGCGAGCGCTTCCGTCTGCGCCGCGACTTCGACGTCGCCGGGTTCCCGCCGCACGTCCAGGCGATCCTGAAGGGGCTCAAGGCCTACGGCATGCTCGTCGCGGACAACGGCAGCGACTGGTGGATGTCGATCGCCCCCGACCGCCGGCTCGAAGGGCTGGAGGCGCTGCGCCGCGTGAAGGGATCCGACTTCGAGGTCGTGGAAACGGGGGAGCGGACGGTGCAGGGGTGGTGAGGTGAGACTCTGCCAGATCGGCTGCGGCGAGCACGCCCGCGTCGCGCACGGGCCGTCGCAGCGGCGTCTCGTGGCGGAGCAGCGGGACCTCGTGCTCGCCGGCTGCTGCGACGTCGAAGGGACGCGGGCCGAGTCCTTCCGGGCCGAGTTCGGCTACGCGCGCGCGTACACGGACCCGGTGGCGATGCTCGACGCCGAGCGGCCGGACGCCGTGGTCGTGGTGGTGCCCGTGGAGCGGGCGGTCGACGTGGGCTCGCTGGTGCTCGAGCGCGGCGTGCCGCTGCTGCTCGAGAAGCCGCCGGGCTCGACCGTGGCCGAGGTCGACCGCCTGATCGCCGCGGCGGACCCTGAGCGCGTGCCGCACCAGGTCGCCTTCAACCGGCGCTTCGCCCCGCTCGTGCGCGAGCTGCGCCGCAGGATCGAAGCGGGCGGGCCGCTGCAACACCTGCATTACGAGATGACGCGCGTCGGCCGTCGCGATCCCGACTTCTCGATCACGGCGATCCACGGTCTCGACGCCGTGCGCTATCTCTCCGGAGCCGACTACGCCGAGGCGCGCTTCCGCTACCGCGAGCTGCCCGCGCTCGGCCCGGGAGTCGCCAACATCTTCGTCGACGCCGTCCTGAGCAAGCGGCGCCACGGCGCACCTCGCGTTCTGCCCCGTCGCGGGCGTGCTGGTGGAGCGCGCCACCGCGCACGCGGGAGACGAGACGTTCTTCGTCCAGGTGCCGATGTGGAGCGGCGTCGACTCGCCCGGGCGCCTCGTCCAGTTCACGAAAGGGGAGCTCGTGTCCGAGGTGAGCGGAAGCGTGTGCGGAGACGGAACGGAGCTCTTCGAGCTCGGCGGCTTCTATCGCGAGACGGCCGCGTTCCTGGACGCGCTCGGCTCCGGGCAGCGCCCCTCGCCGGACCTGCGCGAGGCGCGCCAGTCGGTGGCGATCGCGGAGCACATCCGCGAGCGCCTTCCCGAGTTCCGGGCATGAGGGCCTGGTTCCTGGCGGCGGCTAGCGGCTGCCGGCGCCGCCGCCGCGCTCGCTCCGCCCGAGCCGCTCGGCCCCACGCAGCCCGTCCGTCTCGACGCGTGGCGCGTCATCGGCCCCGGCGGCGGCGGGACGACGCGCCGGCCGGCCATAAGCCCGCACGATCCGAAGGTCGTGATGCTGGGCTGCGACATGACCGGCGCCTACATCACGACCGACGGCGGCGCGTCGTGGCGCATGTTCAACCTCGGCTCGACGCCGACCGCGTTCGCCTTCGATCCGCAATCGCCCGCGACGCTCTACGCAGGCGCCGAGGGCGTCTACAAGAGCGAGGACGCGGGCCGCAGCTGGCGGCTCGTGCTGCCCGATCCCGCGCAGAACACGACCGAGCGCTCGATCGGCGACCACGGCGACCGCGTGTTCTTCACCGACGACCCCGCCTACGCGGGCAGCGGACGGAGCGTGACGGTCCACGCGATCGCCGTCGACGAGGACGACCCGGCGCGGGTCTACGTCGCGGCGAGCGCCGCCGACTCGCCGATCCCCGGCACGCCGGCGTCGCCGACGCTGCTGCTCGAGTCGAAGGACGGCGGCCGCCGCTGGTCGCGCGCGGCTTCCTTCGCCGCGGAGCGGATCTTCGCGATCCACGGCACGAGCCGCGGTCCGGAGGGCGCGGTGCGGGCGATCGGGGAGAGCGGCGTCCACGTCGGCCGAGCCGGTGGCTGGGAGCACCACGCGGCTCCCGGCGGGGGGCGCTTCAGCTCGGGCAGCTTCGGACGGGATCCGCGCTCGGGTCTCGTGTTCGCGTACGCGACGCTGCCGCTCGCGCGCGAGGCGAGCGCGGTCCGGGGCGGCGTGCAGGTGTCCGAGGACGGCGGCCGCAGCTGGAAGGCCGCGAACGGCACGCTGCTCGACGCGCTCCGCGAGGTCGGGCGCGGGGAGAGCTGGGGCGCAGCCAAGGGCTCGATGCCGTCGCTCGGGCCGATCGCCGCATCCGCGCATTTCCCGCTGGTGGCCTACGTCGGGCTCCGCGGCGTCGTGCTGCCGGGACGAGGCGAGGCGGCGTGGAACGGCATCGCGAAGACGAGCGACGGCGGGCGCAGCTGGAGCGTCGTCCACGCCGAGTCCGAGCGGCCGTCCGCGAACCTCGCCGCCTCCTGGATCGAGCCGCGCGCCGCCGAGGACGCGCACTCGGTCTGGTTCGACTCGCCGTACGACCTCGCGGTCGGGCCGAACGCGCCCGACGTCGCGTTCGCGACGGACCTCTTCCGTGCGTACCGGACGACCGACGGCGGCGCCACCTGGGCGCAGGCGAACTCCGTGCGGCGCGGCGACGATCGCTGGACGACGCGCGGCCTCGACGTCACCACGACCTACGGCGTCCAGTTCGACCCCCACGACCCGCAGCGCCTCTTCATCCCGTACACCGACATCGGCCTCTTCAGGAGCGAGGACGGCGGCGAGACGTGGACCGGCTCGACGACCGGGATCCCCGTCGAATGGCGCAATACGACGTACTGGCTCGCCTTCGATCCCGAGGTGAAGGATCTCGTGTGGGGCGGCTTCAGCGGGACGCACGACCTGCCGCGCCCCAAGATGTGGCGGCGCACGGACCCGGCGCGCTTCCACGGCGGTGTCGCCGTCTCGACGGACGGCGCACGGCACTGGACCGTGTCGAACCGCGGGATGGAGGAATCCGCCATCACCCACGTGCTCGTGGACCCCAGGAGCCCGAAGGGCCGCCGGACCCTCTACGCGACGGCGTTCGGGCGCGGGGTCTACAAGTCGACGGACAACGGCGCCAGCTGGACCCTCGCGAACAACGGCCTCGCGGCCGATCCCCGCAACCAGCCCTTCGCGTGGCGGATCACGCTCGTTCCGGACGGCACGCTCTACCTGGTCGTCGCACGCCGCAGCGAGCGCGGAGCGATCGGCGACCGCGACGACGGCGCGCTCTACCGCTCGACGGACGGCGCCGCGAACTGGACCAGGGTGACGCTGCCCCCGGGAACGAACGGCCCGAACGGGCTGACCGTCGATTCCGAGGATCCCCGGCGGCTCTACCTGTCGGCCTGGGGCGTCACGCGGCCCGACGGCGACACCGGCGGCGGCATCTTCCTGAGCACCGACGCCGGGACGAGCTGGCGCAACGTGCTGCCGGAGTCGCAGCACGTCTACGACGTGACGGTCGATCCCCGCGATCCGAAGCGTCTCTACGCCAGCGGCTTCGACCAGGCCGCGTTCCGCTCGACGGATCGCGGGGAGAGCTGGACCCGGATCCGCGGCTACAACTTCAAGTGGGGCCAGCGCGTGATCGCCGACCCGAAGGACGCCTCGAAGATCTACGTCACGACGTTCGGCGGCAGCGTCTGGCACGGCCCGGCCGCGGGCGACGCGACGGCAGCCGAGGACGTCGTCGAGGCGCCGAGCCGGCTCGACCAGCTCGTCCTGGCGAACGTGCTCGGCACGCACGCGTTCCAGGTCGGCCTCGCGCGCAAGGACGGAAAGTCCGATCCGGCCTGCTACCCGACGGCCGCCCCGAGCGACGCCGCGCTCGCCGCGCTCGAGACGCACCAGGCGGCGCTCCTCAAGGCGGATCCGAAGGCGGTGCGCGCCTGGGCCGAGGGCAAGGCGTCCTCGTTCGACCCGAAGGCCGACCTCGAGCCGCTCCTGCAGTCGGGGCTCGCGCTTCCGGAGACGCTCCCCGTGAACGTGTTCGGGAGCTGGCTTGCGGCTCACGCCAAGGCGCGCCGCCCCGTCGAGGTCCGCGCGATCGCGAGTCTCTTCCAGACCAACCTCGAGGTCGAGCGCGACGGCGACCGCCTGCAGGAGCTGTTCGCGTTCTACGCGGGGCTCGGCCTGCCGGTCTACCTCGGGCAGCTCGGCCTGCCGGGCGGCGACGCCGACTTCCTCGCGATGGGTCGCGAGCTCGAGGGAAGAAGCTGCGCCTCGCCCGTCGGCCTCACGGCCGCCGAGTGGCAGATCGCCGGCCGCAAGAACTGGAACTGGGGCGAGAAGAACCTCGGGATCCGCGACGACAAGGTGCTCGCCCGGGAGCTGCTCGAGGAGCCGGACGTGAAGGCGCTCGTCCCCAGGATCCGAGCGCTCCCCGCCCAGCGCATTGCCGTCGTGGGACACTCCTTCACGATGCAGCTCCACTGGTCGACGCCGGGCGCCTTCGTGCCGATCGTGAGCGCGATCTTCGCGCGCGAGAACCCGAAGGTGGAGTTCCGGCAGTTCCAGGGCGGCGGGCTGACCTCGACGCGCGCCGTCGACCGCTTCTACGCGGACCTCGTCGCCTGGAAGCCGCAGCAGGTCCTGCTGGTGGTGATCAACCGGACGGACGAGGACCTCGCGAACTTCCGCAAGCTGGGGCGCGGGCTCGCCGAGGCCGGAGCGCGCGTGCTGACCTTCGACGACGTGCACGACCCGAAGGGCACCGTGAACCAGCTCCGCGAAAAGGAAGCCGCGGCCGCGCGCGAGAGCGGCATGACGGTGATCGAGGTGAAGGCACTCATCGGCGCCGCTCCCGACCGGGACCGCTTCGTCTGCCTCGACGCCATCCACATGACGGAGCCCTACCACCGGCTGATGGCCCGGCAGTGGCTCTCGTTCCTCGTCGGCGCACGGGAGGCTGGGAGCGGCAGCCACGGGCTGCGAGCGAAGCCCGATTCACTCGGGCGCAGCGAGCGGGGGGCCTGGGGGGTGCGGCACAGCACCCCCCAGAACTGATGGAGATCCGCGTCTTCGACACGAAGAGCGAGCTCGGACGCGCGGCGGCGGCGCGGGCGGCCGCCGTGATCGCGGACGCGCTCGCGCGCGGCGGCTCCGCGCGCGTGATCGCGGCGACCGGCGCCTCGCAGTTCGAGTTCCTGGACGCGCTCACCGCGACCAGCAGCGTCGACTGGACGCGCGTGGAGATGTTCCACCTCGACGAGTACGTCGGGATCCGCGACACGCACCCGGCCAGCTTCCGCCGCTACCTGCGCGAGCGCATCGTGGAGCGTGTCCACCCGAAAGCCTTCCACTTCCTGGCGGGCGACGCCGCCGACGTGGCCGCGGAGTGCCGGCGCGTGGGGGAGCTGCTGGAGCGGGCGCCCGTCGATGTCGCCTTCGTCGGGATCGGCGAGAACGGCCACCTGGCCTTCAACGATCCGCCGGCCGACTTCACGACCGAGGAGCCGTACCTGGTGGTCGAGCTCGACGAGGCCTGCCGGAAGCAGCAGCTCGGCGAGGGCTGGTTCAAGACGCTCGACGACGTGCCGCGGCGCGCGATCTCGATGTCGGTCCGCCAGATCCTGAAGGCGCGCGAGATCCTCTGCATCGTCCCGGACGCGCGCAAGGCCGCCGCCGTCCGCGACTGCCTGGACGGCCCGGTGAGCCCGCTCCACCCCTCGTCGATCCTGCAGACGCACCCGCGCACGACGCTCTACCTCGACCGCGACTCGGCTGCGCTCTCGCAGCGCGCGGCGGCGGCCTCCGGGAAGGCGTGAGGATCGGACGGCAGGTCGGGTGGGCCGCGGCGGTCGCGGCCGTGGCGTGGGCGCTCGTCGCGTCGAGCCGCGCCGCGAAGCCGCGCAACGACATCCTCTTCAGCACCGAGGTCCGCACGCCGCACGTGCCCTGGGCGACGAAGCTGCCGGGCGGGCCGATCCGCGGCTTCTTCGTGCCGTCGATCATCGAGGGCCGGGACATGGTCGAGCTCATGCAGCGGCTCGCGCTCGAGCCGACGACCGTCACGATCGACCGCGATTGGGACGTCAACTGCTGGGGAATCGGCGACTTCTACGACGGCGACCACGTGCTGCGCGGGGACCGGGACGACTTCCGGATCGTCTACGGCTACGTCGAGGAGGAGCTGCGGAGTGCGAAGCCCTTCGAGGTGCTCGTGATCCCGGGCCTGAACGGCTGGTCGCGTTACACGCGCCGGACGCGCGACGCGATCCTGCGCCGGGTGAGCGAGGGCGCGGGGCTCGTGCTGCTGCACCCGTTCGTCGGCGACGTGAAGGGCCACCCGTTCCTCGGCGACGAGGCCGAGGGCGACACGCGGATCTGGGACATCTCGCCGCTCGTGAACGTCCCGGACGACGGCGTGAACGAGCGCGGCTACCCCAAGCCCAACCGCGACGCGATCACCGAAGGCCAGTGGGTCGCACGGCCGCACCCGATCACCGGAGGCCTCGATCTCGACCTCGTCCCGTCCGGCGCGCGCGGCGGGCGCTTCTACCGCTACGAAGCGCGGGGCGACGTGGCCGTCGAGGCCGGCGGGCTGCCGGTCGTCGCCACGCGCACGTACGGGCGCGGACGCGTCGTGGCGTTCGCCACGGTCGGCGACGGCTTCATCCCCAAGGCCGTCGACCCCGTGAAGACGCGGACGTACTGGGACTACTGGGAGTACGAATACTCGCTCTTCGCGCGCGCGGTCCTGTGGGCCGCGCGCGGAGAGGGAGATCTGGCTCTCCGCAAACTCGTGGCGTCGGCTGAATCCGGTCTTTCCGCTGTCGTGTCGTCCAGTCGTCCCAGAGACGTCGTCATCGAGTCGCGCTCCCGCGCCCCGAGCGGCGCTCTCGCTCGCGCGTGTCGAGCGCTCGCTCGCCCTCTCGGCGGGTGAGTCCCATCTCGAGATCCCCGCCGCCGAGCTCGCGCCGGGCGGCTGGCCCGGGGGCCGCTCCGTCGTCGAGGTGATCGTGCGCGATGCCGCGAGCGGTGCGACGCTGCAGTGGGGCTGGGCCGGCCTCGACGCGCCGAAGGCCGCCTCGCTCGCGAGCCTGCAGCCGAATGCCGCGGTCTACCGCGAGGGCGAGACGATGAGCGTGGTCGTGCGCGCGGCGGGCGAGCTGCGCGGGCTCGACCTCCGCGTGCGGTTCGGCGACGACCTGGGGCGGGTGAGGGCCGTCGAGGCGGCGCCGGCCCGCGGCGAGCGGACCGTCGTCCACCGGCTCGACCACGTGCTCGGCAAGCGGGTGGTCGTCGCGGCGGAGCTCGTGGACGCGCGGGGCCGGCTCGTGGACGAGCTGCGGCACGAGCCGATCGTGGTCGCAGCGCGCGAGCGGCGCCAGAAGGACTACCGCGGCCTCTTGTCCTTCGAGACGCCCGTCCACTACTTCGCCGAGCAGCGGCTGCGCAGCTTGCGCGAGAAGGCGATGGACACGAGCTTCACCTGGGGCGGCGAGGTGAACGACGAGCTCGGCATGCCGCGCGGCTGGTTCGGCGTGTACTGGTACGACCGCGGTCCCACGACACCCGAGGGCATGGAGAAGGCCGTCGCCGAATTCCAGAAGACGGGCGACGTCGGCGCGCTCGCCTACCTGGTCAAGAAGGAGCTCTACAAGCGCACCGGGGAGACGCGCTTTCTCGCTCGCAGCCCGAGCTTCGACGACCCCGCGGTGCGCGAGCGGCTGTTCGATCTCGCGCGGAGCGCCGCGCAGGCGAAGGCCGTCTACAACATGGACTACTACTTCGTCGGCGACGAGGGCTCGCTCAGCTCCTACGCCGACGCCGTGGACTTCGACTGGGGAGAGCACGCGCTCGCGGGGTTCCGCGCGTGGCTGCGCGAGCAGTACGGCTCGCTCGAGGCCCTGAACGCGAAGTGGGGCAGCGCCTTCTCGGGCTGGGACGCCGTGCTGCCGCTCACCACCGAGGCGGCTCGCCGCGAGAAGCGCTACGCCCCGTGGGCGGATCACCGGACCTACATGGAGGTCTCGTTCGCGCGCGCCTACCAGACGGTGCGCGACGGCGTCCGCGCGGGCGACCCCGAGGGCCACATCGCACTCTCCGGCACGCAGGTCACGAATCCCTGGAACGGCTGCGACTGGCACCGGCTCGACGCCGTGATCGACGACTTCATCTCGTACTCGGGCGGGAACCAGTGGGACATCCACCGCTCGTTCGCGAAGCCCGGCGCGCGGATCGGCTTCTGGACCGGCTACGGACGCAGCGGAGCGGCCGTGACGCACGAGGTGTGGGCGGCGGCGCTGCAGGGCGTGCTGCACCCGCAGATGTTCTGGAGCCCGTCGATCATCAACGCCGACATGACGTTCTCGCGCTCGGGCCGCGACCTCGGGGAAGCCTTCAAGGCGCTGCGGTTCGAAGGCGTCGGCCGGCTGCTGATGGAGGCCGAGCGTCTCGACGACGGCGTCGTCGTCCACTACTCGATGCCGTCCGTGCACGCCGCCGGCATCCTGGGGCAGCACGAGCGCGGGGAGCCGAAGCGTGGCGACACGAGCTTCACCGCGAACCGCGACGGCTGGGTGGGCCTGCTCGACGACCTCGGCCTGTCGTTCCGCTTCGTGGCGTCGCCGCAGGTCGAGGCCGGAGCTCTGGCGGGCCAGCGCGTGCTCGTGCTGCCGTACTCGACGGCGCTCTCGGACCGTGAGGTCGCGGAGATCCGGCGCTTCGTCGAGGCGGGCGGCCTGCTCCTGGTGGACGCCGCGAGCGGGCTCTTCGACGAGCACGTGGCGTGGCGCGAGACCGGTGCGCTCGACGCGCTCGTCGGCGTCGCGGCTGCGGCGCCGCGCGACCGCGTGTCGAAGGCACGTGCCGGCGGTGCGGCGCGGCCGAGCGCCGAGGGCGCAGCACTCGGGCTTCGCGCTGCAGACCTCGTCGGGCTCGAGGCCTTCGAGCCCGCGCTGCGCGCCAAGGGCGGCCGCGCGCTGCTGCAGGTTGGAGACGCCGACCTCGCCGTCACGAACCGCGTCGGCCGCGGCCGCACCGTCTACCTGAATGCGCTCCTCGACCGGAAGGACGCGTCGCGCGAGGCCTGGCGCGCGGTCGTCCGCGCGGTCCTCGCCGATGCCGGCGTCCGTGCGGCCGTCTCGGTCAGCGATCCGTCCGGCCGGCCCGTCTCGCGTGTGCGCGTCGCGCGCTACCGTTTCGGGGAGCACGAGGTGATCGCGCTCCTGGACGGACAGCTCGACGTCAAGACCTCGTTCGGCCGCGACGGCGTCACGGTCTACGAAGACGCGCAGCATGGCCGCGTGGTTCGGCGCGAGGTGGACGTGGCGCTGCCGCGCTCGGCGCACGTCACGAACGTACGCACGGGCGAAGCGCTGGGGGAGACGGGCCGCCTGCGCGCCACGCTCACCGCAGGCGAGGCTCTCGTGCTCGCGCTCGGCCCGGCCGGCGCGCCGCTGCGTCTCGAGGGCCCCGCGCGGGCTCGGCTCGGCGAGGCGTCGGTCTTCACCGTGTCCGCAGGCTCCGCTGCCCGGCGGCTGCTGCGCTTTCACGTGCGGGGGCCGGGCGGAGCCTTCCTTCCCGAGTACGCGAGCGTCAGCGTCGCGGAGGGCCCGAGCGCGAGCTTCACGCTGCCCTCGGCGGTCAACGACCCGCCCGGGGAGTATCGTCTGCGCGTGGGCGACGTCCTGACCGGGGCCACCGCCGAGGCGGTGCTCCGTCTCGAATGAGGAGAGGCGAATGGCTCGGTCGCTGACGGCTCTCGTGGTGCTCGCCGCTCTCGCCTGCGGCGGCTCCTCCGGCGACGGCTCGCCGTCGGGCGCTTCCCCCACGCCTGCGCCGAGCGCCCCCGTTTCGAGCTCGGCCTACTTCCCGCCCGAGGCCGTCTGGTACCGCGACGTTTCTACGGCCGCGCTCGATCCGCAGTCGTCCGCGGTGATCGCCAACCTCGACCGCGCCGGCTGGGGGCTGGGACGCATGCAGATCGACTTCTCGATCGAGGTGCTCGCGGCGGACGCGGGCACGGCGCTGCGGCCCTTCACGCCGACGGAGGACTTCTTCGAGCCCGACTGCGACCTCGCCCCGGTGCCGGTGCCGGCGGGTGGCGCCCTCGAGGGCGAGCAGGGCTACGAGTGCCGCGGCGACGGCGACTGCCACCTGATCGTCGCCGACCGCTCGCGGATGAAGCTCTTCGAGATGTGGCGAGCCGACATCCGCGGCGACTCGTTCCGGGGCGGCTGCCTCGCCGTCTGGGACATGACGCGCGTGTATCCGGCGAGCGGCCGTGGCGAGCAGTGCACGAGCGCCGACGCGGCGGGCTACCCGATCGCGCCGCTGCTGTTCGACGCCGACGAGGTCGCGGCGGGGCGGATCGATCACGCGATCCGCTTCATCCTGCCGAACGCCACGATCCGCGCGCGCGAGTACGTGCACCCGGCGACACACGGCACGCGCGCCACGAGCGGTCCTCCCGACGCTCCGCCCTACGGCGCGCGGCTGCGGCTGCGCGCCGACTACCCGCTCGCGGCGCTCCCGAACGAGGGCGCCCGCGTCGTGGCGCGCGCGATGCAGCGCTACGGGATGCTGCTGTCCGACGCCGGCCGCGTCGCGCTCACGGCGCGCAGCGACCGCTTCACGCGGACGAAGTGGGCGGGCTTGCTGGGCCCGCTCGACCTGCAGGCGCTCCGCCCGCGCGACTTCGAGATGGTCGCGGCCGGCGATCGCATCCCCCTCACGAACGACTGCGTGAGGAATCCGTGAGGGGTCAGGTCTTGAATTGAGGCATCCGATTGTCCAGTAACGGGACGACCAGCCGACGACAGTTCGTGAAGGCGGGGGCGGCGCTCGCCGCGGTCGGCCCGGCGCTCGCTGCGCGCGCGACGTCGCAGCCGCACCTCTGGCAGGGCCACGACTTCGGCCCCGCGCCGGCGGCCGCCGACCGGCTCGACCAGGGACCGTTCGGCATCGAGCAGGACGAAGGCTGGTACACGATCGCGACGACGACCGCGTCGGCCGGGCGCGTCCGCAACCCCGGCCTCGGCCTGGTCGGCTACACCTGGGAGGAGAACGGCCCCGCGCTCGCCGCGCGGCGGGCCAGGAGACGCTCGAGCAGTCGGTCGAGGCGCTGGCGTCGCTGCCGTTCGTCGACGTGCTCTACATCCGCTGCGACTGGCGCGACGTGCAGGGCCGGCCGGGCCGGCTCGACCTCCACCCGGTGTGGGCCGCGACCCGCGACGCCGCGCGCCGCCACGGCCTGCGCTTCGGCTTCCGCGTGCAGCTCTCGAACCCCGAGATCCAGCCCGCCAAGCTCGCGCTGCCCGACTTCCTGCAGACGAAGGTCCCGCTCGTGACGATCCGCTCTCGTTCGGGGCGCGGGCCCGAGCGCGTCGAGCCGCGCTACGACCATCCGGAGTTCCAGCGCGCCTTCCGCGAGCTCAACGAGCTGCTCGCCGCCGAGCTCGACGCCGATCCGCTCGTCGAGTTCGCCGACCTCATGATGTACGGCTTCTGGGGCGAAGGGCACACGAGCGACTACCCGAGCCCGATCCCGGACCCGGCCGCCGCCGAGCGCACGTTCCTCGACATGACCGAGCGCCAGCTCGCCGCGTGGCGCCGCGTGCCGCTGGTCGTGAACACCCAGCCCGACATCAGCCGCACCGGCAACCGCGCCGTGCTGGAGCGGGCCGTGCGCGGCTCGGCCTGGCTGCGCTCCGACAGCGTGATCCTCGACGAGCCCGAGCAGATCGAGGAGCTGGCGCACCGGCCGCCGTGGCTCGCCGTCGTGATGGAGGACGGCTACCACCGGCACTACCGCACGGACGGCGAGCGCTACCGCGTCGACGCGGCGGGCGTCGACGTGATCGAGCACACGATGCTCCACGCGCTCGACCTCGGCGCGAACTACTGGTCGCTCTGGACCGAGGCGAAGAACCTGGCCGGCTACCGCGAGCGGCGGCCGATGGCCTTCGACGCGCTCGAGCGCCGCCTCGGGTATCGCGTGCGGCCGTCGTGGGTCTGGCAGCGCAAGCGCTCCGGGACGGACGAGCTCGTGGTCGCCTTCTTCAACGACGGAGCGGCCAGCGTGCCGGGCATCCTCCGGGTCTTCGCGGAGTCGCGCGACGGAAAGCCTCTCGCCGGCGGCGGGCTCGACGCCGGGCAGCCGTTCGCCGGCCGTGTGCGCCTCGCGTCCTTCCGCCTGCCCGACGGCCTGGCCGGGGGCGAGGTGCGGCTGCGGGCCGAGCTGGAGGTCAAGGGCGGGAGGCGCCCGGTGCGCTGGGCCTGCGCGCAGCCGCTCGACGAGGCGGGCGCGCTCGTGGTGCGGCTCAAGAAGTGGAACGAGGCCGACTGGCGGAAGGGGATATGAGAGCTTTTCTTTGCCTGCTCGCGGTGGGTTTCGCGATGCCCGTCCACGGGGCCGAGGCGCCGCCGCCCGAGATCCTGCGCGTGCTCGCTCCTGCAGCCGGCGGGGCCGCAGATCACGCCCTTCCTCGCGTATCAGCTCGAGCGGGCGTGGGCGTTCGACGCGCAGCGCCAGGAGCGCTTCGCGCGCGTCAAGACCGAGGCCGATCTCGTGGCGCTGCAGGAGGAGCTGCGCGCGAAGGCGCTCCGCATCATGGGCGGCCTCCCGAGCGAGAAGACGCCGCTCAACGCGCGCGTCGTGGGCAGCGTGCCGATGGACGGCTACCGCATCGACAAGCTCGTCTTCGAGAGCCTGCCCGGCATCCACGTGACCGCGCTCGTCTACGTGCCGGAGGCGCCTTCCGGCCGCAAGCCCGCCGTGCTGCTCGCCTGCGGGCACTCCGAGCTCGGCAAGGCCTACGCGCGCTACCAGGAGATCGCCGCGCGCCTCGCGCGCCGGGGCTACGTGGTGCTCTGCTGGGACCCCGTCGGACAGGGCGAGCGCAGCCAGTTCTGGGACCGCGCGCGCGGGCGCAGCCGCTACAACCTCGTCTGCGGCGAGCACGCCGTGCTCGGCAACCTCGCGACACTCGCGGGCACGAGCCTCGTGCGCTACGCGGTGTGGGACGGCATGCGCGCCGTCGACTACCTGCTCACGCGCGACGACGTCGACGCCGAGCGGATCGCCATCACCGGCACGAGCGGGGGAGGCTTCCAGTCCACCTGGATCGGCGCGCTCGACCGCCGCATCCGGGCCGTGCTGCCGTCGTGCTTCCCGACGGCGCTGCCCATGCGCATGGCCAACCGCACCTTCGAGGACCCCGACAGCGACCCCGAGCAGGACCCTCCCGGCCTCGTGTCGGAGGGCGTCGACCACCCGGGCCTGCTGCTGCTCGCGTACCCGCGGCCGCTCCACGTCTCCGCCGCGGTGCTGGACTTCTTCCCGATCGAGGGCACGCGCAAGACGATGCGCGAGGTCGCGGCGCTCTACCGGCGCTTCGGGCACGCGGACGACGTGGCGATCAGCGAGGGCTACCACAAGCACCAGTACTCCGACGAGAACCAGGCGCACGCGTTCGCGTTTCTCGACCGCGCGTTCGGCCGCCCCGCCCGCGACGGCGCCCTTGCCGTGAAGACGCTGCCCCCGGAGGCGCTGCGCTGCACGCCCTCAGGGCAGGTGCGCGAGGACCTCGGCGGCCGCTCGCTCGTCGACGTGATCCGCGACGAGGCGGCGGCCCATGCTCCGAAGGACACGCTGGCCGAGCGCTACCGCGGCGCCGGCTACCCGGGCATCGCGAGCTGGCCGGTCGTGCCGTTCGCGAGAGCGGCTCCCCGCGCGGCCATCGCGTGGGAGTCGGCAGGATCGGACCGGACCGGCCGCGTGGTGGTGGACCGCTACCGGCTCAGCCACAGCGGCGGGCTCGTGCTGCCGCTCGTCCACCTGCACCCGGAAGGCGCCCGCGCCGGAAAGCTCCTGCTCCGGGTCGGTCTCGAAGAAAAGCTGCGCGCACGAGGAGTGGGCGGACGTGGAGGCGCGCCTCGCGGAAGGGTACGAGGTCGTGTCGTTCGACCCGCGCGGGCTCGGCGAGACGCGGCTCCGCTACCGCGCGGTCTCGGTCGACGATCCCGCCCTGGCGCCGGCGAGCGAGGAGCAGGCGTACGCCGACCCGCTCTCCGGTGTGCTCGCCAATCTGGTCTACAACGCACAGCTGCTGGGCCGGCCCTATCTGCTCGAGCTCGTCGAGGACGTCGAGATCGCCGCCCGCTTCTCGCGCGAGAAGCTCGGCGCGCGACAGCTCGCGATCGAGGGCCCGGGGGACGCGCGCCTGCTGGCGGAGGCCGCCGCCGCCGCCCTGCCCGGCCTGACGCTCGTGCCGGCGGCGCCGAACGGCGACTCGTTCTCGTGGAAGGAAACGCTCGAGAGCGGCCGCGAGACGTGGCCGATCCACTACCTGATGCCTGGCGGTGCCCGCCTGCGCCTCAGCGCACCATCGGCAAGCCCGTCACCACCGACGCGATGATCGCCATGAGCGACAGCAGGAGGAGGACGATTGCGGCCAGCAGGTGGTTGCCCTTCTCGGGCTGGAGCGGGTCGAGGATCCGTCCCGTGAGGTAGCCGCCGGCGAGCCCGCCGAGGTGGGCCCAGTTGTCGATGCCGGGCATCACGAACCCGAAGAGCAGCATCGTGATCGCGAGGCTCTTGGCCTGCTGGCCGATGGCGGAGCTGCCGCCGCGGCGCCCATAATAGAGGAGAGCGCCGATCAGCCCGAAGATCGGAGCGGAGGCGCCGACGGTGAAGCCCGCGCCCCGCAGGAAGGGCGGCAGGAACGGGACCATGAAGGCGAGCGTGCTCGCGGCGAAGCCGCAGGCGCCGGCCACGACGTAGAGGATCACCGTTCGTCCCGGTCCGTAGAGCCGCGCGGTCGCCGGCGCGAGGTCGCGGACCCAGAGCATGTTGAACAGGATGTGGAGCACGCCCGCGTGCAGCCATCCCGCGCTCAGCACACTCCACCACCGCCGGTACAGGAACACGGGCTCGGCCCCGCTCGCCCCGAACACGAACAGGCTGCGGCGGCTGGGGGAGAAGAAGGAGAGCAGCCCCGAGCTGCGGATGCCCTCCGGGTCCGAGGCGAGGCTCGCGAGGTAGAGCGCGCCGCAGACCCAGGTCACGAGCCCCACGAAGCCCATGTCGTCGCCGACGTTGCGCAGCACC
Source organism: uncultured Acidobacteriota bacterium (assembly GCA_963724555.1). Lineage (GTDB taxonomy): Bacteria > Acidobacteriota > Vicinamibacteria > Fen-336 > Fen-336 > DATBSL01. The sequence continues at coordinate 35,378 of CAVRVE010000020.1, forward strand.
GACGTGAGGCCCCACATCCCGGGGCGCAGGCGCCCGCAGCTCAGGCACTGCGCGTCCTTCACGCCGACGAGCGAGCCGCACGAGGGACACAGGACCGAGGTTGGACGCGCCACGCGCTCTCTATTCTAGTCGGCCGCCACGGTCCGAGGCCGGCAGTCTATCGCCTATACTTTTCTCATCACCGGAATGGAGCGCAGGGAGAGCCTCCGCCCGGGAGGAGGAATGAGATGACTCGCATGCACGTGCCCCGTGCGGCCCTGGTGCTGGCGCTCGCGCTGCCCAGCGCAGGCGCTTCCCTGGCCTCCGCGGACGACGCGCTGCTGCGCCTGCGCGCCTGGGCGATCAACCTCAACAACGGCGCGCGCACCAACACGGTCGACATCGTGATCGAGCGCTGGTCGACGCCGGAGGAGATCGAGAAGCTGCGCGGCGTGATGATCGAGGACCGCACCAAGCTGCTCGACGCGGTGCAGAAGATCAAGCCGCGCTGCGGCTACTTCCGCACCTCGAACACGCTCGGCTGGGACGTCCAGTTCGCGCACGAGACGCAGATGGACGACGGCACGCGCAAGATCGTGATCGGGACCGACCGGCCGGTCAGCTTCTTCGAGGCGCGCAACAATCCGCGCTCGCGCGACTACGAGTTCACGCTCGCGGAGATCCGGCTGCCGAAGGACGGCAAGAGCAAGGGCCAGGGCAAGGCGATCCCGGCCGCGAAGCTGACCTGGGACAAGGAGAAGAACACGCTCGAGATCGAGAACTATCAGCGCGAGCCGGTGCGGCTCAACGAGATCGTGATCGTCAAGTAGCGCGCCGCGAGCAGCACCAGGCCGATCCACACGAGGTCGGCCAGCAAGAGGTGGACGATCTGCAGCCAGACGGGCGCGAGCAGCGCCACGTTGACGAGCCCGGCGACGAGCTGCACGACCACGAGGCCCGCCACGGCCTGGGCCGTGCGCTTCGACGGCGTGTCCGCCGCGCTGCGTAGCGCCGGAAGCGCCGCGTAGGCCACCGCCGCCGCTCCTGCGAGCGCCAGCAGCGGGTGGGCGAGGCGCAGTCGGACGAGCAGGCTCGCCGTCGACGACAGCTCGGCGCGAATGCCGCCGAGCAGCGACGTCGCGGGATAGAGGGTGTCGCCCAGGGCCGCGATCGCGCCGCTCGTGCCGACGAGCAGCAGCGCGACCGCTGCGAGCGCGAACGGCCAGGCCCGCGGGGCCGCGAGCGAGGGGCGCGCGTCGGCGGTGGTGAAGTGCGCGGTGAGCGTCAGGCACGCCAGCAGCACGAACGTGTTCATCAGGTGGACCGACATGAAGAGCGCGCGCGCCACCGACTCGTTGTCGGCCACCAGCCGGAACAGCACCAGGCCCGCGCCGACGGCCGCCTCGCTCAGGATGAAGACCACGCAGGACGCCGCGGCGCGCCGCCCGGGATGGCCCGCCGGCCGCTCCCGGAACACGCGGTACGCGAGGTAGAACACCAGGAGCAGCGCGATGCCGCTCGTCAGGCGGTGCGTGAGCTCGACGAGCGTCGCGAGCCGCCGGCGCGCGCGGCACGATCTCGCCGTTGCAGAGGGGCCAGTGGGCGCCGCAGCCGGCTCCCGAGCCCGAGGCGCGCACGAAGGCGCCCCACAGGATCACGGCGACGTTCCAGCCGAGGGTGAGCCAGGCGAGTCGCGGGAGGCGCATCGGAGAGCCTCGCCAGCTTAAGGGCACGCCCGCCGGCGTTCAATCCGCGGCTTGACGTGCCCGGGAGCGGGCGGATAACGTGCCGCGTCGCGGGAGCGCTCAGCTGACCTGGAACCAGATCTACGACCCGCTCGGCTCCTGGCCGCTGTCGACGCTCGTCGCGGCGCTGCCGGTGCTGACGCTCTTCTTCGTGCTGCTGGTGCTGCGCCGGCGCGTGTGGGTCTCGGCGCTCTGCTGGCATGACGGCGGCGGTCGTGCTGGCCGCGGCCGTCTTCGGCATGCCGGGCGGCCTGATCGCCGCCGCGAGCCTCAACGGCTTCGTGTTCGGATTCTTCCGCATCGCGTGGATCGTGATCGCCTCGATCTACCTCTACAACGTCGCGGTCGAGACCGGGCAGTTCGAGGTGATGAAGCAGTCGATCGCCGGGCTCTCGTCGGACAAGCGCATCCAGGTGATCCTGATCGCCTTCTGCTTCGGCGCGTTTCTCGAGGGCACGGGCGGCGGCGGCGCCCCGGTCGCGATCGCGGGCGCCTTCCTGATCGGCCTCGGCTTTCCGCCGTTCCAGGCCGCGACGCTCTGCCTGCTCGCGAACACGGCGCCGGTCGCCTGGGGCGGCGTCGGCAATCCGATCCGCGTGCTGAACGGCGTGACGGGCATTCCGCTGCACGACCTGAACGCGATGGTGGGGCGGATCCTGCCGCCGTTCTCGCTGATCCTCCCCACGTGGCTGGTGGTGACGATGGTGGGATGGCGAAAGGCGGGTCCCGTGATGCCCGCGCTCGCTGGTGAGCGGGGGGACGTTCGCGGCGGTGCAGTACTACTGGTCGAACCACCAGGAGACCGGGCTCGTCGACATCGTGGCGGCGATCGCCTCGCTGCTCGTGATGGTGGCGTTCCTCAAGGTCTGGAAGCCGCGCGAGGTGATGGAGGTGGGCTCCGGCGAGGCCCGGATCAGCGTCGAGGCGCCCTCGCTCGGCGCGGTGCTCAAGGCCTGGTCGCCGTTCGCGCTCGCGTCGCTCTTGATCTTCCTGTGGGCGCTTCCGTCCTTCAACCGCTACCTGAAGCTGCCGGCCCTGACCTTCCCGACGCCGGGGCTCGACGGCCTCGTGATCCGCACGCCGCCGGTCGTGCCTGCGCCCGTGCCCGAGGCCGCCACGATCGACTTCAACTTCGTCGCGCTGCCCGGCACCGCGGTGTTCCTGGGCGCGTTCCTGGCGGCGCCGATGCTCGGCATGCGCGTCTTGCGCGCCCTGGCGCTCGTCGGCCAGTGTTTTCGCCAGCTCGTGCCCTCGATGCTGGCGATCAGCTTCATGGTCGGGCTCGCCTACGTCACCAAGTACGCCGGCATGGACACCGTGCTCGGTCTGTCGCTCACGCGCACCGGCTGGATCTATCCCTTCTTCGGCACGCTGCTCGGCTGGCTGGGGGTGGCGCTCACCGGCACCGATGCCGGCTCGAACGCGCTCTTCGGCAACCTGCAGAAGGTGACCGCCGAGCAGATCGGCATCTCGCCGGTGCTGATGGCCTCGGCCAACTCGGCAGGCGGCGTGATGGGCAAGATGATCGACGCCCAGAGCATCGTCGTCGCCTCGAGCGCCTGCCGGCTCGAGGGGCGCGAGGCGGACGTGTTCCGGGCCGTGTTCTGGCACAGCATCACGCTTGCCTCGCTGATCGGCCTGGTGGTGCTGCTCTACGCATACTGGATGCCGTGGATCATCCCGGGCTGACGCGCTGTCTGCGTGCGCTGGCTTGAAGCGGCTGTCTTGAAGGAAGAGGTGCGAAGGTGCGACGAGCCTTGCTGGTGCTGGCGCTGGGCCTTCCGGTGAGCGCGCGCGGCGCAGAGCCCGTGCGGCTGATGACGCTCGACCCCGGGCACTTCCACGCCGCGCTCATCCAGAAGGAGATGTACCCGGGCGTCGATCCGACCGTGCACGTCTTCGCCCCGGTCGGGCCCGATCTGCTGCTGCACCTCGGCCGCGTCACCGCGTTCAACCAGCGCGCCGAGCGGCCGACGAGCTGGCGGCTCGAGGTCCACGCCGGCCCGGACTACCTCGAGCGCATGCTGCGCGACAAGCCGGGCAACGTCGTGGTCATCTCGGGGCGCAACCGCGGCAAGATCGACCGCATCCTCGCCTCGGTCGAGGCGGGCCTGAACGTGCTCGCCGACAAGCCTTGGCTGATCTCCGCGGGGGACTTTCCGAAGCTCGAGAAGGTGATGGCGCTCGCCGAGCAGAAACGGCTCGTCGCCTACGACGTGATGACCGAGCGCTCGGAGATCACGACGATCCTGCAGCGGGAGCTCGCGCGCGACCCGCAGGTGGCGGGCACGGTCGGGCCGGGCAGCGAGCGCGAGCCGGCCGTGGAGATGGAGAGCACGCACAACATCCTGAAGCTGGTGGCGGGAGCGCCGAACCTGCGGCCGGCCTGGTTCTTCGACACCGGCGAGCAGGGCGAGGCGCTCGCCGACGTCGCGACGCACCTCGTCGACCTGGTGCCGTGGCTGCTCTTCCCGGAGCAGCCGATCGACTACAAGAGCGAGCTCACGCTGACCTCGGCGCGGCACTGGCCGACCGCGCTGTCGAGCGACGAGCTGAAGCGGGTGACGGGGCTCAAGGAGCTGCCTGCCGAGCTGACCTCGCGGATGAAGGACGGGCGACTCGACTACTTCGCGAACGGCGAGGCGTCCTACTCCGTGCGCGGCGCGCACGCGCGCGTGAAGGCGAGCTGGAGCTACGAGGCGCCGGCCGGAGCGGGCGACACGCACACGGCGCTCGTGCGCGGAAGCCTCGCGCGCCTCGAGGTGCTGCAGGGTGCCGAGCAGAAGTGGCAGCCGGAGCTCTACGTCGTGCCCAACCAGCCGCAGGACACCGCGAAGCTCACTGCTGCGCTCGAGCGGCGCGTCGCGGAGCTTTCGAAGGCGCGTCCCGGCCTCGCGGTCGCCGCCCTGGGCCAGCGGCTGCGCGTCGTGATTCCCGACCGCTACCGGGTGGGACACGAGGCGCACTTCGCCGAGGTGACCGAGCGCTTCCTCGCCTACCTGAAGGACCCGGCGTCGATGCCGAGGTGGGAGAGCGCGAACCAGCTCGCGAAGTACCGGATCACGACCGAGGCCTTCGAGCTGAGCCGCTGTCGCGGTAGCTACGGCGCGCTAGCTAGGCGCTTCGAAGATCTCGCTGACCGACTTGCCCGTGCAGTTCGAGGGCGCCGTGATGTTGAGCACGGCCAGGATCGTGAGCGCCGTGTCGGTCGTGCGCACGTTGCGCGAGATCGCGCCGTGTCGCAGCACGCGCGGGCCGGCGATGATCCACGGGATCGTGAGGTCGGTCTTCGCGGTGGTCCCGTGCACCTTCTGGGCGCCGCCGTGGTCCGAGGTGACGAGGATCGTCGTCCCGAGCGGCAGGTAGGTGGCGAGGCGCCCGAACGCCGCGTCGGCGGCCTTGACCTGCTCGAGGTACGCGGTCGACATCCAGCCGGCGTAGTGCCCCACCTGGTCCACCTGCGGCAGGTGCACGAACAGCAGGTCGAAGCCGAGCGGGATCCGCGTGATCGCCTCGTTCACGATGTCTTCGTCGCCGTACTTCGACTCGGTGTAGCTGTCCACGATGCCGGTGCCCACCAGCTGCCGGAACTTGTCCTTGCCGACGACCATGACGGAGCGCTTGCCGGCCGCGTGGACCAGCGACAACGCCGTGGGCGTCGAGAACTGGAAGGTGTCCTGGTACTCGTCGAAGGTGATGCCGTGCACGGTCGGCTCGACGCCCGTGAGCATCGAGGCGTGGCCCGGCAGCGTGTTGGAGGGGAAGATCGTCTGCGCCGAGAACGAGTAGGCGCCGCGTGCCACGAGCGCCCAGATGTTCGGCGTGTTCTCCGCGCTCACCGCGTCGGCGCGCAGCCCGTCGATCGAGATGAGCGCCACGCGCGGCGGCGGCGGGAGGCGTCGGCGTCGGGGTCGCAATGGCGATCGGCGAGGGGACCGCCGAAGGCTGCGTCAGGCTATTTCCGCAGGCGCACGATAGCGCCGCCGCCAGCACACCACCCGCTGCGGTCCACCGCCGCGAGTGGCGCCCCCCGTCAGGCTCTGCCATTTGTGGCCAGCCCCTCCATGCTGTTGAACCTGGAGCGTAACATTTTTTTGCGAACGAACAAAAGTCCGAATCGTTAGCGAATTGTAAAATAGCTCAATTGGATCATTTGTATTCACAATGGGTTCTTGGAACGATCAGGATCAGCCCAACCAGGCCCGTGCATTGCGGAAAACGCGCATCCACGGGCTCTCCTCGCCCCAGGAATCGGGGTGCCAGGACATCTGGACGCTCCGGAACACGCGCTCCGGGTGCGGCATGACGATGGTGAAGCGCCCATCGGCCGTCGTCACGCCGGCGATGCCGGAGGGCGAGCCGTTCGGGTTCGCCGGGTAGCGCTCGGCCGGCTCGCCGCGGTTGTCCACGAAGCGCATCGCGACGATCGCCCGCTCGATCCGCGCGTCGCCGGTGAAGTGCGCCTGGCCCTCGCCGTGCGCCGTCACGACGGGGATGCGGCTGCCCTCCATGCCGGCGAAGAAGAGCGACGGGCTCTTCGGGATCTCGGCGAGCACCAGCCGGCCCTCGAACTGCTCCGAGCGGTTCTTCACGAACCGCGGCCAGTCCGCGGCGCCCGGCACCAGCTCCGCGAGCGCCGCCATCATCTGGCAGCCGTTGCACACGCCGAGCGCGAAGCTGTCCGTGCGCGCGAAGAACGCCTGGAACTCGTCGCGCGCGCGGCGGTTGAACAGGATCGACTTGGCCCAGCCCTCGCCGCCGCCGAGCACGTCGCCGTAGGAGAAGCCGCCGCAGGCCGCGAAGCCGGCGAAGGCCGCGAGCGAGAGGCGGCCGGCGATGACGTCGCTCATGTGCACGTCCACCGCCTCGAAGCCGGCGCGATCGAAGGCCGCCGCCATCTCCACCTGCCCGTTGACGCCCTGCTCGCGCAGCACCGCGAGGCGCGGACGCGCGCCGCGCCCGACGAAGGGCGCCGCCACGTCCTCGGCCGGGTCGAAGCCGAGGCGGGGCGCGAGGCCGGGGTCGGAGTCGTCCAGGATCGCGTCGTATTCCTGCCGCGCCGAGTCCGGGTTGTCGCGCAGCGTCTGCATCCGGAAGCTGGTGTCGGACCAGAGGCGCTGGAGGGCACTCCTGGGCTCGGCGACGAGCTCGCGCTCGCCGCAGGCGATGCGCACGACGCCGTCCGCGGCCGGCGCGCCGAGCGGCAGCGCGACGAGCTCGTGGCGCTGCAGGGTCGCGAGCACGCGCTCGCGCTCGGCGCTCCGCGCCTGGAGCACGACGCCGAGCTCCTCGTTGAAGAGCGCCGCGAGGATGCGCGCCTCCGCGGCGTTGGAGCCCGCGAGCGGAGCGAGGTCGATGCGCAGGCCCGTGCGCCCGGCGAACGCCATCTCGGCGAGCGTGACGAGGAGGCCGCCGTCGGAGCGGTCGTGGTACGCGAGCACGAGGCCGTCCCGCCGCAGCTCGGCGAGCGCGGCGAAGAGGGCGCGCAGGTCGGCGGGGTCGTCGAGGTCCGGCGCCTCGTGGCCGCTCTCGCCGAAGACCTGCGCCAGGATCGAGCCGCCGAGCCGGGCGTGGCCGCGGCTCAGGTCCACGAGCAGAAGCTCGGTAGGGCCCGCGTCGCTGCGCAGCTGCGGCGTCCAGGTGCCGCGCACGTCGACGCAGGGGCCGAAAGCGGAGACCACGAGCGACAGCGGCGCCCGAACCTCCTTCGGCTTCCCGCCCTCCTGCCACGTCGTGCGCATCGAGAGCGAGTCCTTGCCGACCGGGATGCCTATGCCCAGCTTGGGACAGAGCTCGAGCGCCACCGCCTTCACGGTGTCGTAGAGGGCGGCGTCCTCGCCGGGCGAGCCGGCGGCCGCCATCCAGTTGGCCGACAGCTTCACGCGCGAGAGCGACGTCACCGGGGCCGCGGCCAGGTTGGTGAGTGCCTCGGCCACCGCCATCCGCCCGGAGGCCGGCGCGTCGAGCGACGCGATCGGGGACCGCTCGCCGATCGCGAACGCCTCGCCGGCGTAGCCCTCGAAGGACAGCAGCGTCGCGGCGCAGTCGGCGACTGGCACCTGCCACGGGCCCGCCATCGGGTCGCGGGCGCACAGCCCGCCGACCGTGCGGTCGCCGATCGTGACCAGGAAGGTCTTGTCCGCCACCGCCGGGTGCAGCAGCACGCGGCGCACCGCCTCGGCGAGCTCGATTCCGTGCGCGTGGAACGGCCGCAGCTTCGGTTGCAGGCGGGCGGCGTCGCGCGTGAGCCGCGGCGGCCTGCCGAGCAGCGTGTCGAGCTCCATGTCGACGGGCGTCGTGCCGAAGAGCGTGTCGCGCACCTCCAGGCGGCCGTCGTCGGTGGCGATGCCGAGCACCGCGAACGGGCAGCGCTCGCGCTCGGCCAGCGCGCGGAACTGCGCGAGCCGGGCCGGGGCGATCGCGAGCACGTAGCGCTCCTGGGCCTCGTTCGACCAGACCTCGCGCGGCGTCATGCCCGGCTCCTCGCTCGGCACCGAGCGCAGGTCGACGCGTGCGCCGCGGCCGGCTCCGTGCACGAGCTCGGGCAGCGCGTTGGACAGCCCGCCCGCGCCGACGTCGTGGATCGAGAGGATCGGGTTGTCCTGGCCGAGCGCCCAGCAGCGGTCGATCACCTCCTGCGCGCGGCGCTGGATCTCGGCGTTGCCGCGCTGGACCGAGTCGAAGTCGAGGCTCGCGGCGTTGGCGCCGGCGGTGAGCGACGAGGCGGAGCCGCCGCCCATCCCGATCAGCAGGCCCGGGCCCCCGAGGTGGACGAGCAGCGCCCCCGGCGGCACGCCGTCCTTCCTGGCGTGGGCGTCGCGGACGTTGCCGACGCCGCCCGCGAGCATGATCGGCTTGTGGTATCCGCGCAGCGTGCCGTCGACCTGCTGCTCGTAGGTCCTGAAGTAGCCGGCGAGGTTCGGCCGGCCGAACTCGTTGTTGAAGGACGCCGCCCCGATCGGCCCCTCGAGCATGATCGCGAGCGGGGAGGCGATGCGGTCCGGGCGCGACTCCGGGCCTTCCCAGGGCCGCTCGGCCCCCGGCAGCCGCAGGTTCGAGACCGAGAAGCCCACGAGCCCCGCCTTCGGCTTGGCGCCGCGTCCGGTCGCGGTCTCGTCGCGGATCTCGCCGCCCGCGCCGGTGGCCGCGCCGGGGAAGGGCGAGATCGCCGTCGGGTGATTGTGGGTCTCGACCTTCATCAGCGTGTGGGTCAGCTCGCCCGCGTAGCCGTAGATGCCGCTCACGGGGTCCGCGAAGAAGCGCTGCACCACCTGCCCCACCATCACCGCCGCGTTGTCCGAGTAGGCGCTCACCGTGCCCGTGGGGCTCTGGCGCTCGGTCTCGCGGATCATCTGGAAGAGCGACAGCGGCGTCGGCTGGCCGTCGACGACGAAAGCGGCGTTGAAGATCTTGTGGCGGCAGTGCTCCGAGTTCGCCTGCGCGAACATCGTGAGCTCGACGTCGGTCGGGTTGCGCCCCGCCTTCTGCGACCAGGAGGCGAGGTAGTCGATCTCGTCGGGCGCGAGCGCCAGCCCGAGCCCTTCGTTCGCTTCCGCGAGCGCCGCGCGGCCCCGGCCCAGCACGTCGATCGGGCTCGAAGGGCGCGGCGCCACGTGCCGGAAGAGCGCGTCCGCCTCGTCGAGCGTCGCGAGCACCGTTTCCGTCATGCGGTCGTGGATCAAGGGCAGCGCGGCGTCGGGATCGCCGCCGCCGAGGTGGAACGCCGTGCCGCGCTCGATCCGCCGCACGAAGTCGAGGCCGCACTGGCGGGCGATGTCCGTGGCCTTGGACGACCAGGGCGAGAGCGTGCCGAGGCGCGGCACCACGAGGCGCAGGCAGGTAGCACCGCCGCTCGGCGCCGGCGACTCGAACCCGTAGCGCAGCAGCCGCTCGAGCACCGCGCGGTCGGCGTCGCTCGGGACGCGGTCCGTCTCGACGAAGTGCCAGTGTTGCGCGGACACGACGCGGAGCCCGGGCGCCTTGGCGCCGAGCGCGGCGTTCAGCTTCTCGAGGCGGAAGCCGCTGAGCGCAGCCCCGCCCGGCAGCCTCGAGATCGCCATGTGCGACTCATTCTATCGCGGCGGCGTTGACCCGCCTGCGGGGCGGGCGTAGCTTTGACTCGGATGAGCAAGCCCGACGGCCCGGACGTCGCGGTCGACGCGCCGGCGGGCGCGGCTCCCCCCGAGGCCACGCCACCCGCCGCGCCCGCGGAGAGCCCCGCGCACAGCCCGCTCGACGTGGTCTTCCCCGCGGACGGGCCCGCAGGCGCCGGGGCGGCCGCGGCCGGCGGAGCGGCGCGCGCGACCACCCTCCCGAGGGCGCGCAAGAGCGCGCCGAAGGGCAAGCGCGGCCTGCGCCTGCCGCGGCGCTTCAAGGGCAAGTCGCCCGGCTCGGCCGCGGGCATCGCACCGCAGGACCTGACGCCGGTCACGGCGGTGCGCCCGACGGTGCGGGTGAGCTGTATCGACTACTCGGCGCAGCAGGCGGTATTCGAGGAGATCGAGGACCTGCCCGCGTTCATCGCGCGCCACCGCGAGGACTGGTCGACGGTGCGCTGGATCAACGTCGACGGCCTCTCGGACCTGGGCGTGGTGCGCGCGCTCGCCGAGAAGTATCGGCTGCATCCGCTCGCGCTCGAGGACGTGCTGCACGTGCCGCAGCGTCCCAGGGTGCAGGCGTACGGAGACGACGGCACCTACCAGGCGCGGCTCTTCATCATCGCCCGCGAGATGGAGCTGCGCGAGGGGCAGCTGCACACCGAGCAGGTCAGCATCTTCGTCGGGCACCGCACCGTGCTCACGTTCCAGGAGTCGCCGGGCGACGTCTGGGACCCGATCCGCCAGCGCATCCGCACGCCGGGCTCGCAGCTGCGGCAGAACGACGCGAGCTTCCTCTGCTACTCGCTGATCGACGCGATCGTGGACGAGACCTTCCCGATCCTCGAGCACTTCGGCGACCGCCTCGAGCTGCTCGAGGACCTGGTGCTGCGGCGCCCGGGCCCCGAAGCGATCCAGGAGATCCACCGCGCCAAGCGCGAGCTGCTGCTGGTGCGGCGGGCGCTCTGGCCGATGCGCGAGGTGCTCTCGAAGATGCAGCGCGAGCCGCACGAGTGCTTCTCGGACGTGACGCGCACCTACATGCGCGACGTCTACGACCACGCGGTGCAGGCGATCGACATCGTCGAGACCTACCGCGAGGTGGCGGGGGGGCTCGCCGAGACCTACATGACCGCGATGAGCAACCGGATGAACGAGATCATGAAGGTGCTCACGATCATCGGCACCATCTTCATCCCGCTCACGTTCCTGGCGGGCGTGTACGGCATGAACTTCCACCACTTCCCGGAGCTCGAGTGGCGCTTCGCCTACCCGCTCTTCTGGGGGATCTGCATCGTGACCGCGGTCGCCATGATCACCTGGTTCAGGCGCCGCGGCTGGCTCTAGCGCCCGGCCGCGCGCGGCGCCGGCGCGACGTAGTAGGCCTTGCGGCAGTGGACCTTTCCGCCGCGGCGAACCAGCCTGACGTCCAGCTCGTGTCGGCCTTCCGGGGCACCCTGGGCCGGCTCGAACCGCAGCAGGTAGCGCGTCTTCATCGCGTCGAGGATCGCGACGAACGCGGAGGCGAGCCCGCCGGGCGAAGCCGCCGGCCAGAAGCGGCCGCCGGTCACCTCCGCGAGCTGCCGCAGCAGCCGCACGTGGGGCGTGTCGGGCACGGTCCTGGGCTCCGCCGGCACGACTCCCACCGTTTGCAGCAGGACGTTCGATTCCTCGAGCACGCGCCTCAGCTGGCCGGCGTCGAACCAGCTCGAGTTGTCCTCGCCGTCCGTGAAGAGCACGATGAGCGCCCGCTCCTGCCCCGTCGCGAGCTGGGCTCCCGCGTAGAGCGCGTCGAAGAGCGCGGTGGAGCCGCCGGGCAAGACCTTGTCGATGGCGCCGACGAGAGCGTCGCGGTTCCGCGTGCGTGGCATGAGCATCCGGATCTCGTGGTCGAACGTCAGCAGCGCGGCCTCGTCCTCCGGGCGCAGCTTGCGGACGAAGGTCCGCAGCGCCGAGTGCAGCTGCACGAGCTTGTCTCCCGTGACGCTGCCGCTCGCGTCGAGCACCAGGAAGGTGGCGAGCGGCATCGCCTCGACGGCGACGAGCTCGACCTCCTGGCGGACGCCGTTGTCGCGCAGCTCGAAGTCGGCCGCGGCGAGCCCGGCCACCGGACGCCTGCCGTCGGTCACGAACACGTCCACGTACACCGCGTCGACGCGCGCGGAGAAGGTCGGCGTCGCCGCCTGGGCCGGGGCGAGCGCGAGCAGCACGAGGCCGAGGGCGCTCACGGCGTCGAGGCCTCCTGCTTCATCGCCGCGAGGCGCTCGTCGACGCCCACCGCCGGCCCCCACGGGTAGAGCCACAGCGGGTCGCGCTCCTTCCGGCGGCCCGCGGACTCGAGCATCTGCTCGACCTCGCGGCGCGCGGCCGCCGGGTCGCCGAGCCGCAGCCGCGCGTGGCTCAGGGCGAGATGCCCCGACTGGTGGTCGGGGCCGATCGCGACCGCGGCCTCGTAGCGGACCGCGGCCTCGTGGAAGTCGCCCGCGTCCTCCTCGAGGCGGCCGAGGAAGAGCAGCGCGAGGTAGCTCGTCCGCGGCTCCTTGCTGCGGGCGAGCGCCGCCTCGAGCTCGGCGCGCGCTTCCGCCGCGTCGCCCGTCGTCCAGGCGACGCGACCGAGACGCAGGTGCGCCTCGGCGAGCGACGCGTCGGCGTGGATCGAAGCGCGCAGGCTCTTGCGGGCGGCCTGGAGGTACTTCTCGACGTCAGGCCGCTGCACCGGACTCGACTTCAGGATGTCGACGTTCGGAGCGGGCTCGCCCCCCGAAAGGAGCGGCGACGCCTGGGCGGCCTGGATTGCCTGCATCTCCTGGATCGAGCCGCGCACGAGCCAGAGCTCCGCCGAGCCGGGGAAGTCGTCGAGGCCGTGCTCCGCCCAGTCGATCGCGTGGCCCCAGCGGTACTCGGCCTGCGCGAGCTCGGCGAACGCCTCGTACCAGCGGCGCGCGAAGGAGCGGAGTGCGGGGTCCTTCGCCAGCGTGCGGGCGATCGACCACGCGGCGGTGACGTGGACCCCGGGGAGCTTCCTGTCGCCCGGCGCCCGCTGGACGCACTCGGTATGGAGCATGAGGGCAGCTCGCAGCGTCGTCCCCTGCCGCTCGCCGTCGAGGGTCGGGACCTCTCGCTTGATCCGCGAGTCCGGCCAGTCGCAGAGCGCGTCGGCCGCTCCCATGCGGTCGCCCGAGGCGTAGCGGACGACCAGGGTCTTGTAGGCGGGTGAGAGGACCTGGGCCGGGGCGAGGCTGGCGGCCGCCAGCAGCACGAAGGCGGGCCCGAGAGCGCTAGCCGGCCGCACCGAGCAGCGCCTCGCCCCCGGCCTCGCGGAACGCCGCGAGCGCCAGCCGCCGGTCCGCCTCGGCTCGCTCGACGAGCGCGGGGAAGCGGGGGTCCGTGCGCAGCGAGGCGAGCCACCGGTGGCCGCGGAGCGCAGACGGGACGCTGAAGCCGTTCTCGACGCTGCGGACGAGCTCTTCGAGCGCGGTCGCGGGGTCCCCGAAGTACGCGAGGATCGTCGCGAACAGGAAGAACGCCTCGGGGTCCTGGTGGACCTTCACGATCTCGGCGAGCTGGGCCGCCGCTCTGGGCTCGCCGGCGATCAGGTCGAGGAGGCCCTGGCAGATCGTGGCGAAGACCTTGGGCAGCGGCCGGTGGGCGACCTGCTTCAGGACCTCGACCGCCTCCGGTCGCCGTCCCAGCTCGACGAGCGCGAGTGCCCGCAGCTCGAAGTCGGAGGCGTCGCTGCTCTCTTCGACGATCCGGCCCGCGTCGCCGCGCGCCCACCAGTTGTAGACGACGCTCGTCCAGGCGTGCGGGTCGAGGCGGCGCGCCTCGCGATGCGCGGCCTCGGAGGAGTCGAGCAGCCCGCAGTAGCGGCAGGCGTGGACGAGGCCCGCGAAGATCTCGGGGTCGTTCGGATTCTTGCGCGCGAGGCGCAGCAGGCCCGTCATCGCGTCGCGCGAGCGGCCCATCTCCGACTGGTGGTGCGCGTAGAGCTTGTGCGCCACCGGCAGCTCCGGGTCGAGCTCGAGCGCCCGGCGGAAGCACTCCTCGGCCTGCGCCAGGTTGCGCGCGATGTCCTCGACGTAGTACTTGGCGACCAGCCGGTGGCAGCGGCCGAGCTTGGCCCACGCCGGCGCGAACGTGGGGTCGGCGTCCACGCACTGCCGGTAGAGATCGCGCGCCACGGGTGCGTGCGCCCAGTCGCGCCCGATCTCGTTGGCGCGCAGGTAGAACTCGTAGGCGCGGGCACTCGCGGGCACCCCGCGCCGCGCGGGGCCCTCGCGCAGCGCGAGCGAAGGCGACAGCTCGGCGACGATCCTCTGGCTCAGCTCGTCCTGCAGCCGGAACACGTCGCCCATCGACGACTGCAGCGTCTGCGACGCGACGAGCGTGCCGACGGGCGCCTCCACGAGCTGCGTCGTCACGCGCAGCTGGTCGCCCGCGCGGAGCAGCGTGCCGGTGAGCGCGTGGTCGACGTCGGCCTGGGAGGCGAGCGCCTTCAGGTCGGGCGTCTCGCTCGCGAAGCGCGCGACCGAGGCGCTCGAGCGGATCACCACGGACGGCAGCCCGGCGAGCGAGGCCGACACGGCGTCCGCCAGCGCAAAGGACAGGAAATCGATCTCCGGGTCGGGCCGCAGCAGCCGGAACGGCAGCACCGCGAGCCGCGTGAGCGGCCGCGCGACCGCGTGCCCGGCTCCGCTGGCGTCGTCGAGCGCGACCGCGCCGAGCTCCTCGAGCATCGCGGCGGCCGAGGCGGGCCGCTCGCTCGGCCGCTTCGCGAGCGCGCGCCGGATCAGGCGATCGAGCGCCGCCACGGCCGCGTTGCCGGCGAGCGGGGGCGGCTCCTCGTGCAGCGTCGCCGACAGCACCTCGACCGGGTTCGCGCCGAGGAAGGCGGGCCGCCCCGCCAGCGCCTCGTAGAGGATCGCGCCGATCGCGAAGAGATCCGTGCGCTCGTCGGTCTGCTGCCCGAGCACCTGCTCCGGCGCCATGTAGCGGGGCGTGCCGATCAGGAGGCCGGGGCGCGTCAGCTCCGTGCCAGGCTCGACGGCCTGCGTCACGTGCGTCGGCAGCCGGCGCGCGAGCCCGAAGTCGAGCAGCTTGACTCCGTGCGGGGTGAGGAAGGTGTTCGACGGCTTCAGGTCCCGGTGCAGCGTTGCCGGTCTCGTGCAGTGCCTGGAGCGCGGCGAGCATGCCCTGCGCGAGCGGCAGCACCTCCGCGAGCGAGAGCGACCCGCGCTTGAGGCGGCTCGACAGCGGCTCGCCCTCGAGCAGCTCCATCGCGATGAAGAGGTGGCCCGAGTCCTCGCCGACGTCGTAGACCTGGCACACGTTCGGGTGTTTGACGCCCGCGGCGGCGCGCGCCTCGCGCCGGAAGCGCTTGCGCGCCGAGTCGTCGGGCTCGGCGATCGTCTTGACGGCGACGCGGCGGCCCAGGCTCTCGTCTTCCGCCGCGAACACGATGCCCATGCCGCCCTGTCCGAGCCGGTGCAGGATCCGGTAGCGGCCCAGCCGCTCCGGGTCGCGGCTGGCGGGCGGAGTCGTGCCGCGCAGGCCGTCCATCAAGCGGCGGAGCAAGCCGCGGCTGCGAGACGTGCCTTCGGAACGGAAGTGCGGGGTGCGGTCCTGGCTGTCGTCCTCGTCCATCGCGGGCGTGTTGGCGGCGAGTATACTCGCCCCCCATGAAGACCGCCCTTTTCATCGGCCTCGTGCTGGTGGCGATCCCGTACCTGCTGGCGCTCGCGGGCGCCGTCAAACGCGGGCGCGCGGCGGGTGCGACCGGCGAGGGCGCGCCGCAGCCCTCGGGGCTCGAGCTGGTCATAGGCTTCGTGACGAACTTCTTCGACACGCTCGGAATCGGCTCCTTCGCGCCGACCACGGCCATCTTCAAGCTCCGGCGGCTGGTGCGCGACGAGTGGATACCCGGCACGCTCAACGTCGGCCACACGCTGCCCACCCTGGTGCAGGCCTTCATCTTCATCGCGATCGTGAACGTCGACGTCTGGACGCTCACGCTGATGATCGCCGCGGCGGTGGCGGGCTCGTGGCTCGGCGCCGGCGTCGTCTCGGGCTGGCCGCGGCGCAACATCCAGATCGGCATGGGGCTCGCGCTGGTCGTGGCGGCGACACTCTTCCTGCTGCAGATCTTCGGCATCGCGCCGGGCGGCGGAGACGCGCTCGCCCTGACGGGGACGAGGCTCGTCGTCGGCCTCGTGGTCAACTTCCTGCTCGGCGCGCTGATGGAGCTCGGCGTGGGTCTCTACGGTCCCTGCCTGATCCTGATCGCGCTGCTCGGAATGAACCCGCAGGCGGCGTTCCCGATCATGATGGGCTCCTGCGCGTTCCTGATGCCGATCGGCAGCCTCAAGTTCATCCGCCGCGAGCGCTACAGCCTGCGCGCGAGCCTCGGGCTCGGCATCGGCGGCGTCCCCGCCGTGCTGATCGCCGCGCTCATCGTGAAGAGCCTGCCTCTCTACTACCTGCGCTGGCTCGTGGTCGTCGTCGTCCTCTACGCCGCGCTCTCGATGCTGCGCTCGGCAGTCACGGAATCTGATCGCGGGCAGACCACGCCCGCCTCGTAATCGGCGTCACCCGGTGCGTGGCACGCACCGTGCTGTCTTCTGTTCCGGCCGAGCCCGACAGTCAGTCGGGAAGCCCGTAAGTGGTCTGGTTTCAACGGGCCGGAAGGTGGGGGCGGGGCGTGAAGACGGTGAAGGCGTGGTTCGTCTGTCAGGCAATCGGACTGTTGGCGCTGGCCGTGCCCTGCGCCGCCGGCATCTACGGCGTCCCCACCAACCTGGCGGCCGACGGTAGTGCCGGGAACGGGAGCCCCAACCCTCCGGGCTTCTTCAACCTGGACGGTCTCAGCAACGGCTTCGCCGGCGGCGACGGCGTTCACCAGATCCGCCTGATGATCGAGGTCACGAGCACAACGCTCGACGTGATGATCTTCGACCCTGGTACGAGCGGCGCCCGCGACCTCGGCGACACCAACACCAACACGACCTACACGCTTGCTCAATCCCTCGGGGACCACGATCGCCACGCTGACGATCGGCAACGAAACCAACATCGGCGGCAACACAACGGACAACCGCCTCGTGCGGTTGACTCCACCCTGCGCAGCGGGAACGACCTCGTGCGGATTCTTCACGATCAACAGCGGCAACGCCAACAACCGGGATTTCCGGACGGCCAACGGGCTCGCAATCAACCCAGGCCTCTACGAGCTGCGCATCTCCACATCGAGCAACACGACCGAGACCAACATCTTCGGCGTCGACATCCGCCAGGCGATGGGGAGCACGGCGCACTACAACGTGTTCACGATCGCGGCCGACAACGGCGGGACCGGCGCGCCGGGCGTGGGCGAGACAGCGTGGCTCGCGGGAGCGACCAGCGGCGGGGCAAACCCGAACGGCAACATCACGCAGCCGCTGATGCTCTACTCCTTCGTCGACCGCGGCTGCACGTGGAAACCTCCAACTTCGACATGGACTTCCCAGCGGCGCCGGGACGGGAGGCAGCGGCTCGATCCTCGATACGCTGGGCGCCTCGACCACGCTCACGATGAGCGGTGGCACGGTCCACTCCGAGAACACCGTGACGGTCGAGACCACTGCAGCCACGAACCTGACGGTCGAGAACTACGGGATGTACCTGATCACGAACAACATCGGCACGCAGAACAACGCGGTCGACTGGCGCGTCTCGGACTTCCAGGGCTCGACGCCGGGAGGCGCGAACGTGCCCGTGCAGCCCGTGAACCCGATCAAGATGTACCTGCCGAATGGCTACACCCCGACGACCGGCAACCCCAACGCGATCGCGCCCGCCGAGCCGATCCTGGCGCTGAGCGCTCGCGTCGTGAGCGGGGCCAATCCGCCGGCGGCCGGCCAGGTCACGCGCTTCGCGGTGACGGCTACCGTTGCGAACCAGACGACGAACGCCATCACGAACGTGCAGATCACCGTCGGCCAACAGGCCAACGAGGCGAACTTCACGACGCCGGTCTCGGGCTGCATCGACGGCGTCGGCGGTCCGCTCTGCCCGACCGTGGGGACGAACGCCTGCACGGACTCCTCGTCGGCCGGAAACTACCGGCGCTGTACGTTCACGTCGCTCGCTGCGGGCAGCTTCGCGAGCATGAACTTCGAGTTCGACTTCACACCGCCTGGGAACCGGTCTCCGGAACCTGACTGGAGCCCCGCTGCGCCGCTGACCAATTCGCAGTCGAGCGTGACGTACACGCCCGCCTCCAGCTCCAACCCCGCCGGACCGAGAACTTCACGCGCACGGAGACGATCGGCCCGGCCTGCCAGCTGCTGATCAACGTCGGCGGCGGGACGCTGCTGACCCGCGCCACGCTGCGCGGCCTGCGCGTCACGCCTTCGGCGGTGGAGTTCGCGGTCGGCTCGCAGCACGAGACCGTCTCGTTCGAGCTCTACGGCACCAGCGATCCGCGCGGCCTCGCCGGCCGCGTCAAGCTGCTCGCCGCTCCGCTGCCGGCCTCGCCGTCGTCCTTCGGGCCGGCCGTCTACCGCGCCGACGTCGCGCTCGGCCAGCCGTACCTCGTGATCGAGGAGCTCGACGCGCGCGGGCGTCGCCACGTGATGGGTCCCGTCGCCGCGACCGACGCGCGGCTGCGGACGGCCTTCGACCGGATCGAGGCGGCGCTCGAGCGCTCGGGCTCGGTCGAGCCCCCGTCGGGACGGGCGCGGGTGCGGGCGCGCTGGGCGCGCTTCGCCGAGGCGAGCGAGCGGCGCGGGCCGCGTCGTCTCGCCGCCCTGCGCGGCGCGGCCGCGGGCGCCGTGGCGGTCGAGGTGGGCGACGCCGGCACGGTGCGCATCCCCGTGAGCGAGCTCGTCGCGAGCGGGCTCGCGGGGCCCGCGCGGAAGCTGCAGGTGAGCCACGGCGGCAGCGCCGTGGCGCACAGCCTGGAGCGCGATCCGCAAGGCGGCCTCGAGCTCGTGTTCGAGGCCGGCCGGCTGGCGAGCGACTACGCCGCCGCGGACGTGTACGTGGTCTCGTCGGGCGCCGTGCCTCCGGCCGTCCCGCTCACTTCGTCCGAGGAGCCGCCGGCGCCGGGCTTCACCCGTGTCGCGCGCTACAGCCTGTACCTGGCGCGGGCGCCCGAGGACGTGAGCCCGTGGATGTGGGACCTGCTGTTCGGCGACGGCTCCTCCTGGCCTTACGACTGGTGGAACCCGACGCTCGGCGACTTCGACCTGCCGCGGCTCGGCCAGGGCACGGGCAACGCGCGCGCGCGCGTGCGGCTGCTCGGCTGGACCGACCAGGAGCACAGCGTCGAGGCTTTCGTCAACGGCGTGTCGCTCGGCAGCCTCACCTTCTCGGGCGCCGTGCCGGCCGTGCTCGAGGGCGAGGTGCCGCTCGACGTCCTGCGGCCGCAGGGCAACCAGCTCTCGCTCCGCTACACCAGCGGCGACGGGCAGGGCCTCGTCTACCTGCGCTCGCTCGACCTCGAGGTCCCGCTCGAGGCCTCGCGCGAGAGTGTCGCGTACACGCTCGGCGGCTACGACCCGCGGCTGCCCGCGGCCGAGGGCGTCGAGTACCTGATCGTGACCCACGCGGCGTTCCAGGCGCAGGCGGACCGCCTCGCGAGCCTGAAGCGCGCCGAGGGCTACCGGACGGCCGTCGTCGACGTGGAGCGCGCCTACGACCGCTGGAGCGGCGGGATCGTCGAGGCCAACGCGATCCGCGAGCTCGTGCGGCACTACGCGCGGACGGGCGCGCTGCGCTACGTGCTGCTCGTCGGCGACGACACCTTCGACTACCACGACTACACCGGGACCGGCGCGGTGTCGTACCTGCCGTCGCTCGTGGCCTGGGACGGCGAGTTCGGGCGCATCCCGTCGGAGAACCGCTACGCGGACGTCGACGACGACGGACAGCCCGACGTGGCGATCGGCCGGCTGCCGGTCCAGACCGCCGCCGACGCCGACGTGCTCGTGGACAAGATCGCGCGGCAGGGTGCTCTCGCGGGCGCGCGCCGCCACCTCGCCGCCGTGGACGACCAGGCGCCCGGCGACATCTCGTTCCGAGCCGAGGCCTCCGTGCTGGTCGCGACCCTGCCCGCGACGTCTCAGCTGCGCTGGGCGGACGTCGCGGACGGGATCGTGACCGCGCGCGAGGCGCTGCGCGACGGCTTCGCCTCTGCCCAGGTCCTCCACTACTTCGGCCACGCCGGGCCCGAGGTGCTGGCCGACGAGTTGCTGCTCGCGGTGGACGACGTGCCGGAGCTGCCGGCGGCCTCGCCGGCGCCCGTCCTCTTCGCGTGGGCCTGCGAGTCGCAGTGGTACCAGTACCTGTTCGGGCCGTCGATCGACGAGGCGCTCCTGCTCAAGCCCGCGGGCGGCGTCACGGCGGCGCTCGGACCGGTGGGGATCTCGAGCCCGCTGCTGCAGCAGCGTCTCGCCGAGCGCGTCTATCGCGGCGTCTTCGAGCGCGGCCTCACGCTCGGCGAAGCCGTGCGCCGCGCGAAGGCCGAGGCGCTCGCCGCCGACCCGTCGACGCGGCCGGTGGTCGACGGCTTCGGCCTGCTCGGCGATCCGTCGCTGCGGCTGTCGGCCCGCCCGGACCCGGCGCCGGCCGGGCCGTCGCGCGCCCGCCCGGCCGACCCGGCAGCGGACTCCTCGCGCGGTCGCTGAGGCTCAGCGCTTCCGTCGCGCCGTCACCTCGACGAGCGGCCGGCCCAGCACCTTGGCGCGCGGGCGCACGCCGAGCCCCGGCTCGGTCGAGGCGGCCATCCGGCCCTGCCTGCGCTTCGGCGCGCCCTCGGCCGTGCTCACGGTCACGTAGCTGTTGAAGTCGGTCGCGCTGAAGCGCAGCGCCTCGGGCGTCGAGTGCGCGAGGTGCGCGATCGCGGCCGTCGTGATGTCGCCGCCCCAGGAGTCCTCGATCGTCATCGCGATCCCGAGCGAGACGCAGAGGTCGCGGATCTGCCGCGCCTTCGTGAGGCCGCCCAGCTTCGAGATCTTGAGGTTGACGACGTCCATCGCGCTCTCGGCGTGCGCGCGCAGCAGCACGTCGACGCCGTCGATCGTCTCGTCGAGCACGAAGGGATGGCTGGTGCGCCGGCGCACCGCCAGGCATTCCTCGAACGAGAGACAGGGCTGCTCGATGTAGACGTCGACGTCCGCGACCGCGCGGACCACGCGCGCCGCCTGGTGCTGGAGCCAGCCGGTGTTGGCGTCGGCCACCAGCACGTCCGCCGGCTGCAGCTTCGCGCGCACCGCACGAATGCGGGCGACGTCCTCGCCGGGATCGCCGCCGACCTTGAGCTGGAACTTGCGATAGCCCTCCGCTCGGTACTTCGCGACGCTCGCGGCCATCTTCGAAGCGCTCTCCTGCGAGATCGCGCGGTAGAGCTCGACCGCCTCGCCGAAGCGGCCGCCGAGAAGCGTCGCGACCGGCACGCCGCTCGCCTTGCCGAGGATGTCCCAGCACGCCATGTCGATCGCCGACTTCACGTACGGGTGGCCCTTGAGCGCCGCGTCCATCTGCTGGTTCAGCACGGCGAGCTCGCGCGGGTCGAGGCCGATCAGGTGCGGCCCGATCTCCGCGATGCCGGTGCGCGCGCCGGGGCCGTAGGCCGGCAGGTAGAAGGGCCCGAGCGGGCAGACCTCGCCCCAGCCCGTGACGTTCTTGTCGGTCTCGACCGAGACGATGGTGCTGTCGAAGATCGACACCGACTTGCCGCCCGACCACTTGTAGCTGCCTTCGTGGAGCGGCAACGCCACGCGGTAGGCGCGGATGCGCGTGATCTGCACGGGGGGAAGAGTACCCGAACCCGGCGTCAGGGGCTCGCGGGCGCTCCGGCGCACTGGGGCGGCGCGCAGAGCCGGTACACGTCGTCGCACGGCTGACCGTCGGGCTTGGTCGTGCGGGCGACGAGCATCGCGAGATGCCGCCAGCTGGCGGCATCCGGGGCGGGTGCGCTCGGGTCCGCGCGGGGGACCACGAGCAGCGTCGGTCCGGCCGCCGCCCATTTCTCGAACGCCCGGAGCGCCGCCGGGTCGGCGAAGTCCCAGTCCTCGAGCCTCACGCGCGGCTCGCGCGCGAACGCGAGCCCGAGCGTGAGCGGCGTCATGCGCAGGTTCTGGTAGCGGTTCGCGTGCACGACGACCGTCACCCCGTCCGGATGCTGCGCCGAGCTCCTGCCGGACGAGCCGCTCGGTGTCGCGCACGCCGTAGCCCGAGGGCCAGCCGAGCACGTACTGGAAGCGATCGGGCGCGGGAATCGCGGCCCGCGACGGATCGGTCCAGAAGGCGCGATCGAGCCGCAGGGCCGGGAGCAGCACCGCGACCAGCGCGAATGCCAGCAGGCCCTCGCGCGCGAGGCGGCCGTGCGGATGCGGGCAGCCGCTCGGCCGCCCACGACGCGAGCCGCACGAGGGCACCCGCGGCCAGCACCAGCAGCGGGACCGAAGCCGGCAGCAGGTAGCGCGGCATGCGCCAGGTGAGCACCGCGGAGAAGGCGACGAGCGGATAGAGCGCGAGGAGGGCGAGCAGCAGGCCCTGGCGATCCCTGCGCCACGAGCGCGACGAGCGCGCCGATCGCGGCGAGGACGACGAGCGGAGCCGTCCACCAGGTCCAGAGCCAGCCGGCTCCTTCCGCGAGGTTCTGCCCGAGCCGGGCGGCGAGCGCCCCGCCGCCGCCCGTGAAGAGCTGCGCCATGTGCTGCGCGTTCTCGCTCGCGACGAAGAGCCGGAGCGCCAGCGCGATCGGCGGGACGCCCACGGCGTAGGCCAGCGCGAGCGCCTTCCAGCGCTCGCGGATCCGGCCCAGCACGAGGAGCGTCACGAGCGGAATCGGGAGCACGAGCACGCCGATCGCCTTCACGAGCACCGCGAGCACCAGCATCAGCCCCGCGAGCGCGGCGTCGAGCGGGCGGCCCGACTCGCTCATCCGGATCGAGAACACGAGCGTCAGCGCGAAGGCCGCCGACAGGCCGGCCTCGGTGAGCGCCATGCGGTCGTAGAAGAGCGTGAACGGACAAAGGACGTAGAAGAGTCCGGCGACGAGAGCCTCGCGCGGCCCGAGCAGCCGGCGCGCGATCTCGAAGGTGGCGAAGAGCGTCGCGACGCCGATCGCGACGCTCACCAGGCGGTTGGCCCGCAGCAGGTCCTGCGCCCACGGGCTCACGAGGGCTCCCATCCAGATCGTGAGGGCGCGGCCCCACTTCCAGGTCGCGTCCCAGGGCTTGTCGCCCTGGGAGACGAGCAGCGCCCAGCGCACGTGCAGCGTCTCGTCGAGGAAGATCGGCAGCAGGCCGAGCCCGCGTAGCCTCGTAATGACGTAGAGAGCGACGAGCGCGGCGCGCAAGCGGCCCGATGGTAGCACCCGCGTTCACGGGCGCCCCCGAGGTTGTCTCCGGCGCTTTGGCCGGGCGATACTCCGCCCATGCTGAAGCGAACCGCGATCCTGCTGCTGGTCTCGACGGCGGCTCTGGCCGAGGAGCCGACCGCGGCGACGAAGTCCGCCACGGAGGCGGTCCCGGGCCGCTTCGACATCGGCGCTCTCGACCGCTCGGTCGACCCGTGCGTGGACTTCTACCAGTTCGCGTGCGGCGGCTGGCGCGCGAAGAACCCGATCCCGCCCGACCAGACGCGCTGGGGCCGCTTCAACGAGCTCGCCGAGCGCAACCGCGAGGATCTGCACCAGATCCTCGAGAAGGCGAAGGAACCCTCCGCCAGGCGCAGCGCCCTCGAGGCCAAGGTGGGGGACTTCTACGCCTCGTGCATGGACGAGGCGGGGATCGAGGCGCTCGGCACGAAGCCGATCGCGCCCGCGCTCGCCCGGATCGACGGCGCTCTCGTCGAAGCGCGAGCTCTTCGAGCTCCTCGGCCAGCACGAGGCCTCCGGCCTTCCGACGCTCTTCCGCTTCGGCTCGGCGCCGGATCTCCACGACTCGAAGAAGACGATCGCGAGCCTGGGCCAGGGTGGGATCGGCCTGCCGGACCGCGACGACTACTCTGAAGGACGACGCGAAGTCGAAGGAGAAGCGCGAGAAGTACCAGGAGCACGTTGCCCGCACCCTGGCGCTCCTCGGCGATACGCCGGAAGCGGCGGCGAAGGGCGCCGCCACGGTGATGCGGCTCGAGACGGCGCTGGCGAACGCACACCTCGAGCGCGTCGCGATGCGCGACCCGAAGAACCGCGACAACCCGATGAGCCTCGACGAGCTGAAGCGGCTCACGCCGGCCTACGACTGGGACGCCTACCTGGGCAAGACCGGGGCGCCGGCCTTCACGCAGCTCAACCTCACGAGCCGGCCGTACTTCGAGAAGACGAACGCGGTCGTGGCGGATACCCCGCTCGACGACTGGAAGACGTATCTGCGCTGGCACCTGGCGCGCGCCGCCTCGCCCATGCTGGGCAAGGCCTTCGTCGACGCCGACTACCGCTTCTTCCGCGAGTACCTGCAGGGCGCGCGCGAGATCGAGCCGCGCTACAAGCGCTGCGTCCAGGCGACCGACCGCGCGCTCGGCGACGCGCTCGGGCAGCTCTACGTCGAGAAGACGTTCGGCGCCGACGGCAAGGCGCGCATGAAGAAGATGATCGAGGCGCTCACGGCGGCATTGCGCGAGGACATCGCGGGCCTGTCGTGGATGACGGCCGAGACGAAGCCGCGCGCGCTCGCGAAGCTCGCGGCCTTCGGCACCGACAAGGTCGGCTACCCGGACGAGTGGAAGGACTACTCCACGGTCGAAGTGACGCGGGACGACTACCTCGGCAACTCCCTGCGGGCGCAGGTGTTCGAGATCCGGCGCAGCTTCGCGCGCATCGACAAGCCGACCGACCGCACGCTCTGGGGCATGACGCCGCCGACCGTGAACGCCTACTACCAGGCGGCCAACAACGAGATCGTGTTCCCGGCCGGGATCCTGCAGCCGCCCTTCTTCGACAAGGGCATCGACGACGCCGTGAACTTCGGCGGCATCGGCGTCGTGATCGGCCACGAGTACACCCACGGCTTCGACGACCAGGGGAGCAAGTTCGACGCCTCCGGCAACTTCGAGAACTGGTGGACCGACGCCGACCGCAAGGCGTTCGACGAGCGCACGACCTGCATCGCCAACCAGTACGACGGCTACGTGACCGTGAAGGATCCCGCAAACGGCGACGTGCACCTGAACGGCCGCCTCACGCTCGGCGAGAACACGGCCGACAACGGCGGCGTGCGCGTCGCCTACGCCGCGCTGCAGAAGGCGCTCGCCGGCCAGCCGCGCACGAAGATCGACGGCTTCACGCCCGAGCAGCGCTTCTTCCTGGGCTTCGCCAACGTCTGGTGCCAGAACGTGACCGAGGCCGCCGCGCGCCAGCTGGCGCAGACCGACTCCCACTCGTCCGGCCAGTTCCGCGTGATCGGCCCGGTCAGCAACGCGCCCGAGTTCGCCCATGCCTTCGGCTGCAAGGCGGGCCAGCCGATGGTGCGCGAGAACGCCTGCCGCGCCTGGTGAGGCCCGGCGCGAGGCGGAGAGCATGACGCGGCCCGAAGACTCCGAGCGCATCGCCAACCTCGTCTTCTACTCGGTCGGTGCTGCTGATCGCGTACCTGGGCTATCAGATCGTCCAGCCGTTCCTGATCGAGATCGCCTGGGCGCTCGTGCTCGCGATCTGCCTCGCGCCCGCGCAGACGCGGCTCTCGCGGCGGATCGGCTCGCTGCGCGGGGCCGCCCTGCTGACGGTGCTCGTGCTGCTGCTGCTCTTCCTTCCCGCGCTCGCCGCCGTGACGGCGCTCGTGCGCCAGGGGCCGGCGGTGGTCGACTACATCCACGGCCAGCTCAACGACCGCGGCGGCCCGATGGGCCTCTTCCACCTGGTGTGGGACTGGCTGCATCAGCGGATGCCTTTCCTGCCGGCGGAGGAGGACATCGTGGCGCGCGCCTCGGCGAGCCTCGGCGGCTTCGCGGGCGGCTTCGCGTCGCGCGCCGGCAGCGTGGTGAAGGGCGCCGTGTCGGTCGTCTTCAGCCTGCTGCTCACGCTCGGCATCCTCTTCTTCCTGCTCAAGGACCAGCGCTCGCTGGCCGCCGCCGCGCCGCGCCTGCTGCCGTTCGGCCGCGCGCAGAACGAGCGCCTGCTCACGCTGATGCGCGACATCGTCTCGGCGAGCGTGACCTCGACGCTCGCGATCGCGCTCATCCAGGGGGTGCTCGGCGGCCTCGCGTTCCTGCTGCTCGGCGTGCCCGGCGCTGCGCTCTGGGCGGGCCTGATGACGGTGCTGGCGCTCCTGCCGGCCGTGGGCGCGGCGCTCGTCTGGGCGCCCGCGGCCATCTGGCTGGCCGTCTCCGGCTCGCTCGTCAAGGGGATCGTGCTCGCGCTCGTGGGGCTCCTGATCCTCGGCAACGTCGACAACGTGGTGCGGCCGCTCCTGCTCTCGGGCTCGGCGCGCATGAACACGCTGGTGCTGATCATCAGCCTGCTCGGCGGCGTGAGCGCCTTCGGCTTCATCGGCATCGTGCTCGGGCCGGTGGTGGCGGCGGTCTTCACCGCGCTCGTCGAGAGCTATCAGCTGCAGCCCGAGGAGGACGCGCCCCGGGCGCGCCCGACCCGCCTCCGCCGCCAGAAGCCGCTCCGACTCCGCCGCTGCTTGACATCCTGAGCCGGCATGTATGGACTGGAGAGATGAGCAAGGCCTCTCTCGCCATCCTGACCATCTCGTCCCTCTCCGCCGCAGTCCTCGTGGCCGCCGTACCGCAGGCGACACCGCCTGCGACCAAGCCTGCCGCGCCGGCGACCAAGCCGGCTGAGGCCGCGCCGCCCGCTACGGCGAAAGCCGCACCCGCGGCCGCCGCCGCCAAGCCGGCCACGGCCACGGCACCCGCTCCGAAGACGACCGACGGCATCTGGCCGCGCGAGGTCGTGACCTCGATCGGGATCGCGACGATCTACGTTCCGCAGGTCGAGGCCTGGGACGGCGTCACGGTCGAGTTCCGCGCGGCGGTCGTCGCTGCGGGGGAAGTCCGACGCGCCGCCCGTGTACGGAGTCCTCTGGGGCAAGGCGCGGACGAGCGTCGACAAGGACGCCCGCGTGGTGAGCCTGCTCGACCGGGAGTTCACGAAGCTCGTGATCCCGTCGGCTCCGGACAAGCAGGAGACCTGGAAGCAGGTCCTGAGCAAGGAAGTCCAGCCGGCGGTGAAGACGATCGCCCTCGACCGCCTGGCGGCGCTGCTCGAGGTGGCGGCAGCGGACAAGATGGCCGCGTCCGTTCCCGTGAAGAACGACCCGCCGAAGATCGTGTTCTCGAAGCAGATCGCGATCCTCGCGTACGTCGACGGCAAGCCCGTCTACCAGCCGGTGAAGGACACCAAGCTCGAGCGCGTGATCAACACCCGCGTGCTCCTGCTCAAGGACAAGGACGAGCACTTCATCAAGGTGTTCGACGGCTGGCTGGAGGCCAAGTCGCTCGACGCCGGCGAGTGGGAGGTGGTCAAGAAAGCCGACAAGGACCTGGAGAAGGCGCTCGCCGACGCGAAGGCCTCGGGTCAGGTGGACTTCCTGCCCGGCGGCAACCCGAACGACGCGAAGACGCTGCCGACGCTCAAGTCGGGAAAGGTGCCGCGCATCGTCGTGGCGACGAGCCCCTCCGAGCTGATCGTGACCGAGGGCGAGCCGAAGTTCGCAGCGCTCGCCCCGACCAAGCTCGAGTACGTCGAGAACACGACCGGCAACGTGCTCCGCGACACGAGCGACCAGAAGCTCTACGTGCTCGTCTCGGGCCGCTTCTTCCGCGCGCCGTCGTTCGACGGGCCGTGGGAGTACGTGGCCTCCGACGCGCTGCCGAAGGACTTCGCGGCGATCCCCGACGACAGCCCGAAGGAGAACGTGAAGGCCGCCGTCGCCGGCACGCCGCAGGCGAAGGAAGCGCTGATCGCCAACGCGATCCCGCAGACCGCCGAGGTGAAGATCAGCCAGACGAAGATCGATCCGCCGAAGTTCGACGGGGAGGTGAAGCTCGCGCCGATCGAGGGCACCTCGCTCCACTACGTCGTGAACACGGCGACGCCGATCATCCAGGTGAGCCCCAGCTCCTGGTACGCCGTGCAGGACGCCGTCTGGTTCACGGCGTCGTCGGCGGGCGGCCCCTGGGCGGTCGCGACCTCGGTGCCGACCGCGATCTACACGATCCCGGCCAGCTCGCCGCTCCACTACGTGACGTACGTGCGGATCTACGAGACGAAGCCCGACACCGTCTACGTCGGCTACACGGGCGGCTACTACGGCTCGTGCGTGACGAACAGCACCGTCGTCTACGGCACCGGCTACTACTACCCGCCCTACGTGGGCAGCGTCTGGTACGGGCCGCCCGCGACCTACGGCGTCGGCGTCGGCATGACGTACACGCCGTGGACCGGCTGGACGTACGGCTTCGGCTTCGGCTGGAGCTGGGGCGCCGTCACCGTCGGCTGGGGCTACGGCGCCTATCCCTGGTGGGGACCGGTCGGCTGGGGCTACTACTATCCCTATCCTTATTACCGGCCGGCCTACTGGGGCGGCGGCGCGGCCTGGGGCCCGTGGGGTGGCGGCGCCGTGTGGGGGCCCGGTGGCTGGGCCGCCACCAGCGGCAACGTCTACAGCCGCTGGGGCGCGACGAGCGCCGTCACGCGCCGATCGGGCGGCTACAACGCGTGGACCGGCGACGCCTGGCGCAACTCGGCGGGCATGTCCTACAACTCGCGCACCGGCAACCTCTCGGCGGGCCAGCGCTCGGCCGTGGGCAACGTCTACACCGGCAACTACGCGTACGGCGCTCGCGGCGGCAGCGCCAACACGCGCGGCGGCGGCTCCGTGAGCGGCGGCCGCGTGACCGGGGGCAACATCTACACCGGCAACCAGGCGACCGCCGGCCGCATCTCGGGCACCACGGGCTCGGGTCAGACGGGCTCCGCAGGCTATGTGCGCGGCGAGCAGGGCGGCGTCGCGCGCGTCGGCGACGACGTCTACGCGGGCCACGACGGCAACGTCTACAAGCGCAACGGCGAGGGCGGCTGGGATCAGCAGCAGCCCGGCGGCAACTGGGAAGGTGTACAGGATCGCGGACAGGCCGGAACGCTCGATGCCCAGGAGCGCGCGCGCTCGGCCGGGTCGGACCGCACGCAGGGCTACGACCACGCACGCACGAGCGGCTACGGACAGGGCTACCGGGGTGGCGGCGGCTATAGCGGCGGTGGCGGCGGGATGCGCGGCGGCGGCGGCGGCCGGCGGCGCTGACCGGGCGCTAGGGGCGGCCGACGGCCTGGAGATCGAGCTCCAGGCCGTCGCTCGTCACCAAAGCGACGACCGACGCGAGGTCGTCCACGATCCAGTCGGCCCCTGCCTCGACGCAGCGTCTCGTCCGGAGCCGTCGTGCGCAGCCCGATCACGCGCGCTCCCGCGGCTCGCCCGGAGCGGACACCCGCGGGCGCGTCCTCGACCACGACGCACTCGCGCGCCGGCAGCCCGAGGCCCAGCGCGCCCTTCAGGTACGGCTCGGGATCCGGCTTGCCGCGCGTGATGTCGGACGCCGTCACGAGGTGCTTCGGTGTCGGGAGCCCGGCCGCCTGCAGCCGACGCATGGCGAGCCTGCGGGTGCACGAGGTCACGATGGCCCAGCGATCCTCGGGGATCGTTCTCAGCAGCGCGACGGTGCCCGGCAGCGGGACGACACCGTCCGTGTCGTCGATCTCGCGCTGCTCGACGAGCTCGTTCTCCTTCTCGTGATCCGCGTCCGGCAGCAGCTCGCGAATCGTGGCGAGGCTCGGCCGGCCGTGAGCGCGCCGCACGGTGTCCTCGGGGTCCCTGCCGTGCTCGAGTGCCCAGGCCGTCCAGACCCGGGCCACGGCCGGCGTCGAGTCCACGAGCACCCCGTCGAGATCGAAGAGCAGGGCACGGCACACTATCGGGGGGTTCGGGGGGCGATCAGCGCCCCCGAATGCCGGCCCAGAGAGTCCGTCAGCTGTTCCGTCTCCGGTTCGTCGCTCCACGTCTCGGAATGCTAGACCAGCTTGGCGCTTTCGTCCCGGCCGCGTATCGTCGGGCTCTTGCCCACGGAAACGCCGCGTCTCGTCCGCGCGATGGGCCGCTTCGACCTCACCGCGGGTGTCGTGAACGGCGTGGTGGGGGCCGGCATCTTCGGCGCGCCCGCCGCGGTGGCGGCGCTCGTCGGGCCCTGGGGCCCGCTCGCCGCGCTCGCGGCGGCGGCCGGGATCCTGACGGTGGTGCTCTGCTTCGCCGAGGTCGGCAGCCGCTTCGACACCTCCGGCGGTCCGTACCTCTACACTCACGCGGCGTTCGGCCGGCACGTCGGCTTCGCGGTGGGCTGGCTGCACATCTGGACGCGGCTGCTCTCGGGGGCGGCGATCCTCAACGTGTTCGTCGCGTACCTCGCGGCGCTCGTGCCCTGGGCGGGGACGGGCGTCGGCCGCGTGGGCGTCATGACGCTCGTCGTCGCGCTGGTGACCGCGGTCAACGTGCGGGGCATCCGGCTCGCCGCCTGGACCGTCGACGCCTTCACGCTCGCGAAGCTCGTTCCCCTCGCGCTGCTGATCGTCCTGGGGCTGCCGCAGCTGCGCCGCGCCACGCTCGCGGCGCAGCAGGTGGCCGACCCGCAGTGGACCGATGCCGTGCTGCTGATGGTCTTCCTGTTCGGCGGCTTCGAGTCGGCGGTGATCGCGGCCTCCGAGACGCGCGACCCGCGCAGACACACGGCGTTCGCGCTCCTGACGGCGCTCGCCCTGGTGACGGTCGCCTACTCGCTGGTGCAGCTCGTGGTGGTGGGCGTGTTGCCGAACGCCGCCGCTTCCGACACTCCCGTGGCGGCGGCGCTCGCAGCGGTGGCCGGGAGGCTGGGGGCGCTCGTCGGCACCGCGGCGGCGCTCGTCTCGGGCTACGGGTGGCTGCTCGGGTTCGCGATGATGACGCCGCGGATCCTGTTCGCGATGGGGGAGCGGGGCGAGCTGCCGCGGGTGCTCGCGAGCGTGCACGCCGGCTATCGCACGCCGCACGTGGCCGTGATCCTGAACTCGGTGGTGGCGCTCGCGCTCGCTCTCTGGGGGTCGTTCGCCTGGTCGGCCAGCCTCTCGGTCCTGACTCGCCTCGGCATCTTCGCGCTCACGTGCGCGGCGCTGCCGGTCCTGCGCGTCCGGCGTCCCGACGAGACGCCGCCGTTCCGACTGCGCGCTGGCGCGGCGGTCGCCGGAGCGGGCATCCTCTTCTGCGGCTGGCTCCTCGCGACCCGCAGCCTCGCCCAGCTGTGGCCGCTCGCGCTCATCCTCGCGGCCGGGCAGCTCGTGCGCTGGCTCGCCGGCCGCTACGCCGGTTGACAGGGCCGCGCGGCGAGCCGTAGGCTCCGCCCGGTCGGGGCCGGACGCCCCGAAGCGGAGGAGACGTCGTGGCGTTCGACTTCGAGAAGACGCTGCGCCGCAGGATCGAAGCGCACGGCGAGCTCGTCGAGCTCAAGAACCGAAGGCTGCGGGACGCGAGCGGCGTCCTCGAGCGCTGGGAGAACCCGGTGCTGACCGCGGCCCACGTGCCGCTCTTCTGGCGCTACGACCTCGACCGGCGCCGCAACCCCTTCCTGCTCGAAAGGCTCGGCGTGCACGCGGTGGCCGGCGCGGGAGCGATCGAGCGCGGCGGGCGCATCTGCCTCGTCGCGCGCATCGAGGGCAAGGACCGCAAGAGCTTCTTCGGCGTGGCCGAGAGCGACAACGGAGTCGACAACTTCCGCTTCTGGGACCACCCGCTGCAGCTGCCCGAGCCGCGCGAGCCGGAGGCGAGCGTCGGCGACATGCGCCTCACGGTTCACGAGGACGGCTTCATCTACGGCCTCTTCGGCGCCGAGCGGCACGACCCGCGCGCTCCCGAGGGCGACACCACGCGGGCCTCGTCCCACGTCGGGATCGTGCGCACCCGCGACCTCGTGCAGTGGGAGCGGCTCGCCGACCTCAGGCAGCGGTCGAGCGGCTCGCAGACCGTCGCGCTCCACCCCGAGCTCGTCCGCGGCCACTACGCCTTCTACACGCGCGTGCACGGCGCAGACGGCGAGGCGGCGGGCAGCGCGGGCGGCATCGGGTTCGCCCTCTGCGAGAACGTCGAGCAGGCGGAGCTCGGCGAGCAGACGCTCGTCGACGCGCGGCGCTTCCAGACGATCAAGGAGGCCCGCAACGCCGTGGGGGCGCCGCCGATCCGGACGGCGAGCGGCTGGCTGCACGTCGCCCAGGGCACGCGCACGACCGCCGCCGGGCTGCGCTCGGTGCTCTACGCGTTCTTGTGCGACCTCGCGGACCCGGCGCGGGTGATCGCGGCGCCGGCGGGCTACCTGCTCGCGGCCGAGGCCGGCGAGCAGGTGGGGGACGTCGCGAGCGGGCTCGCCTGCGCGGGCGCCGTGGCGCGGGCGACGGGCGAGGTGCTGCTCTACTACGCGTCGTCCGAGACGCGTACGCACGTCGCCAGCACGAGCGTCGAGCGGCTGCTGGACTACGTGACCCACACGCCCGCCGACTCTCAGGGCTCGCACGGGAGCGTCGCCCAGCGCACGGCGTTCGTCGAGCGCAACCTCAAGCTGCTCGCGCGCACCAAGGGCAAGGCGTATCGAGGCCTGCGCTGATTGATTAGACTCGGGGTCAGGTCCTGAATCACCGGATCCCCAAGGAGACAGCATGACCACGCGTCGAAGCTTCCTCGAAATCCTGACGGCGGGCGCCACGACCACGGCGCTCGCGAAGCGAGCGCGGGCCGCGGCCGACGGCAAGCCGCCGCTCGGCCTCCAGCTCTACAGCCTGCGCAACCAGCTCAAGCAGGACGTGCCGGGCACGCTGAAGCAGGTCAAGGCCTGGGGCTTCGAGGAGATCGAGGCCTACAGCGACTTCGGGGCGAACATCGCCGGGGCGATCAAGGACGCGGGGCTGCGCTGCAGCGCGATGCACATCGGCTACGACAAGCTGACGAAGGACATGTCCGGCGTGCTCAAGGAGGCCGACGCGCTCGGCGTGCGCACGGTGATCAACCCGTACCTCCCGCACAAGGCGCGGCCCTTCGCGAGCCGCGAGGAGATCCAGAAGGCGGCCGAGGACTTCGCGAGCTGGTCGACGCAGTGCCGCGCGGCCGGCAAGCGCTTCGGGTACCACATCCACGGGCAGGAGTTCGGCCCGGCGCCCGAAGGCACGCTCTTCGACGTGCTCGCGAAGGAGTCGGGCCCGGAGGTCGGCTTCGAGGCCGACGTCTTCTGGGTCACGGTCGGGGGCGCGGACCCCGTGAAGCTGATGCAGAAGTACCCGGGGCGCTTCTGGTTCACGCACCTCAAGGACATGTCGAAGAGCGCCGCGCCCAACACCGCCGCGCGAGGAGTACAACAACCAGAACGTCGTGCTCGGCACCGGCAAGATCGACATCAAGGGCGTCGTCGCGGCCGGCGCCAAGGCCGGCGTCGAGATGCACTACATCGAGGACGAGAGCCCCGACGTGCTGAGCCAGGTGCCGAAGAGCATGGCCTACTACAAGTCGCTCTGAGCCGCCGGCCGGAGCAGGCGGCTCATCGCCGGGCCGGCCAGGAGCGACGTCAGGAAGGCCATCACCGCGAGCGCCACGAACATGCGGTCGTCGATCACCCCGGCGGCGTGGCCGACGGCCGCCAGGATGATCCCCGTCGCGCCGCGGGCATTCAGGCCGAAGCCGATCGCCCACGCGTCGCGGTCGGCGCGCATGCCGGCGAGCTTCGCTCCCAGCAGCACGCCGAGCAGCTTGCTGACGATCGCCGCCGCCACGACGACCGCGACGAGCGCCGCGTCGAAGCTCTGGACGAAGTCGGTCGAGAGGCCGAGCGAGACGAAGTAGAGCGGCGCGAACAGGCCGAGCGCGAAGCGCGCGACGACGTCGTGCGCTTCCTGGTGCTCGGCGTCGTCGCCGCCGAGGGCGACCCCCAGCAGCAGCGCTCCGAGCGCCGCGTGGACGCCGGCCGCTTCGGCAGCCGCCGCGGCGGCCAGCAGCAGCACGGCCGTCGCGGCGATGAAGCCCTCCGGCCACGGCAGGTGGCGCTTGAGCCACGCGAGCCACGGCGGGCCGAAGCGGCGGCCGAGGCTCACCACCAGCCACGGGGAGCACGATCGCCAGCGCGAACGTGAGCGGCAGCCGCCCGAGCCCTCCCTGGGTCGGCGAGAGTCCCACGAGAACCACCGCGAAGAAGGCCCACGCGACGAGGTCGTCCACGACGGCAGCCGCAAGGCAGAGCGTCCCGATGCGGCCGCCGAGCAGCGCAGGTCCATCAGGATCCGCGCCAGCACTGGAATCGCGGAGTTGGCGAGGTTCAGGCCGACGAAGATGGTGAACGCGAACGGGTGAGCCTCGGCCTGCGGCCCCCAGAAGTCGCGGGGCAGCGCCGCCACGAGCGCCGCTCCGAACAGCGAGCGGCAGCAGGCTGCCGCTCAGGCCGAGGCACAAGGCCTGGCGGCGAAAGCGGCGAAGCAGCGACAGGTCGGTCTCGAGGCCGACGGCGAACAGGAAGAAGAGCAGCCCGAGCCGGGTGAGCGCGTCCCGCGCCAGCGTCACTCCGGGCGATCCGCCGAAGAGCGCCGCTTCCGCGTCCGGGGCGATGCGGCCGAGCAGCGTCGGGCCGAGCAGCACGCCGCCGAGGAGCTCGCCCATCACGGAGGGCTGCCGCAGCGCCCTCATCGCCTGGCCGCAGAGCATCGCCGTCGCCAGCAGCACGGCCAGCTGCACCAGCAGCTGGACGAAGTCGTGAGAGCTCACGGCCGCTCCCCGGCCGCCTGGTCGCGCTCACGCATGGAGCGTTCGCGATTGTAGTGCGGCGCGCGCGCACTCGCCGGAAGCACTAAGATACGGGCGAGAGCGGGCCGCTCGCGTCGCCGCCTCGGAGGGACAACGGGTGCGCTACGAAGGCAAGGTCACGATCGTCACCGGCGGAACCCACGGCATCGGCGAGGGCTGCGTGCGCGTGTTCGCCGAGGCGGGCGCGCAGGTCGTCTTCTGCGGGCGCGGCGCCAAGGAAGGCCGCGATCTCGAGCGCAAGGTGATGGCCGGCGGCGGCACGGCGCACTTCGTGCGCTGCGACGTCTCCAAGGAGAAGGAGGTGCGCGCCCTCGTCGACGGCACCTTCGCGCGCTTCGGGCGCATCGACTGCCTGATCAACAACGCCGGCTGGCACCCGCCGCACCGGCCGATCGACGACTTCAGCGCCGACGACTTCCGCGAGCTGCTCGAGCTCAATCTCGTGAGCGTGTTCGTCGCCTGCCAGCAGGCGCTGCCGTACCTGCGCAAGACCAAGGGCAACATCATCAACATGTCGAGCCTGGTGGGCTCGATGGGGCAGCTCCACGCCACCACCTACGTGGCCAGCAAGGGCGCCATCACGGCCTTCTCGAAGGCGCTCGCGATCGACGAGGCGGCGCACGGCGTGCGCGTCAACAGCGTCGCTCCGGGCAACATCTGGACGCCGCTCTGGAAGGAAGCGGTCACCGCCTCGCGCAATCCCGCCAAGACGCGGGCGGATGGCGAGGCGGCCCAGCTCATGGGACGCATGGGGACGATCGAGGAGGCCGGCCGCCTGTGCCTGTTCCTGGCGACGGAGGCGACCTTCACGACCGGCGTCGACCACGTCCTGTCGGGCGGCGCCGAGCTCGCTTACGGCCGCAAGACCCGCGTCAACTGACGCGAGGAGGCCTTCGATGAACCGCCGCCGTTTCGTCGCCACCACTCTCGGCTCGGGCGCGGCGCTGGCGCTCGGCCCACGCCTGGCGCCCGCGTCGGCGCTGGGCGCGAACGACAGGATCCGCGTCGGCGTCGCCGGAACGGGCGGCCGCGCGCGCGGCTTGATGCGCCAGCTCAAGGACCTGCCCGGCTGCGAGCTCGCAGCGGTGAGCGACGTCTACGAGCCGCGCATGGCGGAGGCGGCCGAGATCGCCGGAGCGAAGGCCGTCAAGCTGCCGGACTACCGCCGGCTGCTCGACGACAAGGACATCCACGCGGTGCTGATCGGCAGCCCGGACCACTGGCACCTCAAGATGACCGAGGACGCGCTCGCCGCGGGCAAGGACGTCTATCTCGAGAAGCCGGTCTCGCACTCGCTCGAGGACGGGGAGGCGCTCGTCAAGCTCGTCTCCGGCTCGAAGCAGGTGGTGCAGACGGGGACGCAGCAGCGCAGCTGGGAGCACTTCATCCTCGGCAAGCAGCTCGTGGACTCGGGCAAGCTCGGCCAGATCACCTTCGTCCACACCTACTGGCACCAGCGCATGACCATCGCGCCCTGGCCCGAGGTCGACCAGGCGAAGCTCGACTGGAAGGCCTGGCTCGGCTCGGCTCCCGAGCAGCGCTTCGATCCCGAGCGCTTCTTCCGCTGGCGGCACTTCAAGGACTTCGGCGGCGGCGTGCTGACCGACCTGCTGACCCACTGGATCGACGTCGTCCACTGGTACCTGGGCGTCACGACTCCGCAGACGGCGGTGGTGACGTCGGCAAAGTACCGGATCAAGACGATGGACTGGCCCGACACCGTCACCGCCACGCTCGAGTACCCGAAGGACTTCATGGTGACCCACACCGGCACCTACGCGAGCTCGATCGACGACGGCGGCCTCGAGTTCCGCGGCGACCAGGCGACGCTCAAGGTCGACCGCGAGCGCCTCGTCGTCTACGGCGAGTCTTCGCGCCGCAGCGGCCAGCCCTACCGCGCGACGCCCGAGCCGGAGATCTTCGTCCGCTCGCAGATGGACGGCACGATCTCCCACCTCTCGAACTGGCTCGACTGCATCCGCAGCCGCAAGACGCCGAACGCGCCGATGCAGGTGGGCGTCGAGGCGGCGCGCGCCGCGCACATCGCGAACCAGGCGCTCGTCGCCGGCGCCCGCGTGCGCTGGAACGCGGGCGCGGGCAAGGCCGAGAAGGCGTAGCGCGGCTGCGGCCGGCATGGGCGAGTCGGCCATCGTCCTCTGCGGCGGGCGCGGGACGCGCATCGGGCGCGACAAGGCCTCGCTGCCGTTCGGACGCCGAGACGCTGCTCGCGCGCGTGGTCCGGCTGGTGCGGGAGGTCGCGGACGACGTCGTGCTGGTCGCGCGCGAGGGGCAGCCGCTGCCCGCGGGCTTCGAAGCCGCGCGGGATCCCAGCGGAGGGCCTGGGCCCGCTCGCGGGGATCGCCGTCGGCCTGGGAGCCGTCCGCGGCGCGCGCGCGCTCGTCGTCGCGTGCGACATGCCGCTCTTGCGCGCCCCGCTCGCTCGCCGGCTCCTCGAGCGGTCCGAGGGCGTGGACGCGTGCGTTCCCGTGGTCGACGGCTACCCGGTGCCGACGTGTGCCGTCTACGCGCGCTCGGCGGCCGCGCGCGCGCGCGAGCTTCTGGCTGCTGCGAGAGCTGCGCCCGCGGGTGTTCCTGGACGGCCTGCGGACGCGCTACGTCGCCGAGAGCGAGCTTCGCGACGTCGACCCCGAGCTCGTGAGCTTCCTGGACTGCGACGACGAGGAGAGCTACCGCAAGGCGCTCGAGGCCGCCGGCCTCGGCTAGTCGAGCTCGTCGAAGCTTTGCACCGCGCGGTGGCCGTTCGCGGCCGGGCCTGGCGGCGTCCTTACCGAGAGCACGGTCGCGAAGCCCGCGTCGCGCGCGGCGTCGAGCTCCGCCACGACGTCGGAGACGAAGAGCCCCGCGTCCGGCGCCTCGCCGAGCGCGTGCGCGATCCTCCGGTAGCTGGCGGGGTCGGCCTTCGCGCCCGTGGTGGTGTCGAAGTACCCCGAGAGCATCGGCGTGAGGTCGCCGCGGTCGCTGTGGCCGAAGAGCTGCTTCTGCGCGAGCACGCTGCCGGACGAGAAGATGGCGACCTTGCGGCCGGCCGCGGTCCAGCGGCCGAGCGCCGCGGGCACGTCGGGGTAGACCTGGCCGCGCAGCTCACCGCTCGCGAAGCCGCCTTCCCAGATCCGCCCCTGGAGCGCCTTGAGCGCGGTGAGCTTGCGGTCCTGATCCATGAGCCAGCGGGCGTAGGCGGCGGCACCTTCCTTCCACGGAGGCGGGTTGCGGCCGGCGGCCACGTCGCGGTCGTGCTCGGCGCGCAGGCCCGCGACGTCGGCGATCACGTCCGGCTGCGCCGCGTGGGTCTCGAGAAAGGCGGCGATCCGGACGCGCGCGTACGGAAACAGCACCCGGAAGACGAAGTCGATCGGCGTCGTCGTGCCCTCGATGTCGAGCAGGACGAGCCGGGGCGGCGCGCTCACGCGCGCGCGGCGAGGTGGCTCGGGCCGAGGCAGACGGGCTCGAAGCCCGCGTCCACTCCGCTCTCGGTGTAGCGCGGCGTCCAGCCGGACGCGTCCTGGAACAGCCGGATCGCGCGGATCCGCCGCTCGGCGCAGAGGTCGAACCAGTGCCAGGTGCCGCGCGGCACGCGGATCAGGTCGCCCGGGCCCGACCTCGATCGCGAATACATCGCCTGAGACATCGCCCTCGCGCGGGTGGATGAAGAAGACGCCGCTGCCCTCGAGGATGAAGCGCACCTCGTCCTCGTCGTGCCAGTGCTCGCGGCGGAACTTCGCGAGCATCGGCTCGAGGTTCGGGGTCTCGGGCCGCACGTCGATCACGTCGGCCGTGACGTAGCCGCCCTTGGCCTTGAGCCGGGAGATCTCGGGGTCGTAGGCCGCGAGCACCTCGTCCGCCGTGGCCGTGGCGGCCAGCGGACGCGACGGCGTCCAGCGCTCGTGTTCGATGCCCACCGCCGCGAGGAACTCCGTGACGGCCTTCTGCTCGCTCAAGACCCGGTCCTGGGCCGGAACCCTAATCGTCGCCATCTGCGCCTCCTGCTCCAACCCCTGCCGCCTTCGCCGGCAGTCGGCCGCTCGCCGTGAAGAGCCTGCCCGTGAGCTCGAACAAGAACTCGAAGGCCTCGACGTGCCGGCGCGCCTCCTGGAGGTCGCGGCCCCAGGTGTAGAGGCCGTGTCCGCGCAGCAGCAGGCCGTGGGCGCCCGGGTGCTTCGCGAGCGCCTCCACCACGTCCCGCGTCATGCGCTTGTAGTCCTGCGTGTTCGGCACGATCGGCACCCACTCGGTGTGCTCGTGGGTCTCGACGCCGGAGAAGCGCCTTCAGCATCTCGTAGCCGGAGATCGCGAGACCGCCCGCGTCGCCCGCCGCCTCGGACAGGAGCGTGTTCCAGACCGAGTGCGTGTGCAGCACGGCCCCGGCGCCGCGCTCGCGCACCACGGCCAGGTGCACGACGGTCTCGTCGGACGGCCTGGCCTCGGCCTCGAGCGGGAGGCCGTTGCCGTCGACCTGCAGGATGTCCGAGGCGGCCAGCCGGCCCTTGTCGACGCCGCTGCGGCTGATCGCGAGCACGAGCGGATCGCGCCGCACCACGGCGCTGAAGTTGCCGGCGGTCGCCAGCGCCCAGCCGCGGGCGTGGAGGGCGCGGCCGGTCTCGGCGAGATGCGGTGCGAGCTCGCTGAAAGTAGCCATGAGCCGGATCCCCGATGTTAGCACCCGGCCCGCCGCGAGCCGGCTTCACCTCGTTTTTCACCTTCAGCATGGCATCGCTGTTGCTATGGTGGTAGCGTCGTGGGGATTCAAGCCATGCGCCTGCCCGAGTGGTCGCGATCGACCGTGGGAGTGATGGCGATCCTGCTGGCCTGCGCCGGCTGCGCGAGCTCGTCGAAGTCGATCCCCTCCGTTCCGTCCCCTCCCCAGCCACCCGGCGCGCCGTCCCTTCCCAAGCCGCCCTCGACACCGACCGCGACGAGTGAAAGCGGCGAAAAGGGCGAAAAGAAGGGCGAGAAGGGCCAGAAGGCCGACAAGGGCGAGAAGGGCGAGAAGGACGCGAAGGGCGAGAAGCAGACCGCCAAGGGCGAGGCGGGCGCGAAGTCCGACGGGGGCGAGAAGTCGGGCAAGGCCGAAAAGGCGGGTGGCGAGTCGGGCGCGAAGGCCGAGCCGGCTGGCACCTCGAGTGGACAGCCTGTCGCGGCCGGGGGACAGGGAGGCGGAGCGCTCACGCCCGACGAGCAGCGCCAGGGCCTCGACAAACAGCTCCAGACGTCGATGGCCGAGTACGACGACAGCCTGCTTCGGGAGCAGCAGAAGCTCCAGGATAAGCAGGCGCGCGATCCGCTGCCCGAGCGCGCGCAGGGCTCGGGATCCGGCGGTGGCGGCGGCGACGATGGCGAGAGCGCCGGTGGAGCCGGCGGCGAGGGAGAGAGCGGCCAGAAGGGCGGCGGCAAGCCGGGCACGTCGGGCAAGGGCCAGCCCTCGGACCGCACGCCTGGAGGAAAGAAGGGCGATCCGGAGGCCAAGGGAAAGGCCGGTGAGCCCGCGAGCACCGGCACGACCGACACGGGGACCGGCAGCTCGAGCTCCGGCCGCAGCGACGGCGGCACGCCGGTCACGGCACCGCGAGAGGGCGGTGCGGGCGCAGGCGGCACGGACGCGTCCTCGAGCGTTCCGGCCGACGTCGGCGACGGCAAGGACGACGACGTCGTCGCACGTCAGCTTCGTGAGGCGGCGATGAAGGAGAAGGACCCCGCCATCCGCGAGAAGCTGTGGCAGGAGTACCGGGACTACAAGAAGGGCACCGGGAAGGACTGAGGCGAGTTGCTGACCACCCTCCTCGCGACCGCGTTGCTGCTCGCCCCCGGGCCCGTCCGCGGCCGACAAGGCCGACAAGAAGGCCCTCGTGGTCGCCCAGGGCGAGGTCCCCGAGGCCCGGCCTCATCGACGTCTCGATCGACCTGTTCGCGCCGGGCGTCTCGGAGACGCCGGCGTCGCCGCTGCTCGAGAAGGGCATCCGCTCCTCGGTGCGCAAGGCCGAGTCGCGCTACATCCCCACGCACCTCAGGAACACGCTGCAGTCGACCGGTCAGTGGGGGGCCGTGCGCGTCGTGCCGGGCGGCGCGGGCTGGGCCGAGCTGCTGGTGACCGGGAAGATCCTGAAGTCGAACGGCAAGGACCTGGAGCTCGAGCTCGAGGCGCGCGACGCGACCGGTCGCGTGTGGCTCGACCGCAAGTACGCGCAGTCGGCCGACACCACGGCCTACGCCAAGGACCGGCCGCTCGACGGCCGCGACCCGTTCCAGGCGCTCTACAACCGCGTGGCGAACGATCTGCTGCGCGAGCGCGAGCGGCGCAAGCCCAAGGAGCTCGAGGCCGCGCGAGCGGTGGCCGAGCTGCGCTTCGCCGCCTTCATGTCGCCCGATCCCTACGCGAGCTACCTGGCGACCGACTCCGGGGGCACGAGCACGGTCGTGCGGCTGCCGGCCGCGGACGACCCGATGCTCGCGCGCGTGCGGGCGATCCGCGAGCGCGACCACATGCTCGATCGACACGCTCAACGAGTACTACGGCGACTTCTACGCGCGGATGGACAAGTCCTACGACGACTGGCGCGCGTACAACTACGAGGAGCAGAAGGCGCTCGACTCGATCGAGCGCCACTCGCTGATCAAGAAGATCGGGGGCGCCGTCGCCGTGCTGGCGGGCGTCTTCCTTCTCGACCCGCGCGACGATCACGGAATGAAGGACGTCATGATCCTCGGCGGCATCGCCGCGATCGACGCCGGCTTCAAGGACGACAAGGAGAAGGGCATCCACAAGGCGTCGCTCAGCGAGCTCGCGGACTCGTTCGACGGCGAGATCACCCCGCTGCTGGTGGACGTGGACGGCAAGGTGGTTCAGCTCACCGGCTCCGCGGAAGGCCAGTACCAGAAGTGGCGCGAGCTGCTGCAGCAGATCGCGGAGACCGACGCCCCGCTCCCGGCCGACATCAACGTGCTGCCGATGGCGCCGGGCGAGGTCGTGAACCCCTGAGGGCCGCCGCCGCGCGATGAACGGCCCCGAGCCCGGGCTCGAGATCCTTCCGGGCCTCACCCTGCTCCGCCGCCTCGGGCGCGGCGGAATGGGCGAGGCCTGGCTCGCCCGCGACGCCGAGCGCGGCTGCGACGTCGTGGCCAAGCTGGTGCCCGCGGGCGCCGCTCCCGAGGCGATAGCACTGCTGCGCCGCGAGGCGCGGCTCGTGCGCAAGCTCGACCACCCGCGCGTCGTGGCGGTCTACGGCTTCCGCGACGGCCCGAACGGGAGCGTCGTGACGCTACGCTACATGCCCGGCGGCGACGCCTCTCGCCTGCGCGGCGCCGAGCTCGCCCCGATCGTCGCGCTCGGCCGCGACGTGGCCGACGCGCTCGCGTACCTGCACCAGCTCGGCGTCGTGCACCGCGACGTCAAGCTCTCGAACGTCCTGCTCGACGAGCACGGGCGCGCGCACCTGGCGGACTTCGGGATCGCCTCGCTCGCTCCCGGCGAGGAGGACGGCCTCGTGCTGCGCGGCGGCGGATCGCGGGCGAGCATGAGCCCCGAGCAGCGCGATGGAGCGCCGCCACAGCCCGCGGACGACCTCTACGCGCTCGGGGTTCTGCTCCACGAGCTGATCGCGGGAGAAGCGCCCGTGGCCGCTGCCGCGCTGCCCCCGTTGCCGCCGACGGTGCCCGTGCGCTTGCGCGGCCTCGTGCGCGCGCTCGTGGCGGAGTCGCCCTCGGAGCGCCCGCGCTCGGCATCCGCCGTGCGCGACGAGCTCGACGCGATCGCCAGGGAGCTGGCGCAGGCGTCGGTGGTCGCCGGGCGTGAGGCCGTCCGGCTCCAGCCTCCTCCGCGCGCCGCCGAGACCGCGCTGGCGCCGTCCGGGTATGGCCGGGAGCCTCGCGCACAGCCCGCGCGCGCCGATCGTGCGCTCGAGCCCTGGCAGCTCGCGCTCGTTCTCGGGCTGGGTTTGCTCGCGGTGGTGTCGGTCGTCTGGCTGCCGCGCTGGGCGAGCGCTCCAGCCGTGACGGCGACTCCAGCTCCGGCTCCCACGGCCCCGAGCTCTCCCCTGACCGCCGAGGCACCCGCGGCGACGCCTGTCCCGCGCGAGAGCGGAAGCGACGCCGCCCGATCCGCCGCGGAGAGCCGCGCGTGATCGCACCGGACCCGACTCCCACCGGACCCGACGCCCGCCCCCGCCCACGCCCGCCCCCGAACCCACTCCAGACCGCCTCGCCGAGGCGGCGGCGCTCGCCCAGCACCGGGACGCCGGCCTGGAGCTCGAGTCGCGCGAGGACTGGAAGGGCGCGCTCCGCGCGTACGAGGCGGCGCTCGCGATCGACGCGCACGTCACGTTCGCGGTCGAAGGCAAGGAGCGCACGCAGAAGCGCGCCGAGCTCGACGACGCGCTCGTGTTCCACAGCCAGCACAAGGAGCGGCTCTCGGCGCCGGCCGTCGCGCGCGAGGTCGAGCTGCTGCTCGAGCGCGCCAGGGGCGTGCAGCCGGCGGGGCCCGCTCTCGCAGCAGCGGATCGCCGCGCTCGAAGCCGTGCTCGCGCAGGCGCGAACGCCCGTCGCGGTCGTGATCGAGTCCGACGGGCTCACGGAGCTGACCCTGAGCCGCGTCGGACCCCTCGGCGCCCTCACGCGCCGCAGCGTCGACCTCGTCCCCGGAACCTACACGCTCACCGGCTCGCGCCGCGGCTACCGGGACGTGCGCCGCCAGTTCAGCGTGACGCCCGGTACGGCGCCGCCGACCGTGACGCTGCGCTGCCAGGAGGCGTTGTGACCGCCCTCCGCATCCTGGAGCACGGACAAGAGCGCCGGCTCGGTCCCGCCGACTTTCCGGTGGCGCTCGGGGGGCCCGGCTCGCCGGTCTCGGTCGCGGCGGCTGCGTTTCCGGTCGCCTGGCTCGGCCTCTCGGACGGCGAGGTGTTCGTGCAGCCGGTCGTGGGCGCGGGCCTGCTCTGCAACGGCAGCCGGCTGACCGCGTCGCACTGGCTGCGCGACGGCGACGTGCTGCGGCTCGGGGCGACGCGCGTCGAGGTGCGGCTGCGGGGAGCCGACGTCGTGCTCGCGCTCGACGAGCTCTCCGAGGCGAACCCGACGGAGCCGCCGGTGGTGCTGGTGCCACCGCCGCGCGGCGAGGGCCGGGACGACGCGGCTCACGAGGACGCGGCGATCACTCCGGTCGCGTACGAGCCGCGACCGCTCGGCGGCGCGCAGCGAGACGAAGCACCGCTCGCACGGGCCGCTTCTCGGCTTCGCCCTGCTGCTCGTGCTCGCCGGCGTGTCGCTCCTCGTCCTCTCGCGCCTGGCGCTCGTCGAGCTGCGCATCGATCCCGCGCCGGCTCGCGTCGAGCTGCGGGGCAGCTGGCCGACGCTGCGCCTGCGCGCGCGCGTGCTCGCGCTCACGGGGCGCTACACGCTGGTGGCGGAAAAGGAAGGCTACCGGCGGCTCGAGGCGCCCGTCGACGTGGAGCGGGGAAGCGTGCTCGCGTTCTCGCTCCGGCCGCAGCCCGGCCGC
Source organism: uncultured Acidobacteriota bacterium (assembly GCA_963724555.1). Lineage (GTDB taxonomy): Bacteria > Acidobacteriota > Vicinamibacteria > Fen-336 > Fen-336 > DATBSL01. Next base: position 79,482 of record CAVRVE010000020.1, read on the forward strand.
CTTGCCGTGGAGACGCCGGGAGTCGCAGGTGCCGGAGGTCTCGGTCGACGGCGCCCGGGTCGGCTCGACGCCGCTCGCGGCGTTCGAGGTCGAGGCCGGCGAGCGGGAGCTGACGGTCGCCGCGACGGGCTACGAGCCGCAGCACGCGAAGATCACGGTCGAGGGCCGCGGAGTGAGGCAGTCGCTCAGCGGTGTCGCTCGTGCCGCTGCCGACGCCGCCACCGGGTCCGCCGCCGCCGCCCCGGCCGGGGCTGCTCGCGCTCACGAGCGATCCGCCCGGGGCGCGCGCGAGCCTCGACGGGAGCGACCGCGGCCCGACGCCGCTCGAGCTGCCGCTGGCGCCCGGCCAGCCTCACACGCTGCGCGTGGCGCTCGCCGGCTACGCGAGCGCGGAGCTCACGCTGACGCTGCGGCGCGGGCGAGCGGCGCGAGCAGACGCTGCGGCTCGAGCCGCAGCTCGGCGAGGTGCGGATCGACGCGCGGCCGCCCGACGCCGATCTGATCGTCGACGGCCAGCCGCGCGGGCGCGCGGACCAGACGCTGCAGCTGGTGGCGGTGCCGCACGTGATCGAGATCAAGCGCGACGGCTTCGTGAGCGCGCGCGAGAGCGTGACGCCGCGGCCGGGATTCCCGCAGACGCTGCGCGTTGCGCTCAAGAGCCAGGAAGAGATCCGCGAGCAGCAGATGCCGCGCGTCGCGAGGAGCCCGGAAGGCCACGAGCTGCGGCTCGTCGAGGGCACGCGGATCAAGATGGGCGCCGCGCGCCGCGAGCCGGGGCGGCGGGCCAACGAGCCGCTGCGCGACGTCGAGCTGGTGCGGCCGTTCTACGTCGCGACGCGCGAGGTCTCGAACGAGCAGTACCGGCGCTTCGAGCCCCAGCACAGCTCCGGGCGCGTGGAGGACGAGAGCCTCGACATCGAGACGCAGCCGGTCGTGCGCCTGAGCTGGCAGCAGGCGGCGGCCTACTGCAACTGGCTGAGCGACCGCGAGCGCCTGCCGCGTGCGTACGTCGAGCGGGACGGCAAGCTCGTGGCGGCCGCGCCGCTCACCACCGGCTACCGGCTGCCGACGGAGGCGGAGTTCGAGCGCATCGCCCGCTACCCGGACGGCCGCGGGCCGCTCAAGTACCCGTGGGGCCAGACGCTGCCCGTGCCGCCCGGCGCGGCCAACTACGCGGACGCGAGCGCGCGCGGGCTCGTGACGCAGGTGCTCGCCGGCTACGACGACGGCCACAAGGCGACGGCGCCCGTCGACAGCTTTCCGGCGAACGCGCTCGGCTTCCACCACCTCGGCGGCAACGCGGCCGAGTGGGCCCACGACCTGTACTCGCTGATGCCGAGCGTCGAGGGCCAGCTCGTGCGCGATCCGGTCGGTCCCGCCGAGGGCGAGTACCATGTGATCCGCGGCGCGAGCTTCCTGCACGGGACGATCACCGAGATCCGGCTCAGCTTTCGCGACTTCGGCAAGGACCCGCGCGCCGACGTGGGCTTCCGCGTCGCACGCTACGCCCAGTGAGCGAGGAGGGATGGATGAGCGCACTCGGAAGGACGCTGCTCTTGACGCTGGCCGCGGCCGCCGTGTTCGGGGCGAGCGGCGACGCCGCCCCCCGGCAGGCGCCGCCCGCCGCCCCGCCGGCGGCCGCCACGCCCGCACCCGCGCCGACGCCGACGCCGACGCCCGCGCCGGACGTCCCGGACTTCGTGCCCAGCGAGCACGTGAAGGCGGACGACGCGGTCTCCTTTCCAACCGACATCTGAGACCACGATGAGCAAGCTCTACTCGAACGACTTCGTCTTCCAAGCGACGACGCTCGTGCTCGCGTTCCTGATCATGCACGTGCCCTGGACGCTCGTGGTGCGGCCGCGCGCCCGCGTCGTGCTCGAGACGCAGGCGCGCGAGATGCGCACCAACCCCGAGTACATCCAGGAGCGCTCGTGGTGGGTGATCATCAAGGACCCCGAGCAGGAGTGGGAGTTCATCCTGTGCTTGTGGGCGCTCTGCATCATGGGCGCGAAGTGGCACGGCAGCGTGCGCGAGCGGCGGCTGCTCGACAGCGACCTGGTGAAGGTGGCGCCGGGCGCGCGCATCCTGCCCGAGGACGCGCGCGAGTACGCGCGCCAGCTGCAGGCGCTGCCCGCGGAAGAGCAGCGGCTGCTGCTGCCGCGCACCGCGCTCGCCGCGCTCGACCGCTTCCGCGCGACGCGCAGCATCCAGGACTCCTCCACGACGGCGCGCGAGGTGTGCGGGGCGGAGTCCGACCGGCTCGATTCGGAGCTCGCGATGATCCGCTACATCGCCTGGGCGATCCCGTCGATCGGCTTCATCGGCACGGTGCGCGGGATCGGCGACGCGCTCACGCAGGCCCACCGTGCGGTGCAGGGCGACATCTCGGGCGTCACCGAGGCGCTCGGCGTCGCCTTCAACTCCACCTTCGTGGCGCTCCTGCTCAGCCTGCTGCTGATGTTCGTGCTTCACCAGCTGCAGCTCAGCCAGGAGCGGCAGGTGCTCGACACCGAGAGCTACGTCGACCGGCACCTGCTCGCGAACCTGCAGGCCTGAGGCGGCCGTGGCGCGGGCGCTCGGCCTCGACGTCGGCGACGGCGGCGTCCTCGGTATCGGCGAGGACGGCTCGATCCTGGGGCCGAGCCCCGGCGTCGCGATCGTGGAGGCGAATGGCGCCGTCTTCGGCGCGGAAGCGCAGCGCGCCTGCCGCCTCAAGCCGCGGCAGGTCTCGACCGACTTCTGGGCGCGCCTCGACGACGAGCCGCTCGGCCCGCCGTTTCCCGCGGGGCTGCGCGCGGTCGACCTCGTCCACGGCCACCTCGAGAGCCTCTGGCGCGAGGCGAAGGCCCGCACGAGCGAGGTGCTGCTGGCCGTTCCGGGCGTCTACGAGGAGCGCCAGCTCGGCCGGCTCCTCGGCGTCACGCAGTCGCTCGGGCTTCCGGTGTCGGGCGCGGTCGACGCGGCGATGGCAGCGGCATCCGCCGGGTTCAGCGGCGAGCGGCTGCTGCACGTCGAGCTCGGACAGCGGCGCGCGGTGGTGACGCAGATCCGCCAGGGCGAAGCGCTCGTGCGCGAGCGCGTCGCCTGCATCGAGCGCTGGGGCAGCGACGACGTGCTCGACGCGCAGATGCGCGGCGCGGCGCAGGCCTTCGTGAAGCAGGCGCGCTTCGATCCGCTGCACGACGCCGCGACGGAGCAGGCGCTCTTCGACCGGCTGCCCGGCTGGATCGCGGCGCTCGAGCGCGGGGACAGCGTGGCGGCGGTGCTGCCGGCCGCGGGCCGCGAGGTCGAGACGCTGCTGACGCGCGGGCAGGCGGAGGGCTGGACCGCGCGCTTCGCCGAGGAGCTGCACCAGCAGGTGAGCGTCCTCAAGCACTCGGGCGAGCCGACGGGCGTCCTCGTGTCGGCGCACGCGGCGCGGCTGCCGGGCCTCGTCGCGCGGCTCGGGGCGGTGCGCGGCGTGGAGCTCTCGCTGCTGCCCGCGCAGTCCGCGGCGCTCGGCGCGCTTCGAGTGCGCGAGGCCGTTCGCTCGCAGCCGGGTGCGCTGCGCTTCGTCACGCGGCTGCCGCGGCCGGAGGCGCCGGAAGCCGCGAGCCTCGGCGCGGCCGTGCTCGTGCCGCCCGCTCCGAGGGCCGCGCCCGCCCGCAGCGGGCGCCGTCCCACGCACGTGCTCTTGGCCACCGCCGCCCACGCGATCGGCGCGGAGCCGCTGGTCGTGGGCACGGCGCCGCCGGCCGGAGCGAGGAGCCTGCGGCTCGAGGGCGAGACGGCCGGCGTGTCGCGCGCGCACTGCCGCTTCTTCGAGTCGGCCGGCGAGAGCATCGTCGAGGACTTGAGCACGTGGGGCACGTTCGTGAACGGCGAGCGGGTCGCGGGCCGAGCAGTCCTGGCGGCCGGAGACAAGGTCCGCGTGGGCAGCCCCGGCATCGAGCTGGTGCTGATCGCGGCGGGGGAGGGCTAGGCAGATGGCCCGACGCCGCCGGCGCGAGACCAACATCTTCAGCCTCTCGCTGCTCGACTGCATCTGCTGCGGCTTCGGGGCGCTGATCCTGTTCCACATGATCGTGGCCTCGCGCTCGGCGCGCGTGCACAAGCAGAACGCCGAGCTGCTGCAGGCGGAGGTCGACAAGCGCGAGCAGGAGGTGCTCGAGGGCCAGGCGCACCTCGTCGAGGTCCGCAACAGCTTCCGCGAGATCGAGCAGAAGCGGGCGGAAACGTCCGGGCTCTCGACGCGGATCCTGGAGACCCTGAAGCAGATCGAGGAGGAGCTCGCGATCTACGACGCGAAGACGGTCGCGACGAAGGAGCACGTCGACAAGCTGAAGGCCGACCTCAAGTCGCTCGAGGAGGGGCAGAAGCGCCTCTCGGGCGGGACGAAGAGCGACGAGGTGCCCGGCGGCAACGTGCGCAAGTTCGTGGGTGACGGCGATCGGCAGTACCTGACGGGGCTCAAGGTGGGCGGCAAGCGCATTTTCGTGCTGGTGGACGCCTCCGCCAGCATGCTGGCCGAGGACATCGTGAACGCCGTGCGCCGGAAGCTGTTTCCGCCGGAGACGCGGATCCAGGCCCACAAGTGGCGCCAGGCGGTGAAGGCCGTCGACTGGCTGACGGCACAGCTGCCGCGCGACGCGCAGTACCAGCTCTACGCCTTCAACACGCGGGCCTGGCCCATAGCAGCCGGCACGCAGGGCGCGTGGCTCCCGGCGAAGGACGGCGCCGCGATCGACAAGGCGATCGCGACGCTCCGGCAGACGGCGCCCGAGGGCGGCACCAGCCTGTTCCAGGCCTTCGCCGCGGCGCGGGCGATGAACCCGCCGCCCGACAACATCATCCTGCTGACGGACGGGCTGCCGACGCAGGGGGCGGCGCCGACCGGCCGCAAGACCGTCTCGGGCCGCGATCGGCTCCGCATCTTCGACGCCGCGCTCGACGAGCTGCCGCGCGGCGTGCCGGTGAACGTGGTGCTGTTCCCCATGGAAGGCGACCCGCTGGCGATGAGCGCCTTCTGGAAGCTCGCGATGGCGAGCCGCGGCTCGATGATGACGCCGTCGAGCGCCTGGCCATGAAGCGGCGCGAGCGGCGGCCGTTCGAGGTCTTCAGCCTGTCGTTCCTCGACTGCATCTGCTGCGGCTTCGGCGCGATCATCCTGCTGTTCGTGCTGAACAAGATGGGCGAGCCCTCGGCGCTCGAGCAGGCGCGCCGGGACCTGCGCAGCCTGCTGGCGCGGCTCGAGGAGGAGCTCCACGAGATCCGCGGCGAGACGACGGTGCTGAACCGCGACCTGCGCGGGCGCGAGGAGCAGCTCTCGAAGGAGCGGCTGAAGGTGGCGCGGCTTTCGGGCGACCTGTCGACGGTGCAGGGGCGCTTCCAGGCGAGCCGCGAGCTGAGCTCGGTGCAGGACATCGTCGCGGGGCGCCTGCTCGCGGCGCAGCAGGAGCTCAGCGAGGAGATGAAGCGGCTCCAGCAGCAGCGCGACGAGGCTTATCGCCGCCCGACGGACGCGCCCGTCGGCGGCATACCGGTCGACAGCGAGTACATCATCTTCGTGATCGACACCTCGGGCAGCATGCAGCGCTTCGCCTGGCCCGCCGTGCGGCGCAAGCTGGACGAGGTTCTCGACGCCTACCCGAAGGTGAAGGGCATCCAGATCATGGACGACGAGGGCGGCTACATGTTCTCGAGCTACGCCGGCAAGTGGATCCCCGACACGCCGGCCCGGCGCCAGGCGATCCGCGAGCGGATCCGCAGCTGGAACCCGTTCAGCAACTCGTCCCCCGTCGAGGGCATCGAGGCCGCGATCAAGATCTTCTGGTCGCCCGACCGCAGGATCAGCATCTATGTGTTCGGCGACGAGTTCACGGGCGACTCGATCGACGAGGTGCTCCGCGACATCGACCGCCTCAACCGCCGGGACGCGAGGGGCGAGCGCAAGGTGCGCATCCACGCGATCGGCTTCCCGACGCTCTTCGACCAGAGCCAGTACCCGGAGACCACGGGGATCCGCTTCGCGACGCTGATGCGGCTCGTGTGCGAGAGGAACGGCGGGGCCTTCGTGGGGCTCAATAGCCTCGCGCCCTGACGATGCCCGGCAAAGCCCTGTGGCTCCTGCTGGCGTTCGCTCCGCGGCTCGGCGCACAGGAGCCGGCGGCTCCGGCTCCCGCCGAGGCGACCGCTCCACCAGTCCAGCTGGTCGACGAGATCACGGTCACCGCGGGCCACGGCGATCGGCGGATCCAGGACGTCCCCGTGCGCGTCGAGGTCGTGGATCGCGAGGAGATCGAGGAGAAAGCGCTGATGACGCCGGGGAGCGTCGCCATGCTGCTGAACGAGACGACGGGGCTGCGCGTCCAGACCACCGCCCCGTCGACCGGCGCCGCGAACGTGAGGATCCAGGGGCTGCGCGGCCGCTACTCGCTGCTGCTGTCGGACGGCCTGCCGCTCTACGGCGTGGACGGCGGCTCGCTCAGCTTGCTGCAGGTGCCCCCTCTGGACCTGGGGCAGGTCGAGATCGTCAAGGGGGCCGCCTCGGCTCTCTACGGACCGTCCGCGATCGGGGGCGTCGTGAACCTCGTGTCGCAGCGGCCGGGCACGCGCCAGCGGCAGGCGCTCCTCAACGCGAGCACGCAGCAGGCGGCCGATGCCACGCTCTGGGTGGTCGAGCCGCCGCGCGGGAAGTGGGCCGGATCGGTCCTGGGCGGCTTCCACGGCCAGAAGCGGCAGGACAGGGACGACGACGGCTGGTCCGACCTGCCCTCGTTCGCGCGCGGCGTCCTGCGGCCGCGCCTGCTCTGGGACGACGGCTCGGGCCGCTCCGTCTTCGCAACCGTCGGTGCGATGGCGGAGAACCGGGCAGGAGGCACGGAGCCGGGCGCCACGGCGCCGGACGGGCTGGCGTTCGCGGAGGATCTCGACTCCCGGCAGGCCGACGCGGGACTCGTCGGCCGCTTCGCGTTCGCGCGCGGACTGCTGCTGAGCACGCGCGGCTCCTTCACGTATCGGCGCGAAGAGCGGCGGCTCGGCGACGTGCTCGAGCGCGGGCGCCGCTCGACCGGGTTCGGAGAGGCCGTCCTCGGCGGCAGCGCGGGATCGCACACGTGGCTCGGCGGCGTCACGCTGCAGGGGGACGCGTACGCGAGCCAGGACCTGCCCCGCTTCGACTACGACGACCTGACGCTCGGGTTCTTCGCGCAGGACGACGTGCGGCTCGGCCAGCACGTCGCTCTGGGCGTGAGCGCCCGCTATGACCACCACCCGCGCTACGGCAGCTTCCTGAGCCCGCGCGTCTCGCTGCTGCTGCGGCCCGCGACCGGCGTGACGATGCGGCTCAACGCCGGCACGGGGTTCTTCACCCCCGTGCCGTTTCTCGAGGAAACCGACGAGAGCGGGCTCTCGCGGCTGCTGCCGCTCGTTGGGCTGACGGCCGAGCGGGCGCGCAGCGGCTCGCTGGACCTGGGCTTCGCCCGTGGCCGCTTCGAGGCGAACGCGACGCTCTTCGGCTCGCGCGTCGCGGAAGCCCTGCAGCGGCGCCAGGTGGGGCCCGAGGCGTTCGCGATCGTGAACGCCGCGCTGCCGGTGAAGACGTGGGGGACCGAGCTGCTGCTGCGCTATCGACGCGGCGGCCTGATGCTGCTGGCGACGCACACGTTCACGAGCTCGAGCGAGGAGGATCCCGCGGCGCCGGGCGTGCGGCGCGACGTGCCGTTGACGCCGGGCCACCTCGCCAGCCTGAACGCGATCTGGGAGGACGAGGCGCGCGGCCGCATCGGGGTCGAGGTCTACTACATCGGGAGCCAGGCGCTCGACGAGAACCCCTATCGCACCGCAGGGCCGCGCGCACGTCCTGGTCGGAGCCCTCGCCGAGAAGCGGTTCGGGCGAGCGCGGCGTGTTCCTCAACCTCGAGAACCTGGGCAACGTCCGACAGACGCGCTACGATCCGCTGCTCTTGCCCGCGCGCGCCGCGGACGGCCGCTGGACCGTGGACGCCTGGGCCCCGCTCGACGGCTTCGTCGCGAACGGGGGCGTGCGCGTGGTTTTCTGAACGTCGCCCCGGCGCGGGTATGCTCCGGCGCATGCGCTACTGGCTCTGGGCGGCCCTCCTGCTGGCGGGCTCCGTGTCCGCGGGCGAGGACGACAGGAGCTTGCGCTTCGTCCGGCGCCTGCTGTTCGTCGGGCCCTACGAGAACGCCACGGTGGCCGACCTCGACCGCGACGGGCGGCTCGACATCGTCTCGGGCGCCTACTGGTTCCGCGCGCCCGATTTCGCGCCGCGTGCCTTCCGGCCCAACCACGTCTCGCGAGCGACTACCTGCACGAGAACAGCGTGCACGTCTACGACGTCGACCGCGACGGCTGGCCCGACGTGATCGCCGGCGGCTGGGACGAGGACGGCATCTACTGGTATCGCAATCCGGGTCGCAGCGCCGCCGAGCGCGGCGAGCCGTGGCGGATGCAACGAGGCCTGGCATGCGAAGCGGCTCGCCCGCACGCGCGGCCACATGGAGATGTTCGCGCTGCACGACTTCGACGGCGACGGCGTGCCGGAGCTGCACTCGGCCTGCTACCGCAAGCAGGAGCCGCTCGAGGTGTTTCGCTTCGCGAAGGACGAGGCGGGCGAGCCCGTGCTGCGGGCATTCGTGCTGGGACGGGAGGGCGGAGGCCACGGCTTCGCCTTCGGCGACGTGAACGGGGACGGCCGTGAGGACGTGTTGACCGAGATCGGTTGGTACGAGCGCCCGGCGGGCGATCCCTTCGCGGGGCCGTGGAGGCTGCACGGGGAGACCGCGCTGCCGCACCCGAGCTGTCCGTTCGCGGTGAAGGACCTCGACGGCGACGGGCGGCTCGACATCGTCTTCGGCCGCGGCCACGACTACGGCCTCTACTGGTGGCGGCAGCAGGCGCCGCGGCCGGACGGCACGACGGTGTGGGAGAAGCACGTGATCGACGAGTCGTGGTCGCAGGCGCACGCGCTTGCGCTCGCCGACCTCGACGGCGACGGCGTCGGAGGAGCTCGTCGCCGGAAAGTGCATCTGGGCCCACGAGGGCGGCGATCCCGGCGCCGACGAGCCGCCGGCGGTCTACTACTACCGGTGGGAGCGCGATGCTCGCGGCGCTTCGCACGCCACACGATCGCGGCTCCCGGCGAGGGTGTCGGCGCTCGGGCGCCAGTTCGCCGTGGCGGACGTCGACGGCGACGGCCGCGTCGACATGGTCGCGCCGAGCGAGCTCGGGCTCAACCTGTTCCTGAACCGGGGATACGAGTAGAGAAAGAGGCGCGGCGCAGCACCCGGTGGGTCGTGCTGCGCCGCCGGGGGCGCCGCCTCGTCCGTCTAGCTAGTAGACGAAGCGCAGCCCGAACTGGATCATCCTCGGCCGGCTCGTCATGCTCGTGATGCGGCCGAAGTTCGCGTTGGTGATGTCGACGTTCGGGTTGCCGTCGTTGATGACGTTGAAGACGTTGAACGCCTCCACGCGCAGCTGCAGCTGCCTGGCGCCGCCGAGCGGGACGTTCTTCTGCAGCGACAGGTCCACGTTCCAGAAGCTCGGCGCGCGCAGCGAGGCTGCGCGGCGAGTTCCCGAAGGCGTTGACCGGCGCCGCGAAGGCCGCGGTGTTGAACCACTTGTCCGGCGTAGGGTTGTCGAGCTGCGGGATCGCCGACGAGGTCGGCGCGAGCGTAGTTGCTGAAGCCGAGGTTGGCGGGGTCGCCGCCGGCGGTCACGGCCATCGGCTGTCCCGAGCGGGCGAGCAGCATCCAGCTCACCTGCCAGTTGCCGAGGATCCTGCGACGCCGCGCCGTCGGTGAGCCAGCGCTTGCCCCGCCCGAAGGGCAGCTCCCAGGTGGACGCCCAGGTCAGGATGTGCGGGATGTCGTAGGCCGAGGTGGCGCGAGCGTCGTCGATGTCCCAGTAGTTCTGGACCGGGCGCCCGCCGATGCCGCCCTCGGCGTCGAACCAGCCGCTGCTGGTGTCGATGGAGCGCGACCAGGTGTACGAGAGCATGCGTGGTGAAGCCCTCGGCGAAGCGCTGCTGGGCCTTGAGCTGGAGCGAGTTGTACTTGGACATGCCGATGTCGTCCGAGTAGCGGAAGTCGCCGGTGATGTGCGGCCAGGCGCGCAGCTGGTCGCGCTCGGCGGGCGTGAGCCGGCGCCCGGTCGCGGGGTCGATCGCCGCCGTCTTGGGCGCCGCGGCGCGGCCCGAGTACTCCATACGGCCGTTGTAGCTGCCCACGTAGGCGACGCCGACCATCAGGTTGCGCGTGAACTGGCGCTGCAGCTCGACGTGCCACTGGTGCGAGTAGGCGTTCTTGCGGTCGGGCGCGTTGAAGTAGCCGGTGCTGTTCCAGGGCTGGGCGCGCGGGGCGCCGATCTCCAGGCTCGAGAAGCTCTCGAGCGGCTGCACCGCGCCGCCGATGCGCGTTGATCGCGCCCGTGTCGAAGCCGGAGACCTGCGGCCAGCCCCAGGTCTCGAACTGGTGCTGGCCGTACTGGCTGCGCGAGACCATCGAGTCCCACATGAGCGCGTAGCCGCTGCGCAGGACGGTCTCGGGGTTGATCTGCCAGGCGACGCCGAGCCGCGGCCCGAAGTTGTCCTTGATCGGCGGCAGCACCGAGTTGGTCTCGCCCGTGACCTTGATGTACTGGTTGAAGGGGATCTGCTCGAGCGGCGTCGGCAGGCAGGGCGGCTGGTTCGCGACGGTGGAGCACACGGGCGGCTGCGACTCGAGCGCGAGCAGCCACTCGCCCGTGCGGAAGTCGGGTCCGCTCTGGAACGTCCCGCTCTCGCCGTAGGCGCGGGTGACGTAGTCGTAGCGCAGGCCGTAGGTGAGCGTGAGGTTCGGCTTGACCGACCACTGGTCCTGGACGTAGCCCGACAGCGTCGAGGTGTGGAAGTCGATGAAGCCGAGGTCGGGAACGAAGCCGCGGATCTGGGTGGGCAGTCCCAGCAGCGCGCGAGGCCAGCAGGTCGCCGGTGGTGGCGCTGGCCGCGCCGTTGCGCGTCGGGTCGGCGTTGAAGATGCAGCTGGCCGAACTGGTTCGTCTGCAGGCGCGAGATGTGCAGCATCTGGAAGCCGGCCTTGAAGTTGTGCTTGCCGCGCAGCCAGGTGAGGTCGGCGGCGACGTTCCAGTTCGGGTTCTCGCGCGGGCGCGGGCCCTGCACGCCGAGCTGGTTCGCAGGGAGGTTCCAGGGCGTCGCGCTGAGGCCGTTGACGATGTAGCCCTGAAGCTCGTCGAGCGACGGGCAGCGCCATGCCCTGCTGCGGCGCGAGCCCGGCCGGGTGCTCGCAGCGGCGCGTCCTCGGTGGGCTGCGTCGCGACGCCGCCGCGGACCTCGAGGATCATGTTGGGCGAGAACGAGTGGAACCAGCCGCCGCCCAAGTTGCGGTTGATCGACTCGGGCGTCCTGAAGCCCACGTCGCCGCTGCGGCAGGTAGCCGTTGATGCGCCGCTCGGTCCAGCGGAAGAAGATGTTGTCCTTGGTCGAGAAGTGGTGGTCGACCCGCACCTGGAACGCGTTCGAGTCGTTCGTCTGCTCGCGGAAGTCGACGAAGTTGAAGTTGTTGACGACCTGCGCTCCGGAGAGGTTCGGCCGCAGCATGTAGGCGCGCAGCAGCTGCTGCATCGTGGGCGAGATCAGGTTCGCGGGGATCTGGTTGCCCGGGAACGGGTCGCGGACGACCACGCCGTTCACGACGCGCGTGCTGTAGGGGTTGAAGAGCGGCGCGGAAGCCCGTGAAGTCGCCGTTCAGCCAGTTGTCGTTCACCGGCACGATGTGCGGATCTCGGCGATCTCGCGGTAGCGCCAGCCGTCGTACGAGGCGAAGAAGAACGTCTTGTCCTTGATGATCGGGCCGCCGATGTTGACCCCGAACTGGCTCTGCTGGAACTCGGGGGCTGGTCGGCGACTCCGCCCACCACGTCGCGGTAGGAGTTGCGGGCGGCGAGCCCGTCGTTGCGGAAGAACCCGAACGCCGAGCCGTGGAAGCGGTTGCTGCCCGACTTCGAGGTCATGTTCACGACGCCGCCGGTGACGCCGCCGTACTCGGCCTTGTCGCCGTGCGACTGGACCTTGAACTCCTGCAGCGAGTCGATGTCCGGCAGCGCGACGTAGCTGCCCGAGCGCACGCTCGTGTTCACGATCCCGTCGACGTAGTAGATCTTGGAGCGGTTCTGCTGGCCCTGGATCGAGGCGTTCGTGAAGTACCCGCCGGGGATCCCGGAGTTGCCCTCGAAGCTGTTGATCGCGGTCGAGTCGCCGCCGTTGGCGCCCGGGCCCTGGGCGGTCGAGACCGGGTTGACGCCCGGGGAGAGCACCAGGAGCTGCGTGAAGTTCCGGCCCTGGAGCGGCATGTCGTGGATGACCTTCTCCTCGATCACGTTGCCGAGCTCGGAGGTCGAGGTCTGCAGCAGCTCGGACTGCGCCGTCGACCTCGACGTTCTCCTCGACCGCGCCGACCTTGAGGCTGACGTTGCGCGCCACGTCTCGTTGACGCCGACCACGAAGCGGAGCCGACCTTGGTCGTCGCGAAGCCCGGTGAGCTCGACGGTGAGCGCGTAGGTCCCGGGCCGCACGTTGACGAACGCGAAGTGGCCGTCGTTGTTGGTCACGCGCGCGGCGTGGACGTTGGTGTCCTGGTTCACGAGCGTGACGCGTGGCGCCCGGGACGACAGCCCCGGTGGAGTCCGTGACGGTGCCGCTCACCGTTCCCATCGACGACTGGGCGAGGGCGACCGCGCGGGCACACGAGGAGGGCGCAGCACGCGGGCCGCAGCCGCAGCACGACGTCTTCACGGCGCATGAGCGATCCTCCTCGAGCACTCGTGCCGGAAGCCGGTTAACCGCTCTGGCGAGCAGCCCTCTCGGCCCGCCAGAACTGGTTAGGCAAGTTGCTCAGCAGCGAAACGATCCAACTGATAGGTATCATGAGCGTCAGAATCGGTGTCAAGAGATGTTGTATGATTCGTGTAACATGCGTATATTGAATGTGTTATAGTCTGACATGCCTGGCGAACTGCCGATCACTGAGCAGTACGCGCAGGGATTGTGGTCCGAGTCGAGCGCTCGAGATGGTCGGACATCATGATAGGCTTCGCGCCCGTCGCAGGTTGAAGGAGTAAGAATCGCCGGCCGTGACCAGCACACCGATTCGCAGCCACGATCCCAATCGCCCGCGATCCCGTCGCCGCCGAGCAGGTCGTCGCGTACGTGCGCGGCCTGATCGAGAAGGGGCGAGCTCGCGCCCCGGCGACCGGCTGGCCTCCGAGCGCGAGCTCGTGCAGCGCGATCGGCGTGAGCCGGCCGAGCGTGCGCGCCGGGCTGCGCTCGCTCGCGACGATGGGCGTCGTCACCACGCGCGCAGGGCGCCGGGACGTTCATCACCGCCGGTCCGCCGGCTCTCGTGAACGAGCCGCTCGGCATGCTGGCGGCGCTGCACGGCATCACGCGCGAGGGGCTCTTCGAGGCGCGTCGCGTGCTCGAGGTGAGCTCCGTGGCGCTGGCTGCGGAGCGCGCCACCGGCGATCAGCTCGCGGCGATGTCGGACGAGATCACCGGCATGTACACCGTCGCTCGAGGATCCGCAGGACGTTCCTGCGCCACGACGTGCGCTTCCACCGGGCCGTGGCCGCTGGGGTCGAACAACCTCGTGCTGAGCGCGCTCATCGAGATGGTGGCCTCGCTCCACTACGAGCAGCGACGCGTCACGATCGAGCGCGCGCGCAACGAGCTGCGCGAGCGAGGCCGACATGCACCGGCGCATCTACCAGGCGGTCCGCGTCGCGCGACCCGGAGGCCGCGCGCGCGACGATGGACGAGCACCTGCAGCGCGCGCTCGCGCCGGATGGTCTCGGAGGAGACGCTCGGCTCGAGCGCGGCCGACGACGCGCCCACGGATCCAGCGAGGAGGAAACCGCTCATGAGAGCCAGGCCATCGCGGCTTCTGCTCGCCGCCGTGCTCGCGCGTCGGCGCGCCGGCCGGCGCCCGTCGCGCAGGCGCCCGATCCCGAGTCGGACCAGGCGAAGCAGGCGCGGCTCGCCTGGTTCCGCGAGGCCAAGTTCGGCCTCTTCATCCACTGGGGGCTCTACGCGATCCCGGCGGGCGCAGTGGAAGGGCGAGCGCGTTCCCGGCATCGGCGAGTGGATCATGATCCGCGCCAAGGTTCCGGTGCCCGAGTACGAGAAGCTCGCGCAGAGCTTCAATCCGGTGAAGTTCGACGCGGACGCGTGGGTCGCGCTCGCGAAGGACGCGGGCATGAAGTACATCGTGATCACCTCGAAGCACCACGACGGCTTCGCGCTCTTCGACTCGAAGGTCAGCCGCTACGACGTGGTCGACGCGACGCCCTTCAAGCGCGACATCCTGAAGGAGCTCGCCGCCGCCTGCGCGAAGCAGGGGATGCCGCTCGGCTTCTACTACTCGCAGGCGCAGGACTGGCACGAGCCGAACGGGGCCGGCAACACCTGGGACTTCGGCCCCGACGAGAAGAAGGACTTCGACCAGTACCTGCGCGGGAAGGCCGAGCCGCAGGTGCGCGAGCTGCTGACCGGGTACGGGCCGGTGGCGCTCGTCTGGTTCGACACGCCGCGCATGATGAACGCGGAGCGGGCGCAGCGCTTCACCGACATCGTGCGCACGCTCCAGCCGAAGACGCTGATCGACGGCCGGCTCGGCGCCGCCGGCGACTACGTCTCGACCGGCGACAACGTGATCCCGGGCGAGGCCCAGGCGACGGCGTGGGAGGTGCCGGCCACGCTCAACCACACCTGGGGCTACCGGACGGACGACCACGACTGGAAGTCGCCCGGCGACGTGACCTTCAAGCTGGTCGACATCGTGAGCAAGGGCGGCAACTACCTGCTGAACGTCGGGCCGATGGCGGACGGCGTGATCCCGCAGCCGAGCCAGGACGTGCTGCGGACCGTCGGCCGCTGGCTGAAGCTGAACGGCGAAGCGGTCTACGGCGCCGGTCCGACGCCGTGGGGCGACGAGCTCGGCGAGCCGAGCTCGAAAGGAGCGAAGGACCTGCGCGGCAACCCGCTCTTCCTCGCGCGCAACGAGTGGCGCGTCACCACGAAGCCCGGCAAGCTCTACTTCACCTTCTTCACCGAGCCCCGCGTGCCGTTCGAGCTGCCGCCGATGAAGAACGCGGTGAAGCGCGCCTATCGGCTGGCCGACGCGCAGCCGGTCGAGGTCAAGGTCGAGGAGGGCCGGCCCCGGCTCGTGATCGAGCGGCCGATCCTCGACCCGACGGCCACCGTCGTGGTGGTCGAGATCGAGGGCGACGCGGTCCAGAAGTAGGCGGCAGGCGATGAGCGGCCGCCTGCGCGCGCTTCTCGCCGTGGCGGCCGTCGGCACGCTCGTCGGGAGCGCCCCGGCGCAGATCGCTCCGGCCTCGGACGAAGCCCAGCAGCGGGCGCAGGAGGAGAGGCGCCGCTCGGGCGACCGGCGGAGCCGGCGCGTCCGCATGGAGCGCGTGGAGGTCGCGAGCCCGGACGAGCGGATCGTCTTCACGCTGCTGCCCAACGCCGAGCGGCTGAGCTTCACGGTGGCGCTGGACGGCCGCATCGCGCTCGAGCCGTCGCCGGTGCAGATGAGCGTGGACGGCTACGACCTCGGGAGCGGGCTCGTCTTCGGCAGCGTCGAGACGTACTCGATCGACGAGTCCTTTCCCTGGCACGGAGCGCACGCGACCGCCCGCAACCGCTGCCGCGGCGCCAAGGTCGCGCTCACGTCCGACCTCGGCATGATCCCGTTCAGCTTCGAGGTCCGCGTGTTCGACGACGGCGTCGCGTACCGGCACGTGGTGCCGGGAAACGCGGGGGCGACGCGCGTTCCGGACGAGCGCTCGGCCTTCGTGCTGCCGGAAGGCACCACGGTCTGGTACCACGACCTCGACGGGCACTACGAATCGGCGTACGAAGAGCGCAGCGTCGCCGAGGTGCCCGCCGGGCAGTGGGCGGGTCCGCCGCTCAGCTTCCGGCTGCCCCGGGGCGGCTATGGCTCGATCAGCGAGGCGAACCTGGTCGGGTACAGCGGCATGGCGCTCGAAGCGGACGGCCGGCGCGGCTTCGTCGTCGGCCTGGGCCACCGGCAGCCGCTCAACTGGCCCTTCGAGCTGCGCTACGGCCGCGAGGAGGCGAAGCGGCTGGGTCGCGCCGCCTCCGTCGAGGGGACGATCACGACGCCGTGGCGCGTGGTGCTGCTCGGGCGCGATCTGAACGCCCTCGCCAACAGCGACGTGCTGCCGAGCCTCTGCCCGCCCGCCGACCCGCGGCTCTTCCCGCAGGGCATCGCGACGCCGTGGGTCGAGCCGGGCACGGCCGTCTGGCGCTACGTCGACGGCGGCGACGAGAGCTTCGAAGGCCTGGTGCGCTTCTCCGAGCTGGGCGCACGGCTCGGAGCGAAGTACCACATCGTGGAGGCCACCTGGCAGCGCTGGACGGACGCGCAGGTGCGCGAGATCGTCGAGCGCTCGCGCGCGCTCGGCATCCGGCTCCTGTTCTGGAAGCACTCGCGGCAGCTGCGCACGCCGGCGGAGCGCGACGCCTTCTTCGCGCAGCTCCGCGCCTGGGGCGTGGCGGGCGCCAAGATCGACTTCTTCGACCACGAGGCCAAGGAAAGCATCGACCTCTACGAGGAGCTGCTGCGCCTGGCGGCCGAGAACCAGCTGGTGCTGAACTTCCACGGCGCCGACAAGCCGACCGGGCGGCTTCGCACCTGGCCGAACGAGCTCGTCCGCGAGGCGGTGCGCGGCATGGAGTCCCGCAGCCTCGTCGAGCGGGCGCGCCACGACACGATCCTCCCGTTCACCCGCTTCCTCGCGGGTCCCGCCGACTACACGACGATGGTGTTCGGCGAGCGGCGCGCGGACTCCACGTGGGCGCACCAGGTCGCGAGCCTCGCGACCTTCGCGAGCCCCATGCTCACGATCGCGGCGCACCCGCAGAGCGTGCTCGACAACCCCGCGCTCGACGTGATCCGCAGCATTGCGCCGGTCTGGGACGAGACGCGGGTCCTTCCGGAGTCCCGGATCGGCCGGCTGTCCGCCTTCGCCCGCCGCAAGGGGCCGATCTGGGTGCTCGCCGTCATGGCGGGCAGCGAGCCGGCGAGCACGACGCTGCCGCTCGCGTTCCTCGGCGGCGGCCGCTACCGGGCGGCGCTCGTGCGTGACGTGCCGGAAAACGCCGCGGCCGTCGCGCTCGAGAGCGCGAGCGTCGACAGCCGCGACTCGTTGAAGATCGAGATGCCTCTGGGCGGGGGCTTCGTCGCCCGCTTCACTCCGCAGTAGCGCAGCCGTCGCGCGATCCCGGCCGCCGGTCATGAGCGGTCCTTCTGTCGTCCAGTGGCCGTGCGCTACCTAACGCTATCCTGTCGGACCACTGAGCCACAGAAACCGACAACGGGTGCTGAATCATTTGGCCCATGGCGAGGAGTTGCAAGCGCGGAGATTGGCACACGTTGATTCCAATTAAGCTTCTATTAGCTATGTACTTAATGTGGCATTCCGCATCGCACTTGACTCGCTTTCAGACGTCATGATAGCAATCAGGTCACAAGCCGTTGGTCATAGCAGTTGAGTCCAGAATCTAGACGGTCATCTATCCAGTTGGCCGATGCCGGAGGAGCGGGGGCACACATGACCAGTTGCAGGCCGTTCATCAGGAATTCCTGGGTCTGCGGACCCCTCGTGGCGCTCACGCTGGCCGCAGGCCCCGCTCGTGCGCAGGAGAACACGGGCGCGATCTCGGGGACGGTCGTCGACGAGGCCGGACAGCTACTGCCGGGCGCGACCGTCACGGTGATCGAAGAGGCGACGGGGCAGAGCCGTACCGCCGCGACCGACGCGAGGGGCGCCTTCTCGTCACGGCGCTGCGGCCCGGCAGCTACACGGTCCGGGTCGAGCTCACGAACTTCCGGCACGCTCGAGCGCAAGCGCATGGTGCTGACCGCGGCCGACCGCCTGTCGCTCGGCGACGTTGCGGCTCACGGTCGGCCTGGGCGAGAGCGTCGTGGTCGAGGCGGCGGGCTCGGCGATCAGCACCGAGGACAGCCAGCACACCGGCCTCATCACGGCGAACCAGATCGAGCAGATCCAGGTCAAGGGCCGCGACGTCACGTCGCTGATGCGGCTGGCGCCCGGCGTGCGCTACGAGGACACCGTGGAGTCGCTCGGCGAGAGCTTCGGCACGCTCGTCCCGCACGTGAGCGGCCAGCGCCGCGACTGGAACACGATCATGATCGACGGCGTGCTCGGCAACGAGGTCGGCCAGACCAACCGCATGGCGCAGCAGATCAACCTCGACGCGGTCGAGCGAGATCAAGGTGCTGCTCAACAGCTACCGCGCGGAGTACGGCCGCGGCGCCGGCGCGCAGATCCAGATCGTCAGCAAGAGCGGCGACTCCGACTACCACGGCAACGCCTACTGGTACGGGCGCAACGAGCACTGGAACGCCAACAACTTCTTCAACAACGCGCGCGAACCGGCCCGCGCGCCCGCTACCGCTACAACACCTGGGGCGCGAACCTCGGCGGGCCGATCCCGGGCTCGAACAAGGAGCGGCGAGAAGAAGTTCTTCTTCTTCTACTCGATCGAGGCGCCGATCACCGAGCGGCCCGGCCCGCTGCGCAGCTACCGCATGCCGACCGAGGCGGAGCGCGCCGGCGACTTCTCGCAGACCCGCGACCTGAACGGCAACCTGATCGCGATCCGCGACCCGCTCACCGGCCAGCCGTTCCCGGGCAACATCGTGCCCGCGAGCCGCTTCAACGCCAACGGGCTCGCGCTCCTGAACGTGCTGCCGCTGCCCAACGTGACGCGGCAACCCGAACTACAACTTCCAGCGGCAGGAGACCGACGAAAACCCGAAGGTCAACAACATCCTGCGTCTCGACTGGCGGCCCTCGGCCAGCGGACAGCCTCTACGTCACCGTACAAGGACTGGTGGTCCGATCAGCGCGGCAGCGAGATCACGGCCGGTCCGGCCAAGTGGGGCTGGTTCAACACCCACTACCTGAACACCGACCGCGGCGGCAGCCTGAACTACACGAAGGTCATCCACTCGAACCTGATCAACGAGGCCGCCGTCGGCGTCCGCCGGCAGTCCGAGAGCTTCGATCCGGTGACCGAGGACGACTGGAACCGGCTGCGGCGCTCGAGCAACGGCTTCACGCTCGGCCAGCTCTACCCGCGTGAACCCGGTCGACGCGCTGCCGAAGGCGACCTTCAACGTGCCGGTCGCCGGCGGCGGCGAGCAGGCGAACTTCACGTTCGAGAACCGCCTGGTGGGGGACGGCGGCGTCGCCTGGCTCTACTCGTTCCGCGACAACCTGACCTGGATCAAGGGCAGCCACACCTTCAAGGGCGGGCTCTACGTCGAGAAGCTCAAGAACACCGAGGGCCTCGGCAGCGTCGGCGCCGGCCCCTGGGCCGGGCAGTTCAACTTCAGCACCGACACCGCCAACCCGCTCGACACGCGCTACGCGTACTCGAACGCGCTCCTCGGCGTCTTCCGCGACTACACCGAGGTCAGCGACCTGCCGGAGGTGCAGGCGAACCGCTACCAGGCGGAGTGGTACGTGCAGGACACCTGGAA
The DNA here is from genome assembly GCA_963724555.1 of uncultured Acidobacteriota bacterium. GTDB lineage: Bacteria > Acidobacteriota > Vicinamibacteria > Fen-336 > Fen-336 > DATBSL01. The sequence continues at coordinate 99,075 of CAVRVE010000020.1, forward strand.
GGCGTCACGCCGGCTCACGCTCGACTACGGCGTGCGCTTCCTCTGGTACAAGCCCTGGAGCACGAGCCTGCCGGCGGCGACCTTCGTCCCCGAGCGCTACGACCCGGCCAAGGCGCCGCGCCTCTACCAGCCGGCGCGCATCAACAACACGAACGTCGCGCTACGACCCGGTGACCGGCCAGGTGCTGCCCAACATCTACGTGGGCGCCTTCGTCCCCGGCACCGGCGACCCCACGAACGGCATGGTGCAGCAACGACGACCCCGACTACCCCTCGGGCTTCCGCGACAACCAGGGCCTCCACGCCGAGCCGCGCCTCGGGCTCGCCTACGACCTGACGCGGCGACGGCAAGACCGGGCTGCATGCGAGCGTCGGCCTCTACCACAACGCGCTTCATCACCGCGCGCAGCATGGACCAGTCGGCCAACAACCCGCCGGCGGTGTTCACGCCGGTCGTCTACTACGGCTCGATGGACTCGCTCGTCGGGTCGGGCTCGGCGCTGCGGCCGAGCAACGTCTTCTCGCTCGAGCGCGACGCCAAGACCCCCAGCAGCTACAACTGGTCGCTCGGCGTCCAGCGCGAGGTCGGCTGGGGCACGGTGGTCGACCTGACCTACGTCGGCAACGTGACGCGCCACCTCGAGCTGGCCCAGAACATCAACGTGGTGCCGGACGGCGCCAAGTTCCTCGACCAGCACCCCGAGAACGCCAACCCCCAGAGCCCCACGAGCCCCAAGGCCGACACCTTCCTGCGCCCCTACCTGGGCTACGAGGACATCACGCTGCGCAGCAACCACGGCACCTCGAACTACAACGGGCTCCAGGTCCAGATCAACCGCCGCTACATCCGCGGCTTCCAGTTCGCGATCGCCTACACCTACGCCAAGGCGCTCGGCGTGGCCGACGACGACGAGCAGTCGGTGAGCGCGGTGCGGCCGCTCAGGGAATGGAACTACGCGCCGCTCGCGGGCACCCAGACCCACAACCTGGTGATCAACTACACCTGGGACCTGCCCAAGGCGAGCAAGCTCCTGGGCGACAGCATCGTGGTGCGGCTGCTGCTCGACGACTGGCAGCTCTCGGGCGAGAACGCGTTCGCGAGCGGCGACTGGACGCCCGTGTTCTTCACCACCGCGAACAACTTCGACTTCACGGGCGGGACCGGCGGCACCGGCAGCGACGTCGGCGGCGGCGTGCGCGTGGTGCGGCCCGTCGTGATCGGCGACCCGCTCGGCGGCGGCGAACGGCGACCCCGGGCGGCGACAGCTACCTGAACGCCGCCGCCTTCGCGCGGCCCGCGGGCCGGGGCGACATCGGCAACGCCGCGCGCTACATGTTCCGCGGGCCGGGGATCAACAACTGGAACCTGTCGCTGTTCAAGAACTTCCCGCTCGGGCAGCAGCGCGCGCCGCGCCTGCAGCTGCGGCTCGAGGCCTACAACGTGCTCAACCACACCCAGTTCGGCAGCTTCAACCTGAACTCGGGCACGGGCGGCCAGGGCATCGACAACACGCTGCGGTTCGACGCGGCGGGCAACCAGATCAACACGAGCTTCGGCTACGCGACCCAGGCGCGCAACGCCCGCATCATCCAGGGTTCGGTGCGCTTCAGCTTCTGAAGGCCCGCAACGAGCTCGGGCCGGGGAGGTTGGGAGCCCTCCCCGGCCTACTTCCGGCCGAGCCGGGAATCTATCGAGAAGCGGCCCGGGCCGAGCAAGGCCACGGCAAGGCAGACGATCAGATAGATCGCGGCGAGCTCGGGATTGCCCCAGCCCTTGACGGCTTCCTCGGACGCCGGCGCGACCCCCACCCAGGACACGAGCTGGCTCGCGGCCCTGTGCCTGACGAAGGCCGCCACGAACATCGTGCACGCGGCGAAGAGCGGCGGCCCAGCGGGTGAAAAAGCCGAGCGCGATCGCGAGGCCGCCGGCCAGCTCGGCGAGGGCGGCTGCCCATGCGAAGAGCACGGGCAGCGGGAAGCCCATGCTCGCAATGGCCTCCAGGAACCGGCCCTGGCCGGTGGCGAGCCCGACGACCTTGCCCCAGCCGTGAGCGACAGCCAGGTAGAGACCAGCCAGTCGCAGGATCAGCAGCCCGAGGTCTCGTGCCACGCGGGCTCCTTGTTCCGATCAATGTAGCCGATCTCGAAGTCCCCTTCGTCGTATCCTTCGCGGCATGCCTCGCCGCTTGCTGCTCATCAGCACGTCCACCGTCTTCGGCACGCGGTACCTCGAGCACGCCTTCGACGAGCTGCGGGACGTCCTGCGCGGGGTGAAGCGCGTGCTCTTCGTCCCGTTCGCGCTCAAGGACCGGGCGGGTTACACGGCGAAGGCGCGCGCCGCGTTCGAGGAGATCGGCTTCGGGCTCGACTCGCTCCACGAGAGCCGGGACGCGGAGCGAACGATCCTCGGGGCCGAGGCGATCTTCTGCGGGGGCGGCAACACCTTCCGCCTGCTCGACGCGCTCTACGACCTGGATGCGCTGTTGCCGATCCGTCGCCGCGTGGAGGAGGGCATGCCCTACGCCGGCGCCAGCGCGGGCTCGAACCTCGCCTGCCCGACGATCATGACCACGAACGACATGCCGATCGTCGAGCCGCTCTCGTTCGAGGCGCTCGGGCTGGTTCCGTTCCAGATCAACCCGCACTACCTGGATCCCGTCCCCGGCTCGACGCACATGGGCGAGACGCGCGAGACGCGGATCCGCGAGTTCCACGAGGAGAACGACCTCGTCGTCGTGGGCTTGCGCGAGGGGGCGATGCTGCGCGTCGAGGGCGACTCGGTCGAGCTGCGCGGCCGCGCCGGCGCGCGCATCTTCAGGCCCGGGGAGGAGCCGGTCGAGGTGGTGCCGGTCGCGGAGATCGGCGCGCTGGTCGAATAGCCGGGCCGGCGTCAGCGGCCCGGCGGCGCGAGCCGGCGGAGCTCTTCGAACCAGCCTTGCACCAGCGTCAGCTCGCGCAGCGCCGACGCTTCGTCGTCCTCGATCATGACGAACCGGCGCCCGTCGGGGGCGACATCGTACTCTCCGTGCCGGCCTTCACCGTCGTAGGCGCCCGAGAACAGCCGGCGCGGCCGCTCCGCCCGAAAGGCCCGCTTCGTATCGACAGTCGCGACCATGAGCGCGTCTCCCTGCCGAAAGAAGATCTCGCGGCCGTCACGGGACCAGCGCGGGTGGGTGCCGCCGTCGGTCGAGATGCCGGCGCGGTCCCCGAAACCGGGATAGCTCGCGACGTAGACCTCCGCACGCCTCGATTCGTCCGAGACGTAGGCCACGAAGCGGCCGTCGGGCGAGATCGCGCCGTTCGTCTCGTTGTAGGGCTCGGCCAGCAGGGTGCGCGCCTCGCCGCCGCGGCTCAGCACCGAAAGGTCGCTGCCCGTCGCCCCGTCCACGTCGAACAGCAGCTCGCGCCCATCGGGCGACCACGCCGTCGGGTATCGCGGGTTGCCGTCCGGGCGGGCCAGGAGCATGCGTGGCGCCGCGCTGCCGTCGGGCGGCACCTCGGCGATCCCGCCCGCGGTGGTGAACGTGATGAGCCGTCCGTCGGGCGTCCACACCGGCCAGCCGTTGTGGCGTTCGCGCGTGAGCCGGCGCTTCGTTCCAGTCCGCAGGTCGTAGACCCAGACGTCGCCCCGGCGCGTCTCGTCGTTGACGGCGACGGCGAGCTGGGCGCCGTTCGGGGAGAGGCGGGGGCTGCGAAACGCCGCACGGTCGGCGCTGATCGGCGACGCTGCGCCGCTGCGGTCGACCCAGACAAGGCGGTGGCGGTAACCCGTCGTCGCGTAGACCAGGACGCCGGTCGAAGCGACGGCGAAGTAGACCGCGCCGGCGTTGCGCGCGCGCTCGACGGACTGGACGACCGAGGCGACAGGACCCGTCAAGCGTGCCGACGCAGGATCGAACGGCGCGGCGCGCACGATGCCCGGGGCCTGGCCGAACACGATGTGGCCGGTCGGCAGGTAGCGGGCCTGTGCCAGCGTGCCCGTCCCCAGGACGGCGGGTCCGTCGAGCGGCGAGTCGGTGGTCGTCGCGGCCACGCGGAACGCGCTCCCGTCGATGGACATGGTCGCGAAGGCTCGTTGCGTGGTGAAGAGCACCGTCCGGCCGTCCGGCAGGATCTCCGGCCAGCGCGCGTCCTCGAGGCTCCCGATGCGCCGGGGCTCGCCGCCTCTCGCCTCGACGACGTGCAGCCCCGATCCCCACAGCGCGAACACGATGCGCTCGTCGCGCCCCCAGCTCGCGCCGAGGCTTCGCGCCTTCACGGTGCAGATGCGGAGCGGCGCTCCGCCGGAGGCGGCCACCTTCTGGAGCGCGCCACCCGCAAAGTAGCCGATCCACTCGCCGTCGGGAGAGAAGAACGGGTGCGTCGCTCCCACCGTTCCAGCGAGCGGCTTCGACTCGAGGCTGCTGAGCTCCCTGACCCAGAGCTGGGTGCCGCCATCCTTCTCGCCGACGTAGGCGAGCCGGCGGCCGTCCGACGAGAGCGCCAGGGCATAGGTGGCATCGCCGGAGGACAGCTTCTGGCTGCGCGGCAGCACGATCGTGGTGCGGATGGTCGCGGTGACGGTCGACTGGAGGCCGCCGACACGGCGCCATGCCAGGGCGAGTGCTATGCCCGCGAGCAGCAGCGTGAGCGCGAGCGCCAGCAGGTGGCGGCGCCGCAGCCGTGGGGGAGTCGGGCCGGGCTCGAGCGCGTCGCCGCGGGCGTCGGACGGATCGTCCATCTCCGCGAGCGCGTCGCCGATGTCGCGCAGGCGGCGGCGCGCGTCCTTCTCGAGGCATTGGCGCAGCAGTCGGCGCAGCCAGTCCGGAGTCGTCGTCGGCAGCACGTCCCATCGAGCGTCGGCCGTCAGGATCGCCGCGAGCGTGTCGGTGGTCGTGTGCCCGTCGAAGGGTCGACGACCCGCGAGCATCTCGAACAGCAGGCAGCCGAATGCCCAGACGTCGGTCCGCTTGTCCACGGGAAGGCCGCGCGCCTGCTCGGGAGACATGTAGGCCGTCGTGCCGAAGACAGCTCCCGCCCGTGTGATCGGCGCCTCGAGCGTCGGCGACTCCGAGCCGGTGGCCGCTCCGGCCTGTCCGTCGGTCGTGCAGGCCTTCGCCAGCCCGAAGTCGAGGACCTTGACCCGGCCGTCCGGCGTCAGCTGGACGTTGGCGGGCTTGAGATCGCGGTGGACGATGCCCTTTTCGTGCGCCTCGTCGAGCGCCTCCGCGATCTGCCGGGCGACCGCGAGCGCCTCGCCCTGCGCGATCGGGCCGCGCTCGAGACGGCGGGCGAGGTCCTCGCCTTCGACGAGCTCCATCGCAAGCACGTGTGCGGCCTGGCCGGAAGGCGAAGCCACCTGCTCGAAGCCGTACACGTGGGCGATGTTGGGATGGTTGAGCGCGGCGAGCAGCTTCGCTTCTCTCTCGAAGCGGGCAAGCCGGTCGGGATCGCTCGAGACGGCCGCGGGCAGCAGCTTGAGGGCGACCGTGCGCTCGAGCCGCGAGTCGCGCGCCCGGTACACCTCGCCCATACCGCCCACGCCGAGGAGAGCTTCGATCGTGTACGGCCCGAGGCGAACGCCGGGGGGAAGGCTCACCGCGAAGCTCCGAAGCAAGGAGAGACGGGCGCCATCTTACAGGAGCCGGGCCGTGCTCCGACCGGCGTCGAGGCCGAGCCCCTCGTGGTTGCGCGGGCCGGACGCGGCGGATATCCTCGCTCGTTCAACGACCCGGAGAGTGAGCGGATGAGCGACCGCAACCAGGCGATCCTCGTGAGCGGCGGCCACAAGGGCGCCGAGGCGGAGTTCGGCCGCGCGGCCGAGAAGTGGGGCGTGCGGCAGGTGACGCTGTCCTACGAGGGGCACGTCATGGAGTACAGCAAGAACGTCGAGGTGCTCTCGCCGGCCGAGCTGCTGAAGGGCGACGTCAGCATGGAGATCGTCTCCAAGCGCATGGGCCGCACCTACACCGCGATCGAGCAGGTCCGCACCGTCTGCCAGCTGATCTTCCACATGGTCGCGCGCTCGTACGCCGTCTACGCCGTCGGCTGGATCCAGGGCGACGACACCGTGCAGGGCGGCACCGGCTGGGGCGTGGAGCTCGCGAAGTTCTTCAACCGCCCGGTGAGCGTCTTCGACCAGGCGCGCCACGGCTGGTTCACCTGGAAGGACGGCCACTGGGCGGCCGAGACTCCGACGATTCCCGAGCGGCCGTTCGCGGCCACGGGCACGCGGAACCTGAGCGACGAGGGGCGCCAGGCGATCGCGGCGCTCTTCGAGCGCTCGTTCGGGCCCGCGAAGTAGACGGACGTCGACCGGGCCGGCTGCCGCCGGCAGAGACGACAGGAGGTCTCGTGCGCGGGCTGATGATGGACCGGCCGCTCCTGGTCTCCTCGCTGCTCGAGCACGCGGCCGAGGTCTTCGGCTCGGTCGAGATCGTCACCCGCAGCGTCGAAGGCCCGATCCGCCGTTACACGTGGACCGACGCGCGCCGCCGGTCGAAGCAGCTCGCGCAGGCGCTCGAGGCCCTGACGCTGCGGGAAGGCGACGCGGTGGCGACGATCGCGTGGAACACCGACCGGCACCTCGAGCTCTACTACGGCGTCTCCGGCCTGGGCGCCGTCGTCCACACCGTGAACCCGCGGCTGCACCCGACGCAGCTCGTCTACGTGCTCAACCACGCCGAGGACCGCGCGCTCTTCGTGGACCTCACCTTCCTGCCGCTCGTGGAGGCGGTCTGGGACAAGCTCGACTCGGTGCGCCACCTGGTCGTGATGACGGACCGCGCGCACATGCCCGAGTGCAAGGTGCCGGGAGCGCTCTGCTACGAGGACCTGCTCGCGGCGCAGGACGGCCGCTACGACTGGCCGAGCTTCGACGAGAACACGGCCGCGGGCATCTGCTACACGTCCGGGACGACGGGGAACCCCAAGGGCGTCGTCTACAGCAACCGGTCGTCGGTGCTCCACGCGTACGGCGTGGCCCTTCCCGGCGGGATCCCGGCCGGACCCGGCGAGGCGCTGCTGCCGGTCGTTCCGATGTTCCACGTCAACGCCTGGGGCATCCCGTACGGGGCCGCCATGTGCGGGTACAAGCTCGTGATGCCGGGACCGCGGCTCGACGGCGCGGGCCTCACCGAGCTCATGAACGCCGAGCGCGTCACGACCTATTGCGGCGTGCCGACCGTGCACCTCGGGCTGCTCGCGCACTGGAAGGCGACGGGGGAGAGCGTCCCCTCGCTCCGGACCGTGACCACGGGCGGTGCGGCGCCGACCTCGGCGCTGATCGAGGCGTTCCGCTCGCGGGGAATCGGCTTCGTCCACGGCTGGGGGATGACCGAGACGAGCCCGGTCGGCACGATCAGCCGGATCACTCCGGCCGAGGAAGGCCTGGACGACGCCTCGCAGGTGGCGTTCCTCATGCGGCAGGGGCGGCAGCTCTTCGGCGTGGAGCTGCGGACCGTCGACGAGAGCGGCGCCGTGCTCCCGCGCGACGGAAAGAGCGTCGGGGAGCTGCAGATCCGCGGCCCCTGGATCTGCTCCGCGTACCTGGGCGACGCGCCCGGCAGCGCGCTCACCGCCGACGGCTGGTTTCCGACGGGCGACGTCGCGGTGCTCCATCCCGACGGCAGCATGCAGATCACCGATCGCAAGAAGGACCTGATCAAGTCGGGAGGCGAGTGGATCAGCTCGCTCGACCTCGAGGAAGCCGCGGCCCGGCACCCGGAGATCGCGATGGCGGCCGTGATCGGCGTTCCGCACGAGAAATGGGGCGAGCGCCCGCTCCTGATCGCCCAGCCCGCTCCCGGCGCCGCGCCGACCAAGGAGTCGGTGCTCGAGTTCCTGGAAGGCCAGGTCTCGAAGATCTGGCTTCCCGACGAGGTCGTCTTCGTGGACGCGCTCCCGCTCGGCCCGACCGGCAAGGTCCAGAAGATGCGGCTTCGGGAGCGCTACGGCCGCTAGCGCCCGGCGGCCGGGATCGGGTATCAATGCACACCATGCACCTGCGACTCGCCGGCTTGCTGCTCCTCCTCGCTTCGGTCCCTGCCGCCGCCCAGACCGATGCTCCGCCCAGGGTGAAGCTGGACGACAACCGGGCCGCCGGGCTCAGGCTGCGCTGGCAGCTCGAGGAGGACGTGTTCACCGGGTCGGGCGAAGGCTCGGCGCGCGCTTCCTTCACGCTCACGAACCAGGGCAAGCAGGCGATCCCGGCGACCGGCTGGGCGCTCTACTTCAACGCCCTCCACGAGCCGCGCGAGGGCAGCGTCGGGGCCGGCTTTCGGGCCGAGCGCGTGACGGGCGACCTGCTGCGGCTCGTCCCCGGCCCCGAGTTCAAGGGCCTGCGGCCCGGGCAGAGCGTAAAGATCGAGTACCTGACCGGGCTGCTCACGAACATCAGCTTCGCGCCGCTCTCGCCGTACGTGGTCTTCGAGGACTCGCCCGACCTCGGTCGGCCGCTCGGCGAGTTCGTCTCGGTGCCCTTCACGCGCGGTCCCCAGGGCGAGGGGCGCGACCCGCGCGTGATCACGCCGGCGCAGCAGTACGCGCTCGACAGCCAGGTCCGCGACGTGCCGGCCGCCGAGCTGCCGCGCGTGTTCCCGACGGCGGTGGGGGTGGAGAAGCGAGACGGCGAGCTGCGCCTGCAGGCACTGCCCGCGGTCGAGGCGCCGGCGGAGCTCCAGTCCGAAGCCGCCTTCGCGTCTTCCTACCTGGCTCCCTACTTCGACAAGACGCCCGCGCCGCCGGGCACTGCGACCGTGCGGCTCTCGACGGGCCCGGTCGACGGTCAGTCGTCGAAGGAGGCCTACACGCTCGAGGTGGACCCGCACGGCATTCGCATCGTCGGCGCCTCGCCGGCCGGCGTCTTCTACGGCCTGCAGTCGCTGCGCACTCTGCTGCCCGCTCCCGCGCCCGGCAAGGGCCTCGTGCTCGACGCGCTCGTCGTCCGCGACGCGCCGCGCTTCGGCTACCGGGGCTTCATGCTCGACGTGGCCCGCAACTTCCAGCCCAAGAAGGACGTACTGCGCGTGCTGGACCTCATGGCGCGCTACAAGCTCAACAGCTTCCACTTCCACCTGACCGAGGACGAGGGCTGGCGCCTCGAGATGCCGAGCCTGCCCGAGCTCGTCTCGGTCGGCGCGCGGCGCGGGCACACGCTCGACTCGAGCCGCAACATGCCTCCGCACTGGGGCTCGGGCGCCGTCCCCGACAAGCCGTGGGGCAGCGGCCACTACACGCGCGCCGAGTACATCGAGATCCTGCGCTACGCCGCCGCCCGGCACATCGAGGTGATCCCCGAGCTCGAGATGCCGGGACACGCGCGCGCGGCGGTCAAGGCGATGGAGGCCCGCTTCCGCGAGCGCACGAAGGCGGGCGACGCCGAGGGCGCGCGCCGCTACCTGCTGAGCGATCCCGAGGACCGCTCGCAGTACACGTCCGCGCAGCTCTACCACGACAACGTCATGAACCCGACGCTCGAGTCCACGTACGCTTTCATCGAGCGCGTCGTGGCCGACCTCGTGGCGACGCACAAGGAAGCCGGCGTGCCGCTTCGGAACCTGCACATGGGCGGCGACGAGGTCCCGAACGGCGTCTGGCAGCGCTCGCCGGCCGCCCAGGAGTACATGAAGCAGAAGGGCCTGAAGAAGGTGGACGAGCTGTGGTTCGTCTTCTACGGCCGGGTCGAGCAGATCCTGAAGGCCCACGGCATCCCGCTCTCGGGCTGGGAGGAGATCGCCGTTCGCAAGACGAAGCGCGAGGGGCAGGACGTTCTCGTGCCGAATCCGATGTTCGGCGCGCGCGGGTGGCGCGCCTACGTCTGGAACAACGTGCCGGGTTGGGGCGCCGAGGACCTCGCCTATCGGCTCGCGAATGGCGGCTTCGAGGTGGTGCTGTGCCCCGTCACCAACCTCTACTTCGACCTCGCCTGGAACCAGAACCCCGAGGAGCGCGGGCTCGACTGGGGCGGCTACGTCGACCTGCGCAAGCCCTTCCAGTTCGTGCCGTACGACTACTACCGGAACGTCCGCCTCGACCGCCGCGGCCAGCCCGTAGACCCGAAGCTGTTCGTGGGCAAGGAGCGGCTCTCCGACTACGGCCGCGAGAACATCGTCGGCATCCAGGGCAACCTGTGGTCCGAGACGCTCGGCGGCGAGGGCCGGCTCGAGCGCCAGCTGCTGCCCAAGCTCCTCGGGCTCGCCGAGCGCGCCTGGGCGAAGGACCCGGCGTGGGCCACCGAGCGCGATCCCGCGAAGGCCGAGGCCCTCGAAAACGCGGCGTGGTCGGAGTTCGTGAACGTCGTCGCGAAGCGCGAGCTGCCGCGTCTCGAGCGGGAAGGCTACGAGTACCGGATCCCGACGCCCGGTCTCAAGGCGGACGGCGGCGCAGGTGCTCACGAGCGTGGAGTTGCCCGGGCTGACGCTGCGCTACACGACCGACGGCAGCGAGCCGACCGCGAAGAGCCCGGCCGTCACGGCCCCGATCCCGCTGCGCGGGACGGTTCGCGTCGCCGCGTTCGACGGGCGGGGCCGCAAGGGGCACACGGCGACGCTCGCCGCGCCCTAGCGGCTACTGGGGGCCGAGTCCGCGGATGAGCGCGTCGAGCTCCTCGAGCTCGGCCGGGAGCAGGTCGGTGAGCGGCGGGCGCACGGGGCCGGCGTCGCGGCCCACCAGGCGGGCTCCCGCCTTGACGATGCTGACCGCGTAGCCGGGGCGCCGGTTGCGGATCGCGAGGTAGGGGAGGAAGAAGGAGTCGAGCAGGCGTCCGGTCGTGGCCTGGTCGTCCTTCGCGAGCGCGTCGTAGAACTGCATGGCCGTCCGCGGGACGAAGTTGAAGACCGCGGACGAGTAGACGGGCACTCCGATCGCCTTGTACGCGGCCGCGTAGACCTCGGCCGTCGGCAGCCCGCCGAGGTAGGCGAGGCGCTCGCCGAGCCTTCGCCGGATCGCGACCATCAGCTCGATCTCGCCGATCCCGTCCTTGAAGCCGACGAGGTTCGCGCAGCGCTCGGCGAGCCGCGCCAGGGTGTCGGCGCTCAGCCGGCACACGCCCCGGTTGTAGACCACGACACCGATCCGGACCGCGCGGCACACCGCCTCGACGTGCGCCGCGAGCCCTTCCTGGGGCGCCTCGGTGAGGTAGTGCGGCAGCAGCAGCAGACCCGCCGCGCCGAGCCGCTCGGACTCGCGCGCGAGAAGGGTCGCCGTCCGCGTGGGTCCGCCTATGCCCGCCAGGATCGGGACGCGGCCGCGGCAGGTCTCGACCGCCGTGCGGACGACCGCCGCGTGCTCGTCGGGCAGAAGCGAGAAGAGCTCGCCCGTCCCTCCGGCGGCGAAGAGCGCACTCGCGCCGTAGGGCATCAGCCATTCGAGCCGGCTCGCGTAGGTCTGCGGGCGGAAGTCTCCCGCGGCGTCGAAGTCGGTGACGGGGAACGACAGCAGCCCGGAGGCGAGCGTCGCCTTCAGCTGCTGGGGATCCACGCCCGCGAGTCTACAGGCGAAGCCTACTCGTCCCGTAGCGCGGTCAGCGGATCGACCGCCGCTGCGCGGCGGGCCGGGACGTAGCACGCCAGGACGGCGGCCAGGAGCAGCGTGATCGCCACCGCCGCAAACGTCGTCAGATCCAGGCTGGGCACGCCCGGGAACATCCCCTGCATCGAACGGCCGACCCAGTAGGCGCCCAGGCAGCCGAGGGCCGTGCCGCCGAGCGCGGTCTTCAGGCCGTCCTTGAGCACCATCCCCAGCACTCGCGAGCGCGCGGCGCCGAGCGCCAGCCGCAGGCCGAGCTCCTGCCTCCGCTGCGCGACGACGAAGGACATGACGCCGTAGATGCCGAGCGCGGCGAGGATCAGCGCCGTCGCGGCGAAGCCGCCGAAGAGCAGCGCCCTGAAACGATCGCCGGCCAGCTGCTGCCTGACGATCCCGTCCATCGTGCGGGGGTCGGCCAGCGGGAGGTCCGGGTCGAGCGACTGGACGAGCGCACCCAGCTCCGGGACGAGCGATTCCGGCGCGACCGACGTGCGCAGCGAGACCTGAGCCGCGGGCCACGGGCTCTGCCAGAACGGAAGGTCGATCTGGGGGAAGCTCTCGTTGCGCGGCCCGCCGTTGCGGACGTCGCGGGTGACTCCCACGATCTGCCACGCGACGCGCGGCCCCGGCGCCGCGAGCCCAGGACCGGGGATCGCCAGGCTCACGCGCTGCGCGAGCGGGTCGAGGCCGGCCAGGTAGCGCTTCGCGAAGGTCTCGTTGACGACCGCGACCGGCGCTGCGCGCTCCGCGTCCTCGGCCGAGAGCGGCCGCCCGCGCAGCAGGGGGATCCCGAACGTCTCGTAGTAGCCCGGCGAGACCATGTTGAACCCGGCGCCCATCTGGTCGGAGCCCTCGCGCGCCGGCTGGCCCACGATCTCGAACGGCCCGCCGAAGGTCGTGCCCCAGCCGGGGATGCCGGTGGACACCGTCGCGGCCGTGACGCCGGGCACGGCCTCGACCCGCTCGAGCAGGCGCCTGTAGAAGGCCCGCATCGCGTCGGCGTCGCGAAAACGCGTTTCCGGCGCGGGCAGGTTGAAGACCAGCAGCCGCTCGGTGCGGAAGCCGAGGTCCACGCGGGTGAGCTTGATCAGGCTGTGGATCGCGATGCCGCCCCCCGCGAGGAGGGCGAGAGCCAGGCCGAACTCCACCATGACCAGCGCACGCCGCAGCCGGTGGCGCCCGCTCGCCGCCGAGCGGCCGCCTTCCTTGAGCGTCTCCGCGAGGTTCAGCCGCGAGGCCTGCCAGGCCGGCGCGCAGCCGAAGAGCACGCCCGCGAGACTGGTCGCGGCGATCGTGAACAGCAGCACGGGAACGCTCAGCCGCACGTCGGCTTCGGACGGCAGCGTGAAGGGCGGCATGGTCGCCTGGATCACGTCGAGCAGGCCTCGCGCCAGGGCCACGCCCAGGGCGCCGCCCACGAACGCCAGCACGACGCTCTCCGTGAGCAGCTGCCGCACGAGCCGCCTGCGGTCCGCGCCGAGCGTCGAGCGCACCACCAGCTCGCGCTGGCGGGCCGAGCCCCGCGCGAGCTGCAGGTTCGCCACGTTGGCGCAGGCGATCAGCAGCACGAAGCCGACCGCCGCGAGCAGCAGCCACAGGCCGCGGATCGTGTCGCGGTCGAGGAAGTTGTTCTGCAGCGGCTCGACGCTGACGCTCCAGCCCTTTCTCTCGTCGGGGTAGGCCGCCGCGATCTGGCCTGCGATCACGGCCATCTCCGCGTTCGCCTGCTCCAGCGTGACGCCCGGCTTCAGCCGGCCCATGACCGTCAGCCAGTTGATGTCGTGGTTGATCTGCTCCGGCCGGAACACCAGCGGGAGGTAGAGCTTTCGCTCCACCCGGTCGGCGGGCCCGGATGCCAGCACGCCGACGACCGTGCGGCTCTCGCCGTCGATCCGCACCTGCTTGCCGACGATGCCGGGATCCGCGCCGTACGTTCCGCGCCAGAGCGAGTCGGTCAGCACCACGACCCGGTCGTTTCCGGGCGTGCCTTCCTCCTTCAGGAAATCGCGGCCGGCGCGGATCACGAGCCCGTGGTTCCGGATCCAGCCGGGCGTCACGAACCCCGCCTCGACGCTCTGCGGGCGCTCGGAGGTGGCGAGGCTCACGTGGCGGTCGGTCCAGGCGTGAAGGCCCGCGAAGACCGTGCTCTTCTCCCGCCAGTCGAGGAAGTCGCCGACCGAGGTGCCGTTGCGGAATTCCGGCCGCGGCTTCGACCACACCATGACCAGCCGGTCGGGATCCTGGTAGTGGAGCGGCTCGAGCAGCGTCGCGTACACGACGCTGAAGATGGCGGTGTTGCCGCCGATGCCCAGGGCGAGCGCCAGCACCGCGACGGCGGTGAAGCCCGGGCTCTTCGCCAGCATTCGCAGGCCGTAACGGACGTCGCGCCAGATGCTGTTCATGGGATGCAGCCAGCTACAAGGGCCGTGCCAGTCCGCGGACCGGCGTCAGCACATCAGCCATGCGCTGTTTCGTGGCGCGCAGGCCAGAGGCGCCGTTCGCCCGTGGGACGGCGCGGTCCCACTCTCGTGACGCGGGATCCTGAACGTTGGATCGGGCGCCGAGCCGCTAGCGCTCGAGAACGACCGTCGTCACGCTCGAGGCCGGCAGCTCCAGCCGGAAGCTGTTGCGCGCCGTGGGCGCGACCGACGGGCCCCTGACCACCGCGGGCGTCGCGGCGGTGATCTGGAAGCTCTGGCCGCGCGTGAGCTCGACCGGGTGGGAGATCACGAGGTCGGCCGTGGTCGGCCCCGTCGACTTGTTGATCGCGACGACGACCATGCGGTCGTCGCGTCCCGCGTCGACGCTCGCGTAGACGGAGCTCGCCTGCACGTCGCTCGTCGCCGCGGCGACGGCGGTGTCGCCGAAGCGCCCGAGGGCGCCGTCGTAGTTGCAGTAGGCGGCGAAGGCGGCGTCGATGAAGCGGCCGCCGCCGCCCAGGTCCCAGAGCGCCCCGGCGAACACCTGCTCGCGGCCGTAGATTCCGAGCACGTCGGCCTGCGCGATCGCGCCCGAGACGTGCTCGCCGCCGCCGTAGTTGTACTCGGTGATCGCGAGCCGCGTGCCCGGATACTGCGCGGCGATCTTCTCGCGCATCCGCGGCAGCAGCCGGATCGCTCCGACGCCCGCGTCCTGCGAGATCCAGCTGGTCTCGACGTAGCCCGGGTCCCAGAGCGAGCGCGGGGCCTGGACGCGCGCCGCGGCCACGTCGGGCGCTCCGCTCGCCTCCGTGATCCGGACGCCGCCGCCGCGCGCCTCGGGGTACCAGTGGAGATCGAGCACGTCGACGAGCCGGCGCCGCGCGCGGCTCTCGGCGTCGCGCATCGCGGCCAGGTAGAAGTCGAGGAAGTCGCGCCCGCCGTTGTCCGGAGCGCTCTGCAGCCGCACGAAGCCGGCCCAGCCGTAGCTGACGGGCCCGAAGACGAGCGCCTCCGGCGCCACGGCCTTGATGGCCGACGCGAACGCGGTCGTGCGGTCGACCAGCTCGGCATAGGTGACGGCGCCGGTCGGGCGAATGCGCGCGTGCGTGGAGGCCCAGAGGTCGGGCTCGTTGTCGAGCGAGTAGAAGATCGTGCGGGCGGGATCGCGCCGCGCGTCGACGGCCGACTCGAGCCAGGCGACGAACTCGTCCTGGTAGACGACGCGGTCGCCGGTGTTCGGCGGGTAGGAGAAGCCCGAGCCCTTGGAGGGCCGCGACTCGTGGAAGCGCGCCGTGAGCCAGTCGGGCGTGCGGTTCACGTCGCCACCCGGCGCCTTGTCGGCCGAGACGTAGCCCGCGATCGGCACCGTGACGACCATCGACGCGCCCGCCGCGAACGCCCGCGCCACGTGCGGCCGCACCGCCTCGCCCGGTGTCTCGCCGCCGCCCAGGAAGGCGTCGTTCTGGTGCTGGAAGTCGGCTCCCGCGTTCGAGGCGTTCGTCTCCCAGTTGTAGGCGGTCCAGCGGTTGCCGCCGAGCCGCCCGAGCCGCTGGCCGCGCGAGCGGCCTGCCCAGTCGTTGATGTTCGTACCGTAGATGTAGGGCGAGATCGGCACGCGGCCCGCTTGCGAGTCGACCGTGAAACGGACCGCTCCGGGCGGCCCGGGCACGGGCGTGGGCGAAGCCTGAGGTGCTCCGGGGCTCGTCGGGCCGGAGCTCGGCCCGCCGCCTCCGCACCCGCACCAGGCGAGGCCCGCGAACGCCAGCAGCGAGATCCGAGACGCGGCCATTCCCGGAACCGTAGCACGGGCGGACGCCGCTCGGCGGTTGCCTTCCGGGACCGCGCGAGCCCAGAATACGCGCGCCTTTTTCGGGCGCTCATCCTGGCGCTGTTCCTGGCGCTGTACCTGGGAGGATCGATGCGGCGTGTCGTTCGGGCGATGACTCTCGCGCTCGTGCCGGCGGCGGCACTCGCGGGCGAGCTGCAGGACGACCTGAAGGCCCGGCGCGCCCGCGTGATGGAGGCGATCGGGCCCGAGACCGTGCTCGTCCACTGGAGCGCGCCCACGCGCGTCTTCTCCCGCGACGTCGACTACGAGTACCGGCAGGACAGCGACATGCTGTACCTGACGGGCAGTCGACCAGGACGGCTCGACGCTCGTGCTGCTGCCCGGCAACAAGACGAAGAAGAGCATCCTGTTCGTGAGCGACGCCGACCCGCGGCGCGAGCACCGCGAGGGGCACCTGCTCTCCAAGGAGGAGGCCCAGGCGGCGAGCGGCGTCGACGAGGTGCGCTTCGCCTCGGGGCTCGACTCGTTCCTGGCGAGCCTGATGAATCGCCAGGCGCCCGGAGAGCGGCTGACCGAGTACAGCGGCGAGTACGACGCCTTCTTCGACGCGCTCAAGGCCGGCACGGCGCGCCTCGCCCTCATCCTCGGCCGCCGCCCCGGCGTGAAGGACGAGCTGCCGCCGGCCTACGACTACGCCGAGCGCATGCGCCAGCGCGTGCCCGGGCTCACGGTCACCGACGCGACGCCGATCGTGTGGGGTCTGCGCCAGGTCAAGACGCCCTACGAGCGCGGGGCGCTCCAGCGCAGCACCGACGTCTCGGCGGACGCCCACCGCGCGGCGATGCGGGCCACGAAGCCCGACCGCTACGAGTACGAGGTGGAGGCCGAGCTCGAGCGGGTGTACCTGCAGCGGGGCGCGCCGAGCTGGGGCTATCCGTCCATCGTCGGCAGCGGACCGAACGCGACGATCCTGCACTACGACCGCTCGCGCCGCCAGATGAAGGCGGGCGAGATGCTGCTGATCGACGCGGCCGCCTTCTACGAGGGCATGACCGCGGACATCACGCGCGCCTGGCCCGTGAACGGCAAGTACTCGAAGGAGCAGGCCGAGCTGTGGCGGCTGGTGCTCGCTGCCCAGGAGGCCGGCATGAAGGCCGCCGTGGCGGGCAACCACACGACGGACGTCGAGAAGGCGGCCGAGGAGGTCGTGAGGCAGGGCTTGCTGAAGCTGGGCCTCGTCACCGACGCGACGTCGAAGCAGCACCGCACCTGGTACACGCACGGCATCTGCCACTGGATCGGCCTCGACGTCCACGACGTCGGCGACTACCGCCGCGCGCTCGAGCCCGGGATGGCGTTCGTGATCGAGCCGGGGCTCTACATCCGCGAGGCCGCGCTCGACGCGCTCGAGGACACGCCCGAGAACCGTGCGTTCAAGGAGAAGGTCCGGCCCGTCGTCCTGAAGTACAAGGACATCGGCGTGCGGGTCGAGGACTCGTTCCTGCTCACCGAGACCGGCCTCGTGAGGCTGTCCGCCCGCGTGCCTCGTACACTCGAGGAGATCGAGGCCTTCATGGCCCGACGCGAGTAATTCCTGGAGGATCCGATGCCCGTCGCCGCCTTCGAGCCCAAGTTCATGAAGATCGGAGTGCTGACCGCCGCGCTGCAGGAGCTCACGCCGCGCGAGAAGCGCGACAAGGACCCCGATCTCGCGATCGAGGAGTGGGTGGCGTTCGCGAAAGAGCTGGGGGCCGACTACATCCAGCTCTCGGCGGCGCTGCACCCGACGAAGTCCGACATTCCCGCCGAGGCGATGCTCGACCCGGTGGCGAACACGCTCGACCTGCGCAAGCCCTTCGACAAGGACCGCGCCAAGCGCGTCAAGGCCTCGCTGAAGGCGAACGGCATCGGCATCTCGGACATCGGCTACTTCGACAACATGCTCCACGACGACCCGCGCATCCGCAGGAAGAAGCACGACTTCATGAAGCGGGCGATGGACGCCGCGGTGCTCCTGGGCGTCGACGCGGTCTGCGGCTTCGTGGGCCGCAACCAGGAGCACTCGATGGACGAGAACCTGATCGACTTCGAGCGGACCTTCGTCCCGCTGCTGAAGTACGCGAAGGAGCGCAAGCTCACGTACCGCGTCGAGCAGTGCCCGATGCCGGGCTGGACCACGAAGGACAACTGGCACAACCAGATCGCCTACACGCCCGGCACCTGGATCGCGCTCCACCGCATCTGCGAGAAGCACGGCGTGGGCGACCAGCTCCGCATCCACTACGACCCGTCGCACGCGATCCTGATGGGGCAGGACACGCGCTCGCTCTTCCAGTACCTGAAGGACGAGGGCTACAACTTCCTGATCGGCGGCTTCCACGTGAAGGGCCAGGTGACCGACGCGAAGGGCGTCTCGGCCTGGGGCTACGGCGGCCAGACCGTCGAGCGCGGCGACTGGATCAAGGGCAAGCCCTCGCCGAAGCCGGCCGACCAGCTGAACGCCTGGAAGAAGCAGACGGTGCTCTGCGAGCACGAGCTGCCGGGGACGGCCAGGCACGACCCGCTCGCGTACCTGCAGAACCGCACGGTCGACTGGCTCGACCACCAGCTCGCCGCGCGCGAGCTGCTGAAGCTCGACGTGGCGAACACGCACCTGGTCGTCGAGCACGAGTACCCGAAAGCCCGCATCCAGGACAAGGCGCGCCTCACGCCGATCCTCGAGGGCTCGATCGCGTTCACGCGCAAGATCGACGAGGCCGCGGCCTGCATGTACGCGCTGCAGAGCAACGTGCTGAAGGCGCAGGGCATCCCGGTCCAGGGGATCGGCCGGCAGGCCTACAGGACATGACACGCGCCGCAACGCTCGTTCTGTGGCTCGGCCTGGCGGCGGCGGGCCAGGCCGCGGAGCCCTCCTACACGCTGCGCTCGCCGGACGGCCGCATCGAGCTTCGCGTGGCGACGGCCGAGCGGCTGAGCTTCGGCGTGCGCCTGGGCTCGGAGCTGCTCGTCGACGGCGCCACGCTGTCGCTCGACGTCGACCACGTCGTGCTGGGCGTCCGACCCGAAGGTCCGCTCCGCGAAGACCGCGCGCGTCGACCGCGTGGTCGAGGCGCCCGTCTCGCGGCGATCGGCGAAGATCCCCGAGCGCTACGCGGAGCTGCGGCTCGAGATGGAAGGCCGCTACGCGGTCGTGTTCCGCGCCTACGACGACGGCGTCGCGTACCGGTTCGAGACGTCGCGGCCGCAGGCCTCCGTCAAGGTCTACGCGGAGGAAGCCCTTTTCCCCTTCGCGGGCGACTGGAGCGCGTACTTCCCGAAGGAAGACGGCTTCATGTCGCACAACGAGCGGAAGTACCTCTACCAGCCGCTCAAGGACATCGCCAAGGACGCCGTCGCCTCGCTGCCGGCCGTCGTCGCCGCGCCTCGCGGGATCAAGGTCGCCGTGGCGGAGTCGGACGTCGAGGACTACCCGGGGCTGTGGCTCGCGGGAACGGGCGGCACGGCGCTCGCCGCGACCTTCCCGGCCTTTCCGCTCGAGGAGAAGAAGGAGCGGGACCGCGACATCAAGGTGGTGCGCCGCGCCGACTACATAGCCGAGACGCGCGGGACGCGCAGCTACCCCTGGCGGATCCTGGGCATCGCCGAGAAGGACGCCGACCTGCTGACGAGCTCGCTCGTCTATCTGCTCGCGCGGCCCTCCGAGATCGCGGACACCTCGTGGATCCGGCCAGGGAAGGTCGCCTGGGACTGGTGGAACGCCTGGAACATCCACGGCGTTCCCTTCAAGTCCGGGGTCAACACCGACACCTACAAGCACTACGTCGACTTCGCCTCGAAGAACAAGATCGAGTACGTGATCCTCGACGAGGGCTGGTACGAGCTCGGCGACGTGCTCAAGGTGGTCCCGGCCCTCGACATGGAGAAGCTCCTCGCCTACGCGCGGGAGAAGAACGTCGGGATCATCCTGTGGGTGGTCTGGAAGAGCCTCGAGGACCAGCTCGAGGCGGCACTCGACCGCTACGAGCGCTGGGGCGTCAAGGGCCTGAAGGTGGACTTCATGCAGCGGGACGACCAGCCGCTCATGGGCTACTACCACCGGATCTGCCGGGAGGCGGCGAAGCGCAAGCTGCTCGTCGACTTCCACGGCGCGCAGCGGCCGGCGCTGCTGACGCGCACCTGGCCCAACCTGCTGAGCACCGAGGGCGTCCTGGGCCTCGAGCAGATGAAGTGGAGCGACGTGATCGACCCCGAGCACGACGCCACGCTGCCCTTCACGCGGATGTACCTGGGGCCGATGGACTACACCCCCGGAGCGATGCGGAACGCCGCGGGCCGCAAGCGCTTCGCCCCGATCTTCGAAGCGCCGATGAGCCTCGGCACGCGCGCGCACCAGCTCGCGCTCTACGTCGTCTTCGAGAGCCCGCTGCAGATGCTCGCGGACAGCCCGTCGGCCTACGAGGCCGAGCCCGAGGTGATGGACTTCCTCGGGCCGGTGCCCTCGGTGTGGGACGAGACGCGCGTGCTGCAGGCGAAGCTCGGCGACTACGTGGCGGTCGCTCGCCGGCGGGGAAACGACTGGTGGATCGGGGCCATCACCGACGGCGACGAGCGGACGCTCTCGATCGACCTTTCGTTTCTTCCGGCGGGCAGCTTCGAGCTCGACGCCTTCGCGGACGGCCCGAACGCCGACCGCTGGGGCAGCGACTACCAGCGCTCGAAGAGCCGTGTCGACCGCACGACCGGCTTCAACGTCCGGCTGGCGCCGGGCGGCGGCTGGGCCGCGCGCCTCGTCCGAGCGGCCGGCAACTAGGGTTGGAAGGGGAGGGCTTGCCGCCGGGACCGCCGCCGATCGATACTTCGCGTCATGCAGCTGGGCCCGCTGGAGCAGCGCGTGCTCGACTACCTGTGGAGGCGCAGGGATCCGCTCACGGTGCGCGAGGTCCGCTCCGGCGTCGGTCCGGACCTCGCCTACACCACCTTCATGACGACGCTCGACCGCCTCTACAAGAAGGGCCTGCTCGACCGCGAGCCCGACGGGCGCGCCTTCCGCTACTCCGCGCGTGCCACGCGCGAGGCGTTCGGAGCCTCGCTCGTGCGCTCGTTCCTCGCCCGCTTCTTCGAGCACGGCTCGGCGCCGACGCCGCTGCTCTCGTCCCTCGTGGATGCGGTGAGCGACCACGACCGCGAGCTGCTGCCCGAGCTCGAGCGGCTGGTGCGCGAGAAGGATCGCTCACTCCGCCGGAAACGGAGGCGGACATGAGGTTCTGGCTGCTGGGCCTCGCCGTCGTGCTGGCCGTCCACGTGCTCGCGACGTCCACCGCCTCGCTCGTGGTCGCGGCCCGCTACGGCCGGGCTCGAGGCTGGCTCGCGGCGCTGCCGCCGGCCGAGCGAGCCAGCCGTCTCCTGCTCGCCGCCCTCTTTCCCTTCGCCGTCGGCCTCGCCTGCGCTGCGCTCGTGGTGCCGGCGTGGCTCGTCTACGAGCCGCGCGGGACGCAGGAGACAGCGGGCCTCGCTCTCGTCGCGCTGGCCGCTGCCGGCCTCGGGCTGATCGCCGTCCGCGTCGGCGGGGGAGTTCGGGACGCGCTCCGGACGCACCAGGTCGTCGCGTTCTTCCGCCGCGAAGGCCGGGACCTCGGCGGGCTGCCGCTGCCCGCGTCGCGCGCGGCGTACGGCTTTCCGGTTGCGGCGCTCGCCGGGCTGTGGCGGCCCCGGCTCCTGCTGGCCGAGGGTGTGCTGGGTGCGCTCGGTCCCGAGGAGCTCGACGCCGTCGTCGCCCACGAGCTCGCTCACGTCGCGGCGCGCGACAACCTGAAGCGCCTGCTGCTGCGCGTCTCCCCGGATCCGCTGGCGCTCACGAGCCTCGGCCGGCAGCTGCGGGCCGAGTTCCTCGAGGCCGCCGAGGCCGCGGCCGACGCCCATGCCTGCGCGCGCGTGGCGCCCACGGTCCTGGCACGCGCTCTTCTCAAGGTCGCGCGCCTCGTGCCGGCCTCGGGCGGGCTCGACCTGGCCCTGGCCAGCCTGCACCACGAGGCGAGCCTCGCCAGCCGCGTCCACGCGCTGGTCGAGGCGACTCCCGCTCGGCCAGGCGGAACGGCGGCCGCAACGGGCGCGGGCTCGCAGGAGCGTTTCGCGATCGGACTGCTGATCGCCACCGGCGTCGCGACTGCTTTCGCCGCGCTGGCCGTCGTCCACCAGGGACTCGAGGGCCTCGTCCGGCTCCTCGGCTGAGCGGCGAGCGCCTCGGAGGCTCTACCGGGCCGCGAGCGCCTTGCGGACGCGCTCGCTGAACATCGCGAACAGCCGCTTCCCCTCGGCCGACTCCTTCGACATCCACTCCGCGTTGCGATAGGCGACGGGGTTGACCTCCTTGCGGAAGGCCTCGAGGTACGGAGCGACCTTGGCGAAGACGAAGAGGCCCTCGCCGTTGCTCTCGAGCCAGAAGTCGGGATGGACGATCCCGTGCTTGGCGAAGCCGTAGACCATCTCCCAGTAGGAGCCCACCTGGCGGTAGGCGGCGTTCAGCGGGTGCTCCGCCTTCACCACCGCCAGCACGTCCTCGAGGCTCTTGGGCCAGAACTTCTGGTTGATGACCGCCCGGCTCTCGCGCATCACGGGCTCGCGGCGCAGCTCGTAGACCCGGATCGCGAGCTCCGCGTCGTGATGGTCGGGCATGGGCTTGGGCATGCGTCCGAGCATAACCCAGGCCAGGGACGGCTCTGAGCGGGCCTGTCGCCGCGATTGACGCCGCCGCGGCACCGCGGGTAGTGTCGCGGGCGGCGCAGGCCCAGAAGACTCGAGGAGGCTCGACATGCTCACGATCACCCGCGATCTCGTCCTTCCCGCCACCGTCACGGGCTCGTGGCCGCGCCCGCGCTGGTACGACGTCAGCCTCTGGGGCCGCCCGCTCGACACCTGCATGCTCGACGTGCGCTTCCGCGAGAAGTTCCAGGACGCGCTCACCACGGTGATCGGCGACGAGGAGCGCGCCGGCCTCGACCTGCTCACGCACGGCGACCTCCACTGCGACGACGACATGGCCGGCCGCGCCTGGCACCACTACCCGCTCCAGCGCTGGGCCGGCTTCGAAGGCGACCTGCTGCAGTCCGAGGAGACGCGCTCGCCGTGGCTGCGCTACCCGCCGGGCACGCTGCTCAACGAGATCTACACGGGCTGGCGCTGGCCGCGCGTGGTCGACAAGGTCGAGCATCGGCCGCTCGACTACCCGAAGATCTGGCGGATGGCGCAGGCGCGCACCTCGAAGCCCGTGCGCTTCGGCACCTGCTGCTCGCAGGTGATGGGCCTGTTCCTCGACCTGCACACCCCGAAGTACAAGGACAAGCGCGAGGTGCTCTGGGACATGGCTGCGGCCATGAACCAGGAGCTGCTGGCGCTGCGCGACGCGGGCTGCCGGTGCATCCAGGTCGAGGAGCCGACGCTGCACTTCTGGGCGAACACCTACGGAGCGAAGAGCGACGAGGTGAAGTTCATGGTCGAGTGCTACAACCGCGAGGTCCAGGGCCTCGACGACGTCGAGATCTGGATCCACACCTGCTGGGGCAACCCCAACATGCAGCGGGTGATCGACAACACGAGCTACCGCGAGTCGTTCGAGCTCTACCTGCACGCCCTGCGCGGCGACGTGTGGACCGTCGAGATGACCGACCGCGACTTCGCCGAGATCGAGCTCTTCGGCGGGACGAAGGGCCGGCTGCCGAAGAAGATCGCGGTGGGCGCCGTGAGCCACCGCACGCTGCAGTGCGACCGGCCCGAGGACGTGGCCGCGCGCATCCGCCGCGCGCTCGAGCACATCGCCCCCGAGCAGCTCATCGTCTCGAGCGACTGCGGCTTCGGCCGCCAGGGCGTCAACCGCGACATCGCCTTCTTCAAGACGGCTGCCGTGGCGCAGGGGACGAATCTCGTGAGGCGCGAGCTGGGGCTGCCCGAGACGCGCGTGCCCGCGGCCGACCCGCGGCTACAGACGGATATCGTGCCG
Source organism: uncultured Acidobacteriota bacterium (assembly GCA_963724555.1). Classification (GTDB taxonomy): domain Bacteria; phylum Acidobacteriota; class Vicinamibacteria; order Fen-336; family Fen-336; genus DATBSL01. The sequence goes on from CAVRVE010000020.1 coordinate 122,782, forward strand.
AAGGCCGCGCGAGCCTAGCGAGGGGACGGCGTCCGAGCTCACGGGTTGCGCACGCAGTCGAGCGTGAGCGGGATCCGGGGTCCGGCGGCGACCATCTCGAAGTCCGAGGGCCGGAGCGAGCTCAGGTCGAGCGGCCCCAGCAGGCCGGACCACTTGGCTTGCGTGAAGCGGTCGCTCTGCGCCGTGAGCGCCACGTTGCCGCCGTCGGCGAGGAGCATGCCGTGGCGCTGCATCGCGCGCGCCACGACGCGGGCGCCCGGCGGCAGCGTGTCGACCGGGAAGTCCTTCCGCAGCCGCAGCCGCGTCCCGTAAGGGGGAGCGTCCGAAGGCCCCTTGGCGGCCGAGGTGCCGTGGGTCGCGGGGTGGACGTACTCGCCCAGGCGGATCCGGGCGTTCGGCAGGATGAAGCGGATCGCGTGCTGGATCGCTCCGGCCTTCACCTCGTCCGCGGTGAACAGGAGAGGAGCGATCGGATACCCGGCGGCGTCGGCGCTCGTGCACTGCTCGCCGCGGCCGCTTCCGGGATAGACGCGCGTCATGTCCCAGACCGCGAGGCAGCCGCCGTCGAAGGTGCTGCCCACGATGTTCGCCCGCCACATCTCGTAGAGCCGCAGCCGCTGCCAGTCCGCCACGATCAGGTGGCAGTCGCCGTCCGTCGTGCACTGGTAGCCGTTTTCGCCCTCGAGCGCACCGCCCGGCGGAACGGGGACGGGGGCGAAATCGCAGTCGGGCTCGAAGAAGTCGCCGGTCCTGCGGAAGCTCAGGTCCGGAGTCGACGCGGTCCGGTCCATCACCTCGATCGAGAAGTCGATCTGCATCCGGCCGAGGCCCCAGCCGACGCGGCTCAGGTACGCGATGACCTTCGCCGAGTCGGGGTCGAGCGGCGCGTCCGAGACGTCCTCGTACCACGGCGTGTCGGCTCGGGAAGTACTGCCGCGGGAGGGGCGTGGGCGAGGGGCTCGGGCTCGGCGACGGCCGAGGTGTTGGAGAGGGGCTGGGCGTCGGTGAGGGAGTGGGCGTGGGAGCCGGAGTAGGCGTGGGTGCCGGAGTCGGAGTCGGCGCCGGGGTCGGCGTCGGCACGGGCGTGGGTGCGGGCGTCGGAGTCGGTACGGGCCTGGGCGGCGGTGCCGGCATGGGCCTGTGGCGCCGGCGTCGGCGCGGGTGCGGGCTGTGGGGCGGTTGGCGCCGGTGCCGGGGCAGTCGGGGCCCGGTTGCGGAGAACCCATGCCGCCGGGGAACGAGATCGTGCCTCGCCGTCGTCCCGGTTCTCGCGTCCCCAACAGGCTGTTTCCGTCGTGGACGAAGACACCCGCAGCGCGCGATCCACCCGTGCCGCCACCCATGCCGATCCGGGGGGCGAGGTCGCCCGCACCGGTCGTGGCCGTACCGGTCGTGGTCCTCGGCGCTCGGACCCCGCCCGCCGCTGCCGCCGGCGTCGTGCCGCTGCCCTCGCGGGACGCGGCCGGCACTGCCGTCTTGGTCTCGACCAGGTCCTCGGTCGTGTAGACCCGGCTGCCACCCGAGGCGGCCTTGACCGCCCGTGCGGCCTTCGCTTCCGCGGCCTTCTCGCCGAGGCCATCGGCCCGGACGGTCGAGGCCGAAACGCAAGCGCCGGCGACGAGCAGCGACAGACGGAGGGCTCGCATCGGCTCGACTCCTTCTTCCGCCGCCGCGGGCGGCGGAGGCGATCACTCGTGGATGGGAGCCCTCTCTCTACGGCAGGTCCGTGAGGTCGCTGCGCGTGAGCGGCGGCGGCGACGATACGTCGCCGGTCAAGGGCGGACGGTGAGCGACCTCACTGGTGTGCCGCGGATCACAAAGCGCCCGTCAGTCGTGGCGCAGGGCCTTCACGGGATCGAGCCGGGCGGCGCGCCAGGCCGGCAGCAGGCACGCGGCGAGCGTCACGGCCAGCAGCAGGACGACCACGGCCGCGTAGGCCGCGGGGTCGGCCTCGCCGACCCCGAACAGCAGGCTCTTCGACGCGTGCGCCGCGGCGAGCGCGGCCACCAGCCCGGCGCCGATGCCGACGGCGCTGCGCCGGAGGCCCTCGCCGAGCACGAGGGTGAGGATGTCCGCGGCGGAGGCGCCGAGAGCGAGGCGCAGCCCGGTCTCGCGCGTGCGCTGGGCGACCGCGTAGGCGACGACCCCGTAGATGCCGACGGCCGCCAGGAGCAGCGCCACCGCCGCGAACAGCGCCAGCAGGACGAGCGTGAAGCGCCGCGCGGCCGCGGCCGTCGCCACGAAGTCGCCGCTCAGGCGCCCGCCGAGCGAGGCGACGCCGGGATCGACGGCCCGCAGCTCGCGGCGCACGGCGGGGCCGAGTGCCTGGGCCTCTCCCGACGCGCGGACCAGCAGGTACTGGTTGAGCGCCAGCCACACCAGCAGCTTCGGGTGGGTCTGGTAGTAGGGCACGTAGAGGTGCGGCTCGGCCGGAGCCTCGAGGCTCGCGTGCTTGACGTCGCCGGCGACGCCTACGATCTCGACCGGACGGAACTCTCCGGCGTAGTTGACCAGCAGGCGGCGGCCGACGGGGTCGAGCTCCCCGAAGCTCTGGCGCGCGAGCGCCTGGCTGATCACGCCGACGGCCGGCGAGCCGGCGCCGTCGGTTTCCGCGAACGCGCGGCCGGCGAGGAGCGGGATCCCCATCGTCGCGAAGAAACGGGGGGTCACCATCCGGTAGTTCGTGGTGGGAAGCTGGCTGTCCGAGGCCGGCGGCCGACCCTCGACCTTGTAGTCCACGCTCGCGAGCGCGCCGTTCAGCGGGAGCTGGTTGACGGCGGCGACCGAGACGACGCCCGGCAGCCGCGCGACGCGCGCTTCCAGCTGCTCGTAGAAGCGGCGCATCTTCCCGACATCGTCGTAGTCCTTGCGCGGCAGCGACAGCCGCACCGTGAGGACGCCGCCGTCGAAGCCGGGCGCGACCTCCAGCACCGCCTGGAAGCTCTTGAAGCAGCAGCGCGGCGCCCGTCAGCAGGACCACCATCACCGCGATCTGGGCCACCACGATCAGCCCGCGCGCGCGGCTCCTGTCGCCGGAGCCGCCGCGGCTCTCGGCCTTCAGGTCCTTGTTCGGGTCCACATGGATGGCGCGCAACGCCGGCGCCAGCCCGAACCCGACGCCGGCGAGAAGGGCCGCCGTGATCGCGAAGAGCAGCACCGGGACGTTGACTCCGATCTCCCGGGCCCTCGGCATGGCCGTCGGGCTCATGCCGACGAGCAGGGGCACGGCCCAGTAGGCGAGCAGCACTCCGACGAGCGCGCCTCCGAGGGCCAGGAGCCCGCTCTCGAGCAGCAGCTGTCGCACGAGGAGCCCCGGGCGGGCGCCGAGCGCCCGGCGGATCGCCAGCTCCTGGCGCCGGGCGGTCGCCCGCACCAGCATCAGGTTCGCGAGGTTGGCGCAGGCGATCAGCAGCAGCAGCGCCACGGCCGCCGCCAGCATCCACAGCGCCCCGCTGAAGCTGCGGGTGAGCTCCTCGCGGTAGGGAGCGACCAGCACGCCTTTCTTCCGCGCGTAGCTGCCCGGGAACTCCTCCTGGAGCCGCCGGCCGATGCCGTCGAGCTCGGCCGTCACCTGCTCGCGGCTCGTGCCCGCGCGGGCGCGCGCGATCACGCGGATGAAGTTGGTGGACTCGCGGTCGTAGCGCCACGGGTCCTGGTCCGGGGCGAGCGGGATCGCAAGGTCGATGTCGCGGATGGGGAACAGGAACTCCGGGGCCATCACGCCGACCACGGTGAAGGACTCGCCGTTCAGCGTGAGCGGGCGGCCGACCACCTTGGGGTCGCCGCCGAAGCGGCGCTGCCAGAGAGCGTGCGACAGCACCACGACCTTCTCGTTGCCCGGGATGTCGTCCGCGGGACCGAGGGTGCGCCCGAGCGCCGCCGCGACCCCCAGCACGTCGAAGAGGTTGGCGGAGACGCGCAGCCCCGGGATCCGCTCCGTGTGCTCGTCGCCGTCCAGGTTCCCGCTCCAGTTCGTGAAGCCCGCGACGCCCTCGAGCGTGCGGGTGCGGTCGCGGTAGTCGCAGAACTCGGGCAGCGAGAAGGGATAGCGGTCGGTCGAGGTGTGGCGGGAGTAGACCCAGTAGAGCCGCTCCGGCTCGGAGAAGGGCAGCGGCTTGAGCAGCACCGCGTACAGGACGCTGTAGAGCGCCGTGTTGGCGCCGATCCCGAGCGCCAGCGTCACGAGCGCGAGCAGCGTGAAGCCGGGGGTGAGGGCGAGGCGGCGCAGCGCGTAGCGCAGGTCCTGGGCGACGTCGTTCATGGGGCCTCCGAGCGAGCCCAGGCTAGCCGTCGGCCGTCCTATGGCGATAGCTCATTGTTTTCATCAAATGCGTGAGCTATCGTCATGAGCGTGCCGAAGCTGGACGTGCGCCACCTGCAGCTGGTGCGGGCGATCGCGGAGGAGGGCAGCGTGACGCGGGCCGGGCTGCGGCTGCACCTCACGCAGTCGGCGCTCAGCCACCAGCTGCGGGACGCGGAGGAGCGGCTCGGCGTGCGGCTCTTCGAGCGCGTGGGACGTCGGCTGCTGCTGGCGCCGGCGGGCGACCGCCTGCTGCGCAGCGCGCGCGTGGTGCTCGAGGAGCTCGAGCGGGCGGAGGCGGAGGTGGGGCAGAGCGGCCACGGGCGCTCGGTGATCCGCCTGACGACCCAGTGCAACACCGTCTACCACTGGCTGCCGCCGCTGCTGCGCCGCTTCCAGCGGCCGCATCCCGACGTGGACCTGGAGCTGGTCGCGGGCGCCACGAGCGACCCGATCCCGGCGCTCGTCACGGGCGCGATCGACCTGGCGATCGTCTTCCGGCCGGTGCGCGACGCGCGCGTCGCCCTGCGGCCGCTCTTCCGCGACGAGATGGTGGTGGTGATGCCGCCCGGGCACCGCCTGGGGCTCGTCCCGTTCGTGTCGGCCCAGGATCTCGCCCCCGAGCACCTGATCCTCTACTCGATCCCGCCCGAGGCGAACCTGGTGTTCCGCGAGGTGCTGATCCCGGCGGGGGTCCGGCCGAAGCGCGTCACCCACATCCAGCTGACCGAGGCGATCGTGGAGCTGGTCAAGGCGGACCTCGCGGTGAGCGTGCTGCCACGCTGGGCGGTGGCTCCGCAGCTCGAGCGCGGCGAGCTCGTCGCGCGGTCGCTCACGCGCGGCGGCCGCTTCCGAAGCTGGAGCGCGGCCTGGCGGCACCGGACCCCGGCGGGGCCGCTCCTCGATTTCGTCGAGCTCCTGGCGCGGCACCCGCTCCCGCTCGGCCGCACGGCGGGCGAGCGCCGGCGGATCGCGCTCGCGCTTTCGGGCGAGCGCCCGCCGGGCGGGCTAGGAGCTTCGAGGGCCTAGCACATGAAGCCGCCGTCCACGACGAGGGTGGTGCCCGTCGTGAACGAGGACTCGTCGGAGGCGAGGAACAGGTAGGCGGCGGCCATCTCCTCGGCCGTGCCCAGCCGGCCCATCGGCTGGCGGGCGACGAGGGCGGCCATCGCCCGCGTCGCGGTCGGGCGCCTCGGCGAGCCGCTCGTCGATCCAGGGCGTGAGCGTCGTGCCGGGGCAGACCGCGTTCACGCGGATGCCGTCCTTCACGTGGTCGAGCGCCATCGCCTTGGTGAGGCCGACCACGGCGAACTTGGTCGTCACGTAGGCGGCACGGTCCGGCACGGCGCGCAGGCCCGCGATCGAGCCGGCGTTGACGATCACGCCGCGCTTGCGCGGCACCATCACCGCGAGCGCGGCGCGCGACATCAGGTAGGTGCCCTTGACGTTCACCGTCAGCAGCTTCTCGAAGTCGGCCTCGCCGGTCGTGAGCGCGGTGCCGGTCGTGCCGATGCCGGCGTTGTTGACCAGGATCTCGAGCGGGCCGAAGGCGGTCTCGGCGGCCTTCACGGCGCCTTCGCAGTCGCGTGGCCCGTGACACGTCGCACTGCACCGCGAGGGCCCGTCCACCGGAGGCGGTCGCCTCGGCCGCAACCGCCTCGGCCTTCGACCGGTTGCGGTCGGCCACCGCCACCGCTGCGCCTTCGCGCGCGAACGCGAGCGCCGTCGCGCGCCCGATCCCCGAGCCCGCCCCGGTCACGATCACGACCTTGCCGTGGAAGCGCTGCGCTGCCATCGTCCCGGCGGGGATTGTATAGTCACGAGCGCGGGATGCGGTTTCGAGTCGTGATCGTCGCGGCGGCGCTGGTGCTCGGTCTGGCGGCTCGCGCAGGCGCCGGGCCTGCAGGGAGCGGCAGCCGGCGAAGAAGCCCTCGACCCGGCCACGCGCGAGATGGCGGCGCTCCTGCGCGAGCGCGCGGCGGCCGTCAACCCGGAGGCGCTGTCGCTCATCGTGAACGACAAGCGCGCCGAGCTCTTGAACGGCCTCCTGGCCCGCCCGATGCCCGTGGCCGAGCGGCTGCCGCTGCGCGGGCGCGCCGTCGTCGAGCTGGCGCAGGCGGGCCGGCCGCGCGACGCGCTCCGCGCGCTCGAGGCGCTCGAGCAGGACGCGCGCGAGAGCGATCCGGGCAACTGGCAGCGCTACCGCGCCGGCGCTCGCCTCGTCGAGGCGATGGCCTACATGCGGCTGGCCGAGGACGAGAACTGCCACGCGGCGCCGAGCCGCGACGCGTGCCTGCTGCCGATCCGGGGCGGCGGCGTCCACCAGCGCCGCGAGGGCGGGGAAGGGGCCGTGCGCGCGCTGCTCGAGGTGCTGAGCCAGGACCCGAGCAGCCTGCGCGCGCGTTGGCTGCTCAACATCGCCAGCATGACGCTCGGCAAGTACCCGGACGGCGTTCCCGAGCGCTACCTGATCCCGCCGTCCACGTTCGCGTCGGACTACCCGCTCGCGCGCTTCGACAACGTGGCCGCCGAGGCGGGTGTCGACTTCTCGGCGCTCGCCGGCGGGGCCGTGCTCGAGGACTTCGACGGCGACGGGCGCCTCGACCTGATGTGGTCGGCGATGGGCTTCTCCGACCAGATGCGCTTCCTGCGCAACCGCGGGGACGGCGGCTTCGAGGACCGCACGGCCGAGGCCGGGCTCCTGGGCGAGACGGGCGGCCTCAACATGGTCCCCGCGGACTACGACAACGACGGCCACGTGGACGTGCTGGTGCTGCGCGGGGGCTGGCTCGGGTCGGAGGGCCGCTTCCCGGTCTCGCTGCTGCGCAACGACGGCCACGGCCGCTTCCGCGACGTCACGAAGGCGGCCGGCCTGCTCGGGCACCTGGCGCCCACGCAGACCGCGGTCTTCTTCGACTTCGACGGCGACGGCCGGCTCGACCTGTTCGTGGGCAACGAGTCCGCCTGGATCCCCGACTTCGTGAGCCAGAGGCGCGCGGCCGACTCCTTCCCGTGCGAGCTCTACCACAACAACGGCGACGGCACCTTCACGGAGATGGCGCGGGGAGCGGGGCTCGACGCGAGTCGCGTTCGTGAAGGGCGTCGTGAGCGCCGACTACGACAACGACGGGCGTCCGGACCTCTTCGTCTCGATCTGGGGCGAGCCCAACCGGCTCTTTCACAACGACGGGCCCGGAGCGGGGCCGGGGAGCTGGCGCTTCACGGAGGTGGCGGCCAAGGCCGGCGTGACGCGGCCGGTCTACAGCTTCGGCAGCTTCTTCTTCGACTACGACGACGACGGCTGGCCCGACCTGTTCGTGGCCGGCTACGGCAAGAAGGCGGGCATCCCGACGGTCGAGGACGTGGCGGCAGGCTATCTCGGGCTCCCGACGGAGGCCGAGCGCGACCGGCTCTACAGGAACCGCGGCGACGGCACGTTCGAGGACGTGTCGCAGGCCGTCGGCGTCGACAAGGTCACGGGCGCAATGGCGCTCAACTACGGCGACCTCGACGGCGACGGCTGGCTCGACTTCTACCTGGGCACCGGAACGCCGGACCTCGGGATGCTGGTGCCGAACCGGATGTTCCGGAACGACGCGGGCAAGCGCTTCCAGGAGGTCACGACCGCGGGGAACTTCGGCCACCTGCAGAAGGGGCACGCGATCGCCTTCGGCGACTACGACAACGACGGCCACCAGGACGTGTTCGAGCAGATGGGCGGCGCGTACCTCGGCGACACCGCGCGAAGCGCCCTCTACAGGAACCCCGGCAACGACAGCGCGTGGATCGGGCTCGAGCTCGAAGGCGTGCGCACGAACCGCCGCGGCGTCGGCGCGCGGCTCGCGCTCGGCGTCGACGCGGGGGCGGGCGAGCGCGTGATCCACCGCACGGTGGGCAGCGGCGGCAGCTTCGGCGGCAACCCGATGCGGCAGGAGATCGGCCTCGGCAAGGCGAAGCGCGTCGCCTGGCTCGAGGTCCAGTGGCCCGCGACCGGCGAGAAGCAGCGGGTCACGGGCCTGCGGCCGGGGCACCGGTACCGGATCCGCGAAGGCAGCGCCCGAGCGGACGAGGTCGTCTGGCCCAAGGCCACGGCCGCGACGGCCCGGCCGGTCGCGGCGCGCTGACGGGCGCTACTTCGGCGCCCGGACCTTCAGGACCTGGTCGGCCGCGACGTTGCGGAGCGTCGTCGTCTGCCGCGTCGGCCAGACGACCTGCAGCTCACGGACGGTCGTCTCCGAGCCGAGGCCGAAGTGCACGCGGGCATCCGACGCCGAGCCGTAGCCGACCGCGGTGTTGACCACGTTGTGCTGCGTGCCGGCGGCGGTCACGAGCGTGAGCTGGGCGCCCATGCCGTCGCGGTTGCCTTTCACGCCCTCGACCGCTACGGACAGCCAGTGGTTCTTGGCCGGAGACACGTTGCGCCACAGCTCGAGCGCGCCGTCGACCGCGGTCACCACCACGTCGAGCCGGCCGTCGTTGTCGACGTCGCCCACGGCCGACCCGCGGTGGACCGCCTTCCGGGCGAAGTCGGCGCCGGCCGTCGGGCCGCCGTCCACGAAGCGGCCCTGGCGGTCGTTCAGGAAGACGGCGTTCGGCATCGGCACGCGCGCGCCTGCCGCCCCGCGCGGGTCGAGGACGCCGGCGCAGGCCGCGAACAGGTCCTTGGAGCCGTCGTTGTTCAGGTCGGCGATGGCGTTGCCCCAGCCGGTCCAGGGCCGCGTGAGCGTCGCGACACCCGTGCGGGCGCTCGCGTCCTCGAAGGCGGCGCCGCCCGCGTTGTGGAAGAGCGGGAAGGTGTCGCCGGTGAGCGCGGTCAGGAACACGTCGGGCCGGCCGTCGCCGTCGACGTCGCGCGCGTCGACGCCCATCCCGGCGACGGGCTCGCCGCGGTCGGGCAGAGCCACGCCGCGCTCGAAGGCCGACTCGGTGAAGGTGCCGTCGCGGTGGTTCATGAACAGGAACGAGGGCACGGTGTCGTTCGCCACGAACACGTCGCTCCAGCCGTCGCCGTCGAAGTCGGCGACGCCGATGCCCATGCCCTTGCCGACGTGGGCGCGGATGCCGGAAGCGGCCGAGACGTCGCTGAAGGTGCCGTCGCCGTTGTTGTGGAAGAGCGAGTTCGGCAGGCCCTCGTAGTGCTCGGGCCGGCAGTAGTCGGGCGCCGTCGGGTCGCCGCAGCGGGGATCGGTGGCGCGGTCCCAGACGACGTAGTTGGAGACGAACAGGTCGAGCCGCCCGTCGCGGTCGTAGTCGAAGAACGCACCGGCGATCGCCCAGAGCGTGCCGTACTTCTCGTCCCGGCGCGCGAGGCCGGCGGCTTCGGTCACGTCCGTGAAGGTGCCGTTGCCGTCGTTGCGGAAGAGCGTGTTGCGGCGCAGGCCCGCGACGAACAGGTCGCTGTCGCCGTCGCTGTCGTAGTCGGCGGCCACCACGCCCAGGTCGTAGCCCCGGCCGGCCACGCCGGCGGCCTCGGTCACGTCGGTGAACGTGCCGTCGCCGCGGTTGTGGTACAGGCGGTTCCAGTAGCGGGGCTCGTTCTTCTCGAGCGTCTCGATCGGCGCGCCGTTCACGACGTAGACGTCCAGCCAGCCGTCGTTGTCGTAGTCGAAGAGCGCTATGCCCGCGACCATCGTCTCCGGCTGGTAGCGCCGCTCCGACCGGCTCGAGTGGGTGACGAAGCGGATGCCGCGCGCGTCGGCGCACTCCTCGAACACGACGGGGTCGATCCCCGGGGGCAGCGCGGCGGCGCCGGCGGCGAGCAGCAACAGCAGGAGGGAGGCGTTCGAGGTGGCGCGCAAGGCGGGACGACGCTAGCGTCCGCGCGCGGCGGGTGTCAAGGACTAGAATGCCGCGAGGACACCACTTGAATCGCGCACTCCGGGCGGGCGCGCTCATGGCGCTCGTCCTTCCCGGCTCCCGTGCGGGGCCAGCAGACGGGGGACCCGGCGGCGGGCCTGGCGAGAGCCGCCGCCGAAGCCGAGAGCCGGCTCGCGGCCGGCGAGCTCTCGGAGGCGCAGCGGCTCTACCGAGGCGCGCTCTTCGAGGGCCTGGTGCTGCTCGGCACGCTCGAGCGGCTCGACGGGCACTACGAGCCGTCGCGCCAGGCCCTCGCGCGCGCGGCGGCCTACGTGCCGGACGATCCGAAGGCGGCGCTCGCGCTCGCCTCCGAGGCGCTCCAGGCCGGCGACGCGGCGGAGGCAGTGGCCGTGCTGGAGGCGCACGGCGGCGCCGTCGCGCGACCTCGAGACGACGCGCGTGCTGGCGCACGCGTACGCCTCGGCCGACCAGCACGACGCGGCGCTCCGCACGCTGCAGCAGGGCGTGGCCGCGGCGCCCGACGACCCGGAGGTCGCGTACGTGATCGCCGGCGAGTACCTGTGGCTGAAGCAGGTGGAGGCGGCCGAGCGGCTGCTCGCGAGCTGTCATCGAGCGCCGTCCGCTGGCGCTCACCCACGTGCTCGTCGGGCGCGCCTGGCGCGACGCGGGCGAGTACGAACGCGCCGAGCGCGAGCTGCGGCGGGCGCTCGAGATCGACCCGAAGGTCCGGCGCGCCCACTACTACCTCGGGACGGTGGCCGCGTCGGACCCGGCGCCGGCTCGCCAGGAGGCGGCGATCGCCGAGTTCCGCGAGGAGCTGCGGATCTCGGGAGAGGACGCGGTCGTGCTCGACCAGCTCGGCGTGACGCTCGTCGAGGCGGGGCGCTCGGAGGAGGCGGTGCCGGTGCTGGAGCGCGCGCTCGCGATCGAGTCCAGGAGCGCCTACGCCTACGACCTCGGCCGCGCCCAGCTCGCGGCCCAGAAGCCTGCTGCCGCCGTCGAGTCGCTGCGCCGCGCGCTGCAGCTGGCGCTCGCGCAGGGCGGCGGCGAGTCCGAGCTCGAGCGCATCCACTACCAGCTCGGCCTGGCGCTGCGGCGCGCCGGCTCGGAGGCCGAAGCGGTGCGCGAGCTCGGCGAGGCGCGCACCATCGCCGCGCGCTGGACCGACGCCTCGCGCCGCGTCACCACGCTGGGCCGCTCGGGGAGCGTCGGATCGCGGCCGGGTGCGGCGAGCGCCTCCGCGGAAGCCTCGCCGCTCGCGATGGTGCCGCAGGCGGCGCGCCGCGAGCTGGCCGCGCGGGTGCGCTCGGCGCTCGCGCAGTGCTACCTGAACCTCGGCGTGATCGAGACGCGCCGCGACGACATCAGGAGCGCCGCGGGCCTCTTCGAGGCGGCCGCCGGGCTCGATCCAGCGTTTTCGGGGGTGCAGCAGGCCCTGGGCGTCGCTCGCTTCAACACGGGGGAGTTCGACAAGGCGATCGAGCCGCTGCAGAAGGCGAGCGCGGCCGACACCTCGAATCCCGTCCTGCGCCGGCTGCTGGCGATCGCCTGGCTCAACACCGGGGCGAGCGAGAAGGCGGTGCCGCTGCTCGTCGCCGATCCCGAGCTGCGGTCGGACCCGGAGCTGCGGCTGGCGCTCGGGATGGCGTACAAGGCGCTCGGCAAGGCGGACCTCGCCGCCGAGCAGTTCAAGGCCTATCAGGAGCTGACCGGGAAGAAGCCCTTCTAGTCGGTGTGGAAGACCTCTTCCATGTTCGCCCACCAGCCGCCCGGATCGCGGCCTTCGACCGGGACCTGCATCGGGTCCATGACGTCCCACCACTCGCGCATGCGCGGCGCGCGCGCGATCTGCGCGCATCCGTTCCTCGAACTCCGCCTCGGGGCCGTGGTACTCGAAGTAGGCGAACAGCTTTCCCTCGAAGTGGAAGATCGAGTAGTTGCGGATCTCGGCCTTGCGCAGCGCGCCGAGGATCTCCGGCCAGACGGCGGCGTGGTAGCGCTTGTACTCCTCGAGCCGCTCGGGCCGCAGGCCGATCAGCTGTCCGAAGCGCTTCATCGTGTCTCGCCTGCAGACAAAAGGATGCGCGAATTCAAGACCTGACCCCCTCCAGGATCCGCTGGCGCTGGGTGCCGAGGCCTTCGATGCCGAGCTCGACGACGTCGCCGGCCTTCAGGAACGTGGGCGGGGTCATGCCGAGGCCGACGCCGGCCGGCGTGCCGGTGCTGATCACGTCGCCCGGGAGCAGCGTCATGAAGCGGCTCAGGTAGGAGACGAGCACGCGCACGCCGAAGATCATCTCCTTCGTGCTGCTCTTCTGGCGGCTCTGGCCGTTGACGGTGAGCCACATCGGCAGCGCCTGTACGTCGCCGAGCTCGTCCGGCGTCGCGAGGAACGGCCCGAGCGGCGCGTAGCCGTCCTGGCTCTTGCCCTTCGACCCACTGGCCGCCGCGCTCGAGCTGGTCCTGGCGCTCCGAGTAGTCGTTGTGGAGGGCGTAGCCGGCGACGTGCGAAAGCGCGTCCTGCTCCTCGACGTAGCGGGTGCGCCGGCCGATCACGACCGCGAGCTCGACCTCCCAGTCCGTCTTGAGCGAGCCGCGGGGGAGCGGCAGGTCGTCGTTCGGGCCCGCGAGAGCGGTCGTGGACTTGAAGAAGATGACCGGCTCCTCGGGTGTCTTGGCGCCCGACTCGCGCGCGTGGTCGGCGTAGTTGAGGCCGATGCAGACGATCTTGCTCGGCCGCGTGATCGGGGAGCCGAGGCGCTCGGAGTCCGCGACGCGCGGCGCCTTCGCGCCGTGCTCGGCGGACCAGCGCGCGAGCCGCGCGAGGCCGTCCGTCTCGAGAAAGCGCTCGCCCCAGTCCTCGCCGAAGCCGGAGGCGTCGATGCGCGTCCCGTCGCCGAGCTGCAGCCCGGGCTTCTCGCGGCCCGGCGGTCCGAAACGGATGAGCTTCATTCCACGTCCTCCCGTTGCGAGTGGCGCCAGCGGTCGATCGCGACCGCGACCACGATGATCACGCCGATCAGGATCTCCTGCACGTAGCTCGGCCAGCCCATCTGCTGGCTGCCGTTCCTGAGGAAGGCCATCACGAGCGCCCCCACCATCGACCCGAGCACGGTGCCCTCGCCGCCGCTCAGGCTGCCGCCGCCGATCACCACGGCGGCGATCACGTCGAGCTCGGTGCCCGCCGCCACCGTCGGGTCCCCCTGGCGCAGGCGCGACATCTGCATCACGCCCGCGAGGCCGAAGAGCAGGCCGGCCGTGCCGTAGATCGCGAGCTTGAGGCGCCCGGTGTCGATGCCGCAGGCGCGCGCGGCGGGCTCGCTCGAGCCGAGCGCGAAGACGCGGCGCCCGAAGACGGTGCGCCGCAGCACGAAGGCCATCGCCGCCGCGAGCACGAGCGCGATCCAGACGCCGGGCGCGAACACCATCCAGGGCACGGGCGGGAAGGTGACGGCGAGCTGGTTGACCCAGGTGTCGGGCGGGTTGACGGTGGTCTGGTTCGCGAGCCACTTCGCGGTGCCGCGCGCGACGCCGAGCATGCCGAGCGTGGCGATGAACGGCACGACGCGCAGGCGCGTGACCGCGAGGCCGTTGACGAGGCCGATGACGCCGCCCAGCAGCACGGCGGCCAGGACGGCGAGCACCGGCGCCCAGCCGTCACGGATCGCGAGCGCGCACAGCACGCCCGTGAGCGCGATCGTCGAGCCGACGGCGAGGTCGATGCCGCCGCCGACGATCACGAGCGTCATGCCGATCGCGCCGAGCGCCACGATCACGGTCTGCGCCAGCACCACGCGGAGGTTGTTGGCCGAGAGGTAGCGCTCGGGCGCCCCGCTGGCGATCGCGAAGAAGAGGACCACGAGCAGCAGGCCCAGGAAGGGCCCCGCCTTCACGAGCCGCTGGCGCAGCTCGCCCGCCGGTTTCTGGGCCGGCGCGCTCATCCCGCGATCGCCGCCTCGAGCATGCTCTCGGGCGTCCACTCGGAGACCGGCCGCGCCGGCCCCAGCCGGCCGCGGCACATCACGGCCACGCGGTCGCAGACGCCGAGGAGCTCGGGCAGGTAGGAGCTCACCATCAGCACGGCCTTGCCCGACGCGGCGGCGCGCGCCACGGCCTCGTAGATCTGCGCCTTGCTCGCGACGTCGATGCCGCGCGTCGGCTCGTCGAGCAGGAGCACGTCGGCCTGCTGGTGGAGGATGCGCGCGAAGGCCACCTTCTGCTGGTTGCCGCCCGAGAGTGTCCGCACCGGCTGGCGCCGGGCCGCGCAGGCGCACGTCGAGCTCGCGCGTGCGCTCGGCCGTCTGCGCGCGCTGGCGGGCGGGATCGAGGACGCCGCGGCTCGAGCAGGAGGAGAGCCGCGTCAGCGTGACGTTGTCGGCGACCGGCAGCGGCAGCGCCAGGCCTTCGCCCTTGCGGTCCTCGCTCAGGTAGCCGAGCCCGTCGGCGAGCCGGTCGGCGGCGGCCGCCGCCAGGGGCTCGCGCGCGGCCGTGCACGCGAACCGGCCGCCGGCCGGTCGCGCCGAGCCCGAAGAGCGCGCGCACCATCTCGGTGCGGCCGGAGCCCATCAGGCCGAAGATCCCGAGCACCTCGCCCCGCCCGAGGCTGAAGGAGGCCTGGTGCAGGCCCGGTGCTTCGAGGCCCTCGACCTCCAGCGCCGGCTCGGAGGCCGCGGGCCGGCTGCGCTTCGGGAAGAGATCGCTCACGGTGCGGCCGACCATGAGGGCGATCAGCTCCTCGTTGGTGACGGCTGCGAGCGAGCCCGAGCCCACGGAGCGGCCGTCGCGCAGCACGGTGTAGGCGGAGGCCACGGCGCGCGTCTCCTCGAGGAAGTGGCTGATGTAGACGACGGCGACGCCCGAGGCCGACAGGCGGCGGATGAGCGCGAAGAGCCGCTCGGTGTCGCCGCGCGGCAGGCTGCTCGTCGGCTCGTCCATCAGCACCACGCGCGCGCGGGTGGCGATCGCGCGGCAGATCTCGACGACCTGCTGGGCTCCGATCGGCAGCCGGCCGAGCCGCGCGTCGGGGTCGATGTCGCCGTGTCCGAACTCGGCGAGCACCTCGCGCGTCACGCGCCGCGCGCGCTCGCCGTCCCAGAGGCCGCGGCGCCGCGGCTCGACGCCCATCAGCACGTTCTCGGCCACCGTCAGGTGCGGGAAGAGCGACAGCTCCTGGTGGATGAGCGCGATCCCGCTCGAGCGCGCGTCGCGCGGCGAGCGCGGGGCGTAGGGCTCGCCGTCGACGTGCAGCGTCCCGCCGTCCGGGCGCAGCAGGCCCGACACGATCGCGAGCAGCGTGCTCTTGCCGGCTCCGTTCTCGCCGAGCGAGGGCGTGGACCTCGCCCGGCTGCACCTCGAGCGAGGCGCCCGACAGCGCGACGGTGGCGCCGAAGCGCTTGTCGATGCCGGAGATCCGGAGGACCGCCGTCATTCCCCGGGGGCGAGGTACTGGTCGAGCGGAGGCTTGATGAGCGTCTGCATCTCGGGAGCGTCGACGTTGGCGGGCGTCACGACGGAGACGCCGGTGTCGATGAGCTTCGGGACGCTCTTGCCCTGCAGGTGGTCGACGAGCGTCGTCACCGCCAGCGCGGACATGCGGAACGGGTTCTGCAGGACGAAGCCCTGGAGCTCGCCCTTGTGCATCGCGTCCACGAAGGCCTGGTTGGCGTCGAAGCCGACGAGCTTGACCTTGCCCGCGAGGCCGGCGTCCTGCAGCGCGAGCAGCATCCCCGCGGTCGAGGACTCGTTGACGATGAACATCCCCTGCACGTCCTTGCCGAAGCGGTTCAGCAGGTTCTCGGCGGCGCGCTTGGCGGTGTCGCGGGTGGCGCCCGCGTACTGGTCCGAGGACAGGAGCTCGAGCCCGGGCCAGGAGCTCTTCAGCTTGTCGAGGAAGCCCGCCTCGCGCGCAGTGGTGCTGGCCGAGCCCTCGGCGTAGCGCAGCAGCAGGATCTTGCCCTTGCCGTTCATGGCCTGGCCGAGCGCGTCGGCGCCCATCTGGCCGCCTTTGTAGTTGTCGGTCGCCACGAAGCTCACGATCTGCGTCGGAGGCGAGCGCCGAGTCCATGATCACCGTCGGGACCTTGAGCTTCGCGGCTTCCTCGACCGGGCGCACGAGCGCCTTGTCGTCGAGCGGCGCGAGCACGATCCCGTCCATGCCCTGGCTCGCGAACGACTCGACCACCTGCACCTGCTGCTCGCGGTCGTCCTCGCGCAGCGGCCCCTTCCAGGTGAGCTCGACGTGCACGCCCTTCGTCTCGAGCTCGCGCTTGGCGCTGATGGCACCGGCGTGGATCGTGCGCCAGAACTCGTGGGTCATGCCCTTCGGGATCACCGCGATCCGGTAGGGGTGCTCCTTGCTGCCGCGCGGGCCCTCGCCCTTGCCGCAGGCGGCGAGCGCCAGCACGAGGATGGAGGCGGCGGCGACGGCCGAGCGGCGACGCGCGGGAAGGCGGCGCAGGGACATCTTCGAGGACCCTCCGAGGCGAGTGGAGGCACGCTATCCGGCGCGCCGGGGCCTGTCAACACCGAGCGCCAGCGATGTATGATCGCCGCGGTTGGCCTCGTCGGCCGACGCGCCCCACCGAAAGCGGCCGGAGGTCGTATGCGCTGGGAAGGTCGGGAAGGCAGCAGCAACATCGAGGACCGCCGCGGGATGGGAATGCCCGGCGGTCGCGGCGCCGGATTCGGGTGCATCGGGCTCCTGATCGTGATCGTGATCTCGCTCGTGACGGGCGCCGACCCGAGGCAGCTCCTCGGCATCCTCGGGCTCGTGCAGCAGATGGCGCCGCCGCCGCCGCTCAGCAGGAAGCGCCCGCCGGGCAGGCCAAGGCCGACGACCCGCAGGCGCAGTTCATCGGCGTCGTCCTGAAGGACACCGAGAACACCTGGAACGCGATCTTCCAGAAGAGCGGGAAGCGGTACACCGAGCCCCGGCTCGTGCTCTTCGAGGGGAAGGTCGCGTCGGCCTGCGGGCTGGCGTCCGCCGCCGTGGGGCCCTTCTATTGCCCGCTCGACAGCAAGGTCTACCTCGACCTCGCCTTCTTCCGCGAGCTCGACCGGCGCTTCGGCGCGCCCGGCGACTTCGCGCAGGCCTACGTGGTGGCGCACGAGGTGGGGCACCACGTCCAGAACCTGCTGGGGATCTCGGACCAGGTCCAGGGCGCGCAGCAGCGCGCCCGCTCGCAGGAGGAGGCGAACGCCTACTCGGTGCGGCTCGAGCTGCAGGCCGACTGCCTGGCCGGCGTCTACGGCCACTTCAACCGCCAGTCGCTCGATCCCGGCGACGTCGAGGAGGGGCTGCGCGCCGCGGCCGCGATCGGCGACGACATGATCCAGCAGCAGTCGCAGGGCTACACGGCGCCCGAGTCCTGGACCCACGGCTCGTCCGAGATGCGGGTCAAGTGGCTCAGACAGGGGCTGCAGGTGGGCGACCCCAACGGCTGCGACACCTTCAAGGGGAACTGATGGAAGTACTCACGCCGTCGAAGACCTGGGACGTCGTCATCGTCGGCTCGGGGGCCGGCGGCGGCATGACCGCGAAGGTGCTGGCCGAGGCCGGCGCCGAGGTGCTGCTGCTCGAGGCGGGCCCGACCTGGGACGCCGCGAAGGACGGCGCGATGTTCGCCTGGAGCTACGACTCGCCGCGGCGCGGCAAGGGCCACCGCGGGCGGCCGTTCGGGGAGTACGACGGCTGCCTGGGCGGCTGGGACATCGAGGGCGAGCCGTACACCGTCGCGCGCGGCAATCAGTTCATGTGGTTCCGCGGGCGCATGCTCGGCGGCCGCACCAACCACTGGGGCCGCATCTCGCTGCGCTTCGGGCCGTGGGACTTCAAGCCCAGGAGCCGCGACGGCCTCGGCGACGACTGGCCGATCGGCTACGACGACATCAAGCCCTACTACGACAAGCTCGACCAGCTGGTCGGGATCTTCGGCACGAACGAGGGGATGGAGAACGAGCCCGACGGCATCTTCCTGCCCCCGCCGAAGCCGCGCTGCTACGAGCTCGCGATCCAGAAGGCCTGCAAGAAGCTCGAGATCCCGGTGATCCCGTCGCGGCTGTCGATCCTGACGAAGCCGCACGGCGGGCGGGCCGCCTGCCACTACTGCGGCCAGTGCGGCCGCGGCTGCGCGACGAGCTCGAACTTCTCGGTGCCGGGCGTGCTGCTGCCGCCCGCGCTCGCGACCGGCCGGCTCACGATCGTGACGGGCGCGATGGCGCGCGAGGTCACGACCAACGACGAAGGTCTCGCGACCGGCGTCGCCTACATCGACAAGGCGACCGGCAAGGACAAGCACGTGCGCGCGAAGGTCGTGGTGCTCGCCGCGAGCGCCTGCGAGTCGGCGCGCCTGCTGCTCAACTCGCGCTCGACGCGGCACCCCAACGGGCTCGCCAACTCGAGCGGCGCGGTGGGCCGCTACCTGACGGACACCGTCGGCACCAGCATGAGCGGCTTCATCCCGTCGCTCCTCGAGCTGCCGCCGCACAACGAGGACGGCGTCGGCGGCATGCACCTCTACGTGCCGTGGTGGCTCGACAACCGCACGCTCGACTTCCCGCGCGGCTACCACATCGAGCTGTGGGGCGGGCGCGGCATGCCCGGCTACGGGTTCGGCGGCGGGCTCGAGCAGGTGACGGGCGGCGGCTACGGCAAGGCCCTGAAGGACGACTACCGCCGCCACTACGGCGCCTTCGTCGGCTTCAGCGGCCGCGGGGAGATGATCCCGAACGAGAAGAGCTTCTGCGACCTCGACCCCGAGATGGTCGACCGCTGGGGCATCCCGGTGCTGCGCTTCCACTGGGGCTGGTCCGACGCCGAGCTCGGGCAGGTGCGCCACATGCGCAAGACCTTCGGCTCGATCATCGACGCGATGGGCGGCAAGGTCGTCGAGCGCAACCGCACGCTGCGCGCGCGCACGCTGATGCCGACCGAGGAGGGGATCTCGGTGGGCGGCGAGATCATCCACGAGGGGGGCACGACGCGCATGGGCACGAGCCCGCGCACGTCGGTGCTGAACGAGTGGTGCCAGGCGCACGACGCCAAGAACGTGTTCGTGGCCGACGCGGGGCCGTTCGTCAGCAACGCCCACAAGAACTGCACCTGGACGATCCTCGCCCTCGCGATGCGCACGGCGGAGCACATCGCGGACGAGCGCAAGAGGGGGAACCTGTGAGCGAGCATCCGAAGGACGAGGCCGCGGGCGTGATCGAACGGCGCGAGCTCTTGCTCCGCGTCTCGGCGATCTCCGTCGCCGGGATCGTGCTGTCGCCGGGGCGGCTGCTCGCGGCGCAGGAGCAGGTGCGCAAGCAGGCCGCCAAGACGGCGTCCGGCAAGCCCTACGCCCCGAAGTTCTTCACACCCGCGGAATGGGCGACGGTCCGCACCCTCGCCGACATCGTGATCCCGGCCGACGAGCGCTCGGGCAGCGCCAGCGACGCCCACGCGCCCGAGTTCATCGACTTCATCCTCGACGACCCGCTCGCCGAGGTTCGGGATCGCGAGCGGCTGCAGACGCGGATGCGCGGCGGGCTCGCCTGGTTCGAGCGCGAGTGCGTGCGGCGGTGTGGCAAGGGCTTCGTTGAGGCCTCCGCGGACGAGCGCAAGGGCCTGCTCGACGACATCGCCTGGCCCGATAAGGCGCGCCCGGAGATGGAGCCGGGGGCGGCCTTCTTCACGCTCTTCCGCGACCTCGTCGCCTCGGGCTTCTGGTCGAGCAAGATCGGGAGTCGACGACCTGCGCTTCATGGGCAACACGTTCGTCGCGGAGTGGAACGGCTGCCCGGCCGATGTGCTGACGAAGGCGGGCCTGGAGGCCTAGCGCCGTGGTTTGCGGGCGCCCGGCCGCGGCTCTGAGCGTGGCGCTCGCGGGACTCGCTCTCTGCGGGCCGGGCACGAGCGGCGCCCTGCCCGAGAGCCCGGCGGGCTACACGGCGACCGTCCCGGGCTCTAGCGTCACGTTCGAGATGGCGCCGGTGCCGGCCGAGGCGGGCGCCCCGGGCTTCTGGATCGGCCGCCGCGAGGTGACCTGGGCCGAGTACGACGTCTTCCGCGCCGACCCGCAGGCCAAGGTGCAGCGAGCCGACGAGCCGCCGCCCGGCGCCGACGCGATCACCCGTCCGACGCCGCCCTACGCCGACGAGGCGTTCGGCTTCGGCAAGCAGGGCATGCCGGCGCTGTCGATCACGCACCACGCCGCGGCCGGGTACGTGCGCTGGCTGGCGCGGCGCACGGGCCACGCCTACCGGCTGCCGACCGAGAAGGAATGGGAGCGGGCCTGCCAGAAGGGCGGCGACGCCCGCGCGGTGGCGGAGGGGCGCGCGTGGACCAAGGACAACGCCGCCGACAAGCCGCACCCGGTCGGTGCTATGCCCGCGAACGCGCTCGGGGTGTTCGACCTGGTCGGCAACGTGGCCGAGTGGGTCGACAGCGGCTCGAGCGCGCTCTACCCGCAGGTGGCGAAGGGCGGCTCCTGGATGGACGACGCGAGCGCCGCGGGCTGCGCGGCGCGGCGGGTGTCCGATCCGTCCTGGAACGAGCGGGATCCGCAGGACCCGCAGAGCATCTGGTGGCAGACCGACGCGACCTTCGTGGGCTTTCGCGTGGTCCGCTCTTTCGAGGCGAACTAAAGGGGGCAGCATGGACGACGAGACCCGCACGAGGCGCGACTTCATCCGCTCGAGTGCCGTGGCCGGAGGGACGCTCCTGGCCGCCGGCCTGCGCGCGCCGGCCGTTCACGCGGCGGGCAGCGACGAGATCCGCATCGGCCTCGTCGGCTGCGGCGGCCGCGGGCGCGGCGCGGCGGCCGACGCCGTCAAGAGCTCGCCCGGCGTCCGCGTGGTGGCGATCGGCGACGCCTTCGCCGACCGCGTCAGCGAGACGCGCGAGCGGCTCAAGGAGCTGGGCGAGGCCGGCGCGGTGCCCGACGAGCGCGCGTTCGTCGGGCTCGACGCGTACCAGAAGGTGATCGCCACGCCGGGCGTGAACTACGTGATCCTCGCGACGCCGCCCGGCTTCCGGCCGACCCACCTCGAAGCGGCGGTGGCCGCCGGCAAGAACGTCTTCACCGAGAAGCCGGTCGCGGTCGACGGGCCGGGCATCCGCTCGGTGCTCGCCACCGCCGAGGCGGCGAAGGCCAAGGGCCTGGGCGTCGGCGCCGGCACGCAGCGCCGGCACGAGCTCGGGTACGTCGAGGCGCTGAAGCGCGTCCAGGACGGCGGCATCGGCGAGGTCCTCGCCGCGCGCGCCTACTGGAACCAGGGCTCGCTCTGGAACAAGCCGCGCCAGTCGAGCTGGAGCGATCTCGAGTGGCAGATGCGCAACTGGCTCTACTTCACGTGGCTGTCGGGCGACCACATCGTCGAGCAGCACGTCCACAACCTCGACGTGATCAACTGGGCGATGGGCGGCCACCCGCGTGCAGGCGATGGGCATGGGCGGGCGGCAGTCGCGCATCAGCCCCGAGTACGGCCACGGCTTCGACCACTTCGCGATCGACTACGAGTACGCGAACGGCAGGCACATGATGTCGATGTGCCGGCAGATCCCGGACTGCGCGAACCGCGTGGCCGAGACGATCGTGGGGACGAAGGGCTCGTGCGAGCTCGAGAGCGGCGCGAAGCGCTACGAGCTCGTGGGCGGCTCGGCCTACAAGTTCACGGGCAACTTCACGAACCCGTACGTCCAGGAGCACACCGACCTGATCGCCAGCATCCGCGCGGGCAAGCCCTACAACGAGCTGAAGCAGGTCGCCGAGAGCACGCTCACGGCGATCATGGGCCGGATCTCGGCCTACACCGGCAAGGCCGTGACCTGGGAGGAGGCGCTCGCGTCGAGCGAGGCCCTCGTCCCCACGGCCCTGGCCTTCGGCCCGATGCCGGTCCCGGCCGTCGCCCGGCCTGGGCAGGTCACCTAGCCGTGGCCCGAGCCGCCGTTCACGGGGGTCCTAGGGGGCGAAGCCCCCTAGTCAAGAGCAAGCGTGGACGTGATCCACCTCTCCATGGAACTTGAGGAGCAATCCTGATGCGCCGCTTCGCCGCCTCTCGCGCGCTGGTCACGTTCGCCTCGCCGCCACGCCCAGGACACCTACACCCCCGCCCCCGAGAACCTGAAGGCGCGCGCGTGGTTCCAGGAAGCCCGCTTCGGCCTGTTCATCCACTGGGGCGTCTACTCCGTGGCCGGGGACGGCGAGTGGGTGATGCAGAACAAGCGCATCACGGTCTCCGAGTACGAGCGCGACTTCGCCCCCGTCTTCAATCCCACGAAGTTCGACGCGGCCGCGTGGGTGGCGATGGTGAAGGCGGCGGGCATGCGCTACATCACGATCACCTCGAAGCACCACGACGGCTTCGCGATGTGGGACTCGAAGGTGAGCGACTACGACATCGTCGAGCGCACGCCCTACGGCAAGGACGTGCTGAAGGCGCTCGCGGACGAGTGCCACAAGCAGGGCGTGAAGCTCTTCTTCTACCACTCGCAGCTCGACTGGCACCATCCGGACTACTTCCCGCGCGGACGCACCGGACGCTTCGCCGGGCGCGACGAGAAGGGCGAGTGGTTCAAGTACCTCGACTACATGGACGCGCAGCTCACCGAGCTGCTCACCGGCTACGGGGAGATCGGCGGCATCTGGTTCGACGGCTGGTGGGACAAGCCCGAGGCCGACTGGCGCCTCGCGAAGACCTACGGGCTCATCCACAAGCTGCAGCCGGCCGCGCTCGTCGGCGCGAACCACCACAGGAAGCCCTTCGCCGGCGAGGACTTCCAGATGTTCGAGAAGGACCTGCCGGGGGCACAACACGGCCGGCTTCAACGAGCAGTCGGAGCTCGGCACGCTGCCGTTCGAGATGTGCGAGACGATCAACAACTCGTGGGGCTACAACAAGACCGACGGCCGCCACAAGAGCACGAAGGAGATCGTGCAGCTCCTGGTGAAGGCCGCCGGCTACGACGCGAACCTGCTGCTGAACGTCGGGCCGCGGCCGGACGGCACGATCCAGCCCGAGCACGCGAGCCGGCTCGCCGAGGTGGGGCAGTGGCTTTCGAAGAACGGCGAGACGATCTACGGCACCCGCGGCGGGCCGCTGCCGCCGCGGCCGTGGGGCGTCACGACGCAGAAGGGCAACCGCGTCTTCGTGCACGTGCTCGACTGGAAGGATCCCGTGCTCTCGCTCGCGCCGCTGCCGCGGCCGGTGAAGAGCGCGTCGCTCTTCGGCTCGGGGCAGCCCGTGAAGTTCAGCGCGGAGAAGGACGCATTGCTGCTGCGCCTCGACCCCAAGGCTCTCGACCCGCTCGACACGATCGTCGTGCTCGAGCTGGGGCGCTGAGGCTCCCGGCGCTCAGCGGTCGCCGACGCCGCCGCTCGCGATGGCCGTGGCCCCGAGCATGAACGGCTCGCGCTGGCGCACGCGTGTGCCGGCGAGCTCGTCCTGGACCTCGAGCACCATGTCGTAGGAGCCCTCGGGCAGCCCGGCCATGTCGATCCCGACGAGCCGCACGGCGCGGCCGTCCGCGTCGACCGCGACCGGGGACGCGGGCATATCGCGCACCCGGCCGCCGTCGCTCGTCCAGATCGAGATGCCCGCCGTCACCTTCGGCTTGCCGTCCGGTCCCTTGCGGGCGCCCACCACCTCGAACTGGCAGTAGAGCCCGCCGCCGGCGGGGAACTCGCGGTCGACCGAGATCGCGGGCTGCGGCCGTGCGCCCTTCTGCTGCGCCGGCTCGACCCGGCTCGAGAGGATCGGCGTCGACAGGCGCAGCAGCTCGGGCTGCGGCACCTCGAAGCGCGTCGAGACCGAGCCGAGCGCGCCCGTCTCGGGATCGCGCAGGATCACGCGCGCCGAGCCGATTCCCGGCGGCAGGCCGAAGTCGCGCACGACCGAGCGCCAGGGCGTCGCGGCCTGCTCCTCCTCGCTGCCGAGCTCGACGAGCTGGTCGTAGCGGAACTCGAGCGGCGCGTCGCGCATCCGCACGACGGCGCTCATCTCGAGCCGCCGCGGGAGCCGGCGCGACTCGGGCAGCGCACGGGTGTCGAACTCGGCGGCGACCAGCACCTTCGTCTCCTTCCTGCCCGGCTCGAGCACGAAGACGCGGGCGCGCAGCGGCAGCGCCGTCGCGTCGTGCGGCGAGTCGACGGCGTGCATCACGGTCGGGTCCGGCTCGCGCGGCTCGTCGCGCTTCCTGGGCTTCTTCGGGCGCGGGCACGGCGAGGGCGAGCGTGTAGCCCTTGCGCGCGCGCACCTCGAGGTCGTCCCGCTTCGCCGTCACCTTCAGCTTGCGCCAGGCCGTGGGCGGCTTGCCCTCGGGCGCGTTGAAGCCGAGCAGGTAGAAGACGCGCGACTCGTCGGCGATGCGGCCGGCGCCGCCGCCGAAGTCGTTCGTGTTCCGGACCGAGAAGCCGCCGGTGTCGGCCGCGAGGCCCTCGGAGCCCGTCGAGGACAGCACGGACTCCTCGAAGCCGGCCGCGCCGCGGTCCGCGGTCACGGTCTCCATCGGGACACCCGGACCCGGGCCCGGCATCCGCTGCCGTGCCGAGGCCGGAGCCGGGCATGCGCGGTGAGCCCGCGGACGTCGAGGAAGTAGACGGCCGTGTTCGCCTCCCGCGAGAGCGCCACGACCTCGCGCGTGCGGCGGTCGGACGCGTCGGTGATGAAGCCGTCCGAGAAGAGCAGCAGCGACTTCCTGCCGTGGATCCCGCGCAGCGCCTCGAGGCCCCGCGCGACTCCGGTGAGGGTCGACTGCACCCGCGAGCGGCGGGCGGCGTCGACCTGCATCGCGCGGCCGTGCACCATCGGCTCGCAGGAGGTGCCCTGGCAGAGCAGCTGGTTCTCGTAGCGCTTGCGCACGCGCTCCCGCACGCCGCCGACACCCGAGGGCAGCGCTTCGCTGACGTTGGGCGCACGGCCGGAGCAGGCTCGCGCGGCGCCGGCCCGCTCTGCGCCGCACGCCGGCGAGTCCTCGTAGTTGGCGATCCGGTAGGCCTCGTACTCGGTCATCTGGTTGAACGAGAAGCGCTCCTCGTACTTGCCCCGCGTGCGCTCGAGGGCGGACAGCAGGTCCTCGCGGGCCTCCGGGATGCGGCCCGTCCACCAGATGTCGCCGCTCGTCGTTCCCACCACGACCTCGTCGCCGTTCCGCAGGCCGGTCTCGAGGAACGCGTGGACGGCGCTGCGAGCGTCTGCGGAGCGCTCCGGCAGCGTGTTGAGGTCGTCCACCAGTACGGCGAAGGCGCGGCCGCTGGCCTTGGTGCGTGGGGCGTTCGTCGCGACGGGGGAGGGAGCCGCGGGCTCCTCCTCGGGCTCGGACTCCGGCTGCGCGAACGCCTCGAAGCTCACGATCTCGACCGGCCTGCCGTCCTCGGTGACCACGAAGTCGTCGCGCGTCAGGCCGGACACGGGGCGGTGCTGCTTGTCGAGCACGACCGCGTCCACGGTGATGAGCTGGACCTCGGAGCTGAAGATCGGCACGGCGGGCGGGGCCTGGGGCTGCGACTGAGCCTTCCCCTTGGCCGCGGCAGCCTGGGGCTCGGCGGCCGGCCCGCTCGCGGCCAGGGAGGCCACCGAAAGCGCCAGGATGCTTCTGTGAAAGGGAGATCGGTGGTACGCACTCATCCTGTCAGGCTAACACGCGTACGAGGGGTTGGCGCAAAGCAAAACGCCCCGGGCCCGAAGGCCCGGGGCGCTCGTCCGAGAGCGGTGCGTCGCTCTAGAAGGTCAGCTTGATGCCGAACTGCGCCTGTCGGGCGTCGCGGGTGGCCGTCGACTGGCCGAAGGCGTTCGGGACGCCGCTGAAGCCCGTGATCTGGGTCGCGGTCGCCGCGTTGCCGGTGTCGAAGGTGACCGCCGACGGCTGGAACCGGGTGTTCATCTGGTTCGACAGGAAGTTCGTCCGGTTG
This sequence comes from uncultured Acidobacteriota bacterium, assembly GCA_963724555.1. GTDB lineage: Bacteria > Acidobacteriota > Vicinamibacteria > Fen-336 > Fen-336 > DATBSL01. The sequence continues at coordinate 148,789 of CAVRVE010000020.1, forward strand.
AAGATGTTGAACACCTCGAAGCGGAACTGGGCCTTCACGCGGCTGCTGACGTGGATGTTCTTGTAGAACGACAGGTCCACCTGCGAGTAGTCCGGGCCCGGTGCAGATAGCCGCGGCCCTCGTTGCCGATCTGGCCGATCTGGAAGCCGGTGAGCGTGAACGCGGCCGGGTTGAGGATCTGCTCCGGCAAGCCCGCCGGAGGACTTGCAGGACTCGCCGGTCACGTTCGGCCGCTGGTTGTTGGTGTAGCCGGTTCCGGAAGGCCCGCCGCCCTGGAGGCCGGGAACGTTCGTGAAGACCGTCATCGACTGTCCCGAGGTGTAGGCCGCGATCATCGCGACCTCCCAGTCGCCCAGCACGGCTTTCATGAGGCCGCCCTTGTTCTCGAAGGTCGGCAGCATGAGGATCAGGCTCGCGTTCAGCAGGTGCGGCCGGTTGACCTTGGTCGGACCCCAGTCGAGGCCGGGGTTCGAGAGGTCGCTCACGCTGTTGTCGTCGTCGATGCCGCCGCTGTCGTCGAGGCCCAGGTTGCCGGTCGACTTCGAGAAGGTGTACGAGGCCTGGAACTGCGAGCCGCGGCCGAAGCGGCTCACGAACTGCGCCTGCAGCGAGTGGTACTTCGACTCGCCGTCGTGGCCCCAGATCACGATCTGGCCGTCGCCGAAGGCCGAGAACGGGACGGAAGTCGCCCGGGTGCCGCCGCCGCCGCCCGACTGCGCGTAGGCCAGGCGGTTCGCCGGCGCGACCTGGTTGGCGTCGTAGAAGTGGAGCTGGTCCGAGCCCTTGCTGCCGACGTACGAGACCTCGATCTTCGTGTTGTTGACGATCTCGTGCTCGATGCCGATGTTCCACTGCCAGGTGTTCGGGACGACCGCGTTCGGGTCGCGGCCGCTCGTCGGCCGGCCGGAGGTCACGCCGAAGCAGCCGTCGCAGGGCTCGGCGTTCGAGTCGAGCTTGCGGATGCCGGTCGTCAGCTTGCCGAACGGCGGGTTGTTCGGGAACGCGAGGCCGCCCGAGAGCCGCTCGCGGAGGTAGAAGAGCCCGACGCCGCCGCGGATCGCCGTCTTGCCGTTGCCCGAGACGTCGTACGCGAAGCCCAGGCGCGGCGCGATCGCGTCGTACTTCTCGTCCTGCAGCGAGCGGTTCGGGCCCTGCGGCACCGCCCTGGAAACCGGCCGACTGGCAGGGATTCGTGCCCGGCACCATCAGCGAGGCCGTTGCAGGGATCGCCGCCGAGCGCCGGGTTGTAGAGCGCGGGCACGAAGGACGTCTGCGTGTCGTCCTTCGAGTAGTAGTTGCCGAGCATCGAGTAGCGCGCGCCGATGTCGAGCGTCAGGCGCGGCTTCACCTTGAACGAGTCGTGCACGTAGAACTCGAGGTCCTTCCAGCGCGTCTGCGTCTGGCGGAAGCCGAAGGGCTCGGAGAAGCCCCAGGTCATGTCCTTGAGCAGGAAGTCGCCCAGGACGTTGCCGGTGTTCGCGCCCCAGCCGTTGAGGCCGGCCGCGCCCCAGAACGCCGAGTTCTGCGCCGAGCCGTTGCCGTTCGAGTCCTCGTTCTTGGCGTTCGTGCTCGCGAGGAACCCGGCCTTGAAGAGGTGCTTGCCGAAGACGGCCGAGTAGTCGTCCTTCAGGACGTAGAGGTCCTGGTTGTTGCGGAAGGGCGCCTCGTTCCAGAGCGCCTGGTAGCCGCCGCCGCCCCAGAAGAGCGGGTGTCCGGTCTGGTCGCCGTACTGCTTGTCCGAGAGCGGGTAGACCGACGGGATCGACTGCAGGAGCTGGGCGTTCAGGCCCGGCGTGCCCTCCGCGCGGTCGATGATGATCTTGTTGCCGGAGTAGGAGAAGGAGATCGAGTTGACGCCCTTCGAGCCGATGTTGTGGTTCAGCTGGACCATCAGCGACTTGGCCGGCTGGTCCCAGTTCGAGTCGACCGCAGGGAAGGAGTCGTCACCCCACAGGTTGCGTGTTCAGGTTCGGCGAGTTGTTCGTCCACGAGTCCTGCGTGTAGCGCGCCATCAGGCGGGTGGTGTTGCTGATCGTCCAGTCGAGCCGGATGTTCTCCTGGCGCCAGTCGAGCGGCGTCGTGAGCGAATCGACCCAGTTGTTGCAGCTGCCCGCGACCGGCGTCGTGTTCGGCAGCGGGTAGAGCTGCAGGTACCCGAGGCCGCCGGCGCTCAGCCGGTTGGCCGGGATGCGGTTGCCGGGGAACGCGGCGCCGGTCTCCGGGTCGAGCGGCGCGGACTGCGTGCAGCCGGCGATGCCGGCGCCGCTGAAGTCGCCCTGGCGCTCGGCAGCGGTCGGCACGAACGCCGAGCGCGCCGTGCCGCGCTTCTCCTTGTTGAACTCCTGCGAGGCGAAGAAGTGCAGCTTGTCCTTGATGATCGGGCCGCCCACGTTCCAGCCGAAGTCGTGGCGGCTCAGCTGGTCCTTGGGCCGGTTCGCCTGCTTGATGAAGTAGTTCGTCGAGTTGAGCGCGTCGTTCCTGCCGAAGTAGAAGATGCCGCCGTGGAACTCGTTCGTGCCGCCGCGGGTGATGATGTTGATCTGGCCGCCGCTCGCCTGGCCGAACTCGGCCGAGTAGCTGGAGCGCTGCACCTTGAACTCCTCGATCGCCTCGAGCGAGGGGTAGACGAGGATCGTGCGGTTCGAGCCGACGTCGTTGTTGTTGGCGCCGTCGACCGTCCACAGGTTCGAGGTGACCGCGCTGCCGCTCACCGAGATGTCGGAGCCGCCCAGCAGGCCCTTGTCCTTCACGTTGACGTTGTCGATCGCGTTCACGCCGGGCATCAGCAGCGCGAGCTGCAGGAAGTTGCGGCCGTTGAGCGGCAGCTCCCGCACCTGCGCGCCGGTGATGATGCCGGAGACGTCGCCGCCGATCGTCTTGACGGAGACGGCCGGCACCTCGACGCTCACGGACTCGCTGATCGCGCCGGCCTCGAGCTTGATGTCGACCTCGCGGACGTCGGCGACGTTCAGCAGGATGCCCTTCGTCAGCGAGCTCTTGAAGCCCGGGTAGTCGATGCTGATCGAGTACGTCCCGATCGGCAGGTCGGCGAAAGCGTAGCTGCCCGAGGCGTTCGTCTCGGACGCTCGGGTGAGCCCCGTCGCTTCGTTCTTGACCGAGACCTTGGCGCCGACGATCACCGCTCCGCTGGTGTCCTTGACGGTGCCTCGGACGGTGGACGCGACTCTCTGGGCGAGAGCCGGCATCGCGACGAGGAGCGAGAGGAGCAGGATGCCCGACAGGGCGCGCGATCTAGCCATCTTCGTACAGCCTCCGATCAGCGGGGTCACTTGGTAAAGCGGCTGGACAAACTTGCTGAGCGCGGGATTCTGCCGATTGAAGGTCAGAGCTGTCAATAAAAAATCACGATTCGAGGCGTATTTTTTGAGCGCGCGGTGAGACACTTTCCAATCGTTCGTATCGAACCACTCCATTTCAATGGCGAATTGATTCCATCGATCGCATCCTTCGGTCCGTCAGGGGTTTGCATTGTTTAGGGACAAATTCGCCCAATTCGGTCGGTTGGACCGGGTCGTCTGGACGGCGCGCCGGTAGAATGAGCGCCCCCGATTCAATGGTTCAGCGCCGATCCACTTCTCGAACCCTCGCCCTTCTGCTGGCGCTCGGATCGCTCGCGACCGCCGTCGCGATCGTGCTCCGCTCGGGATCCGGCCGCGAGCGCGAAGCCGGCCGCAACGTCCTGCTCGTCACCGTCGACACGCTGCGGGCCGACGCGCTCGGCGCGTACGGAAGGGCCGACGCCGCCACTCCGTGGATCGATCGGCTGGCCGCTGCGGGCGTTCGCTTCTCGGATGCGCACGCGCACAACGTCACGACGCTCGCGTCGCACGCCAACATCCTCTCCGGCCGTCTCCCGCTGGAGCACGGCGTGCGCGACAACGCCGGCTTCCGCTTTCCGTCCGGCACCGACACCCTCGCGACGCTGCTGAAGGCTCGCGGCTACAGGACCGCGGCCTTCGTGAGCGCCTTCCCGCTCGACTCGCGCTTCGGCCTCGCGCGGGGCTTCGACGTCTACGACGACCGCTTCGTCGACGCGCAGGCGCGGCCGGTGCTGCTCGAGCAGGAGCGGCGCGGCGAGGCGACGGTGGCACTCGCCAAGGCCTGGATCGATGCCAAGGACCAGGCACCCTGGTTCTGCTGGGTCCACGTCTACGAGCCGCACGCGCCGTACGCGCCGCCCGAGCCCTACGCCTCGCGCTTCGCCTCGCGTCCCTACGACGGCGAGGTCGCGACCGCCGACGCCGCGCTCCGCCCGCTGCTGGAGCCGATCCTCGCGGCCGGCCGCGCCGGCCGGACCTCGTCGTGCTGACGGCCGACCACGGCGAGTCGCTCGGCGAGCACGGCGAGGCGACCCACGGCATCTTCGCGTACGAGGCGACCCTGCGCGTCCCGCTCCTCTTCTATTCTCCCGGGCTCGCGCGGCCCCGCGTGGTCGACGCGCCGGCGCGTCACGTCGACCTGCTGCCGACGATCCTGGACGCGCTCGCGCTGCCGTTGCCGGCCGGGTTGCCGGGCCGGAGCCTGCTCGACGCGGCGGCCGGCCGGCCCGCGGGCGACGTGCCGACCTACTTCGAGGCGCTCTCCGGCCAGCTGAACCGCGGCTGGGCGCCGCTTCACGGCGTGATCGAGAACGGCAGGAAGCTCGTCGAGCTGCCGATCCCCGAGCTCTACGACCTCGCGAGCGACCCGGCGGAGGCGCGCAACCTCGCCGCGTCCTCTCCCGAGCCGCTCGAACGCCTGGGCGCGCGGCTGCGAGGGCTGCGCGCGGCGGACGCGGGTGCCGCTCCGAGCCGCGAGGACGAGGCGACGCTCGAGCGGCTGCGGAGCCTCGGCTACCTGGGAGCCTCCGCCGCGCCGCGGAAGGACCGCTACGGCCCGGAGGACGACCCGAAAACGCTCGTGCCGGTCGACAAGGAGCTCCAGGACGTGGTGGCGCTCTTCTCGTCCGGGCAGAAGGCCGCGGCCCTCGAGCGCTGCCGTGCGCTCGTCCGCGAGCGGCCGAGCCTGCCGCTGGCGCTCGTCTATCTCGGCCAGCTCGAGCGCGACTCCGGCAACCTCGACGGCAGCATCGACGCGCTGCGGCGGGCACTCGCGCTGAACCCGGAGGACACGGTGACGGCCACGATGCTCGCGGCCGCCCTGGCGCAGGCCGGCAAGCCGCGCGAGGCGATGGCGCTGCTCGAGCCGTGGGCCGCGCGCGCCGAGCCCGACCTCGACGTGCTGCTGACCTCCGCGCTGGCGGCCGCGCGGCTCGGGCGGACGGCCGACGCCGAGCGAGCGCTCGAGCGCGCTCGGGCGCTCGATCCCTCGAGCGCGCGTGTGCTGGTGGGGCTCGGCAGCGTGCGGCTCACGGCCGGCGAGCGCGACAAGGCGCGCGAGGCGTTCGAGCAGGCGCTCGCTCAGAATCCGGCGGCCGTCCAGGCCGAGAGCGCGCTCGCGATGATGGCGGGCGAGGAGGGCCGCGACGGCGAGGCCCGCGAGCGCTTCGCGCGCGCGCTCGCCGCCGATCCGGCCGAGGCGGCGAAGCTGCTCGCGCTCGCCTCGCTGCTGGCGGGCCGCGGCCGCATGGCCGAAGCGCGCGGCTACCTGGAGCTCTTCGAAGCCCGCGCGGAGCCGTCGCGGTTCGCGCGCGAGCTCGCGCAGGTGCGCGCCGCGCTCGGCCGCGGAAGCGCCCCCTCGGCGCAGCCCAGATAGAATCGACCGGATGAGGCGGCGGTTGCGGCGGGCGGTGTGGCCACTCGGGTGCGTCGTGTCCGCCCTGCTCGCCGCGTGCCCGGCGCGCGCGGCGGCGCCTGCGGCCGCCGGTCCCGCGGACGCGCTCGACGGCTTCCTGGCGCAAGCCGAGGTGAGCCTCGCGGCGGGCGAGACCCAGATCGCCGAGAGCCACTACCGCTCGGCAGTCGGCGAGGGCTTCCTGCTGCTCGGCAGCCTCGACGCCAGCGAGGGGCGGCTCGAGGCCGCGCGCGACGCCTTCAAGAGCGCGACACTCGCGACGGCCGACGCCCGCCAGGCCACGCAGCACCTCGCGATGGCGCTCCTGGAGCTCGGCGAGTCCAAGGAGGCCGTCACGCTGATGACGCACCTCGCCACCCGCAACGCGCGCGACATGGGCATCCGGCGGCTGCTGGCGCAGGCGCTGATCCTGGCCGGGAGGCCGGGCGAGGCGCTCCAGGAGCTCGAGGAGGCCCACACGGCGGCGCCCGACGACCTCGAGACGACCTACGTCCTGGCCGCGGGGTACGTGCGGATGAAGAAGCTGCCGCAGGCGCAGGCGCTCTTCGCCGAGCTCGCGCGGCAGCGGCCGATCGCCGCGACCCACGTGCTGATCGGTCGCACCTACCGCGACTACGGCGAGTACGCGCTGGCGCGCGTCGCGCTCAAGCAGGCGCTCGCGCTCGACCCGCGGGCGCGGCGGGCCCACTACTACCTCGGCATGGTCGCGGCGATCGAGGACCTGGCCTCGCTCGACGTCGCGATCTCCGAGTTCCAGCAGGAGCTGAAGGTCGCGCCCGACGACCCGCCCACGAACCTGTCGCTCGGGCTCGCGCTCGTGATGGCGCGCCGCTACGAGGAGGCGCTGCCCGCGCTACAGAAGGCCGTCCGCTGGCAGCCGCCGCAGGCGAGTGCCTTTCACTTCCTCGGCCGCTGCCTGGTGGCGCTCGACCGGCCGGCCGAGGCGAAGGCCGCGCTCACGCGGGCGCTGGAGCTCGCCGAGCGCCGCGGGCGCGAGGACTCGCAGCTGCGCAACATCCACTACCAGCTCGGGCTGGCGCTGCGCGCTCTCGGCGAGGCCGAGCCCGCCGCCGCGCACTTCGCGGAGGCCGAGCGCCTGACCGCGCGCCTCGCGGACGACGCGCGCGAGAGCCTCGACCGCTACCTGCGCGACGCGGCCGAGCCGCTGCCCCCGCTCGGCGTGCCGATGCTCGACACGGGCGCCTTCGCCTCGCTCTCGGCGGAGGAGCGCGCGTCCTTGCGGGCGCGGGCGCGCGCCGCGATCACGCGCGCGGCCTTCAACCTCGGCGTGCTGCAGACGCAGGGCGGCCGCTTCGCCCAGGCGGCCGCGGAGTTCGAGAAGGCGGCGGCGCTCGATCCCGGCTTCCCGCAGCTGCAGTACTCGCTCGGCGTCTCCTGGTTCAACGCGCAGCAGCCGCGCAAGGCGGCGGCGCCGCTCGCTCGCGCGCTCGAGGCGACACCCGGCGACCAGAACCTGCGCCGGATGCTGGCGCTCGCCTCGCTCGAGGCCGACGAGCCGGCGCGGGCGGCCGACCTGCTCGCGAGCGACCCCGGGCGCGACGGCGACCCGTCGCTGCAGTACGCCTACGCGCTGGCACTCGTGCGAAGCGGCCGCGCCGCGCAGGCCGAGCCCGTGTTCCGGCGGCTGCTCGCCCAGCACGGCGACACGGCCGAGCTGCACGTGCTCGTGGGCCAGGCGCACGCGCAGCAGGGCGACTACCCGGGTGCGATCGAGTCGCTCGAGCGCGCGCTCAAGCTCAAGCCCGACGTCGCCGAGGCGAACGGCGCGCTCGGGCTCATCTACCTGGAGCAAGGCAAGCTCGACGAGGCGCAGCAGGCGCTCCAGCGCGAGCTCAAGCAGAGGCCCGACGACACGACGTCGCAGCAGCGGCTGGCGGCCGTGCTCGAGCTCCAGGGCAAGCTCGACGAGGCGCTCGTCGAGCTCCGGAAGGTGCTGCGCGTGCGTCCGGACTACGCGCAGGCGCGCTACCTCTACGGCAAGATCCTGCTCGCCCAGGGCTCCGCGGAGCAGGCGGCCGAGCAGCTCGAGGCCGCGGCGCGCAGCGCGCCGAAGGACGCCAACATCCACTACCAGCTCGGCCGCGCCTACCAGTCGCTCGGGCGGCAGGAGGCCGCGCGCAAGGAGTTCGAGGTGTTCCAGCAGCTCAAGGACCAGAGGCCGGGGCCGTCGTGAGGAGCCTTCTTCTCGCGCTCGGGCTCGTCGCCGCGGCGGGCCACGCGGCGCGCAGACGACGCCAGCCGGCCGCGAAGCCGCGCCCGGCCGACTCCCGCGGCGCGGCGGCCAACGTCCACTCCGGCGGCGACGAAGCCGGCACCTGCCGCGGTGACGCCCGCCTCGGCCGAGGCCCTGAACGCGGCGCTCCAGCGCGCGGACGAGGCCTTCGCGGCGAAGAAGCTCGACGAGGCCGCCTCGCTCTACGCCGCGATCGCCGACAAGCAGGCGTCGGTGCGGGCGCTGCTGGGGCTCGCGCGCACCGCGACGCAGCGCGGCGAGCCGCGGCGCTCGCTCGAGACGCTGCGCCGCGCGCTCGTGCTCGCGCCGAACTCCGAGGAGGTGCTGAGCGCCTACGCGCGCGTCGCGCTCGCGGCGCGCGCCCCGGTGACGGCGATCCTCACGCTCGAGCCGCTCGCGCGCGTGCTGCCGTCGGTGATGGAGTACCACTACCTGCTGGGCGTCGCGCTGATGCAGGCGGGCGACATGCCGAGCGCCGTCTTCGCGCTGCAGGACGCGCTCGCGCTCGAGCCGAACCGCGCGGTGACGCTCGTCGCGCTCGGGCTGGCCTTCAACAGCCAGAAGCTCTACGCGGAGGCGCGCCAGCCGCTGCTGCGCAGCCTCGAGATCGAGCCCGACAACCTCGAGGGGCTGGCGGCGCTCGCCGAGTCGGAGGACGGCACCGACGAGCTCGCCTCGGCCGAGACGCACGCCGAGCGCGTGCTCGCGCGCCAGCCCGCAGAACGCGATCGCCAACCTGGTGATGGGCCTCGTGCGCATGAAGCAGGACCGCTTCGCCGACGCGCGCACGTTCCTCGAGCGCGCGATCGCCGCCGACCCGCTGTCGGGCCGGGCGCACTACCAGCTGAGCCTCGCCTGCGCGCGGCTCGGCGACGCGGCCGGCCAGGAGAAGCACCTGGCGCTCTACCGCTCGGTGCAGCAGCAGGTGGCGGAGCGGCTGGCGGAGCTCCGCGGTGCGGGCGCGCGGCCGAGCGCCGGGATGAAGCCTTGAAGCGCCTGCTGCTGGCCGTGACGCTCGCGTTGGCGGTGGCCCAGGCCAAGGAGCCGCCGCTCTTCCGCGACATCCGCGCCGAGGCCGGCGTCAGCTTCCAGCACCACTCGGCGCCCGAGAAGAAGTTCATCGTCGAGTCGATGAGCGGCGGCGTCGCGGCCTTCGACTACGACAACGACGGCAAGGCGGACCTCTACTTCGTCGACTCGCTGACCGTCGACACCGCGAACGACCCGAGCGCGGCGCGCAGCGCCCTCTACCGCAACCTGGGCGGCAACAAGTTCGAGGACGTGACCGACAAGGCCGGCGTCGGCCACCCCGGCTGGGGCATGGGCCTCTGCACGGCCGACGTCGACGGCGACGGCTACGAGGACATCTACGTCACCAACCTCGGGCCGAACAAGCTCTACCGCAACAACCGCGACGGCACGTTCACCGACATCGCGCCGCAAGCGGGCGTGACGGCCTCGGCGTGGTCGACGGCCTGTGCCTGGGGCGACTACGACCGGGACGGCGACCTCGACCTCTTCGTCGCGCGCTACGTCAAGCTCGACCTCCAGCACCTGCCGGAGTTCGGAAGGGGCAAGTCGTGCGAGTACCGCGGCGTCGCGGTTCAGTGCGGGCCGCGCGGCCTGCCGGGCGAGGGCGACCTGCTCTTCAGGAACGAAGGCAGCGGGAAGTTCGTCGAGGTGGGGCAGGCGGCCGGCGTGAGCGACCCGCGCGGCCACTACGGGCTCGGCGCGGCGTGGTTCGACTCCAACGGCGACGGCTGGCCCGACCTCTACGTGGCCAACGACTCGAACGCGAACTTCCTCTACCTGAACCAGAAGGACGGCACGTTCAAGGAGGTCGGCTTCGCGGCCGGCGTCGCCGTGAGCGAGGACGGCGCCGAGCAGGGCTCGATGGGCGTCGCCGTCGGCGACTACGACAACAGCGGGCGGCTGAGCCTCTTCGTCTCCAACTTCTCCGAGGAGTACAACGCGCTCTACCACAACGAGGGCACGTACTTCACGGACCGCTCGTTCCGCTCGAAGACCGCGGCGAGCAGCCTGCCTTACGTGGGCTGGGGCACGGAGCTCTTCGACTACGACAACGACGGCTTGCTGGACATCCTGGTGGCGAACGGCCACGTCTACCCGCAGCTCGACCAGGCGCGGCTCGGCGCCTCGGCGCCCTACCGCCAGCGGCGGCTGCTGTACCACAACAACGGCGACGGTACCTTCGAGGAGGTGGCCGCGCGCTACGGCGAGGTGCTCACCGAGCCGCGCGTGTCGCGCGGCCTCGCGATGACCGACCTCGACGACGACGGCCGCGTCGACCTGGTGCTGAACGACCTCGACGGCTCGCCGCAGCTGCTCAGGAACGTGCTCGAGCCGGTCGGCCACTGGCTGTGGGTCAAGCTCGAGGGCAAGGGGCAGAACAAGAGCGCGATCGGCGCCGTCGTGTCCGTCAAGGCCGGCACGCTCTCGATGCAGCGGCTGGTGCGGAGCGGCTCGAGCTACATCTCGCAGGACGACAAGCGCCAGCACTTCGGCCTCGGGCCGAACGTCAAGGCCGACTGGGTCGAGGTGCTGTGGCCGGACCAGACGAAGACGCGCGTCGAAAACGTCGCGGCCGACCAGGTGCTGAAGGTCAAGCAGCCGTGACGGCGGCGTTCACTCGACGCTGAAGTCGATGTCGCGCGAGGCGGTGGCCTTGGCCCGCTTGTCCATCACCACGACCTTGAGCGCGTAGCGTCCCGCCGGCAGGCCCGCGAGCGGCATGCCGTTCGTCTGCGGCAGCAGGACGCCGTCCTTGCGCTCGACCTTGACCGGCTGCGGCGACGAGGCGGCGACGAGCGTCTCGCCCTGCCGCAGCTGCGCCTGCAGCACGGCATCGGCCCCCGCGCCGGCCTCCTCGTTCAGGTTGTAGACGTAGACCTGGAAGTAGAGGGTGTCCTTGGTGGTGAAGCGGCGCAGCGCCTGCACGTCCTTGATGTCCTCCGCGGCCTCGCCGCCGGGCCCGCCGGCCTTGGGTGCGCCCTTCGACAGGAAGACGCCGCTCAGCGCCAGCGCTCCGCTCTTGAGATCGGGGATCTCGATCCACTGGCTCGAGCCGCCGAGCTTCTGCTTGGCCATGTCGCGCGCGGCGAACCGGATCTCGTAGCGGCCCGGCGGCAGCGCGAGCCGCTGCTGGAAGCCGATGCCGTCGCGGCGCACGCGCGAGACGTCGGCCGCCACGACTTCGTTGTGCCGGCCGAAGGCCGTGCCGATCGCCTTGCCGCTCGCGTCGTAGACGCCGCCGAGCAGGTCCACGGCGAAGGGCGACGAGTTGCCGCCGGGCGCGAGCGGCGAGACGTCCACGTGCGCCTCCAGGATCGCTTGCGAGCCGTTCGGCGGCAGGTCCACGAAGTCGACGGCGAGGTTCACCGGCAGCGTCTTCTCGGCGCGCGAGGCGTCGATGATCGCGCGCGCCTCGGCCTCGTCGATCCCGCGCATCCCGGGCGCGGGTCCCGGCGCCGGATGCGCCGCCGCGGTCTTCACCGAGGGCTTGCTGTCGTCGGGCGCGAGGTAGCCGGCACGCGTGCGCACGACGTAGTCGGCGTGGCGTGCCACCTTGACCTCGATCTTGCGGAACTTGCCGTCGCGCTTGAGGTTCGCGGGCTCGTAGGCCATCAGGTAATAGCTGTCGTTCTCCGCCAGCATCTTCCTGACGCCCGTGTCGAACTCGTTCGTGCCGTAGACCAGGAAGCCGCCGGTGTCGGCCGAGACGGACTCGAGCGTGACGCGGAAGAGCTGCGTCGTGGTGCGGTCCACCGTCGTCTGCAGTCCGGGGGCCGACGCCACGACCTGGCCCGTGGCGGCATCGGCGACGTTGCCGACGAGCCCGTGGCTGTCGATCGCGTAGACGACCGTGCCGGAGCGCGTGCCCGCGTCGATGATCGCGCGCAGGTCCTTGGTGCGTTCCTCGCTCGTGCCGGTGCCGACCAGGAAGCCGTCCGAGACCAGCAGGCAGAGCTTGCGACCAGGCAGCGGGGCGAGGCCGCGCATGACGTCCTCGAGCGTGTGGAGCGTCGCCGCCGAGTAGCGCAGCGCATCGTTGAGGATCGAGCGCGCCCGGCGCTGGACTTCCTGCTCGGCCGCCGCCTCTTCGGGACTGGAGCCCGCGGGGATCGCGCCGCCGGTCGCCTCGATCGCGGCGCGCGGAGTCTGCGCGTTCAGGACGCTGCCGGGCTCCTCGATCATCTTGCGTGCGGCCAGGCGCCGCGCGGCGACGTCGCCGCGCAGGATCAGCTCCGCCTGGGCGGGGGTCATCTGCGAGCCGGCGTCGGGCGGCATCGGAGGCTGCCGGAAGCTGAGCTGGTCGATCGTCTGCTTGAGGTTCGCGGCGTTCGTGCTGAGCGGCTGGCTGCCGGCTGGAGCGCTGGTGGTGACGATCGCGATCGAGTCGTCGGGGCCGAGGAAGTCGTCGACCAGCCGCCGGAGCGACCCCTTCACGAACTCGATGTTGCCGGGCGCGATGTGCAGGTCGTCGATCACGATCACGAGGTGGCGACCAGGCGTTCCGCCTTCGGCCTTGGCTTCCGCAGCCGGGGCCGCGGCGGAAGGCGCCGGGGCCGGCGCCGCCGCGGCCGGAGCGGTGCCCGAAGCCGTCGTCGCGGCCGGCTTGGGCAGCCGGCCTTCGACGAAGACGAACGTCGTGAGCTTCTGCTCCTTCTTGTCCTCCAGGATCACGAAGTCGCTCTTCGTGAGGCCGGTGACGGGCTTGCCGCTCGCGTCGTTGACGATCACGTCGAGCTGGACGGCTTCGACGCGCGTTCCCGGGACCGGCTGCTGCGCGTGAGAGCTGCCGGCCGCCGCCAGCAGCATTGCGAGCGCATCAAACCTGAAGGCCACGAGCGGATTGAGACGCTGTCTGCGCATGCCCCCGACTCTAACACCGGAGCGGCGACCGGCCGACGCGGTCGTGAACCCCGAGCTGAGCGAGGGCCGAGCCAACGCTCAAGCGGACCCCGTCTGGCAGCACGCGAGAATAGACTCTCCGCACGTCACCCGGTGTCATCTCTCCCGGGGAGCCACCATGTCGAGCTTGAGAAGTGTCCGAGACGAGGATCTTCTGCGTCAGCTGCTGCAGCTCGTGAAGCAGTCTCGGGGAGTCGAGGCCGAGCTCGTCGCCCATATCGGGGAGGTGGAGCTCAGGCGGCTGTACGCGCCGCAGGCGTGCTCGTCCATGTTCGAGTACTGCCGGCGGATCCTTGGTTTCCGGGAGAACGAGGCCTATCTGCGTATCACGGTGGCCCGGGCAGCTCGGGAGCACCCCGTGTTGCTCGAGATGCTCCGCGACGGCCGGCTGCACCTGAGCGGGATTGCCCGTCTGGCCCCGCACCTGACTCGCGAGAACGTGGATGCCGTCTTGAAGCGTGCCTGCGGGATGTCCCATCGCGAAATCCGGGAGCTGGTCGCCGAACTGGAGCCGAGGCCCGACGTTGCTCCCAGCGTCCGCAAGCTTGCGGAGCGTCCCGCGCTGGGCAGCGCGAGTCGCTTGCAACTCGGGGCGCCCCGAGTTGAGCCCGACGCTATCAAGCTCGAGCCCGACGCTGTCACGCTCGAGGCGCGAGTGGCCGCGCCGGCCCGCCCAGCTGTCGTGGAGCCCCTCGCCCCCAGTCGCTACCACGTCCGCTTCACCGCCAGCGCCGAGCTGCGCGAGAAACTGGAGCGCCTGCAGGCCCTGATGCGCCATTTGGTGCCCGACGGTGATCTAGCGCGAATCATCGACATCGCCGTCACCGAGAAGCTGCAGCGCGTCGAGGCGAAGCGCTTCGGAAAGGCGAAGGCGCCCCGAAGCGATCTCGCCGAAACGGATACGACCCCCTCGTCGCGTCACATTCCCGCTACGGTCAGGCGAGTGGTGCATGAGCGAGACGGCGGTCGCTGCGCCTACCGGGACAAGTACGGGCGCCGATGCGATAAGCGCCACGACCTCGAGTTTCACCACAAGCGGCCCTTCGCCCGCGGGGGCGACCACAGTCCCGCCAACCTGACGCTCATGTGCAGGGCCCACAACACCCTCTTGGCGGAGCAGGACTACGGCGAGGACCTCAGGGCACGGTTCCGAGCGGCACCGGCCGCACTTCTGCTGTAACCGCACGTCCTGCGTCGGGCCGGAGCTCCCGCGCAGCAGAGCGAAGCGACTCGCCGATAAGCGCGACCCCGAACGCGCATACCATTTCGGTGTGGCGATCGCGGCAGAGGCTCGGCACGAGCTGGACGATCGCGGCTTCACGCGGCTTCCGGGCGTGCTCGCGACGGAGCGCCGCGAGCGGCTCGTGAGCCGGATCGACGAGCTCTTCGCGAGGAGGGCGAGCGCGCGGGCGCGGAGTTCCGAAAGGAGCCCGGCGCGCCCCGGCTCGCGAACCTCGCGGACAAGGGCGACGTCTTCGTCGACTGCCTGCTCGAGCCGATCGTGCTCGAGCTCGTCGCGCACGTGCTCGGCCCGCGTTTCAAGCTCAGCAGCCTGAACGCGCGCTCGGCGCTGCCGGGAGACGCCGCCGCGCAGCCGCTCCACTGCGACATGGGCGCGCTGCCGGACTCGAAGGGCTTCTGGGTCTGCAACGCGCTCTTCATGCTCGACGACTTCACGGCCGAGAACGGCTCGCTCCGCGCCGTGCCGGGAAGCCACCGCAGCGGCCGCCTGCCGGCGGCGGCGCTCGCCGATCCGCAGGCGCCGCATCCCGACGAAGTGCTCGTCACCGGTCGCGCCGGCGACGTCGTCGTGATGAACGCGCACCTCTGGCACGCCGGCACCGCGAACCGCAGCCCGCGCCGGCGCCTCGCGCTCCACTCCTTCTATTGCCGCGCCGACAAACCTCAGCAGCAGTACCAGAAGCGGCTGCTGCGCCCCGAGACGGCGGCGCGCCTCTCGCCCGAGGCGCGCGCGCTGCTGGCGCTCGACGACCCGCTGAACGACGCGCTGTCGGCGGCGGGAGAAGGCGGCAGCGGCTTTCTCGGGGTCAGGTCTTGAGTCAGAGCATCGATTCGTCTGGATTGCAGAATCTGGACGCGAGAGCCTCGGGAGGCGCGCGAATTCAAGACCTGACCCCCGGGCGCTAGCGTCCGGCTATTCGCAGCGCAGCGCCGTGACGGGATCGATGCGCGTCGCGCGGAGCGCGGGTCCGAGCACGGCGAGCGCAGCCGCAGCGACGAGCAGTGCCGGCACGGCGGCGAACGTGGCGGGGTCGGTGGGCGCGACCTGGAACAGGAGCCCCCCGAGCGCGCGCGTCGCGGCGAAGGCGAGCGCGAGCCCCACGGCCACGCCCACCAGGACCTGCCCCAGCACGTCGCGGACGACGAGCCCCAGGATGCGCCCGCGCGCGGCGCCGAGCGCGACGCGCACGCCGAGCTCGGGGATGCGCTGGCCCACCGAGTAGGCCGCGACGCCGTAGATGCCGACGAGCGTGAGCACGAGCGCCGTGAGGGCGAAGCCGGCGAGGAGGGCGAGCCCGAAGCGGCGCGAGGAGACTCCGCGCGCGAGAGCCTCGTCGAGGCCCATCACGCGCGAGATCGGCTGCTCCGGGTCGAGCGCCTCGACCTCGGCGCGCAGCAGGCTCGCGAGCGCGCCGGCCCCGCCGTTGCCCCGGAGCGCGACGTCGGCGAGCCGCACCGGATAGATGCCGGTCTGCGCGGCCGGCAGGTAGATCTGCGGCGTGACCTCGGCGTCCTGGCCGTCGCGCCGCAGCGAGGCGACCTCGCCGACCACGGTGATCCAGGGCGCCTTCGGGCCGCGGCGGAAGCGCTTGCCGATCACGGATCCGCCGTCCGCGAAGAGGTGCTCGAACGCCTCGTTCACGAGCGCGACGTAGGGCGCGCCTTCGCGGTCGGTCTCCTCGAAGCTCCGACCGCGCAGCAGCGGGATCCCCAGCGTGCGGAAGTAGCCTCGGCTCACGGCCTGGGCGTCGACGTCGTCGCCGCCTCGCCGCCCCGCCGGGCGGCCCTCCACCTCGATCCCGGTGCCCCAGCCGCCGCGCAGCGGCAGGCTGTTGACGAAGGCCACCGCCTCGACGCCCGGTCGCGCGGCGAGACGGCGCTCGAGCTCCTCGAAGAACGCCAGCCGCCGCGTCGCGTCCGGGTAGGCCTCCTGCGGCAGCTTGACGCGCGCCGCCACCACGTTCTGCGTCTCGAAGCCGAGCGCGACCGAGCCGAGGCGGGCCATGCTGCGGACGAGCAGCGCCGCGGAGACGAGCAGCGCCAGCGCGAGTGCCACCTGTCCGCTCACGAGCGCGCCGCGCCAGCGCAGCACGGCGCGCGAGGAGGACTGGCGCGTGCCGACCTGCAGCAGCGCCGCCGCGCGCGTCCGCGTCGCCGCCAGCGCGGGAGCGAGGCCGAAGAGAAGGCCGGTCGCGACCGTGGCGACGAGCGCCACCGCGAGCACGCGCGCGTCGAGCTGCGCCGTGGCGAGCCGGGGCGTCCCGGCCGGCGCGAGCGCCTTCAGGCCGGAGAGCAGGACGCTCGCGAGGCCGAGGCCGGCGAGACCGCCCAGCCCCGCGACGAGCAGGCTCTCGATCAGGAGCCCGCTCACCAGCCGCCCGCGCGGCGCACCGAGCGCGCCGCAGACGGCGAGCTCGCGGTGCCGGCCGAGCGCGCGGACGAGCTGCAGGTTGGCCACGTTCAGGCACGCGATCGCCAGGACGGCCGCGACCGCTCCGAGCAGGAGCAGGAGCGAGCCCCGCACGTCGCGCGTCACGTCGCGGTCGAGGGCGAGCGCCTCGGCGCGGAAGTCGCGGTTCGTGTCCGGGAAGTCGTGCGCCAGCCGCTCGGAGACGGCGCGCAGCTGCGCCTGCGCTTCCGCGAGCGACGCGTCCGGCCGCAGCCGCGCGACGAGGTTCGTCTCGTGGTCGCCGCGATTGGCGAGCAGCTCCGCCGGGAATGCCGCAGGCACGAGCACCGCGGCTTCTCGCGGGCCGCCCATCGCTCCCGGCGTGACGAAGCCGGGCGGGAGCACGCCGACCACCTGGTACGGCTGCCTGTCGAGCCGGATGCTCGTGCCGACGATCGCGGCGTCGCCGCCGAAGCGGGAGCGCCAGAGGCCGTCCGACAGGATCACCACCTTGGCGCCGCCCTCGCGGTCCTCCTCGGGCAGAAACGCGCGGCCGAGCACCGGGCCCGTGCCGAGCACCGCGAAGAAGTCGGCGCCGACCGCCTGGCCGAACAGCGTCTCGGGCCGCCCGCCGCCGCTCACGTCCATCTCGATCGCGTGCCAGGCGGCGAGCGACTCGAGCGCGGGCACGCGGTAGTCGGCGATGTTGGCCGGCGCGATCGAGGAGCTCTCGCCGCCGCGCTGCTCGCGCACCGAGACGAGCCGGTCGGGCAGCGGATAGGGCAGCGGCCGCAGCACGACGGCGTCGACGAGCGCGAAGAGCGCCGCGTTCGCGCCGATCCCGAGCGCGAGCGTCAGCACCGCGGCGAGCGTGAAGCCGGGCGCGTGACGGAGGCGCCGCGCCGCGAGCGCCGTGTCGCGGGCGAGCGCCTCGAGCCGCGGAAAGCCGAAGAGCGCGCGGCTCTCCTCGCGCAGGCGATCGGGATTGCCGAGCCGCAGCCGCGCGGCGCGGCGGGCCTCGTCCTCGCTCGCGCCGGCGGCGCGCTCGGCGGCCGCCTCCATCTCCAGGTGGCTCCGCAGCTCCTCCTCGAGCTCGCGGTCGAGCTCGCGGCGCTTTCGCAGCGAGCGACAGCCGGCGCAGCAGTGCCTCGAGCCGGACGCCCATCAGGCGGTCTCCAGCACGCGCGCGATCGCGGAGACGAGCGCGTCCCAGCGCTCGCGCTCGGCCTCGAGGCGCTTCCTGCCCGCGCGGCGTCAGCTTGTAGATGCGGGCGCGGCGGTTGTTCTCCGAGAGCCCCCACTCGGCGCTCACCAGGCCCGCGAGCTCGAGCCGGTGGAGCGCCGGGTAGAGCGAGCCTTCCTCGACGCGCAGCACTTCTTCCGAGACCTGTCGGATGTGCTGGGCGATGCCCCAGCCGTGGCTCTCCCCGCGCGCAAGCGTGCGCAGGATCAGCATGTCGAGCGTGCCCTGGACCAGCTCGCCGGCCGGCTTCTCTTGTCCGGATCTCCCATAGACGCTCGATGGGAAGCTACGCCGGCAGCCCTCTCCTGTCAAGCGTCTATGGGAGCAGCGGCTCCTCGCGGCCCGGAAGCCGGAACGGCGGGCCCGACACGAGCGGCCGTCTCCGCACCGCGGCGTCGGCCAGCGGTGTCGCCGCCGCGGTCCGCGTGAGCGCCGCTTCAAGATCGCGGTGCGGCGAGCTAGGCGCGCCCCACCGCCTCGCGCGCCACGTCGCGCCTCGGTCAAGCCGAGCTCGAAGCTCGGGTGGCTCGGCCGTCGGCGCAGGCCGGGTCGAGGGACGTCGGCCAGACGCGGCCGCTTCGCCGTCGCTTTCGGCGCTTCGGCGGTGGTCGTTCGCGGCCGCGCCAGCAGGAACTGTCGAGGTCGCGCGAGAGCTCGGAGGTGAGCGGGACGGGTCGCTGGGCGAAGGCCGGCGCCTTCGTGGCCGCGAGGCGCTCCGGCCGCGGAACCGGCGCGTCCAGGCAGCCGCGAGCGGCGCGCGCGCAGGCGGCGAAGACGGCGGCGGCCGTGGCGCCGCTCGCGTCGAGCACGTCCGCCCGGCCGAGGCGAGGAGTCCTCGCGCGGCGGCTGGAAGCGCCGGGCTGAACGCTGAGCGTCGCGCAGCCTCGGTTCTCGAGGAGCCGGGCGAGCGCCTCGCGCGTCCGGCGGGGTGCCAGCAGGTCCGCGTCGCAGGTCGCGGTCATCGGGGCGCCATAGGCGAGGAGGGCGAGCCCCCCCACGACCGCGTCTGGCTCGTGGCGGTCCTCGCAGAGCGGGACGGACGATGTCGAGCGCGCGAGCGACGTCCAGGACTCTTCACGTCTCGGGGCGGCGGGGCCACGGGCCTAGGCTCGCAGCCTCGGCGGCGTGATCTGCGCAGGTCGGCCTGATCGCGCCCGCTCGCGCAGCGACTCGCCCTCGAGCAGCTCGGTGACGGTTCGGGTGCGAGAGCGCCGCGACGGCCTTCGCCTCGCGCTCGAAGCGCGCGAGCCGCGTGTCGCGGGCGCGGAACACCTCGCCCATGCCGCCCGCGCCAATCGGTGCCGTGATCTCGTAGGGGCCGAGGCGAGTGCCGGGCGTCACGCTCACGCGGGCCGGATGCTAGCACGCGCGCGGATCCGCCCCGCTGCTGCGCTAGAATCCGCGGCCGTCGCTCGTCATGCGTCTTCGACGGGAGGAGACCCGGCCGATGCCCCGAACTTTCGCTTCGAACGTCCTGTCCGTCGCCGTGCGGAGTACTCTCGTCCTCGGAGCCTTCCTGGTGTCGACGCCGCTTCGCGCGTCCGACGACTACACGCTCGGCCCCGACTCGCAGCCGCAGGCGGGCGTGCCGAAGGGCCAGGTCGTCGGCCCGACGCTCTTCAAGAGCACGATCTTCGGCAACACCGTCCGGCAGTACTGGGTCTACGTTCCCGCGCAGTACGACGGCAGCAAGCCCGGCGGCGGTGATGGTGTTCCAGGACGGGCACAAGTACGTGAACACCGAGCAGGAGTACCGCGTGCCGGTGGTGTTCGACAACCTGATCCACAAGAAGGAAATGCCGGTGACGATCGGCGTGTTCGTCAATCCGGGCCACGTCGGGACGGAGCTGCCCGCCGACCCGTGGCGCGGCGACGAACCGCAGCACGGAGTACGACACGCTCAGCGAGCGCGTACGCCCGCTTCCTGCTCGAGGAGCTGCTGCCCGAGGTCGGCGAAGAGCTACAAGCTCACGAGCGATCCCGAGGCGCGCGGCGATCGCGGGCGCGAGCTCGGGCGGCATCTGCTCGTTCACGGTCGCCTGGGAGCGGCCCGACGCGTTCCGCAAGGTGCTCAGCCACATCGGCAGCTTCACGAACATCCGCGGCGGCCACGTCTACCCGGCGCTCATCCGCAAGTCCTCGAAGCGGCCGATGCGCGTCTTCCTGCAGGACGGCTCGAACGACCTCGACAACGAGCACGGCAACTGGCCGCTCGCGAACCAGGAGATGGCGGCCGCGCTCAAGTTCCGCGGCTACGACTACCGCTTCGAGTTCGGCGACGGCGCCCACACGCACAAGCACGGCGGCGCGATCCTGCCCGAGTCGCTGCGCTGGCTGTGGCGCGACTTCCCGAAGTGAGAACGCCGCAGTAGGATGCGACTCGACTCGCCGCTTGCTCTCGGAGGCCCCTGATGAGACTCGCCGCCGCCCTCGTCCTGATCGCCGCGACGTCCGCCTACGCCCAGGCGCCGCTGCCGAACCCCGCTCCACCTCCTGATCCCGAAGGCATCGCGCAGCACGACCTCAACCGCACGCCGCCGAGCGTCGTCAAGCCGGTCGATGGCGTGCCGCCGGCCGCGCCCGGCAAGCCGCCGTCGGACGCAGTGGTTCTCTTCGACGGCAAGGACCTCTCGTCCTGGAAGAGCCAGGGCAAGGACGCGCCCGCGGCGTGGAAGGTCGAGAACGGCTACTTCGAGGTCGTGAAGGGCACGGGCGGCATCGAGACGAAGCAGAGCTTCGGCGACGTGCAGCTGCACATCGAGTGGATGGCGCCGTCGCCGGCCGTGGGCACGAGCCAGGACCGCGGCAACAGCGGCGTCTTCTTCGGGGCGGGCCGCTACGAGGTGCAGGTGCTCGACAGCTACCAGGCCGCGACCTATCCCGACGGCCAGGCGGGCGCCCTCTACGGCCAGTTCCCGCCGCTCGTGAACCCGACGCGGCCGCCGGGCGAGTGGCAGGCCTACGACATCGTCTTCGAGATGCCGCGCTTCGACGCGAGCGGCGCGCTCCTGAAGCGCGCCCGCGCCACGGTGTTCCTGAACGGCGTCCTGGTCCAGAACGCGAAGGAGCTGATCGGTCCGACCACCAACAAGGTGCGGACGCCCTACTCGGCGCACCCGGTCGCGCTGCCGCTCAGCCTGCAGGACCACAACCACCCGGTCCGCTTCCGGAACGTCTGGGTGCGCGAGCTGAAGCTGCCCTAGAAAGCACAGCTAGTAGGCTCGTGCTGGGGACACGGAGGACACGCTAGGTCCCCAGGAGCGGCAACACAGGTAGGGATGAGATGTCCGGATTGCGAGGGGACGATGACCCATTCCGGGGGGGGCAGGAGTGGCTTGGCAGTGCTTCCCATCGCGCCCGCCGGCTCCGCTCGAGGCCCTCGGCTATTCTCGGTCCGTTGGACTTGCCTAGCGGGTTTTCCGGGTCGCGGGCGGGACGACCCGGATCAGGTGATCCGTGAAGCTCGAGTGCATCTCCGGGACCGCGTAGGTCGGCATGTGGCAGGTGACGCAGCTCTCGGTGCCGACCTTGCAGGCCCGACCGGAACGCTCGCGCGTGGCCGGCTCTCCAGCGGAGACATGGCAGGCCAGGCACCGCCGATCGTACGAAGGATGGTCGCGGACGAGGGGCTGGTGGGGGTCGTGGCACGCCACGCAGGTGAGCCGCGCGTCGCCCGGTCCCCAACAGCGGCTGCTCTCGAGACGGTACGGCTGAGACCGCAGGGCAATGGGTCCGGTGGTGCCCTCCAGGGCGATGTCCCAGAATGTCGCATGGCACGCGCCGCAGAAGTCCACGAGCTCGATGGGATCGAGCTTCCGCGGGTCCATGATGGCCCGCCTCCCCTCCTCGAGTCGCCCTCCCTGTATCGCCTCCACGTGCTCGCGGCCGGGACCGTGGCAGGCTTCGCAGGTGACCCCGGGGATCGGGCCGCTGCCGTGATCGAGCACGCCTTCGGTGGTCGACGCGGTGGTGTGACAGCCGAAGCAGCGGCGAGCCTCGACGTCTCCCACCCGCCGCGCCATCGCCTCCTCGAAGGGGCTCGACGCGGGGACCGCGCGACCCGGCGTGAAGTCGAGCGCTCGCAGTGAGTCGAAGTAGGTGACCCGGCTCTCGAAGAGCAGCCCGTCCCGATGGAACAGGAAGGATTGGCCGACCTTTCCTTCGCCGAAGGCCCAGGTCAGAGGCGAGGACTCGGACCGGGTGCCGTCGGTGACGGAGTAGGTGCTCTGCTGGTCACCGGTCGCGATCGTGTATGAGTAGGCGCCCAGGCGAAAGCTCAGGGTCGGATGGCCGCGCAAGGCCTCCGAGGTCGCGGCCCGCTTGGCGGTCCGGGCCATGGCAGTCGTCACCTGGGTCGCGGCCTTCTCGGTATGGCACGTGGCACAGGCGGTCGTGCCGAGGAAGTCCTTCCGCAGCGCAGTGCCCTTGGTCGGCCACCAGCCCCGGCTCTGCGCGACGCGGTCGGCCGTGGCCAGCTTCTGGGCCGAGGCAGGAACGGGGCCGACGCAGGCCGCACCGAGCACACCCAGGGTCCAAGTCGCGAGCCAGCGCCAGCGTCTCCGTCTCGGCAACCCGATGTCTCCTGCCCCAGCCGGCTTTCTCGGATTGGTGAGCTTCCGTGGACCATTCCCGCTGTGGATTGGCAATGTCCGCGTCTCCGGTATTGAAGGATATACCGAGAGGGAGCTGCGTCGGACCCATGGCGGGCTTGTGTTCCCTGGTCCGTGCGCTCGCTGAAGCCGAGGACCCCGCCCCCTAGCGGGACGCGCTCTCGAGCGCTCCCGCCCAGTTCAGCACCACGACGGCGGGCGCCATGACGTCCCCGGCGCGCGGGACGTTCACCAGGAAGCGCTGGCCGTCGGGGCTCGGCCGGTACAGGCTGCGCGAGACGATCGGCGAGAAGCGCGCAACGAACAGCGGCTGCGGCGTTCCCGTGGCGAAGGCGGCGCCCTTCTCGATCGGCACGGCCATCAGGTGGGCGTCGGGAGAGCGGTAGTAGAGCTCGCGCCCGTCCGCCCGCCACTGCGGCTCGCGCCCGCCGCTCGGGGAGATCTGCCACTTGCTCCGGGCCTCGGGGAACTCCTGGACGTAGACCTCTTGCTGACCCGACTCGTTCGACTGGAACGCGAGGAAGCGGCCGTCGGGCGACAGCGTGCCGTTGAGCTCGGAGAACTTCGTCTTTCGCAGCGGGAAGGGCTTGCGGTCGCCCGTCACGCGCATCGCCCAGAGGTCCCAGTTCGACTCGCCGCGGCTCGAGAAGACGAGGGTCGTGCCGTCGCGCGACCAGTCCGTCAGGTACTTGTCCTCGTCGTTCTGGAGCAGGGGCTCCGGCTCGCCCGTCCCGGCGGCGTCTTTCCAGTAGAGGTCCCAGCCCTTGTGCTGCGCGCTGTAGGCGATCCGCTTCCCGTCCGGCGACCAGATCGGCGCGAACTCCGACTCCGGCTCGAACGTGAAGCGCATCGTCGTGCCGCGCGCGAAGTCGCGGATCCAGAGGTCCCCCTTGTTGTTGTCCTCGCCGACGTCGAAGACGAGGCGGCTGCCGTCGGGGGACGGCCAGGCGTCCGTGTACTCGCGGTCCTGGTCGAGGGCGGGCTTCTCCTCGCCCTTGCGGTCGATCCACACGAGCCGCCGCTGGGCTGCGAGGCCGGGGCGGTATGCGAGCGAGCCGGTCGTCGAGGCGGAGATCGACACGAGCCCGAGGTCGCCGACGCCGAGGCCCTCGCCGAGCGGGATCGGATCGCCGCGCAGCTCGAGGGCGCTCGTGTCGAAGCGCTGCGCCACGAGCGTCCGGTCGCGGACGAACAGCAGGTAGCCCGGAGGCGCGAAGACGACCTGCGAGGGGATCTGCATGATCGTCCGGGTCTCGCCCGTGTCGAGGTCCCGTACCCTGAGCGTGTTCTCTTCGGGGTTCGCCATCATCAGGTGGTGCAGGAAGTGGCGGCCGTCCGGGAGGAACGCCGGCCAGCCCGCACCGCGCTCGCCCTTGGCCGCGTCCGGAGTCACGAGCGGCTTGCGGACCCCTCCGCCGGCATCGATCATCCACAGCGGGTCGATGCTGCGGCCGTCGAGCAGGATCACGCCTCGCGGGCCCCACGAGCCGTCGGCCCCGTACTGCGCGTCGCCGATCGTCTGCGCCGGCCCCCCGGCCACGGCCACGCGGCGCAGCTTTCCCCCGGCCATGAAGGCGATCGAGCGGCTGTCGGGCGACCAGATCGGGCGCAGCGCGCCGTCGGTGCCCGGGATCGGCCGCGACTCGAGCGCGTCGAGCGGCCGCAGCCAGAGCGCCTTCTTCCCGGTCGCGTCGGCGGCGTCGAATGCGAGCATGCGCCCGTCGGGCGACAGCACCGGCGGGCCGACGGCCAGGACGCCCGGCGGGTTCGGTATCTCGAAGCGGACGACCGCGGCGGGCTTCGGCGCGCGCCGCGCCCACGCGACGGCGAAGCCAATGGCTGCCAGCCCGGCGAGACCCGCGATCGTCCAGGCCAGGCCCTCGCGCACACGCCGCCGTGTCGAGACGATCCCGGGCAGGCCGGCGCGCGAGCCTCCTTCCTGGATCCACTCGAGCTCGGCGGCGACGTCGCGCGCGCTCTGCCAGCGGTCCTCGGGGTCCTTCTCCAGGCACTTGCGCACCACGTGGTCGAGCGCCGGCGGCGACATGCCCTGCACGCTCGAGATCGCGGGCGGCTCGGACGAGACGATCGCGGCGATCAGGCTCGTGCGCGTCTTGCCCTCGAACGCGCGGCGTCCCGTGGCCATCTCGTAGAGCACCGTGCCCAGCGCGAAGATGTCGGTGCGCGCGTCGGACGCCTGCCCCTCGAGCTGCTCGGGGGCCATGTACTGGAACGTCCCGACGATCGTGCCCTGCTCGGTGAGCGGCCTCGCTTCCGTGTGGAGCGACGACTCCACCGGGACGACGCCCGGCCCGTCGCCGGGTCGCGCGGCCAGCCCGAAGTCGAGCAGCTTGGCGCCGCGCGCGCGTCAGCATCACGTTGCCGGGCTTCAGGTCGCGGTGCACGATCCCGGCGCGGTGGGCGGCGTCGAGCGCCTGCGCGATCTGGGCGCCCAGCCGAAGGACCTCCGGCAGCGGCAGCGGCCCCTTGGCGAGCCGCTGCGCGAGCGACTCGCCCTCGACGAGCTCGAGCACCAGGTAGTGCAGCTCCTCGCCCTGGACGGTCGCGCTGCCGACGTCGTGGATCGCGCAGATGTGCGGATGGTTGAGCGCGGAGACGCTCTTCGCCTCGCGCTCGAAGCGCGCGCGGAACTGCGGATTGGCGGCGAGCTGGGGCGGCAGCAGCTTGACCGCCACCTCGCGGTCGAGCCGCGTGTCGCGCGCCCTGTAGACCTCGCCCATGCCGCCCGCGCCGAGCGGAGCGGTGACCTCGTACGGGCCGAGGCGCGTGGACGGCGCGAGTGTCGACGAGGGGCCGGCGCTGCTCATGGATGCCGGGCACCGGTCGACCCAGCGCCTCGAGGCCGCCGACGCTCTCGATCGCCTCGAGCACGAGCTGGTTGCGCACGCCGTCCTCGAAGTCCGGCCGCACGCGCTTGCCGGAGGCCACCGCGTTCAGGAAGTCGTGGACGGTGTGGGTGAAGGTGTGCTCGTAGCCGATGATGTGGCCCGGCGGCCACCAGCTGCCGGTGAAGGCGTGGCTCGGCTCCGTGACCATGATCTGGCGGAAGCCCTGCTCCTTGCCGTCGTCGTCGCGCGAGTAGTACTCGAGCTCGTTCATGCGCTCGAGGTTGAAGGCCACGCTGCCCTTCGAGCCGTTGACCTCGAAGCGGTTGTAGTTCTTGCGGCCGGCGGCGAAGCGGGTGCCCTCGATCGAGCCGAGCGCCCCGTTCGCGAAGCGCACGAGCGTGAGCGCGGCGTCGTCGACGGTCACGCGGCCCTTCTTCTTCGGGTTCTCCGGCAGCGGCCGCGTCTTGATGAAGGTCTCGAGCGCGC
Organism: uncultured Acidobacteriota bacterium; assembly: GCA_963724555.1. Taxonomy (GTDB): domain Bacteria; phylum Acidobacteriota; class Vicinamibacteria; order Fen-336; family Fen-336; genus DATBSL01. The sequence continues at coordinate 174,548 of CAVRVE010000020.1, forward strand.
CGGAGACCTCCGTCACCTCGGAGCCCGTCACGTAGCGGCCGAGGTCGAGCGAGTGCGACAGGATGTCGCCGAGCGAGCCCGAGCCGGCCTTCTCCTTGCGGAAGCGCCAGTAGAGCGGCAGCGCCGGGTCGATGCACCAGTCCTGCAGGTAGGTGCCGCGGTAGTGGAAGATGCGGCCGAGCTTGCCCGAGGCCACGAGCTCGCGCGCCAGCATCACGGCGGGGATGCGGCGGTAGTTGTGGCAGAGCATGTGGGTGACGCCGGCCTTCTGCACGGCCTTCCACATCGCCTTCGCCTCGCGCACGTCGTTGGCGAGCGGCTTCTCGCACAGGATCGCCTTGCCCGCCTGCGCCGCGGCGATCGCGATCTCGGCGTGGCTGTCGCCCGGCGTCGAGACGTCGACGATGTCGATGTCCGGCCGCGCGATCACCTCGCGCCAGTCGGTCGCGAACTCGTCCCAGCCGAGCTGGGCCGCCGCGCGCTTGACGTTCCCGCGGTCGCGGCCGCACAGCACCTTGAGCCGCGGCTGTGAGCTTCGGCGAGAGGAAGCGGCCCACCTGCCGCCAGGCGTTGCTGTGGGCGCGGCCCATGAAGGCGTACCCGATGAGAGCGACGTTCACCTCGCGCATGAGTCCTCCGGAGGGCCGGACGATAGCCTCCGCTCTCGCGCGCCGTCAAGCGCGTATCATGGAAGTGGAGGGAGAGATGAACCGAAACAGGGGGATTCTGCTCGCCTGCCTCTCGGCGCTGCTGCTGCCCGGCTGCGACGACGAGCAGAGCGTGACGGCTCCCGCGCTCTCGTCCACCTGCGAGGCGCGCCCGGCGTCGGGCCCGGCGCCGCTCGCGGTGTCGTTCCTGCTCAACGTGTCCGGCGCCGAGGGGCCGATCACGGTGTCGATCAGCTACGGCGACGGCACGTCGGGGACGAACCCCGACACGCCGCACAGCTACGCCGCCGCCGGCAGCTACAGCGCCGCCTTCGACATCCGCACGCAGACGCAGAGCGCGCGCTGCACGGCCCCCGTCTCCGTGAGCGGCGGCTCGAACCCCGCAAGCGGGAACCAGCCACCGAACGCCGTCTTCAAGTCGACGCCCGCGGCCGTCGGGCCGACGATCACGGGCTCGAGCCCGCTCGACGTCATCTTCAACATGTGCGCGAGCAGCGACCCCGAAGGCGACCAGCTCTACTTCCTGGCGGACTACGACGGCGACGAGAAGTTCGACTTCGGCGGCACGACCGGCGCGCACTGCCGTTCCGACCGCGTCTACACGACGGGCAACTACACCGCAGTCATGTGCCTCTACGACCGCGACAAGAACGGCAAGGCGCTGCACGACGACATCTGCAAGACGTACCTGATCGTCGTGCCCTGAGTGCGGTGCGCGGTCAGCTCCGCTCGAGCGGGGCGATCAGGACCTGGCGGCCGGCCGGCCGCTGCCCGAGGCCGTTCGTGCGCAGCACGATCTCGAGCGCCTGGTCCCAGGGCACCTGGACCAGCCGGAGCGTCACGTGCCCCGCGACGCTCGGGTCGAATTGCAGCTCGACGACTGCCGTAGCGCGCGAGCTGCGCCAGCGCGTCGCGCAGGTCTTCGTTGCGGTAGTCCACGTCCACGGCCTTGCCCTTCCAGGTGCGCGGCTCGAAGCGCGCGACGTAGTCGGCCTGCGCGATCCAGAGCAGCTTGCCCTCGAGGCTGTAGCGGTAGCCGTTCGGCGCCAGCACCTTCTGCAGCACGTCCTGCCAGGGCTCGTCCTTCGCGTGGAGCGTGATCTGGCCGCGCACTCCGGGCTGCACCACGACGTTGAGCCCCGTGAAGTCGGCGAACAGCCGGAAGGTGTCGCCGAGATTGCCGTCCACGAAGTCGAGGCTCATGCGCTCGCCGCCGCGCGGCTCCACGACACCCACGCCCGGCCAGGCGATCCTCGCCGAGGGCCGGGCGCTGCCCCTGCCGTCCACCGCGAGCTTCACGTCGCGCCAGATGGCGTCCCAGCGCTCGCGACCCGGGAGCGCGCCGCCGAGGGAGAGCGCCAGGAAGCGCACGGCGTCCGGGTCGTCCGCGTGCTCGGCCATCACCTGCTCGAACGCCTCGACGCTGCCGCGCGCGTCGCCGAGCGCGCGCCGGGCGACGCCGAGGCGTACCAATGCCTCCCATTCCTGGGCGGGGCTCGCCTGCGGGTCCCGCGCCGCCGACTCGAACGCGACGGTCGCCGCCTTCCAGTTGCCGAGGTCGGCCTGCAACTTTCCGCTCGCGATCTGTTGGTCGACGTCGCCCGACGGCGCGGCCGCGAGGCTCGCGGCGAGCGCCAGCACCGGCACGAAACGCATGCTCTTCATCATCGGCTTCCACCTCCACGGCGTCCGCCACGGATGCCGTGCAGGCAAGATGCGCGCGCCGAGCGATTCGCCCGTCAGGCGCGTGTCAGCCATTGTCGGCGCGCGCCAGGCGATATCCGCTGCCGCGCACGGTGTGGATGAAGCGCGGGCGGCGCGGGTCGTCCCCGATCGCGCGGCGGAGCGCCACGACGTGGTTGTCGACCTTGCGCAGCGTCGCCTCGGAGTCGAGGCCGGAGACCTCCTCCACGATGTCGATGCGCGGCACGATCTCGCCGCGCCGCTCGGCCAGCACCTTCAGCACCAGGATGTCGTGCGCGGTGAGCTCGACCGGGCCGCGCCGGCTCTCGGCCGTCAGGGCGAGGAAGTCGAAGCGCACGCCGCCGAGCTCGAGCGCCGCGACCGACACCGGGGCCGCGCCCGTGCTGCGCCGCAGCAGCGCGCGCACGCGCGCGACGAGCTCGCGGAGCGCGAACGGCTTCGCCAGGTAGTCGTCGGCCCCGAGCTCGAGGCCGACGACGCGGTCGACCACCTCGCCGCGCGCGGTCAGCATCAGAACCGGCACCCGGTCGCCCTGCCGCCTGAGGTCGGAGAGCACGTCGAGGCCCGAGCGGCCGGGCAGCAGGACGTCGAGCACGCAGCACGTCCGGCCGGTACTCCCGGACGGCGGCCGCGGCCTGGTCGCCGCGCGCGACGTGGCGCACGTCGTAGCCCTCGGCGCGGAAGTTGTCGACCAGCCCCCGCGCGAGCCCCGCCTCGTCCTCGACCAGCAGCAGGCGGGCGCTCACGAAGCTGCTCGCGCCGCGCACGGCCGGCGGGACGATCGGGAGTACGAGGCTGAAGGTGCTGCCGCGCCCCGTCTCGGTCTCGAGGTCGATCCGCCCGCCGTGCGCGACGGCGACCTGCTCCGCGAGATAGAGCCCGAGGCCGGTTCCCTCGACGGTGCTCTCGCCGCGCGCGAAGCGGCCGAAGATGCGCCTCTGCTCGCGGCGCGCGATGCCCGGGCCGTCGTCCGCGACCGCCAGCCGCACGAGGCCGGGCCCGCTCGCCGCCGCCGTGACCGTGACGCGGCCGCGCTCGCGGCCGTGCTTCACGGCGTTGTCGATCAGGCTCAGCAGCGCGCGGCGAACGGCCTCCTCGTCCCAGGTCACCTCGGGCAGCGGCTCGCCGAGCTCGGTCTCGAGCGTCACCGCGCGGCGCTCGGCGCGCGGCCGGATCAGCGCCACCGCGGAGCGGACGAGCGCGGCCGGCGCCAGGCTCGAGAAGCACGGCGCCTCGTCCAGGCGCGTCACGGCGAGCACGCGCTCGACGAGCGCCTCGAGCCGCTCGCTCTCCTGCGCGACGAGCGAGCCGTACTCGCGCGCGTCGCCGCGGCCCGCCGCGAGCGTCTCGCCGAACAGCCGGATCGCGCTGAGCGGCGTGCGTAGCTCGTGCGTCACGCCGGCGAGGAAGGCCCGCTCGCGGGCGTTCGCCCGGGCTTCGCGGCGCAGCGCGCGACCCACGACGAAGAGGCCGAAGGCCGAGCCGGCGATGGCGGCCCACAGCAGGAGGCGCAGGCCCTGGCCGCCGATGCCGATGGGTCCCTCCGCTCGCACGTGCAGCACGAGTCCCGGGACGTCGGGCACGTCGGCCGACGGCGCCCCCCTCGGCGAGCAGCCGTGGCGCGACTCCCGCGGCGGCGTAGAGGCTCGCGAGCGCCACGTCGTAGTGGAGGCGCATGCCGTTGGCGCGGGTCCAGCCCTCGATCTTCCGGCCCGGAGCGACGCGACCTCAGGAACTCCGGGAGCGACGGCACGCCCGACGTGGGCGCCCGCCGCAGCCGGTCGGCGAGCGACGCGACGCGGGGATCACCGCCGATGCCGAGGCGAGCGGCGAGCGGCTGCAGATCGCCCGGCCTGACCGGCAGCCGACCGGAGAGCAGGCGCTCGCCGACGTCGGGCGGCTGCTCGGTTCCCAGGCTCACGGGCGTGTCGCCGAGTGCGAGCCGGGCGACGACGGCCTCGGGAAGCCCGTTGGGCGTGGTGCGCGTCGAGGCCAGCAGCCGAGCCAGCTCGGCCCGCGGCCGCGCCGAGTACGGGACGAACCCCGTCCCGGCCGAGAGGCCGGGCGGATCGGCGAGGATCTCCAGCGCGACGTCCGCCGCCGGTCGCTGGGCCACCACGGCCTGCTCGACCTGCGCGAGCGCGGCACGGACCGAGAGCGCGCTCAGCCGAGCCGTCTCGTCCGCGGCCGCCCGTGCGGCCTCGTGCTCGCGCCGCGCGCGCTCGGCGAGCGCGCGGTCCGCGACGAGGCCGAACAAGCGCGAGCACCAGGCCGAGGCCGAGCAGCAGCACACCCGTCAGGCGGGCCATCGCGCCCTCATCATGCCTCGGGACGACCGGCGGTGTGTCGGCGGATTGTCAGCCGCGGTAGCCGAGCAGCACGCGCGGCAGCACGAGCGTCAGCCCCGGCCATGCCGCGATGAGCGCAAGACCGACGAGCAGCACGGCAAGGTAGGGAAGGTAGGAGCGGCTCACCTCGTCGACGTCGACGCGCGCGATCCCGCTCGCGATCGACAGCCCGACTCCGATCGGCGGCAGGAAGAAGGCGATGCCCATCGCGGCCACGATCACGATGCCGTAGTGGACGGGATCGACGCCCACGGCCCGGCTGATCGGGAACAGCATCGGCCCGAAGATCAGGAGCGCCGGCAGGCCTTCGAGGAGCGCCCCGATCACCACGAAGACGAAGACGGTGAGCGCCATGAAGAGCGCGCGCGAGGCAGAGGTGCCCGAGATCCACTCGGCGAGCGACTGCGGCACCCACTCGCGAACCAGGATCCACGCGAAGGCCGAGGCCGCCGCCAGCACCCAGAGCGTCGTGGCCGTGACGGCGCCGCTGCGCTCGAAGAGGTGCAGCAGGTTGCCGCGGCCGATCCCGCCGGCGGTGACGCCGACCACCAGGGCGTAGACGACGGCGATCAGCGCCGCCTCGGTCACGGTGGTGAGGCCGCTGAAGATTCCGCCGAAGAGAAGCACGGGCAGGCCGAGCGGGACGACGGCCCGCTTCGCGGCGCGGCCGAGCTCGCCGTGCGCGCCCCGCTCGGCGACCGGCCAGTTCTGCCGGCGTGCGCGAAGCGCGATGAGCGCGATCAGGAGCGCCGCCAGCAGGAAGGCCGGCAGGAAGCCGCCGAGGAAGAGGGTGACGATCGAGAGGTTCACGAGCGAGCCGAGCACGACCATGGTGAGGCAGGGCGGGACCAGGATCCCCATCGCCGAGGCCGCGGACACGACGCTCACGGCCTCGCCGGCCGAGTAGCCGGCGCGGCGCATCGAAGGCACCAGCAGCGAGCTGATCGCCGACACGTCCGCGGCCGTCGAGCCCGAGATGCCGGAGAAGAGCACCTCGGCCACGACCACCACCATCGCGAGCCCGCCGCGCACGCGGCCGACGAGCGCCATCGCGAGATCCACGATCCGCTCGGAGATGGCACCCGACTCCATGAGCGCGCCCGCCAGGATGAAGAGCGGGATCGCGAGCAGCACGAAGGAGTCCACGCCGCCGAGCAGCTTGATCGGCAGGATCGTGAGGCTCACGCCGCCGATCCCGAGCAGGTAGGTCGCCGAGGTGAGCGCCAGCGTGAAGGCGAGCGGCAGCCCGAGCGACGCCGTGACCAGGAAGCCGATCACCAGGACGGCGAGCGGCGCCGCGTCCATCAGCAGCGGCACGAGCACCGACGCGATCACGAGGCCGGCGCTGCCGAGCGTCCAGCCGAGCGGTAGCGCCGCCCGGCTCTCCTCGCGCAGCTTCTGCACCAGCACGACGGACATCGCCACGAGGGCCATCGGCAGGACGAGCGACATCCAGGCGCCCGAGAGGCCGCTCGCCGGGAGGCGCTCGCCGGCGCTCGAGACGGTGAGGCGCCAGGCGGGGACCACGAGGCACGCGAAGAAGCCGAGCAGCACGAGCTGCAGCCCCCGCTCGACGGCTGCCCGCCGTTCGGGGGCGAGCCGGCGCACCAGCACGGTGACGCGCGGGTGCTCGGCGTGCTGCAGCGCGCGGATGCCGCCGATGCACATCAGCCAGACGAGCAGCAGCCGCGCGATCTCCTCGGTCCACGGCAGCGGCGCATGGAAGAGGTGCCGGCCCACGACCTGGAGCCCCACCGCTGCGGCGAGCGCCGCCACCAGCAGGGCCGTGGCCCATTCGAGCGCGCGCGTCATCGGGCGAGCGCCGCCTGCAGCCAGGGATCGACGTCGAGCGCCCGCGCCTCGCTCCGCCAGAGAGCCTCGGCAGCCCCCAGGAAGCCGGCGCGATCGATCTCGCGGATCGTCATCCCCTGCGCCGCCAGGCGCTCGGTCGAGGTGCGGTCCTCGGGCTCGACCCGCTCGCGCTGGCGGCGCGCGGCCTCGAGAGCGGCGGCTTCGAGCTTCGGCCGCAGCTCCGCCGGAAGCCGCTGCCAGCCGGCCGCAGAGGCCCAGAGCCCCAGCACGCCGGCGATGTGGCGCGTGCGCGTCATGAAGCGCGCGACCTCGAAGAAGCGCTGCTGGAGCGTCGTGTTCGCGTCGTGCTCGAAGCCGTCGATGACGCCGGTCTGGAGCGACGTGTACACCTCGCCGAACGCCATCGGCGTCGGGCTCGCTCCCATGAGCTCGACGGCCTTGACGTAGATCGACGACTGGATCGTCCGCAGCTTGAGCCCCCGGAGCTGGGCCGGCTCGGTGACGTCGCGCGAGCGGGTCACCACCTGGCGGAAGCCGAACGAGTCTCCCCAGGCGAGCGGCCGCACGCCGACCGCGGCCGCCATGTAGTCGGCGGCGGCACGTCCGACGGGGCCGTCGACGACGCCGTGCACGTGGTCCCAGTCGCGCCACAGGAAGGGGAAGTCGAAGAGCTGCAGCTTCGGCGCGACGCTGCCCCAGATCGCGGTGCCCGACACCATGAAGTCGACGAGCCCTTCCTGGAGCTGCTGGACCACCTCGCGCTCCTGGCCGAGCGTCCCGCTCGGAAACACGCGCACCTCGACGGCACCGCCGGTCGCGGCGCGAGCGAGCTCGCGGAAGAGGTCGCCGAAGGTGTGGAGGGCCGTCGGGCCCGCGGCCATCGAGTGCGAGAGGCGAAGGACGATCCGGCCGTCGCTCGTGCGCGAGCGACAGGCTCCGAGCAGGGAAGCGCCGGCGGCGCCGCGCAGGAAGTCGCGCCGGTCGAGGTGGCGGCTCACCTCAGGGCTTCGGCACCTGGACGGCGGGTACTTCCTTCTCGCGCACGAGGCGGTTGAAGGCGGGAACGTCCTCGGCCAGCACCCGCTCGAGCGTCTGGAGCTCGGCGTCGATCTTCGCCTTCAGCTCGTCGAAGACGGCGTAGGCCTGCGCGGTCGGCGCGGCGTCGGCGCTGCCGACGGTTCCCGCGAGCGCGGCGAGCTTGTTGTTGAGCCGGATCGGGAAGTTGAGCGGGTCCTGGCTGGAGCGGTTCTTCGTCTGGTAGAGCGCCTCCTCGACCGCGGTCAGCTTCTTGCCGAGCGCGTCCGCGGCCTCCTGGACCGCCTTCTCCGCGGGGCTGCCCTTGGCGCGCTCCGCGGCCGTCTTCGCCTGGTCGCGCACGCCGCGCAGCCGGCCGATCGCGTCGTGCGTGGCCGTGAGCTCGTCGCGGATCTTCAGCAGCAGCTCCTGCTGCTTCGCGAGGTCGGCGTCGCTCGCTTCGACGCGCGGGTCCTTGCGCACCTCGAACGGCTGGCTCAGGGTCTGTCCCGCGGCCGTGAGGCGCGCCTCGTAGCGGCCCGGCACGACGCGCGGCCCCGCCGTCTGGCCCGCCCAGAGGATGAGGCCCTTGAACTTCGAGGCCTCGGCGTAACGGAGGTCCCAGGCGTAGCTGTTGAGGCCGGCCTTGGCCGGCAGCGGCTTCGGCGCCTGGCGTCCGGGCCGGTCGTCGTCGTCTCCCTCGTCCTTCTCCTCTTTCTTCTCTTCCTTCGAGCTGAAAGACCGGACGAGCGCTCCCTTGGCGTCCAGGATCTCGAGCTTCAGCTCCTCGCCCGCTTTCGGCGCCTCCTTGAGCAGGTAGCGGATCCTCGTGCCGTAGGGCGGGTTCTTGCCGACGGCACCACGACCCTCGCCGCCGCCGAAGCGATAGGCCGGCGACGGCGGGAAGAGATGGACGGCCGCGCCCGCGAGCTCGGGCTTCGACTGGCGGAGCGCCGCGATGTCGTCGAGGCTCCAGAACGAGCGGCCCTGCGTCGCGACCACGACGTCGTCGTCCTTCACGATCAGGTCGCTGACCGGGACCACGGGCAGGTTGCGCTGCAGCGGCTGCCACGAGGCGCCGGCGTCGAAGGAGACGTGGACGCCCGTCTCGGTGCCCGCGAAGAGCAGGCCGCGCCTCACGGGGTCCTCGCGCACGACGCGCACGAACGAGTCGGCCGGCAGTCCCGCGCTGATCGCCCGCCAGCTCTGGCCGTAGTCGGTCGTCACGTACGCGTAGGGCCGGTAGTCGTCGAGCTGGTAGCGATTGACGGCGAGCCAGGCCGTGCCCGCGTCGTGGGGCGAGGGGTCGATCTGGCTGACGCGCGACCACTCGGCGAGGCCCTTCGGCGTGACGTTGGCCCAGCTCTGGCCGCCGTCGCGGGTCACGTGCACGAGGCCGTCGTCGGAGCCCGCCCAGAGCACCTTGGCGTCGCGCGGGGACTCGGCGAGCGCGAAGACCGTCCCGTAGTACTCGATGCTGGTGTTGTCCTTCGTGATCGGCCCGCCGGAGGGGCCGAGCTTCGCCTTGTCGTTGCGCGTGAGGTCGGGCGAGACCGCCTCCCAGCTCGCGCCCTCGTTCCGCGTGCGGAAGACCACGTTGCCGGCGGCGTAGAGCACGTCCTTGTCGTGGCGCGAGGCCACGATCGGGAACGTCCACTGGAAGCGGTACTTCATGCCCTCGGCGCCCCAGCCCATCGGGTTGTCGGGCCAGACGGTGATCGCGCGCTCCTGGCCGGTGCGCTCGTCGCGCCGGCCGATGTAGCCGCCGTAGCACCCCGCGTAGGTCACCTCGGGGTCGCCCGGCTTCGGCGCGATGTAGCCGCTCTCGCAGCCCGCGACCTCGTACCAGTCGCGCGCGCCGATGCCCGCCTCGCCGCTGCGGCTCGCGATCGCGACCGTCGAGTTGTCCTGCTGCGCGCCGTAGACGTGGTACGGGAAGCGGTCGTCCGCGATCACGTGGTAGAACTGCGCGGTCGGCTGGTTGTCGAGCGTCGACCAGCTCTCGCCGCCGTCGAACGTCACGGTGGCGCCGCCGTCGTTGCCCTCGACCATGCGCTGCGGATCCTCGGGCGCGATCCAGAGATCGTGGTTGTCGCCGTGCGGCGTCCGGATCGGCTGGAACGTCTTGCCGCCGTCCTTGGAGCGCACGAACTGCACGTTGAGCACGTACACGGTGTCGGGCTCGACGGGATCGGCGTAGACGTGGGTGTAGTACCAGGCCCGCTGCCGCAGGTTGCGCTCGTCGTTGGTGCGCTGCCAGGTGGCACCGGCGTCGTCCGAGCGGAAGACGCCGCCCTCCTCGGCCTCGATCACCGCGTACAGGCGCTCCGGCCGCGATGCCGAGACGCTCACGGCGACGCGGCCCCAGAGGCCCTTCGGCAGGCCCTTGCCGTCGAGCTTCTTCCAGGTGTCGCCGCCGTCCGTCGTCTTGTAGAGGGCGCTCCCCGGACCGCCGCTCTCGAGGCTCCAGGGCGTCCGCTGCACCTGCCAGGTGGCCGCGTAGAGCACGCTCGGGTTCGAGGGATCCATCGCGAGGTCGACGGCGCCCGTCTTGTCGTCGACGAACAGCACCTTCGACCACGTCTTGCCGCCGTCCTTCGAGCGGAAGACGCCGCGCTCCGGGTTGGGGCCCCAGGTGTGCCCGAGAGCGGCCACGTACACGAGGTCGGGATTGCGCGGGTGGACGCGGATGCGGCCGATCTGCATCGTCTCGCGCAGTCCCAGGTGCGTCCAGCTCTTGCCGGCGTCGCTCGAGCGGTAGACGCCGTCGCCGTGGGACACGTTGCCGCGGATGCAGCTCTCGCCCATGCCGGCGTAGACCACGTTCGGGTCCGAGGCCGCGACCGCCAGGGCGCCGACCGAGCCCGTCTTCAGCTGCCCGTCGGTCATCGGCGCCCAGCTCGTCCCGCCGTTCGTGGTCTTGAAGACGCCGCCGCCCGTGGCGCCCATGTAGTAGACCTGCGGCTGCCCGGCGACGCCGGTGACCGCGGTGACGCGGCCGCCGCGGAAGGGGCCGATCTCGCGCCACGAGTAGCCCTCGATGAGCTTTGCCTCCGGCGGCGCCTCGGCCTTGGCCGCGGTCTCCGGCTTCTTGGCCTTTTCCGCGGCCCCGCTGGAAACACCCGCCAGCGATACCAGGACGAGCGCGCAACGGATCGAGTGCCTCACCTCGGTGCCTCCCGGTCGAAGAGCCGCGATGTTACTTCAGCCCGAGCCGCCGGGCGCAGTGCTAGGCTTGCGAGCGGTCATGCCCTCCTCGAAGAGACTGAGCCTCGCCGCGCTCGTCGTGGCTCTCGGCGCGACCCGTCTCGCGATCGCCGACGACCGCGCGCTCAACCTCGACGTCGGCGACCCGGCTCGCCGCGGCCGCGAGGCCGCGCTCGTGATCGACGGCGTCACCGACACGGCGCGCGGCGACGTCGTGACGCCCGCGGAGCTCGCGGCGCGGCTCGACGGGGTGAGGCTCGTGTTCGTGGGCGAGAGCCACACGGACGCCGAGTTCCACCGCGTGCAGCTGCGCGTGATCCAGGAGCTCCACAAGCGGGGGCGCCAGGTGCTCGTGGGCCTGGAGATGTATCCGGCGACCGCGGCCGAGCAGGAGTGGCTGGAGCGCTGGCGCTCGGACAAGGGGCTCGACGAGGAGGCGTTCCTGGCCGGATCGCACTGGTACAGGAGCTGGGGCTATCACTGGAACTACTACCGGGAGATCTTCCTGTTCGCGCGCGAGAGCGGGATCCGCCTGTTCGGCGTGAACGTGCCGCGCGAGGTGGTGCAGACCGCGCGAACGAAAGGCCTCGAGGCGCTCACGCCCGCCGAGCGCGCGCTGCTGCCGCCGCGCGTCGACACCGACAGCGCCGAGCACCAGCGCCTCTTCCGGGCGTTCTTCGGCGAGGCGGACGCGCTGCACGGCAACATGCCGGACGCGATGTTCCAGGGGATGTACCGGGCGCAGTGCACCTGGGACGCGGCGATGGGCTGGAACGCGCTCCAGGCGCTGCGCACGCACGGCGGCGACAAGGCGATCCTGGTGGTGCTCGTGGGCTCGGGCCACGTCGCCTACGGGCTCGGCGCCGAGCGCCAGGCGCGGCTGTGGTTCGACGGCCGCACGGCGTCGGTGATCCCCGTCTCGGTCCGCGAAGAGGAGGGAGGCCCGCTCGTCACGAAGGTCCAGGCGTCCTATGCGGACTTCGTGTGGGGACTGCCGCCAACGACCGACCCGCTCTACCCGAGCGTCGGCCTTTCGACGCCGGAGCAGAAGAGCGGCGAGCGCTACAAGGTGATCTCGGTCGTCAAGGACTCGCCGGCGGCGGCCGCGGGCTTCCAGGTGGGGGACGAGCTCGTCTCGATCGACGGAGCGGCATACGCCGACAAGGAGACGGTGAATCGGTTGCTCGCCGGCAAGCGCTGGGGCGACCGGGTGGAGTACAAGGTGCTGCGCGGCGGCCAGGAGCTGGGGCTCACGGTTCTGCTGCGGAGGCAAAAACCGAAGCAGGAGGAGCGATGAAGCGAGGGCTGGTCGCGATGGCGGTGCTGGCGGCGTGCCTGGGATGCCAGGAGAAGCAGAAGGCGATGGAGAACCTGGCGTCGGACAACGACGTCGTGAAGGCCGCTTCCGCGGCGACGAACGAGGTGCTGAAGAACGCGACGGACTGCAACGCGGCGAAGCCGCTCATCCCCGAGGCCTACAGGCAGATCGAGGAAGCGCGCAAGAACGCGAAGGCGTCCACCAGCACCGTGATCCTCGACACGCTGAAGCAGCAGGTCGATCGCGTCGCGCAGCTCTGCCCCTAGTGGCGGTCGCGCTCGAGCCGACGATCCCGCTGGTCCTGTGCCTGCTGGCGTGGCCGGCGCTCGGCATCGCGATGGCCGTGCTGCGGCGGCACGGCTCGGGGCCGGCCGCCCGCCGCGACCCCGTCTCGCACCTGGGTCTGGTCGTCCAGGCGCTGGGGTTCGGCGTGGGCTTCGCGATCCCACGCCCGAGCGACGTCCCCCTCTCGCTCGCCGAGACGCTGCTGTGCTGGCTGGGGGTGCCCCTCGCCTGGGGCTCGGCCTGGATCGCGTACCAGGCGGTGCGCGTGCTGGGCCGGCACTGGAGCCTCGAGGCGCGGCTCCTTCCCGGCCACCGGCTGGTGCGCGAGGGACCGTACGCCTGGGTCCGGCATCCGATCTACTCGGCGATGCTCGGCCTCTTCGTCGGCACCGGCGTCAGCCTGACGCCGCTTCCGGTGCTGCTGGTGGCCGTGGGCGTCTACCTGCTGGGCACTCGCCTGCGCACGCGGAGCGAGGAGCGGCTGCTGCGGCGCCAGTTCGGAGACGAGTATGTGCGCTACGTTCGCGAGGTGCCGGCTCTCGTTCCGTGGCCCAGATCATTCAGGCGTCTCTGACAACAACTCCGTCCGGACAGAGTTCGCCTGGACTGGCCTTACGGGGGCCTGAGCGGCCCCCGAACCCCCGCTAGCGTAGCTCCTTGATCGAGATGTTCCGGAACTGAACGAGAGACGGCGGGCTCGTCCAGACGCCGTCCTTCTTGGCGCCGTGGTGCTGGAGCGCGAGCGGGCCCTTGGCCGGGATGCCGGGGAGCTGGGCGTTGTCGAGGACCGTGATCCCGTTCAGCACGACCGTGAGCCGGTCGCCCTTCATCGTGATCTCGAACGCGTTCCACTCGCCGACGTCCTTGTCCGCGTTGGCGCGCGGCGTCACGCCCGCGCGCACCTCCGGCGGCATCTTGTCGTCCGTGCGGTAGCCGTAGACCTCGCCCGAGCCGATCGGCCAGCACCAGATGTTGACCTGCGACTTGCTCGAGCCGCGCAGGTAGACGCCCGAGTCGGAGTCGGGCACCGAAAGCTTGATCTCCTTGCCGTCGGGCCCCTTCTTGTGCGTGCCGTCGAAGCGGATGATCGGGACGTTCGGGTTGACGTACGGCGTCTCCTTGATGCGCCACTCGAGGCGCAGCACGAAGTCCGCGTACTCCTTCTGGGTCCAGAGCGCCTTGTCGCCGGTCGCCTCGCTCAGGGCGTCGTAGTCGATCACGCCGCCCTCCACCTTCCAGTGGCCGTTGTCGCCGGCCGGCACCTCCCAGCCCGAGAGGTCCCGGCCGTTGAAGAGCGAGGCGAAGCCCGGCGGCGGATCCGCGGCCGCCGCCGGTGCGATCACGGCCAGGCACAGCACGGGAACGACGGAGAGCAGCAAGGCGCCTCGCTCTGCGCGCATCGTCACCTCCCTCAGCCGCGGAAGTACAGGTACGCGCCCATGATGCACACGAGGATCAGGCCCGACGCCGCCACCTCGTGCCAGTCCCAGCTCGCGCGCGTCTTGCGCTTGTCCTCCTCGCTCGCCGTGGCGAACGTGAGGCCCCTGATGTGCGCGTAGTCGGGCGCGGGGGTGGCCAGGCTGACGCCGACCATCACGATCGCGGAGACGATCGTGATCAGCACGCTGAAGTACTGGAAGTAGATGTTGTTGATGATCCAGAAGCAGCGAGCCGTACTCGTAGCCGTTCTCGAAGCCGGCGAGCCCGAGCGTCACCGGCGTGTCCACCAGCATGCGCACGATGCCCATCACGAAGCCGATGATCATCGCCCAGAGCGCGCCCGCCGCGTTCGACCGCTTCCAGAAGACGCCGACGAAGAAGACCACGAAGATCGGCGGCGCGAGGTAGCCCTGGATCGCCTGCAGGTAGTTGTAGAGGCCGTGGGCGCCCTTGATCACCGGGATCCAGGCGAGCGCGATCACCACCATCGTCGCGGTGGCGATCCGGCCCGTGCGCACGATCTGCTTCTGCGTCGCCTGCGGCTTCCACTTGTTGTAGAGGTCGACGGTGAAGAGCGTCGAGCAGGCGTTGAAGACGCCGGCGAGCGAGCCCATCAGCGCCGAGAGCAGGCCCGCCACGACGAGGCCGCGCAGCCCCGGCGGCAGCAGGTACTGCACCATCATCGGGAAGGCGCCCTGGGCGATGGGGCCGATCGCCTTGCCGTCGGGGCCGATCATGACCGCGAGCTCGGGGATCTTGCCGCTCTTGGCGACGGCGAAGCAGATCAGGCCCGGGATGATGAACAGGTACGGCGGGAAGAGCTTCAGGAACGCCGCGAAGATGCTGCCCTTGCGCGCGACGTTCTCGTTGGGTGCGCCGAGCGCGCGCTGCACGATGTACTGGTCGGTGCACCAGTACCAGAGGCCGATGATCGGGGCGCAGATCAGCATCCCGACCCAGGGGTAGTAGCTGTTGAAGTACCAGGCCTGGCGCGTGAGCTCGCCCGTCGCGCTCCTCTCGATCACGGGCGCCCAGGTGCCCTCGACGCCGGGCGGGATCATCGGCTTCCAGAGGTTGAACATGTCGGAGCCGCAGATGCGGCGCAGCTCGCCCCAGCCGCCGAGGAAGTTGAGGCCGTAGAAGGTGAGCGCCGCCGAGCCGACGATCAGCACGACCACCTGCACCGCGTCGTTGTAGGCGACCGCGCGCATGCCGCCGAGTGCCGTGTAGAGCCCGGTCAGCACGATCACCAGCACCGACCCGATCCAGAAGGCGTCGAGGTGGAGCGGGCCGAGGTCGAGCGTGAGCTCCGGCATCAGCGTTCCGAACACCACGCCGCCCGCGAAGATGCCGACGGCGATCTTCGACACGATGAACGTGATGATCGAGACGATCGAGAGCACGTAGCGCGACTTCTCGTTGAAGCGCCGCTCCAGGAACTCCGGCATCGTGAAGACCTGCGAGCGCATGTAGAACGGCACGAACACCCAGGCGAGCACCAGCAGGCACCAGGCGTGCAGCTCGTAGTGGGCGAGCGCGACGCCGTCGGTCGCGCCCGTCCCGGCGAGCCCGACGATGTGCTCGGAGCCGATGTTCGACGCGAAGATCGAGGCGCCGATCACCCACCAGCCGAGGTTGCGGCCGGCGAGGAAGTAGTCGTCGGCGGTCTCCTTCTGGTTGTGGATCACCCACCAGGCGACGCCGCCCAGGATGCAGAAGTAGATGGCGATCACCACCCAGTCGATGCCGGTGATGTGGCTGGTCACCGCGAACAGCGGAACGACTGTGCTCATGCCGGGGCCTCCCGATCGAATTCGATGTCAGACAGCGGTGAACACGCGGTCAGGCTCGGCTCCCGGCAAGCGCTCGGGAGTTTTCGGCGCGCGACGAGCGCGGATTCTAGCACGCGACGCAACCTCCGGTTGTGCTACCTTTCGCGCGTCAGAAGGCCCGCCCGGGCAGGGCCGCGGCGGGACCCGATCCGCTTCCGACCGAATGAGCAGCGAGAGGAGAGGCCGCGAATGACCGCAGAGCTCACCTTGACGCCGGCCGTGCGCGTGAAGCTGTCGCTCATGATGTTCCTGCAGTTCTTCGTGTGGGGCGCCTGGTTCGTGACGATGGGCACCTATCTCGGTCCAGGGCCTCCGCTTCGACGGCGTCCAGGTGGCGGCGGCCTACAGCACGATGCCGTGGGGCACGATCGTCGCGCCGTTCTTTATCGGGATGATCGCCGACCGCTTCTTCGCGGCCGAGAAGCTGCTCGGGGTGATGCATCTGCTCGGCGCGGCGTTGCTGTATCTCGTCTCTACGCGTCGCGACGCCCGCGGAGTTTTTCTGGGTGCTGCTGGCTCTACGCCTTCTGCTACAGCCCGACGCTCGCGCTGGTGAACGCGATCGCGTTCAACCAGATGGCGAGCCCCGAAAAGCAGTTTCCAGTCGGTGCGCGTGTTCGGCACCATCGGCTGGATCGTGGCGGGGCTGATCGTGGGCTGGCTGGAGGTGGAGGCGACAGCCACGCCGCTGCTGATCGCGACCGCCGCCTCGCTCGTCTTCGGCGTCTACGCCTTCGCGCTGCCGCACACGCCGCCGAAGTCGCTCGGGCGCAAGGTCACCGTGCGCGACGTGCTGGGGCTCGATGCGCTCTCGCTGATGAAGGACCGCTCGTTCGCGATCTTCGTGCTCGGATCGCTCCTGATCTGCATCCCGCTCGCCTTCTACTACGACTTCACCAACCTGTTCCTGAACGAGAGCGGGATCGAGAACGCGGCCGCCAAGCAGAGCCTCGGGCCAGATGTCCGAGGTGGCCTTCATGCTGGTGATGCCGTTCTTCTTCCGACGGCTCGGCGTGAAGTGGATGCTGGTCGTGGGAATGGCCGCCTGGGCCGACGCGCTACGTGTTCTTCGCCTTCGGCAACGCCCGACGAGCTCGTGCTGGATGTTCTACCTCGGCATCCTGCTCCACGGCGTCTGCTACGACTTCTTCTTCGTGACCGGGCAGATCTACGTCGACAAGGCCGCTCCCAAGTCGATCCAGGCGAGCGCGCAGGGCTTCATCACGCTGGTCACCTACGGCGTCGGGCATGCTGATCGGCACGTGGGTCTCGGGGCCGTCGTCGACGGCTACCAGCTCGCCAGCCGACAACGTGGCCACCCACGACTGGACCTCGATCTGGCTATGGCCGGCCGCGATGGCGTTCGTGGTGATCCTGCTGTTCGTCTGCTCTTCGACGGAGGCAGGGCTGAGCGCGAAGGCGGCCTGAGCGCGGCCATGGCGCGTCTCATCGAGAAGCCGACGATCGTCCAGTCGGCGGGCAACAAGCCGAAGCGGATCGAGGAGTTCGTGGGCCTCGTGAACTCGGCGACGCCGGGCGTGAGCGTCGCGCGCATGACGAGCCCGTCCGGCTGGGTCGAGCCCGGCCAGACGCCGCAGTTCGACGAGTTCACGCTGGTGCTGCGGGGGACGCTGCGCGTCGAGACGCGCAGCGGAGCGCTCGAGGTGCAGGCGGGGCAGGCGGTGGTGGCGCCGCGCGGCGAGTGGGTGCGCTACAGCACTCCGCACGCGGAGGGAGCCGAGTACGTGGCCGTGTGCGTGCCGGCCTTCTCGCCCGAGACGGTGCGGCGCGACGACTGACGGACGGCAGCCTTCGGAAGGAGGCTCGGATGGCCCGACCGGTCGATCCGAACGCCCCGCGGCCGAGCCCGTGGGCGGTGGTCGTCATGCTCGGGCTCGTGAGCGTGCCGGCGGCGCTCACGCTGCGCAGCGTGCGCGCGCCGGGCACGCTGCAGATCCCTGACGGCAATCCTTCGCCGCTCGGCTACACGGTCAGCCTGCTGCTGTTCCTCGTGCCGATCGCGGTGATCGCCACCTGGTTCCTGCGGCGGCGCGAGCCGCGCGTTCCGAAGAAGGCCTTCCTCTCGACGCTGGCGCTCCTCGTCCCCGTCGGCTTCGGGCTCGACTTCTTCTTCGCGAACCGCTTCTTCGTGTTCCCGAACCGCGGCGCGACGCTGGGGATCGGCGCGCCGGCCCTCGGCGGCCCCGTGCCGGTCGAGGAGTACGTCTTCTACCTGACGGGCTTCATGGCCGTGCTGCTGATCTACGTGTGGCTCGACGAGTACTGGCTCGCCGCCTACAACGTGCCCGACTACCACGGCCCCGCCGCGGCCATTCCGCGTCTCGTCCGCTTCCACCCCGCGTCCGCGATCGTGGGCGCCGTGCTCATCGCCCTCGCGATCGCCTACAAGAAGCTGGTCTCGGACAGCCCCGAGGGCTTCCCGGGCTACTTCGCCTTCATCGTGGGGCTTTCCTTCATTCCGTCGGCGGGGCTCTTCCCGAGCGCGCGTGGCTTCGTCAACTGGCCGGCCTTCAGCCTGACGATGTTCCCGATGGTCCTGATCAGCCTGATCTGGGAGGCGACGCTCGCGATCCCGTACGGCTGGTGGGGCTATCAGCCGCGCCAGATGGTCGGCGTCAGCGTCGACGCCTGGTTCGGCCTGCCGATCGAGGCCGTGCTCGTCTGGATCGCCGTCAGCTACACGACGGTGATCGCCTACGAGATCCTGAAGCTCTGGAAGGCGTCGGGCAAGCCCGCGCGCGACGCGTTCCTGGGTCGGTTGAGCTCCCGTCCTACTCCTCGAGCTCGAGGGCGAAGATCTCGTTGAGGCTCGTGTCGCGCAGCGTCAGAATCGAGTCGTCTGGAGCTTGCGTCGACCAGACGCCCAGGAAGCGATTGATCCGCTTCAGCCCCGGGTAGGTGCTCACGATCTCGGCCTTGCCGTCCGCAAGCCTCACTCGGCACGCGCTCGACGCTCTGTGCGCTCGCGTCGTTGCTCGCGTCGAGATAGACCGCCGCTCCGTCCTTGGACCAGGTCGGGTAGGAGATGCCCGGCCTCGTCAGCAGGGGCCGCCAGGCCTGCTTCGAGAAGTCGTAGAGCGCCAGGCGCAGCGAGTCGTGCGACATCGCGACCAGGTAGCGGCCGTCGGGGGACCAGCGCGGGCTGAAGAGCCCCTCGGAGCCGGCGATGGGCGCGAGCGTGCCGCTGTCGAGGTCGGCGAGCTGGATGGTGATCGAGCGGTCCTCCTGGCCGAACGAGATCGTCCGCCCGACGGCGAGCCTGCGGCCGTCCGGCGACCAGCTGCCGTCGATCTGGCTGCCGGTGTCCGAGGGCACGAGCTCCTGCGCAGTGCCGCCATTGGCGGGGACGACCTGCAGCTTCACGGTCGCGCCCGGGCCGAGCTGCGCGAACAGGATGCGCGTGCCGTCGGGGGACCACTGCGGTAGCGCGGCAGTGATCGGCGGGAACGTGAGCTGCTGCTTGTCCGAGCCGTCGACGCGGCTGCTTCCACAAGCTGCCGTCGGCCGGCACGTAGGCCACCCACTTGCCGTCGTGCGAGAAGCTGAGGCCCTCGGCGTCGATCCCCCCGAAGTACGCCGAGCACTCGCCCGGGCCGAGCGGGCAGCGCACGAGCTCGCCGGAGCGCCTCCAGCCGTTGGCGAAGATCCTTCGCCCGTCGCGCGACGACACGGGCCACCTGTAGTTGAGCGGACCTTGCGTGAGTCGGACCGGGCGTGGGCTCCCGCCGAGAGCAGCCAGCTGGAGCGTTCCGGCAGCAGCCACAGGTCGGTGCGGTCGGTCGCCCGCTCCGAAGACGTAGCGCTTCCCGTCCGCCGTCCAGCGTCCGCAGCAGGCTCGGGCTTCGAGGCCCGGCAGGAGCGGGTGTGGGTTCGTGCCGTCCGGCTCGATCTCCCAGAGCGACACGTGCTGGCTTTGGGGGTTGCGCACGGTGAGCCGCAGCCGCCGGCCGTCGGGGGCCCACGCCGGGTAGCTGGCGTCTCCCTCGGCGCTCGTCCAGATCTTGCGCGAGCCACTGCCGTCGCTGCCGACGAGGAAGACGTCCCGGCTCACCGTGTACGCGATCGACCGGCCGTCGGGGGACCAGGCGGCGTCGTCGACACGCAGGTCGCCGACGGGCCGCGGCGTTCCGCCGAGCACGGGGACGATCCAGAGCGGGCTCGCGAGCCGCGGTCGATCCGACGATCTCGCGGTTCGCGATCACGAGCAGCTCGGTTCCGTCGCGCGAGATGTCCACGAGGAACGGATCCGGCAGCGGCACGCGGATCGGAGCGATTTCGCCGCCCGTGACGGCTACCTGCGAGAGCCCCGAGCCGAAGCCCTGTGATCTCGTGGTGAAGAGCGAGCCGCGCCCCGTCGGTCAAGGGGCGGCCCTTCGGCACCTGGTCGGAGGTGATCTGCTTGACGTCCTTCAGCTTCGGAACCGCCGGGGTCGCGAGCCAGAGAAGAGCGCCAGCGCGCCGAGCGCCGCGGCTACCGCCACCACCGCCGCGCCGCCCAGTATCAGGCGTCGCCGCCGACTGCCCGCCGGGGCCGCCACGCGCATGGAGGAGGCGGACGAGGGCGCCGCCGACCAGGAAGGCGCGCTCGCAGCGGGCGCGGCCTTGCGGCCCGAGGTGGTGTCGCGGCGGAGCCGCTTCAGGTCGGCCAGGAGATCGCTTGCGCCGTCTGGTAGCGGACGTCCCGGTCCTTCTCGAGCGCCTTGGCCGACGATGCGGTCGAGCTCGGGCGGCACGGCGCCGCGCTGCCGCGCGACGGTGGATCGGGTTCGCGGTTCAGGATCTGGTCGAAGACGACGCCCGTCGTGGTTCCCTTGAAGGCCTGCTGGCCCGGTGGCCATCTCGTAGAGCACGACGCCGATGCTGAACAGGTCCGTGCGCGGGTCGACCGCTTCGCCGCGCACCTGCTCGGGGGACATGTAGGCTACGGTCCCGACCACCGTACCCGTGCCCGTGAGCTCGCGCGCCGCCTCGGTAGGCCGTTCCGACGAGTCCGACGGCGCGTCGTGCGCGAGCTTGGCGAGACCGAAGTCCATCAGCTTCGCCTGCCCGCGCTCCGTCACGAAGACGTTCGAGGGCTTGATGTCCCGGTGCACGACTCCCTTCGCGTGCGCGGCGTCGAGCGCGTCGGCGACCTGGCTGCCGAGGTCCAGGAGAGCGCCGAGCTCCGATCGGCCGGCCGCCGATCTTGTCGCGCAGTGTCGCACCCTCGAGCAGCTCCATCGCGATGAACCACTGCCCCTCGTGCGAGTCGATGTCGTGGACGGTGCAGATCCCGGGGTGGTTGAGAGCGGAGGCCGCGCGTGCCTCGCGCTGGAAGCGCTCGAGGGCCTGCGACTCGGCGGCGATCCCCTCGGGCAGGAACTTGAGGGCGACCGAGCGGCCGAGCCGCGAGTCCTCGGCCTTGTAGACGACACCCATCCCGCCGCTACCGAGTTTCTCGACCACCCGGTAGTGAGAGACCGTCTTGCCAATCATGCGGGCCTCTGAATCTGGCTGGCGGATGCTATTCGGAGCAGCTCCCGAGCGTCAATGCGAGCCGTCGAGCGTCGTCTTATGCGCGCCCGGCCTGACGCAGCACCTCGCGCACGGCGGGGCTGCCGAGGAAGCTCTCGCGCAGGGTCGGCTGCTCGGTGCCGTGCACGATCGTGTCGACGTCGGCGGCGGCGGCCGCAAAGGCGGCCTGCGCGCCGCGCTCGTCCCCCAGGCGCTGGCGCAGCAGTCCCGAGCACGCGCCGCGACTTCCAGGTTTCGAGCGGAGCGGGGTGAGCCGCGCAGCGCGCCCGAGCGCGTGCTCCAGCTTCGCGAGCGCTGCGCGGCCGTTGCCTCCGGTCGCCAGCGTCGACCTCGGCGCCGCAGCCGCGCCGCCGTGCAGAGGTAGTTGCGCGCGCCCAGGCGCTTCGCGACGGTCTCGAGCCGCGCAGCCCTGGTGGCCGTCGCCTCGAACGCTCCGCGCGCGGCATAGTGCTCGGCGGCGCAGCCATCTCGCGGCGCAGGTCGTTCATCCAGCGGAACCAGTCGCGGGTGCGGATCCCGTCCTCGAGGACCGCCAGCAGGTCGGAAGCGCCGTCCGGGTTGCCGGCGCGCACGTCGTCGACGCACAGGTTGAAGAGCGCGTCCACCTCCGGCGTCCAGGGCGAGGGGTTCTCGCGCGCCAGGGCGAGCGCGCGCGCGTCGAGCTCGCGTGCCTGCTCGACCGCGGCGAGCTCGCGGTGGACCCAGCCCTGCTGGCTGACCAGCCGCGGCTGCCAGAAGCGATCGCCGTTGCGAGCCGCGAGCACCTCGGCCTGCTCGAGGTCGGCCAGCGCCTTCCGACATGCGACCCTGGTTGGCGCGCGCGAGGCCGAGGAACATGCGGACGGCGAAGGCCTCGAAGCCGTCGCCGCGCTCCTCGCACACGGACGAGCGCCTCGGCCATGCGCGCCTCGCACGCTGCGAACTCGCAGTGCCAGTAGTGCACGAAGCCGCGGTAGACGAGGCCGAGCTGCAGCGCGCTTCTGCGACCCGCTCGCCCTGGCCTCGACGATCACGGCGTCGAGGGCGCGGCCGGGACTCCTTCAGCCGTCCCTCCATCACGAGCGACTGCGCCGACGCGGCCGCGCGCCTCCGCCAGGTGGTGGGGCGAGCCGTAGCGCTCGGCAGCCTGCAGCGCCTCGCGCGCGCGAGCCGCCATCTCGAGCGGCCGCTGCTCGAAGAAGTGCGCGTTGCAGAGACCGCTCGAGCGCCTCGCAGGCCGGCGGCCGGAAGCCGCGCCTCGCGAGCCCGCTACGAGCATGGCCTCGTAGTCGCGGGCCGCTTCGTCGAAGCGGGCGAGCAGCAGCCGGGCCTCGGCGCGCCGGCCGTAGAGCGCCGTCTCGAGCGGCCGCAGCTCCGGAGAGGGCTGCTTGTGCAGCAGCTGCAGCCCGGCCGTGTAGTGCTCGACGGCCTCCAGCGCCGGCGAAGCGGCGCACGGCGTGCTCGCCCGCGAGCGTGCGAAAGCGGACCGCGCGCGCGAGGTCGCGGCCGCGCTCGAAGTGCTCGGCCACCTCGACGGCGCGCGACGGCGCGTTCTCGCCCCAGTGGCGCACCAGCAGCTCCCCGGCCCGCCGGTGGAGCTCGCCGCGGCGCGGGGCGACGAGGTCCTCGTAGAGCACGCGCTGGTAGAGGCCGTGCGCGAAGCGATAGCGCGTCCCGAGCGCGCCGTCGGGAAGCTCCTCCTCGCCGCGGCTCTCGAGCACCCGGCTCACGCGGCAGAGCCGCTGCATTCGCTCCTCCAGCTCGAGCTCGTTTCCGCTCGCGAGGCCGCGGGCGATCGCGCTCGAGAACTCCTTGCCGAGGACGCTCGCGGCGGCGAGCAGCTCGCGCTCGGCTGCGGGCAGCGTCGCGAGGTGTGCGCGCACCAGGTCCTTCACGTCCTTCGACGGCTCGAGGTCGAGCGCCTCGAGCGGCCGCGCGAGCTGGAATCCCCCCGGCCGCGGCTCGATGTCGCGCCGGCCAGCGAGCAGCTCGAACAGGCTGCGCACGAAGAGCGGCAGGCCTTCGGCGCGCGCGTGGAGCAGGGGAGCGAGCGCGGCGAGCGAAGTCGTTGCCGGGGAAGCGCCGCTCGAGCCACTGCTCGACGTCGGGCGCGTCGAGCGGGCCGAGCGCGAGCTCGTGCCCGTGGCCGGCCGTGCGCAGCTCGAGCATGCCGCGGTGAAGCGGCAGGTTCGACCCCTCGACCTCGGAAGGGCGGCAGGTGCCGAGTATCAGGAAGCGCTGGCGAGCGGCGCGACGCCCGAGGTGACAGAGCACCTCGACGCTCACCGGGTCCGCCCACTGCAGGTCCTCGAGCAGCAGCACGACGGGGTAGAGCCGTGTGGCGGCATCGATGAAGTCGCCCGCCTCGCGGATCAGCCGCTCGCGGGTCGCGCCCGCCGTCTGGCGGTGGAGCGATCCGTCCGGGTCCGGCACGAGCGCGGCCGGCATCAGCACGCCTATCGTCGGGGCCCAGGTCTTGACGAGCTCGACCGCCTGCTCTCGACCGCGCGACGTGCCGAACAAGCGCCCGAGCGCGTCGAGAAACGGCTGGAGCGGATCGCGCGGCCCCTGGTGCTCGAGGCAGCGGCCGGCCACGACCGTAATCGGCACGCGCGACCCCCGCACCCGTCGCAGCATCTCGCCCACGAGCGCCGACTTGCCGGCGCCGCGCTCGCCGGTGACGAAGACGACGCCGCCCGCGCCCGCGAGCGAGCCGTCCAGGCGTTCCTGCAGCCAGGCGAGCTCTGCCGTGCGTCCGACGAAGATCTCGCCGTTCTCCGAGCCGGCGCGGTCACGAGCTCCAGCCGGCGGCGCCGCCGAGGCCGCATGCAGCGCCTCCGCCATCTCCTGCGCCGTCGCGAAGCGCTCCGCCGGCTTCTTGGCGAGCGCGCGGCGCAGGAACGGCGTCGAGCCGCCCGAGCGGCGCGGGCAGCGGGTCGGAGGCCTGGTTGAGCGTCGCGGTGAGCACCTCGAGGACGTTCGTCCCGGGAAAGGCGCGGCGGCCCGCGAGCGCCTCGTAGAGCACCGTGCCGACTGCGAAGAGATCGGCGCGCGCGTCCACCGCCTGGCCGCAGGATCTGCTCGGGCGCCATGTAGCCGGGCGTGCCGATCAGGTTGCGCGGGTCGGTGATCGGCGTGCCGCTGATCGGGCCGGGCGTCGCCAGGTTGGAGGGCATCATGCGCGCGAGATCGCTCGGAAGGTGGCGCACGAGGCCGAAGTCCAGGAGGCGCGGTCCGTACGGAGTCAGGTACACGTTCGACGGCTTGAGGTCGCGATGCACGAGGCCGGCCGCGTGGATCGCCGACAGCGCCGCCAGCATGCCTGCCCCGAGCGCGACGACCTCTGCGGCGGTCATCGGCCCGCTCCGCAGGCGCAGCGAGAGCGGCTCGCCGCTCAGCAGCTCCATCGCCAGGAACGGCCCGCTCACGTCCTCGCCGACCTCGTAGAGCTGGCACACGTTCGGGTGGCTGAGCCGCGCGATGGCGCGCGCCTCGCGCCAGAAGCGGCGCCGGCCCGACTCGTCGACCGCCTTCAGGCGCTTGATCGCGACGCGGCGCCCGAGCACCTCGTCGACGGCTTCGAAGACGGTGCCCATGCCGCCCTCGCCGATCTTGCGCACCACGCGGTAGCGGCCGATCGAGGACGAGAGCCCGCGCCTTCGCAGCGGCCGCCGCAGGCCGTCGACGAGCCGCGCCAGAAACCCGCGTCGCGGCGCCGGCGGCGGCCCGCTGACGTCCTGGGTGTCTTGGTTCATCGATGCCCCGGGCCGAGGTCGGGCGGATCATGGGCGCCGCCGGCTCGACGTGTCAACGTACTTCGCCGTGGCGCTAGACGGACACGTCCCGCGCGATTCCGCGCGCGGAAAAAGGAAAACGCCCTCGCCGGCGTTGCCGCCGACGAGGGCGTATGGGCCTCGTGGCCCTACTGCTCAGCGATCGATTACTTCCAGGCGTTCGGACGGAAGCGGATGCCGCCCCAGAGCTGGTAGTTGTTCTCGATGTTGTCGAACTGGTTGAAGAACGGCACGCGCGTCTGGCCGACCAGCTGCCACTTGCCGTCCTTGTCGAGGTCGAAGCCGCCCTGCAGCAGCAGCCCGACGCCCGACGAATCCTTGCCGATGTCCCAGAAGCTCACGCCGCCGCCGAAGAAGCCGTTCTTCAGGACCTTGTTGATCGCGGCGTCGCCGAACATCGTGTTGTGCGCGTCGTCGTCGAAGGCGCCCTTGAAGCCGAGCGCGAGGTCGAGCTGCGCCGACTCGCCGATCATCGGCAGGATGCCGATCGTGAGCCCGCCGAGCGGCGAGCAGCGCGCGAACTCGGTGAAGGCGGCGCTCGAGGCGCTCGAGGCGCTCGGGCCCTTCGCAGCGGTCGCAGCTGTCGAAGCGGTGGCAGCCGTGACGCGGTCCTCGTGGTCGGCGACGTCGTCGTGCGTCAGGCGCTCCTTGCCGAAGTAGCCGCCGACGTAGATCGGGAAGCCGCCCTTCACGTCGATGTCCGCCGTGCAGGCGTTCGTGGAGACCTGGCCGGCGTCGTCGGTGGCGATGGCGCGCAACGTGGTCACGCCGCCCTTCTTGACGACGACGTCGTTCCTGACGAAGTTCGGCGCGGGCATGTCGACGGTCTGCACCACGGCGCCCTTCTGGACGACCTCCACCTTCACGCTCTTGATGCCGCCGGCGACGCCCGCCGCGACGCGCGAGCCGGAGACGTCGACGGTCATCGGCTTGCCGGCCTTCGCCGGGTTCGGCGTGACCGTGAGGCCGCAGGTCGGCACGCAGGGCTTCACCTCGACGACGCTCGTCGCGGACTGTCCGCCGGAGACGGCCTTCAGCTCGTAACGGCCCGGCGTCGCCGCGCCGGGGAAGCGCCAGGTGAACGAGCCGGCGCTCAGATTTCCCGTCGTCGCTTCCTTGCCGTTGACCGACAGCGTCACCTTGCCGTCGGAGGGCGGGTTCTGCACGTTGACCGTGAACTCGACGGGCTGCGTCACGCAGACGCTCTGGGCGCCGGTCAAGCTGACGACCGGCGGAAGCGCGACCTTCGGCGTGCACGCCGGGTCCGACGTGTCCTTGCCGAGGTCCTCGACCCAGAAGTTGCTGCACGCCTTCGGAGTCACGAGCCGATAGCGCTGGCACTTCGAGCTGAACTCGAAGCCGAACGAGTCGATCGGCTTCTTCCCGGCCCAGAGCACGTCGCGCATCGCGTAGGCCTTCTTGTTCTTGCGCGCGGCCATGAACGGCAGCCGGGTGTTCGTCGGCACCTGGATCGCGACGATCTCGGCGCTGGCGGCCGCACGGTCGAGATCGGCGAGGTCTCCCTGCCAGCCGTAGTCCGCGAGGACGGCGGCGACGTCGGCCTTCAACTTCTCGGAGCGAAGCAGCAGGCGCAGATCGTCGGCCTTCTTGAGGGGCTTGGAGAACCGGGTCGCCGGGTTCCCGAGCCGAATCGCTCTGTGCTGCTGGGCCTCGGCGCTCATGATGAGAGCGCCCAGGGTGAGGGCAGTGGCGAGTGTGGCCGTGAACTTCCTGCTCATGACTGTCGTCCTCCGGTGGCGCGGCGACGGCGCCGGTTGCGGTCCGAAAGCCCTTGGCTCCGCCGCGATTACAGGGATTCCAAACGTAGGGGGAAAAAGACCCTCCCCCTCGGCCGGAGGCTATCACAACGGGCCGATTGGCCGAAAAGCCCTGTTAGTACTGACAGTCTTTGTCAAGAGCTCGTCAAGCCGAGTGTCCGAGGCTGGTTGGCGCCCCGGGCCGGCCGGGGGGGGCACTCAGCGTCCGGGCTGCTCCACGGGCGGCTTCTGGAGCGAGGCGACCAGCTCGGGCAGCTCGCGGACGAACGCGGAGCGGGCGAGCACGCGCGAGGCGCCGCTCTGGCGCGCGGCCAGCGCGAGATCGGGGCGCACGTGGCTCACGAAGGCGACGATCGGGATCTCGCCCTGCGAAGGCTCCGCCCGCAGCGCCGCGAGCGCGTCCGCCCAGGGCACGCGCACGCTGTCGGCGTCGACGACCACGAGCCGGGTGTCCTCGCGCGCGGCGGCGAGCAGCTCGGCCTTGTCCCGCACGCTCTTGACCGCGACACCGCTGCCGCGCGCGGCCTCGCGGATGCGGCTCAGGAAGAGGATGTCGTCCATCAGCGCGACGAGCTGGGGCATCTCGTCGGAGTATAGCGATAATGGAGCTTCCGGAAGGATCCCGTCGAATGACGCCGTCACGCGCGCCGAGCCGCTGAATGGGCCTCGCGAAAGTGCGTCCCGAGGACCGCCGCGGCGCGTTCGCCGCCTTCCTCACGATCTTCGGGACGCTCGCCGGGCACACGCTGCTCGAGACCGCGCGCGACGCGCTCTTCCTCGCGCGGCTGCCCGCCTCGCGGCTCGCGTTCGTCTACATCGCGATCGCCGCGTGCGCCGTCGCGGTGTCGCAGTCGCCCTGGGGACGGCGGCGCGCGGGGGGGGCTTTCGCGCTCAGCCGCCTGCTCGGGGGCGGTGCCCTCGTCACCTTCGTGTTCTGGCTGCTGCTGCGCGGCGAGCACCCGCTCGAGCTCTACGCGCTCTACGTCTGGACGGGGCTGCTCGGCAGCCTCGCCGTGCTGCAGTTCTGGATGGTGCTCGGCGAGCTCTACACGCTCGGCGAAGCCAAGCGGCTCTACAGCCTGGTGTGGACCGGCAGCCTGCTGGGCGCCACGACCGGCGCCGCCGTGGCAAGGATCCTGTCGACGCGCGCGCCGGCCACCACGCTGGTGCTCGCCGCCGCGATCGTGCTCGCCGTGACCGCCCTCGGACCGGCGTTCGCGCTCGGGCGCGCCGAGGCGCAGGGGGTGAAGCGTCCGCCGGCCGGCGCCTCGCTCGGCGAGGGCCTGCGCCTGCTGCGCGGTGACGCCTACCTGCGCGCGCTCGCCGTGCTGGTGCTCGTCTCGACGGTCGCGCTGACGCTCGCCGACTACGTCTTCAAGAGCGTGGTCGCCCGCACGATCCCGGCCGATGAGCTCGGCAGCTTCTTCGGCGGCTTCTACATGCTCCTGAACCTGCTGTCGCTCGGCGCGCAGCTCGTGGCCGGCGGCTGGCTGTTCCAGGCGATCGGCCTGCACCGCGCGCTCTGGGTGCTGCCCGTCGCTGATCTTCGTCGGCGCCTCCGGCCTGGCGCTCGGCGGCGGGCTCGCCGCGGCGCTGCTGCTGAAGGGAACCGACGGAGCGCTCCGCAACTCGCTCCACCGTACCGGCACCGAGCTTCTGTTCGTGCCGCTCGCGCCCGGCGTGCGCGCGCGCGCCAAGCCGCTCGTCGACATCATCGGGCAGCGCGGAGGACAGGCGATCGCGTCGGTGCTGATCCTCTCGGAGAGCGTGCTGCGCCGCGGCGACGTGGTGCTGGCGGGGGCGGCGGCGGCGACGGCGCTCGTGTGGATCGCGCTCGTGTCGGAGCTCAAGGGCCTCTACCTCGACGTCTTCCGCGTCGCCCTGCGGGAGGGAACGCTGCGCCCCGCGCTCGACCTGCCGCCGGTGGATCTCGCGTCGCTCGAGACGCTGATCGGCGCGCTCAACAGCGCCGACGACCACGAGGTGCTCGCGGCGATCGACCTGCTCGCGGCGGAGGGCCGCGCGCGCCTGGTGCCGATGCTGATCCTCTACCACCCCTCGCAGGCCGTGGTGCTCCGCGCGCTGCAGCTCTTCGCGCGCGAGGGCCGCGCCGACTTCGTCCCGATCGCGGACCGGCTGCTGCAGCACGACGACGCCGAGATCCGGGCGGCGGCCCTGCGGGCGCGCACGCGCGTCGCGCCCGAGGAGATGCTGCTGCGGACGGCGGCCGAGGACGCGAGCCCGCTCGTGCGCGCCACGGCGGCGGTCGGCCGCGTCGCGGGGGGCTGGGAGAGCGCTTCGGCGATGCAGACGCTCGAGGAGCTGGCGCGCAAGGGCGACCAGCAGACGTGGACGGGGCTGGCGCGGGCGATCGCGGCACAGCCGCTGCCGGCGTTCGAGGCGATGCTGCTCTGGCTCGCCGAGCGCGGCGCACCGGCGACGCTCGTGCAGGTGGCGCGCGCGATGGGACAGCTGCGCAGCCCGAGCTTCCTGCCGGTGCTGCTCGAGCTCATGGGCCAGCGCGAGGTGCGCGGCGGACGCGCGGGCGGCGCTCGTGGCCTACGGGCCGGAGGGCCTCGCCTTCCTCGACGAGGCGCTCGGCGACGCCTCGCTGCCCGTCGAGCTGCGGCGGCACCTGCCGCGCACGGTCGCTCTCTTCGACCCGCAGCCCGCGGCGGAGGTGCTGCAGCGCCGCATCATCGAGGAGCGCGTGGGCGCGATCCGCTACC
This sequence comes from uncultured Acidobacteriota bacterium, assembly GCA_963724555.1. Classification (GTDB taxonomy): domain Bacteria; phylum Acidobacteriota; class Vicinamibacteria; order Fen-336; family Fen-336; genus DATBSL01. The sequence goes on from CAVRVE010000020.1 coordinate 203,991, forward strand.
GGATGCTGCGCGGCCTCAACCGGCTGGCGGCCGCGGCGGGCGTGGAGCTCGATCCCGAGCTGCTGGCGACGGCGACGCGCGCGACGGTCGAGGGTGTCTTCCGGGCGCTGCACTGGCGCAGCGTCCTGGAGGCCGGCGCCGTCACGGATCCCGGCGAGCGCGCGGCCGGGGCACGGCCTGCTCGTGCAGCTGCTGCGCGACAAGGAAGCGCAGGCGATCGAGCGGCTGCTGCGGCTGCTGGCGCTCCAGTACCGCGGCGAGGACTTCCGCGACATCCACCGCGGGCTGCGCTCGCGAGACCCGCGCGCCCGCTCGAGCAGCCGCGAGCTGCTCGAGAACCTGCTGCGGCCGCCGCTGCGTGCTCCGATCCTCGCGGTCGTCGGCGAGGCCGGCGACGCGGAGCGCCTCGCCGGCGCCGGCGAGCTCTACGCGGTGCGGCCGCTCGGGTACGAGGCCGTCCTCGAGCGGATGCTCGACGAGGGCGGCGAGGCGCTGCGCTGCATCGCCGTGCACCACATCGGCGAGCTCGGGCTCGCAGTCGCTGCGGCCGCGGCTCGTCGAGCTCTCGCGCGGGACGAAGAGCTTCTTCCTGTCGCGGGTGCTCGAGCGCACGCTCGCGACGCTCAGCCGCGAGCCGGAGGACGTGCGTGCCTGACGTGGCGCGCATGGTGCCGCCGCTCGAGCGGCTGCTGCACCTGAAGCGCATCCCGCTGCTCTCCGGCCTGCCGACGCCCGAGGTCGCGGCGCTCGCCGACGTGGCGCAGGAGCGCTTCTACCGGAAGGGCGAGGTGGTGTTCCGCGAGGACGTCCCGGCGAGCGCGCGCGCTCTTCGTGGTCGAGGGGCGGCTCGCCGACTTCCGGCACGGGATCCAGGTGGGCACGGTCGGTCCCGGCCAGGGCATCGGGGGCATGTCCGTGCTGCGCGCGCGCGGAGTACGGCTCGCAGGTGGTGGCCGACGAGGACACGCTCGTGCTCGAGATCGACGCGGACGCGATCCTGGACGTGCTGGAGGACCGGCTGCCGATCCTGCAGCACATGCTGCGCGAGGTGAGCCGCCAGGCGCTCTCGCTGCTGCAGAAGCACAAGCTCGACCCGAGCATGGTCTTCCCGGTGCCGGCGGGCGAGATGCCGGGATCGGCGCCAGCTCGACCTCGTGGACCGGCTGCTGCTGCTGCGGCGGATGCCCGTGTTCGACCGGACCTCGATCACGGCGCTCGCCGAGCTGGCGCGCACGATGGCCCAGGTCCGCTTCGAGGCCGGGACGACGCTCTGGCACGCGGGCGAGCCGGCCGCCCACCTCGTGATGGTCTGCGACGGGAGCGTGCGCGCGACGGTTCCCGGCGGCATCGAGTTCACGGCGGGCCCCGGCTTCCCGCTCGGCGCGCTCGAGGCGCTCGGCCAGAGGCCGCGCTGGTACGACGTGGTGGCGGCGACGCCGGTGGTGGGCCTCTACGGCCAGACCGACGTGCTCTTCGACCTGTTCGAGGACAACTTCGACATGGCGATGGACTACCTCGCCGTCATCTCGCGGGTGACGCTGCGCATCCTCGACTGGAGCGCGACCGAGGCCGCCCGGACGCTCGACGGCTGAGGCGCCGCTGCGGGCGCACCTTGCGGTCCTTCGCAGCGCTGGACTAAGCTCTGATTGCGGACTCACGCGATTCGAACGGAGGTGGCCATGTCCAACGACGACCGCAGTGGTGGGACGGCCGGCGTCGTCCTTTCTTTCATGGTCGGAGCCCTTTCGGGAGCGGCGCTCGCCATCCTGTTCGCCCCGCGCTCGGGCCGCGAGACGCGCGAGATGCTCGGCGAGAAGCTGCGCGAGACGAAGGAGCGCGGCCGCAACGTCGGCGAGCAGGCGCTCCAGAAGGGCCGCGAGGCGGCCGAGGACGCCGCGCGCTACCTGGACCGCCAGAAGGACGCGCTCGAGCGGCGCCGCGAGCGGCTCGCTTCGGCGGTCGAGGCCGGACGCCAGGCCTACCGCGACGAGAAGGAGAAGATGTAGCGCTCCATGGAGTCCTGGGGGGTCGTCTTTCTCGGGTTGATCGCGCTCGCCTCGCTCGTGCAGGCGGGCTTCCTGATCGGGCTGGCGCTCGCCGGCATGCGCCTCGCGCGCCGCGTCGACGAGCTCGAACGCGCGGCTCGACCGCGAGCTCAAGCCCGCGCTCGAGAACCTGACCCGCGTCAGCCGCGCCGCCGCCGAGATCGCGGACCTCGCGACGCTGCAGGCGCGGCGTGTCGACCTGCTGCTCGCCGACACGATCGACAAGATCGAGGAGACCACGGGCGTGATCCAGCAGTTCGTGGTGCGCCCGCTCAAGCCGATCGGGGGGATCTTCGCGTTCCTGCGCGGGATCCAGCGCGGCCTGGAGGTCTACACCCAGCTCGGGCGCGGCGCCCCCGGCCCGCCCCAGGCGCACCGCCGCCGCAGCCACACCGAGGACGACGAGCACCTGTTCATCTGATCGCGGCTTCCCTGACTCGCCGCGCGATCGTGCGCTCGAGGCGGACGCGCTCGTCGGGCTCGAAGCGGCTCGTGCCGATCACGAGCCGCTTGCCGCTGCGCGAGCGCAGCGTCACCGCGCCGATGCTGGGCTCCACGGACACGATCTCGTTCCAGCGCAGGCTCACGGCGCCCCGCAGGGAGCGCTCGTTGACGCCCGCGTCGATCGCTTCGAAGCGCCAGGCCAGGTGGTCGGCGGAGAGGCCCACGAGCGCGGCGGCAGCCAGCCCCAGCGCCACTCGCGGAGCGGGGCGCTCGAAGCCGAAGGCCGCTCCGGCCAGCGCGAGCGCGGCGCCGAAGGCCGCGACCGCCTGCGCCCAGGGATGCTGCACCCGCACGCCTTCGTTGCCCCAGGTGAAGCTCGGCGAGCCGAAGGCCACGAACGTGAGGACGAGCGCCAGCACGAGTAGCAGCAGACCAACGGCCCTGCGTGAGCTCATGAAGCCTTACCCCCTCGCTTGAACAGCCGCTTGAGCAGCCCGGTTCGCGGAGTGCCGCCGTCCGTCGGGATCCCGAGCTCGGCGGAAGCCTCCTTGTGCCCGGGCCGCAGCTCGAGCGTGCGCTTGAACATCGCCTGGGCTCGCGTCGGGAAGCCGCTCGTCTTGTAGATCATCCCGAGCTCGAAGTGCGCGTCGGCGTTGGTCGGGTCCTCGCGCACCAGCTCGTGCAGCGTTTCCTCCGCCCGCCGCAGCCAGTTCGGGTTCTTCGAGTAGGCGCGCGCGAGCAGCAGCCGGCCCCGGTGCTGCTGGCTGCGCGGCTCCATCCCGGGCAGCGTCGACTCCAGGATCTGGATCGCGTCCCAGTACTGTGCCTGGGCGAGCAGCCGGCGCACCTGGAACAGGATCTCCTCGGGCGGCACGTACTCGGCCGGAGCCGGCCGCGTCGGCACGGTGGTGGACGGCCGCGCGCGGCGACGCGCGGCGGCGCCGGCTGTGCAGGCTGCGCCGGCTGTGCGGGCCGCGCGCCTCGCGGGCGCCGGACGATCCCCGAGCGCGCTTCGTAGGAGGCGCGGCTCCTGGCCTCGCCGAGCACCTCCCAGGCCTCCTGGACGCGGATGAAGATCGCCTCGAGGATGTCGTGCATGTCCTCGATTCGCTTGTCACGCTGCGCGTCGGGGTGGAAGCGCTTCGTGAGCGAGACGTAGGCGCGCTTCACCTCGTCGTCGTTGCAGCCGGGCTCGACGCCCAGCACCTCGAAGTGGTTCTTGAGCGGGAGCGACTGGAAGACTTCCAGGATCTCGCGGCGGCGCTCGAGAACCGCCGAGTCGACCGGCTGGCTCGCCGTCGGCCTGCTCGGGGCCGGCTGGCTCGCGGCAGCCATGGCTTCGACGGCCTCGCCGTCCGGCGCGGCGCTGGCTACGCTCGCGGCGATCGGGTACTCGGCCGTCGGGGTCTCGGCCGGGCTCTCGGCGACCGCGTCTTCTGCGACTGCGTCGTCGGCGACCGGGCTCTCGAAGGCCCGAATCTCGACGGTCTGAGTGACCGCAGCCTCGTCCACAGGCGCGGCCACGGGCGGCTCGATCGACTCGGAGACGACCTCGGGCTGCGCGCGCTCCTGCTCCCGTGTCCACTCCGCCACGACGTGCGGCGCCGTCTTCGGGAGCTCCTCTGTGGGCTCCGTCACCGGCTCCTCGACGGGCTCCGCTGCGGGCGCCTCCCACGGCGGCTCCTCCGAAGCCTCGGGGATGGCCTCGGCGACCGGCATCGCCTCCTCGTGCGCCGCGTCCGGCTGCGGCGGCTCGGCAGCCGGGAGGGGAGAAGCGGCTGGCGGCGGGGCGAGCGGCGCAGTCGCGGGCACCCGTCGGGGATAGGGCGCCGCGCGCGTTTCGACGCGTCCCGTCAGCAGCAGCCCGAGGAGCGTCCGCTCCACGTCCCCCGGATCGAGGGGGACGAGCTCGAGCACCTGGCGCGCCGAGGCGAGCCCGTCGATGCGCGAGAGCAGGTAGCCCTCGGTCAGCGTGAGGGTCCGCTCGTCGGCGAGCGCGGTCGTCGCGACCAGCAGCTGGTCGAGGTCGCCGATCGCCTTGAGCACCGCCTCGTCGTGGCGCATCTGCCGGACGGCCTCGAGGATCAGGGGCTCCGTCACGACGGAGACGGCCACGACACCCTCGGGCGACGGGGCGCCGTCGTCGAAGCGCACGGGCCGCACGTCCTCGGCCAGGCTCGCGATCAGCCGCTCGCGCAGGCTCGCCGAGGAGAGCGGCGTCGACGTGGACGCCTCCGGCTGGCGCGGCGCTTCCGTGGGCTTGCGCATCCCGATCTCGGCCAGCACGCGCTCGAGCCGCAGGTGGACCGAGTCGTTCGGCTTGGGAAGCTTCGGGGCCTGGGCTTCGGGAGCGGGCGGCCCGAGCGCCACGACCTGGCCGGCCTCGAGCCTCACGTGGATCGCGTCCTGGCCCTCGCCGACGACGAGGACGCCCGTTCGCCGCGAGCGGAACGCTTCGGCGAGCAGTGCCAGGCCATCGCGCGGCGCTGACGTCTCGTACATGCTGGAGGGGCTCCGGAGGCGCAAGTATATCTCAGCCGCCTTGACGCCCGCGGCCACGGGCGCGAAACTGCCCTTCCGCTCATGGCCCAGGTCCTGGTCGTCGACGACGACCCACACATCGGCAAGACGCTGCTGGATCTGCTGAGCCTGCACGGCTACGTGGCCGACCGCGCCGAATCGGGCGAGCGCGGCCTCGACGCGCTCGCGGCCGGCGGCTTCGACCTCGTCCTGCTCGACGTCCGGCTGCCGGGCATGAGCGGCTTCGAGACCTGCGCGCGCATCCGCGAGGCCCACGGGCCGCACCTGCCGGTGATCATGATGACGGCCTTCGGCGATCCGGTCGCCGTGCGCCGCGGGTACGAGGCGGGCGCCGACGACTTCCTGCACAAGCCGATCGACACGCCGGCCCTGATCCTGAAGGTGCGCGCCTTCCTGCGGCTCAAGTCGACGCACGACGAGCTCGCGCTGAGCCGCGAGCAGGCGCAGTCGCGCGCGCGCGACCTGGCGCGGCTGCACGAGATCGGGCGCGACTGGTCGCTGATCGCCGAGCCCGCCGAGTTCAACCGCATGCTCACGCAGCGGCTCGCCGGCCTGATCGGCGCGCCGATCGTGGGGATCGCGCTCCACGACCCCTCGACCCGCACGATGGAGGCCGCGCTGCCCGTCCACGGCCTGAGCGACGACCGCGCGAAGTCGTTCCGCTACGTGGCCCGTCCCGAGTACCGCAGCCTCTGGAGCCCGCGCAGCGGCCGGCCCTACGTCAGCAACTCGCCGGCGCTCGACCCGCGCCTCGCCCAGGAGATCGGCATCATGGCCGAGGCGCAGTCGGTCGTGCTCGTGCCGCTCGTCGCCGAGGGCGAGCTGATCGGCCTGCTGGGCGCGGCCGACAAGCCGGGCGGCTTCAGCGACGGCGACGTGCAGATCCTCTCGACCTTCGCCGGGCCGGTCGCGACGTTCCTGCGCAGCCGCCAGACCTTCGACCAGAAGCGGAGGCAGGCCGCGCGCTTCGAGCGGCTGGCGGCGCTCGTGGGAGACATGGCGGCGGTCTCGGGCCGCACGCGGCTGCTCGAGCTCACCGTGAGGCGCGTGCAGCGCGATCTCGGCTACGAGCGATCGGCCTTCCACGCGCCGCGCCAGGACGGGGCGCTCGTGCTCGAGGCCGAGGCGGGCACCGGGCCGCTCTCCTCGGATCCCGAGGCGCTGCGCTGGGCGCTCCGGCTCGCCTCGCCGCTCGAGGCCTCGCACAACGAGTCGGCGACGGAGCTGGCGGTGCCCGTGCGCGCCGGCGAGCACGCGCTCGGCGTGCTCACGGTCGTGCGCGGCCGTCCCGGGGCGTTCGACGACGAGGAGACCAGCCTGCTGTCGACGCTCGGCGGGCAGCTCGCGCTCGCGCTGCGGCGCGCCGAGAGCGAGGCGGCGACCGAGCACCTGGCGCGCCAGATGGCGACGCTCTACGACCTCGGGCTCGAGACGTCCGCGCTCACCGACCTGCAGGCGCTCTTCGGACGAGCGACCGAGGAGGCCGGCCGCCTGATCAAGGCCGAGCACTCCTCGGTGTTCCGCTTCGACGACCGCGAGCAGCTGCTGCGCCTCTTCGCGGTGTGGGCGAGCGAGCCGTCGCCGCCGCCCGAGCCGCGGCCGAGCTTCAGGCTCGGCGAGGGCATCGCCGGCCGCGTGGCGCGCGACCTGCTGCCGGTGCTCGTCAACGACGCCGAGCGGCACGAGAACTTCGTGAGGCGCGACAACCCCGTCGCGCGGATCCTCTGCGTGCCGCTCACGCACTTCGACCGCGAGCGCGCCGCGACCGTGCTCTACGGCGTGCTGAACGCGACGCGGCGGCCCGGCTCGCCCCCCTTCACGGACGACGACCTCGAATACCTGACGCGCTTCGCCGGCCAGCTCTCGATCGCGGTCGCCAACTCGGTGGCGTTCGCCGCGGAGCGCGAGCGCAGCGACCAGCTCGCGCTCGTCAACGCCGTGCTGCGCGAGTCCGCGGCCCTGCTGTCTCGCGAGCGGATCCTGGAGACCGCGGTGAGGCGCATCCAGGAGGCCTTCCGGCCGCCGCTCGTGGCGATGCTGGTGCCCGAGGGCGAGGTCTTCCGGCTCGCGGCGTCCGCCGGCCGCAGCGGACGCGAGGAGGGCTGGGCGGGGGCGCCACTCGGCGCCGGCCCGCAGGGCCGGGCGCTGCGCGAGCGCGTCACCGTGGTGGCGAGCGCCGGCGACGCCGGCTTCGCGCCGCAGTCGCACGCGGCGCAGAGCGCTCTCGCCGTGCCGATCCTCTCGGCCGACGAGGTGATCGCCGTGCTCTACGTCGAGGGCGACCGGCCCGGGGCCTTCGACCGCGGCCAGGTGATCACGCTGCAGACGCTCGCCGACGGGATCGGCATCCTGCTGCGTAACGCCGAGCTCTACGCGACGCTCGAGCAGACGAACGCGCGTCTCGTCGAGCTCGACCGCACCAAGAGCGAGCTCGTCAACGTGGTGGCGCACGACTTCCGCTCGCCGCTCGCCTCGATCCTGGGGCTCGGGGAGCTGCTGAGCACCGAGGCCGAGGACGAGGAGCAGCACGGCCGCGCGCAGGCGATCGTGGGGGCCGCCTCGCGCATGGCCAAGCTGATGGACCGCACGCTCGACACCACGCGGCTCGAGACCGGCCAGTTCGCGTTCGACTTCAAGCTCGTCGACCTGTCGGCGCGCATCCGCGAGGCCGCCAACCACTTCACGACCGACCCCGCGCACCCGCTGGTGGTCGAGCTGCCGGACGAGCCGCTGCCGGCCTGGGCGGACGGCGAGCGGATCGCGGAGGTGGTCGAGAACCTGCTCCAGAACGCCGTGAAGTACTCGCCAGGGGGCGGCCAGCTGCGCCTCGCGGTGCGCCGCGAGCGCGAGCTCGCGAGGGTCAGCGTGAGCGACCGCGGGATCGGGATCGCGGCCGAGGACGTCGCCAGGCTGTTCCGCCCGTTCTCGCGCCTGCACGACCGCAAGACGAGCGGGATCGAGGGCTTCGGCCTGGGCCTTTCGATCTGCGAGCGCTTCGTGCGCGCCCACGGCGGGCGCTTCGAGGTCGAGAGCACGCTCGGCGAGGGCTCGACCTTCAGCTTCACGCTGCCGCTCTTCGGCGCGGCGGCGCAGGCGCGCGCGCCCGTGATCGTGGTCGGGGCGCCCGACGCCGGGACGCGCCGGGACGTGCGGCGCGCCGCGGAGGTCCTGGGCTTCGCGGTTCACGAGGTCCAGGACGGCGTCGAGGCCGTCGAGGCGGCGCGCGCGGCTGCGGCCGGCCGCCGTCGTGCTCGAGCGGATCCTGCCGCGGCTGCGCGCCGACGAGGTGGCCGAGCGGCTGCAGGCGCAGGAGGCGACGCGCTCGGTGCCGATCCTGCTGCTGGGCGCCGCCGACGGCACCGCGTTCAAGGCGGGGCTGTTCCGGGAGTGCCTGCCGCACCCGCTCGACCGTAGAATGCTCCAGACGGCGCTCGAGCGGCTCGGGGCGCCGGTTCACTGAAGCGAGGGACGGTGCGCGAGGTCCTGGAGGCGGCGCTCGAGGCGGAAGCCCGCGGCGAGCGGGCGGCGCTCGTCACGGTCGTGGCGACGGAGGGCTCGACCCCGCAGAAGGCCGGAGCGCGCATGCTCGTCTTCGCCGACGGCCGCATCTTCGGGACGATCGGCGGCGGCTGCCTCGAGGCCGAGATGTCCTGGCGCGCGCGCGAGGCGATCGAAGCCTCGAAGCCGCGGCTCGTGAGCTACGACCTCACGCCCGAGCAGGCGGGGGAGGACGGGCTCGTGTGCGGGGGGAGGATGCAGGTGTTCATCGAGCCGATCGAGGGCACGCCCGTTCTGTGCCTGTTCGGCGCGGGCCACGTGGCGCAGCCGCTCGCGCGGATGGCCAAGGCGTGCGGCTTCCGGGTCGAGGTCGCGGACGACCGCGTCAAGTTCGCGAACGCCGAGCGCTTCCCGCAGGCCGACCTGATCGTCGTCGACGGCTTCGCGGCCGCCGCGGAGCGCATGACGCTCGGCCCGCGCTCGTACGCGGTAGTCGTCACGCGCGGCCACAAGGGCGACGCCGAGGCGCTCGAGGCGGCGCTCGCGCGGGGTTCGCGCTACGTGGGGCTGCTCGGCAGCCGGCCCAAGGTGGTCCACATCGTCTCGGCTCTCGAAGAGCGCGGGGTCGCGCGGGAGTCGCTCGCCCGCATCCATGCGCCGATGGGCCTCGAGATCGGCGCCCAGACCCCGGACGAGATCGCCATCAGCATCCTGGCCGAGATGATCGCCGTCCGACGTGGACTCGATCCGTCTCAGGTTCGGACGATGAAGATGGAGCTGCCCGGCCGGCTCGCGGTCGGCCGAACTTCAGACAGATCTTGAAGTAAAACCTGAGCTGAAGTACCCTAACCGCCCAAGGGTCTGGATTGAAGGACCTTCAGGCGGTGATCCTCGCGGCCGTGCTCCTCCTTCCGGTCGCCCAGGGCGCCGGTGAGCAGGACGTCGTTTCTCCCCTGAACGACGAGCACTGGAGCGCCGCCCACACCTTGAACTTCAAGACTCCAAGGGGCTTTAGGGCGATGTCCCAGCCTGGCGATCTCGAGCTCGCGACGTACGCGCCCAGACCGTTTGGAAAAAGAACAAAGCGGCACGCAAATTGCTCACTTTGGTCGTGGAGAGCTTGAAATGGCCCTGAGCGTGTCCGAAGTCCTGCCAGGCATTTCGGCCAGTACTACGCGCCGGCAGATCTGGTCGATCGGCGGCGGCAAGGGCGGGATCGGCAAATCGCTGCTGGCGGCCTCGATCGGGTGGCAGCTCGCGCGCATGGGACGCAGGGTCGTTCTGGTGGACGCCGACCTCGGCGGCGCCAACCTCCACACGTGCCTGGGGCTGCCGCAGCCGCAGCGCACACTCGGCGACTTCATCCAGCGCCGGGTCGCGACGATCGACGAGGTGCTCACGGACACGCAGGCGCCCGGGCTGCGCGTGATCAGCGGGGCCTCCGACCTGCTGTCCGCGGCGAACATCAAGCACCTGCAGAAGGTTCGGGTGATGAACCAGGTGCGGGCGCTCGACGTCGACGTGGTGCTGATCGACCTCGGGGCCGGGACCTCGTACAACATCCTCGACTTCTTCCTGCTGTCGGACGTCTCGATCCTGGCGGTGGTGCCCGAGCCCACGTCGATCGAGAACGGCTATCGCTTCATCAAGAGCGCGCTCTACAGGCGGCTGCGCGCCGTGGCCCCGACCCAGCCGGTGCGCGAGCTGCTCGATTCGGCGCTCGACCCCAAGAACCCGCTCGGGATCAAGACGCCGGCCGACCTGCTGGCGCGGGTGGAGAGCGACGACGGCGAGTCGGCCCGCACGCTGCGGCGCGAGATGGCGGCCTTCCAGCCGCGCTTCGTGGTGAACGAGGTGCGCGAGACCGCCGACGTGGCGATCGGCCACCAGCTCGTGGCCGCCTGCGGCCGGCACCTGGGGATCCGCGCGACCTACGCCGGCTTCGTGCACCACGACGACGCGGTCTGGCGCGCGGTGCGGCGGCGCCGGCTCTTCATGTCCGACGCGCCCACGTCGCGCGCGGCCGAGGAGATCCGGCAGCTCACGCGCGGCCTCGTCAAGGGCGAGAGCATGGGCCATGGGTACTGAGCCGACGGCCGCGGCGCCGGCCCGGGACGGGGCGAGCGCTCGAGGACCTCTACGCCGTGCTCGGGCTCGAGCCGCGCGCCTCGGCCGAGCAGGTCGAGCGCGCCTATCGCTTCTGCCTCGAGCTCTACGGCGAGGGGGCGGTCGCGACCTACTCGCTGATCGAGCCCGAGGAAGCCGAGACGCAGCGCACGCGGGTGCGCGAGGCCTACGAGATCCTGAGCGACGCCGCGCGGCGCAGCGCCTACGACGCGGCACAGGGCTTCCTGCCGCCCGACGCGCCCGTGCTCGCGTTCCCGACGCCCGCGGCCGGGGCCGGTCCCGCCGAGGCCGAGCTGCCGGCGGCGCTCACGGGCGCCGACCTGCGGCGGCTGCGCGAGGCGCGCGGCATGTCGCTGCGCCACATCGCGTCGGTCACGAAGATCGGGATGCGCTACCTCGAGTACATCGAGGAGGACCGCTTCGCCTTGCTGCCCGCTCCCGTCTACCTGCGGGGCTTCCTGCAGGAGTACGCGCGGCTCGTCGGCATCGACCAGCGCCGCGTCGCCGACGCGTACATGAGCCGGATCCCTCCGAGAAGGCGAGTAGCTCCGGGCGCCTCGCGCGCTAGCCTTCCTCGGCACGAGCCCGAGCCCGGGCCGGTCGGAGAGCACCAGGCGGCCGTTCTGGACGCGGACGCCTTCCCAGGGATCGTCCGAGACCAGCAGGTGGCCGTCGAGGTCGGCGAAATCGACGAGCGGCGAGAGCTGCGCGGCCGCCGTCGTGCTGGCCGAGCTCGAGATCATGCAGCCGAGCAGGATCTGGAGGCCGCAGGCGCGCGCGACGTGGATCATGCGCAGCGCCTCGCGCAGCCCCCCCGCCTTGTCGACCTTGACGTTGACGCCGTGGTACGCCGCGGCGATCTTCGGGATGTCCGCCGCGCGCAGGCAGCTCTCGTCGGCGAAGAGCGGCAGCGGCGAGCGCGCCTTGAGCCAGGCCTGCTCCTCGAGCAGGGCGGCCGGCATCGGCTGCTCCACGAGCTCGACGCCCTTGCGCGCCAGCCACTCGAGCCTGCGGATCGCCGTCTCCTTGTCCTTCCAGCCCTCGTTGGCGTCGACCCGCAGCGGCTTGCCGGTCACGCTGCGCACGGCGTCGATCGTGGCCTCGTCGCTGTCGAGGCCGACCTTGATCTTGAGCACCGGGAACTCGGCGGCCTCGCGCACCTTCTGGCGCGTGATCTCGGGCGTGTCGATGCCGATCGAGAAGGTGGTGAGCGGGGCTTCTCCCGGGTCGAGGCCGAGCAGCCGGTAGACGGGGATGCCGAGCCGCTTGCCGGTCCAGTCGTGGAGCGCGATGTCGAGGGCGGCGCGCGCCGCGTACTGCCCCTCGAGCTTCCGGAAGGCGTCGCCCAGGAAGCCCTCGAGCCGCCAGGGATCGGCGGCGCGGGCGAGCGAAGCGACGGCGTCGAGCGCCCGCTTGCCGTCCGCGGCGTTCTCCTGGTAGCGGACGATCGGCGCTCCCGCGCCGATGCCCGTGGTGCCCTCGCGCGTGAAGCGGAGCGCGATCGTGTCGCGGTACTCGCTCGACGACATCGTCGTCGTCCAGGTGTGCCGCAGGTGCAGCCGGAGGACGTCGACCTCGAGCCCGTCCGGCGCCGGAGCGGCCAGGGCCTCGGCGCGCTGCAGCGCCGCCGCCGCGGCCGCGAGCGCGCCGGCTCCTCCGATCAGTTGCCTTCTGTTCATGCAGCCGAGAAGGCTAACACGGCCCTGCGCTGGACTATCATGACCCGGCGGCGAGTCGCCGGCGGAGCGATGGCGCACCGGCGGCGCCGGTGAGGAGACGAGGGCGCGAGAGTGGATGAGACGAGCGACGTGATGACCCGGGCGGGAGCCGCCCTCGCCCGCGCGGTCTTCACGGCGAGCGACCTCATCTTCGGCCCCTGGACGATCGCGCTGCTGTTCGGCGCGGGGATCTTCCTGACGCTGCGCTTCCGGCTCGTGCAGCTGCGGCACTGGCGCGAGGTGCTGGCCTCGCTGCGGCGCGCGCCGTCGGCGAGCGAGGGGGCGCTCAGCCCGTTCCAGGCCTTCACCACCGCGCTCGCCGCCTCGATCGGGACCGGCAACATCGCGGGCGTCGCGACGGCGATCGTCTCCGGCGGCCCGGGCGCTCTCTTCTGGATCTGGTGCTACGGCTTCGTCGCGATGGCGATCAAGTTCGCGGAGGCCGTGCTCGGCGTTCGCTACCGGCAGCTCGGCGGCGGACACCTGTCGGCGGGCCCGATGCACTACCTGCGCGAGGGGCTCGGCATGCCCCGGCTCGGCTGGCTGTACGCGCTCGTCGCCGGCGTCGCGGCGTTCACCACCACGCCCTTCACCCAGCCGAACTCGATCGCGGTCGTGCTGCAGAGCGAGCTGGGCGTGCCCACGCTCGCGACCGGGATCGTGGTGGCGATCCTCACCTGGCTGGTGGTGATCGGCGGCGTGACCTCGATCGGTCGCGTGGCCGAGCGGCTGGCACCGGCCAAGGTGATCCTGTACCTCGCGGGCGGGCTGCTCGTGATCCTGTTGCACGCCGACCGGCTGCCGGCGACGCTGCTGCTGGTGGTGCGCGAAGCGTTCTCGTTCCGCGCGGCGGCCGGCAGCGCGGCCGGGATCGGCATCATGGTGGCGATGCGCTACGGGCTCGCGCGCGGCATGTACGCGAACGAGGCCGGGTACGGGACGGCGGCCGTGGCCTACGGCACCGCGCGCAGCGAGCGGCCGGTGCGGCAGGGCTACGCCGCGGTGCTCGAGGTGTTCGTGGTCTCGTTCGTGACCTCGACGATCAGCGCGCTCACGATCCTGGTCACGGGCGTCTGGAGCTCCGGCCTCACCAGCACGGCGGCGGTCGCGGCGGCCTTCAACCACGCCGTGCCAGTCGTGGGCGGCTGGGTGGTCGCCTTCTGCGCCTTCATGTTCGGCTACACGACGCTGATCGGCTGGGCCTACTACGGCGAGCAGTGCCTCGAGTACATCCTGGGCCCGCGCGTGGTCACGCCCTACCGCTGGGTCTACTGCAGCCTCGTGGTCTTTGGCGCGATCAGCAAGGTCAACCTGGTCTGGGCCTGGGGCGACCTGATGAACGGGCTGCAGATCTTCCCGAACCTCGTGGGCGTGCTCGGGCTCTCGGGCGTGGTGGCGAAGCTGCTGTCCGAGGAAGAAGCCAGGAGTCGCGCCGAGCTGCCCGCGGGCGGAGCGGCCGCGTGAGCGGCTTCACCCGCGACGGCGAAGCGCTCGCGTGCGACGGTGTCTCGCTCGAGCAGGCGGCGGCCGAGCACGGGACGCCGCTCTACGTCTACAGCCGCGCGGCGCTCGAAGCCGCGTACCGCGCGTACGCGAGTGCCTTCGCGCGCGTGCCGCACCGGATCTGCTACGCGGTCAAGGCCAACGGCAACGGCGCGCTCCTGCGGCTCTTCGCGGGGCTCGGCGCGGGCGCCGACATCGTCTCGGGCGGCGAGCTGCTCGCGGCGCGGCGGGCGGGCTTCCCGTCCGAGCGCATCGTGTTCGCGGGCGTCGGCAAGACCGAGGCCGAGATCGCGCTCGGGCTGGAGCACGGCATCGGCGAGTGGAACGCCGAGAGCGAGGACGAGATCGCCCGCATCGCCGCGGCCGCGGCCGCGCGCGGACAGCGGGCGCGCGTGTCGCTGCGCGTCAACCCGGACATCGACGCGCGCTCGCATCCCTACATCTCGACCGGCCTGCGCGAGACGAAGTTCGGCGTGGACATCGACGAAGCACTTGCGATCCTGCGCCGGGCCCGCAGCCTGCCCGGGATCGAGGTGGTCGGCGTGCAGTGCCACATCGGCTCGCAGATCGTCGAGACGGAGCCGATCACCGCGGCCGTGCGGGCTCTCGCGGGGCTCAGCCGGAAGCTGCTCGACGAGGGCTTCGCGCTGCGCACGATCGACATCGGCGGCGGCCTCGGCGTGAGCTACGACGGCAGCGGTGCGCCGGATCCGAGCCGGCTCGCGGCGGCCGTGCTGCCGGAGCTCGAAGGGCTGCCGCTGCTGCTGGTGCTCGAGCCGGGCCGCTCGCTGGTGGCCGCGGCGGGCGCGCTGCTGACGCGCGTGCTGTACGTCAAGCAGGGCCACGGCAAGCGCTTCGTGGTCGTGGACGCGGGCATGAACGACCTGCTGCGGCCGGCGCTCTACGAGTCGTTCCACCGCATCGAGCCGGTGCGCTCGCACGGCCGCGCGGCCGAGCGGGTCGACGTGGTCGGGCCGGTCTGCGAGTCGAGCGACTTCCTGGCGCGCGGCCGCGAGCTCGAGCTTCCCGAGCCGGGCGAGCTGCTGCTGGTGCGCGACGCCGGGGCCTACGGCTTCGCGATGTCCTCGAACTACAACATGCGGCCGCGCGCCGCGGAGATCCTCGTCGAGAACGGCAAGACGCGGCTGATCAGGCGCCGCGAGACGTTCGACGACCTGGTTCGGACCGAGATCGACGAGCGATGAACGGGTGAGCACCCGCACCATGACCAGGGCCATTGGCGGCTAGGGTCGGACCGGACCCCAAGCGTGCGGTCGTCCTCTGGGTCCTGTGCGCTTCCTTCGGTGTTCACGCCGACCGAGCCGTCGCCGGCGCCCTCGACAACAGCTTCGTGGGCGCGCGGGCGATCGCGATGGGCGGCGCCTTCACGGGCATCGCGAACGACGCGTCGGCGGTCTACTACAACCCCGCGGGCCTCGGCTTTCTCGCGCCGCGCGCCACGCGAGCCGAGGCATCCGGGTACCTGTCGCTCACGGAGTTCACGTACGAGAACGCCGGCACGGTCTTCGAGAGCCACGAGAAGCCGATCGTGCCGGGCCTCTTCGCGGCGCACCGCTTCGACCGTTTCGCGCTCGGCTTCGGCTACTACATTCCCTACGGCGGCGGAGGGACCGCGTATCCGGACTTCCTGGGCACGGGCGTCGAGCTGAAGAGCGCCGCGGGCGTTCAGGCCTTCACCGCGGCGGCGGCCTACAAGATCACGAAGCGCCTCTCGGCCGGCGCGGGCGTCTCGATGTTCGTCGGGGTCGTCGACACCCGGGCGCCTCAGACGATCAGCCAACCCGTGCCGGCGATCGTGGACTACGAGAGCGAGTACAACGGCCGTTCCGGCTACGGCTGGAACCTCGGCGCTGCTCTACCAGGCCACCGACTCGGTGAGCGTCGGGCTGGGCGCGATCAGCTCGAGCAGCGTCCGGATGGATGGCGAGGAGCGCGCGAGCATCCCGGCGTTCGGCGTGGAGACGACGAACGACAGCCAGATCGAGCTCGGAGTGCCCTGGTATTTCACGGCCGGCGTCGGCTACCGGCCGCATCCCGGACTCACGCTCGGTCTGTCCGCTTGCTGGATGAACTGGAGCGCCCAGCCGGAAGTGGTGATCGGCCACGACGGCGCAGGCCGCGGCGACTCACGGTGGCCACGCATTACAAGGACAGCTTCAGGGCGTCAGTCGGTCTGGAGTACGCCGCGTCGAGGAAGCTCGTGCTTCGCGGCGGCTTGAAGTATCAGCCGGGCGCGACCGAGGACGACCACCTGGTCCCCTCGGCCAACGACGTCGATCTCCTCGTGCCGTCTGTCGGCGTGGGCTACCGCATCGGGAGCGCGTTGCAGCTCGACCTGGCGGCCTTCTTCGTGATCGGGCAGCGCACGAGCCACGGCCAGGAGTCGTTCGACCAGGATCACGTGATGCTCGTCGTGGGACTGCGCTGGGGCTCGTAACCCGCTACTTGCCCGTGTCCCGCTCGCTGATGATGCGCCCGTAGTCGCTCGCGCGCGCCAGGCGGTCGAAGGTCGAGTAGATCGCCGCCGACAGCTCCTCGATCGCCGCGTCGCCGTCGGCTTCCCGCTTCAGATAGGCGGTCATGATCGCGGCGGTGTAGGGCCGGCCGGGCACGTCGACCCAGGCCATCTCGCAGCGCACGCCCTCGAGCTCGCCGGGCTTGCTGATCGCGCGCACGCCCTCGGGGAGCCCGCGGCGGAAGGCCGAGCCGTTGGCCGCGACGGTCGCGACGGCGAGCAGGTCCTTCCCGCGCTCCGGCGAGAGGCCCTCGCCGCGAGCCACGACCGCCGCGAGCCGCGCCATCTCCCGGGGCGTCGAGACGTTCTCGTCGCCGCGCCGGGCCGCGGCGAGGTCCATCATCTCGCGCCGCAGGCGCGTCTTGCCGAGCGACAGCGCGTCGAGCCGCCGGTTGACCGCGTCGCGGCCGACGCGGCGGATCAGGAGGTTGGTGGCCTCGTTGTCCGACCAGCGCATCATCAGCACGGCGAGGTCGCGCCACGTCAGGCTCACGCGGTCGGAGAGGTCCTGCAGCACGCCGCCCCCGGACACGCGCGGCAGCGGCGGTCGCGTGACCTCCAGCAGGTCGAGCCGCTTCTCGTCGGCCTGGTGGTAGAGCTCGTAGAGCACCGCGGGCTTGATCGACGAGGCCGTCGGGAAGGGCTCGTCGGCGCGCAGCTCGATCGTGGTCCCGCTGCTGAGGTCCTCGACGTAGACGCCGAGGACACCGTCGAGCCGCGCGTCGACCGCCTGCACGCGCGCGTGCAGCTTGGCGAAGAGCTCGGCGGGCTTCGCGGGAAGCGGGGCTGCCGCCGCCGGCGTGGCGCCCACGAGGGCGGCGGCGAGCGTCCAGGCGGCGGGGCTCAGGGCTGTTTCCATGCCTTGTCATACCTCACGACGCCGGTGGGGCCGATCACGAGCCCGCGCACCTCGCGGCGGTACGCGGTGAGCACGGCCGAGTGGTAGAGCGGGACGAGCGGCAGGTCGTTCTGGACGAGGTCCTGGGCCTGCCGGTAGAGCGCGAGCCGCGAGGCCGGCGAGCGGTCCTGGCGCGCCCGCTTCAGCAGGCCGTCCATGGCGGCGCTGCGATAGCGGCTGCGGTTGGTGGTGCCGATCGAGCCCGAGTCGAAGAGCGCCGTCAGGAAGTCGTTCGGGTCGAGCGTGTCCGCGCGCCAGCCGAGCAGCGCCAGCTCGTAGTCGCCGCGCGACGTCACGGCCACGTGCTCGGCCCAGCTCTCGATCTCGCGCAGGTGCACCGTGAGCCCGATCCGTCCCAGGTCGTCGCGGATCCTCGCCGCCACCTGCAGCGGCTCGAGCAGGTAGGGGCGCGGTGCCCGCGAGACCGTGAGCGTCGGCGCGAATCCCTCGGGCAGGCGCGCGTCGGCCAGCAGGCGTCTGGCGGTGTCCCGGTCGAGCGTCAGCTCGCGCGCGCGCGTGTCGGGCGGGAGCAGGCCCGGAGGCAGCGCCGCGCTCGCGGGCTCGGCGTGGCCGGCGAGCAGCTCGCGCACGAGACCCGCGCGGTCCATCGCCTTCGAGAGCGCGCGCCGCACGCGCACGTCCGAGAAGGGGCTGCGCTCGTCGTTGACGGCCAGGAAGGTGAGGTTCAGCCCGGGCTGCGCGTCGAGCGTCACGCCCTGGTGCGAGCGCAGCTCGGCGGCCCGCTCGGGGCTGAGCGCTTCCGAAGCGTCCGCCTCGCCCGAGGCGAGCGCGCGGGCGAGCGCGTCCTCGCTCGCGAAGCGCCGGAACAGGAGCCGCCGCATGCGCGGAGCACCCGCCCAGTGCTCGGGGTAGGGGGCGAGCTCGACGAGCCCCGGCCTGGCGGCCACGAGCCGGAAGGGCCCGGTGCCGACCGGCGTGGCAGCGGCGAGCCGCGCCGGGCTCTGCATCGCGAAGAAGGGCTGCGAGAGCGTCGACAGCAGGGCCGCGTTCGGCTGGTCGAGCGTGACCTCGACCACGTGCGGCCCGAGCCGCGTGGCGTGGCCGGGGAAGCCGCGCTCGCTGCGCAGGTGCTCGAGGTTCGCCGCGACCGCGTCGGCGTCGAGCGCAGAGCCGTCGTGGAAGCGCACGCCCTCGCGCAGCGTCAGCGTCCAGACGCGCTGGTCGGGCGTGGCCCACGCCGTCGCGAGCACACCCTCGGGGCGCAACGACCCCGGGCGCATGCGCACCAGCGTCTCGCACACGTTCGCCACGATCTCGGCGGCGACGAGGTCGGTGGCCCGGTGCGGCGCGAGGCTGGCGGGGTCGCTGAGCGTGCCGACCACGATCGTGTCCGGCGTGGCCGCGGCCGCGAGCGCTATCGCCAGGAGCGGGCCGGTCACGCCCGCGATTCTAGTACGTCACTCGTAGCGCAACGCCTCGATCGGATCGAGGTTGGCCGCCTTGCGCGCGGGGTACCAGCCGAAGAAGATGCCGACCGCGGCCGAGAACGCGAACGCGATCAGGATCGAGGCGACCGTGATCGCGACGGGCCAGCCCAGGCTGTGGGTGATCGTCTGCGAGACGGCCACGCCGAGCACGATGCCGGCCAGCCCGCCGACCAGCGAGAGCGCGATCGCCTCCGCCAGGAACTGGCGCATCACGTCGCCGGTCTTGGCGCCCACCGCCATGCGCACGCCGATCTCGCGCGTGCGCTCGGTGACGGAGACCAGCATGATGTTCATGATCCCGATCCCGCCCACCAGCAGCGAGACGGAGGCGACGCTCATCAGCAGCCCCGTCATCGTCTCGGCCATCTGCACGCGCGTCGCGGCCATCTCCTCGATCGTGCGGACGCTGAAGTCGTCCTCTCCGGGTTCGGGATGCGGTGGCGCACGCGCATCAGCCGCGTGATCGCGACCGCCGTCGGCTCGACGAGCTCGCTGCTCCGGGCGGTGATCGAGACCTGCTGGATGTAGGTGATCCCGAGCAGCTTCTTCTGGACGGTGGTCCAGGGCGCGAGCACGAAGTCGTCCTGGTCCTGGCCCCACTGGCCCTGGCCCTTGGCCGCCAGCACGCCCAGCACGCGGAACGGCATGTTGCTTGCACGCGGATCATCTGGCCGACCGGGTCGCCGTCGGGAAACAGCGTGCGCGCGACGGTCGCGCCGAGCAGGCAGACCTTGTCGGCGACCTGCACGTCGCGCGCGGTGAAGTTGGCGCCGTCCGCGATCACCCAGTTGCGGATCACCAGGTAGTCCTCGTTGCCGCCCTCGACCTGGGTGTTCCAGTTCGAGTTGCCGGCGATCACCTGGGCGCGGCCGCGCACGCCCGGCGTCCAGCGTGCGATCGTGGGGACCTCGCGCGCGACGGCCTCGGCGTCGTCGAGCGTCAGGTTCTGCGTCGAGCCCGAGCCCTGGGCGGCGCGGCCCGGACCGCCGAAGCTGCCGGACGAGAGGTAGATGAGCGTCGTGCCCTGGCTCTGGATCTGCTCGTCGATCGCGGCGCGCGCGCCGGAGCCGAGCGCGATCATCGCGATCACCGAGGCGACGCCGATGATCACGCCCAGCATGGTGAGCGCCGAGCGCACCTTGTTGCGGCGGATCGCCAAGAGCGCCACGCGGAAGGTCTCGCGCAGATCCATGACTCCTCCTTCAGACCTCCGCCTCGACGGGAGGCATCGACAGAAGCTCGGCCGCGGCCTCGCGCCGCTCGCGCACCGGCTCGTCGCTCTTCACCTTGCCGTCGCGGACCGTGATCACGCGCGTCGCGTAGCCGGCGATGTCGGCCTCGTGGGTGATCAGCAGCACCGTGATCTGGCGCTCGCGGTTCAGGCGCTGCAGGATCTCCATGATCTCGACGCTGGTGCGGCTGTCGAGGTTGCCGGTGGGCTCGTCGGCCAGGATCAGCTCGGGGTCGTTGACGAGCGCGCGCGCGATCGCCACGCGCTGCTGCTGGCCGCCCGACAGCTGGTTCGGCGTGTGGTGCGCGCGATCGCCGAGGCCGACGGCGGTCAGCAGCTCGAGCGCTTTCTGGTGCCGCTGCGGCGCGCGCAGGCCGCGGCCGTTGTAGAGCAGCGGCAGCTCGATGTTCTCGAGCGCGGTCGTGCGCGGGAGCAGGCTGAAGTTCTGGAACACGAAGCCGATCTTCCTGTTCCTGAGCTCGGCGCGCTCGTCGCGGTCCATGCCCGAGACGTCCCGGCCTTCCAGGAAGTACTGGCCGTTCGTCGGCCGGTCGAGCAGACCGAGGATGTTCATGAGCGTCGACTTGCCCGAGCCCGAGGCGCCCACGATCGCGACCATCGAGCCCTTCTCGAGGTCGAGCGTCACGCCGCGCAGCGCGTGCACCGTGACGTCGCCGAGCGCGTACGAGCGCTTCAGGTCGACGACGCGGATGAGCGAGTCAGCCAAGGCTCGCCTCAGCGCTGGCGGCGCTGGAACTGCGGATTGAAGGGATTGCTCGACGGCGAGCTGCCGGGGCGGGGCCCCGCGGCGCCTCGCGCGCCCGGGATCTCGGTGCCCGTGATCACGACGGTGCCCTCGGCCAGGCCGTCCTTGATCTCGACGAACTGGCCGTCCGAGATGCCGACGCGCACTTCGACCGGCTTCGGCTTTCCGGCCTCGTCGAGCACGAACACCGTGGTCGGACGGCCGCGTCCCCAGCCGGCGCCGCCGCCGCCTGGACCGCCGGGGCCGCCCGGACCCCAGGTCCGCCTTGCCCGCGCCATCCCGGTCGGCCCTGTCCGCCTCCGGGTCCCCCCGGCGCGCCAGGCGCGCCCTGTGCGCCCGCTCCGGCGGGAGCCTGTCCGCCGGCACCCTGTCCGCCGGCTCCTCCGGCTCCGCGCTGCTCGCCGGCCATCGCCGCGCCGGGAATGCCGCCGCCCTGGCCTGCCGCGCCCGGACCACCTGCGCCCGGACCACCTGCACCCGGACCACCTGCGCCGCCCGCTCGGCGCGTCTGCGGCCCCTGGAAGCCTTCGGGCCGGAAGCGCAGCGCGGCCGCCGGAACGCGCACCGCCTGCTCGGCCTTTCGCACGACGACCGAAACGGTCGCGGTCATCCCGGGCCGCAGCAGCATGTTGTGGTTGTCGACGGCGACGATCGTGTTGTAGGTCACCACGTTCTGCACGGCGGTGGGGTTGAGGCGGACCTGCTCGACCTTGCCCGAGAACTCGCGCTCGGGGAAGGCGTCCACGTGGAACGAGACGTCCTGTCCCTCGCGCACGCGTCCGATGTCGGCCTCGTCGATGGAGGCGTTGACGCGCATCTTCGTGAGGTCGTTCGCGATCAGGAACAGGATCGGCGCCTGGAACGATGCGGCGACCGTCTGGCCCACGTCCACGTTGCGCGAGATCACGACTCCGTCGATCGGCGTCGTGATGATCGTGTGGCTGAGGTCGACCTCGGCCTGGTTGAGGTTCGCCTGTGCCTGGCTCTCGGCCGCCTGGTTGGCCTTGAGCTGCGCGACGGCGGCGTCGTAGTTGGCCTTCGCCGTCTCGAGATCGCTCTGCGGCAGCAGCTGTCCGGCGGCGAGCTCCTTGGCGCGCTCGTACTTCTGCTGGTTGTCCTGCACCTCGGCCCTGGCGCGGTCCACGTTGGCGTGCGCGGCCTGCACGTTCGCGCGCGCCTGGCCGCGCCGCGCCTCGAAGAGCGAGGGGTCGAGCCGCGCGACCACCTGGTTCTTCTTGACGGTCGAGTTGAAGTCGGCGTTCAGGCTCTGGATCGTGCCCGAGACCTGCGAGCCGAGCTGGACCGTCGTCACGGCCTCGAGCGTGCCGGTCGCTCCCACCACCTCGACCACGTCGCCGCGATCGGACGTGCCGGTGGTGTAGCGCGGGGCGTCGCCGCCCCCGCGCAGGAGCAGCCAGCCGGCGGCGGCGGCCAGGATGGCGAGAGACAGCCAGATGAGGAGGCGGCGGTTTCGAATCGGCATGGACGTCTCCAGTCTAGAACGCGCGGGGGGGAGACGGCACGGGCCTTCGTAAGGAACGTGTAAAGCGGCCACAAACGACCGCTTCGACAGCAGGCTCCGGGCGGCGTTGCCGCGCGTGTGGAAAAGAAAAAGGGGGGCCGAGCGGCCCCCCTTCGAGCGTCCGGCGGGTCTACTGCCCGCCCGCCGCTGCGGCCGAACGCAGCGCCTGGCCGCCCTGGTCGAGTTCGCGGCCCCGGTGCTCAGCACCATCGACACGCCGGAGCCGCTCACGCCGGCCTCCTGCACGCGCTGGAAGTTGATCACGCTCTTGCGGTAGTCGGCGAGCGCGCGCAGGTTGTTGACCTCTTCCTGCGCGAGGTCGCGCTGTGCCTGCGTGACGAGGAAGTTCGTGGTCATGCCCGCCGCGAACTTCTTCTCCTCGGCGTCGAGCCGCTGCGCGGCGAGGACGCGCGCCGCCTGCGTCGACTGGACCCGCTTGAGGCCGGACTCGACGCCGCGGCCCGCCGTGCGCACCTCGGCCGCCACCTGCAGCTCGAGCCTGCGGAACGCCGTGAGCGCCTGGTCCTTGTTGAGCTGGGCGGTAGCCTTGTTCGCCTTCGCGCTGCGGTTGGGAATCGCGTAGGAGACGTTGAAGCCGACCGTCCAGGTCGGGAAGTCGAAGCCGAACACCTCGCTCACCGCGTCGCCGTAGCCGCCGGGGATCGTGTCGACGACGGGCCCGCCGAGCGGGGGGTCGCGGATCAGCTGGGTGCCGCCGGCGCCGGCGCCCCCGTAGTTCGCGACGAGGTCGAGCTGCGGCAGCAGCTGGCTCTTGGCGAGCGCGACCCGGTAGTCCTGGTTCTCCAGGTTCTTGCGCGCCGCCACCACGTCGGTGCGGTTCTGCAGCGCGTTCGTGATCGCCGCGTCGATGTTGACCTGCGACTCCGCGCCCGGGTCGACGGTCGCGTGGTCGGTCGGCTGGATCTTCGTGCTCCACATGAGCGGGTCGTTCTGGGGGAAGATCAGCCGCTTCACGTCGTCCTCGGCCTGCGCCAGGTTGTTCTCGGCGACGATCACGCCCTCCTCGCGGCTCGCCACCTCCGACTGCGCGGTCACCACGTCGAGCGGCGCCATCGTGCCGACCTTGACGCGGATCTCGTTCTCCTGGAGCAGCTTCTTCGCGAGCTGCAGGTTCTTCTGCGCGGCCGCGAGGTTGTCGATCGCGTAGAGCAGCTCGTAGTAGAAGCCCTTCACGGTCGCGATCGTGTTGATCACGGACTGGCGGAACTGGACGTCGGTGATCTCGCGGTTCTTCTTGGCGACCTTGATCAGCGTGCGAGCGTTGTCGGTCTTGAAGTTCTGCAGCAGCGGCTGCGTGAGGTTGAGCGAGAACGCCGAGTTGTAGACCGGGTTGAAGGTCGAGAAGCTGTTGTTGGTGTCGCGCTTGTTGTTGTTGAACGCGACGTTGAACACTCCGCCCGTGGGCAGCTGCTGCTGCACGCCGAAGTCCCAGATGCCGGTCTTGGTGTTGACGGTCTCGCCGCCGCTGAACGCGTTCGTGCCCTTGGCGTCGGCCGAGCTCTTGGTCAGCGTGGAGAAGAGGAACGGGTCGTAGTAGCCCTCCGCGCCGCGGACGCTCTGGGCGGCGAGCTCCGGGTTGTAGCGCTCCACCTGGATGTCGACGTTGTTCTCGAGCGCGCGCGCGACGGCCTCGTCGAGCGAGAGCGGCAGCGTCCCGCCCGTAGGCGCCGCGAACTTCGGCTGTGCCGGGGCGGCAGTGCTCGGTTCCTGAGGGGCCTGAGCGGAGGCCGGCGCGGGAATCACGAGCCCCGCCACGGCCCACATCGCAAGAAGCGCCCGAATCCTGGCTCTCATGTCCTTCATGTCCTCCACGGGTCTTGGCGGCGAGATGCGAAAGCGCCGAACGGCGATTCTACCCCACGGGTCACAGTGGACGGATCCCCGTCCCCGGGCCACACGGGCGTCACTTCCTTCTAACGAGGGAGATGGCCCAAAAGATCCGGCATTTTGCATTCCAAACAGGGCCAAGTGTCGAGGAGCCAAGCACAACGCGCGATGCTCCTCGCCGCGAGGTGTTCAAAAAAGCTAACGGGCCGGGCGAGGTGCGCCTCGCCCGACCCGTAGCTCGTCCGGCCGTCCGGCCTAGTTGAAGCTGTAGCGCAGGCTGAACTGGATCTGGTACACGTCCGCGAGGCCGGCGGTCGTCTCGAACGTCTTGTTGAGCAGCTCGCCGTTGACGACGCGGAGCCTGTAGCGCGCCGCGCCGTTCGCGTCGACGGCCGTGTTGGTGAGCGGCTGGTTGCGTCCCGGAGTCGTCTGGCCGAAGAAGCGCTGGCCGACGCCCCAGTCGTGGTTGAGCAGGTTCGAGAAGTTCAGGAAGTCGGCCCGCAGCGTCAGCGAATGGCGGCCGGAGCCGATGTTCTTGAAGAGGTCCTGCGCCAGGCTGAAGTCGAGCCTGGAGACCATCGGCAGCCGCGCGCCGTTGCGCCCCGCGTACTCGCCACGGTGCTGGCTCAGGTACGGGTCCTGGCTGATGTAGGCGTCCCAGGCGGCCGCTTGCTCGGCGGCGGTGAAGGACCGAACGGTGGCCGTGGCAGGGATGGTCTCGAAGTTCATCTCCGAGGTGTTGCGCGGGATGTAGAGCAGGTCGTTGTTCGTACCGAGGTCGCCGTTCAGGTCGCCCGCGAAGAGGTAGCTGCCGACGCCGTTCGTGTAGCTCTGCCAGAAGAAGGAGAGCGTCGTGGCGCCGAACTTCAGGTACTCGAAGCGGTAGCTGCCGGTGAGGAACACGCGGTGGCCCGGGAACTGGTTCGAGTAGGCGGTCGCCGGGTTGTTGGGATCCGAGGAGATCGAGTTGTCCGTCCAGGATCCGAAGGCGATCGAGCCGGGGTCGATCGTGTTCTTCGACTCGCCGTAGCTGTAGGCGGTCTTCAAGAAGCCCCGGCCCTGGCTGAACCGCTTGGTGAGCGAGGCCGAGGCGTGCCAGGAGTAGCCGTCGTTCTGGTTTCCGAGCACGGTCGCGTTCGTGACGTTCGCGTTCACCCGGTTCGCCGTCCAGCGCGGACGGGTGTCGGCGCCCGTGAAGCTGGTCTGCGCCGCCGGCAGGTTCGCGTTGATGTAGGACATGCCGTTCACGTCCCTGCTGTAGATGAACTCGGCCGTGCCGATCGTGTCCCAGGGCAGCCGCTGGTCGAGCGCGATGTTGCTCCGCCACACCTGCGGGAACTTGAAGTCGGGATCGGTGAGCGCGAGCTCGTAGCTCGGCGGCGGCGCGCCGCTCACGCTCGAAGGCTTGTACGCGTCCGGGTTGGGGTTGAAGGGCCGGGCGCGCGTGTTACGCAGGTCCTCGAAGCCGGTGAGCGTCCCGGTATTGCCGACCTGGTTGGAGATCCAGACGTAGAGCGGCGGTCCCGTGAAGAGGCCGGTGCCGCCTCGCACCTGCGTCGTCCGATTGCTCGCCACGTCCCAGTTGAAGCCGACGCGCGGCGACCAGAGCAGCTTGGCGTCGGGCAGCTTGCCCGACTGGTACTGGATCGGGTTGCCGGAGGCGTCGCGGAAGGTGAGCGAGTCGGCGTTCGCGTTCGTGTAGCCGGTGTCCCCGAAGGACGACAGGTCGAGGCGCAGGCCGTACGTGATCTTCAGGTTGTGGCCGGCCTGCCACTCGTCCTGGCCGTAGATCCCGCCGTACCAGACGTCGAGCGGCTGCAGGGGCTCGGTCGCCCCGGCGATGTTGTTCCAGCGCACCTGGAAGATCGCGAGCGTGACGGGCGAGGTCGTGCGGTTCGGGTTCGCCAGGTAGTCGTTGGCGTCGGTGTAGAAGTCGGCGAGCGAGTTGTAGACGTAGACGCTCTGCGACCCCGGGAAGAACACGTTGTCCGAGTGATAGCGCTCGACGGTGCCGCCGAAGGTGAACGTGTGCTTCGAGCGGCTCCAGGTGAAGTTGTCCTGCACCTGGAACGTGTGGTACCGGAGCTGGTTCGCGGGCGTGAAGGGCTCGAAGCCGAACGTCGTGTAGACGCTCGAAGCCTCGCGGATGTCCACCATCGGGAACAGCGATCCGCTCTGCGGGCGGCTCTCGTCGTTCTTGGTGTAGCCGACGATCAGGCTGTTGGCGGCGTTCGAGCCCAGGATCGAGTTCCACTCGCCGACCCCCGACTTGATGTTCTCGAGGATCGCGTAGTTGGAGTTCTCGAAGTTGAGGCCGGTCGTGCTGCTGCGGCGGTTGCCCGCGCCGAGCGAGCCCGAGTTCGAGAGCAGCACCGGCGTCTGCGAGTCGAGCTGCAGGTAGCGCAGGCTGACCTTGTTGCGGGAGTTGAAGTTGTAGTCGATCTTGGCGAGATAGCGCTCGGCCGGGGTCTCGAACGGATAGTCCTGGTAGCCGCCGGTCTCGTAGCCGAAGTTGGTCTTCAGGTAGCTGCTGAGCGCGTCGAGGTCGGAGGCGAGCACGCGGGTGGTGTTGCCCGCCACCGTCTCGCCGCCCTTGTTGGCGCGGAAGGTCGTGCCCGGCTGGTTGAACTTGTCGTTCTCGTAGCTGCCGAAGAAGAACAGCTTGTCCTTGATGATCGGCCCCGACAGCCAGGCGCCGTAGCGGTGGTAGTCGAACGTGCCCGGGTTGAAGGCGAGCCCCTTCGCCTCGGTGCCCACGAGGTCGTTGTCGCGCCACCAGTAGTAGCCCGAGCCGCGGAACTGGTTGGCGCCGCTGCGCGTCACCATGTTCACTCCGGCGCCGACGAAGTGGCCCTGGCGCACGTCGTAGGGCGCCACGTTGATCTGGATCTCCTCGACGGCGGCCGTCGAGATCGGCGTCACGCTCGTGCGGTCGCCCGGCTGCCCGCCGAGACCGAAGGAGTTGTTGAAGTACGAGCCGTCCACCGTGATGTTGTTGAGCCGGTTGTCCTGCCCGACGAACCCTCCGCCGAACGGGCCTCCGGAGTATTGAGGGCTCAGGCGGGCGTAGTCGTTGATGCGGTCGTTGATGCTGGGGAGGTTCGCGATCACGTCGCGCACGATCGTGGTCGCCGCCCCGGTGCGCGCGGAGCTGAAGACTTCCGACGTCTGCGCCTGGACCGTGACCTCCTCGGTGATCGAGGCCTGGGTCAGCTTGAGCTCCAGGTCCGTCGCCACGCCCAGGCTCACGGTCACGTTCTTGGTGCTCTGGGGCTGGAAGCCGCCGAGAGTCGCGGTGACGGTGTAGGGGCCGCCGACCCTCATCCCGGGAATGGTGAAGCGGCCGTCGGCTCTCGTCGTGGCCTCGTAGCGCGTTCCGGAGGCGTCGTGCACCGCCAGCACGGTCGCTCCGGGTATGGCGGCGCCCTGCGCGTCCAGCACGACACCGGCGACCGACCCCGTCGTCACGCCCTGCGCGTGCGACCTCGCGACGGGCAGAGTCAGCAGACAGAAGGCGAGCCACGCGACTCGTCTGAGGAACATGTGCTTCATTCGATTTCTCCTGGACTCATTTCGTCGAGATGGCGCTGCCACAGCGCTGAAGCGCCCTGTTCGCGGGGGTCGCAGAGGCACGACGGGCGTCGTTCGGATAACGGCTGATTGGCATTCTCGTGTCGAAGCGGTTGTGTGGCAGCCCGATTACTGGGCTACTGGTAGCGGATCCTATTTCCGTCTCCCTTGGGCAGTCAACGCCGTTTTACATCATCTGGGTCATGCGACGGCCGATTCGAAGGCGTGCTCCGGACGAGCTATGATCGCGGTCCACCAAGGAGGCGGCGTGATGAAGGTGTTACTTTCTTCCGACCAGATCCAGGCCCGGATCCTGGAGATGGGCAAGGAGATCGCCGCCGATTTCCAGGGCCGCGAGCCGCACCTGGTGGGGGTCCTGAAGGGGGCCTGCCCGTTCATGACCGACCTCGCGCAGGCGATCGAGCTGCCCCTGACGCTCGACTACATCGCCGTCTCCTCCTATGGGAAGGCCACGAAGTCCTCGGGCGAGGTGAAGCTCGTGAAGGACCTCGACCAGGGCCTCGACGGCCGCGACCTCATCGTGGTCGAGGACATCGTCGACACCGGTCTCACGCTGAACTACCTGATCAATCTCCTGAAGGCGCGCGGGCCGCGCTCGGTGAAGGTGGCGGCGCTCTTGTCGAAGCCGGCGCGCCGGCTGGTGAACGTGCACGTCGACTACGTGGGCTTCACGATCGAGGACGAGTTCGTCGTGGGCTACGGGCTCGACTACAACGAGCGCTACCGGAACCTGAAAGACATCGTGGTTTACGGCGGCTAGCCGCGCCGTCGACTCGTTGCACCCTTGCGGCCGAGCGCCCGCCGGACGTGCCCGCTCGCGGCGGCCAGCCGGGCGCGGGCCTCTCGGGCGGAGACGCCGAGCTTCGACATCACGATCGCGGTCTTCACCTCGCCGCCTGCGCTCGCGAGCAGGCGGGTGACGTCGGCGTCGTCCTGGCCCGTGGCGGCCGCCACGATGCGACGCGTGCGGTCGACCAGCTTGGCCGAGGTCGGCTTCAGGTCGACCATCAGGTTCTCGTAGGCCTTGCCGAGCCGGACCATCGCGGCGGTGCTGATCGCGTTCAGCACCGCCTTGGTGGCCGAGCCGGCCTTGAGGCGGGTCGAGCCCGTGAGCACCTCGGGCCCGCTGCTGACCCCGATCACGACGTCGGCGAGCCGCGCGAGCCCGCGCCCGGGCGCGCAGGTGACGAGCACCGTCCGCGCTCCGCGCGCGCGCGCGGCGGCGAGCGCGCCCCGTACGTAGGGAGTGACGGAGCTCGCCGAGATGCCGACCAGCAGGTCCCTGGGTCCGAGCCGCCCGCCCTCGGCGCGGCCGATGTCGTCGCGGTCCTCGGCTCCCTCGCGCGAGAAGAACACGGACTCGTTGCCGCCCGCCATCACGGCGCGGACGCGCCGCGGGTCCGTGCCGAAGGTGGGCGGGCACTCGGCCGCCTCGAGCACGGCCAGGCGTCCGCTGGTGCCGGCGCCGATCAGGACCAGGTCGCCGCCGGCTTCGAGGACCTCCGCGGCGAGACGCGCGGCGCGCGCGATCGGCCGGCGCTCGCGGGCGGCCGCGACGAGCGCGCGGCGGTCTTCGTCGAGCAGCAGCGCCACCACGCGCTCGGTGGGCAGCGCGTCGAGCGCGCGGCTGCGCGGGTTGCGGCTCTCGGTGAGCAGCCGGGCCCAGCGGCTGCGCGCGCTCGCGCTCACAGGTTGCTGCCGTCGAACGGCAGCGGCAGCAGCTCGCGGAGCCGCCACGTCTTCGTCTCGCCCTGCAGGTTCACCATGTGCACCAGCACGTCGCCGCAGAACTCCCACAGGATCTGCCGGCACGGCCCGCACGGCGCGGTGATGCGCTTCGAGTCGGCGGCGACCACGATCGCGTCGAAGCCGGCGAGCCCCTCCGAGAGCGCCTTGAAGACGGCCACGCGCTCGGCGCACATCGTGAGGCCGAAGGAGGCGTTCTCGATGTTGCAGCCGGTCACGATCTCGCCGGTGCGCGTCTTGAGCGCGGCGCCGACCTTGAAGCGCGAGTAGGGCGCGTGGGCACGCTTGCGCGCGTCGAGCGCGAGCGCCGCCATCGTCGTGAGCGACGAGCGCGAGGGGCGCGGCGGCTTGGCGGGCCGCTTCTTCATGCCGGCCTCGCCGCGGCCGCCACGATCCGGCGGATGACCTCGATCAGCGCGCCCTTCACGCGCTCGCCGGTCTCGAGCACCTCGCGGTGGTCGAGCTTCTGGTCGAGCACGCCGGCCGCCATGTTGGTGATGCAGGAAAGCCCCACCACGCGCACGCCCATGTGCCGCAGCGCGATCACCTCGGGCACCGTCGACATGCCGACCGCGTCCGCGCCGAGCGTGCGGAACATGCGGATCTCCGCGGGCGTCTCGAACGACGGCCCGGTGAGCGCGAGGTAGACGCCGCGCTGCGCGCGCACGCCGCTCGCGCGGCAGGCGGCCTCGGCCACGTCGCGCAGGCCGCGGTCGTAGGCCTCGCTCATGTCGATGAAGCGCTCGCCGAGCGCGTCCTCGTTCGGGCCGACGAGCGGGTTGCCGAGCAGGTTGATGTGGTCCTCGATCACCATCAGGTCGCCGGGCGCGAACTCCGTGTTGACGGCGCCGGCGGCGTTCGTCACCAGCAGCGTCTCGATCCCCAGCCGGCCGAGCACGCGGGCCGGGAACACCACCTGCTCGAGGCTGTAGCCCTCGTAGAAGTGCACGCGCCCCTTCATCACGGCGACCGGAACGCCCTGGCAGCGGCCGATCACGAGCGCGCCGCCGTGGCCCACCACGGTCGAGGCGGGGAAGTGCGGGATCTCCGCGTACGGCACGCTCACCGCGCCCTCGAGGCTGTCGGCGAAGGCGCCGAGGCCGGAGCCGAGGATGATGCCCATCGCCGGCTGGAGCGGCGTGCGCGAGCGCACCAGCGCGGCGGCCTCGTCGAGCCGCCGCAGGCGATCGCTCGGCGGCGCTGCGTTCACAGCAGCACTCCGGCGATGCAGGCCGTCAGGAAGTTCGCGAACGTGCCCGCGAGCAGGGCCCGCAGCCCGAGCCGCGCCAGGTCCCCCCGCCGCTCGGGAGCGAGCGCGCCGATGCCGCCGATCTGAATGCCGATCGAGCTGAAGTTGGCGAAGCCGCAGAGAGCGTAGGTGGCGATCGTGAACGTGCGCGGGTCGAGCGTCGCCTTCAGGGCTCCGAGCCGCGAGTACGCAATCAGCTCGTTCAGCACCATGCGCGTCCCGAGCAGGTCGCCGATCGCGAAGGCGTCCTTCCACGGCACGCCCATCACGAGTGCCATCGGCATGAATGCGTAGCCCAGGATCGCCTCGAGGCTCAGCGGGAGGCCGACCAGCCCCCCGAGCTTGCCGAGCAGGAGGTTCACGAGCGCTACCAGCGACATGAAGGAGATCAGCATCGCCGCGACGTTGAGCGCCAGGTGCAGGCCGTCGCTCGTGCCGCGCGCAGCGGCGCCGAGCACGTTGGCGTCCACGCGCTGGTCGTCGAGCTTGACGGTGCCCGCGGTTTCGGGCGTGCCCGTCTCGGGCACCAGCATCTTGGCGAGCAGGATCGTGCCGGGCGCGGTCATGATCACGGCCGCGAGCAGGTGCTTGGCCTCGACGCCGAAGGCGATGTAGGCGGCCATGATGCTGCCGCTCACGTGCGCCATGCCGGCGGTCATCACGCACATCAGCTCCGACTGCGTCATCTTGTTCAGGAACGGCCGCACGGTGAGCGGGGCCTCGGTCTGGCCCATGAAGATCGAAGCCGCGACGTTCAGGCTCTCGGCGCCGCTCGCTCCCATCAGGTGCGTCATCACCCTGGCGACGGCCTTCACGATCACCTGCATCACGCCCAGGTGGTAGAGGATCGCGAACATGGCCGCCACGAAGATGATCGTGGGCAGGATCTGGAAGGCGAACACGAAGCCGAGCGCGGCCGTCCCGCTGGCCTCGCCCACCTTCACCGGCAGCTGTGCGCCACCCTGGACCCCCAGCGCGTCGAAGACGAACTCGGAGCCGACGTACGAAAGGTTCAGCACGCGCGTGATCTTCGCCCCGACCCAGGAGAAGAGCTCTTGCCCGACCGGGGTCTTGAGCACGAAGAGCGCGAGCACGAGCTGCAGCCCGAGGCCCCAGGCGACGGTACGGCCGCGGATCGCCTTGCGATCGGTGGAGAGCGCCCAGGCGATCGCCAGGATCACGACCATGCCGAAGAGCGAGAAGAGTCGTTCCATGTGGCGGCGAGCCTCCCTAGTTGAGGATTTCGAGGACGAGCGGTCCGCGCGCGGGCGCCTCGGCGCCCACCACGATCGCCTCCCGCAGGCGGGCGAGCGCGTCCTCGCGCCGGGAGGCCTTGCCGACGTGCACCGTCACGATCGGCTCGCCGGCGGCGACCGGGTCGCCGACCTTCTTGTGGAACACGAAGCCGACCGCGGGGTCGATCTGGCCGTCGACCGTCTCGCGGCCGCCGCCGAGCAGCATGCCCGAGTGGCCGATCGCGCGCGCGGCGAGCCGGGCCACGCGCCCGTCGCGCTCGGAGCGCACCTGGATCGTCTCGGCGGCCTGCGGCAGCAGCGAGAGGTCGTCGCACACGCGCGGGTTGCCGCCCTGCAGCTCGATCACGCGGCGGAACCGCTCGAGCCCGGCGCCCGACTGGAGCGCGTCGCGCACGCGCGCCCGCGCGGCGTCGAGCGAGGGCGAGAGGCCCGCGAGCTGCACCATCCAGGCCGCGAGCTCGATCGACAGCGACTCGAGGTCCTTGGGGCCGCGGCCCTTCAGCGTCTCGATGCTCTCGGCCACCTCCAGCGCGTTGCCGGAGTTGCGCCCGAGCGGCTGGTCCATGTCGGTGATGAGCGCCGCGACCTTCTTGCCCATGCCGCGGCCGATCGCGACCATCGTCTCCGCGAGCGCCCTGGCCTCGTCGCGGGCCTGCAGGAAGGCACCGTCGCCGCACTTCACGTCGAGCACCAGCGCGTCGATGCCCTCCGCCATCTTCTTGCTCATGATCGAGGCCGCGATCAGCGGGCGGCTCTCGACCGTGGCCGTGACGTCGCGCAGCGCGTAGAGCTTGCGGTCCGCGGGCGCGATCTCGGGCGTCTGGCCGATCAGGCCGAGCCCGCAGTCCTTCAGCACCGCGCGGAAGCGCTCGAGGCTGAGCCTGACGTCGAAGCCCGGGATCGCCTCGAGCTTGTCGAGCGTGCCGCCCGTGTGGCCGAGGCCGCGGCCCGAGATCATCGGCACGTAGACGCCGCAGGCCGCGGCGAGCGGCCCCAGGATCAGGCTGGTCTTGTCGCCCACGCCGCCCGTCGAGTGCTTGTCGACCTTGGGCCCCGGCAGCTCGCGGAGGTCGAGCACCTCGCCCGTCCGCATCATCGACTCGGTGAGCGCCACCGTCTCGGCCGACGTCATCCCCCGGAAGAAGACCGCCATCGTGAAGGCCGAGGCCTGGTAGTCGGGCAGCTCGCCCTTCGTGTAGGCGCGGACGAAGAAGTCGATCTCCTCGCGGCCGAGCTCGCCGCCGTCGCGCTTCTTCTGGATGACGTCGACTGCCCTCAAACCGGACCCTTTCGGCCCTTGAGGCGCTCGACCTCGGCCCACAGGTCGCGCTTCTGCGGGCGCGCCGCAGACGGCGCCAGCGGCGGCTCGGGCGGCTTCGGCATCGAGGCGAGCACCTGGTCCATCAGCGACTTCTTGTCCGGCTGCCGCGACGACTTGCGCTTGGCGGGCACCTGCGCGTGGCGGTAGTCGTGCGCGTTGTGGCAGGTCCGGCACGTCACCTTCGCCACGGCGTCGCCGAACAGGCTGGTGACGTCGTGGTTCAGCAGGAGGCGGCAGCGCGGGCAGTAGTCGTCGATCACGTCACCGAGTCGGGGTGAGCGATCCGCCATCGGATCCTCCGGGGAGTGGGCGGGCCGAGTATATAGCCGTAGTCAGCAGTTACAATCCCCAGGGAGCCAGCCAGGAATGCGGAACGCCGAGGTCATCCGGCAGTGGAAGATCCTCAAGACGATCGAGAAGGGCCGCTTCACGAGCTCGGCGAAGCTCGCGGCCGAGTGCGGCGTCACCGAGCGCACGATCCGGCGCGACGTCGAGGCGCTCCAGGAGGCCGGCTTCCCGCTCTACGACGACCGCGCCGACGGCAAGAAGGTCTGGCGCCTCGTCGAGGGCTACCAGCAGAAGCTCGCGCAGGGCTTCACGCTCTCCGAGCTCGCGGCGCTCTACTTCAGCCGCAACATGCTGTCGTTCCTGGGCGGCGCGCCCTTCGGCCAGGACCTCGAGTCGGCCTTCGCCAAGATCCGTGAGGCGCTGCCGCAGAAGAGCCTGCCGTTCCTGAGCCGGATCCAGGACCTGTTCTCCGCGCGCCCCGACCCCTGGAAGGACTACTCGAAGAAGCAGGACGTGATCGCCGCGCTGATCGACGCGATCCTGCACCAGCGCCAGGCGCGGATCGCCTACTACTCGTTCAACAGCCGGCGCACGAAGTCCTACGGGATCGACCCCTACCGCCTCGTCTACTACCGCGGCGGGCTCTACCTCTACGCGCGCGCCCACGAGTACGACGAGGTGCGCACCTTCGCGGTCGAGCGCGTGCAGCAGGTGGAGGTCGAGGAGGCGGGCTTCGAGATCCCCGCCGACTTCAGCCCCTCCGACTACGTGCGCTCCGCCTTCGGCATCATCGGCGGCAAGCCGCAGACGGTCGAGCTGGTGTTCGCGGCGGAGACCGCCGGCTACGTGCGCGAGCGCAACTGGCACGAGAGCCAGACGCTCGCCGAGGAGCCGGACGGCTCGGTGCGGCTCACGCTGGAGGTGGCGCCGAGCTTCGACCTCAAGTCCTGGATCAAGGGCTTCCTGCCGCACGTGAAGGTGATGCGCCCGGCGGCGCTGCGCGACGAGATCGCGCGCGAGCTCGAGGAGGCGAGGAAGGCCTTCCCGGCGCCGGGCCGCTAGAATGGGCCGCCGGCATGAAGCAGCGATGAGCCAGCTCGAGACCTTTCCCAACCCGAAGCCGGGCCGCGACTACCTGATCGAGCACACCTGCCACGAGTTCACCTCGGTCTGCCCCAAGACGGGCCAGCCCGACTTCGCGACGCTGCGGATCCGCTACGTGGCGGACCGGCATTGCGTCGAGCTCAAGAGCCTGAAGTTCTACCTGCAGTCGTTCCGGAACCGGGGCATCTTCTTCGAGGCGGTGATCAACGAGATCTGCGACGAGCTGGTGGCCGTGCTGAAGCCGCGTCGGCTCGTGGTCGAGGGCGACTTCCGCGTGCGCGGCGGGATCTCTTCGGTGGTCACCGCCAGCTACGAAGCCCCCGCGAAGGCCCGCAGCGGTGAAGCGTTGAAGGCGCTCGCGTTCCTCGCGAGCCGCTTCGTGGCGGGCGAGCGGCCGCAGGACGCGGTGCGCGTCGGCGAGCGGCTGAAGGCGCGCGGGATCAACGCGAGCTTCGACGAGCTGGGCGAGGACGTCCATGACCGAGAGGCGGCCGGGCGCGCGACGCGCTCGGCGTGCACGCTCTTGCGGATGATCCCGAAGGGCGTCGAGCGCAACATCTCGATCAAGATGTCCTCGATGGGCCAGCAGATCTCGCGCGAGCTGTGCGTCGAGAACGTGTCGCAGATCCTCGACGCCGCCCGCGAGACGGACGGCTTCGTGCGGCTCGACATGGAGGGCTCGAAGCTCACCGAGAACACGATCTCGGTCTTCCAGGAGCTGCGCAAGCGCTACGACAACGTCGGGATCGTGCTGCAGGCCTACCTGCACCGCACGCCCGACGACGTGAAGGAGGCGGTGCGGCGCAAGGACCGCGTGCGGCTGTGCAAGGGAGCCTACAGCGAGCCGCCGGAGGTCGCGATCCAGGACATGGCCTCGATTCGCAAGGCGTTCGCGGCCTGTGCCCGCGAGCTGCTCGCGAACGGCAACTATCCCGCGATCGCCACCCACGACGAGGAGCTGGTGGGCGAGACGATCGCGCACACGCGCGCGGCCCGGATCGGGCCCGAGCGCTTCGAGTTCCAGATGCTCTACGGCCTGCGCCCGAAGCGCTGGGAGGAGCTGGTGGCCGACGGCTTTCGGATGCGGGTGTACGTGCCGTTCGGCACGCACTGGATCCCCTACTTCTACCGGCGGCTGCGCGAGCGGCGCGAGAACGTGATGTTCGTGCTCCGCAGCCTGTTCCGCTAGCCATGAAGGCCGTCGTCTACCGCGGCAAAGGCGACCTGCGGGTCGAGGACGTGCGAGGTGCCGGCGCCCGGGCCGGGCGAGATGCTGGTGCGCGTCGACGCCTGCGGCATCTGCCCGACGGATCTCAAGAAGATCGAGAAGGGCCTGCTGGCGGGGCCGCGCATCTTCGGGCACGAGATCGCCGGCACGGTGGCGGCGCTCGGGCAGCGAGACGCGCGCCTTCCGCGAGGGCGATCGCGTGGTCGTCCACCACCACGTGCCGTGCGGCGACTGCTTCTACTGCGCACGCCAGCTCCACGCCCAGTGCCCGCTCTACAAGCAGAACCTCACGACGGCGGGCTTCGAGCCCGCGGGCGGCGGCTACTCCGAGTACGTGCTCGCGCGTGAGCCCGTGGTGGCGCGCGGCGTGATCCCGATCCCGAAGGGCGTGCTTGCCTACGAGGCCGCCTTCGTCGAGCCGGTGAACACCTGCCTCAAGGCCGTGCGCAAGGCGCGGGTCGCGAAGGGCGAGTCGGTGCTGGTGGTCGGCCAGGGTCCGATCGGGCTCCTGCTGATGCAGATCGCGCGCGCGGACGGCGGGGAGGTGATCGTCTCGGACACGCTCGCCGAGCGGCTCGCGGTCGCGCGCTCCCTGGGCGCCGGCCTGGCGCTCGACGCCGCGGGCGACGTGGTGGGGGAGACGCTCGCGCACACCGAGGGCCGCGGAGCCGACTGCGCGCTCGTGGCGGCGCCGGGACAGCGGGCGTTCGACCAGGCGCTCGCCGCCACGCGGCCCGGCGGCCGGATCGTCTCGTTCGCCGCGACCTCGCCGGGCGAGACGGTCGAGCTCGACCTCGGGCGCCTCACGCCGCTCGAGAAGGACGTGCTCACGGCCTACAGCTCCTCGACCGATCTGCAGCAGGAGGCGGCCGAGCTCGTCTTCAGCCGCCGGGTGCGGGTCGCGGAGCTCGTGACGCACCGGCTGCCGGTCGCGCGGGGCCTGGAGGCGTTCGCGCTGGCGACGTCGCACGCGCCGGGGACGCTGAAGGTGATGCTGTCGGCGGAGACCGCTTGACGCGCCGGATGCGCGCCGCCGTGCTCCACGGCCGCGAGGACGTGCGCGTCGAGGTGGTCGAGCTGCTCCCGCTCGAGCCGGGCGAGATCCTGCTCCGCACGCGAGCGGCCCTCACCTGCGGCACCGACGTCAAGGTGTTCCGCCGCGGCTACCACGCGCGCATGCTCAAGCCCCCCGCGCTCTTCGGCCACGAGGTCGCGGGAATCGTCGAGGAGGTTGGGCCGGGAGTCGAGGGCGTGCGCCCGGGCGAGCGCGTCGTCGTGGCCAACTCGGCCCCGTGCGGCGTCTGTTCCTCGTGCCTGGACGGCCGCGAGGGGCTCTGCGACGACCTGCTGTTCTGGAACGGGGCCTACGCGGAGTTCGCGCGGATCCCCGCGCGGATCGTGGAGAAGAACCTCGTGCCGATCGATCCGGGAGTCGACTTCCGGATGGCGGCCATGGCGGAGCCGCTCGCCTGCGCTTTGCGCGGCATCGAGCAGAGCAACGTCGCGGCCGGCCACACCGTCGCGGTGATCGGAGCGGGCGCGATCGGTCTGATGCTGCTGGTGCTCGCCCGCCTGCGCGGGGCGCAGGTGATCGTCGTGGGCCGCAATGCCGGGCGGCTCGCCAAGGCGCGCGAGCTGGGAGCCCACGAAGTGATCGACGCCAGCGAGTTCGCGGACGTCGCCAAGCCCCTCCGGCAGCGGGGACGCGGCGGCCTGGGGCCCGACGTGGTGATCGAGGCCGCCGGCACGGCCGAGACGGCCGAGGCGGCGATCCGGGCGGTCCGCAAGGGCGGGCTCGTCAACCTCTTCGCCGGCTGGCCCGCCGACGCGCGCGTCGCGCTCGACGCCCTGCGCATGCACTACGAGGAGCTGACGGTCACCTCGGCGTTCCACCACACCCCCGCGAGCTTCCGCACGGCCTACCGGCTGATCGCGGACGGCGGGGTCGACCCGGCCGCCTTCATCACCGACGTTGCCACGCTCGACGCGGTGCCGGAGGTGCTGCGGCGGATGGCGAGGGGCGGCGACGGGCTCAAGACGGCCATCCTGCCCTGGGGGGAATAGAAATAAAGAAGGGGGCACGCCGGGCGCGCCCCCTCGAACAGCCACCGAGCCAGAACGGCTCGCGAGCTATTTCTTGGCCTTTGCGGCCTTCCGCTTGGCCCTCCGGACCTTCCTGCGGACGACGCGCTTCACCCTCCGGACGTTCCTCTTCACCCTCCGGACCTTCCTGCGGACGACTCGCTTCACCCTTCTCTTGGTCGCCTTCTTCTTGCGGGCGGCTTTCCGAGCGGGCTTCGCCTTCTTCTTCGTCGCCTTCTTGATGGCGCGCCGGGCCTTCTTGACGGCCTTCTTCACGTTCGCGCCGATGACGCTGCCGGCGGCGGCGAAGGCTTCCTTGGCTTCCTGAAACGCCCCGGCCACGGTGGGCTCGGGCTTGGGGGCGTCCGTCCCCGAAGTGGGTTCGTCCTGCATGCCGATCTCCTCCAGCAGATTCGATGCGGTGCCGGCTCACCTCGGAGCCGAGCCCCGGATGTCTGACGACTGCGCGACAGAGGGGCGAAGTTTCCCCCCGACCGCCCTCGGCGTCAAGGCGGAAAAGCCCGAGCTTCGAATGTGCGCTAGTTGAACGTCAGCCCCGCCGGCAGGTCGGCGAGAACACCGCAGTCGTCGCAGAGCGTGTAGCCGCGACTGAAATCGTTCGCGAGCGGGATCGTCCGCAGCTCGAATGCGATCACCTTTCCACTGCGTGCGACGGACAGGACGGGAGTGCCGCACAAGGGGCAACGCGCCCCGACGGTCGCGATGGTGGTGCCCATGTCCGCCTCCTTTCCGAGACCGGGTCGCCCCGTCTCACCTTCTTCGACGCGTGGACGAGTCAAAAGGTTCACGAAACGGCGAGGCGTTGACAAGGTTTGGCCCTGCTGCTCGTAACGCATACGGACATCAGCAGCTTACGGGCGGGCCTCGGCGTTCGCTTGCAGCACGT
Organism: uncultured Acidobacteriota bacterium; assembly: GCA_963724555.1. GTDB lineage: Bacteria > Acidobacteriota > Vicinamibacteria > Fen-336 > Fen-336 > DATBSL01. The sequence goes on from CAVRVE010000020.1 coordinate 242,888, forward strand.
AGAGTGATACCGACAGCCCGGGCGCGCGCAGCGCCGGCGGCGCCTGGTCGAGCGAGGTCTCCTGGATGTCGACCGCTCGGGGCTCGCCCGGAGCGTTGTGGGCCCGCGGGTCAGCCGCCGTGATCACGTAGCGGCGCGTCAAGGCGGGCGCCGCGCAGGTCGAGACCGAGCGCGCGCTCGTCGCGCGTCGGGTTGACGACGGCGACCGTCAGCTCGCGCTTGTCGGCGCTCTACGCCGCCACCGCGTCGAGCGGCAGCTCGATCCCGGACACCCGCACCGGCAGTGTGCCGAAGTCGACCTCGAGGAAGCGCCCCGCCGCGGCGCCGTGGAGCGTGAGCTCACCGCCACGTGCGAGAGGTGCGAGGCCGAGGGCGAGGCCTGCGAGCACGAGGCGGGGGCACGAGCGCACGCGCAATGGTACGTTGGCGGCGCCGTGACAGAATCGAGGCGTCCGGGGAATGAAGGGGGGCGGTCCGGCGATCTCCCTGTGAGGAGGTCGATCGGGCCCGAACGGGGTGTGGACCGCGACCAGCGCTTCGAGGCGGAACTACTGCCACAGCTGCGGCCGCTGTTCGGGGCCGCGTATCGAATGACTGGAAACGCTCACGACGCCGAGGACCTGGTGCAGGAGACCTTCCTGCGCGCCTATCGCGCGCTCGACCGCTTCCAGGCCGGCAGCAACGCGCGGGCCTGGCTGCTCACGATCCTGCAGCGCGTGCGGACCGACGCGTTCCGCCGCCGGCAGAGGCGCCCGCAGACCGTCGAGCTGACGGACGAGGGCCCGCAGCTCGCGGTGCCGCCGGCCCAGAACGCGCTCGCGTCGGGCTACGAGGACCTCGAGCGGGCACTCCAGGCGCTGCCCGAGGCCTTCCGCACGGCCGTGGTGCTGCGCGACGTCCAGGACCTGAGCTACGCGGAGATCGCGGAGGCGCTCGGCGTGCCGGTGGGAACGGTGATGTCGCGCATCCACCGCGGTCGCGCGCTGCTGCGCGAGGCGCTCCGCCCGAAGGGGTCGGCATGACCTGCGATCCCGAGCGCGTCACCGGCTTCGTGGACGGGGAGCTGCCGGAGGGGCTGGCGGCGGAGCTGGCCGCGCACCTCGAGACCTGTCCGGCGTGCCGCGCGCAGGCTGAGGCGGAGCGGGAGCTGCGCGCGCGGCTTCTGCGGCTGCCGACTCCGGCGCTGCCCGCGCGGCTCGAGGCCCGCGTGCGCGAGGCGAGGCGCAAGCGCCCGCTCGCGGAGCGCGGCCTGCGGTGGGCGCTGCCGCTGGCGGCCGTCCTCCTGCTCGGAGTCTGGCTGCGCGGATACGCGCCGTTCGTCGCCTGGGACCTCGCGCGCGACCACGAGCATTGCTTCTCGCGGCAGCCGCTGCGCGCCCAGGTCTCGAGCGGCGAGCCGCGCGCGGTGGCCGCCTGGTTCGACGAGCGGGGGACCGAGCTTCCGCAGCTGCCCAAGCACCTCGGTGAGCTCGCGCTCGTCGGCGGCCGCTACTGTCCGCTCGCCTCGCTGTCGACCGCGGCTCACGTGTACTACCGCTCCGCCTCGAGCCAGCTCTCGGTGTTCGTCGTCCCGCACGGGGTGCGCCTCGACGACCGGCTCGCGTCGCGCGCGCGCGGCGACAGCGTGCGTCTGCTGCGGCTCGAGGGCCAGATCATTGGCATCGTCGGCGGGCGCGAGGCCGACGTGCAGGCTTTCGAGACGGCGCTGCGGCCGGTGCGCGCCGCGCAGGCGGCGCGCTAGCACGATGCACTACGTGGTCCTCGGCAACGGCGTCGCCGGCGTCGAGGCGGCGCTCGCCCTGCGGGGGCGCGACGCGCGCGCGCGCATCAGCGTCGTGTCGGCCGAGCACGATCACTTCTTCTCGCGCCCCGCGCTCATGTACGTCTTCGCCGGCCAGACGAGCCTGCGCGACACGGAGCCCTACGACCGAGCGTTCTACGAGCGAATGCGCTTCGAGCGACGCAGCGCCCGGGTGACGCAGCTCGACGCGGCCGGCCACGCGCTCGTCTTCGAGGACGGCGCGCGGCTCGGGTACGACAAGCTGCTGCTGGCGGTGGGCTCGAAGGCGCGCGAGGCTCCGTGGCCGGGTGCTCCGGGCGCGGGCCTTCACTACTTCGTGACGCTTCGCGATCTCGAAGGCCTCGACCGCGCGGCACGCAGGGGCGGGCGCGCCGTCGTGGTCGGGGGCGGCCTGATCGGCGTCGAGGTCGCCGAGATCCTCAAGGCGCGCGGGCTGCAGGTGACGTTCGTGATCCGCGAGAGCTGGTACTTTCCGCTCGCGCTCGACGCGCAGGAGTCCGGGCTCGTCGCCGAGCACATGCGCGCGCACGGGGTCGACGTGCGCCTCCGCGCGAGCGTCGAGGAGATCCTGCGCGGCGCGGACGGCGGCGTGCGCGGCGTGCGGCTGGAGACGGGGGACGAGATCCCCTGCGAGATCGTGGTCTCGGCCATCGGTGTCGTCCCCAACACGAAGTTCCTCGAGGGCTCCGGGCTCGCGCTCTCGAAGGGCGGCGCAATCGAGGTGGACGCTGCCCTGAAGGCGAGCGCTCCCGACGTGTGGGCCGCGGGAGACTGCGCGAACGTCACCTGGGCCGACGGCTCGCGCCGGCCCGAGCAGCTCTGGTACACCGCGCGCGACCAGGGACGCATGGCGGCTCGCGCGATGCTCGGCGAAGCCGCCGCCTACGACCGCGGGACCTGGTACAACTCGGCGAAGTTCTTCGATCTCGAGTGGACCACGGCGGGCGCGGTGCCGGTCTCGCTCGACTGGGACGACACGCCGATCGCACCCGCGCCCGGCGTGCGGTCGTGGTTCCAGCGCGTCCCCGGGCGGCTCGAGAGCCAAAGGATCGTCGTCGAGGGCGAGCGCGTCGTCGGCTTCAACATGCTCGGCTCGCGCTGGAACCACGAGCACTTCCTCGACTGGATCCGCGAGCGCCGGCCGCTCGACTGGGTGCTCGCGCACCTCGGCGAGGCGCAGTTCGACGAAGAGCTCTCTCAGAGCTTCAAGGTGTACTGATGCAGGCGGGCCTCATGAGCACGTACCAGAAGCCCGCGAGCAACCGCTCCTGGCTCGCCTGGGCGCTCTCGGCGCTGCTGTTCGCCTCGTACATCCTCCTGTACTTCGGTCCGCTGCCGGCCCTCGGACTGCACGTCGACCTCTTCCAAACCCTCGCCGAGCGGCTCGGCCGGGCGCTCGCGCTTCCCCCGGTGCTCCAGCAGCAAGTGGATCCTCTACGGCGCCGTCTACACGCTGGCGATGATCGCGGGCGGCGCCTACGTGTTGCGGCGTCATGGCAACAGCCCCTACCAGCGCATCCGCACGCTCACGGTGGTGTCCGTCCAGGTGCTGTTCGCCTTCCTGCTGCCGATCGTGCTCCAGGTCTTCGGCAGGAAGGAGTACTACTTCTCGTACTTCTGGCCGCTCAAGATCGAGTACTTCTATCCGTCGGTGATCCTGCAGCACCCGTTCCTGATCGTGCTCTGGAGCTTCGTCGGCTCGCTGGTGGCGTTCCCGCTGCTCGCCTACTTCTTCGGCAAGCGCTTCTACTGCTCGTGGATCTGCGGCTGCGGCGGCCTCGCCAACACCTTCGGGGAGCCGTGGCGGCATCTCTCGGACAAGTCGGCGCGCGCCTGGACGATCGAGAAGGTCTCGATCTACTCGGTGCTCGCGGTCGCGCTCGCGGCGACGGCGATCGTCTGGGTCAACTGGGCGCTGGGGCAGGGCCATCCGGGCTTCGCGCGCGTCGCGTTCCAGGTCCAGGAATGGTACGCGTTCGCGATCGGCGCGATGTTCGCCGGCGTCTTCGGCGTCGGGCTCTACCCGCTCATGGGCACGCGCGTCTGGTGCCGCTTCGGCTGCCCGATGGCGGCGCTGCTCGGCCTCGTCCAGAAGCTCGGCCGCTTCCGCATCACCGTGAAGAAGGACATGTGCATCTCGTGCGGCAACTGCTCGACCTACTGCGAGATGGGCATCGACGTCCGGCTCTATGCGATGGCCAACGAGTCCTTCACGCGCGCCTCCTGCGTCGGCTGCGGCATGTGCGCCCACGTCTGCCCGCGCGGGGTGTTGAAGCTCGAGAACAAGAATGCGGCGCGAGCGAAGGCGGGGCAGCCGATCCGGGTCTACGCGACCAAGGCGTAGACCAGGCCGCGCTCAGTGAGCGAGCAGCCTGCGGCCTGGCCACGTGGAGCAGCAGCCAGTAGCGCCTGGGCCAATACCAGCGGAACTGCGCCTCGGTCACGCTGAAATAGGGCAGGGCCGCGTACGAAGACGAACACGAGGCCGACCGCGGCCACGAGGCCCAGTCCGAATACAAGGCGCCGCGTCCGGTGCGCGGCCCGGCCGCCGGAACCGTCAACGCCTGGCTCATTGGATCCCTCCTCCGCTGCTGCGCACTGTGCCGCCGGGAGACCCCGGAAGTCGTTCGGAACGCCGTCGGATTGCGCTCGGATTTGCGCGTGGGCGGGTCGGGCGACCGGATCGCTTAGAATCGGGACGACGTCACATGCGGACGCATGCCAGATCGACCGGGGCCTCCGAGCTGCGCATCGGCGGCTGGCGCGTGCTCCCGGCGCTGAACCAGATCAGCGACGCCGGGACATGCCGCCGCCTGGAGCCACAGGTGATGGACCTGCTGATGTTCCTGGCGGCGAGCGGCGGGCGCGTCGTCTCGAAGGACGAGATGATCGACGCGGTCTGGGAAGGCCGCTTCATCGCCGAAACGACGCTCACGCGCTCGATCGCCGATCTGCGTCGGGCGCTCGGCGACACGGAGCCGAGCGTCGTTACATCCAGACGATCGCCAAGCGCGGATACCGGCTGATCGCGCCGATCACCGACGGTCGCGGATGCTGCGACTGGCGGGCGATGCCGCGCCAGCGACCTTCACGCCGCGCGCCGGAGGAGCCGCCGAGCCTCGTGGTGCTTCCCTTCAGCAACCTCGGCCCGGCGGAGGACGGCTACTTCTGCGAAGGGCTCACCGAGGAGATCATCAACGTCCTGACGCGCATTGCGGGCCTGCGCGTCATCTCGCGCACGTCCGCGTTCGCGGCGCACAAGGACGGCGGCGACGTCGCCGCCATCGGCCGCAGGCTCGGAGTGACGCACGTGCATCGAGGGCAGCAGCCGCCGGGCGCCGGGCCGCGTTCGCGTCACGGCACAGCTCGTGCGAGTCGAGCGACCAGGGCGCACCTCTGGAGCGATCGCTACGACCGCGGCGCCGAGGACGTGTTCGGCGTGCAGGACGAGATCGCCGAGGCGATCGCGCGTCGCCTCGAGCTGACGCTCGGCGATCGCGCTCGTGCGCGGGCCGCTCCGACGAGCAGCCCGGCCGCCTACTCGCGCTACCTCGAAGGGCGTCATCACTTCCAGAAGGGCACGCGCGAGAGCCTCGAGCGCGCCGAGGCCTGCCTCGGCGAGGCCGTGAGGCTCGATCCGTCGTTCGCCGTGGCGCACGACGCGCTGTCCGAGGTCTTCTGGTACCAGGGCTTCTACGGGCTCAAGGTGCCGAAGGACGCCTTCACGCAGGCGCTCTGGGAGAGCCTGCGCGCGCTCGAGATCGACGACCAGATGGGCGAGGCGCACGCGCTGCTCGCGATGCTGCGCAAGGAGCTCGACTACGACTGGGCGGAAGTCGAGCGCGAGTTCGCCGCGGCGCGCGCGCTCGCGCCCTTCTCGCCGGTCGTGCGCCTGCGCAACGCGATCTGCGGCCTGATGCCGCACGGCCGCACCGTGGAAGCCGCCGCCGAGCTCGAGCGCGTGGCCGAGGCCGACCCGCTCTCGCTCGTCGTGCTGTGGTGGCTCTCGGTCATGTACTGGTTCGCGGGGGACCTCGCGCACATGCGTGAGCGGACCGCGCGGATGCGCGAGCTCGATGCTTCGCACCCGCTCACGCAGATGGCGCTCGGGTGCCTTCGGCTGAGCGACGACGAGCCGTCGGAAGCCGTGAGCTGCTTCGAGAAGGCGGTCGAGCTCGCCGGACGCCCTCCATGGCTGATCGGGTGGCTGGGCCTGGCCTGCGGCCTCGCGGGCCGAGCCGAGCAGGCTCGCGGGCTGCGCGGCCGAGCTGCTGGAGCGCAGCCCGGCAGCAAACGTCGCACCGACGGCGCTGGCGCTCGTCGCGCTCGGCCTGGGGGATCTCGACGACGCGTTCCGCTGGCTCGACCGCGCGGTCGACGTGCGCGACCCACACGTGATTCCGTTGCGCTGCTACCCGCCGCTCGGCCTGCTCCGGGCCGACGCCCGCTACGGATCGCTCCTCGCCAGGCTCAGGCTCAGTCCCGAGACGATCTCGAGCGACCGCCCGGCTCAGGGGAACTGGAAGCCCAGGGACTGGGCGAGGCCCCGGCACTGGATTCCGACCTGGCTCTCCTTGCTGCCCGAGGGGCCGCCTACCCAGACCACGCTGGTTCGGAACTCGCGCCCGTTCGCCGTCTCGACGAGCAGCTTGGCCCCGACGTCCATCCGGCTGCTGATCACGACGCAGGCGCCGTGCTTGCTCAGCGTGACGATCTGCGCGGCCTCGTCGATCTCGACGCCGTCCGGCTGGACGGCCCGGACGCGCACCGGCACCGAGATCGACACCCGGGAGCTCTTGCGCAGGTGAAGCTGGCCGTGGAGCACCGGCCGATGGAGGACGCGGTCCACGAAGGCGGCGATCCGATCCTGATCGACGCCGTCGATGTTCAGGAAGCGGATGCCCATGCCGATCCCTTTTTGTACGTAGTTCACGGCGGCCTCGGAGATCACGGGTGTCTCCTGCGGCATCAGGCTGAAGCGCACCGTGATCAGGTCGCGCTCCACGAAGGGAAGGCTGGGGTGATCGATGAACATGCCGCCTATGCTCAGGTCGGCCGCCTGGCTGGTGACGGTCGCCTCGGTGCCTTCGATCAGGATCGGCTGGAAGAGGCTGACCCGCGGATTCGTGCGGTACTCGAAAGCGAGGCGCCCCATGTGGAGCCGGATGCTAGCACGCGGCGCCAGGGCCGGGTGGTGCGAAGCCTCACCCCCGAGCGCGCCGTCGTAGCATTGCGTTCCATGACGAGCCCGGCGCAACGACGGGGGCGCGGCTACGCCTACGCCCTCGGTGCCTACACGATCTGGGGGCTGATTCCCGCCTATTTCAAGCTCCTGACCGCGGCGCCGCCGCTCGAGCTGATGTCGCACCGCGTGCTGTGGGCGTTTTTCATGCTGATACCGATCGCTTGGCATCTCGACCGTTTCGCCGAGCTGCGGCTCGCGCTCCGCTCGCCCGCGGCGCGACTCGGACTGTCCGCGAGCACGCTCCTGATCGCGGTCAACTGGCTCGTCTACATCTGGGCCGTCTTCGGCGGCCGCATCGTGGAGGCGAGCCTCGGGTACTTCCTCACCCCGCTCGTCAGCCTGGTGCTCGGCGTCGTGGTGCTGAAGGAGCGCCTGGAGCGGCCGGTCGCGATCGCCCTCGGTCTCGCGGCCTGCGGTGTCCTCTGGCTGGTCGTGCTCTCGGGCCGCGTGCCGTGGATCGCGGTGGCGCTGGCCCTGAGCTTCGGCTCGTACGGCCTCGTGCGAAAGCTCGTGCGCGGCATCGGCGCCGTCGCCGGCCTCACGGTCGAGACCGCGCTCCTGTCCCCGCTGGCGCTCGGCTACCTCGTCTGGGCGCACGAGCGCGGGACGCTCGCCTTCCGCTCGGGATCGCCGCGTCTCGACGTCCTGCTCGCGCTCGCGGGCCCCGTCACCGCCATCCCGCTGCTGTTCTTCGCGGGCGCCGTCGCGCGGCTGCCGCTCTCGAGCCTCGGCTTCCTGCAGTACGTCTCGCCCAGCATGCAGTTCCTGCTGGCCGTGCTCGTCTACGGCGAGCCGTTCACGCTGGCGCAGGCCGGCGCCTTCGGCCTGATCTGGCTCGCGCTCGCGCTCTTCGCGGCGCACTCCCTCCGCCGCGGCGCCGCCGAGCCCGTGATGGAGCCCTGAATCGGCCAGAATCACGCGATGCAGCTCGTCCTCGATCCCACGCGGCAGGCGCTCTTCGGCGACACCAACCGGCTGGTCGGCGAGGTCGGCGCGGCACTCGAGGGGCTGGGCGTCGAGCCTGTCACCCGCAAGGCGCTCGCCGACGCTCACGCGCAGCTCGCGCAGCCGTTCCTGCTCGTGGTGGTGGGGGAGTTCAACGCCGGCAAGAGCGCGCTGATCAACGCCCTCGTCGGCTCGCCGCTCGTCGAGGAAGGCGTGACGCCGACGACTTCGAGCGTGGGCATCCTCCGCTACGGGCCCGTGCTCGAACGCACGCTGCGGCCCGACGGCATTCGCGAGGTCGCAGCACCCGCTCCGATCCTGCGCTCGATCGCGATCGTCGACACCCCGGGCACCAACGCCGTGCTGCGGGAGCACGAGGCCTTGACGCGCGACTTCCTGCCGCGCGCCGACCTGGTGCTCTTCGTCTCCTCGGCCGACCGCCCGTACACCGAGAGCGAGCGGGCGTTCCTCGCGGCGATCCGGGAGTGGGGCAAGAAGGTCGTGCTCGTGCTCAACAAGGCCGACCTGCTGCGGACGGACGCGGATCTCGCGGAGGTGGTCGCTTTCGTCGGCAAGCGGGCGGGAGAGACGCTCGGGATCGAGCCCCAGGTGTTCGCGCTCTCGGCCTGGGGCGCGCAGACCGCGCGACAGCAGGAAGACGCGGCCGCGCTCGAGCGCAGCGGTCTGCCGGCGTTCGAGACGCAGGTCGCCGCGATGCTGGACGAGCACGGGCGCTTCCGGCTCAAGCTGCTGAGCCCGCTCGGCGTGGCCAGGCGCGCGTTGCGCGAGGCTGACGAGCGCGCCCTCGCGGGCATGGCAGCTGCTCGAGGGAGACACGGCCGCACTGGCGGCGATCGAGGCGCGCCTGGGGGGGGCGGAGGACGATCTCACCCGCGACTTCCGGCTGCGGCTGTCGGACGTCGAGAAGACGCTCCTGGAGTTCGAGCGGCGCGGCCATGCGTTCTTCGACGAGCGCCTGCGGCTCGGACGCTTCCGCGAGCTCTTCGACCGCGAGCGGCTCCGCCGCGACTTCGAGGCCGAGGTGACCGGAGCCCTGCCGCACGAGATCGAGCGCAGGGTGTCGGGGATCGTCGACTTCCTGGTCGAGGCCGAGCTGCGCCAATGGCAGGAGGTGATGGCGCTGCTCGCGGAGCGGCCGGCCGCAGGCCGCGGCTCGGCGACCCACGTGGACAAGCGCTTCGCCTGGGACCGCGCGCGGATGCTGGAGGACGTGGGGGCCGCGGCGCGCGAGGCGGTGGCGCACTACGACGCCTCGGGTGAAGCGCGGCGGCTGGGCGAGAAGGTGCGCGAGTCGCTGGCGCAGGCCGCGCTGCTGCAGGTCTCGGCGCTCGGCCTCGGCACGATCGTGGCCGCGCTCGCCAGCACCACGGCCGCCGACGTCACCGGGATCCTGGCGGCGGGAGCGCTCTCGCTGATCGGCCTCTTCCTGCTGCCGGCGCGCCGCGAGAAGGCGCGCCGCGAGCTGGCCGCGAAGGTGAGCACGCTGCGCGAGCGGCTGATGCGCTCGCTCGGGGCAAGCTTCGATGCCGAGCGCGCGCGGGCGGCGGCGCGCATCCGCGATGCGGTGGCGCCCTATGCCGCCTTCGTCGGCCGCGAGCGGCAGCGACTGACGCAGGCGGGCGCGACGCTCGCCGCGCTCTCGGCGCGGCTCGAGGAGCTCGTCGCGCGGGTGGGAGGGTAGCCGCTAGGCGAGGCCGGGCCAGTCGAAGAGCGACTTGGCGGGAGGCCCTTCCGGCTGCCGGTTGGGATCGACGCCGCACAGCTCGAGCACCCTGCCCTTGAACCACGTTTCGAAGGGGGCGTGGGATTCGGCGTAGTCGTGTGCCGCCACAGGCAGGTCGTTGAGGTCGGTGCAGCAGATCACCATGTCGCCCGCGGGCAGTGCTCTGCAGGTGCCAGCTCTCGCGCACGATGCCGTACGTCCTGTAGAACGTGCTGACTTCCTCTTTTCGATAGCGGACTTCCGCGACGAACGCGTCGAAGGCCTCGCGCTTTCCCCGGAAGCAGCGGGAACGCCCGGACCAGTCGATGCATGGCACCCTCCTCGGTACGCCGCGTACCAGACCGCTCCGAGTGTACGCCCGCCGAGGCTAGAGACGCTGCAGCCGGATCGAGCCGTCGCCGGTGTGGATGCGCAGCGGCTGGCCGCCCGCTCCGAGCGTGCCCTTGACGCTCGAGCGGCCGATCGAGCCGGTCACGGAGATCGGCTTGTCGAGCTCGATGTGGCCATCGCCCGTGTGCGCGTCGATCTCGGCGCCCAGGTCCTCCGGCACGCGCAGCGTGATGCCGCCGTCGCCGCTCTTGAGCGACCACGCCTTCTCTACCTTGGACCCCGGCTCCACCACGGCCTCGATGCCGCCGTCGCCGGTGCTGAGGTCCAGCTGGTCGAAGCGGCCGCGGACGTTCAGCTGGCCGTCGCCGGTGTCGGCCTTGAGCTGCCCGGCGAGACCGGTCGCGCGGATCGACCCGTCGCCGGTGTGCAGCTGGATCTCGCCCTGGAGGCCGTCCACCGTGATGCTGCCGTCGCCCGTCGAGATGCTGAGGCGGCCGGAGACGGGCTGCACCTCCACGCTGCCATCGCCGGTGCGGACGTCGAGGTCGGCGTGCTTCGGCACCTGCAGCACCACCTTCACCGAACGGTGCCCGATGCCGGTGAAGCCCTGGCGCTTCGGCAAACGGACTTCGATGTCGACGCGGTCGCCGCTCTGGCTCTCGGTGATCGTCACCTCGTCGGGGGCGATCTTCCAGCCCTCGGTCGTGACCCGAGCCGCGATCTCGGGCGCGTCGCTCGTCTCGATCCGCACGCTGCCGTCGTCCGTCTTGACGTGCAGGTCGGCGCCGCCCTTCAGGGGATACCGGTGGGACCACTCGTCGCCCCGTGCGGGGCCCGCCGCCAGGCCGACCAGGGCCAGGCCCGCCAACCATGCCACGCGCATATCTCTCCCTCCGTTCAGGACGACATCTCACGAAACGCACGCCGGGCGCCAGCAGTTCCACGAAAACGCCTTCGCCCGGTCGGGGCCGCGGCGGGCGTCCCGGTGTAGGCTTCCGGCCTTCGGTGGAGGGGAGCCGATGAGAAGGCGCGAGTTCGTCTCCGTGGCCGGAATCACCGGGGCCGCGACGCTCGCGGGCCCCTGGCGCGCGGGTGCTGCGCCGGGCAGCCCGTCCCGCGCGTCGATGGTCGTCGGCTGCCAGCGCGCGCCGACAGACGCGCGCCGGCTGCAGCACTTCAAGCGCCACGGTGTCGACCACATCTGCGGCTATCCGGCCGAGGGCGATGGCCCGGCCGGCTGGACGGCCGAGTCGCTGCGTCGCCTGCGCGAGCTCTGCGAGTCGCACGGGGTCACGCTCGCGATGGTGGAGTTCCCGACGCTGTCGTCGGCCTCGATCGACCAGTCGGCGCGCAAGGCGATCATGCTGGGCCAGGAGCCCGAGCGCCAGCGCGAGATCGACGCGGCCTGCGCGATCATCCGGGCCTGCGCCGAGGCCGGGATCCCTGCGATCAAGTACAACATGAACCTGCTGGGCGTGTTGCGCACGGCGGACACGCCGGGCCGCGGCGGCACGCGCTACAGCACCTGGAGGCTCGCCGAGGCCCGCGAGGATCCGCCGCTCACCGCCGCCGGGCGGGTGAGCGCGGACACCGCCTGGGAGCGCATCACGTACTTCCTCGAGCGCGTGGTGCCCGTGGCGGGGGAGCACAAGGTGCGCCTCGCGTGCCATCCGCACGACCCCGGAGTTCCCCCCGCGGGATTCCGCGGCGTGGCGCGCGTCCTCGGCACCGTCGAGGGGATGAAGCGATTCGTGGAGATCCAGCCGAGCCCCTATCACGGGCTCAACCTCTGCCTCGGATCGACCGCCGAGATGCTGCAGCAGCCGGCGACCGAGATCCACGAGGTGATCCGCTACTTCGGCACGCGCGGCAAGATCTTCAACATCCACTTCCGCAACATCCGCGGACGCCGGGACTCGTTCCAGGAGGTGTTCCCGGACGAAGGCGACATGGACATGGCCGCCGTGATGCGGACGCTGAAGCAGGTCGGCTACGCCGGGATGGTGATGCCGGACCACATGCCGCGCCACGAGGACGATCCGCGGCAGGACCAGGCCTTCGCCTTCGGCTACGGCTACATCAAGGCGCTGATACAGGCCGTGGAGGCGTGAGGCTCGCCGGGAGCCGCGAAGCCACGAGCGCGAGGACGCCCGCCTCGTCGGGCGGCAGGCCGGGCGCCGCCGCCGGCCGCGCCCGCAGGGCGTCGCGCAGCGAGCCGTCGAGGTAGGCCTCGATCACCGCCGGGTGCACGTAGCAGCGGCGGCAGATCGCGGGAGTGTTGCCGAGCCGCTCGGCGACGCTCGCGACCGCGCGCACCACGTTGCGGTTCGCGTGCCGCCTGTCGCGCGACGCCGGCAGCTCTCGCAGCGCACGGGCGGCGAGCACGGTGCCCGCCCAGGTGCGAAAGTCCTTGGCGGTGAAGTCCGACTGCGTGACTTCGCGCAGGTAGCCGTTGACGTCCGACGAGCCGACCGTGCGCCGCCGTCCTTCGCCGTCGAGGTACTGGAAGAGGGCCTGCCCCGGCAGCTCCTGGCAGCGCTTCACGATGCGCCCGAGCGTGCGGTCCGAGATCCGCACCACGTGGTTGCGGGCGCTCTTGCCGCGGAAGCGGAACTCGAGCCGCGAGCCCGCGACCGACGCGTGGCGCGTCCGCAGCGTCGTGAGGCCGAACGAGCGGTTCTGGCGCGCGTACTCCTCGTTGCCGACTCGGATCAGCGTCGCTTGAAGCAGGCGCACCACCGCCGCGACGACCTTCCTCCGCGAGAGCCCGGGAGCCCGCAGGTCGCGAGCCGTGCGCGCGCGGAGGGCCGGGAGCGTCTGCGCGAACTCGACCACCTTGTCGTACTTGGCGCCGTCACGCACCTCGCGCCAGCGCGGGTGGTAGCGGTACTGCTTGCGGCCGCGCGCATCGCGGCCCGTGGCCTGGATGTGGCCGTGCGGCGAGGGCGAGATCCAGACGTCGCGCCAGGCCGGAGGGATCGCGAGCCGCTTGATGCGGTCGAGCCGCGCGCGATCCTCCAGCGGCCGGCCGCGCGAGTCGACGAAGCGAAAGCCGCGACCGGCCCGGATCCGGCGGAGTCCGGGTGCGCCGTCCTGGACGTAGCGAAGGCCGGCGAGCGCCGCCGCATGGAACGGAAGGAGACCCTCGCGAAAGGCGCTTCGGCCGCCGGATGAGGTCCGGGCGGCGGCACGCAGCCTGAAGATCTGGCGCACCTCTGGCTTCGCCATCCGTGGTCTCGAGGGGACCCCGTTTGAAGATTCTGCAAAGGCAGCCGGGTGCGAAGGCCTGCCTCCTCGGAGCTACTGCAGCGCCTTGGAGGCGGTCGCGCTCGTCCGCGGCCGGGCCTGTGGCGGCACAATCCTGGCCGCGCTGCGCGCGTCGAGCACGCGCTGGAGCAGCGTATCCATCGCGGACCACAGACGTTCCCAGGACAGGTCGCGGAGGCCCTCCATGCGGCGCGTGAAGACGAGGTCGCTCCGCGCGAGCAGCTGGCGATGGCGGTCGCCGAGCTCCGCCGAGCCGCTCTTCACTGGAATGATGTCTTCCATCCAGTCGTAGACGGTGGCGGCGGGCGTGAAGTACTCGGTGTAGCGGAGCGCCAGCGGCGTGTAGTACCAGAGCACGTGTCTCTGTACGCCCATGTCGCGCATCATCGCGGTCAGCAGGATGCTCTGGACGATGTCCACGGCCTCCGGCTCGAGCCCTCCCGGCAGCCTCGGCTGCAGCACGAAGACGCCATCGGCGGTGCTCACCTCGAGCCGCGGGTCCGCGGCTTCGCCGAAGACCGGCTCCTCGCAATAGAACACGCGGCGAGTGAGACCGAAGCGGATCATGAGCTGCCGGGGACGTTCGGGAGCCCTGTCCCAGCGCAACGGCGAGAGGCAGATGAGGTCGGGAGGCAGCTGCGATGTGGGCATTTATCAGCTCCAGTACCCGAGTGGTATGAAAGAAGCGTGCCGGGTCTGGTGAAAATCCTTCACCTGTGGCACTGCCCTTGCTCTGGAATCGATCATGAGACGCATCAGCGTCCGGACCGAGCCGGCGAGCCACAGGCTTCACTCGACGAGCGCGCGCCGGGGAGCCCTCGCCGGTCGTGAACGCGTCGCTCGAGCGTCTCGCCCTTCACGCCGCGCGCTGGAGCTCGAGCTCGCAGGGGTTCGCCTTCGCGTTGGGCGTCATCCTGGTGTGGCTCGCGTGCGGACCTTTCCTGGGCCTACTCGGACACCTGGCAGCTGGTGATCAACACGGGGACCACGATCGTGACTTTCCTGATGGTGTTCCTGATCCAGCGTTCGCAGAGCAAGGACGCACTCGCCATCCAGCTGAAGCTCGACGAGCTCGTCGCGGCGATGTCCGAGGCGAGCAACGAGCTCGTGGGCGCCGAGGATCTCTCCGAGGAGGACCTCGACGCCCTGCATCGCCACTACAAGGAGCTCTCGGAGCGGGCGCGGCGCACGGCGAACAAGCCTGTCAAGTCCTCTTGAGTCGCTACAATCGAGGCCAATGCAGGACGGCGCGACGGCGCGCGTACGCTGGCACCTGACGCACCCGCTGCCGCTCTTCGAGCACCTCGTGCTCCGCACCGAGAGCCACGCCTACAGCGCCGGCCTGGCGTTCTTCGCGCTCGTCGGCTTCTATCCGTTCTGCCTGCTGCTGGTCTGGGTCACCGGCGACCTCCTGCATTGGCCCGCGGGCCTGACGGTGATCCGCGAGACGCTGCGCGAGTACTACCCCGAAGGCCAGGCCTTCCTGCTGCGCAATCTCGACGCCTCGGTCGAGCAGCACGGCAGCGAGCTCACTGTCGCGAGCGTGCTCTGGATCCTGATGGGGGCGGCCGGCGTCTTCATCCCGCTCGAGACGGCTCTCAACACGCTCTGGGGCGTGCGGCAGCACCGTCCGTACTGGCGCAATCAGGCGGTGGGCTTCCTGCTCACGGGCGCCGGAGTCTGCCTGGCCTTCGTCTTCGTGCTGCTCACGGCCGTGCTCGTGAACGTGGTCGAGAGCCTCCAGCTCCCACGACTGCCGGAGCGAGCGCTTGCCTATGCCGTGCTCCGCGGCAGCGCGCTCGCGGTCTCGGTCGCCGCGATCTTCCTGCTGTATCGCTACCTTCCGAACCACGAGGTGCGCTCGCGACAGGTGCTGCCGGCGGCGATCGCGGCGGGCGTCGTGGCGGAGGCCGTGCGGCTGATCTACCTGCGCGTGCTGCCGCTGCTCGACCTTCCGAAGAGCCAGGGCCCGTACTACGTCTCGATGAGCTTCGCGCTGCTCGCCTACTTCGAGGCCTTCGTGCTGCTGGGCGGGGCGTACATGGCCGCCCGGGCGCCGACGAGCCAGGGGCAGGCCGAAGGAGCGGCGTCCCGACTTTTGTAGAAGCCGCCGACGACCGACGAGGAGCGCCAGCTGCCGAAGGACAGGAGACGGCCAACAACACGCGCTGGCGCAGGTTCTGGGCCGTTTCCAGGAGAGCCCGCCGGGCTGGCACGCGCGTTGCTCGAAAGACAGTCGTGAGGGTAGCCGACCCGCTCTCGATCGTTGCGCTGCACGGAGTTGCCGACTCCGCGGAGCAGATCGACCAGATGGCCGAGCTGGTGCCGGCGCGGGTGCTGGCGGAATCGCCCGATGTACGTTGGGTGTTTCCGCGCGCATCCGAGCGCGCCATCTCGATCCTCGGTGGGCGCGTGGCCCACGCGTGGTACGACATCCTCGGCTTCGACCGCAGCCGGCTGGACGACTCGGGCATTGCCGAGGCGTGCGACATCGTGTCGGACGTCGTTCGCGCCGAGCGCGAGAGCGGCCCCGGGGGCCGGCAGGTGGTGCTGGTCGGCTTCTCGCAGGGCGGCGCGCTCGCGCTCCACGCAGGCCTTGCGCTCGGCGATGCAGTAGCCGGCATCTTCGCGCTGGCTGCGGCGCTGCCTTATCCGGATCTCATCCGCGCCGCCGGCCCGCGCGCGCCGCGCGTCTTCCTGGGCCACGGCCGCTTCGACCGCCGCATCGCGCACGCGCTCGGCCTCGAGAGCTACCGGCTGCTCGCCGCGCGGGGCTACGACGTCGAGTGGCGCTCGTACTGGTGCGGACACGTCGTCGCACCGAGAGCGATGCGCGATCTGCGCGCGTGGCTGCACGCCGACGGGCCGGCCGCGTCGGCGCTCGAGCCGCGGGAGCGGGTGCCGCAGGGAGGACTGGCGGCCGCTTGACGCAGGCCTCAGGCGCGCGCTCGAGACCGGCGCGCCACGGTTGCCTTGCGCGCAACCGCCCCCTTCGCCGCGGCCCGCGTGACGCCACCGCGCCTTCGCGTCGTCGCTCGCGCCCGCTTCTTCGCCGCCGGCCGCCCGGGCTCGCTGCTCGACCGCCGTCGCGAACCGAGCCACGCGGCGGCCGCGAGCCCCAGCCAGGTCGCGGTTCCGAGCAGCAGTCCTCAATGGTCGATTCATGGGTCCTCCTCTGCGCGTCTCAGCGCGAACCCCAGATCCCGAACGGGTTGATCGGCGTGCCCTCCCACCAGCGCCGCTCGGGGCCGAGCTTGAAGATGCTGAAGTGGAGGTGCGGCGTGTCCTTCGGTGCGTTGCCGGTCGTGCCCACGTATCCGAGCACCGCGCCCTTTCGGACGAGGGCACCTTCCTCGAGCCAGGGGACGTAGCCGTCGAGGTGGGCGTAGTAGTAGCAGTAGGTCTCGTCGGAGTCGAACTGATAGACGGTGAGGCCCGCCCCTCACGCTGTTGAAGAGCTTGATCACGCGGCCGTCGTCGACCGCCAGCACGCGCGTGCCGCGTGGCGCGAGGATGTCCACGGCCTCGTGCAGGTGCCCGGCGCGGCCTTCCGCGAAGGAGTCGCGCAGCGTGTTCGGGGGGATGCCCTCCACCGGATAGAGCAGCGTACGCGCTCGCAAAGCCAGGACGTCGGGTCCCACGGCTGTAGGCGGGTGCGGCGCCGCGACGGCGTCGCCCGAGCCTGCGGCCTGCAGCGGTGCGTGTGCCGTGGGGTCCGGGGCGCCGAGGATCCGAAGGCCGAGCAGCAGCAGAACGAGGACGATCACGCCGTACACCACCGAGCGCAGGACATTCCTCACCACCGCGTGGCCCGCAGCTCGACCGGAGTGCCCACGCGCACGAGCCCGGCGAGCTCGGCCGCGTCCCAGTTCGTGAGGCGGATGCAGCCGTGCGACTGCGTCTTGCCGATGGCCGCGGGCTCGGGGGTTCCGTGGATGCCGTGGTGCTCGAGCGAGAGGTCGATCCAGACGACGCCCACGGGGCTGTTCGGGCCGGGGGGGAGCTTCGCCTTGGCGTGGGAGGGATCGGCGTCCCAGAAGAGATCCGGGTTGTACGAGAAGATGGGGTTCCTGGAGATGCCCTTGACCTCGAACTGACCGAGGGGCAGCGGGTCGTGCTCGCTGCCGAGCGACGCCGGGTAGCGGGTGAGCGCCTTGCCGTCGCGGTCGAGCGTCCACACCGCGAGGTCCTCCTCGTCGACGACGACGGTCTCGGCCTTCGGCACCGCAGAGCCTCCCACGTTCGGAACCACGACCGTCTCGCCCACGCGGCCCCAGGCTACGCCGGGATTGAGGCGTTCGAGAAGCCGTGGGCTCGCGTGAAACCGCTCGGCGATCGCTTCGAGCGCGGAGGTGTAGGTCAGCGCCGGAAGCCGCGCCTTCTCCATCATGTCCTCCGGGATCGCCTCGAAGGGACCGGAGACGTCCTCGGTCGTGAGCACATAAGAGAGGAGTGGGGGGGCGCCGCCTGCGCCGAGGGCCTCCCAGGTCGTGGTGTCGGGGCTCGCTGCCGAGCGCAGGCCTCTCTCCCGCTGGAACGCGGCGAGCGCGCGCCGGGTGTTCGTCCCGTCCTCGCCGTCGATCTCGCCGGGCGAGAAGTGAGCCCGGTCGAGGAGCACCTGCAGCCGGAGCGTCGCCTGGGGCGCGTCGGGAGCTGCGCCCGCGACGGCGAGCGCCAGCAGCACGAGGTACGGCCGCCGCACGGACCGCCTCACTCCACGAGCCGCGCGACCGTGGCCAGGCAGTCCTCCCACCTCGCGCGGTGGGCCTGACGCGAGGACTCGCTCGGGAAGCCCGTCTGCGTGAGGGAGAGCTCGGTCTTGCGGCCCTGCTCGCGCAGCTGCAGGGTCACCAGGCTCTTTCCGGAGTCGCCGCGATCCGGATCGTCCTCCCATTCCCAGGTGAAGACGATCCTGTCGGGCAGCCGGATCTCGCGGTAGGTGCCGTGTATCGTGTAGACCTTACCGACGACGCTTACGCGGAAGCGGAAACGCCCGCCCGGCCGGGCCTGGAGCACGAGCGGCTCCGTCCAGACGGCCCCGGGAGGCGCGAACCAGACCCTGGCCGCGGCAGGATCGATCCAGGCTCGAAACACTCTTTCACGTGACGCCTCGAAGTCCCGTTCGACGCGCAGCGCCGCCGTCGTCTCCAACATCGTGGCCATGCTCCACCTCCTCGCTCGGGTGGCTAGTGCAAGGACCGGTCCAGGGGAAGGACGCTGCGGCGGGGCCGGGCTCGGCGGTAACATCGCCGGGTCATGAGCGAGGAGCCGGATCCCTACCTGAGGCTGCACGCGGTGCGCGTCTTCGTCCGCGACCAGGACCGTGCCCTGCGCTTCTACCTCGACACGCTCGGCTTCGAGCTCGCCTTCGACGCCAAGCTCTACTCGGGCGAGCGCTGGGTCGCGGTGGCTCCGCCCGACGGCACGGCCGTGCTCTCGCTCGTCGCCCCGAAGCCGAAGTCGCCCGAGCACAAGCTGATCGGGCGCGCCACGCAGGTGGTGTTCGTGACCGAGGACGTTCCCGCGAAGTTCCGCGAGTGGCGCAAGCGCGGCGTCAAGTTCGCCCACGCGCCGCGACTACAGCGCATCAAGTACCAGCGGCCGCTCTCGGGCACTCCAGCAAGCCGCGAGTCCAAGACCGAGCCGGCGCCGGCCTGGGGGGCCGTGTTCGCGCGCTTCCAGGACGTGGACGGGAACTCGTTCGGGCTCGTCAGCTTCGACGAGGAGTCGCGCGCCGTCGAGGAGCAGCGCCGCGCCGCCGCGGCGAAGCTCGAGGCCGAGCGCCGCGCCCATCACGAGCTCGAGATCGCCCGGCAGGTCCAGGCCCGCCTCTTCCCCCAGAGCCTGCCGGCCTCGCGCACGCTGCACTACGCCGGCCGCTGCATGCAGGCGCGCGAGGTGGGCGGCGACTACTTCGATTTCCTGAGCCTCGGCCAGGAGCGGCTGGGGCTCGTGGTCGGCGACATCGCCGGCAAGGGAATCGCGGCCGCGCTGCTGATGGCGAACCTGCAGGCGAACCTGCGCAGCCAGTGCGCCACCGCGCTCGATCAGCTGCAGGACTTCCTGCGCTCGGTGAACCAGCTCTTCCACGAGAACACGGTGGAGAGCGCCTACGCCACGCTTTTCTTCGCCGAGTACGACGGCCGCGAGCGGCGGCTGCGCTACGCGAACTGCGGGCACCTGCCCGGACTGCTGCTGCGCCAGGACGGCAACGTCGAGCGGCTGGACGCCACCGCCTACGTGCTCGGGCTCTTCCCGGACTGGGACTGCACGATCGGCGAGCGCCGGCTCGAGCCGGGCGACGTGCTCGCGCTCTACACGGACGGCATCACCGAGACGTTCGACGACGCCGACCAGGAGTTCGGGGAGGAGCGCCTGGTCGCGTCGCTCCAGCGGCACCGGAAGCTCGAGCCCGAGGCCCTTGTCGCGTCGATCGTCGACGACGTGCGGAGCTTCGGCCCGCACGAGCAGACCGACGACGTCACGCTGATCGTCGCGAAGTGCCGCGAGGCCTGAGCTAGCGGCGCTCGACTCAGCCCTGCGGAACTTGCGGCGCGGCCGGCGGGTCGTCGGGCGGCGCCACCCACGTGGCGATCGCTTCGCGCGTCCAGTGGTGGTCGTCGTTGAGGTGCAGGATCATGGCGCCGAGCGCCAGGCGCTTCTTGCATCCCAAGGGACAGCTGCGCAGCGTGTACTCGAGGCAGTCGAACAGGCGCTCGAGATGCTTCGGCCGGATCCCCGTCGCGTCGAGCGGCAGGTGGTAGATGCCCTCGTACGCCGCGCCGAGGGCGCACGAGGCGCGCCGGCCCTGGTAGTACTCGCCGAAGGCCTGGTCCGGCCGCACGTGGGCGCCGTCGAGGATCGCCTTCGCTAGCGCGGCCTCGTCGTGCCGAACCTCGGCGCGCGTGGGATACCGAAGCTTGCCATCGGAGCTCACGAAGGGCATCGCGGCCTCCTGTTCAGACTTCTGAATGCCGCCCCGGACTTCTCGACGTGATTCTACTCCCGAGCACAAGCGCCGCGGTCTTCCGCGGTGCGCCGGGCGGCGCTCCTGAAGCTCAGCGGTCGAGGCGCGGCGAAGCGCGCGCGAGCTCGTCGTCGGTGAACACCGCGAGCACGTACGGCTGCGCCTCCAGCAGCGCGCGGATCGCCCCGAGCTCCAGGTGGAGCTCGTGCAGGCGGTCGGTGTCGATCGCGATCTGCATGTTCTCGGGCTCGTAGTGCTTCACGAGCGCGCCCGCCTGCGGATCGAGCTTTGCGTGGACGAGCGACACGATGTCGTCGGTGTAGACCCGTAGCTGACCGCGGGCGGGATCGGGCTCGGGCGGCATTCCGTGGTCCGCGGTGAGTCCGAGCACGTAGCCGTCGGGGCCGACCCTGGCCTCGACGGCGGCGAGCACGCTCGCGATGTCGCGGTCGAGCGCTTCGAGCGTCGCCTGGAGCTCCGGCGAGTCGGGGCCGTAGCGGTGACCGACGTAGTCCGGCGTCTTGAGGTTGACCATCACGAGGTCGCTCACGTCGTCCGCTCCGAAGGGCTCGCGCTCGATCAGCAGCTTGAGCGCGTCGGTCTCGAAGCTCGAGAAGAGCGCGGTGCCGCGGATGGCCTCGAGCGTGCCGACCGCATGGCCCATCCAGGTGGTGCTGTCACCCTCGAAGAGCCGGCGCGCGCTCAGGTCCTTCAGGTAGTCGGGCAGCCGGTAGCACTCGGAGCTCGTCTCCCAGACGCCGCTCTCGGTTCCGTAGCTCAGGGCGATCACCGGACGTCCGTTGACCAGGCAGCTGCCGTGGCCGGCGAGCGGGATGGCCGCGCGCGCGGCGCTGCCCTGGCCGACGATGATGGCGCGGCCGTTCGTCCGCAGGTTCCAGAGATCCGCGAGCGTCGGGACCATGAGCTGGCGCGGCGACAGGCCCGGATAGGCGTCGGTGGCCCGGCCCGCAACGCGGTCGAACCAGGCGTTGGCCACGATGCCGTGGACGCGCGGGTCCGCGCCGGTCGCGATCGTGGCGTGCGCGAGCCCGGTGATCGTGGGCAGGTAGTTGATCTCGGCGCCGCTGAACCAGGCCCCCTGGCGGCGCAGGCGATCGAGCGTCGGCAGGGCCGCGACGTGGCGATCGAAGTAGTCCTGTCGCATGCCGTCGAGGACGAGGAGCAGCACGAGGCGAGGAGGGGCGACACCCGGCTTCAGCACGGCGCTCTGGCTTCGGCCCGAGCAGGTGGAGGGCATGGGGACGCCGAGCAGCTCGGCGAGCGTAGGAGCCATGTCCTGGTGGGAGACCGGCTCCGTGTAGACGCCGCTGCGCACGAAGCGCGGCCCGTAGAGGAGGAACGGGATGCGGCTGTCGTACGGCCACGGGCTGCCGTGCATGAAGACGGTGGCGGCGCCGCGTTTCGTGATGATGTGGCCCGCCCGGGGCACGACCGCGAGCTGTCCCGTGCGTCCGGGATAGTACGCGCGGGCGAAACGGCGCAGCAGCTCGTCGCGGGAGAGTGCCGGCTCCTGTGCTTCAGCGGCCGACCGCGCACCTGCGATCAGCAGTAGACCGGCGATCGCGAGCGCGAAGCGCGCCGCCCTGAGCCTTCTCGCCATCGCACCTCCTTTGCGTCCGCCGAGGCGGAGATCATAGCCGCCATGTTCAAGGCGTTGAATTTTCAACAGACTGTTGCTTTTTAAACATAGAGCTGCTACAACGTGGGGCATGCCCAGGAGCGACGTCGATCCGCAGGACCTCAGTCGCCGCGAGCGCGAGGTGATGGACATCGTCTACCGCCTCGGCCGCGCGACCGCGCTCGAGGTGCGCGCGCAGATGGTGCAGCCGCCGACGGACGCGGCGGTCCGTACCACGCTCCGGATCCTCGTGAGGAAGGGCCGGCTGAAGCAGGAGTACGACGGGCCGCGCTTCGTCTACTTTCCGACGCTCGCGCGCGAGGCGGCGCGCCGGTCGGCGTTCCGCCACCTGCTCGAAACGTTCTTCGGCGGCTCAGCGCGCGGCGCGATGGCCGCGCTCGTCGAGATGGAAGACGCGGGTCTGTCGTCGAGCCAGCGCCGCCGCCTCAAGGCGCTGATCGAAGACGCCGATGGGAAGGGGCGCTGAGATGGACGCCTCGAGCTGGCTCATCGGCCTCACGCTCCGCTCCACGCTCGTGCTGGTGGTGGCGCTCGGCCTCGAGCGTCTGCTGCGGCGCAAGGCCGCGGGGGCCCGCCACCTGGTCTTGACGCTGGCCGCGGTCGGGCTGCTCCTGACGCCGGCGCTTTCGGCGCTCCTGCCGCGGTGGCCGCTCCCGCTCGTGCCGCGCTGGGTCGGGCCGACGGCGCGGACGGTCGTCCCGTCGGGTGTCCCTCCGGTTGCGGTCGAGCCGCTCGCGCGTCCGGAGAGCGAGCCGCCGAAGGCAGCCGGCCTCGTGCCAGACGCCTCCCGGCACGCGCTGGTCGCCAGGGCGGAAGAGTCGGAGGTCGTGCTTTCGGCGGGCTCGGTCCTGTTCGCCGTGTGGCTGCTGGGCGGGGCGGCGGCACTGCTGGGACTGGCGCGTGCGCTGCGCAGCGAGGAGCGGCTTCGGGCCACGACGCGTCCGCTTTCGGGGCCCTGGCTCGACACCGCCGAGGAGACGTGCCGCGCCGTCGGTCTGTCCCGGACGGTGCCGCTGCTCACTTCCGACGCCATCGAGACGCCGCTCACCAGCCGCTGGCCGAGCCCCGCCGTGCTGCTGCCGACCGCGGCCGAAGGCTGGGCCGACGAGCGACGGCGCGTCGTCGTCCAGCACGAGCTCGTGCACCTTGCGCGGGGAGACGCGTGGCGGCTGCTCGCGTGGCGCCTGGTCGCGGTGGTCTACTGGTTCCACCCGCTGGCGCGGCTTGCCGAGCGACACGCCCGCCTCGTCGGCGAGCAGGCGTGCGACGAGGCCGTGCTTCGCCTCGGCACGCGTCCTTCCACCTACGCCCGCCACCTGATGGAGATCGCCGAGTCGCTGCGCGTCGAGCCGCGGCGCTTCGCGGCCGCGCTGCCGATGGTCGACCGCGGCCAGCTCGAAAGGAGACTGCTCATGATCCTGGATGCCAAACGCAGCGTGGGACGCGGCCGGGTCGCGGCGGCAATCGGCTTTTCCCTCCTGGCCGCGACCGTCCTCGCGGTCTCGGTCGCCGCTCCGCTGCAGGTCGGGGCGAACACCCCGAAGCCGGTGGCGGCGCCCATCACGGCGGCGGCCTCCGGGGGCAGCGCCGATGCCGTCCGCTCCGTCTGCATCGACGAGACGAACGGCAGCTTCGGCACCTTCCACGAGCGCGACGGCGACGGCGGCACGAGCAGCTTTGCGTTGCAGGAGCGGCTCGGAGACGGCCGAAGGCTCTGCGCGCGGGTGCGTGGGCGGGTGAGCTTCGACGCGAAGGACGGCTCGATTCGCGAGCTCGCTCCCGGCAGCTCCGTGCTGATCGAGACGGGCAAGGCGCAGCGCTCGCAGCGGATGCGGATCACGCCGGGGGACGGGGCGCCGCGCTACGAGTGGTGGCTGAACGGGGAATCGCGGACGCCGGACGACGCGGCCCGCGCCTGGCTCGCGGACGCCCTGCAGGTCGTCGCGGCCCACCGCGAGATCGGCGCGATCCAGGGTCACGTCGGGTCGCTCCAGGGAGAGATCGGCGGGATCCAGGGCGAGATCGGCGCGCTGCAGGGAGAGATCGGCGCGGTCCAGGGCCGCATCGGGGGGCTGCAGGGCGCGCTCGGCTCGATCCAGGGCGAGCAGGGCGGCCTCCAGGGCGCGATCGGCAGCCACCAGGGAGCGATTGGCGGCCTGGAAGCGGCGCGCTCACAGGCGTCGAGCGGCCTGCGCGAGCAGATCGACCGCGAGATCGAGACGCACCGAGCGGCGATCCGCAAGCTCGAGGCCGAGCTCCAGGGCGGCGACCTCTCGCGCCGCATGGCGAACGCCGAGGCGGAGCTGCGACGCGAGGAGGCGAAGAGCCGCGACGAGATCGCGGCGCTCGAGCGCAAGATCGAGGCGGTGAACGCCGACGGCAAGATCCAGGCGCTCGAGAAGCAGATCGAGGACATCGACGCGGACGAGCGCATCCGCGAGATCGAGAAGCGGATGAAGCCGGCGCTCGACCGGCTGAAGGACGCCGTCCAGCGCCTCTCGAGCTGAGCCGCTTCAGCGCGCCCGGCCGCCGAAGAACGCGGGCTCCGCTGCGAAGCCGACGAAGCCGGGGACGAGCACGGCGACCAGCAGCAGCGCGAGCGCCGCGAAGAGCACGCGGCGCCGCGGCGTGAACGGCGCGAGCGCAGCACCCGCGGCGGGGACGGCCGACGCCGCGATCAGGAAGATCGCAGGCAGCATCGGCAGCCGGAAGCGGTGGTGCCCGTGCACGACCACGTGGAGGCAGGTGTAGACGAGCAGGAAGCCGACCAGCAGCATCGCCGGCCGGCTCCACGACAGCCGCGCGAGCCCGAGCACGAAGAGGCCCATCACCGCCAGGTAGGGCAGGACGGTGACGAGCGCCACGAGCCAGATCCCGAGCGTCGTGGGCTGTCCGTAGCCGCGCCGTCGGACGTGGACCAGCACCATGTTGTCGGCGGTGAGGAGGTGCGGCACCTCCTGGGCCAGCTTCTCGAAGAGCCACGTCGGCTGGCGTGCCCGGATCGCGCGCAATCCCTCTTGCATCGCGAAGCGGTGCTGCGCGATGGGGCCGAGCTCGCCGCCGACCTCGTCGTACTCCGCGTACACCTCGCCGCGGTCGCGGTCGGCGTTGCCTTCGAGAAGCGCCCGTCCGCCCATGGTCGAGACGGGAACGAAGGCGGAGTAGCGGACGTAGTTGCGCGCCGTCCAGGGTGCGACGGTCAGGAGCGCGACCGCCAGCAGCAGTCCCGCCTGGAGCAGGCTCCGCTTCCGGCGTCCCAGGGCCACCCACGCGGCCACGAGCGGCAGGACGTAG
This sequence comes from uncultured Acidobacteriota bacterium, assembly GCA_963724555.1. Lineage (GTDB taxonomy): Bacteria > Acidobacteriota > Vicinamibacteria > Fen-336 > Fen-336 > DATBSL01. Next base: position 268,141 of record CAVRVE010000020.1, read on the forward strand.
AGCGCGGGCTCGCGCGTCAGGGCGGCGAGGCCGATCGCGAAGCCGCCCGTCGCGATCGGCAGCAGGCGCCCGGTCGCGTCGCCGGCCATCACGCGCTCGATCCCGAACCACAGCAGCAGCACGAAGACGGGCTCCGCCCAGAAATGCGCGGCATACCAGGTGGAGACCGGGTCGAACGCGACGAAGGCCGCGGCGAGCACCGCGACCCCGGCTCCGAAGCTCATCCGGCCGAGACGGGCGACGACCGGCACGAGGAGCGCGCCTACCAGGGCTTGCAGCAGCTTCGTCGCCGTGAGCGACCCCATCGCGTGGGCCGACAGCCCGATCAGGTAGGGATAGACCGGGGGATAGAAGATGAGGTCCGCGCGCAGCGGGTCGAAGCCTGCCGCCACGACGGAGTCCGCCACCGCGAGCCAGGCCGGCTCGTCTCCGAGCGGTCGCGTCGGCGGCTCCAGGAAGACGACCAGCAGCCGGAGGACGAGCGCCGCGGCGAAGAGAGCGAGGACGGCGTTGGCGCGAAGACGCCCCACGATGCGGCGCCAGCATAGGAGGCGCCGCGACGAGCCGTCAAGGCGGTGCACCCAAGGCTGCTCCCGGGGTTTAGACTAGGCGCCCAAACCCATGAGCGACGGGCCCGACGACGCCCGCAGCGCGAGCGACCGCTACCAAACGTTCCTTTCGCTGAGCGGCGACGGTGTCGCTCGCTTCGCCGTGGTCCCGCCGCTCGCGACCGACGCTCCCGAGGACGACCAGCTCGACCACATCCTCCGCCACAGCCGGGTCGCCGAGTGCAACGAGCTCTTCGCCGGAATCTACGGCCGGCCCCGGCGCGAGATGCTCGGCCTCGCCGTGAAGGACTTCATCCCGCTCGACGCGACGGCGCGCCACCAGGCGATCCGCGACTTCATCCGCGCCGGCTACCGCCTGGTCTACAGCGAGGAGGAGCATCCGCTCGCCGAGGGACGCACGCGCTGGCTGAGCGCGAGCGGGCTCGGCGCCGCCGTGAACGGCCGGCTGCACGAGTTCTGGCTCTGCATCCGCGAGATCAGCGAGCGCAAGCGGGCGGAGCTCGACAGCGAGCGGCGCGGCCGCATCCTCGAGGCGGTGGCCTTCTCGGCCGCGCGCCTGCTCCAGCCGGGGACGTGGCGGGCGCGCACCGACGAGGTGCTGGCCCGGCTCGGCGAGGCGGCCGGGGTGGCGCGCGCCTGGTTCGGCGAGAAGACGCAGCTCGAGGACGGCTCGGCGGGGATCGCGTTCCTGGCGACCTGGGCCCGCCCCGGCCACGAAGTGAAGCTCGACGACCCGCGCATTCGCGGCGGCGTCCCGCTGCGCGACCTCGGCCTGCAGCCCCACCTCGACGCGCTCGAAGCGGGACAGCCGCTGGCGGCGCTCGTGCGCGACATGGCCCCTTCGGAGCAGGGCTTCTCGACGCGCATGGGCTCGCGGTCGTTCGTCGGCGTGCCGATCCTCTGCCAGCAGCGCTGGTGGGGGGTGCTGGCCTTCGGCGAGACGCGCTACGAGCGGGTGTGGTCGGCGTCCGAGGTGGAGGCGCTCAAGGCGGCCGCGGCGGTGGTGGGGGCGGCAATCGAGCGCGAGAGCGCGGACGACGCGCTGCGCGAGAGCGAGGAGCGCTTCGAGCGCCTGTCGGCCGCGACCTTCGAGGGGATCGCGGTCACCGAGGAGGGCGTGTTCGTCGACGCCAACGACCAGCTCGCACAGATGTTCGGCGCGTCGCTCGCCAACCTGATCGGCCGCCCGGTCCGCGACTTCGTGGCGCTCGACGACCGCGGGACCGTGAGCGCGCGCATGGCGAGCGGCGTCGAGGGGCCGTACCAGCACCTCGCGATGCGGGCCGACGGCTCGACCTTTCCGGTGGAGGTGCGAGCGCGCGCGCTGCCCCAGAAGGGGCGCACGCTGCGCGTCACGGCGCTGCGGGACGTCTCGGCGCGCGTGCGGGCCGAAGAACGCCAGCAGCGTCTCGAGGAGGACCTGCGCCAGGCGGCCGAGGAGTGGCGCCAGACCTTCGACGCACTCGACCTCGGCATCGTGCTGGCGGACGCGGAGGCGCGCGTGATCCGCGTCAACCGCGGCGCGCTGGCCGAGGCGCTGCCGGGGTCGTTCGCCGAGCTCACCGGGCGCAGGCTCGACGCGTTCGGAAGCCGGGAGCCGTGGCGGACGCTCATGGAGCTGCACCGCCAGGTCGGCGAGAGCAAGGCGTCGGTGGTGGCCGAGGCGCGCGACAGGGCGAGCGGGCACGCCTTCTACGTCTTCGGCAGCCCGTGGTTCCGCGGCGAGCGCGAGACGCCCTGGCGCGTGCTCAGCTTTCGCGACGTCACGGTGTTCGTGAACCTGCAGGAGCAGCTGCGGCAGGCGCGGGCGATGGAGGCGATGGGGTCGCTGGTGGCCGGGGTGGCGCACGAGGTGCGCAACCCGCTCTTCAGCATCACGGCGACGCTCGACGCGATCGAGTCGACGATGGAAGCGCGGCCGGAGTTCGTCGAGCACGCGGTGCTGCTGCGCTCGCAGGTCGGGCGCCTGACCCAGCTCACGCGCGACCTGCTCGACTACGGACGGCCGTCCGCCCTGCAGCGCACGCCCACGGACCTCGCCAGCGTCGTCCGGCGCGCCGCGCGCGCCTGCGCGACGCTCAGCAAGGAACGCAAGGTCGCGGTCGCGGAGCGGATCGCTCCGGACCTCCCGCGTCTCGCGCTCGACGGCGCGCGCATGGAGCAGGCGCTCGAGAACCTGATCACGAACGCGGTCCAGCACGCGCCGCGGGGCTCGGTCGTGAGCGTGACGGCCGAGCATGCCGCCCTCGACGCGGAGCCCTGCGTCCGCTGCGCCGTGGAGGACGACGGCCCCGGGCTGCCAGCCGAGAACCTGGCGCGCGTCTTCGAGCCGTTCTTCACGCGGCGCAGGGGCGGCACCGGTCTCGGGCTGTCGATCGTGCGCCGGATGGTCGAGGCTCACGGCGGCCGCGTGACGGCGGAGAATCGGGAGACGGGCGGGGCGTGCTTCACGGTGTGGCTGCCGGTGGGGACTGCGGAAGGGAGCGAGAGTGGCTGAGCGGAAGATCCTGCTGGTGGACGACGACGAGAGCGTGCGGCTCGCGCTGGGGCGTTTCCTCGACAGCAAGGGCTACGCGCACGTCGATGCCGACGGCGTCGCCGCGGTCCGCGAGCTGCTGCGCGGGCAGTCCGTCGACGCCGCGGTCGTCGACTTCTCGCTGCCGGACGGCGACGGCCTCGACGTGCTGCGCACGCTCAAGGCGCAGGACGCTTCGCTGCCGGTGCTGCTGCTCACGGGCCACGGCACCATCGACCTGGCGGTCAAGGCGATCAAGGAAGGCGCCGAGCAGTTCCTGACCAAGCCCGTGGAGCTGCCGGCGCTCCTGGTCGTGCTCGATCGGGCGCTCGATGCGAGCCGCATGCGCAACGTCTCGCTCGCGCGCAAGACCTCGCGGGCCCGCCGCCTGGTCGATCCCTTCTTCGGCGAGAGCCCGATCATCCGCCGGCTGGCCGCGGAGGCCGAGCGCGTGGCGCCGTCGCCGCTGCCGCTGCTGATCCGGGGCGAGACGGGGACGGGCAAGGGCGTCCTCGCGCGCTGGATCCACCAGAACGGACCGCGCGCGGACGAGCCGTTCGTGGACCTGAACTGCGCGGGGCTGTCGCGCGAGCTGCTCGAGACCGAGCTGTTCGGCCACGAGAAGGGCGCCTTCACCGGGGCGATCGCCGCCAAGCAGGGCCTGCTCGAGATGGCCCATCGCGGCACGCTGTTCCTCGACGAGATCGGCGACGTGGACCTGCAGGTGCAGGCGAAGCTGCTGAAGGTGGTGGAGGACCTGCGCTTCCGGCGGCTCGGGGACGTGCGCGACCGCCAGGTCGACGTGCGGCTGGTGGCGGCGACGCACCAGGACCTCGGCCGGCTGGTCCAGGAGAAGAAGTTCCGCGAGGACCTCTTCTACCGGATCAGCACGCTGCCGCTGCTGATGCCGCCGCTGCGCGAGCGCGGCCGCGACGTGGTGCTGCTGGCGCGCCGCCTGATGGAGACGGTCGGCGCGGAGCTCGGCCGCACGGGCGTGCGGCTGTCGCCGTCGGCGGAGACGTCGCTCGCCGCGCGCGGCTGGCCGGGCAACGTCCGCGAGCTGCGCAACGTGCTCGAGCGCGCGATCCTGCTGAGCGACAGCACGACTCTGGAGGCGTCGCACCTCGGCGAGAGCGACGCCCGCATCGCCGTCCCCGCGGAGAAGGCCGAGAGCGGGGGCTTGACGCTCGCCGAGGCGGAGCGCCGGCACATCGAGGCCGTGCTTCGCGAGGCGCAGGGCGTGGTCCCGCGCGCCGCGGAGGTGCTGGGCCTCTCCCGTAGCGCCCTCTACGAGCGCATCAAGAAGCACGGCCTCGCCGTGCGCAGGTCCGCGGCGAGCTGAGGACGCTCCGAGCGTTTCTGGGTTTCAGGACGCGAGTCCTGATTGCCGGACCCGCGTGCGCCGCGTCGCGACGCCGCTTCGCGAGCCATCTCCCGTAGCCGCCGGCGCTTAGGCGCTCCCGCTTCGCCTGGCAGGGCTCTTGCCCTCTGCAGAGCCCGGGCGGGCCGTGGTGGCCCGCGCGAAGGTGAACGGATGAAGAAGAAGATCCTCTGCGTAGACGACTCTCGCACGGCGCTCTTCATGGTCACGACGATCCTGAAGAAGGAGCCCTACGAGATCGTCACGGCCCACGACGGCCAGCAGGCGGTCGAGGTCGCCTCCGTCGAGCGGCCGGACCTGATCCTGATGGACGTGATCATGCCGCGCATGACGGGCTTCGAGGCCTGTCGCGAGCTCAAGCAGCGCGAGGACACGAAGGCGATCCCCGTGATCCTGGTGACCACGCGCGGCGAGGAAGACAACGTCGAGACCGGCTTCGCGAGCGGCTGCAACGACTACGTCACCAAGCCGATCAACGCCCAGGAGCTCCTGGCCAAGGTCCGCGACCACATCGCGAACTGAGAGGACGCCATGAAAGACAGCCGCAACGGTCACGGAGCGTACGTGCGCAAGGTCCAGGAAGGCACGCAGAGCTTCACGCACGACCTCCTGGGCGAGATCGAGCGCCTCCACGTGCTGGTGGCCTCGCTCCAGGTGGAGAAGCAGACGCTCGACGAGCGGACGCGCGAGATCCAGCAGGTGCTCTCGGGCAACGAGGCGCTGCGGGCGCTGGCCGCGTCGCTCGAGGCCGAGATGAACCGCCTGCACGAGCAGGTGGTGACGCTGCGCGCGGCGAACGAGCGCTTCGAGAGCGAGCACGCCCGGCTCTCGGCCCAGCTCGATCGCACGCGGGCGGAGAGCCAGAGCTATTCCTCGCGCTACGCCGAGATCGAGACACAGAACTCGAACCTGGCGAACCTCTACGTCGCCAGCTACCGGCTGCACGGCACGCTCGACCGCAAGGAAGTGATCGACACGCTCCAGGAGATCATCGCGAACCTGATCGGGTCGGAGGAGGCCGGGCTCTACGAGCTCCACGAGGGCAAGCAGACGCTCGAGCTGGTCGCTTCCTTCGGGCTCGCCCCCGACGCGCACCGCTCGGTTCCGCTCGGCAGCGGCCGCGTCGGCCAGGCCGCGAGGAGCGGCGACATCTTCGTCGCCGAGCCGGGGGCGTCCGAGGCCGACGGCGGCCTGACCGCCTGCATCCCGCTCAAGCTCGACGGCAAGGTCACGGGCGCCGTCGCGATCTACCGGCTGCTGCCGCAGAAGTCGGGCTTCGAGGAGGTCGACCGCGAGCTCTTCGAGCTCCTGGCGACGCACGCGGCCACGGCGCTCTACTGCACGGCGCTGCACGCTCGGCTGCGGGCGCAGGAGGTCGCGCGGTGACATTCGACGGGGGGCCCGCGCGAGGGGAGCTGGGCATGTCCGACCTGCTCTGGACCTGCTCGCCGCTCCAGCCCGCGAAGCGCGTGTACCTGGCTCCGGGGCAGCTCTTCGCCTCGGCAGACCACGTCCAGGTCACGACGATCCTCGGGTCGTGCGTGGCCGTGTGCCTGTTCGACAACGAGGCGGAGGTCGGGGGAGTCAACCACTTCCTGCTGCCGCACGGCGCGCCGCCGTCGCCACGCTTCGCGGACCACGCGACCACGCTGCTGCTGAAGCGTGTGCTCGCGCTCGGCGCCGAGCACAAGCACCTGCGGGCCAAGCTGTTCGGCGGCGCCTGCGTGCTCGAGGCGCTGCGGGCCTCGAGCGCCCTCGGCGCGCGCAACGTCGAGGTCGCGCGCGAGCGGCTCTGCTGCCGAGGGGATCCGCGTGGTGGCCGAGGACACGGGCGGCGACCTCGGCCGCAAGCTGATTTTCGAAGTACGGACGGGCTCGGCATGGGTCCGGGCCATCGATGCGAACTGCCGGCAGTAGCGAACTGCCCAGGAACAGGAGACGAGCCGTGCTGAAGAACATGAAGATCGGACGAAAGCTGGCGCTCGGGTTCGGGCTGGTGCTGACGCTGATGGGCGTCGTCGCGGCGGCCGGCTACTGGGGCCTGCAAACGGCCGCGGAGATGGCGCGCGACATCCTGACGGTGCGCTCGCCGCTCGTGGAGCACTCGCAGCGGGCGCGGGCCAACACGCTCGGCCTGCGGCGCTTCGAGAAGGACTACTTCATCAACATCGGCTCGCCCGACAAGCAGCTCGACTACCTGGCCAAGTGGACGGACCAGAAGGAGCGGCTCGTCGAGCGGCTCGACGTGCTCGACAAGGTCGCGCAGACCGAGGCCGACCGCGAGACGCTGCGGCGCGAGCGCAAGGACCTGGAGGTCTACGAGCAGGGCTTCAGGACCGTCGTCGCCGGGATCCAGGAGGGCACGATCAAGAGCACCGCAGGACGCCAACGCGGCGATCGGCCCGGTCAAGGACGAGATCCGCGGGCTCGAGGAGGCCGCCTACGAGCTCGCGAACCAGCACTCGAAGGCGATGCAGGAGCTCGAGCCGCAGCTGGCCCAGAACGTGCGCCGCACGCTGCAGTCGATGGTCGTGGTGGTGCTCGCCGCGCTCGGCCTGACGATCGCCGCCGGTTTCGTCATCACGCGCAGCATCACTGTGCCGCTCGCCGAGGCCGTCAAGGTGGCGCAGCAGGTCGCCGAGGGCGATCTCCAGGTCCACATCGAGGTCGACTCGCGCGACGAGGCCGGCCAGCTGCTCGACGCGATGCAGGGGATGATCGCCGCGCTCAAGCGCATGGTGGCCGCCGCCAGCGCGATCGCGGCCGGCGACCTCACCGTGAAGGTCAGCCCGCAGTCGGAGCGCGACTCGCTCGGCAACGCGCTCGCCGAGATGCTGAGCCGCCTCACCCACACGATGAGCGAGATCCGCATGGGTGCTTCGGGGTTGAGCTCCGCCGCGGCGCAGGTCTCGGCCACCTCGCAGACGCTCTCGCAGGGCACGAGCGAGCAGGCCGCCTCGGTCGAGGAGACCACCTCGAGCCTCGAGCAGATGTCCGCCTCGATCACACAGAACGCCGAGAACAGCCGCCAGACCGAGCAGATCGCGTCGAAGGGCGCGACCGACGCCGACGAGAGCGGCGGCACGGTGACGGACACCGTGGTCGCGATGCGCGACATCGCCGAGAAGATCTCGATCATCGAGGAGATCGCCTACCAGACGAACCTGCTGGCGCTCAACGCGGCGATCGAGGCGGCGCGCGCCGGCGAGCACGGGCGCGGCTTCGCGGTGGTGGCGACCGAGGTGCGCAAGCTGGCGGAGCGCAGCCAGTCGGCCGCGAAGGAGATCAGCGGCCTCGCCGGCACGAGCGTCAAGGTGGCCGAGCGCTCGGGCCAGCTGCTGGCGGAGCTGGTGCCCAGCATCCGCAAGACCGCGGACCTCGTGCAGGAAGTGGCGGCGGCCTCGGCCGAGCAGTCGGCGGGCGTCGCCCAGATCAACAAGGCCATGACCCAGGTGGACCAGGTGACCCAGCGCAACGCGTCGGCCGCCGAGGAGCTCGCCGTCCACCGCCGAGGAGCTGGCCTCGCAGGCCGAGGCGCTCCAGCAGCTCGTCGCGCACTTTCGCGTGGCGGCGCTGGAGGGCAGCCACGCCAGCCGTCCGCATGCCGCGCCGGTACGCGCGGTGACGGCGCCGGCCCCGGCGAAGGCCAGCGGCAACGGCCACTCCGCGAACGTCCACGCCGGGGTGGTCGACGCTCCACGCGGGCGGGCACTCCGACCAGGACTTCAAGCGGTTCTAGGAAAGAACATGTCCACCCAGACGGTTGTCGCGGACGAGACGCAGTACCTCGGCTTCTACGTCGCCGAGGAGGAGTACGCGATCGGGATCCTGCGCGTGCGCGAGATCCTCGAGTTCGACACGGTGACCAGGGTCCCGACGCACGCCGCCGAGCATCCGCGGCGTGATCAACCTGCGCGGGCGCGTGGTGCCCGTCGTGGACCTGGCGGTCAAGCTCGGCCTCCCGGAGAGCCCGATCACCAAGCGCACGTGCGTCGTGGTGGTCGAGGTGGACCTGGAGGGCGAGCGGACGGTGATGGGCGTGCTCGCCGACGCGGTGAGCCAGGTGCTCGACCTGCCGGCGAGCGAGATCGAGCCGCCGCCGCCGTTCGGGCCGCGCGTGCGCGTCGACTGCCTGCTGGGCATGGGCCGCGCGGGCAAGAAGTTCGTCCTGCTCCTCGACATCGACAAGCTGCTGTCGACGGACGAGCTCGCCGTCGCCGCGCAGGTGGCGGAGGCAGCAGCCGCGGAGGGCGAGCCGCAGGCGGCGGCCGACCAGGCTGCTCCGGACTCGGCGGCGTCGTGACGGCCCGGGGGCTGTCGCTCGCCGCGTTCGTGCTCGCTGCCGTGGTCGCTTCCGCGGCGGACGAGCCCAAGCCCGCGGCGTCGCCGAAGCCAGCCGAGGCACCGAAGCCGACCGAGGGCTCCTCGGTCAAGGTCGGGTCGACGATCTTCACCGATTTCACGTACCAGGAGGCGCCGAGAGTGCTCGACGCGGACAAGAACCTGGTCCACAAGACCGAGTTCGAGGTGCGGCGGGCCTACATCAACGTCGTCGGGACGTTCTCGGACCTCTTCGTCGTGCGCGTCACCCCGGACGTCGCCGCGCGGCTGTCGACGAGCGGCAGCGGCCTGCCTGCGGACGCAAGGGTCGCCACCAGCTTCGACGGCAGCCTCGTGCTGCGGCTGAAGTACGCGTACGGCCAGGTCAACCTGGATCGGGCGGGCGCGTGGGCGAAGGGGGGCTGGGTCCGGCTCGGCCAGCAGCCCACGCCCTACTTCGACGCGATCGAGGGCATCTACCGCTATCGCTTCCAGGGCACGACCTTCGTCGAGCGGACGGGTCTCTTGAGCTCGTCGGACGTCGGGCTCACCGCCCACGCGAACGTCCCGGCCGGCTACGGCGACCTGCATCTCGGCTTCTACAACGGCGAGACGTACATCAGGCCCGAGGCCAACGGCCAGAAGGCGTTCCAGGCGCGCGCGAGCGTGCGGCCGCTGCCGCGGCACTCGTTCCTCAAGGGCGCCCGGCTGCACGCGTTCTACGACCACGACGCCCCGGTCGCTGGAGGCCAGCGCGAGCGCTTCGTGGCGACACTCACCTTCGAGCACCCGCGAGCGAACCTGGGCTTCGACTACCTGAGCGCGGAGGACCGGGTGAGCGGCCTTGCGTCGGCCGCGACGGTCGAGTCGAGCGGCTATTCCGTCTGGATCACGCCGCGCACCTCGTTCGGTCTCGAGGGCCTTCTCCGCTACGACCACTTCGAGCCGAACCGGGCGACCGGCGGCGCCAAGCGCGAGACGATCGCGGGCGTCGCCTACTGGATCCCGGTTCGCAAGGCCCCGCTCACCGCGGCGCTGCTCCTGGACTACGACGGCATCGCCTACGACACGGCGCTCGCCAGATCGGATGAGAAGAGATGGGAGCTCAAGGCACTCCTGACGTTCTGACCATGCGGCCCGATCTGTCGAGCCGTCGCTCCGGCCTCTCGGCACGCGACTTCCAGCTCTTCCAGCGGCTGATCCACCGCGAGGCGGGGATCCACCTGGTGGAGTCGAAGCGCGTGCTGGTCGAGGGCCGGCTGTCGCGGCGGCTGCGCGAGCTCGGCCTCGACTTCCGCGCCTACTACGCGCTGCTCGAGACCGACGAGGCCGAGCGCGTGCGGCTGGTGGACGCGATCTCGACGAACGAGACGCACTTCTTCCGCGAGCCGCGGCAGTTCGAGTTCCTGGAGAGCCGCGTCTTTCCGGAATGGCTGGCGCGCGCGGAGCAGGGACAGATGTCCCGCCGCGTGCGCGTGTGGAGCTCCGCGTGCTCGACGGGGGAGGAGCCGTACTCGGTGGCGATGTCCTTCCTGGCCCACTTTCCTCACGGCTCGGGCTGGGAGATCGAGATCCTGGCCACCGACATCTCGACGCGTGTGCTGGATCGCGCCCGCACCGCGCTCTACGCGCTCGACAAGTCGAAGGAGATCCCCGCGCGCTACCTGAAGCCCTTCATGCTGAAGGGCACGGGCGAGCAGGAGGGCTGGATGAAGGCGGGTCCCGAGATCCGCTCGCTCGTGCGCTTCGGCCGCGTCAACCTGAACGACGACGCGCTCGCGGTGCCGGGACAGTTCGACCTGATCCTGTGCCGGAACGTGCTCATCTACTTCGACGCGCCCTCGAAGGCGCGCGTGGTCGATCGGCTGCTCGAGCGGCTCGACGCCCGCGGCTACCTGTTCCTGGGCCACGCGGAAGCGATGATCGGCACCAGCACGCAGGACGCGCAGCGTCGGCCCCACGATCTACACCCACGCGGCGAAGCCCAAGGCGTCGCTCGTCGCGGCCGGTCCGCGCCAGGGCGATGACACAGAGGAGTCAGCCAGTTGAAGCCGAACACGACGACAGCGGCCACCCACCCGGTGGTGCTGCTGCTGGACGACGAGGAGTCGATCCTTCAGCCCACGGCGACCTACTTCCGCAGGCAGGGGTGCGAGGTGGACACGGCGCGCGAGCCCGAGGAAGCGGAGGCGCTCATCCAGCACCGCAGCTACGACCTCGCGATCCTCGACCTGCGCGTGAACGCGGTGGGCGGTGCGGCGGGGCTCGAGGTGCTGCGCGAGCTGCGCAGGCACCACGAGGCCACGAGCGTGATCGTGCTGAGCGCCTACATCTCTTCCGAGGTGGAGTCGGAGGCCTGGGCGCTCGGCGCGGACTACGTGGTCAGCAAGCCCCAGCCGCTGCCCGACCTGGCGCAGCTGGCCCTCGCTCTCATCGGGTCCAAGCGATGACCCCGATCGACGTCGACCGCAACGCGCTCGTCCAGCTCTTCTTCGAGGAGTCGCAGGAGGGCCTGGCCACGATGGAGGAGGCGCTCGTGACGCTCGAGGCGAACGCAGGCCAGGGCGACGCCCTGAAGGCGCTCTTCCGGGCCGCGCACACCCTCAAGGGCAACGCCGCGAGCCTCGGCTTCCCCGAGATCGCCGAGATGACCCACGATTTCGAAAACGTCCTCGACTGCCTGCGCAGCGGGAGCCTGGCGGTCAGCAAGCCGGTGACCGACCTGCTGCTCGAATCCGTCGATGCGCTGCGCGCCATGCTTTCGGAGGCGCAGTCGTGACCGCAAGCCGCAGCGAGCTTCGAGCGCGGCTGCGGGCCCTCGCCACGCGGGGTGGTGAGGCGTCCGAGGCGAGCACGCTCGCGCGCGAGTCGGCGACACCGCGAGCCGAGCTGCCTCAGCCGGGAGCGCGCACGCTGCGCGTGAGCCTGGAGACGCTCGACCGCATCCTCGACCTCACCGGCGAGATCGCCGTCGACCGCGGCCGGCTGCGCGAGGCGCTCGAGCGCGGCGATGGCGACGGCCGGGAGGCGGCCGAGATGCACCGCGAGTCCGACCGGCTGCACGCGGAGCTGCAGGAGCTCGTGATGAAGGCGCGGATGGAGCCGCTCGGCGCGACCTTCCGCCGCTTCGGCCGCACCGTGCGCGACCTGGCGGACGCGCTCGGCAAGTCGGCGCGGCTCGTGATCGAGGGCGAGGACGTCGAGGTCGACGCCAAGGTGATCGAGCACGTTCGCGATCCGCTCACCCACCTGGTCCGCAACGCCCTGTCCCACGGCATCGAGCCGCCCGCGCTGCGCAGCACGCGCGGCAAGGACCCTTGCGGCGTGCTGCGGCTGCGTGCGTTCCGCGAAGCCGGCGGCATCGTGATCGAGGTCCAGGACGACGGCGCCGGCCTGTCGAGCCAGAAGATCGCCGAGCGCGCCCGCGCCATGGGCCTCCCGCTCGAGCTCGAGAGCCTTCCCGAGGCCGAGCTGCAGCGCCTGATCTTCGAGCCGGGCTTCTCGACCGCCTCCGCGGTGACCGAGCTGTCGGGGCGCGGCGTGGGCCTCGACGTCGTCCGGCGCAACGTCGACGCGCTACGCGGCTCCGTCTCGGTATCGAGCCGCGAAGGAGAAGGCACGACCTTCACGATCCGGCTGCCGCTGAGCCTCGGCCATCGTGCCGGGCTTCGCGGTGCAGGTGGCCGGCGAGACCTACATCCTTCCGCTCGACGGCGTCTTCGAGTGCCTCGAGCTGCCGGCGGGCGAGCTGCGTGGGCCCGACGGCTCCGGCGTGCTCGAGCCTGCGCGGCGTGCCGCTCCCGTGCCGGCGCTTGCGGCGCCAGTTCCGGATCGCCGAGGGCGCGCCCGGCGCGCGAGTACGTCGTGGTCGTGGGGCACGAAGGCAAGCGGCTCGGCCTCGTGGTGGACGAGCTGATCGGCGAGAGCCAGGCGGTGCTGAAGCCGCTGGGGCACCTGTTCCGCGACATCTCCGGGCTCGCGGGGACGGCGATCCTCGGCAGCGGCCGCGTGGCGCTGATGATCGACCTGCCGGAGCTCTTCCACGAAGCGCTCGCCTCCGGGGCTGCCGCATGACCCGGGAGATCCACGCGCTCGTCGTCGACGATTCCGCGGTCGTGCGGCAGATGCTGAGCGAGATCCTGCGCCGGGATCCGCGCGTCACGGTGTCGGTCGCGGCTCACCCGATGATCGCGATCGAGAAGATGCAGCGTTCGCGGCCGCACGTGATCGTGCTGGACCTGGAGATGCCCGAGATGGACGGCCTCTCGTTCCTCGAGAAGCTGATGGCCACCGAAGACCCCATCCCCGTGGTGGTGTGCTCGGGGCTCGCCGCCCGCGGCACGGACGCCGCGCTGCGCGCGATCGACATGGGCGCGGTTGCAGTGATCGAGAAGCCGCGGCTCGGGGTCAAGGGCTTCCTGCTCGACTCGGCCGTGAGGTTCCACGACACGGTCACCGAGGCCGCGGGAGTGCGCGTGCGGCCGCGGGCCGCGCTCAAGGCGGCGGTGCCCGCCCACACGGCCGACGCCGTGCTGCCGCTGCGCAAGCGGCCCGCGCTCGTCACCACGACCGACAAGGTCCTGGCGCTCGGGGCCTCGACGGGCGGCACCGAGGCGCTGCGGACGATCCTGGAGGCGATGCCGGCCGACGCCCCCGGCCTGCTCGTGGTGCAGCACATGCCCGAGGTGTTCACGCGGGCCTTCGCCGAGCGGCTCGACCGCACGTGCCGGATCGAGGTCAAGGAGGCGGTCGACGGCGACCGCGTGCTCGAGGGCCGCGCGCTCGTCGCGCCCGGCGACAAGCACATGCTGCTCCGGCGCAGCGGCGGCCACTACGCCGTCGAGGTGTCGGACGGCCCGCTCGTGTCGCGCCACCGGCCGAGCGTCGACGTGCTGTTCCGCTCCGTCGCGATGGCCGCCGGGCCGAACGCGGTCGGCGCGGTCCTGACCGGGATGGGCGACGACGGCGCGGCCGGCCTGCTGGAGATGAAGCAAGCGGGCGCCGCGACGCTCGCCCAGGACGAGGCGTCCTCGGTGGTGTTCGGCATGCCCAAGGAGGCGATCCAGCTCGGGGCCGTGGACGACATCGTCCCGCTCGAGCGCATGGCCACGGCGCTGCTGCGCCGTGCGGCGGCGCTCGGCGCGCGTTCCGCGCGGGGCGTCCGCGCATAGGACTCGGACAAACGGGGCAATCCTGCCCCTTGAGGAGAGTGCGATGAAGGCGACCGTTCGGATGAAACTGACTCTCGGCTTCCTGGGCCTGCTGTCGATCGGCTCCGTGGCCTCGCTGGCGGTCCTGACCGTGCTGTCCCGCAGCATCGAGGAGCTGCAGCACGTGGTGAGCGTGTCGGACGTGATCGAGCACAAGTCGCTCGAGATGCGCTACGACATGCTCGCGATGAGCGACGCCATGCGCGGCTACCTGATCAGCGGCCACAAGAGCGAGTTCGAGCGCAAGAAGCAGGCGGACGACGACTTCGTGGTGGACGTCGAGGAGATCCGCAAGCTCGCGGCGGGCGGGGAGATCCTGAAGCTCGTGCAGCAGGCGGCCGACATGGACGAGAAGGTCCTGAACCGGCTCGAGGACCAGATCCTGGAGATGATCGAGTCCGGCAGGGCCGACCAGGCGAAGGTCGCGTACAACACGGACTATCTGCCGCTGCGCTCGAAGCAGGAGGCGATCATCGCCTCGATCGAAGCGGAGACCGTGCGGCTGAAGGGCGAGGCGCTCGCGTCCGCCGAGAGCTCGTACCGCGTGGCGCGCGCCACCACGTGGGTGCTGGTGCTGGGAGTGACGCTCCTGGGCCTGGTCGTCTCCTTCCTGCTCGCGCGCAGCCTGTCGCGGCCGGTCGTGCGCATGGCCGAGTCGATGGCGCGCGCTGCCAAGGGCGACCTCTCCGACACCCTCGAGTTCGACGACCGCGGCGACGAGCTCGGCCAGCTGAGCCGCTCGATCAACGGCACCTACGCCTACCTCCAGGACATGTCGGGAGTGGCGCAGAGCCTCGCGGGCGGCGATCTGCGGGCGCGCGTGGCCCCGCGCTCGGACAAGGACAGCTTCGGCCAGGCGTTCGTGGCGATGACCGAGAAGCTGTCGCAGGTGATCGGCGAGGTGCGCTCGGGCGCGAACGCGCTCGCCGGCGCCTCGTCCCAGGTGTCGGCCTCGTCGCAGACGCTGTCGCAGGGCACCGAGCGAGCAGGCGGCCTCCGTGGAGGAGACCACCTCGAGCCTCGAGCAGATGAGCGCGTCGATCACGCAGAACGCCGAGAACGGCCGCCAGACGGAGCAGATGGCGGTCAAGGGCGCGAGGACGCCGAGGAGGGCGGCCGCGCCGGTCGGCGAGACGGTCGAGGCGATGACGCGCGATCGCCGAGAAGATCTCGATCATCGAGGAGATCGCCTACCAGACGAACCTGCTGGCGCTCAACGCCGCGATCGAAGCGGCGCGCGCCGGCGAGCACGGCAAGGGCTTCGCGGTGGTGGCGACCGAGGTGCGCAAGCTCGCGGAGAGGAGCCAGTCCGCGGCCAAGGAGATCGGCGCGCTGGCCTCCTCGAGCGTGTCGGTCGCCGAGCGCTCGGGCCAGCTGCTCGCGCGAGCTGGTGCCGTCGATCCGCAAGACGGCCGACCTCGTGCAGGAGGTCGCGGCGGCTTCGGCCGAGCAGTCGTCGGGCGTCGCCCAGGTGAACAAGGCGATGTCGCGCGTCGACCAGGTCACGCAGCGGAACGCGTCCGCGGCGGAGGAGCTGGCCTCGACGGCCGAGGAGATGGCGGCGCAGGCGCAAGGCCTCGAGCAGCTGGTGGCGTTCTTCCGCGTCGGCGCCGACGGGGCCGCGCCGCGGCCGTCGCTCGCCGCCGCGCAGGCGCGCACGGCGTGGGCGGCGCCTGCGGTCGTGGAGCGTCCGAGCCGCAGCCACGCGCGCACCAACGGCTCGGCCGCGACGGCCACCGATCCCGGCTTCGGGCCGTTCTGAGA
Source organism: uncultured Acidobacteriota bacterium (assembly GCA_963724555.1). GTDB lineage: Bacteria > Acidobacteriota > Vicinamibacteria > Fen-336 > Fen-336 > DATBSL01. The sequence continues at coordinate 283,900 of CAVRVE010000020.1, forward strand.
GGAGCGCACATGACTGCCTCGAAAGAAGCCGCGGACCGGGCGCAGTACCTGACGTTCTCGGTCGCCGGCGAAGAGTACGGACTTGGGGTCCTGAAGGTGCGCGAGATCCTGGCGTACGTCGCTCTCACGCGGGTGCCGCGCACGCCCGAATACATCCGCGGCGTCATCAACCTGCGCGGGCGCGTCGTGCCCGTGGTGGACCTGGCGGTGCGCTTCGGCCTGCCGGCGAGCCCGGTGACGAACCGCAGCTGCGTGGTGATCGTCGAGCTCTCGCTGGACGGCGCGCCCGTGATCATGGGTGTCATGGCAGACGCGGTCAGCCAGGTGGTGGAGCTCGGCAGCGACGCGATCGAGCCGCCCCCGTCGTTCGGGACGCGAGTCGACGTCGGCTTCCTGAAGGGCATGGGTCGGGCGGGCCGCGGCTTCGTGCTGCTGCTCGACATCGACCGCCTGCTCGGGGCGGGCGAGGCCGAAGAGGTCGCGGCGCTCGGCGCCGCGGCCGCGGCGGATCGTGCGACGGAGCCGGCCGTCACGCCCGTGGCGGGCCACCAAGGCGCGGCGCTCGCGACCGCGCTTCTCGCGCTCCTGCTCTTTGCTCCGGTCGTGGGCGCGCAGCAGGGGCCGATCCAGGACAACAGCTTCCTGATCGAGGAGGCGTACAACCAGGAGCGCGGCGTCGTCCAGCACATCAACGCCTTCTCGCGCGTCGCAACGAGCGGGGACTGGATCTACACCTTCACGCAGGAGTGGCCGCTGCCGACCGTGAAGCACCAGCTGAGCTTCACGCTGCCCGTCCAGCAGCTGCACTCGCCGCTCGCGGCAAGCATGGGGGTCGGCGACGTGGCGCTCAACTACCGCTACCAGGCGCTCGGCGACGGCGGTGCCGTAGTCGCCTTCTCGCCGCGGCTCAGCCTGCTGGTGCCGACCGGGCAATCCCGCCGCGGCCTCGGAACGGGAGGCGTCGGGCTGCAGGTCAACCTGCCGCTCAGCTGGGCCTGGGGCTCGCGTCTCGTGACGCACTGGAACGCGGGCTACACGCACACCTACTCGGCCCGCGACAGCGACGGAAACCGTGCCGGGACGAACGGGTACAACCTCGGCCAGAGCCTCGTCTGGCTCGCGCACCCGCGGGTGAACCTGCTGGTCGAAACGGCCTACGTGAAGGCGCAGGCAGTCGCGGGCGAGCGGACCACCGAGACGAGCGACGCGCTCTTCGTGAGCCCGGGCATCCGCTGGTCCCACGACTTCAAGACCGGGCTCCAGATCGTGCCCGGTGTCGCGTTTCCGATCGGCGTCGGGCCGAGCCGCGGCGAGCACGGCGTGTTCGTGTACCTGAGCTTCGAGCACCCGTTTCGCAAGACGGCGGCCTTGTCCGGCTCGACGTCCGGGGGGGCGACGACGGCGTCCAGCACTCCCTGATCCGGCCGGCGAACGCCGGGCGCTATCATGGCCGCGCGGTGAGCCCAGGGATCCAGCTGCGTGCCGGCGGCCGCGTCGCGCTGGCCGCGCTGCTTCTGGTCCTTCCGGTCGGCGCGCCTTTCGCGCACGGGCAGGAGGGACCGATCCAGGACAACAGCTTCCTGATCGAGGAGGCGTACAACCAGGAGCGCGGCGTCGTCCAGCACATCAGCGCCTTCTCGCGCTACGCGTCGAGCGGAGGCTGGCTCTACACCTTCACGCAGGAATGGCCGCTCGGGGGCGTGAAGCACCAGCTGAGCTACACGTTGCCCGTCCAGGACGTGAACTCGGAGCTCGCCGCGGCCGTCGGCCTCGGCGACGTCGCGCTCAACTATCGCTACCAGGCGGCTCGGCAATGCCGACACGACGGTCGCGTTCGCGCCGCGGCTGAGCCTGCTGGTGCCGACGGGGAAGTGGAAGGAAGGGCTGGGATCCGGCGGCGTGGGGCTGCAGCTCAACCTGCCGCTGAGCTGGGTCTGGACGAGCCGTGTGGTCACGCACTGGAACGCGGGCATCACCCACACCTTCGCGGCGCACGACGAGACCGGCGACAAGGCCGCGACCAACGCGCTGAACCTGGGGCAGAGCTTCGTGTGGCTCGCCGCTCGGCGCGTGAACCTGCTGCTCGAGACCGTCTACGCCCGCTCGCAGGACGTGGTGAGCCCGGGCCAGACCGGCGTGAGCGAGGCGCTCTACGTGAGCCCGGGCATCCGCTGGTGCTACGACTTCAAGAACGGCCTCCAGATCGTACCGGGCGTCGCCTTTCCGATCGGCGTCGGCCCCAGCAGTGGCGACCACGCATTCCTGCTCTACCTGAGCTTCGAGCATCCCTTCCGCAAGACGAAGCCCTGAGCGACGCGGCCGCTTCGAGGGTTTAGAATCTCTGGCGGAGCCATGTCCGAAAGCTCCGGGAGAGCCTCGACGTGCGGCAGGTCGAGATGAGCCAGATCGGTTTGCGCCTGCTCCTGCCCGCGCTCGTCGTCGTGACCGCCCCGGGCTCCGTCCTCGCGGAGACGCCGGAAGCGAAAGCGCAGGCGTTCCTGCGCCAGGTGATCCACCTCGACGAAGCCCAGATCGCGTCGATCGACAAGGGCGAGGTCGTGACGAAGGGGCTTCCGACGACGGACAAGTCGGAGATCGCGGCCTTCGGAGCCGTGAGGACGAGCGGCGACCTCGACCAGCTGGTGCGCCTGGCGCGAGACGTCCGCCGATTCCGGAAGGCGCCGCAGGTCCTCGAGCTGGGCGTCTTCTCGACGCCGGCGACGCTGTCGGACCTCGAGGGTCTCAGCCATCCTCCTGACGACATCGCCGCGCTCCGCAAGTGCAAGCCCGGCAGCTGCGACGTCAAGCTCGGAACGAAGGGCCTCGAGCAGATGTCGAAAGTGAGCTGGTCGGCGCCCGATGCCGAGACGCAGGCCGTCGCCATCCTCAACCAGGGCATCGTCGACTACGTGAGCGCGTACCAGCGCGGCGGCACCGACGCGCTCGGCGACGTGCTCGACAAGAAGCAGCCGCGATCGCGCTCGCAGGAGTACCGGACGCTGCTGGCGAACTCGCCCTACCTGATCGAGTACGTGAAGGAGTTCCACGACTACCTGGCGAGCTATCCAAAGGGCACGCTCGCGGGCGCCGAGGACGTCCTCTACTGGACGAAGGACAGCTTCGGCCCGAAGCCCGTCGAGTCGGCGTACCACCAGACGCTCTACCGCGAGCCAGGCAGCGTCCTGGTCGCGAACAAGCTGATGGCCGCGACCCATTTCTTCAACGCCTCGCTCGAGATGCTGGCCGCCGTCCCGGCGTCGGATGGCAAGGGCCTCCACCTGATGAGCCTCTACCGCACGCGCATCGACCCGCCGACCGGGATGCTGGCCGGCGCCCTGATGGACAAGGTGCGCGGCGGAATGGAGACCGGGGTCCGGGAGAGCCTGAAGACGGCGCGCGAGCGCCTCGCCGCGCCGAAGTGAGACTGCCTGCTGTCTTCGTCGGCCACGGGTCGCCGATGAACGCGATCGAGGACAGCGCGTTCCGTCGCGGCTGGGCGGACCTCGGCCGTGCGCTTCCGCGGCCCGAGGCGATCCTCTGCATCTCCGCGCACTGGGAGACGCGGGGCGTCTTCCTCACGGGCGCCGAGGCGCCGCCGACGATCCACGACTTCTACGGCTTCCCGCGCGAGCTCTTCGCCGTGCGCTATCCGGCGCCCGGGCAGCCCGCGCTCGCGCGCCGCGTGGCCTCGATGCTGGGCGGCGTGGGAGCGGCCGTCGATCCGGCGCGCGGACTCGACCACGGCTGCTGGAGCGTGCTCGTCGCGATGTACCCCGAGGCCGACGTGCCGGTCGTGCAGCTGAGCCTCGACTCGAGGCAGCCGGGTCCGTTCCACTACGCGCTCGCGAAGGAGCTCCGGCCGCTCCGCGACGCCGGTGTGCTGATCCTGGGCAGCGGGAACATCGTCCACAACCTGGGCCTCGCCGACTTCGGCCACGACGCGGGCTACGACTGGGCCGTGCGCTTCGACGCCGCGGTGCGTGCGCGCATCGAGGCCGGCGACCACGCGGCGCTCGCCGCCTGGGACGGGCTCGGCCCCGACGCGCGGCTCTCGATCCCGACGCCCGAGCACTACCTGCCGCTGCTCTACGTGCTCGGCGTGCAGCAGCCGGGCGACGCTGTCCGTCTCTTCAACGCTTCGACCGTGCTCGGCTCGATCTCGATGACGTCCGTGCTGATCGGCACGACCGCCGAAGCACGCAGCTGACCTCGTCCACGCGCGTGGATGACGGCCTGGCGCGCACGCACGCGACCTGCTAAGTAGTGCGGGAGGGCAGAGGAGCACGACCATGAGCTGGAAGACGCGCGGCCTCGTCGCATGTCTCGTCGCCTCGGCGTCGCTCGCCGTCGCGCGCGACCCGAGCCGTCTGGCGCCGGAGGGCGCGCCGTCGACTGGAGACGTGGCGCCGGCCGCCGAGCCGGGCGATCGGCTCGAGGTCAAGGGCGTCGTCTACGCGGCGGACGGACGCACGCCGGTCCCGAAGGCCTCGGTCTACGTCTACCAGACCGACGCGAAGGGCTACTACCGGCCCGACGACGCGATGGGCAACCGGAACCCGCGCCTGATGGCGCTGCTGCGCACCGACGCCGCGGGCCGCTACTCGTTCCGCACGATCCGCCCCGGCAGCTATCCGGGCACGCGCGTGCCGCAGCACATCCACTACGAGGTGGCCGCGACCGGCCAGGGCTCGCGCATCTTCGAGATCATCTTCGAGCAGGACCCGAACGTGACTGCCGAGATCCGCAAGCAGGCGGCGGAGCCCGGCTCGATCTACTCGCTGCGCCGCATCGAGCCGGGAGCCTCTGGCGTGGGCCTCGTCACGCAGGACGTGGTGCTCGAGCGCTGAACCCGGTCAGCGCACGAACAGCGTCGCGAGCGTGAGGAAGAGTCCCATGCTCGCGACGTCGGTGGCGGTCGTGAGGAAGATGCTCGACGCCGTGGCGGGGTCGGCGCCGAGGCTGCGCAGCGTCAGCGGGATGAGCGCGCCCGCGAGGCCGCTGACGACGCAGCTCGCGATCATCGCGGCGAGCACCACGAGGCCGAGCGTCAGCGCGTGCGGCTCGCCCTGTGCGCGGGCGACCACGAACATGCCGATGCCCGCGGTCACGCCCACGAGGGCACCGTTCAGGAGCCCGAGCAGCGCCTCCTTCAGGACCAGCCGCCGCGCGTCCCCGGGACGCAGCTCCCCGAGCGTGAGGCCGCGCAGCGTCACGGCGAGCGCCTGGCAGCCGGTGTTGCCCGACTGGCCCGCGAGCACCGGCAGGAACACCGCCAGCACCACCAGCCGGTCGATCGTGCCCTGGAACACGCCGACGACCGCCGCCGCGAGGAAAGCCGTGAACAGGTTGAGCTGCAGCCACGGATGGCGGAAGCGCAGGCTGCGCGGCCAGGGCGTCGCCAGGCGCTCCTCCTTCTCGACTCCGACCATCGCCCCGGCCTGCGCGCTGATCTCGAGCGCCTGCACCTGGAAGAGCGTGCGGCCGCGCACGGTGCCCACGAGCCGGCCCTCGGCGTCGCACACGGGGTAGACCGGGTAGTGGCGCGCCACCACCTGGCGCGCCGCCTCGACGAGCGGCAGCTCCGGGGAGAGCGCGAACGGGTCGCGCAGCATGACCGTCTCGAGGCGCGCCCTCTCGTCGGCGAGCAGCAGGTCGCGCATCGTGACCACTCCCACGAGTCGCCCGGACTTGTCGAGGACGAAGGCGTAGGTCACGAACGTGGTCTTGACCAGCTCGCGGATGTGCGCCGTCGTCTCGGCGACCGTGAGGTGAGGAACGAAGACCGGCTGGGGCGGATCCATCAAGCGCCCGACCGTGTCCTCGGGGTAGGTCAGGTTGCGCGCCCACTGGCGGCCTTCTTCGGCGGGCGCGGCTGCCAGCACCGCGCGCCTGCGGTCCTCGTCGAGCGCCTGCAGGAGATGGTCGGCGAGCGCCGGGCCGAGCGAGCGCAGCAGATCGGCGACCTGCGCGTCGGGGACGTCGGCGAGAAGCACCGCGGCGTCCTCGGGCGCCAGCCGCCAGATCTCGTCGACGAGCGCGGGAACGGAAGCGTCGGAGTCGGCTTGCGATTCGAATGGGGTCATGCCACCTCTCGTGGGAGCGCCGCGAGCGGGAGGACGACACGGGCCCCGTCGGGGCGGGAGGATAACACGGGGCAGCGGCCCTGCCGTGCATATCGGACGCGTTCCCCCTTAAGATGGTTCTTTGCGTCCGAGGAGGAACTGCTTGAAGCGTTTCATCGTCATCTCCGCACTCTTGACCCTCGCCGCCTGCGGGGGGGACTCGACAACCGGCCCGACTGACAGTGGTACGGTCACGATCGAGGAGCTGGTGGTCGGCACTGGCGCCACCGCCGCCGTGGGCAACGTCGTCACGGTCAACTACACCGGCATGTTCACGAACGGCACCGTGTTCGACAGCTCTGTCGGCAGGACTCCGATCCAGTTCCAGCTTGGAGCGGGTCAGGTGATCCCCGGCTTCGAGCAGGGCATCGTCGGCATGAAGGTGGGGGGCAAGAGGCGCATCACGATCCCGCCCTCTCTCGGCTACGGCAGCGCGGGGCGGCCGCCGACGATACCGGGGAACTCCACGCTCGTCTTCGAGGTGGACCTCGTCTCGATTCCGTAGCCGTCGGGCTCGCCGAGCTGACCGCTTTCGTTGACACTTCCGAGCCCGGTTGATAGACTTCTTTCGTCTTCAAACTGTCGCGGGGTAGAGCAGCCAGGTAGCTCGTTGGGCTCATAACCCAAAGGTCGGAGGTTCAAATCCTCCCCCCGCTACCAGAACTCATAGCGATGCACGACATGACGAGGCCGCGAGAGCGGCCTCGCTCTTTTTGGGGCAAGAACAGCGGAAGGCCGCGCGCGGGCCAAGAGCGTCGCGGGAGGTCGCGTGGCGAATCGCCTGGCGCGTGAGTCGAGCCCCTACCTCCAGCTCCACAAGGACAACCCCGTCGACTGGTACCCGTGGGGCGAGGACGCCTTCGCGCGCGCCCGCGTCGAGGACAAGCCGATCTTCCTGTCGGTCGGCTACTCGACCTGCTACTGGTGCCACGTCATGGAGCGCGAGAGCTTCTCGGACCCCGAGATCGCGCGCCAGCTCAACGAGGGCTTCGTCTGCATCAAGGTCGACCGCGAGGAGCGCCCGGACGTCGACGAGATCTACATGGGCGCGACGCAGCTCATCACGCGCTCGGGCGGCTGGCCGAACTCGCTCTTCCTGACGCCGGACCTCAAGCCGTTCTTCGCGGGCACCTATTTCCCGCCGCAGGACGCGCACGGCCGGCCCGGCTTCCCGCGCGTGCTGTCGGGCCTGCGCCAGGCGTGGCTCTTCCGCCGGGCCGAGCTGCTGCAGCAGGCCGACATGGTCGCGCAGGCGATGGAGCAGCAGCTCGCGCCGCGCCTTGCGGCCGGCGCCTTGCCGGGGCCCGAGCTCGCCGCGAGCGCGCAGGCGGCGCTCGCCTCGCGCTTCGACCCGCGCTGGGGCGGCTTCGGGCGCGCGCCGAAGTTCCCGTCGCCCGCCAACCTCTTCTTCCTGCTCGAGCGTGCGGCTCTGGACCAGGACGCGGCCGAGATGCTGGTCTTCACGCTCGACGCCATGGCGCGCGGCGGCCTGATGGACCAGCTCGCCGGCGGCTTCCATCGCTACGCGACCGACGAGGCCTGGCTCGTCCCGCACTTCGAGAAGATGCTGTACGACAACGCGGCGCTCGCGCGGCTCTACGCCGAGGCCGCGCCGCTCGCGCCCGAGGCCGGCTTCGAGCGGATCGCGCGCTTCACGCTCGACTTCGTGCTGCGCGAGCTGACGGGCGAAGCGGGCGGCTTCCTCTCGGCGATCGACGCCGAGACCGACGGCCACGAGGGCGCCTACTACACCTGGACCGCCGCCGAGCTCGACCTCGCGCTGCCCGGCAAGGACGGCGAGCTCTTCCGCGCGGTCCACGGGATGGCGGGCGAGCCGACGTTCGAGGCCGACCGCTACGTGGTGTTCCTGCCGGCGCCCTATGCCGAGCAGGCCGAGGCCGCGGGCGTCTCCGAAGCCGAGCTCATGAAGACGGTCGAGGCGGAGCGGCGAGCGCTGCTGGCCGTGCGCAACGAGCGCGAGCGCCCGCTCGTCGACGACAAGGTCCTCACCGACTGGAACGGCTTGATGATCGGCGCGATGGCGCGCGCGGGAGCGCTCCTGCGCGAGCCGCGCTACACCTCCGCCGCGGAGCGCGCCGCGCGCTTCGTGCTCGAGACGCTGCGGGACGCGGACGCGGGAACGCTGCTCCACACCTGGCGCGCGGGACAGGCGAGCGTCCCGGCGCTCCTCGACGACTACGCGTTCCTCGTCGAGGGCCTGCTCGACTTGCATGCGGCGACCGGAGAGCAGCGCTGGCTGGACGAGGCCGTGAGGCTCGCCGAGGAGCAGGAGCGGCGGCTCGGAGACCTGGACGGCGGCTACTTCGCCGCGGGCGCGGATCCGAGGCTGCTGGTGCGCGTGAAGCCGGCCTACGACGGCGCCGTGGCGTCCGGCAACGGCGTCGCGGCGGCGAACGCCGTGGAGCTCGCCCGGCGCACCGGGGATCCCGCCCATCGCCCGCGTGCCGAGGGGACGCTGCGCGCCTTCGCATCGGCGATGGCGGAGGCGCCGCTCGCGCACGTGACGCTGATCCGCGCGGTCGAGCGGCTGCGCACGCTGCCGGAGGCGCCGGCCGCAGCGGTCAAGGCCGAAGCCCCCGCCGCCGTCACGGCCGGCGAGGCGCTCGAGGAAGAGGCGTACGCCGCCGTCGAGATCGACGCGCGGCTCGGGACGAGCGAGGACGAGGAATGGAAGCCGTTCCGGCTCGAGCTGAACGTGCAAAAGGGCTGGCACGTGAACGCGAACCCCGCGGGCGACGGCCTCGTGCCGGTCACGGTCGCGGGCGTCGTCGGCCGCGTGCGCGGCCTGCGCTATCCTGCGGGCTCCGCCTGGAACGGCGGGGCCGGGGAGCTGCCCGTCTACACGGGCCGTGTGGTGATCGAAGGAGAGATCGAGCGCCGGGGCGGCGGCGCCGCGGGGGTCGAGGTGAGCTATCAAGCCTGCGACGACGCGCGCTGCCTTCCGCCCGTCGCACGCATTGTCAGGCTCCGGTGAGCATCCTCGATTCCCAGTGGCTCGGACGCTACGATTCGCTTTTCGTCTCGCCGCGCGGTGAAGACGTCGCGCTCGCGTGTCCGGCCCGCTTGCTGTCCGAGGCCGCGAGCGGACGGCGCGCCCTGGTGCTGGCGCTCTTCGAGCCGGCCGGCGTCGAGACGTCCGCGTCCCACGCCGTCAACGAGCTCGGAGCCCAGTATGCCGCCGCGGGCATCCCTTCGGCTCGGGAGCGCGGGTCGCCGATGCTCGTGCCCTTCGGCGGCGATCCCCGCGGCGAGGTGGATCAGGAGGCGGCGCGGCAGGCCGAGCGGCTGCTGACGGACATCGGGCCGAAGGTCCAGGCGCTCCACGTCTACGCGCCGCTCGGCCTCGGCCGCTCGCTCGACCACCTCATCGCGTACGAGGCGGCGCTGCGCGCCTTCGCGAGCGAGGCGGGCCGCAACCTGTTCCTCTACGAGGAGCGGCCCGAAGCGTTCGTGCCGGGCGCCGTCAGGACGCGGCTCGCGCTGCTCGGCGCCCGCCTGCCGCCGGGCGCCGCCAAGCTCGCGGACGAGGCGAGCGTCGTGCGCCATCTCTGGCGCATCGGCGAGCCCGAGCGCCTGCGCGGCGAAGCCATCCCGCTGGGCGCGCGGCTCGCCGCGCGCCTCGAGACCTGGCGCCGGCACCGCATCGCGGCGCCCTGGAACCCGCTTCGGGCCCTCGGGCCGCGCCTCCATCCCGTCGTGCACGTCGCCGACGAGGAGGCGCGCTCCCGCGCGCAGGCCGTGGCGGAGGCGCTCCTGCCCAAGGACGGCAAGGGCCGCTCGCGCTCGGCCCAGCGCTTCAACATGCGCGCGACGGCGCTCGGGAAGACGCTCGGCGGCGTCTACCACGCGGAGCGGCTCTGGCTCTTCCTGCCCGCGCACGACGGCCTGCCCGAGATCCAGCACCCGCTCGAGGCGGGATGACGCGGGCGTCACGCCCGTGATCGGCGCGCTCGCGCTCGTGGCGGCGTCGTCGGCGGCGCCGGCGCTCGACCTGCGGACGATCGAGCGCGCGCGCGTGCTCGCGGCGGCCGAGGCGTACCTCGCCGAGCCTCCCGTCACCGTGACCGCGTCCTCGTCTGCCGCGCAGCGCCGGCGGCCCGCACGACTACTTCTCCGAGGCCGACTACTGGTGGCCCGATCCCCAGAACCCGGGCGGCCCGTACGCTGCAGCGCGACGGCCTCAGCAACCCCGACAACTTCGACGGCCACCGGCAAGCGCTCCGCCGGCTGAGCCTTCAGGTGCCGGCGCTCGCCGCGGCCTTCCGGCTGACCGGCGAGGCGCGCTACGCGACGCACGCGGGGCGCCACCTGCGCGCCTGGTTCGTGGACGAGGCGACGCGGATGAGCCCGCACCTGCGCTACGCCCAGGCGATCCAGGGGCGCGTGAGCGGCCGCGGCGTCGGGATCATCGACACGCTGCACCTCGTCGAGGTCGCACGCGCGATCGAGGCGCTCGGCGACGCCTCCGGGCTCGCGCCCGCGGAGCGCGCGGCGCTCGGCCGCTGGTTCGCGGACTACGTGCAGTGGATGACGACGCACGAGTACGGCATCGCCGAGCGCGACGCGCGCAACAACCACGCCACCTGCTGGGTGCTGCAGGTGGCGGCCTTCGCGCGGATCGCCGGCCGCGACGACCTCGTGGCCGAGTCCCGCGAGCGCTTCAAGCGCCTGCTGGCCGACCAGATGGCGCCCGACGGCAGCTTTCCGCAGGAGACGCGGCGCACGAAGCCCTACGCCTACTCGCTCTTCAACCTCGAGGCGCTGACGGCGATCGCGCAGCTGCTGACGACGCCGGCGGACGACCTCTTCCGCTTCACGCTCGCCGACGGGCGGGGTCTGCGCCGCGGGATGGCGTTCATGGTCCCCTTCATGCGCAGCCGCAAGGGCTGGCCCTACCCGCCGGACGTGATGTACGACGCGGAGTGGCCGATGCGGCAGACGAGCCTGCTCTTCGCCGGGCTGGCGCTCGGCGAGCCGAGCTACCTCGAGCTGTGGAGGACGCTGCCGGCCGACTCGAAGGTCGAGGAAGTGATCCGGAACTTCTTCGTGCGTCAGCCGCTGCTCTGGGTCTCGGCGCCGGAATAGAGCCGCTCGAGCGACCCCCAACGCTCCGGGTCCTGGAGCCAGAGCGTGTTCAGGTAGGTTCGCACCTGGTCGGCGGGGTAGGACGAGAGTCCCGAGAGCGCGGCGCGGGCGTCCGCCTCGCTCACGGGGGGAGCGGCGTCGGCTTCCTCCTTCAGGATCCCGTCCTCGTGCGGCAGCCGAAGGCCGTCGAGGAACGCTCCCAGCAGCGCTCGCCGATCGGCGAGGTGCAGGCCGACGAGCAGCCCCTGGGCGACGGTCTCGCCGGGATCGAGCACGGTGGCGAGGATGCGGGCTTGCGCGTCGGGCGCAAGCGCCCGGGCCGCCTGCGGCCGCAGGTGGCGCGCCTTGACCAGCGTCCCGATCGCCGCGCCGATCAGCTCGGGCGGCGGCTCCGCGAAGAACACCGCCGCCGCGCGCAGGCGCTCGTCGGGCGTCAGGCTCTTCCAGAGGCGCGTCGCGGTCGTGTGGAATGTCACCGCCCGATCTCAGCACATCTGCCGCCACGACACCAGGCGTGGCACCGGGCTACCATTCGGCCGTGACCTCCGCGTGCCTGACCGACGCGCAGCTCGCTCGACTACGCGACAGCGCTCCGGGTGCGGCGCCCCCCGAGCTCGCACGGCACCTTTCGGGCTGCGAGCGCTGCCAGTCCCGGGCGCTCTTCGGCGCCGAGCGTCCCACGGGAACGAAGCGTGAGCCGCCGAAGCTGCCGTCCCTGAAGCGCTCGCTGCTGCTGCTCGCGCTCGTGCTGCTGGCGCTCGCGGCCTTCTTCTGGTCGCTCGGGCGGCTCACCGGCCGCGGCCTCCAGTAGCGGGGCTTCAGGCCGGGGCGTCGACCGGAACGAGCGCGCCGGTGGTGGGCGCGGAATCGCTCGACAGCAGGAACAGCACGACGCGCGCGATCGCCTCGGGCGAGGTCCAGGCGCGGGGATCCGCCGCCTTCATGGCGTCGCGGTTCTTGGGTGTGTCGATCGTCCCCGGCAGCACCGCGTTGACGCGGACGCTGCCGCGGTTCTCGAGCGCGAGCACGCGGACGAGCGCGTGGAGCGCCTGCTTCGAGACCGCGTAGGCGGCCATGCTCGCACCGCCGGTCTCGGCCGCGCGCGAGCCCACGGCCACGATCGCGCCCTTCTGCGAGCGCAGCAGCGGCAGCGCGTGGCGGCACACGTAGGCGGCCGAGTCGAGGTTGGCGCGCAGCATGCGCGACCACTCGTCCGCGGGCGCCGCGTCGAAGGGCTTGCCGCCCGCCCAGCCGCCCGCCACGAGCGCCACGCCGTCGAGCATGCCGAGCACTTTTGCCGCCTGCTCGACGGCCGCTCTTGCGGCGTCGGCGTTCGACAGCTCCGCCTCGACGCCGAACACGCGATCGCCGGCCTTCACGGCATCCTGGAGCGCGCGCCACTCCGAGGCGCTGCGGTAGCTCACGGCGACCCGCGCTCCCTGGTCGACCAGCAGCTTCACCACCGCGCTGCCGAGGGCGCCGGTGCCTCCCGTGACGAGGACACCGCGCGGAGCGCTCACTCCGCGGCTCCCTTGAGCTCCTCCCACGAGTGCCCTGGCTCGGCGCTGCGGCTCGCGGGCAGTCCCTTCGGGCCCCAGCCCGGGTCCATCGGCGAGCCGCCGACGAAGCCCGACTGCTGAAGCACGAGCTCCGTGAAGCCGGACTGCTCCAGGAGCGCTACGGCCTGCACCGAGCGGCCGGCGCTGCGGCAGCCCACCACGAGCCGCGCGTCCTTCGGGAAGCGGCGCTCCATGACGGAGAGGAAGTCCCGATTGGGCTGGCCGCCGCCCGGGCCCATGTGCAGCAGCGGGACGTTGAAGGCGCCTTCGGGGTGTCCTTCGTCGAACTCCGGCACCGAGCGGACGTCGAGATAAGAGTAGCCCTCGCCACGCATGAGCTCGAGAGCCTGTTCGGGTGTGACGCGCTTGACCGGCATGGCGCGAGATCCTCCTCTCGCGGTTATAGCACGGCGTCCCGGAGCATCCGGGCGACGCCCTCCTGGAACTCCGCGGGAGGCGTCAGCAGGCTCACGACCAGGAAGGCCTCGGTGGGGAAGTCGAAGAAGTAGCCGGGGTGCACGAGGACGCCGTGGGTCTCCAGGAGCCGCAGCGCCCGCTCCTCCTCCGTGGAGGTCGCGGGCACGCGCAGAACGGCCGACCAGCCGCCTTCCGGCTCGTAGAGCGTCGCCGGAGAGCCGGCGCGGAGCGAGGCGCGCAGCGCCTCGAGGTTCGCCGCGACGCGGGCCTTGATCGGCGCCTGCAGCTCGTCCCGCCGCTCGAGGAGCGACGGCGCGGCCACCTGCACGGGGGTCGCGACCGAGAGGTAGGTATCGGCGACCACCTCGAGGCGGGCGAGCGCTGCGGCGCGCAGTGACTGCGGGCCGCTCACGGCGGTCCATGCCAGCTTGAGCTGCGGCAGCCCGCAGCTCTTCGAGAGCCCTCCGAGCGCGAAGGCGAGCGCCCGGCCGTCGCGCGCCGCGCTCGGAGCTCGCCGCGCGTCCTCCCGGAACGCGAAGTCGGCGAAGACCTCGTCGGACACGAGCGCGAGCTCGCGCGCGGCGCAGAGCGCATCGAGCGCCTCGAGCTCGGCGCACTTGAGGAAGGCGCCCGTGGGGTTGCCCGGGCTCACGACCACGACCGCGCGCGTCCGCGGCGTGACCGCGGCTTCGAGCGCCGCGAGGTCGAGGTGCCACTCGCCGTCGTGCGCGAGCGGGTAGCTGCGCAGCTCGACCGACTCGAGCTCTGCGAGGAACTCGAAGAGCGGATAGCCCGGGCGCGGCACGAGCACCTGGTCGCCGGGGTCGCAGAGCAGCTTGAACAGGAACGCGTACGCCTCGCTGGTGCTCGCGTGCAGCAGGATGCGCTCGCTGTCGACCGGCGTGCCGCGGCGCGCGAAATCACGGGCGACGGCGGCCCGCGCGGCCTCGAGACCGAAGGGCGAGGGATCGTAGCGTCGGGCCTCGTCGCGGGTGAGAGGCAGAAGCAGCTCCGGCGCGTCGGGCAGCCCGGCTCGCGTCGGGTTCGACAGCGTGAGGTCGAGGAGCGGGGCGCCCTGCGCCCGGCGCGCCGCCAGCCGCTCGGCGAGGCGATTGGGCCGCAGGTCGAAGCGGGTGCGCGAGGAGAACATCGGCGGGCATCGTAGCCCAGGAGCCGCGGCCAGCACGGGGGTTGACTCGGGCAGGGCGAGACCCCTAGCCTGTCGGCGGATGAAGCGAGCACGGCCGGCGATCCTGCTGTTGTTGCTCGGCGGCTGCGCGGGCACGCCGTCGCCGCAGCCGAGCCCGAGCGCCGCCGCGGCGCAGGCGATGCCCGATCCCTCGCGGCCGCTGCCGCTGCCGCTGCCCGACGTCGTGGCGCGCGTCAACGGCCAGCCGATCCGGATCCAGCAGATCCTGCCGATCGCCAAGTCGGCGCTCGACAAGTGGAAGGGAGCCGAGCGCGAGCAGCACAAGCCCGAGGCGCTGCGCGGGGCGCTCCAGCACTACGTCGACCGCGAGCTGCTGCTGCAGGAGGCGCTCACCCGCGGCGTCCAGGCGGACACGCGGCAGGTCGACTGGAACTACGACCAGCTGCGGCGCGAGCACAAGGACGACGACAGCTGGGCGAAGTTCCTGCTCGAGCAGGGCACCGATCCGCAGTCGTTCAAGGCGGAGCTGCGCGCCCAGCACACGATCGCCGCGCTGCTCGCCGACGAATCGCACAGCCTCCCCATCGCGGAGGCGGAAGTGCGTGCCGCCTACGACGGCAACCCGATGGCGTTCGCGGCCGAGGGTGCCACGGAGCCGCCGCCGCTCGACACGGTGCGGCTCAGGATCGAAGCGGGGTTGCGCCAGGTGAAGCTCGAGGAGGTCCAGAACCGGCTGCTCGAGCGCCTGCGCGCGAAGGCGAAGATCGAGCTCTTTCTCTGAGCGGGCGCTTCAGCGCTCGAGCGGGGGGCTCGCGGTGCGGACGGCCGGCAGCTGGTCGGCGGTCGAGATGCGGTTGCGGCCGCCAGCCTTGGACGCGTAGAGCGCCCGGTCGGCGAGGTCGACGAGGTCCTCGGGCCGCAGCGTCGGGTTCGGGATCACGGTGGCGACGCCCAGGCTGACGGTCAGGAACGTCGCGACGGGCGAGCCGCGATGCTCGATCTGCAGCTCCTCGATGCGGGCGCGCATGCGGTCTGCGAGCAGGCGCGCGCCGACAGGGTCGGTGTCGACCAGGAGTGCGATGAACTCCTCGCCGCCATAGCGCGCCACGAGGTCGGCCGGGCGGTTGAGCGTCTCCTCCATCGCCTGGGCCACGCGCACCAGGCACTCGTCGCCGGCCTGGTGGCCGTAGGAGTCGTTGAAGCGCTTGAAGTAGTCGATGTCGCAGAAGAGCAGCGACAGCGGAGACTCGTCGCGCACCGCGCGGCGCCACTCCTGGCGCAGCACGGTGTCGAAGCGGCGCCGGTTCGCGATCTGCGTCAGCGTGTCGAGCGCGGACAGCCGCTCGAGGTCGCGGTTGCGCTGCTCGAGCTGGCGGCGCGTCTCGTTGAGCTCGCGGTTCTTGCGGTCCATCTCCTCGGCCTGGGCCTGGAGCTTGAGGTTGGCGGAGACCAGGTTCTCGAGGTCGTGGCGCGAGCGGTCCGAGAAGACGCGCAGCAGCGCGAGCAGCGGGCCGGGGATGGACGACAGCTGCTCGCCGAAGGCGGCCTCGGGGATCTCGAGCACCAGCGTGTCGTCGAGCGCGCGCAGGGTTGCGGAGCGCTCGCGCGACTCGATGAGCGCCATCTCGCCGAAGCAGTCGCCGGGCCGGCCGACCGCGATCTGCTTGCCGCCCTTCGAGACCACGAGGTTGCCGGACAGCACCACGTACATCGCGCGGCCGATCTCGCCCTCGTGGCAGAGCGCCTCGCCGGGCACCAGGCTCACGGGCCGGCACGCGCTGATGAGCTGCTTCAGCCTGTCGTCGGAGAGTGACTCGAGCAGCCGCGTGCGCCGCAGCAGCGTCAGCTGGTCGGCGAGTTCCACGGCGCCTATCAAACCTCCGCCTGCCGCGCGCTTGTCAGCGGTTCGGCAGGATCGCCGTCGTGAAGCGGATCGGCGGCGAGAGCCATCGGGTTGGATTCTAGCAGGCACATGTGTCGCCGCTGCGCATTTGTCATCGCGTTGCCTTGCAATGTAATCGTTCTTTGGTGACGAACAAGGTCCGACCGGTGTCCATACGGTATCCGGTTGGTCGATCACGCGACGAAAGCCGGCTCGGTTCGCGCTGGGTGCCGCGCGAACTATGATTCTTTTTGGAGTGAGGAAGCGATTCGGGTCTGGTGACCTGCGCGGCCTTCAAAGCCGTCTGGCTCCGGGCTGACCCCCGGAGCGATGGGTTCGATTCCCATCCGCTTCCGCCAATCGGATCAGAGCGGCTGTGCGTGCTCGTTCCTTGACAAGACGACTACGCTAGCGTCGTGAAACGGCTGGAACGCGAGCGCGTGAATTTCGCGACGGCCATCGCTCTCCACCAGGCTGTGTGGGAGCAGGACAACGGCACGGTCTGCGATGGGTGCAACCAGCGGTGGCCGTGCACCACCCAGGGAGCGAGCCAACTCTCGGAGTTGATCAGTCTCCACGAACGGCGCGAGCGGCGACGCTTGGATTCAGCGGAGGTGTGTGTCGAGTGCCAGAGCCCCTGGCCTTGCAACACGTATCGCGCCAGCACCGAGGGGCTTCCTCGGTCGCTTCCGCGCTCGCCTTCACCGCGCGGGCGCCCTCGCCGCTCTCTTTTCCACTGACGCGGCGCAGTCGTCGCGTCTAACCGCCGACGGACTTGCGAACGAACAAGAGCAGCGCGGATAGCCCTGCCGAGAAGAGCAGCGCCCCGCCCGGTTCGGGCACGGGCGTCGAGTCGTTGATGAAGAGGAGTGCGCCAGGCTCGCCGAGCCCTCCGCTGCCGCTCGAGACGAAAGCGTCGATGAATGCGCCGGTCGTCCCGTCGAAGCGCAGGACGTTTCCATCGCCGCGGTTCCCGACGTAGAGGTTCCCGTCCGGGCCGAATGCGAGACCCAGCGACGAGCCGAGCCCTCCGCTCTGGTGCGACACGAACTCGCCGATCACGGCGCCCGTCACGCCGTCGCGCCTGACCACGTTGTCGCTCACGTTCTGCGTGTAATACAGGTTCCCATCCGGGCCGAAGGTCATGGCTCGCGGGTTGTCGTTCCCGCTGAAGCTCGCGATGAAGCTGCCGTCCGTCGCGTCGAACTGGTAGATGCGGTCGCCCTCGGCCGACGTGAAGAGGCTGAGACCGTCGGTCGCGAGCCCGCGCGGCGTGTTGAGGCCCGGCACTCCGCCCGACGCGAACACGTCCACGAATGCGCCGGTGGCGCCGTCGAAGCGCAGGATCGCGTCCGTCGAGCTGTTGGCGACCAGCAGGTCTCCCGCTGCCGTTGAACACGATGTCGAACGGCGACGAGAGTCCGCCCGTGCCGGCGTCCACGAACACACCGAGGAAGGCGCCGGTCGTGCCGTTGTAGCGGAGGATCTGAGCGGTGGACTGGCTGCTCACGTAGAGGTTCCCGTCGGGTCCGATCGCCATGCCCTGGGGAGTGTTCGAGCCCCCCGCTCCCCGAAGCCACGAACACGCCCAGGAAGGCGCCCGTGGCGTCGTCGTACCGCAGGATGCTGTCGCCGGTGCGGTCGCCCACGAGGAGTCCCGCGGCCGCCGGGAGCGAGGCCGCGAGCACGAAGAGGCCAGCGACGTACGTAATCAGGACCCGGCGCATGTAACCCTCCTGGATAATTCCCGTCCCCAGTGTCTCGCCCCCGCGGGCGCGGGTTCAACGACTTTTCGCGCAAGTACTGGCGAGCTCGGCGCACTGGGATCCTTTGTAAATCTGGGTCTTGCCTCGGAGCGAGCCGACTCCGATACTGGGTCATCCGCCGATCCGGCGGGACGTCCCTCCCGGTAGCCCCGGCCGCTCGCGGGGCGGTCCGCGTCACCGGCAGCGAACCGCGCGTTTCGCTTGCCGACCCAACTCTCACGACCCGTCTGGTTGGGGGATCGATTCATGCAAGCCACGCTGCATTTCCCGGAGCGAAGGCGCCGCAACCTGCGCGGGCGCATCGCCCGCGCGACCTACCCGGTGCGAACCGCCGTCGGCGGGTTCATCGACGGCATGCCCTGCAACGTCATCGGCCACAAGTGGGTGGAGGCGGGCGGTCGCGCACGCCGCATCCAGGGCGACAAGAAGATGCACTTCAAGTGCTCCCGCTGCGCCGCGATCGCCAGCTTCACGAATTGACGCGGACGTAGCCCGCGGGATCGGCGCTCGTCACGGTCGCCTTGCGGTGCTCGCGCAGCTGCTCGACGATGCGGGCGGCCAGCCCCGGGTCGTCCGTGTGCGCCACCAGCCGCCACCGCGCCCCGTCCGCCGAGAAGAGGTGATCGTCCTCTCGCAGGATGACGGGGCAGGTGCCGGCCTCATCGTAACGAAGCACGACGAGATAGGTCATGACTGGAAGTTACGGCCCACGCCGCTGCGGCGGGGGCGTGGGTGTGACAGTTCCGGAGGTGTTCGGTTCGAGCCCCCGGCGGCAGCTCAGGGGACGGCGGTCACCGTGTAGCTGCGGCACTCGTACGGGTGCAGCGGCGGGTAGTCGTTGCAGAGCGGCCAGCTGGGGCAATTGACGTCGGTCACGCACTGCGTCGCCGTCACGGTGCCTGCGGAGTAGACCTTCTGATGCCGGCAGTCCGCCCCGGACGAGCCCAGGAACTCGAAGGTGCTGTTCCCGTCGAGGTCCATCCTGAAGAGCAGCCGGTCGCCGTCCGGGTCGACGGTGCGGCACATGTTGAACTCGACCGTGAACGGGGCCTTACCCGTGAGCGTCGAGCCCTCGGGATTGGTCTTGAAGAGGGCCACCGGGGCCTGGTTTCCGGGCGGGTTCGGCACCGACGGCGAAGGCGAGGGGGAAGGCGCCACGGCCGCGGCGACCGCGATCGGGACGGAGCAGCGCGCCGACTCGATCCCCGCCGAGACCGTGAGCGAGGCCATGTAGTCTCCGGCGCTACCGTAGACGTGGCGGGCCGAGGCGTCCGTTCCCGTCTGGCCGTCGCCGTAGCTGATCGAGACGGCGATCGTGCCGATCGCGTTGGCGACGTCGAGCCCGAAGGCCACGGTGAGCGGCGCCGGCCCGGCCGTCGGCGTCGCCGAGCAGCGGATCGCCAGCGGGTCGGTGGTGTCCGTGACGTGATTGTCGTCGCAGGCGGGACCGAGGGCCAGAGCGAGGACGATTCCCGCGAGCACGCGCGCGCGCCCGACCATGTCAATCCTCCCGCTCGATTGTAAGGCATCGTGACGGCTGGCGACGGCCCCGGGCGGCTCAGGGCCGCCGCAGGAAGGCGTCGCGCGCGCGGACCCCGATCTCGGGCTGGTCCACGAAGTAGCCGTCGACCCCGGCCTTCAGGAACGCTTCCGCCTCGGCCGCGAGATCGCCGCGTGCCGAAGGCGCGTCGGAGCTCCGGAAGTCGGCCGGCAGGAAGCGGTTCTCGGCCCGCAGCGTGAAGACGTGGACCAGCAGGCCCGCGGCGTGGGCGTCGGAGACGAGACGCGTCGCCGGGCGCAGGCGCTCGTCGCCGTCGCGCGGCAGGACCAGGATCTTGTCGACGCCGATGCCGCGCGCGTAGCGCGCGACCTCGCGCAGGCCCTCCGGCGTGAGCATGTCGGCGTACGTGCGCGCCGAGCGGCCGAGCGTGCAGGTCCCACGGACGCCCCGACGCCTCGATCAGCTGGATGAGCGGCACGTGCGTCAGGGACTTGAGCCGCCTCAGGTTGTCGACCTCGAACGACTGCACGAAGACCGGCGCGTTCGCGCGATCGAGGCCGTGCCGCTCGAGCACCTCCACGAGGCGCTCCTCGAGCGGAAGCCCGAGGCCGGCGAAGTAGGACGGGTGCTTCGTCTCCGGGTAGACGCCGACGGGCCGCTGCCGACGCTCGGGCCGCGCATTCTCGGTCGCGACGAGCCGGAGCAGCTCCTCGAACGTGGGCACCTCGAAGCGCCCGTCGAAGGCGGTGCCGCGCAGCTCGGGCAGCCGCTCGCGCGCGCGCAGCGTCTTGAGCTCGGCGAGCGTGAAGTCCTCGGTGAACCAGCCGCTGACCGAAGCACCGTCGACCGTCTTCGCCGCCCGGCGGGCCGCGAACTCCGGGTGGCTCGCGACGTCGGTCGTCCCGGAGATCTCGTTCTCGTGGCGGCAGACGAGGACGCCGTCCTTCGTGGCCACCAGGTCCGGCTCGACGAAGTCGGCGCCCTGCTCGATCGCGACGCGGTAGGCCTCGAGCGTGTGCTCGGGCCGCTCGCCGCTCGCGCCGCGGTGGGCGATCACGATCGGACGTTCGCCGCCTCGCGCCACGCTCATGCAGGCCAGCAGCAGGCCGGCCGCACTCACGGTCGGTCCCGCCATCCTCATGAGGCGAAGCCTAGCAGCCTCTCGCCGCGCGCGCCTTCGAGACGGCGGGCGCGCCGTTCGCGGGTAAACTCTCGGCCGGGAAAGGGGAAGGATGGTGCGCGGCCGCTCGCTCCTGCTGACGCTCTGCTGTGCGGCAGCCGCGACTCTCGCGGCCGCGCAGGCGCCCGAGCGCCGCCGCCCTGGCGCCCGCGGCTGGCGCTCGCCCTTTCCGGCGGCGGCGCGCGCGGGATCGCGCACGTCGGGGCGCTGCGGGCGCTCGAGGAAGCCGGGCTGCCCGTGGACGCGATCGCCGGCAACAGCATGGGCGCGGTCGTGGGCGGCATCTACGCGACGGGCAAGACCGCGGCCGAGCTCGAGGAGATCGTGCGCTCGCTCGACTGGGCCGCGCTCTTCGGCGGCCGACCCGACCGCCGCACGCTGCCCGTGGTCCGCCGGGACGACCGCTACGCCGACTGGCTGGGCGTCGACTTCGACTGGAAGCGGGCGCGGCTGCCGGCGGGGCTGGTGCCCGAGCACCGCGTGAACGGCTTCCTGATCCGGAACCTCTCGCCGGCGGGCTACGCGACGAGCGGGGACTTCGACCGGCTGCCGATTCCGTTCCGTGCCGTCGCGTACGACCTCGGAAACGGCGACCGCGTGATCCTGGCGAAAGGGGACCTTGCGCGCGCGGTGCGCGCGAGCATGTCGATCCCGGTGTTCTTTCCGCCCGTGAGCTGGGAGGGCCGCAAGCTCGTGGACGGCCTCGTCGTCGACAACCTGCCCACGGACGTCGCGAAGCTGTTCGGCGCCGCCGTGACCGTGGCCGTCGACATCGGCAGCCCCGCGCTCGAGGTGGAGGAGTACGCGACGTCGTTCGGCGTCGCGTCGCAGGTGAGCAACCTGCTGAGCGGGCACCGCAGCCAGGAGTTCCATGCCGATCCCGACGTCTACGTGCGCCCCGATCTCGGCAAGCACTCGGCCACGGAGTACGCGCAGTTCGACGAGCTGATCAAGAAGGGCTACGAGGCCGCTCGCGACGCGGTGCCGCAGATCCGCGAGAAGCTCGCGGCGGCCGGCGTCACGGACCTCACCCCGCGCCCGAAGGGCGACCCCGGCCTCGCGCTCCAGGGCGCGCCGATCGTGGAGGTCGTGACTCGCGGCAACGAGCGGGCGTCGGAGCGGCTGCTGCGCCGGACGCTTCAACATCCCGATCGGCCCGGCCTTCGACATGGAGCGGGGGCTGCGCGCCTTCGACAAGGTCGAGGCGAGCGGGCTGCTCGACCACTGCTGGATGGAGTTCGAGCCGGCGCCGGGGGGCGTGCGGATCGTGCTGCGGGCGCAGGACGCGCCTCCGAACCGCGCGGCGTTCGGCCTCGCCTACAGCGAATGGGAGAGGGCGCGGCTGTCGATCCGCCTGCGCAACCAGAACACGCTCGGCTTCGGCGAGCAGCTGGAGGTGCTGCTGGCGGCGAGCGACGCCGAGGCGGTGGCGCAGGCCTCGCTGCGCGGGGACCGCATCTTCGTCGCCGGGTTGGGCTACCGCGCGACGGCGTACGCGCTCGTGGACAAGCCGCGCGTCTTCGACGACGAGGGGGCGGAGCTCAATCGGGCGAAGTTCGAGCGGCAGGGCGTGACGCTCGCGCTCCAGACCTCGCTCGAGCGCTGGGGACTGCTCGAGGCGGGAGCGCGCTTCGGGCACGTGAAGACCGTGCCGCAAGCAGCCGTCCCGCTGCCGGAGGCGAGCGACACCGTGAGCGCGCTCTTCGCGGGCTTCACGATCGACACGCTCGACGACTATCTCTGGCCGCGGACCGGCGCCCTGCTGGCGGCGCACGCCGAGTGGGACATCGAGGGCATGGGCGCCAGCCACCCGTCCTGGCGGCTGCGTTTCGACGGCCGCTTCGGCCAGGACCTCGGGCGCCGGGCGACCGTGCAGCTGGACGGCCTGGCGGGCTTCTCGGGCCAGCAGCTCCAGTTCTACGACCAGTACCGCGTGGGAGGCCCGATGCTGATCCCCGGCTACCACCACGAGGAGCTGGTCGGCTCGCAGGCGATCGCCGGCGCGCTGAGCCTGCGCTACACGCTCGTGGGCCGCCTGCGGCTCGTGGCGCGGGCCGGGGCCGGCAACGTCTTCGCGGAGACGAGCGAGATCGGCCTCGACGACCTGCGCTGGGGCGTCGGGATCGGCGCCTCGTACGCCAGCCGCGTCGGCCCGCTCTCGCTGGAGATCGGCTTCCGCAACGGCGGCGCGAGCCTCGTGACCTTCGTCGTGGGCTGGTACTGACCGCCGGCGCGCCGCTCGCGCATCGGCTTCGTTAGAATAGGGTAGTGGCAGGGCCGGAGCGCAAGGGCGGCAGCGAGGTCAAGGAAAGGCCAAAGGCGCGCACCAAGCGGCCGCGGCTCTTCCACGTGGTGCTGATCAACGACGACTACACGACGATGGAGTTCGTGGTTCGGACGCTCGAGGAGATCTTCGACAAGGGCCCCGCGGAGGCATATCGGATCATGATGGAAGTGCACACGCGCGGCCGCGGCGTCTGCGGCGCCTACAGCTTCGAGGTGGCCGAGACCAAGGTCGAGGCGGTCCACGACCTGGCCCGGGCCGAGGGCTTTCCGCTGCGGGCGGGGATCGAGGAGGCCTGACGATGTTCAGCGCGTCGCTCGAGCGCGTATTGAACCTGGCGGCACGCGAGGCGATGGTGCGGCGGCACGCCGACCTGACGGTCGAGCACCTGCTGTTCGCGGCGGCGCACGACCCCGACGGCGAGGAGATCCTCGAGGCCGCGGGCGTCGACGTGCCGCGGCTGCGGCGCGAGCTCGCCGATTTCCTGGAGCAGACGATGCAGCGGCTGCCGCCGAACGCGCGCCGGCCGCCGCAGCAGACGCTCGCCTTCCGCCGCGTGCTGCAGACAGCCGTCGTCCACGTGCAGAGCGCGGGCAAGGACGAAGCCGGCGTCGGCGACATGCTGGCGGCGCTCCTGCGCGAGACACGCTCGCACGCCGTGGAGCTGCTGACGGCGCACGGCGTCACGCGCCTCGACGTGCTGAACTACATCTCGCACGGCGTGCGCAAGGGACCGGCCCGCGAGACGGAGCGCGAGGGCGGCGAGCCGGCCGCGGCCGGCGAGCACGAGGAGGAGGAGCGCGCGGCGCGCGACCCGCTCGCCGCCTACGCCTCCAACCTGAGCGAGCGCGCCAAGGGCGGCAAGCTCGACCCCGTGATCGGCCGCGTCCGCGAGATGGGGCGCGCGCTCGAGGTGCTGTGCCGGCGGCGCAAGAACAACCCGGTCTTCGTGGGCGAGCCCGGCGTGGGCAAGACGGCGATCGTCGAGGGGCTGGCCCAGAAGCTGATCGAGGACGGCAGCCCCGACGCGCTCCAGGGCGCCGAGATCTTCGCGCTCGACACCGGGGCGCTGCTCGCGGGGACGCGCTATCGCGGCGACTTCGAGGAGCGCTTCAAGGCCGTGATCCAGGCGCTCAAGAAGCGGCCGCTGCCGATCCTGTTCATCGACGAGATGCACACGATGGTGGGAGCCGGGGCCACCACCGGCGGCACGATGGACCTCGCCAACCTGATCAAGCCGATCCTCACCGAGGGCGAGGTCCGCCTGATGGGCTCCACGACGTTCGAGGAGTACAAGCACATCGAGCGCGACCGCGCGCTCGCGCGGCGCGTGCAGCGGATCGACGTCGACGAGCCGAACGAGGGCGACAGCGTGCGGATCCTGCAGGGGCTGCGCCCGCGCTACGAGCAGCACCACCAGGTGACCTACACCGACGCGGCTCTCGAGGGGGCGACGCGGCTCGCGCGCCGGCACCTGCGGGACCTGCGGCTGCCCGACAGCGCGATCGACGTGATCGACGAGGCCGGGGCGGCGCTGCGGCTCAACCCGCCGGCCGACGGCCAGCGCGTGGTGGGCGCCGCCGAGGTGGAGCGCGTCGTCGCGCGGATGGCGCGCATCCCCGAGACGCAGGCCTCGACCTCCGACCGCGAGCGGCTGCGGACGCTCGGCGAGGCGCTGAAGCGCGTGGTGTTCGGCCAGGACGAGGCGGTCGACCAGGTGGCTTCGGCGATCAAGCGCTCGCGCGCGGGGCTCGGCCCGCCCGATCGTCCCGCGGGCGCTTTCCTCTTCACGGGCCCGACCGGCGTCGGCAAGACCGAGCTCGCGAAGCAGCTCGCGCGCCACCTCGGCAACGAGTTCCACCGCTACGACATGAGCGAGTACGGCGAGAAGCACTCGGTCTCGCGCCTGATCGGCGCGCCCCCGGGCTACGTGGGCTTCGAGCAGGGCGGGCTGCTGGTCGACGCCGTGCGCCAGCATCCCTACTCGGTCGTGCTGCTCGACGAGATCGAGAAGGCGCACCCGGACCTGACGGGCATCCTGCTGCAGGTGATGGACAACGCCACGCTCACCGACAACACGGGCCGGAAGGCCGACTTCCGCCACGTGATCCTGATCATGACCTCGAACGCCGGCTCGCGCGAGATGAGCCAGGCGACGATCGGCTTCGCGGGCGACCACGAGAAGGACACGAGCGTGCGCGGCCGCCAGGCGCTCGAGCGCTTCTTCACGCCGGAGTTCCGGAACCGGCTCGACGCGATCGTCACCTTCAAGCCGCTGACGCTCGAGGTGATGGAGACGATCGTCGACAAGTTCGTGCTGGAGCTCGAGGCCCAGCTGCGCGAGCGCAAGGTGGCGATCGAGCTCCTGCCCGAGGCGCGCGCCTACTTCGCCAAGAAGGGCTTCGATCCGGTCTTCGGGGCGCGGCCGCTCAGCCGCATGGTGCAGTTCGAGCTGCGCAACCCGCTGACCGACGAGATCCTGTTCGGCCAGCTCGAGCACGGCGGGACGGTGCAGATCGGCTTCGCCGACGGGAAGCTGACCTTCGCGTACAGCCCGAGCCCGCCGCCGCAGGCCCCGGAGACGCCGCCGACGAGCGCGCCGCCGACGGCGAAGGTCTAGGGCTTCTCGAACACGTCCACGACTCCCGTCTCGAGCGAGTACTCGGCTCCCACGATCAGCAGGCCGTCTTCCGCGCACAGCTTTTCGATGATCTCCGAGCCGTGGCGGAGCTGGTTCGCGGAGGCGCGCACGTTGGCGCGGCAGGCCTCGTGCAGGAGCGCGTGCTCGTCGCCTGCGAGCTCGGCCAGCAGCCCCTGGACGGCTGGCTGGATGCGGCCCACGATCGACCGCAGGTTGCGCGAGTGCGCGCTGTCGCTGGGGCTGCGCAGCTCCTCGATCGTGGCCGTGACGGCTCCGCACTGGGAGTGACCCAGGATCACGACCAGCCGTGTGTGGAACTGCTCCGCCGCGAACTCCACGCTGCCGATCTGCGATGGAGCGACGATGTTGCCGGCGACGCGGATCACGAACAGGTCGCCGAGCCCCTGGTCGAAGACGAGCTCGGCGGGCACCCGCGAGTCGGAGCAGCCGAGGATGATCGCGAACGGCTCCTGGCCGGCCACGAGGTCGGCGCGCCGGGTGAGGCTCGCCGCCTCGTCGCGGACGCCCGCGACGAAGCGGCGGTTGCCTTCCAGCAGGCGCTCGAGCGCCTCGTCAGCCGGGACCATCCGCGCATCCTATGTCGTGACGCCTGGGCTGTCAGGTCGGACGAGACTGGACGTTCACGGTTTGACCTTCGCAAGGACCTGGTCGAGCCAGGTGTCGATACCGCTCAGTCCATGACCGGATCCGCCTTGAAGCCCGCCTGCGCTGCGCCTTGGAAGGCCCCAGCGACACTCCGATCACGACGACCGGCCGTACCGTGAGGAAGTCGAGGGCCTTCCGGAGGTCTTCCTTCTCGAAGTAGCCGTACGTGCAAGCATTGCCTTCCGACTCGCCGTGGGCGCGACTGTCGTACACCAGGGCGTCGAACCCGCGCTTTCAAGTAGCGCTCGGCGATGTAGACGCCGGACGCCCGGTTGTCCGCCGAGCCGTGCAGGTAGATCACCGTGCCGCGGCGCTTGCCCGAGCCGTGGAATTGCCAGCCTCTGAGCTTCAGCCCGCCACTTGTGAGAACGCAGCGACCGGCTTCACGGTTCGGGATTCACCCGGCGTCGTCAGCCGGATCGGCGGCCGCGACTCGGCAGAGGCAGTAGACGAAGGGCTGGATGGCGCCTGCCGGAGTGCGATGCTCCTGGCGGACGCTGTCGACCAGCTGGAAGTCCGAGCCGAACTGGCCGTGGAGCTCCTGCGGGGCATAGCGAGCGACCGGGAGCCCGCTGCACTGTCGACGGTCCGTCCGTCGCGAACGTGGCCACCAGGACGTGGCCGCCGAGCCGAACCGAGGCACGCACCTGCTCGACGTAGCGCTCTCGCTGGGAGGCCTCGGTCAGGAAATGGAAGACGGCGCGGTCGTGCCACACGTCGTAGGCCGAAGCAGGCAGCGCGGTGTCGAGGACATTGGCCTCCAGCCAAGTGACGCGCGACGCCTCGGCGGCGAGGCGGGCGGATGCCTCAGCGAGGGCGGCACCCGAGACGTCGAGGACCGTCACGTGGCCGTACCCGTCCGCGAGGAGTCCGTCGACTAGCGTGGACGCCCCACCACCCACGTCGATGACGGCCGCCGAGCGGTCGGGCGCGACGCGGCGAATCATGTCCAGGGAGAGCGCCGCGGTGGGCTCGTACCAGCTCACCTCCGTGGGCTTCCTGGTCTTGTAGACCTTCTGCGGCGCGCGGTCCCGGTGACTATCCGAAGGCGGAGACCTCAAGCAGAGTCTCAAGCAACTCCGTCCGGACGGAGTTGCCAAGCAGAGCCGTGCCAGCGCCGTCCCGCGCGGGGGCGGAGGCACGGGCTTTCGCGCCCGGCCTGCTAAACTGAAGTGTTGTGAGCGAAGACCGGGGTCCGCGGTACGAAGCGCTCGTGCGGGAGCTCGAGCGGCGTGTGCTCGTCATCGACGGGGCGATGGGCACGCTGCTGCAGGCCCATGGGCTGTCGGAGGACGACTACCGGGGCGAGCGGCTCAAGGGCTGGGGGAAGGACGTCCAGGGCAACCACGAGCTCCTGAACCTGAGCCGGCCGGACCTCGTCGAGGCCGCCCACCGCGAGTACCTGGCCGCCGGCGCGGACATCGTCGAGACCAACACCTTCAACGCCAACCGCATCTCGCAGGCCGACTACGGCACCGAGGCGCTCGTCCACGACATCAACGTCGCCGCCGCGCGCGCGGCGCGCAAGGCCGTCGACGCGGCCACGGCCGAGGAGCCGGACCGGCCGCGCTGGGTCGCGGGCGCGCTCGGGCCGACGAACAAGACGGCCTCGCTCTCGCGGGACGTCAACGATCCCGGCGCTCGGGCCGTGAGCTATGCCGAGCTCGAGGCGGCCTACCACGAGCAGGCCCTGGGCCTGATCGACGGCGGCGTGGACCTGCTGCTGGTCGAGACCGCCTTCGACACGCTCAACGCCAAGGCGGCGCTCGCGGGCGTCGTGCGCGCGCTCGAGGAACGCGGCGCGAGCCTCCCGGTGATGGCCTCGGTCACGATCACCGACCTTTCGGGCCGCAACCTCTCGGGACAGACCGTCGACGCCTTCTGGATCTCGGTGATGCACGTCCCGCTCTTCTCCGTGGGCGTGAACTGCGCGCTCGGGCCGCGCGAGATGCGCGCGCACGTGGAGGAGCTGTCGAAGCTCAGCCCGAAGTTCGTGAGCGCCTACCCGAACGCCGGCCTGCCCAACGCCTTCGGCGGCTTCGACGAGACGCCCGAGTCGATGGCGCGCGACCTCGGGGAATGGGCGAAGTCCGGGCTCGTGAACGTGGTCGGAGGCTGCTGCGGCACGACGCCGGCGCACATCCGTGCGATCGCGGGAGCCGTGCGCGGGGTCACGCCCCGGGTCCGCCCGCAGGTCGCGCCGCTCAGCCGCTTCTCGGGCATCGACCCGCTCGTGATCCGCCCGGACTCGAACTTCGTCAACGTCGGCGAGCGCACGAACGTGACGGGCTCGCCGCGCTTCGCGAAGCTCGTGCTCGCCGGCCAGTACGCCGAGGCGCTCGAGATCGCGCGCCAGCAGGTGGTGGGCGGCGCCCAGATCCTCGACGTCAACATGGACGAGGGCCTGCTCGACTCCGTGGCGGCGATGCGGAAGTTCCTGAACCTGCTCGCGGCCGAGCCCGACATCGCCCGCGTGCCGATCATGGTCGACTCGTCCGACTTCCGGGTGATCGAGGCCGGCCTCGCGTGCCTGCAGGGCAAGGGCATCGTGAACTCGATCTCGCTCAAGGAAGGCGAGGACGCCTTCCGCGACCATGCCCGCGTGGTGCGTCGCTACGGCGCCGGCGTCGTCGTGATGGCGTTCGACGAGCAGGGCCAGGCGACGGACGTCGAGCGCCGGGTCGCGATCCTGTCGCGCGCCTACCGGATCCTGACCGAGGAGATCGGCTTCCCGCCCGAGGACATCGTCTTCGACCCGAACGTGCTGACGGTCGGGACCGGGATCGAGGAGCACGCCGACTACGCCGTGTCGTTCATCGAGGCGACGCGCCGGCTCAAGGTGCTCTTCCCGCTCGCCAAGGTGAGCGGTGGCATCTCGAACGTCTCGTTCGCCTTCCGCGGCATGAACGCGGTGCGCGAGGCGATGCACGCGAGCTTCCTGTACCACGCGATCGCCGCCGGCCTCGACATGGGGATCGTCAACTCCGAGCGCCTCGCCGTCTACGAGGAGATCCCGAAGGACCTGCTCGAGCACGTCGAGGACGTGCTGCTCAACCGGCGTCCGGACGCAACCGAGCGCCTGGTGGCGTTCGCCCAGACGGTGGGGGAGCGCGAGAAGGGCCCGGTCGTCGAGGACGCCTGGCGCCAGGGCACGGTCGAGGAGCGCATCACGCACGCGCTCGTGCGCGGCGTGGACGCCTACGTCGAGTCGGACACCGAGGAGGCGCGCCAGAAGTACGGCCGGCCGCTCGCCGTGATCGAGGGCCCGCTGATGGCCGGGATGAACGTGGTGGGCGATCTCTTCGGCTCCGGCAAGATGTTCCTGCCGCAGGTCGTGAAGAGCGCCCGTGTCATGAAGAAGTCCGTCGCCTACCTGACGCCCTTCCTGGAGAAGGAGAAGCAGGCGAGCGGCGTCCGGTCCGAGGCCAAGATCGTGCTCGCCACGGTCAAGGGCGACGTCCACGACATCGGCAAGAACATCGTGGGCGTCGTGCTGCAGTGCAACAACTACGAGATCGTCGACCTCGGCGTGATGGTGCCGTCCGACAAGATCCTGGCCGCGGCGCGCGACTCGGGCGCCGACATCGTGGGCCTGTCCGGCCTGATCACGCCGTCGCTCGAGGAGATGGTCCACGTGGCGCGCGAGATGGACCGCCAGGGCTTCACCAAGCCCCTGCTGATCGGCGGCGCGACCACGAGCCGGACGCACACCGCCGTCAAGATCGCGCCGGCCTACAGGGGGCCGGTCGTCCACGTGCTCGACGCCTCGCGCGCCGTGGGTGTCGTCGGCCAGCTCAAGGGCGACGACAAGCGGAGCGCTCTCGACGCCACGAACCGCACCGAGCAGGAGCGGCTGCGGCGCGAGCACCTCGCGCGCCAGCAGGAGCAGCCGCTCATGACGCTGGAGGCGGCGCGGAAGCGCCGCACGCCGATCGAGTGGTCGGGCTACGCGCCGCCGCAGCCGGAGTTCCGCGGGGCGCGCCAGATCTGCGACGTCGAGCTGTCGCAGATCGTGCCGTACATCGACTGGACGCCGTTCTTCACCGTCTGGGAGCTGCGCGGCACCTACCCGCGCATCTTCGAGAACCCCGACTGGGGGGCGAAGGCGAAGGAGGTCTTCGACGACGCGCAGGCGACGCTGAAGCAGCTCCTGGCCGACGGCAATCTCAAGGCGCGCGCGTCCTACGGCTTCTTCCCGGCGGCCTCGGTCGGCGACGACATCGAGCTCTACGCGGACGAGTCGCGCTCGGGGCTGCTCGGCACGCTGCACACGCTGCGGCAGCAGGCCCAGAAGAGCGACGGCCTGCCGGCGCAGGCGCTCGCCGACTTCGTGGCGCCGCGCGAGACGGGGCTCGCCGACTGGGTCGGGGCCTTCGCCGTGACGGCGGGCCTCGGGGTCGACGAGCTGGTGGCGCGCCACGACCGCGAGAACGACCCCTACGCCGTGATCATGGTGAAGGCGCTCGCCGACCGCCTGGCCGAGGCGCTCGCCGAGTGGCTGCACCAGCGCGCGCGCCGCGAGTGGGGCTACGGCAAGGACGAGGCGATCGAGGTGGGCGACCTGATCCGCGAGAAGTACCGCGGCATCCGGCCCGCACCGGGCTACCCGGCCTGCCCCGACCACACCGAGAAGCGGCTGCTCTTCGACCTGCTGGGCGGCGAGCAGAAGCTCGCGATCCAGCTCACCGAGAGCCTGGCGATGCTCCCGGCGGCGTCGGTCTGCGGCTTCTACTTCTCGCATCCCGAGGCCCGCTACTTCTCGCTCGGCAAGATCGGCCGCGACCAGGTGCAGGACTACCACCGGCGCAAGGGCATGGACATCGCGAGCGTCGAGCGCTGGCTGTCGCCGAACCTCGGCTACGACCCCGCCGCGGCCTGAGCCGTCCGGAGCGACCCGTCAGCTGGTCTCGCCGCTTTCGCCGCTCTCGCGCCAGTGCGGACCCTCGATCTGCAGGCCGATCGCCGAGGTGCGCAGCTCGTTGGCGAGCTCGGACACCGGCCGCGGCACCGGCTCGGCGGTCCACGTGAACGCCCCGAACAGCGAACGCAGGCGCTTGAAGACGTCCTCCGGCAGCACGTTCGCGAGGTACTCGAGCGCCGTGCCGCGCAGGCTGCGGTCGTCGCCCTTCATCGCGGCCCAGGCGATCTGCAGCGGCCCGCGCTCGAGCACGAGCGACAGCAGCGCGTAGATCTGCGGGATCTGGCGCTCGACCGTCTCGCCCGAGTCGAGCTCGCGGCGGACGCGCTGCAGCACCTCGTCGCGCGTGGTGCGAACGACGGCGCTGCGCTCGTGGATCGCCGCGAGCGCGGCCGCCGCGGCGGCGCGGACGTCGAACGCCGGGTCGTCGAGCGCGGCCTGCAGCCCCTCGGCGGCGCGCGCGGTCGCGCAGGCCTTGAGGATGCGCGGGACCCTGCGCCTGACGACCCGCTCGAGCGCCGGGTCGAGGAGAGCGTCCACCAGCTGGCCGGTGACCCGCGGAGCGACGCGCCGCAGCGTGCGCACGAGGTCCGGCACGAGAGGGTCCTGGGCGAGCAGCGGCAGCATCCCGGCCACGAGCTCGGGCGTCGGCTCCGGGTGCGCGCGGAGGACCGCGCGAACCACCTTCGGGTCGCCCGAGCGCAATCCGAGCAGGGCGTCGAGCGAAGGCTCGCCCCAGCTCGGGCCGGGGGACGGGGCCGAAGGCGCAGACGAGCTCGGCTTGTCCTCGCCGCGCAGCGCGGCGATCTGGCGCAGGAGCTCGTCGCGCTCGAGGTGGCCGGTGTGGGCGAGCGTGACCTGCGTGGTGTGGTCGATCACGTCCACGTCCTCGAGGCGCACGCGGCCTGCGAGCAGGCTCTGCTCGAGCGTCTGGACGTAGCCGCGGTGCAGGGGCCGCGACAGCCCGAGCGCGAGCAGCGAGACCACGACCGCGAGCGCGAAGATGAGCGACTCCGCGCGCGCGGGCATCACGGCGAGCACGAGCGCGACCGCGGCGCTTCCGACGAGCGCGCCCACCTTGTCGATCGAGACGTCCACCACCGTCTTGACGCGGCGCTTCTCGGCCTCGGGCACGGGCGTGTAGAGCAGCTCGTAGGCCGAGCGGAAGAGCGAGTTGGTGAGTGACTCGTGGGCGCCGCGGGCGAGGGTCGCGGTCTCGAAGCGGGGCACGAAGGCCGCGGCGAGCGCGCTCGCCGCCGTGAGCAGCGGCCGCAGCGCCAGCGTGCCCGCGATCCCCAGCTGGCGCAGCGTCGCGCGGCTCAGCATCGCCTGCAGGCCCAGGCTCAGGATGCCCATCACGGTGTGGAACGCCGCGAAGGCGCCCAGCAGGCGCGATCCCGAGACGAAGCGCTCGGTCGCCTGGGCCTTGAACTGGAAGTCGACGAGCGCCTCGGTGATCGCGCCCAGGAACACGAGGAGAGCGACGTTGCGCAGGTGCGGGTTGCGCAGCAGGATCGCCGCCGCGATCGGCGCGGGCGCCTGGGGCTCCATCTCCAGCGTGGCGGACGTCGCGGCGGCGGAGTGGGTGCGGCGCAGCGTCGCGGCGGCCAGCAGCCCGAGCACGACCAGCAGCAGCACCGCGGCTCCGAGCGGCAGGACCTGCGAGGCGACCCACGCGAGCGCGCCGCCCGCCATGCCGCCCGCGGTCGCGCCGGTGCCGATGCGGCCCACGACCTTGCGCGCGGTGTGCGGGTCGAAGCGCTCGTTGACCAGCGACCAGAAGCCGGAGACGAGCGCGCCGCCGAACGCGGAGACGTGCAGGTAGACGAGCACCGCGGCGGCCGCGGGCCAGACGAGGCCGAGCGCGTACCAGACGCCCAGCAGGAGGGCCGAGACCGTGGCGGCGACGGGCACCACCTGCGCCGGCGAGCGCCGCGTGAGCGCGATCGAGAGCATCTCGGCGCCGGCGAGGGCGGCGAGCGCGGCCGCGCCCATCGCGAGCGGGAGCGCGCTGACGTCGAACGCCGAGAGGAAGAGCGCGTCG
Source organism: uncultured Acidobacteriota bacterium (assembly GCA_963724555.1). Taxonomy (GTDB): domain Bacteria; phylum Acidobacteriota; class Vicinamibacteria; order Fen-336; family Fen-336; genus DATBSL01. Next base: position 317,136 of record CAVRVE010000020.1, read on the forward strand.
CGCACGGCCCGCGACGCCACCTGGTTGGCGATCAGGAGGAACGCGGCGAGCGCCGCCGCGGCGGCGGCCTGGCGGTCGAGCGCTTCGGCGCGCGTGGGGCTCATGGGTTCCCGTGCCGTGGCGGGCCGGAGACGCGTCTATACTAACCCCGGGAGCGCGGCGGAGATGGACCAGGCTTGAAGATCTCGCTCCGTTACCCGGCCACCCCGGAGAACGCCGCCGACCACGCGCGCATCGCGGTGCAGCTGGCGCGCGACGAGTACGACGCCGTGCTCGACCTGACGCCGACCAGCCTGGAGGTGGCGGACGCGCTCATCGACTCGCTGCGCGAGGAAGGGCGCGACGGCGAGGAGGCCGCCGAGGTGCTGTTCGTGCTCGGCTGCTACCTGGGCGAGGTGATGGTGCAGCGGCTCGGCGGAGCGTGGGTCGCGACCGGCCGCTCGCCGCTGCGCGCCGTCTCGCCCTGGCCGATGGTGGTCGCGCTGCGCGACGGCTCGGCGTGGGACGCGATCGGCAAGGCGTATCGGCGTCTCGAGCTCGGCGACAGCGAGTACCTTCCGACCTTTTTCGAGATGGCGAAGGGCGGCGGCAGGACCGAAGCGTGAAGCGCAGTGATGAAGACTATTGACAGCGCGAGGAGTGGGCCATAAATTTGCTGCTTCGTCCCTTTCCTGACGACCTCGAGGTGCGGCCCGTAGATCCCGTGACGATGCGAAACCTCAACTTCGGATTCTTCGACGACAGTGGCCAGCCGCGCGAGAGCCGGATCCTGATGTTCTACTCGTTCGAGACCGAGGAGCGCCTCGCGCGCTCGGGGATCCTGCACTACCACCTGCTCGAGCGCCGCTTCGTGGGTCCGCGCCACGACAGCGAGCTCACCGAGGCCGCGCTCGCGTTCCTCGAGAAGAGCGGCCGGCTGCAGGCGGCGTCGTAGTCGCAGGCCGACCAGCGGACGCGTGGCCTGAACGGCCCCGTCAAAACATTTGAAGGGCGGAAGCGCGCCTCGGCGGGCGATCTCGTGTGATAGCATCCCGTGTTTGGTCACGAGAGAAAGAGCCGTGCAGAGAGCCGTACAGGAGGCGAGCTGATGTCGAGTGCAGGCAAGGGACGCGAGATCGCGCCGGCGGGCGGAAAGCTGGGCGTGCTGCTGCCGGGCATGGGAGCGGTGGCGACGACGTTCATCGCGGGCGTGGAGGCGGTGCGCAAGGGGCTGGCGAAGCCGATCGGCAGCCTGACCCAGATGGGGACGGTCCGGCTCGGCAAGCGGACCGATGGCCGCTCGCCGCTGATCAAGGACTTCGTGCCGCTCGCCTCGCTCGAGCAGCTCGAGTTCGGCGGCTGGGACGTCTATCCCGACAGCGCCTACGAGGCCGCGAAGAAGGCGGGCGTCCTCGAGTCGAAGGACCTCGAGCCGATCAAGGGCTTCCTGGACGGCATCAAGCCGTGGCCGGCGGTGTTCGACCCGCAGTACGTCAAGAAGCTGAACGGGCCGAACGTGAAGAAGGGCAAGTCGAAGCGCGAGCTGGCCGAGCAGGTCTCCGACGACATCGCGCGCTTCAAGAAGGAGAAGGGCGCTCGACCGGCTGGTGATGGTGTGGTGCGGGTCGACCGAGGTGTACCGCGAGGCGGGCGAGGTCCACTCCACGATCGAGAAGTTCGAGAAGGGCCTCGACGCGAGCCATCCCGACATCCTGCCTTCGATGATCTACGCCTACTGCGCGATCAAGGCCGGCATCCCGTACGCCAACGGCGCGCCGAACCTGTCGGGCGACTTCCCGGCGATGGTCGAGCTCGCGAAGAAGACCCAGACGCCGATCTGCGGCAAGGACTTCAAGACCGGCCAGACGCTGATGAAGACGATCCTGGCGCCGGGATTCAAGGCGCGCCTGCTCGGCATGGACGGCTGGTATTCGACGAACATCCTCGGCAACCGCGACGGCGAGGTGCTCGACGATCCCGAGTCGTTCAAGACCAAGGAAGTCAGCAAGCTCGGCGTGCTCGAGCACATCCTGCAGCCCCAGCTCTACCCGGACCTCTACGGCAAGATCCACCACGTGGTGCGCATCAACTACTACCCGCCGCGCGGAGACAACAAGGAAGGCTGGGACAACATCGACATCTTCGGTTGGATGGGCTACAAGATGCAGATCAAGGTGGACTTCCTGTGCCGGGACTCGATCCTGGCCGCGCCGATCGTGCTCGACCTCGCGATCTTCTCCGACCTCGCGAAGCGCGCCGGCATGAGCGGCATCCAGGAGTGGCTGTCCTTCTACCTGAAGAGCCCCCAGACCGCCCCCGGCCTCTACCCCGAGCACGACATCTTCATCCAGCTGATGAAGCTCAAGAACACGCTTCGCCACCTGAAGGGCGAGGAACTGATCACGCACCTGGGCCTGGAGTACTACGACTAAGACAGCCGAAACCGGGGAGCACGAGGGGGCGGAGCCCCTCGTCTCAAGGAAATCCGCAGCAGGTCGAGCCGCGGGCGTCGCGAGTCCTCTGGTGGACGCCGCGGCCTACTGCCGTCGCCGCGCCGCCTCCAGCAGCAGCGCCACCAGCGTCTTTCCTTCGCGGATCTCTCCCCGCGCGACCATCGCCATCGCTTCGTCCAGCGTGAAGGTGCCCGGCTCGATCCGCTCGTCGTCCTCCGGCCGAGGCGGAACCCTCTCGAGGCCGGTCGCGCGGAAGAGGTGCATCACCTCGTCGCAGAAGCCCGGGCGTGGTCCAGAAGGTCGAGATCGGCTCGAGCGAGCCGCCTCGCAGGCCGACCTCCTCCTCGAGCTCGCGTCGCGCACCGGCTTCGGGCGACTCGTGCGGATCGCGGCGGCCGGCGGGCAGCTCCCAGACGAAGTCGGAGACCGCGTAGCGGTACTGGCGCACGAGCACGATGCGGCCGTCGTCCAGGACCGGGAGCGCCGCCACGGAGCCCGTCTGGCGCACCACCTCGCGCGTGCCGCGCACGCCGCCCGGCTCGCTGACCTCGTCGACGTCGAGCGACAGGACGCTGGCCTTCGTAGACGCGGCGGTGCTGCAGCACGCGGGCCGTCGTCTCGGGCTCGGGCATGCCCGCGATGATAGCAGCGGCTTCAGGCGCGCGACGCGGCACGAAGCGCGCTCGAGCACGCGCTGCAGGTCCTCCGGAAGCGGCGCCTCGAAGGCAAGCCGCTGCTCCGTCGCCGGGTGCGTGAAGGCGAGGCGCGCCGAATGCAGCGCCGGGCGCGCGAGCGACGCGAGCGCGAGGCGGGCCGCCGCCTTGCGGGAGGACGGCGTCCGTGTCCCGCCGTAGAGCGGGTCGCCCGCGACCGGATGCCCGACCGACGACAGGTGCACGCGGATCTGGTGGGTGCGCCCGCTGTGGATGCGCACGCGGACGAGCGCCGCTCCGTCGAAGCGCTCCTCGACGTGCCAGGCGCTGCGGGCCGCGCGTCCGCGCACCGCGCGCACCGACATCCGCTGGCGCCGTACCGGGTCGCGGCCGATCGGCGCGTCGATCTCGCCGGACGCGCGCGCCGGGCTGCCGAGCACGAGCGCCAGGTACTCCTTCTCGACCGTCCGCGCGGCGAACTGGCGGGCGAGCGCCCGATGGGTGCGGTCGTCCTTGGCGACGACCAGCAGGCCGGAGGTGCCGCGGTCGAGCCGGTGCACGATCCCCGGCCGCAGCACGCCGCCGACGCCCGAGAGGTCGCGCACGCGCGCGAGCAGCGCATTGACGAGCGTGCCGCCGGCCGTGCCGGCACCGGGGTGGACGACGAGCCCCGCCGGCTTGTCGATCACGAGCAGCGAGGCGTCCTCGTGCACGATCCGCAGCGGGATGTCCTCGGGCTGAGGCTCGGCGGGCACGGCGGGCGGCACGCGCACCACGGCACGCTGCCCGAGCCTGACGCGGGAGGAGGCGCGCGCCGGGGCCGAGTCGACCTGGACCTCGCCGGCCGCGATCAGCGCCTGCAGGCGGGAGCGCGACAGCTCCGGCAGGCGGCGCGCCAGCCAGGCGTCGAGACGCTGTCCGGCCTCGTCGGCCCCGACGACCAGCTCGTGGGCCTCGGCCAAGGGAGCCGCCGTCAGGCGGTCGCGAGGGCCCGCGTGCGGCGCAGCCGCGGGAGCAGCACGGCCGTGCCCAGCAGCAGAACGATGGCGATGACCTGGGAGGTCGAGAGCGCGCCGCCGAACCAGGAGCCGCGCTCCGGGTCGCCGCGCAGGAACTCGAGACCGAAGCGGACGGCGGAGTAGAGCGCGACGTAGGCGAGCGCCACCTGGCCGTCGAAGCGCTTGCGCGGCAGCAGCCACAGCAGGAACGCAAAGATCAGGAAGGCCGCGCCGGACTCGTAGAGCTGGCTCGGATGCAGCGGCGTGTCCATCGGCGTGCCGACCGCGCGAGAGGCGTAGACGTCCGTGAAGGTGACGGCCCAGGGCAGGCTCGTGGGCTTGCCCCAGCAGCAGCCGGCCGCGAAGCAGCCGAGCCGTCCGATCGCCTGGCCGAGCACGACGCCCGGGGCGAGCGCGTCGGCCGTCGACCAGCCGGCGAGCCCGTGGCGCCGGGCGTACCACCAGGCGACGAGGGCGCCTCCGATCAGCCCGCCGTAGAAGACACCGCCGCTCTGGAAGATGCTCCAGAGCTCGCGCGGGCTGCGCTGGTAGTAGTGGAAGTCCACGAGGACGAGCAGCACCTTGGCGCCGATCAGGCCCGCGATCAGCACCCAGATCGCCATGTCCGTGACGCGCCCGGCGTCGAGCCCCTGGCGCTTCGCCTCGCGCGAGGCCACCCAGAGGCCGGCGATGAAGGCGATCGCGAGCAGCAGGCCGTAGGTGTGGAGCGTGATGGTGGGGCCGAAGTGCAGCCCCAGCAGGTTGAACTCGGGAACCGGGAGCGTCAGCAGCCGGGGATGCATGTCAGTCGGTCCTCCCGGCCGGAGTGGCCGAGTCGATGCCGGGCGCGCGCTGCGCCTGCGGCTCGGGGGAGCTGAGGATGTCGATCACGAGCAGCGCCACGCCGATCGTGATCGCCGAGTCGGCGGTGTTGAAGTCGGGCCACTGGTAGTCGCGCCAGTACACGTGGACGAAGTCCACCACGTAGCCGAGGCGCAGGCGGTCGATGACGTTGCCGAACGCGCCGCCCAGCACGAGCGCCAGTGCGAGCCGCGGCAGCCGCGCCCGGGCCGGCAGGTGGACGAAGTAGGCGCCGATCGCCACGAGCGCGAGCAGGCTGAGCGTCGACAGGATCAGCGACTGGTAGGGGAGGTTCCAGTCGGAGAGCAGCCCGAAGGCCGCTCCGTGATTGCGGACGTGGCTGAGGCTCAGCAGCCCGTCGACGAGCGGCACGTAGTCGTGCAGCCCGATCGAGCGCACCACGACCGCCTTGGTGACCTGGTCGAGGATCACCACGAAGGCGATCAGCAGCGCGTAGGGCAGGGTGCGTTTCACTGTCGGCCGAGGACCTCGTTGCAACGCTCGCACACGCCCGGGTGCGCCGGCAACGTCCCGACGCGGGCGGACCAGGTCCAGCAGCGCTCGCACTTGCGGCCGGCGGCGTGCTCCACCCGCACCTCGAGCGGAGCCTCCGCGTCCTCCAGGCGCACCTCGCTGACGATGAAGAGGTTGGCCAGGTTGCCCGGGAAGACGCTGGAGCGCGCGTCGTGCGCCCGCAGCGCCTTCATCGTCTCGGCCGGGCCGCGCACCACGACCGCCGCCTCGAGGCTCGCCGCGATCTGCTTGGCCGCGCGCGCCTCCTCGAGCGCCTTCGTCACCTCGGCACGCACGTCGAGCAGCATCGCCCAGCGCTCGAGCCGCGGCGTGTCGGCGGCCTCGCGCTTGGGGAACGTGCCGAGATGGACCGAGCCATGCGGACGGCCCGGGAGGGCCTCCCAGGCCTCGTCGCTCGTGAACGGCAGCACCGGCGCGAGCAGCAGCGGCAGGTCGCGCGCGATGCGCCACAGCACGGTCTGCGCCGAGCGCCGCCGCGGCGCCCGTGGTGGCGTCGCAGTAGAGGCGGTCCTTGAGCACGTCGAGGTAGAAGGACGAGAGATCGACCGCCGCGTACTGCACGAGCTGGTGGTACACGGTGTGGTACTCGCAAGACTCGTAGCCGTCGAGCACGCGCGCGACGACCTGGCGGTGCCGCGCCAGCACGTAGGCGTCGAGCTCGTCGAGCGAGGCCTCGTCGACGGCGTCGTTCGCCGCGTCGAAGTCGCTCAGGTTCGAGAGCAGGTAGCGGATCGTGTTGCGGACCTTGCGGTAGGCCTCGGCCACGCGGCGGATCATGTCGTCCGAGATCCGCATGTCCTCGCGGTAGTCGACCATGATCGTCCACAGGCGCAGCACCTCGGCGCCGTACTGGGCGATCAGCTTGTGCGTGTCGACGTCGTTGCCGAGGCTCTTCGAGATCTTCTTGCCTTCGGCGTCGACCGTGAAGCCGTGCGTGATCACCTGGTTGTAGGGCGCGCGGCCGCGCGTGCCCACGCCGATCAGGAGCGACGAGTGGAACCAGCCGCGGTGCTGGTCGCTGCCCTCGAGGTAGACGTCGCAGGGCCACGGCATGTCGGGCCGATGGCCGAGCACCGCGGCGTGCGACGAGCCCGAGTCGAACCAGACGTCGAGGATGTCGCGCTCCTTGTCGAACTCCCCGGCGCCGCACTTCGGGCAGGCGAAGCCCTCGGGCAGCAGCTGCTTCGGCTCGTGCGCGTACCAGGCGTCGGCGCTCTCGCGCTCGAAGATCGACGGCCACGTGCCGCAGCAGCTCGGGGCGCAGCAGCACCTCGCCGCAGCCCTTGCAATAGAAGGCCGGGATCGGCACGCCCCAGAGGCGCTGGCGCGAGATGCACCAGTCGGGGCGCGTCTCGATCATGTTGTGGATGCGCTCCTGGCCCCAGGCCGGCAGCCAGCGCGTCGCGGCGATCGCCGCGAGCGCCTGCGCGCGCAGCGTCGGCTGGCCCTGGTCGAGTGCTATGAACCACTGCTCGGTGGCGCGGAAGATGATCGGGTGCTTGCAGCGCCAGCAGATCGGGTAGGAGTGGGTGTCCTTGCCGGCCTGGACGAGCGCGCCCGTCTCGCGCAGCAGCTCGATCACCTTCGGGTTGGCCTCGAAGACGCGCTCGCCCGCGAATCGCTCGACCTCGGGCACGAAGCGGCCGCCCTCGTCCACCGGGCAATAGATGTCGAGCCCGTAGCGGACGCCCGTCAGGTAGTCGTCCCAGCCGTGGCCGGGTGCCGTGTGCACGACGCCGGTGCCGGTGTCGAGGGTGACGTAGTCGGCGAGCACGCCCGGCGAGTCGCGGTCGATCCAGGGATGCCGGAAGCGCACCTTCTCGAGCTCGGCGCCCTTCGGCACGGCGAGCGGCGCGCCGAGGGTGAGGCCGAAGCGCTTCTGCGCCTGCTCGTGGAGCGCCTTCGCCAGCAGCAGCACCTCGCCGCTGCCCTCCACGGGGAAGAAGGCGTACTCCGCCTCGGGGTGGAACGCGAGCGCGAGGTTCGCAGGCAGCGTCCAGGGCGTCGTGGTCCAGGCGACGGCGGACACCTTTCGCCCGGCCAGCGCCGGGTGCGCCTTCGCGAGCCGCGCCTGCTCCTCGGCCGCCAGCGGGAAGCGCACGTCGATCTGGGGGCTCTCGTGGTGCTCGTCGTACTCGACCTCGGCCTCGGCGAGCGCCGTGCGGCACGAGATGCACCAGTGGACGGACTTCTTGGCCTTGTAGACGAGGCCCTTCTCGGCGAAGGTGGCGAGCTCGCGCACGATCGTCGCCTGGTAGCCGGGCGCCATCGTCAGGTAGGGATCGGCCCACTCGCCCATCACGCCGAGCCTCTCGAACTCGTCGCGCTGGATGCCCACGAACTTCTCGGCGTACTTGCGGCACTCCTGCCGGAACGCGATCGGCGACATCGCGTGCTTCTTCGAGCCCAGGTCGCGCTCGACCTTGAGCTCGATCGGCAGGCCGTGGCAGTCCCAGCCGGGCCGGTAGGGAGCGTCGTGGCCCATCATCGAGCGGCTGCGCACGACGACGTCCTTCAGGATCTTGTTGAGGGCGGTGCCGAGGTGGATGTGGCCGTTGGCGTAGGGCGGCCCGTCGTGCAGCACGAAGCTCGGCGCGCCCTTGCGGGACCTGCGGAGCTGGCCGTAGAGGTCCTCCTGCTTCCAGCGCGCGAGCCGCTGCGGCTCGGACTGGGCCAGGTTGGCCTTCATCGGGAAGTCGGTCTTCGGGAGGTTGAGCGTCGAGCGGAGGTCGGACTCGGTTTTCATGGCAAAAACCGCTCCAGAAGCATGAAAGGGCAGGGTAGCACGCGCGTTTCTTGCCCGTCAAAAAGGCGCGCATCAGGCTAAAATCCAAGCAAGCGCGGGAGCTACGGAGAGGACAATGGTGAGGCGCTACTGGGCGTTGGGGTTGCTGCTGATGCTGGCCCTGCCGATCGGCTCCTGCGGCAGCACCGGCGAGGAGTGCGACACCTGTTCGTCGGACCAGGACTGCACGGCGGGGCTCACCTGCTCGAGCTTCTCGGACGGCAGCCGCCGCTGCGGCTCGGGCACCGGCGAGACCAACTGCCGGGTGCGCTGAGCGGCCTAGTCGCCGCTCGGGGCGTCGCTCGTGTCGACGCGGGCGGAGGCGGCCGTCGGCGCCTCCGCGGCCTCGGGCGCAGCCGCGACGTCGGCCGGCACGAGCGCGAACGCGAGCGCCGCTCCCGCCATCCCGACCAGCACGGTGAAAATGGGCCAGATCAGGAGCTGCGGCAAAAGCGTGAGCCAGAACAGCTGGGTCCAGCTTCCCGCCTCGAACACCCACGTGCGGTCCGAGAAGGCGACCGCGACCTCCGTCAGCGGCGACACGTCGTAGTGCGTGCCGGCGCCGAGACGGGTCGCCGTCACGCCGACGGCCGCGACGACGACGCGCACCAGGTACGCGTAGCGGAGGAGCTCCGGCCCGAGCGCGGCCGCCCCGCTGCGCCGCGGCTCGAGGGCGAGAGCCAGGTAGGCCCCGGCGAAGGGTGCGAGCCACGTGACGCCGACGGCATCCACCAGCACCGACGGCGCAGCGCTCTTCTCGAGCAGCGCCCGCACGAGCGTCACCAGCCACGCGACGGCAGCCGTGCTCAGCAGGGGACGCGGCCGTAGCCAGCGGGCGAGCGGGTCGCTCGCGATCAGGCCCGTGAACCCGAGCAGGAGGCAGACGCCGGTGAGGACGTAGTAGTAGAGGCTGGCGGTGGCCGAAGCGTGCGCCGTCGCCGTGGCGGGGCCGACCAGCACCAGCGAGCGCAGCGCCGTGTCGCGCTGTCCCTCCGACCGCAGCGCGGCCACCAGGAAGCCGAGGCCGGCGAGGCTCGTGGCGATCGAGAGGCGGCGCCGGTGAGGGGCGGCGAGCCGCGGCCACCAGTGCATCGGCACCGCGAGCGTCGCCGCGAGCGCGACCGTGAGCAGGAGGGTGGTCACGGGGCCGCAAGGGTATCATGCCGCCGTGACCGACGAGCCCGAGCGCGACGCGCGCGAGGCGCGCGACGCGACGCGCGGAAGCGCCATCAAGCTCGCCGCCGAGGTCGCCTCGCGCCTGCTCGGGCTCGCGACCACGCTGCTGCTGATCCGCGGCCTCGGCGCGTCGGACTTCGGCGCCTTCGGACGGCTGTCGGTGATCGCGCTGCTGCTGGCCGAGCTCGGCGAGCTCGGGCTGCAGACGCTGGCGTCGCGGGCGCTCGTGGCGGGGACGCTCTCGCTGCGGTCGCTGGTTCGCGCGCGGCTCGTGCTCGCGTGCGCGCTCGGCGGCGCCGCCCTCGCCGGCGTGGCGTGGGCGCCGGTGCTGTCGCCGCTCGTGCTCTGGTTCGCGCTCTCCGGCTGGGGAGAGTTCCTGGGCGTGGCGCTGCGCTGCCGCGGCGAGCGCGTGCGGGAAGCGATCGTGCTCCTGTGCCTGCGCGGGCTCGGCCTCGTCGCGGTGGCCGCGACGCTCGGCTTCGGGGCCGGGCTCGTGACACTCGCCTGGGCGCTCGCGCTCTCGACGGTCCCGGCCATCGCGCTCGGCGCCTGGCTGCTGCGGCGAGGGGCGGCGGCGCACCGGGTCGAGGACGCCCGCGTGGCCGTCGTGATGAGCGAGGCGCTGCCGCTCGCGATCCACGGCGGGCTGCTGCTGCTCAGCCCGCGCGTCGAGTTCCTGGTGCTGTCGCTCCTGCGCGGCGACCGCGAGACGGGCCTCTTCCTCGCCGCGCTGCGGGTCTACGAGTTCCTGAACGTGGTCCCGGCGGGGGTGAACGCCGGAGCGATGCCCGGCCTCACGCGCGAGTCGCTGCGCGGTGGAGGCGGCGTGCGCGCCCGCACCGCGTGGACGCTCGCCTTCCTGGCCGCGCCGGCCGCCGTCGGCCTCGCGCTCGTGGCGCAGCCGCTCGCCCGGCTGCTGCTCGGTCCCGGGTACGAGGCCGCCGACTACCGGGGGACGCAGGCTGCCGCTGCTGCTGCTGGCGCTCGCGCTGCCGGCGCTCTTCATGAACGGCCTGCTGCAGAGCACGCTGATCGCCGCCGGCCGCGGCCGCTGGCTGCCGAGGCTGACGGGCGCGCGCGTGCTGATCGCCATAGCGCTCGCCGTGCCGCTCGTGCGCTCGGCGGGGGGCACGGGGGCGGCCTGCGGGATCGCACTCGCCGAGTGGCTGCTGCTGCTGCTCGCGGCGCGGGCCTGCGCCGCCGCGCAGGCCGCAGTCCCTCTCGCGCGTCCGCTCGCATCCGCGTTCGCGGCGACGCTGCCGATGGCGCTCGCGGTGTGGGGCGTTCGCGACGATCTGCGGCTCGCGGTTCCGCTCGGCGGGCTCGTGCAGACGGTGGTGACACTCGCGTCCGTCAGGCTCGCGACCGGGCGCCTGTCGATCGGCGATCTCCGGTATCCTTAGGCCCTCCTCGGAGGTGCTTCAGCATTGACCCTGCGCAGTGCGCCCCGGCAGCCCGTCGTGCTGTACCAGCCGCGGGATGGGGGGCGGCGATGCCGCTCGGACTGCTCGCGCTCGGCTCGTGGCTCGAGGGCCGTCACGTGGTGATCGTGGACGGCCGCTTCGAGCTCGCGCCCGAGGCGCGCGTCGTCGAGCTCGCGAAGCACGCGCTGCTCTTCTTCGTCAGCGTGCGCACGGGCGAGCCGCTGCGCGAGGCGCTGCGCGTGAGCCGGGCCGCGCGCGCGGCCAGCCCGACGCTGCCGATCGTGTGGGGCGGCCCGCACGTCGCGGTCGACGCGGAGTCGTGCTTCGCGACGGGCGTCGTCGACGGCTGCGTGGCGGGCGCCGGCGAGGAGTCTCTCGAGGCCGCAGTCGAGGCGGCGCGCTCGGAGCGGCCGCTCGCGACGGCGGCGGGCGTCATGGTGCCGGGCGGCGCAGCAATCGCTCCCGCGCGGCCGCCGACGCATCTGTGGCCGCGCGCGGACTACTCGCTGCTCGACACCGAGCGCTACTTCGAGGTGCGGGGCGTGCGCCGGCTCGACTACTGCTCGAGCCGGGGCGTGCGCGAGGATCCCGACTGGCTCGGCCTGCGCGCCGAGCGCGTCGTGGCGGAGACCGTCGAGCTCGCGGAGCGCTACCGGGCGACCGAGCTCACGTTCAAGGACGAGGACTTCTTCGCCGACGAGCAGCGCGTCCTCGAGATCGCGGACGGGCTCGTCGAGACCGGCGCGCCGTTCGCGTGGCGGGCGGAGGCGCGGCCGCGGGACGTGCTCGAGGCGAAGCCGGCTGTCCTGCAGCGCCTCTTCGAGAGCGGGTGCCGCGGCCTGCAGGTGGTCTCGAACGGCACGGCCCGCGGCGGGCTCCTCGAAGTGGCGACCCGCCTGCGGGCGGCCGGCATCGGCGGGAGATTCGTGTTCGACGTGAACGAAGCCGCGGCGACGGGCGGTGGGCTCGACGAAACCGTGACCGTTGCGCGCGCGATCTGCGCGATGGACAGCCGCTTCGAGACGCCGTTCCGCCGCCACCGTGATCCGCTCGAGCCCGCCCCCGCGGCGGGGCGCCCGCTCGAGGCCTGGGCGGCCCTCGACAAGGAGCCCTGGGCGGATCACAAGGCCGAGCGGCGGCTGGCGCGGCGGGCGTTCTTCTTCGCCGAGGCGCAGCGTCCGCCGGGCCGGCGGCTCGGCAAGCACCTGCTGCGCGTGCTGGCGCTCCTGCGCGTGCGCGTGGGCTTCTTCGCGTTCGACCTCGAGCGCGTGGCGGTCGAGCTGTCGGCGCTGCTGCGAACGGGTCGCGCGCGCGCGACGGCGGACGACTAGGAGGCAGAGGGTATAATGCCGGCCTCTCAGGTGGGACTGATGCGAGAGCTCCAAGAGATCTTGCAGGCGATGCTCGCCCAGAAGGACAAGATCAAGAACCAGCAGGAGCTGCTGCTGGACATGGCCGAGCGCGTGGTGAAGGCGGTGAGCGCGGAGTTCGGCTGCAAGCAGGACGAGGTGGGGATCCTGCTGCTCTCGCTCGACGGCCGCCACCTGCGCTTCGTCGCGCCGCGCCGCTTCGCCGAGCTCGGCTCGATCCCGACCAACAAGCGCGACTCGATCGCGGTGGGCGTGCTCGCGCGCCGCACCGGCGAGGTGATCAACAACGTGCCGCTGGTGAAGCACGTCACCTTCTTCGAGAGCATCAAGCTCCGCGACAAGCCGTTGCCGATCCAGAAGATGGTGACGACGCTCCTCGTCGTGAAGGGCCAGCCCGTGGGCGTCGCGGAGATCAGCCGCAAGGGCGAGACGATCCGCGACGCCGGAGCCGACTTCACCCCGGCGGACCTGCGCCGCGCGCAGGAGATCTTCGACGGGATAGCGCCGTACCTGGCCGAAGCGCGCCCGGCCGGCTACTAGATACCCAAGGAGGCTCGATGCGTTCTCGCCGCGGCACCGTGGCGCTGGCGTTCCTCGCCCTGACCCTCGCTCTCGCTTCCGGCCCGCCCCTCCGCGCGCAGACGCCGCCGCCCGCCTCGACGCCGCGGCCGTCGCCGGTGGCGCAGGCCCCGGCCACCGACATCTTCCTCGTCGACCTGACGCTGCGTGGGGGAGTCATAGCACTCGGGCGTCCCGAGCGCGTCACCGAGCACGAGGGCTACGACAACCAGCCGGCCTTCTCTCCCGACGGCCGTTCCCTCTACTTCACGTCCCGCATCGGAGACCAGACCGACGTTCAGCGCTACGACCTCGGCACCCGCCAGGTCCAGGCGTGGACGAAGACGAAGGAGAGCGAGTTCTCGCCGACGCCTGCTCCCGGAGGCGGCCTGTCCGTGGTGCGCTTCGAAGCCGACGGGACGCAGCGGCTGTGGAAGCTCGAGGAGGGCGGCGCCGCGGAGCCGCTGGTTCCGGACGTCAAGCCGGTGGCCTATCACGCCTGGGCCGACGCCGAGACGCTCGTGCTCGTGGTGCTCGGCGACCCCGTCACGCTGCAGGTCGCCGATCGCCGCACCGGCAAGGCCGACGTCGTCGCCAGGCAGGTCGGCCGTTGCGTGCGGCCGGTGCCCGGACGCACGACGGTCAGCTTCGTGCGGAAGGTCGCGAAGGGCGAGTGGTGGCTCGAAGGGCTCGAGCCGAAGACGCGGGCCACGGCGCGCATCGCGCGCCTTCCCGAGGGCGTCGAGGACTACGCCTGGCTGCCGGATGGTCGCGTGCTGGTGGGGCAGGGGGCGCGGCTGCTCGAGCTGCCCCCGGAGCGACGGAGTTCCGCGAGCTGGTGCGCTTCTCCGAGCGGGAGCTCCAGAACGTCACGCGGCTCGCCGCGAGCCCGCGAGGCGACCGCATGGCGCTCGTCGCGGACGAGGCGAAGCCCTTCCCGCTGACGGTCGCGAGCGTCATGCGCGGTCCCGAGCTGGTCGGCTACCCGCCCTCCGACCTGCGCTGGTCGGGCGACTCGAAGGAGCTCTTCTTCGAGTGGCGCCAGCCCGCGGACGACGAGGCCGCCACCTACGTGGTCGCGCGCGGCGGCGGCGAGCCGCGGCGGCTCTCGGAGGAGGAGAGGAAGCTCGCTCCCTCCGCCGCGTGCGAGTGGGACAAGGCCGAGCGGCGCTGCCTCGCGATCCAGGGCGGCGACGTCGTCCTCGTCGACACGGTGGCGCGCACGCGGCGCGTGCTGGCGGGCTCGACCGGCAGCGAGTCGAGCCCCCGCTTCGCCATGCGCGAGACCGCGGCGACCTACGTGCGCGACAACAACCTGTTCCGGGTGGCGCTGGCCGGCGACGGCGACGTGCTCGTCCAGCTCACGGACGTGGCGCCGAAGAAGAAGGAGCCGAAGCTCACCGACAGCCAGCAGTTCCTGAAGGACGAGGAGCGCAAGCTGCTGAAGCAGGTCGACGAGGCGGCGGCGCGCCGCAAGCGCGGAGAGGAGCGCAAGGAGAGGCAGGCGCCGCCGCGCTTCGAGATCGCGGAGGGCCAGTCGGTCTCCGAGGCCCTGACGAGCGGCGACGGGCGCTTCGCGTTCCTGCTGGTGGCGCAGAAGGCCGAGGGCGCGAAGACCGCCGACGTCCCGAACTACGTGACCGAGTCGGCCTACGTCGAGGCGATTCCCGCGCGCACGAACGTGGGCGACAAGCAGGAGACCCGGCGCCTGGCGGTGATGGACCTGAAGGACCGCAAGAGCGTGTGGGCCTACGTCGACGGCGTGACCGAGCCGGAGCCGGTGAAGAAGAGGAGACCCGGAGACCGCGGCGGAGAGCAGTCGTCCCTGAAGAATCCAGAGGACGAGCCGAAGAGGATGCGGGCAAGAAGCAGAAGCGCGAGGTGCGCTGGAGCCTTCCCGTGCTCTCCCCGGAGGGGACGCGCGCGTCGCGGCGGTTCGCGCGGCCGACAGCCGGGACCGCTGGCTCGTCCTGCGTCGACCCGGCCAGCGGGAAAGGGCGCGTGCTCGACCACCAGCACGACGACGCCTGGGTGCGCGACCCCGGCTTCCCCGGGTCCGGGGCGGGCTTCGGCTGGGTGGACGACCGGACGCTCTGGTTCCTGTCGGAGGCCACCGGCTACTCCCACCTCTACACGGTGGATGCCGCGGCGGAGACCGCGGCACCGAAGGCCGTCACCTCCGGTGCGTGGGAGGTCCTCGAGGTGAAGCTCTCCCCGAGGCGCGACGCGTTCTACCTGACGACGAGCGAGCCGGACGCGGGGAGCGCCACCTCTACCGCGTGGCCGCCTCTGGCGGGGAGCGGACGCGACTCACCACGCGGCCCGGCGCTCACCTGGTCGAGGTCTCACCCGACGAGGCGACCTTCGCCGACCTCTTCTCGGACGCCGCCAACCCGCCGGAGATCCAGCTCGTGCCCGCGCGCGGGACGGGATCCGGGCGGCAGGTCACGACCTCGACGAGTCCTGAGTTTCGAGGCTTCGCGTGGGCCAGGCCGCCGGTCGTCAAGTTCCAGGCGCGCGACGGGGTGAAGGTGCCCGCACGGCTCTACACGCCGCAGTCGCTCGCCGCGTCGCCCGATCCGCGGCGGCCCGCCGTCATCTTCATCCACGGCGCCGGCTACCTCCAGAACGCTCACCGCTACTGGTCGACCTACTTCCGCGAGTACATGTTCCACCACGTGCTGGCCTCGCGCGGCTACGTCGTGCTCGACGTCGACTACCGCGGCAGCGCGGGCTACGGCCGCGACTGGCGCACCGCGGTCGCCGGCCACATGGGCGGCAAGGACCTCGACGACATCGTGGACGCGGCCGCCTACCTGGTGGCCGAGCACGGAGTCGACCCGAAGCGGATCGGCGTCTACGGCGGCAGCTACGGCGGCTTCCTGACGCTGATGGCGCTCTTCACGTCGCCGGACACCTTCGCCGCGGGCGCGGCGCTGCGGCCGGTGACCGACTGGGCGCACTACAACCATCCCTACACCTCGAACATCCTCGGGCTCCCGCCCAAGGACGCCGAGGCCTACCGCAAGAGCTCGCCGATCTACTTCGCCGGCGGGCTGAAGAGCGCGCTCCTGATCTGCCACGGCATGGTGGACACCAACGTGCACTTCCAGGACTCGGTGCGGCTCGCGCAGCGCCTGATCGAGCTCGGCAAGGAGGACTGGGAGCTCGCGGCCTACCCGGTGGAGAACCACGGCTTCGTCGAGGCCTCGAGCTGGACCGACGAGTACAAGCGCGTGCTCGCGCTCTTCGAGCGCAAGCTACGCGGCTCGCCGACGGACGCAGACGGCAGCGGGCAGCGCCGAGAGCGCTCCCGCCGCTAGTCGATGAAGCGGACCTTGCCGGTGTCGTCGACGACGAACGGCCGCCCGACGGGAGCCTGGGGCACGGCCTCCGCGCGGAAGCCGTCGGACTCGACCGTGAGGCGGAAGGCGTAGCGCGCGCGCTTGAAGCCGGTCGCGTCCATCGGTACGTCGAGCACGAGCAGCCCCGCATCGTGCAGCTCGTTGAGCGTGCCCCACTTGCCGCTACGGCCGTGGTAGGCCTGCTCGACCGAGTTCAGGTGGAGCAGCGTGGCCACCGCGGGGCGCTCCTCGATCGTGATGCCGCGCGGCACGTTCGGGCGTGCCTTGAACCTTCCGGTGGTGTACGAGCTCTGGCCGTCCGAGCGGTACTTCGACGCCAGCGCGTCCCCCGCGGCGCGGCCGTCGCCGCCATCGTCGCCCGGGAAGGCGTCGAGGTGCGAGAAGTCCCCGCCGGGGGGCTCGGCCTGGGCCGCCGCCGACTTCGCCGGCTGAGTGGACGGCGGCGCGACGGCCCGCGCGGTCGTCGACGGCGGTGCTGCGCTTGCCGCCACGCGCGCGGCCGGCTGCGTCGCGGGCGGGCCCCCGGGCTGTGGTGTCGCTGACTGAGGCAAAGGTGTCGCCTCCGCGGTCGTCGTGGGCGAGGTCTGCGACGCAGTCGTCGAAGGCGGAGCGGCGAGCGTCGTCGGCGTCACGTCCGCGACGGGCGGCGTCGTGGCCGGCTTGCGCAGCAGGAAGAACGCCCCGCCCGCGACGATCGCGACGAGCAGGACGCCCGCGATGACGAGCCCGATCACGAGTCCCGCGCCGCCGCCCGTGCGGCGCGCCGGCGCTTCGGCCTTGGCCCGCGCGGCCGGCGCAGCGGCCGGCGGCGTCGGGAGCGGAGGCGGCGTGGCGCGCGGCGGGGCCGGCGTGAGGACGGTCGGCGCCACCGGCGGCGGGATCGGCGGAACCACCGTGGGAGTCTGTACGGCGCCCTGGTGGCCTGCGACGCGATCGTGGGCTCCTGCTGCGCCGTCAGCGGCGACTGCAGCGTGGGCACGTGGGCAGGCGGCGTGTCCGGCGGGAGCAGCGTGGTCGGCGTTTCCTGCGCTCGCAGCGTCGGGACGAAGCCGGGCTGGGTGATCGCGATCAGGTCGTCGGCGAGCTCGCGGCCGCTCTGGTAGCGGGTCTCCGGCGCCTTCGAGAGCGCCTTGCCGATGATGCGCAGCATGGCGTCGGAGACGGTCGGGTCGAGCTCGCGCAGCGACGGCGGCTCCTCGGTGATGATCTTGAAGAGCAGCGCGGTGATCGACTCGCCGCGGAAGGCGCGCTGGCCCGCGACCATCTCGTAGAGGATGCAGCCGACCGAGAAGAGGTCGCTGCGCCCGTCGATCTTGCCGCCGCGCGCCTGCTCCGGGCTCATGTAGGACGGGGTGCCGAGCAGGCTGCCCGTCACCGTCAGGTGCTCCGCGGAGTCGGTGAGCTTGGCGATCCCGAAGTCGGTGACCTTCACGCGATCGCCCGGCAGGATCATGATGTTCGCCGGCTTGATGTCGCGGTGGATCACGCCCTGCTTGTGCGCGACGTCGAGCGCCTCGGCGATCTGCCCGCCGATCGAGGCCGCGCGCTCGATCGCCATCTTGCCGGAGCCCTGGATCACGCGGTCGAGCCCGACGCCGTCGACGAACTCCATCGAGATGTAGCTCAGGCCCTCCCAGGTGCCGATGTCCCAGAGCGCGACGATGTTCGGGTGCTGGACGCGCGCCGCGACCTCCGCCTCCTGCTCGAAACGCTTCAGCAGGTCCTCGAGCGCGACGCTCGAGGCCGCGAGGCCTTCGAGCCGGATCGTCTTGATCGCGACCAGCCGGCGCAGCTTCTTGTCCCTGGCCTTGTAGACGGTGCCGAAGGCGCCCGCGCCGAGCTTCTTCTCGATCACGTAGCGCTCGGCGATCTCGGTCGGGTCCGGAACGGCGGGCTTCGTGGCGCTCACGTCTTTCGCTCTCCTAGCCGGGCGGCCAGCCCAGCTTGCGTCCGCCCAGCAGGTGCAGGTGGATGTGGTAGACGCTGTAGCCGGCGTCGTCGCCGCAATTGAAGACGAGGCGGAAGCCGCGCTCGCCGAGCCCCAGCTCGCGGGCGAGATCGCGCGCCTTGCGGACCATCGCGCCCACCAGGTCGTCGTCGCCCGATTCGAGCGCCATCAGGCTCTCGACGTGCCGGCGGGGGATCACGAGCAGGTGGGTCGGGGCCTGGGGATTGAGGTCGTGGAAGGCGAGCAGGCGGTCGTCGGATGCCGCCACCTTGGCGGGGATCTTCCCCTCGACGATCTGGCAGAAGACGCAGGCCATCGGCTGGACAGTTTACCTCGTCCGGAGGGGCCGACGCGTGTCCAGCACGCGGTCAGCTGGCCGCCACCACGCGCACGTCGACGCGGTGCACGCGATCGGAGCCGACGCGCTGGATCTCGCCGCTCTGCAGCGCGCGCAGCAGCTTCGGCTGCAGCGTGAGCGGCAGCTCGCCGATCTCGTCGAGGAACAGCGTGCCGGCGTCGGCCACCTCGAACTTGCCGGCGCGGTCGCGGGCGGCGCCGGTGAAGGCTCCAGCCACGTGGCCGAACAGCTCGCTCTCGGCGATCGACTCGGGCAGCGCCGCGCAGTTGACGTGGATCAGGGCCTCCTCGCGCCGCGGCGAGAGCTCGTGCAGCTGGTGCGCGACGCGCTCCTTGCCGACGCCGGTCTCGCCGGTGATCAGCACCGTCAGGTCCGAGGCGGCGACCATGGCGGTCTCCTCGAGCAGCCGCTGCAAGGCGGGGCTGCCGCCGACCATCCCGCCGCTCGCCTCGATCACCTGGCGCTGCAGCTCGCGCGCGACGCGGCCCCGCTGCTCGGCGCGCTCCTCGAGCGCCTCGATGAGCGCGGTCGTGCGGAGCGCAGCGCCGGCGAGCGCGCCGAGCGTCGCCAGGAAGCGCGTGTCGAAGCCGTCGAGCGCCGCCGGGTCGAGCGCGTCGAGCGTGAGCGCGCCGACCACCTCGCCGCCCTCCGTGAGGGCGCAGCCGACGCAGGCGTGGATGTGCTCGAGCGCGTGCGGGTCGTCCTCGATCAGGCCGTCGAACGGGTCGGGTAGCGGGCTGTCGGCGGGGAAGCGCACGGGGTCGGGCGAGCGCAGGATCGCGTCGAGGCGCGGGTGCTCGCGGCGGTCGTAACGGCGGCCGAGCGCGGCGCGCACGAGGCCGTGGCCGGCCACGGGCACGAGCGAGTCGCCGTCGAGCCGCAGCAGGCAGGCGGCGTCGGCCGGGATCACGCGCCGTATCGCCGCGAGGAGCCTCGCGTAGCGGTCGCGGGCGGCGAGCGACGCCGTCAGGTCGCGGGCGATCTCGAGCAGCGCCGTGATCGCTGCGGCGCTTCTCTTGCGGCGTTGCTCGTCTGACAACGTCGTTGTGCTACTCATAACGAACAGTCGTTATGCTGATGGTAACACACGAAGCCTAAAGCATTGAAACCACGGCTCCGAAGTACTGGCACGCGGCGTGCCTCATATCAGGGCAGTGCCCGGTAAGAGACCCGGCCGACACGAAACCGAGGAGGCAGGAAACAATGTCAACGACAACGGTCGCGCCATCCGCCGCGACGCCGCTTTCCGAGCTCGCCGTGAGCTTCCCGGCGGCCTCTCGAGTCTTCCACCGCCACGGCCTCGACTTCTGCTGCCACGGCCGCCGGCCGCTCGCCGACGCCTGCGTCGAGGCGGGCCTCGACGCGGAAGGCGTGATCGCCGAGATCGCCGAGGAGCAGGCCGCGGCGCCGGATCTGCCGCGCTGGGACGAGAAGCCGATCGCCGAGCTCGTCGACCACATCGTCGGCTTCTACCACCGGCGGCTGCGCGCCGAGCTGCCCGAGCTCGTGGCGCTCGCCGCCAAGGTGGAGAGCCGCCACGGCGAAAAGGCGAGCTGCCCGCGCGGCCTGCAGGCGCACCTCGAAGCGGTGCACGGCGCCGTGCTCGAGCACCTCGCGAAGGAGGAGCAGGTGCTCTTCCCGATGATCCTCGGCGGCCGCGGGCGCACGGCCGGCGGGCCGATCAGCGCGATGGAGTCGGAGCACGACGACCACGCGGCGAGCCTGCGCGAGACGCGCCGGCTCACGGCCGACCTCGTCGCGCCGGAGGAGGCGTGCACGAGCTGGCGCGCGCTCTACCTGCGGCTCGGCGCGTTCGAGGCCGAGCTGATGGACCACATCCACCTGGAGAACAACGTGCTCTTCCGCCGCGTGCTCGCGGGCTGACAGGAGAACGACCATGACCGCACCACGAACCGAAACCCGCTACTGGCTGGGCCTCTTCTGCTGTCTGCTGGTCGCGTTCCTCGTGCTCGGCTTCTTCGGCCGCGAGGTGTACCGCCAGGCGCCGCCGATCCCCGAGCGCGTGGTGACGAGCGAGGGTGCCCTGCTCCTGACGAAGGACGACATCCTCACGGGCCAGGAGGTCTGGCAGTCGACCGGCGGCCAGCAGCTCGGCTCGATCTGGGGCCACGGCGCCTACCAGGCGCCGGACTGGACGGCGGACTGGCTGCACCGCGAGGCGATGGCGCTGCTCGAGCTGTGGGCGGTCCGCGAGAACGGACGGGCGTACGCCGAGCTCGCGCCCGAGACGCAGGCGGGCCTGCGCGAGCGGCTGAAGCGCGCGATGCGGCAGAACACCTTCGACTCCGCGACGGGCAGCGTGACGCTGTCCGCCGACCGCGCGGCCGCGGTGCGCACGACCGCCGCCCACTACGACGCGCTCTACGGCGGCGCGCCCGCGCTCGCCGGGCTGCGCGAGGCCTACGCCATGGCCGACGTCACCGTCCCGGATCCCGCGCGGCGACGGGCGCTCACCGCCTTCTTCTTCTGGACCAGCGTGGGCCGCGGCGCACGGAGCGGCCGGGCCTCGCGATCACCTACACCAACAACTGGCCGCACGAGCCGCTCATCGACAACCGGCCGTCCGCGGCCAACGTCGTCTGGTCGATCGTGAGCGTGGTGCTGCTGCTCGCCGGCATCGGCGCGCTCGTGTGGTGGCAGCGCGTTCCGCGCCGGCGAGCGACGAACCGGCCGTCGAGCCGCCCGCCGCGCGACCCGCTCTCGCGCGTTCGCGCTCACGCCGTCGATGCGGGCGATCGGCCAAGTACCTGGGCGATCGTGGTCGCGCTGTTCGTGGTGCAGGTGGCGCTCGGCGCGATCACGGCGCACTACACGGTCGAGGGCCAGGGCGTTCTTCGGCTTCCCGCTCGCGGAGTACCTGCCCTACAGCCTGACCCGCACCTGGCACATCCAGACGGCCGTCTTCTGGATCGCGACCGCGTTCCTCGCGGCCGGGCCTGTTCCTGGCGCCGGTCGTCGGCGGCCGCGAGCCGCGCTTCCAGCGGCTGGGCGTGAACGTGCTGTTCGGCGCGCTGCTGCTGGTCGTCGCGGGGTCGCTCGCGGCGAGTACTTCGCGATCCACCAGCGGCTGCCGCCTCGGGCCTGTCGTTCTGGCTCGGGCACCAGGGCTACGAGTACGTGGACCTCGGCCGCGCCTGGCAGATCGCTCTGTTCGCCGGGCTCGCTGCTGTGGCTCGGCCTGATGCTGCGCGGCCTGTGGCCCGCGCTGCGGCGCCGCGACGAGAGCCGCACGCTGGTGCTGATGTTCACCGGCGCCGCGACCGCGATCGGCCTCATGTACGGCGCCGGGTTCTGCGTTCTCGGCGCGCACGCACCTGTCGGTGATGGAGTACTGGCGCTGGTGGGTGGTGCACCTCTGGGTCGAGGGCTTCTTCGAGGTGTTCGCGACCGCGGCGCTCGCGCTCGTCTTCGCGCAGCTCGGGCTCGTCGGCGAAGCGCCACGCCGGCCTCGCCGTGATCGCCTCCTCGGCGCTCTTCCTGTTCGCCGGCATCCCGGGCACCTTCCACCACCTCTACTTCAGCGGCACGCCGACGCCGATCCTCGCCGAGCTCGAGCGGAAGCTGGGGCAAGCTCAGGCCCCGCAGCAGCTTGCGGGTCGAGGACGCGACCGGCAGCCGGGCCACCTCGTCGGGCCGGGCCCACAGGAAGCGCTCGGGGTCGTCGGGAAAGGGCGCCCGCAGCCGCGAGCTGTAGCCTTCGAGCGTGATGCGGCGGTAGGTCACGGCGTGGCGGGCGCGCACCGTGAGCGGTCCGGGCACGACGCGAAGGCCGTGGCGCTCCTCGATCTCGCGCGCGAGGTCGGGACGGCCGCGGGCGTCGAGCGACGTCTGCGGCACCTCCCACATGCGGCCCATCAGCCGGCCCTCGGGGCGGCGCACCAGCAGCACGCGGCCGTCGCGCTCGACGAGCGCCGCGGCCACGGTCACGTCGACGGGAGCCCGGCGCGCGCGGCTCTCGGGCAGCTCCTCCACGAGGCCGTGGGCGCGCGCCTCGCACCGCTGGCGCAGCGGACACACGGGGCAGGCGGGCTTGCGCGGCAGGCAGATCGTGGCGCCGAGCTCCATCAGCGCCTGGTTCCAGTCGCCGGGGCGCTTGGGGTCGAGCAGCTCCTCCGCACGGTTGTAGTAGGGACCGTCCTTGCGGAATGCGGGACCGCGGAGCGCGAGCAGCCGCGCGAGCACGCGCCGCACGTTGCCGTCGACGACCGGCAGCGCCAGGCCGTGGGCGATCGACAGCACGGCGCTCGCCGTGTAGAGGCCGACGCCGGGCACGCCGAGCGCCGTCTCGAGCGTGCGCGGGAAGCGGCCCGCGTGGCGCTCCGCCAGGTGCTGGGCGCCGCGGTGCAGGTTGCGGGCGCGGTGGTAATAGCCGAGCCCCGACCACGCGGCGAGCACCTCGTCCTCGGGCTCCTCGGCGAGAGCCACCACGGTCGGGAAGCGCTTCAGGAAGGCCTCGTAGTACGGCAGCACCGTCTTGACGGTCGTCTGCTGCAGCATCACCTCGGAGACCCAGATGTGGTACGGGTCCGTGGTGCGCCGCCAGGGCAGGTCGCGCCGGTTGCGGTCGTACCAGGCGAGGAGCGTGCGGCGGAGCGCGGCGTTGTCCTTGCCCGGGCGCGCCGGCTCTGCCACGGGGCGAGTCTACTCGACGCGCGAGGGAGCGCGGAGCGATCGCCGCCCGAGCACCGCGCGCGGGCGCGCCGCGAGGTCCGGACGCACCTCGATCCCCTCGAACCCGGCGGCTTCGAGCAGGCCGACCACGGCCTGGTCGAGCGCGGGCGCGATCTCGACCACCAGCGCGCCGCCCGGCTTCAGGACATCGGCGGCCGCGGGCACGAGGCGCCTGTAGACGGAGAGGGCGTCACCGGGCGGGAAGAGCGCGAGCTCTGGCTCGTGGTCTCTCACCTCCGGAGCGAGCGAGTCGCGCTCGGCCTGGTCGACGTACGGCGGGTTGCTGACGACGAGATCCGCACGGCCCCGGATGGCGGCCGCCACCGGCTCGAGCAGGTCGCCGAGCTGCCAGGCGATGCGGCCCTCGAGCCCGAGCCGGCGCTCGTTGTCGCGCGCCACGGCGAGCGCGGCTTCGGAGAGGTCCGTGGCATGGAGCTCCGCGTCCTCTCGCTCCGCCGCGAGCGCCAGCGCGATGCAGCCGCTGCCGGTGCCGACGTCGGCGATCACCGGACGCGCCGCTGCGCGCAGCAGCTCGAGCGCGGCCTCGACGAGGAGCTCCGTCTCCGGGCGGGGGATCAGCACGTCGGGCGTCACGCGCAGCTCCTGCTTCCAGAAGGCCTGGGTGCCGGTCAGGTGCTGGAGCGGGATCCGCCGCGCGCGCTCCCGGACCAGCCGGCGGAACTCCGCCGCGCGCTCCGGGCTGGGGGATGCTTCGGGTGAGGCGACGAGCGTCGCCCGGTCCCAGCCCAGGACGTGGCGCAACAGGAGCTCCGCGTCCCACTCCGGCGACTCGACCCGGGCGTCCCGCAGCTCGCGCGCGGCCCGCGCGAGGAGCTGCGCGACGGTCATCGCTCGCGCTCCCTCTGGCTCAGCGAGCGGGATCGTCGCCGTTCGACGGGCCCTTGAGCTTCTGCGCCTGGAAGTGGGCGATCAGCCCGGCCACGATCTCGTCGAGATCGCCGTCGAGCACGTCGTGCAGCCGGTGCAGCGTGAGCCCGATGCGGTGGTCGCTGACGCGAGCCTGCTGGAAGTTGTAGGTGCGGATCTTCTCCGAGCGGTCGCCGCTGCCGACCTGGCCCTTGCGGTCGCTCGCGATCTTCTTCTGCTGCTCGTCGAGCGCCATCTCGTAGAGCCGCGAGCGCAGCACCTTGAGCGCCTTCTCGCGGTTCTTGATCTGGCTCTTCTCGTCCTGGCAGGAGACGACCGTGTTCGTGGGCAGGTGCGTCATGCGCACCGCCGAGTAGGTGGTGTTGACGCTCTGGCCGCCGGGGCCGGACGAGCAGAAGGTGTCGACGCGCAGGTCCTTCGGCTCGATCTTGACGTCGACCTCTTCGGCCTCCGGGAGCACGGCCACCGTGATCGCGGAGGTGTGGATCCGGCCCGAGCCCTCGGTCACCGGCACGCGCTGGACGCGGTGGACACCGCTCTCGAAGCGCAGCTTCGAGTACACGCGGTCGCCCTCGACCATCGCGATCGCTTCCTTGATGCCGCCCTGGCCGGTGCGGCTCAGCGAGACGACGTCGACCTTCCAGCCCTGGCGCTCCGCGTAGCGCTGGTACATGCGGAACACCTCGGCGGCGAAGAGCGCCGCCTCGTCGCCGCCCGTGCCGGCCCGGATCTCGAGCAGCACGTTCTTGTCGTCGTTCGGGTCCTTGGGGACGAGCAGCAGCGGGATCTCGGCGTCGAGCGCGTCGCGCCTGGCTTCGAGGACGCGCGCCTCCTCGTGGGCCATCTCGCGCAGCTCCGGATCGGTCTCGGCCTTGACCATCTCCTGGACCTTGGCGAGCTCCTGGAGCGCGTCCTTGTAGGAGCGATAGCGCTCGACGATCGGCGAGATCTCCTTCGCCTCGCGCGCGAGCTTCTGGTAGGCGGGCGGGTCCTGGGCCACGGCCGGGTCGGACATCTGCGCCTCGACCTCGGCGAAGCGGGACTCGATGTCCCGCAGCTTCTCGAAGGTGATCCCGTCCATGACCCTGGCGCGCGGGCGGCCGGGGCCGCCTCAGGCCTTCGCGGCAGCCTTCTTGGTGCTGGCCTTGGTGCCCGAGGGCTTGGTGGCGCCGTACTTGCGCGTGAAGCGCTCGATGCGGCCGGCCGTGTCCATGAGGCGCTGCTTGCCCGTGAAGAACGGGTGGCAGTTCGAGCAGATCTCGAGGCGCAGCTCCTTCTTCGTGGAGCGCGTCGTCCAGGTGGCGCCGCAGGCGCAATGGACGTTGACGACGGCGTAGTCGGGGTGGATTCCAGCTTTCATGGGTTCCTCTAGGCCGGCCCGGAGGCCACTGCCGAAACTACAATACTAGCAGCAATCGCCCGGCGGGTGCCAGTCTGCCTCCGGGCTCGGGCTCATGTCGAGCGCCTGGAGCGGCTTGCAGCGCGACGCGAGCAGCCCGGTCGCCTCGGCGAGATCGATGTCGGCGATCAGCAGCCCGGCCTCTCCGTAGGGCTGATAGCAGAGCAGCGTGCCGTCGGGGCGCACGACCGCGGAAGTGGTGGGGGAGCCCTCGCTCGCGAAGTTCACCGTCGCGAAGAAGCACGTGTTCTCGGCGGCGCGGCAGAGCGCGGCCTTCTCGTGGAACGAGTTCGCGGGATCGGCAAAGTGCGTCGGCCGGTAGCTGCCCGGCTCCGCCGTGTGGAAATGCGGGTGGAATACGACCTGCGCGCCCTGCCGGGCCGGCCACCGGACCGTCTCGGGATACCGCCAGCCCTCGTGGCAGATCGACACGCCGAACGTGAGCGGGCCCGACTGGAAGACCCGCCGGCCGGAGCCGGGCGCGTAGGTCGCTTCCTCGGAGGGGTCGAGCTGCACCTTGTCCTGGAAGCCGGCGCGCGTCCCGTCGCGGTTCACGACCAGGGCCGAGATCCGGAGCCCGCCGTCCACGACGCGCTCGGTGCCCAGCACGACCGCGACGTCGGCCTTTGCAGCGGAAGCGGCGACCTCGGACCAGGCGCGCTCGAGGAAGGCCGCGTCGGCCGGCGCAACGGTCTTGCCGAGGCCCCGATAGCCGGGGACGAAGCACTCCGGGAAGCAGACGATGTCGGCCTTCGCGGCGGAGGCTCGAGCGATGGCGTCCTGGGCAGCCGTCACCGACTGCTCGGGGCTGTCCGGGAACGGGATGTTGGCGAGCGCCAGGCGTACGGTCGCGCTCAAGGCAGGATCTCGAACACGATCTCCGGCAGCAGCCCGCAGCCCGAAGTCGTCTCCGCGTCGCGCAGCCCGCGCTGGCTGAGGCCGCCGGTGGGCAGCTGGCGCTCGACGGTGATCGAAGAGACTCCCGGCGCGAGCGCCGTGACGATGGCCGACTCGCTGCCGCTCGGCTCGACCTTCAGGACCGACGCATCGCTCGGCGTCCAGCGCGTGATCTGCAGCGGGTTCTGGGGCGCCTCGCAGCCGTCGCGAGAGGCGGCGCGGAGCGACGTCAGCTGGCCCACGCGCAGCCGGGCGCGATGGGGCGTGACGGTGCGATCGATCGTGGCGTTGGTCAGGCCCGGGCAGCCCGCGCACTGCACGACGAAGGTGAACCAGCTGTCCTCGACGGGTGTCGGCTGTGGCGTCGGCACGGAAGCGGACTCGCTGCAGCTCGCGGCGAGAGCCGCGCTCGCGATCAGATTCAGTATTCCGGCTCGGCGGCGACGCGACGGCATGGCATCGACATCCTCAGGACGCGGCGGGCAGCCAGCCCCGTATCGTCGGGTGGTGCTCCGCCCACGCGGACCAGGCGGCTTCAGCCCATTCTCGCACCCTCTCCGGGTACTGCGCAGGCGCCGCTTCCGCGACGTCCGCCACGGTCAGCGCACCGAGCGAGGCCGGCGGCGTGAGCCAGCGGAAGCGGTCCTTCGTCTTCGTGGCCGCGTCCATGACGCGCGTGGCGTACGAGGTCGCGAGACCCCGCTCCACGACGAGGCACAGGCTCATCAGGTGGACGCAGACGGACTGGATCGCTTGCGGCGTCGGCTGGCCGGGTGCTGGACGGCGTAGCTGTCGACGGTCAGGCGGTGCACGTCCCGAAGCGCCGGATCGGTGTAGTCGCGCACCAGGACCTGCCCGTAGACGTGCCAGCAGCCGGGCGAAGACAGCATGTACCGGTGCGTCGGCCCCTCCATCTGCGGGACGAGGCCGCCGCAGCCGAAGCACCGGACCGTCGGGGCGTCCGTCCCCATCGCGTCACAGCATCGCGGCGAGGTTGACCTGGATCCAGAAGTCCTCGCGGGGCGCGGCGGGGAGCTGGACGCCGCCCGCCTCCTTCGTCATGCAGCGGCCGAGCTCGGCGTCGAGCTCCGTCACGATCTCCAGCACCTTGCCCTTTTGCGAAAGGCGCAGGTAGGTCGAGAAGGACATGAGCTCGCCGTCCTCGACGTCCTCCACGCACTTCTGCAGGACCGGCACCATCAGCTGGGCCGCGCGGCCATGGTTGAGCGCCAGCCACTGCTTTCCAGCCGCCGAGGCCGCATGCGCGCGAGCCAGGTCCTGGGCCAGCTTGACGCGCGGCGACGGCTCCTCGCGCCGACGCCAGCAGCGCCGGGACCAGGAGCGCGGCCAGCACACCCGATCGAAAAGCCCACCGCATCACTCGACGAGTCCGGCGATCGCGTCCACGACGAGCATCGTGCCGACGGCCAGCTTCACGACGTCGCCGTCCACCATGAAGTAGGAGTAGCCGGGCGGAGGCGCACCGATCCGGATCGAGAGGTCAGCGGGCAGCGGGTGGGTCTCGATGCCTTTCGGCAGGGCGTATCCGACGGTGTAGCGCTTCTTGGCCTGCCCGGGCGGCAGGCAGCCGTTGTTCTTCTTCGCCAGGCCGGGAGGGCAGCCGCCCCGACCGTGCTTCTCCACGAAGTAGGCCTGCGTGTTCTCGCGCTGGCCGGTCGTGAAGGTGACGCTGACCGAAACGTCATTGCCCTTCGACTTGTCCTTCGACTTGCCCGGCTTGTCCGGCTTGTCCGCGAACAGCGGCGTCGAGCCCAGAACGGCACTTGCGACGACGCAGGCCACCAGCCTTCTCATCGGCTCCTCCATTCCACGCCGCCCTATGGTAGCGCCCTACGCCAGGCTGCCTGAGTGACGCCTGCTACTCCTCGGAAAACCGGTAGCTCGCGTGGCTGTCGTAGTCGATGCCGTGCTTCTTCTTCAGCTCCTGGATGTAGTTCAGGGTCGTCTTGGTATGCGGGCTGGCGACGCCGTCTCCGAACGGCTCGCAGGTGTGCAGCAGGATCTCCTCGAGACAGCTGTTCAGGCTCATCTTCTTGTGCTCGGCCAGGTCGTGCAGGAGAGCGGCGAGACGCTTCTCCAGGCGCACCGGCACCTCGACGCGCTGAATCTTGAGTGGCGGTCCGGCGCCAAGCAGGCGATGTCCGAACGTGAGACGGTACCCGTGCAGGTCCCGGACCGTGTAGTCGCGCAGCTCGTAGGCCCTGTCGTCCGGCGGCACCGCGACCTCGACACCGCTGGCGCGCTGGAACTCGTAGAGCTCGTCGGCGTTGCCGATGACGAAGTACACCGAGGAGCCTTCGGGGTTGGGAGTGCCCTGCTCCAGGAACATCTGCACCTCGCCCAGGTTCACGGCCGCAAACCTCGGCGGCTCGCCCCAGGTGAAGCCCGGCCGGAAGCCCAGCTTCTTCGTGTAGAACTCGACCGCGGCCGCGACGTCGCTGACCGCGAAGCTCGCGTGCTGCTGCTCGCATTCGACCTGCGGAGCGATGGGGGTGGTCATGGACTTCCTCACTTTCGCGATCGACGCTTGGGCCCCCGCGGCTCGCCGAGCGGGAGCTCTGCAGCCACCTCGGACCACGCTTCCCGATCGCGCGTCTCGAAGCCGATCCGCAGGACGAGAGAGTCCCCATCCTCCTTCAGCCGCGCCAGGAATCTACCTTTCAGCTTGAGGCCCGGAGTTCCCACGACATGGCCTCTTCGACGCCGGGCAGGGCTATCGCGAGCGCGCAGACGGTGGCAAACGGGACTCCACGTCGCGCCGTCCGTTTGCGCCGCGCCACCGTCCCCTTCGTCAGACGAGGCAATTCACTTCGTGGACCCGGTTCCCGCGCCGACAGGCTTGAGGTCGAACGGCCCCGTGCTTTCTACGAAGAAAACGCAGTCGGACGCCTTGTCGCAGGTCGTCGTATGCCGGTAGCTTCCGCCGGGCTGGAAGAAGTAGGAGCCAGGTCCGAGCCGGAACTCGGGCTTTCCCTCCGGGGCCTGGATGTAGGTCCCCGAAATGATCACGACCTTCATGTCGTGGGTATGCGTGTGGAGGGGAGCTGCGAATCCCGCCGGCAGCCTGAAGAGCGCGCCGAAGGCGCCGCCGCTTGCGTGGTTGCCCCACAGATCCGCGACCTTGACGCCCGGGGCTCCTGCCGGGTCGAGATCCGTCCACTTCATGTCGCTGGCCGGCATGACGACCAGTCGGCTTTGCGCCGATGTCGCCGCCCGCTTCGCTTCCGTACCTCCGGGTGCCTGCGCCAGGACTGCCACCGGCAAGGCGAACGTCACCACAAGCGTTACGACGTTTCTAGCTCTCATCGAGCCCTCCGTCTCATCGCGAAATCATCCCGATCGTTCCGAGCCAGGCCTCTAACGGCTGAGGCCATCCCGTAATGGGGATTCCGTGCGCCGCATGCTCTTTCGGTCATTCTCTCACCGGCTCGTCAAGCCAGGGGCAGCGCACGTGACTGGTACGGGGGAGTAGGTCGCGCAGCCATGAACGGTAATCGTATGCCGTAGGCACCGGGAGCAGAGCCCGCATTTCAGCCAGCAACAGGAGAGCGGGACCCACGTCGACGTGCATCTCACGCTTGTCGAGGCTTCCGGGGGAGATACGAACCTGCCGCTGCACAACGCTGCCGCGTCCGGTCTTTGCACGCACTAGCAGGAGCACCGACGGAGGCATCGCCTGAGGAGTCTCGAGAATCGGGAGCACGGGAATCGCAGGCTCCCGAACTGTGGCAACGCAAAGCGCCAGGCCTCGGATGCGCTTCAGCGTTTTCGCGTCAATGGAGTCTATCGACAGCGTGGAGCGGTCAATAAGCCCATGAGCGCTTCCAGAACCGTCCATGTCGAGCCGCCAGTCTTCTGGCGAGAACTCGACGGCGATCAGAATCTGTCGAACAGGCTCGATTCCACTGCGAATGCTGACGAGGGAAGCAAGAGGAGCAACAGCATTGAGCGCAGCGTCACGTCATCCTCGCTAGCGTTCGCCCAACCCCAACACTGAGTTCAGCGGCGAGGCTCCATCCTAGCCGGGCCTCGTCCGCTGCAACTCATTGTTGGGCGGCGTGCTCGCCAGTTGGGTGGCGCTGTTGCCTCCTGGTGGTTACTGATTATGCGGAGGAGCGCTCGGAATGAGCGCGAAAGGTCCCGACGAAGCTAGCAGGAATACACACTCTGACTGTTTTCCGCACTCGACAGAATGCTCCGTGTATGGAGGGATTTCTGAGTACGAACCGGGACCAAGATTATTTTCACGCGAGCCGGCATACCGCACGACAATCGTTCCCGAGATGACAACGACCCGTTCTACTGACGGATGCTTGTGCGCTGGCGGCGCATAGCCCGCGGGAAACTTCCGAAGCATGCCGTGTTCCCCGGTCGTCGGATCTCCCCAAAGCGGCACACTCCGAACAGCCAGAAGGACCTTGTCCTCTTGCCACTTCATTTCTCCGTACGACCACACCTTCGCTGCCTTAGGCGATTCCTGAGCCAGAGCACCGATGATGAAGAAGCAACAAAGCGCAACTGCGACTGCAATTCCCGCACCGAGCGGTCTATTCATGGGGCGACCTCTTTCTCGTGACACCAGGACTCAAACGTTGCTTCAGAAGGTCCGGATCGCGTCCGCCCAACACCGGGGATAAGCTGCGAAGCTCCAATACGCTCAGGCTTCGTCTGCTTCATCCCCTTGTTCGGCGGCGCGTCGCACCGGAGGTCACTTGACCCTTCCAACGGAAGAGCAGCACGTCTCGCCCAGGCGCATCGGTCGCGACGCGGAGTTGATACGCAGGCGCGAGTCGGTCTCTTGAAACGCCGCAACACGTACCCTCGATTCGGGTCGAGGGTATTCCTAGCGAAGTAGGGCTCGGATGCGCCGCACGGCTGTCGGAGCAGGCCGGCTCGGCCGCGATGGTCATGAGCACGCGTCGCCGATGGCCTGTCGCGGATCTCGTACCGCGACCTGTCGGGCGATCGGTCCGTGTCCAATCGGCGAGCGGTAGGAGGACTCCGACTCGCAAGCTGGCCGAAGAGGCAACCCTAATGCCAGAAGGCGACTACGCTGATATGCCATGGCGACCGCCAGGCACGTTGCTTCATCGCGAGCTGCCATGTCGTCAGCTCGCGTCGCGTCACGACAAGGCCGCAGAACACAGAGTTAAGCTGCGAAGCTCCATTACGCTCGGCTTCGTCAGCTTCATACCTGTTGTTGGGCGGCCTCGTGGATCCACCGACCAGGCCGTTGTCGCTAGCCGGCGTTCGAGATGCGAATCCGCTGGAGGCCGCGAGTACGGCGGACACGCCGCGCGACGGGCACAGCTAGCTCTTCGACTGCCACGGTAGGCGGCTCAGGGAGCAACGTGCTGAAGTGCGCGCGCCAGGATCCAAGACCCGCACGAGCGCGAGTGGCGGATTCGCGATCGCCAGGCAGCGATCGTGCGCTACGAGCAGCGAGCATCCACGCACGTTCGTCACAGGCTGAGAACTCGGCCTCAGCGAAGTGCGAGGCGAGCCTCAGCTCGAGCCGCAGAAGGCGCAGTAGCTGGGAGCAACGACTCGAGTCCAGCTCGCGCCGCGCTCGCCGGGTCACCGCTCAACCTCGGTCCGCCCAACACCTAGTATGCAGACCGCATAGCCGGATAAACACAGCGTCACTCAAGGACGGCTGGGAGAGACTACCAGCAGTAGCGGTGCCAGCCCTAGTGGTTGCGGGATAGCTCGCGAAAGGCAGACTGGATAGCTGGATAAACCAGCTGGGGGTGGGGCAAGAGAGGGCGATCAGCCGATCGCCATGCCGTCCAGGAAGTCCTTGTTGCTTTTCGTCTTGGCGAGCTTGTCGAGGATCAGCTCCATCGCCTCGACCTGCGACAGCGGCGAGAGGACCTTGCGCAGGATCCAGACGCGCTGGAGCTCGTCGCGGGTCAGCAGCAGCTCCTCCTTGCGGGTGCCCGACTTGTTGATGTCGACCGCCGGATAGATGCGGCGGTCGGCCATCTTGCGGTCGAGCACGATCTCGGAGTTGCCGGTGCCCTTGAACTCCTCGAAGATGACGTCGTCCATGCGCGAGCCGGTCTCGACGAGCGCGGTCGCGATGATCGACAGCGAGCCGCCGTCCTCGATCTTG
Organism: uncultured Acidobacteriota bacterium; assembly: GCA_963724555.1. Taxonomy (GTDB): domain Bacteria; phylum Acidobacteriota; class Vicinamibacteria; order Fen-336; family Fen-336; genus DATBSL01. The sequence continues at coordinate 349,610 of CAVRVE010000020.1, forward strand.
CGCGCGGCGCCGAAGAAGCGCTTCGGGCGCTGCAGCGCGTTGGCGTCGACGCCGCCCGAGAGCACCTTGCCCGAGGAGGGGCAGGTGGCGTTGTAGGCGCGCGCGAGGCGCGTGATCGAGTCGAGCAGGATCACGACGTCCTTCTTGTGCTCGACCAGCCGCTTCGCCTTCTCGATCACCATCTCCGCGACCTGGACGTGGCGCGTCGGGGGCTCGTCGAAGGTGGACGAGACGACCTCGCCCTGCACGGTGCGCTGCATGTCGGTGACCTCCTCGGGCCGCTCGTCGACGAGCAGCACCATCAGGATCACCTCCGGGTGGTTGACCGCGATCGAGTTGGCGATGTTCTGGAGGATCAGGGTCTTGCCCGTGCGCGGCGCCGCCACGATCAGCCCGCGCTGGCCCTTGCCGATCGGGGTCATCATGTCGAGCACGCGCGCGGTCATGTTGTCCTGCGTCGTCTCGAGCCGCAGCCGCCCGCGCGGGTAGAGCGGCGTCAGGTTGTCGAACAGCACCTTGTCCTTCGCGAGCTCGGGCGGGTCGAAGTTCACGGCCTCGACCTTGATGAGCGCGAAGTAGCGCTCGCCCTCGCGCGGCGGGCGCACCTGGCCGCTCACGGTGTCGCCGGTCCGAAGGTCGAAGCGGCGGATCTGCGACGGCGAGACGTAGATGTCGTCGGGACCCGCCAGGTAGCTCGACTCGGGGGCGCGCAGGAAGCCGTAGCCGTCCGGCATGATCTCGAGCACGCCCTCGGCGAACAGCAGGCCGTTCCTCTGGGCCTGCGCATGCAGCATGCGGAAGATCAGGTCGTGCTTCTTGGAGCCGGGCGCGCCGTCGATGCCGGCCTCGAGGGCCGCGGTCGTCAGCTGGTGGATGTCCATCTCCTTGAGGGCGGAGAGGGCCAGCGGCACGGGGGCGCCCGGCACGCGGCACCGGCTCGAAGGAGTCTTCCGGCAGTTCGTGATTCTCAGTTCCGTCCATCGTGTCCTCGTGTGGCGAGCTCTTCGGGCTCGGGGGCGGGGGAGTCCAGGGCGACCGCGCGGATCAGGCTCCAGAGCTCGCCGAGCCCCGCGCCCTTCTCGGCGCTGACCGGGACGACGCCCGCCGAGGTGCGGCCGATGCCGGTCTCGAGCGCCTTGATCCGGGTCCGGGCCTCGTTGCGGGAAAGTGCGTCGACTTTGTTGGCGGCGAGCGCCCAGCGCACCTCGTTGCCGTCCAGGAACTCGCGCAGCTGGTGGTCGCGCGCGCTCGGCTCGTGGCGCACGTCGACGATGAAGACCGCGAGCCGCAGCGCCGCGCGATCGACCAGGTAGGAGAGCGCCAGCTCCTCGAAGCTCTCGCGCACCTCGCGCGACGCCTTCGCGTAGCCGTAGCCGGGCAGGTCCACCAGGTAGAGCTCGTCGCGCTTGCGGCTGCCGGGCCGCTCGGCGCTCACGCGGAAGAAGTTCACGAGCCGCGTGCGCCCCGGCGTCTGCGACACGCGGGCGAGCCCGCGCGTGCCCGCGAGCGCGTTCAGCAGGCTGCTCTTGCCGACGTTCGAGCGCCCGAGGAACGCCACCTCCGGGACACGGTCGGCGGGGAACTGGGCCGGGCTCGCCGCGCTGCCGGCGAAGCTCGCCTCGAGGCGTCGTGGAAAGACGTGTGACGGGCTTTCGTGCTTCACACCAGGTTTGGATCGAGGAGGCCGCGGGCGGAAGGAGCCCGCCGCCTCAGTGAGTCATTCCGTCGGGCACCGGGCCGAGCGCATCCGCCGCCGGCTCGTCCGTGACCTGCGCGGGCGGTGCGTCGGGTGGGACGAGCGCGATCTTGAGCACCTGGTCGACGTGGTCCACCAGGTGTACCTCGATGCCCTCGAGCACGTTCTTGGGCACGTCGGCGAGGTCCTTCTCGTTCTCGCGCGGCAGGATCGCGGTCGTCACGCCGATCCGGTGCGCCGCCAGCAGCTTCTCCTTCACGCCGCCGATCGGCAGCACCTTGCCGCGCAGCGTGATCTCGCCGGTCATCGCGACGTCGCGGCGCACGGGCACGCGCGTCAGCGCCGAGACGAGCGCCGTGCACATCGTGATGCCGGCCGAGGGGCCGTCCTTGGGGATGGCGCCCTCGGGGACGTGGATGTGGACGTCGACCTTGCGGCTGAAGTCGCTTGGCGATCCCGAACTGCTCGGCGCGCGAGCGCACGAACGACATCGCCGCGTGCGCCGACTCCTGCATCACGTCGCCCAGCTTGCCCGTGAGCCGCAAGGCACCCTTGCCGGGCATCAGCGTCACCTCGATCGGCAGGATCTCGCCGCCGACCTCGGTCCAGGCCAGGCCCGTGGCGAGCCCGATCTCGTGGCGCTCCTCCTGCTGGGTCGTGCGGTAGCGCGGCACGCCGAGGTAGTCGGAGAGGTTCGTGGGCGTGATCGTGGTCGAGTACTCCTTGCCCTCGAGCACCACCTTGCGCGCGACCTTGCGCAGCACGGTCGACATCTCGCGCTCCATGTTGCGGACGCCGGCCTCGCGCGTGTAGCGCCGCACCAGCTCCTGCAGCGCGTCCTCCTCGTACTCGACGTTGTCCGCGGCGAGGCCGTGCGACTTGATCTGCTTGGGGATCAGGTGCCGCTGCGCGATCTCGATCTTCTCGCGCTCGGTGTAGCCCGGCAGCCGGATCACCTCGAGCCGGTCCTGCAGCGCCTGCGGGACCGTGTGCATCACGTTCGCGGTGGCGATGAAGAAGACCGACGACAGGTCGTACTCGACGTCGAGGTAGTGGTCCGAGAAGGTGTGGTTCTGCTCCGGGTCGAGCACCTCGAGCAGCGCCGCCGACGGGTCGCCGCGGAAGTCCATCGACATCTTGTCGACCTCGTCGAGCAGGAACACCGGGTTGCGGGAGCCGGCCTTCTTCATCATCTGGATGATCTGGCCGGGGAAGGCCCCGATGTAGGTGCGGCGGTGGCCGCGGATCTCGGCCTCGTCGCGCACGCCGCCGAGCGAGAGCCGCACGAACTTGCGATTCGTGGCGCGCGCGATCGAGCGGGCGAGCGAGGTCTTGCCGACGCCGGGCGGGCCGACGAAGCACAGGATCGGGCCCTTCGGGTTGTTGACGAGCTGCCGCACCGCCAGGAACTCGACGATCCGCTCCTTGACCTTCTCGAGCCCGAAGTGGTCCTCGTTCAGGATCTTCTCCGCGGCCGACAGGTCCTTGCGCTCGCGGGTCTTCTTGGTCCAGGGCACGGCGATCAGCCAGTCGAGGTAGTTGCGCGAGACGGTCGCTTCCGCGGACATCGGCGGCATCGACTCGAGCCGCTTCAGCTCCTGCAGCGCCTTCTCCTCGGCGTCCTTCGGCATGCGCGCCTGCTCGACCTTGCGCCGCAGCTCGTCGACCTCGCTGGTGCGGTCGTCCTTCCTGCCGAGCTCCTTCTGGATCGCCTTCATCTTCTCGTTGAGGTAGTACTCCTTCTGCGCGCGCTCCATCTGCTTCTTGACGCGGCCCTGGATGCGGCGGTCGACGTTCAGCTTGTCGACCTCGGCCTCCAGGATCGAGGAGACGCGCGTCAGGCGCTCCTGCGCGGTGAAGATCTCGAGCAGGTTCTGCTTCTCCTCGACCGGCACCACGAGGTGCGAGGAGATGGTGTCGGCGAGGCGGCCGGGGTCCTCGACCCGCACCGCGGCCAGCATCGCGTCGTAGTGCAGGTTGTTCGAGAGCTTGACGTACTGCTCGAAGAGGCCGATCACCTTGGAGATCAGGCTCTCGAGCCCGCTCGGCGGCTCCTCGACGGCGGGCACCAGCTTGACCACCACGCGGAGCGCGCCGTTCTCCTCGCGGTACTCGAGTGCGCGGGCGCGCTCGAGGCCCTCGACGAGCACCTTCACGTTGCCGTCGGGGAGCTTCAGGCTCTGCACGATGCTGCAGACCGTGCCGATCGTGTGGATCTCCTCGGGGCCCGGGTTGTCGCGGGTGGCGTCGTGCTGCGCGGAGAGGAAGATGCGCTTGCCGCGCGCGACCGCCTGCTCGAGCGCCCGGATCGAGCTCTTCCGGCCGATCACGAACGGGATCATCATGTGCGGGAAGACGACGAGGTCCCGCATCGGCACCATCGGAAGGTTTTCGATCAGGTCGGCCTTGTCACGCCCGAACATGTTCTCGCTCCGGCCGTGGCGAGGGGCACAAGCATCGCCCCCCACCGGCGTCCTCTAAGGTAGCACGCGGAGGCGAGGCTAGCCCGCCTTTTCGATGAGGGAGGCGGCCTTCTCGCGGTCGAGCACCATCTCGCGCGTCACCACGCACTCCCGCACCTTGCGCATCGAGGGCAGGTTGTACATGAGCTCGAGCATCAGGTCCTCGATGATCATCCGCAGGCCGCGGGCGCCGATCTTGCGCTGGATCGCGAGCTCGGCGATCGCCTCGAGCGCGTCCGGCTCGAAGCGCAGCTTGACGTTCTCGTACTCGAACAGCCGCTGGTACTGGCGCGTGATCGCGTTCTTCGGCTGGGTGAGGATCTCGACGAGCGCGGGCTGCGCCAGGTCGTGGAGCGTCGCCACGACCGGCAGCCGGCCCACGAACTCGGGGATCAGCCCGTACTTGATGAGGTCGGTCGGCTGAATCTGGGCGAGCAGCTGCGTCTTGTCGACCGGCGTGCCCTTGGGCTGGGCGCTCTTCGCCTCGGTGCGGAAGCCGAGCGTCTTCTTGCCCACGCGGCGATCGATCACCTTGTCGAGGCCGACGAAGGCGCCGCCGCAGATGAACAGGATGTTCGTGGTGTCGATCTGGTAGAACTCCTGGTGCGGGTGCTTGCGGCCGCCCTGCGGCGGCACGTTCGCGACCGTGCCCTCGAGGATCTTGAGCAGCGCCTGCTGGACGCCCTCGCCCGAGACGTCGCGGGTGATCGAGGGGTTCTCGTCCTTGCGCGAGATCTTGTCGATCTCGTCGATGTAGATGATGCCTTCCTGGCACTTCTCGATGTCGCCGCCCGCCGCCTGCAGCAGCTTGAGGATGATGTTCTCGACGTCCTCGCCGACGTAGCCCGCCTCGGTGAGCGTCGTGGCGTCGACGATCGTGAAGGGGACGGAGAGCAGGCGCGCGAGCGTCTGCGCGAGCAGCGTCTTGCCGGTGCCGGTCGGGCCGATCAGCAGGATGTTCGACTTCGTGAGCTCGACGTCGTTCCTGCCGCGCTGCTTGCCGATCTCGATCCGCTTGTAGTGGTTGTAGACGGCGACCGCCAGCTTCTTCTTCGCCTGCTCCTGGCCGATCACGTACTCGTCCAGGAACTTCTTGATCTCCTGCGGGGTGGGCAGCCCGCTCCGCCGGTTCTGGCGGCCCTCCGAGCGGCGGTCGTCCGCGATGATGTCGTTGCAGACGTCGACGCACTCGTCGCAGATGAAGACCGTGGGTCCGGCGATCAGCTTGCGGACGTCGTTCTGGTCCTTGTTGCAGAACGAGCAGCGCAGGACCTCGCCCTCGGTGGCTTTCTTGGTGGTAGTCATGGCCGCCTGCCTGTCACTTCTCCCTGCGGGAGATCACGTGGTCGACGATGCCGTACGCCTTCGCCTGCTCCGCGTCCATGATGAAGTCGCGGTCGGAGTCGGCCGCACGATGCGCTCGAGCGGCTGCTTGGTGTGGCTCGACAGGATCTGGTTGAGCCGGTCCTTGGTGCGCAGGATCTCCTTCACCTGGATCTCGATGTCGGAGGCCTGGCCCTGCGCGCCGCCCCAGGGCTGGTGGATCGATCCGCGGCGTGCGGCAGGCCGAAGCGCTTGCCCGCGGTGCCGCCGCCAGCAGCACCGCGCCCATCGAGGCGGCCTGCCCGACGCAGATACGTCTGCACATCGGGCCGGATCAGCTGCATCGTGTCGTAGATCGCGAGCCCCGCGGTCGTCGCGCCGCCCGGGCAGTTGATGTAGATGTGGATGTCCGCTCGGGATCCTCGGCTTGTCGAGGAACAGGAGCTGCGCGATGACAGGTTCGCCACCATGTCGTCGATGGCCGTCCCGATGAAGACGATGTTGTCCTTGAGGAGGCGCGAGTAGATGTCGTAGGCCCGCTCGCCGCGAGCGGTCTGCTCGACCACCATCGGGACGAGCGTTCCCGCGAAGGCATTGCCTCCACTCATGTTAGCTCGATACTAGCATTGGACTTGAGCAAGTCAAGGGTCTTCTCCTCGCGGATGCGCGCAGCGAGAGCACCAATATCGCCCTCTTTCGTGAGCTGAGCGCGAACCTGCTCGCGCGAGCGACCCGAACGATCCGCAATCCGTGCCACCTCGGCGTCGACCTCGGAGTCCAGCACCGAGACGCCTTCGCGGCGCGCGATCTCGTCGAGCAGGATGTCCGCGCGCGCGGCCTTCACGGAGTCCTCGCGCGTCGACTCGCGGTACTGCTTCCAGTCGACACCGACCTTGCGCGGGTCGATGCCCTGGTAGGCGAGGCCGCGCGCCAGGCTCTCGGCGCGCGCCGACATGTGCCGCTCGACGAGCGCCTCGGGCACCTCGAAGTTCGCCTTGGCGACGAGCGCCTCGACGAGCGCGCCCTTCACGTCGCGCTCGCTGCGCCGCTCCTCCGCCGTCTGGAGCTGCTGGCGGATCTTGTCCTGCAGCTCGGCCAGGCTGCCGAACTCGCCGAGGTCCTTCGCGAACTCGTCGTCGCGCTCGGGCACCACTTTCTTCTTGATGCCCTTGAGCGTGACCGTGTAGCGCACGGTCTTGCCGGCGATGGCGGGCGCCGCGTCCTCGCCCCACGCGACCTCGATTTCCTTCGTCTCGCCGGCCTTCAGCCCCTCGAGCCCGGCGTTCATGTCCGGGTGGTTGCCGGTGTTGCCGACCTCGATCAGCGCGTTCTCGTCGCGGCCGCCCTTGCCGCCCTCCTTCGGCTGCCACACGAGGTCGAGCAGCACGAAGTCGCCCGCCTGCGTCGCGCGCTCCTCGTCCACCGGATCGTAGCGGGCCGCTTCCTCGCGCAGCCGGTCGATCTCCTTCTGGACGTCCTCGTCGCTCACCTTCGGTCCGGAGGCGCTCACGCGCAGGCCCTTCCAGTCGGGCAGCTCGACGAGCGGCAGCGTCTCGAAGACCGCCTTGAAGCTCATCGGCTGGCCTTCCTCGAGCTTGACCTCCTCGACGCGCGGCGGCGCGAGCGGCTTCAGGCCGCGGCCGTCGAGCTCGTCGAAGACGACCTTGTTGACGATCGCCTCGGCCGCCTCGCCCAGGATCTCGTCCTTGAAGCGCTTCTTGATGACGTCGAGCGGCACCTTGCCCGGGCGGAAGCCGGGGATCTTGACGCGGCGCGCGAGCTCCTTGGCCCGGGCGTCGATCTCCAGCTGGACCTGCTCCGGCTCGACCTCGAAGGCGAGCGCCTTCCTCACCGAACTTTCCTCGACGTAGTCGACTTTCAAAGGAATTCCTCAAAAGGGCACGGCAGAAGGAACGGCGTTCCTGAAGACATACAGAGTAGCACGGGGGCCTCCGGTGCGCTGCCCTTCCTGGGCTAAACTGGCCCCGCCGGCGCGGGAGTGGCGGAACTGGCAGACGCGCACGCCTTAGGAGCGTGTGCCCGAAAGGGCATGGGGGTTCGAGTCCCTCCTTCCGCACCAGCCGGTCGCACGGACGTCGGCTCTTCACGGGGGAGGTCGGATGGCGGCGTTGGTCGTGGCGATCCAGGGCGAGCGCGGGGCGTTCAGCCACCAGGCGGCGATCGAGTCGCTCGGGGCAGGGATCGAGATCCTGCCGCGCACCACCTTCGACGAGCTGTTCGACTCCGTGGTCGAGAAGAAGGCCGATCGCGCGCTGGTGCCGATCGAGAACTCGCTCCACGGCTCGATCCACGAGAACTACGACCGGCTCAAGAACCGGCCGCTGCACATCGTGGGCGAGACGCAGCTGCGGATCCGGCAGTGCCTGATCGGGCGCCCGGGCTCGTCGGTCGCGACGATCCGGCGCGTGGCCTCGCATCCGGTTGCGCTCGCGCAGTGCCGGCGCTTCTTCGCGGAGCGCCCCCAGGTGGAGGCCGTCTCGGCCTACGACACCGCGGGCGCCGTCCAGGACCTCATGAAGGGCGGGCTCGCGACGCAGGGGGCGATCGCCTCGCGCCTCGCCGCCGAGCTCTACGGCGGGCACGTGCTGCTCGAGGGGATCGAGGACGACCCCGAGAACTACACGCGCTTCCTGCTGCTGGCGCGCGAGGCGGGCACGCTCGAGGCGGCGACCAAGACCTCGATCGTGTTCGTGCTCGACAACAAGCCCGGCGCGCTCTACCGCGCGCTCGGCGTCTTCGCCGCGCGCAGCCTCGACCTCTGCAAGCTCGAGTCGCGTCCGCTGCGCGGGCACCCCTGGGAGCACTCGTTCTACCTCGACGTGATCGGCGACCCGCGCGGGTCGGCCGGCGAGGCGATCGAGGAGCTCGGCCGCAGCTGCCGCGAGCTGCGGATCCTCGGGTCGTACCCGGAAGGTCTCAGCCGAACCGGCGCCTCGGCGTCCGAGACCGTGGGCCTGGCGAGCGGGCTGCGTCTCGGGCCGTACGAGGTGCTGGGCAGCCTCGGCGCGGGCGGCATGGGCGAGGTCTACCGGGCGCGCGACACGCGGCTCGGGCGCGAGGTCGCGCTCAAGACGCTGCCCGCCGACGTCGGCGGCCGATCGCGACGCGCCGGCAGCCGCTTCGAGCGCGAGGCGCGCGCGGTGGCCGCGCTCGCCACCCGGGCGTGCTCTCGCTCCACGACGTCGGCGAGGCCGACGGCGTCACCTTCCTGGTCACCGAGCTGCTCGAGGGCGAGACGCTGCGCGATCGGCTGCTGCGCGGGCCGCTGCCGTGGGAGCGCGTGCGTGGAGTGGGGCGCGGCCGGCCGCGGACGCGCTCGCCGCCGCCCACGAGCGCGGCATCGTGCACCGCGACCTCAAGCCCGAGAACCTGTTCCTGACGCGCGACGGGCGGCTGAAGATCCTGGACTTCGGCCTCGCGAAGGACCTGCTGCCGAGCCGCGGCTCGTCCGAGGCGCCGACGCTCTGCGCTCGCCGACGCGGACCGGGGTCGTGCTCGGGCACGCTCGGCTACCTGTCGCCGGAGCAGGCGCGCGGCGAGGCCGTCGACGCCCGCAGCGACATCTTCTCGCTCGGCTGCGTGCTCTACGAGTGCCTCACCGGGCGGCGCGCGTTCTCGGGGAACACGGCCCAGGACCTGATCGCCGCGGTGCTGCGGGACGACCCGCCGAGCCTCGGACCTCGCTGCGCCCGGACGTGCCCGCGGCGCTCGCCCGCGTCGTCGAGCGCTGCCTCGTCAAGGAGAAGTCGCAGCGCTTCCAGTCGGCGAGCGACCTCGCGTTCGCCCTCGCGGGCCTCGTCGCCGCGATCGGGCGAGGTTGCCGCGACGCGCGGTGCCGGCCCTCCGTTCGGTGTCGCCTGCCGTGGCTCGGCGGCGCCGCGCTGGCGCTCTGGGTCTCGCCGCGGGATACGCGCTCCTCGACAGGCCCGAGCTACGGCGTCGGACCCGATCGTGCTGGCGCTCACCGGGGGCGCGAGCCGCGAGGCGAGCCCGGCGATCTCGAGCGACGGAAAGTTCGTCGCCTACCTCGCCTCCGACGAAGGGGCGCACCGACCTCTGGGTGAAGTTCGTGGGCGGCGGTCCGGCGTGAACCTGACGGCTGGCAGCGGCCTCGAGGTCCAGAGCCACGCGACGATCGGCGGCCCCGAGATCTCTCCCGACGGCAGCGCGATCGCCGTCTACGCGGGTCCGCCACGGCGCCGGGCATCCGAGCGCGGGAACCTGGCTGATCCCGGCGCCGCTCGGAGGCCCGCCGCGCCTGCTGGTGAAGCGCGCCGGCGGTCTGCGCTGGTCGGCCGACGGGCAGCGGATCGCATTCATGCGGCCCGACCCGGCGAGCGGCGACGCGATCCTCGTGGCGCGCGCGGACGGAGGGGACGAGCGCTGCTGTCCCGGCCGCTCCGGGGATCCACGCCCACGAGCCGGCCTGGTCGGCCGACGGCGCCTTCATCTACTTCGACCGCGGGCCGATGAACAACAACCAGGCGCCCACCGAGATCTGGCGCGTGCCGAGCGCGCGGCGGCGAGGCCGAGCGGGTGGTGGCGACCCAGGGCATCGCGCAGTCGCCGCTGCCGACGCCGGACGGGCGCGCGCTGATCTACGCCGGCGACCAGGCCGGCGGCGCGCTCAACCTCTGGTGGCGGCCGCTCGGCGGCGGGCAGCGAGCGCCGGCTCACGCGCGGCGCCGGCGACTACCTCGCGCCGCGCATGTCGCGAGACGGCCGGCGCCTCGTGTGCGAGGCGCGGACCAGCAGCGGCGTCGCTCCGCTCGCTCGACCTGCGCCAGCCGACGGGACTGGGCTCGAGCTCACCGCCGCGGGCGCCGACGGACGCGTCGCCCTCGATCGCGCGCAACGGCACGCCGGCGTTCGTGTCCGCGCGCAACGGCACGCGCGACATCTGGGTGAGCGAGGCCGACGGGAGCAATCCGAGGCCGCTCACCTCGGATCCGGAGAGCGACTCGCTGCCGGCGATCTCGCCCGACGGGAGCCGCGTCGCCTTCGTCTCGACGCGCGGAGGGCGCCGCGGCCTGTGGCTGGCGCCGACGGGCGGCGGGCCGCCCGCTCCGCTGGTCACGGTCGGACGTGCTGGACCGCGCGAGCTGGTCGGCGGACGGCCGCCGCCTGCTCTACGCGGCCGAAGGCGCGAACCACCAGCCGGGTCTCTGGATCATCCCGGCCGAGGGCGGCACGCCGACCCAGGTCCCGGGAGTGAGCGGCCGCTGCCCGGCCTGGTCGCCGACCTCGGACGAGATCGCCTACTTCACCTCGACACCGACGAGCGGGGTTCAGACGGTTCGTCTCACGACGAGCCGCGGCGAAGCGCGCTCGGGGAGCGTGGAGGTGTCGATCGGCGCCGTGGACGCGTTGGCATTCTCGTGGGACGGCCGCCAGCTCGCGATCGGACGGTCGCCGGGGACCGCGAACGGCCAGATCCTGCTCGCGGACTTCCAGAAGGGGACGAGCCGGCCGTGATCGGCCTCGGACCGTTCGTCGGCCTGCGCGGCCTCGCCTGGACGCCGGACGACTCGCGCCTCGTCTACGGCTCGTGAAGCACGAGAGCCGGATCATGCTGTTCGAGGGGCTCGGGCTGGAGAAGTAGAAAAGGACTAGCGGATGTGTAGCTTGTCCTTGACCGTCTTGCCGTCCTTCTTGCGGCAGCGGAACCAGGACGAGACGTCGTTCATCGCGACCCAGCGGCGCTCTTCCTTGCGGTAGTGCCAGTCCTTCTCGACCTGGTAGAACACCTGCACGCCGGCGCCCTCGAGGATGTTCGTGATCTCGTTGTCGTGGTGGTTCTCTTCGTCGTAGTCGGTGATCGCGCGCTGGCCCATCTCCGAGTAGAGCAGGTTGAGCTGCTGCAGCAGGCTGTCGAGCTCGGGGGGGATCTCCTGGACCTTGAGGCCGAGGCGGCGCGCCTCGCGGCTCGTGATCGGGTACTGGTGCGCGGGATAGGAGGAGTTGAGCCGGCGCGCGATGCGCTCGGCCTTGCGCGCGTCCTTCATGTGGTAGCCGAGGATCTCGCGGCACAGCATCAGCGACAGGCTGCTCGCGCGGTCGAGCGCGCCGATCACCAGCGGGTGGACGTACTTGTAGAGCTCCTGGTAGGGATTGACGCCGTCGCCGCGCTTCAGGATCTCGCGCCAGAGCCGGATCACGCGGTCGACCTCGTCGTTGCTCACGGGGACCAGCTGGTTCGTGTGGTCGAGCGGCGAGAGGTCGTGCTCGAGCGAGGTGTCGACGGCGGTCAGGTACGAGAGCGGGCCCATCTGGATCGTGTCGGCGCCGAGCGCCAGCATCGTCGCCGCCGAGGCGCAGTTGAGCGGCGCGATCACGGTCAGGCGCTTCGCGTAGCGGCGCAGCAGGTGCACGAGCCGCAGCGCGGCCATCCCGCTGCCGCCGTCCGACTTCACGAGCAGCGCGACGCGCTCCTGCGGCCCGCGCGCCTCCAGGATCGCCGAGAGCGCCATCACGTCGTTGTCGCAGACCGAGCCGCTCGTGGAGGTCCAGTACGAGAGCAGCGTCCCCTGGACCTGCTTCTGCGCGCGCTCGAAGAGGGCCTGGGTCTTCTCGAACAGCAGCGGCGGCGTCTTCACGCGGATGCGCGGGGACACGCGGGAGCGACGAGCGCGGGCGGGCATGGCCGCAGATTACCTCAGGCCGGCGCGAGGCACGCCGGATCGTCGAAAGCGGCGTTGTTGACGTGCGTGCTGACCGGATAGGCCGTCATCGCCTGGGCGGAGAAGGGTGCCATGAGCTCGCGGAGCTCCTCGAAGGTGCGCAGCGCCGGGTCGAGCCAGCGGCCGTAGCTCGCGGGCGCGAGGATCACCGGCATGCGGTCGTGCACCTTTCGCGTCACGTCGTTCGGCTGCGTGGTCAGGATCGTGAAGGTGGGCGATGTGCCCGGCAGCGCCGCGGGCGCCGGCTCCCAGAGGCCGGCGAAGGCGAAGGGCGCGCCCGAGGCGAGGCGGATCAGCCAGGGCTGGCGGCGGCGCGCGTCGACCTGCTGCCACTCGTAGAAGCCGGTGGCCGGGACCAGGCAGCGCCGCTCGGCAAAGGCCTCGCTGAAGGCCGGCTTCGAGGCGGCGCTCTCGACGCGGGCGTTGATGAAGCCGCGCTCCTTGCCGAGCGCGTCGCGCGGCACGAGGCCCCACTTGCGCTCGACCAGCACCCGGCGCGACGAGGCCGGCTCGACGACCACGACCGGCACCGGCTGCGTGGGGGCGATGTTGTAGCGGGGAGCGAGGTCCTGGGCTTCGTCCAGCGCGAACGCCTCGGCGATCTCCTCGCCGGACGCCGTCTGGTTGAAGCGGCCGCACACCGCCTTCGGGCCTCAGGCCGTCAGTGGCTGCCGAGCTTCTTGGCGAGCGCGATCGCGGGCCGGATGCCCTTCTTGACGCGCATCGCCTTGACGGCGGCCTGCTGCTTCGGCGGCAGCATGCGCATGTGCCCGATGTACTGCCCCTGCAGCTCGAGCTGCGCGCGGCGCGCGGGCGTGAGGCGCAGCTTGCGGCGCGGGCGCACGGCGCCCTTCAGCGCGCGCGCGTCGGCCTCGAGCGCCGGGCCCAGGCGGGCGAGTGCGCGGACGACGGCAGTGAGGGACCTTCTGATTGTCTGGACCTCGGCGCCCAGCGATCTCTGACGCTGCTTCGGCAAAGTAATTCCTCCTCGACGACGGCAGATGATGGATGGCGGAACAGTGAGCTCCCGCGAGTGAGGCGTTCCTCCAGGATGTCTTGAGAGCTGGCTCGATTATAGGCACACCCGCGCTCGCCGTGCGACCGGACGCCCTTTGCATCGGCAGCGGTTACGCTTTGACGGGCACTCTACGTGAGCGCGCCCCCGCAGCTGGACCCCGCGCCGGCCGTGCAGCCGAGACAATGGTCCGCGGTGCGCACGCGCCGGCCAGCCAGCCGGCGCAAGTCGAGCCCGAAGATCGAGGCCGGCTCGTCGCCCTCGATACTCAATTCGAGCATCTGGTTGAAGTCACAGTCGAAGAGACGTCCGTCCCAAGAGACGCTGACCAGGCTGCGACACATGAGGCCCGGCAGCGTCGCGGGATTGAAGGCACTCTCGAGCCGCTCCATGTACTCCGCGCGGCGGTCGTGCTGGTCCAGCCAGTCGGCGAAGCGCGCGATCGGCATGTTCGTGATCGTGAACAGGCGGTCGAACACGATCCCGTGCCGCTCGCCGAGGTAGAGGCGCATGTCGCGCTCGAGGTCCTGCTGGCGCGGAGGCAGGAACGCCCCGACCGGGTTCGAGACCAGGTTCAGCACGAGGCCGCGGCCGCCGCCGTAGCCGACCGCGTTCAGACGAAGGAGCCCGGCGACCGACTTGTCGTAGACGCCGCGCCCGCGCTGGCGGTCGGTCGCGTCCTCCGTGTAGTGCGGCAGCGACGCCACGACCTCGCACTGCTGGGCCGCGAGGAACTCGGGCAGGTCTTGCTGGCCCGGCTCCTGCTGGACCGTCAGGTTGTGCCGCACGATCGTCCGGCGGCCGAGCGCGTGCGCGCGCCGGACGATCTCGCGAAAGCGCGGGTGCAGCTCGGGCGCGCCGCCCGTGACGTCGAGCGTGTCGCACTCGGGCGCGCTGGCGAGCGCCGCGAGGCACGCGTCCACGACGGCATCGGGCATGACCTCCGTGCGCAGCGGCCCGGCGTCGACGTGGCAGTGGCGGCAGGCCTGGTTGCACTTCTTGCCGACGTTGATCTGGAGTGTCGTGACGCGCTCGGCGCGCAGCTCGCCCCCGTGGCGCGCCATGTACCCGTCGAAGCGGGAACGCGGCGGCGTCTCGAGCACGCGCAGCGGGACGGCCGTCACATCGATACCTTCTTGTCGACGTTGTGGGCCACGAGGCCGTGGGCGAGCGCGATGCCGGCCTTGAGCGAAGCGGCCGCGTGCATCGCCTCGGCGAGGTGCTTCATCGTCAGGCCCTGCTCGAGCGCCTGCTGCGTGTAGCTGTCGACGCAGTAGGGACACTGCGAGGCCTGCGCGACGGCGAAGCCGATCAGGACCTTCTCGCGCTTGCTGAGCAGGCCCGGCTCGAAGGCGGGCCCGTAGTACTGCATGAAGCGCTCCCACAGCTCGGGAGCGTGGTCCTTGAGATCGCCGAAGTGTGCGAGATCCTTGTCGTCGAAGTACGCGGCCACGGGTCCACCTCCGCTCACGCCTCTGGTTCTTCATGCATCGTAGCGCGGCCCTCGCACGGGAGCCACGCGCCCCTCGCGAGGTCCCGCCCGAGGGCTAGGGGCGTGCCGCTTCGGCGAGCGCCGCGCGTGCGAGCAGGCGCGTCGAGTCGAGCGTCGGCAGCGGAGACTCCTCCGGCCGGACCAGGAGCGGGATCTCGGTGCAGGCCAGGGCCACGGCGTCGCATCCGCGCTCGCCGAGGCGGCGGATCGCGCGGTAGTACGCCTGTCGCGACGCGTCGCTGAAGACGCCGTCGACCAGCTCCGCGAAGATCACGCGATCGACCATCGCGAAGTCCTCGGCCTCCGGCACGAGCGTGGCGATCCCGAGGCTGCCGAGAGCCTGGGTGTAGACCGGTCCACCCATCGTGTAGCGCGTGCCGAGGATGCCGATGCGCCGGAAGCCGCGGCGCACGGCCTCTTCGCCGAGCACCGTCGCGATGTGGAGCCACGGGATCGGCGTCGCCGCCTGCAGCTGCTCCCACGCCAGGTGGGCCGAGTTGTCGGGGCAGATCGCGAAGTCCGCGCCGGCGTCCGCGAGCAGCCGCGCGGACTCGAGCATGATGCGGGCGACACCCGCGTAGTCGCCCGCGTCGAACGCGGGAATCCAGCGCGCCATCGCGATCGAGTCGAGCGTGATGCGCGGGTGGTCGTTCTTGCCGACCGTCGCGAGCGCCTCGCGGCAGAGGGTCTGGTAGCAGAGCGCGGCGCCCTCGGCGCTGCAGGCGACGATGCCGATGTGCTTCATGCGCTCGTCAGGGCTTGGTCTGGCCGTAGCTCGAGTGGTAGCGGTCCCACCACTTGCGCGTCTCGGCCTCGGGCAGCGATTGAAGCGGCCCGAGCTGGCGCGCGAGCCACAGCGTGCGCGCCGTGTCCTCGACCATGGCCGCGGCCTTGAGCGCCAGGCGCGGGGTGCGGTCGAAGCTGAAGACGCCGTGCTGGGCGAGCAGCACGGCGGGCCCGCGCCCGCGGTGCTTCAGGATCGCCTCGGCGATGTGCTCGCCCTCGTTGTCGGCGTACGGTGCGCACGGGATGTCGCCGCCGAACTCGTCGGCCATGGCCGTGAGCGCGCACGGGATCGCGAGGCCTGCCGCCGCCCACGCCGTCGCGTACGCCGAGTGCGTGTGGACGACGCCGCCGATCGACGCGTCGCGGGTGTAGAGGTGGAGGTGGTGCGGCGTGTCGACGCTCGGCCGCAGCGGGCTCGACAGCCCGTCCGGCACGTCGCTCGCCGGCGCCGGGCGCCCGCGCAGATCCACGATCGCCAGGTCCGTCGGCCGCAGCGTGTCGTAGTCGACGCCGCTCGGCTTGATCAGCACGAGCCCGCTCTCGCGGTCGATCCCGCTCGCGTTGCCGCTGTGCATGGTGACGAGCCCCGCCCGCGGCAGCTCCACGTTCGCCTGGAACACCTCCTCGCGCAGGGCGCGGAACGCCTCGCTCACGCTCTCTTCTCCCCTTGCTCGCCGTCCGGCGCAGTATAACAATGGCGCTCGCAGGCAATTCTCCTTCTTCCTCGAGGCCTGGACCGAGATCTACGAAGTGCTCGAGCTCTGATGGGCGACAGCGTCCGGCCGCGCGACCTGCTCGAGTGGTGCCGCATCCCCGCCGAGGATCTGGAGCAGCACCCGAAGCGCCGCGTGCCCTTGCGCATCGTCAGGGACGGGGCCGAGATGGGCCGGCTGATGGCCCGCGAGCTCGTCGACTTCGTGGACGAGCGCAACCGCGCCGGCCAGGACACGCGCGTGATCGTGCCGTGCGGGCCGTCGTCCTGGTACGCGCCGTGGACCGAGGAGGTGAACCGCCGCGGCGTCTCGCTCGCGCGGCTCCGCGTCTTCCACATGGACGAGTGCCTCGACTGGCAGGGGCGGCCGCTGCCGCGCCGGCATCCGTACAACTTCAAGAGCTTCATGGAGCAGCGCTTCTACGGCGGGATCGCGGAGCGCCTTCAGGTGCCTGAGTCGCAGCGGCACTGGCTGCTTCCCTCGACGATCGAGAGCGTGCGCGCCGCGATCGACGCCGCGCCGGTCGACCTCACGCTCGGAGGCTGGGGCCAGGACGGCCACGTGGCCTACAACCAGGCGCGCCGGCACCCGTACCTGCACACGAGCGTCGAGGAGCTCGAGCGCTCGACGATAAGGATCCAGGAGAACAACCTCGACACGATCCTGGCGCTGGCGCAGCGCACCTTCGGCGCGGCCTACGCGTTCGTGCCGCCGATGTCGGTGACGCTCGGGATGCGCGAGTGCCTGTCGGCGCGGCGGCTGCGCGTCTTCAGCGACACCGGGGCCTGGAAGCAGACGGCCCTGCGCGTCGCGCTCTTCTCCGAGCCCGTGGCCGAGTACCCGATCACGCTGCTGCAGCGCCACCCGGACGCGCTCATCACCGCGACGCTCGAGACGGCCCGCCATCCGATCAGCGAGCACCCGGAGTGGGAGCTGCTGTGAAGGCGGCGCGCCTCGTCGGCGTGGGCGGCATCGGCACGGGAGTCTTCTTCGCGCTCGAAGGCGAGCACGACCTCGGTCGCAACGAGAGCCGGATGGCGCGCAGGCTGGACGTGCGCGACTACTGCAAGCTGCACATCGTCGCGCACTATCCCGCGCGGCTGCTCGGCGCGCGCGCGTCCGGGTCGCCCTTCCACGTGCTGCCCGTGGGCCGCGTCGGCCTCGACGCGGAGGGCGAGCAGCTGCTGCGCGAGATGGCGGCCGCCGGCATGGACGTGGGCTTCGTGCAGCAGACGCCGGGACGGCCGACGCTGCTGTCGGTCTGCTTCCAGTATCCCGACGGATCGGGCGGGAACATCACGACGAGCGATTCGGCGGCGTCCGGCCTGCTGGCCGCCGACGTGGATGCCGTCGCCGAGCTCGTCGACGAGCGCACGATCGTGCTCGCGGCGCCCGAGGTGCCGCTCGGCGCGCGCCGGCGGCTGCTGGAGCTGGGCCGTGAGCGCGGGGCGTTCGCGGTCGCGGCGGCGAGCTCGGCGGAGCTGCGCACGGCCGAGGGCCGCGAGCTGCTCGGCCTCGCGGACCTCGTCTCGCTGAACCAGGACGAAGCAGCCGCGCTCGGTGGCCGCCCGTTCGTGCCCGGCGAGGCCGCGTCCTTCTTCGAGGCGCTGTCGGCCGTGCGCGCGCGTCTCGTGGTGACGGCCGGCGCCGCGGGCGCCTTCGGCCGCGACGAGCGGGGGCACGTTCACGTCCCGGCGCTGCCGGTCCCCGTCGCGAGCACCGCCGGTGCCGGCGACGCCGTGCTCGGCGGGCTGCTGACCGGCGTCGCGGCGAATCTGCCGCTCTTCCCGGACTCGAGCCGCTCGCTCGCGGAGCGGCCGGCCGACAGCGCGCTCGACCTGGGCGTGTGCCTGGCCGCGTACGCCGTCGGCTCGCCGCACACGATCCCGCCGGACGTGGGATGGGCGCGACTGCGCTCGTTCCTGGCCCCGCTCGGCGTGCGCTTCGGGCCGGCGCTCGAGGGCCTCGCGGGAGTCGCTGCATGAGCGCGGTCGCGCGACGCGCGGCGGCTGCTGCGGCCGTTCCACGGCGAGCTCGTCTCGCTCTTGCGGGCGCTCGTGCGCACGGACAGCGTCGCGGTGCCGCCGGACGGCAACGAGACCGCGGCCCAGCGCGTGCTCGAGGCCTGGCTGAAGCGCAAGCGCGTGCCGGTCGAGACCTACGACACGGCGTTTCTCGAGCGCTCGAAGCACCCGCTGGCGCGGAAGGACCGCCGCTACCGCGGTCGGCGCAACCTCGTCTCGCGCACTCCCGGGACGGGCGGCGGCCGCAGCCTGCTGCTGAGCGGACACGTCGACACCGTGCCGCCCGGCCGCACGCCCTGGAAGCACGGCGGGCCGTTCTCGGGCGCCGTGAGCGGCGGAAAGCTCTACGGGCGGGGGAGCTGGGACATGAAGGGCGGCCTCGTCGCGCAGTTCGCCGTGGCGGCCGCGCTGAAGCGCGCGGGCGTGCGGCTGCGCGGGGATCTCGTGTGCGAGTCGATCGTGGACGAGGAGTTCGGCGGCGGCGGCGGCACGCTCGCGGGCCGGCTGCGCGGCGACCAGGCCGATGCCTGCGCGGTCGCCGAGGGCACGAACTACGAGGTGATCCGCGCGACGCGCGGCGGCTGCGTCTTCGACGTGATCTGCGAGGCGGGGGACCCGATGGGCTACTTCTCCCGCGAGGAGGTCGTGAGCCCGGCCGTGCCGATGGGCCGCGTGCTGGGCTGGGTGGACGGGTGGGTCGCGCGCCGCAAGCGCGTGGAGCGGAGCGGCGGGGCCCTACGCCGACTTCCCCGACCCGGCGCCCGTCCAGGTGCTCGCCGTCGAGGCGAACACCTTCGACCGCGAGGTGCCGTGGAGCGTCCCGATGCTCGGGCGGATCCGGGCGTACTTCCAGTTCCTGCCGGGCGAGGACGTCGAGGCGGTGCTGCGCGAGGTCGAGGCCTCGCTCCACGATTTCGCGCAAGCCGACGCGTTCTTCCGGCGCCACCCGGTGCGCTTCGAGCGCGTGCTCGACCCGCCGCTCCACGGGCACGAGCAGCCGGCCGACCATCCCTGGACGGCGTGCCTGCTCGGCGCGGCGCAGGGAATCGTCGGCCCGCAGGCGCGGGTCGCCGCCTCGCAGTGGCCGTGCGACGCCTTCATCCACCAGCGCTTCGGGATGCCGACGCTGCTCTTCGGCCCGAAGGGCGCGGGCAGCCACAACGCGAACGAATACGTGGAGGTGAGCTCGGTGCTGCGGACGGCCGAGACCTACCTGGCCGCCGCGCTCGAGTGGTGCGCCTGAGGCCGGCTTGAGCCACTTCGGCTGGATCGACGGCAGCATCGTCGGCCTCTATCTGCTCGCGACGATGGCCGCCGGCCTCGCGGTCCGGCGCTACGTCGGCGGCGTCGAGGACTTCCTGCTCGCGGGCCGCGAGATGGACGTCCACCTCGGCATCGCCTCGCTCGCGGCCACCGAGTTCGGGATCGTGACGTGCATGTACGCGGCCGAGAGCGGCTACCGCTACGGCTTCTCGGGTGCGGTGCCGGGGATCCTGATGGCGCTCGCGATGTTCGTGGTCGGCTGGACCGGCTTCTGCGTGAAGCCGCTGCGCGAAGCCTCGGTGATGACGCTGCCCGAGCTCTTCGAGCGCCGCTTCGGGGCCGGCGTGCGCCGGGCCTCCGGCGTCGTGATCGTGCTCGGCGGCCTCTTGAACATGGGCGTCTTCCTGCGGATGGGCGGCGAGTTCCTGATGACGGTCACCGGCATCGGCGCGGCGAGCGCCGGGACGGCTTCCTGGGCCGGAGCGCACCGCCTCGAGCTGACGATGACCGCGCTCCTGCTGATGGTGGCCGTCTACACGATCCTCGGCGGCATGCTCTCGGTCCTGGTCACCGACTTTCTCCAGTTCGTCGTGATGAGCATCGGCCTCGTGGCCGTGACCTACCTTCTGATGGGAAAGGTCGGCTTCGCGGCGCTCGCCGACACCGTGGAGGCCCGGCTCGGCCCCGGCGGCTTCAATCCGCTCGTCCATCCCGAGATGGGCTGGCCCTACGTGCTGTTCTACGCCCTCTTCAACCTGGGCGTCGTGCTGACCTGGCAGACCTCGCTCCAGCGCGTGATGGCCGCGAAGGACTCGCGCACCGGCCAGCGGATCTACGTGGGGACGGCGTTCTTCTTCGTCTGCCGCTTCCTGATCCCGGGCCTCTGGGGCATCGCGGCGCTCCACGCGCTCGGACCGGCCGCGCCGGGCGTCACGAGCCTGAGCGCCATGCCGACCTGGCTCGCGGGCTTCCTGCCCGTCGGCCTGATGGGCCTCCTGGTCGCAGCGATGCTCGCGGCCGACATGTCCACCGACTCGAGCTACATGCTCACGTGGGCGAGCGTCATCTACAACGACATCGTGGCCCCGTGGCGGCGGCCGGGCTGGACCGACCGGAAGGGCCTGCTGCTCAACCGGCTGCTGGTGGCGGCGATCGGCGTCTTCCTCCTCTTATATGGGCTCTGGTATCCGCTGCGGGGCGACCTCCTGGACTACATCGGCGTCACCGCCACCATCTACCTCGCCAGCATGTCGACGCTGCTGGTTGCGTGCTGCTACTGGCCGCGTGCGACGCGGCGCGGGGCGGCCGCGGCGATCGTCGTGGGCGCCGCGATCCCGGTCGCGTACCTGGTGCTCGAGCAGACGACGCCGGCCGTGCGCACGAGCATCGGCCCCCACTGGTCGGGGATCCTCGCCTACGTCGGCGCGGCCCTGGCCATGGTCGTGGGGTCGCTCTCGCAGGAGGCGGCATGAGCCCGGCGCGCGCGTTCTGGTGGCTGCTGGCCTGGGCGTGCCTCGTCTGGTACTCGACGCTCACCGTCTACGTCGCCTGGAAGGGCGTGCGCGACATCCGCCGCATGCTCCACGAGCTGCGCCGCCGCTCCTAGGGGAGGGTCGCGACGGGCCGGCTCGTGGTAGCGTTCTGCGCTCGATGGAGGAGCACCCATGATGGAGAAGCATCCCGATTCCTGCCGCTCGCGGCCGCGCTCGTCGCGGCGAGCGCTTCGCTCGCTCACGCGGCCGATCCCCAGCTCGGCAAGAGCCCCGACAAGGACGTGATCGCGGCGATGACGAAGGAGGAGA
Source organism: uncultured Acidobacteriota bacterium (assembly GCA_963724555.1). Taxonomy (GTDB): domain Bacteria; phylum Acidobacteriota; class Vicinamibacteria; order Fen-336; family Fen-336; genus DATBSL01. Next base: position 370,887 of record CAVRVE010000020.1, read on the forward strand.
AGGCCGCGCTGGTGACGGGCACCGGCATGCGCATGCCGGGCCAGCCGCCCGCGCAGCAGCCGCCGGCGCCGCAGGGGCCCGCGGTGGGGGAGACGCAGCGGGGCGTGCCGGGCGCGGCCGGCACCACCTTCGCGATCCCCCGGCTCGGGATCCCCGCCGTCATCGTGGCCGACGGCCCGGCCGGGCCTGCGGATCCAGCCGAAGCGCGGCGCCGACTGCCACGAAGACGTACTACTGCACCGCCTTCCCGATCGAGACGCTGCTGGCGTCCTCGTGGGACGTCGACCTCGTCGAGCGCGTCGGCCGCGCGATGGGGAACGAGGTGAAGGAGTACGGCGTCGACGTGCTGCTCGGGCCCGCGCTCAACACGCACCGGAATCCGCTCGGCGGCCGCAACTTCGAGTACTACTCCGAGGACCCCGTGGTCTCGGGCAAGCTGGCGGCGGCCATGATCCGAGGCGTGCAGTCGCAGGGCGTCGGGACCTCGGCCAAGCACTTCGTCGCGAACGACCACGAGTGGAACCGCAACACGATCGACGTCAAGGCCGGCCAGCGGGCGCTGCGCGAGATCTACCTGCGCGGCTTCGAGATCCTGGTGAGCGAGGGCAAGCCCTGGACGATCATGTCGTCCTACAACAAGCTCAACGGCACCTACACCTCGGAGAGCTCGGAGCTGCTCCAGGGGGTGCTGCGCAAGGACTGGGGCTACGACGGCCTCGTGATGACCGACTGGTTCGGCGGCAAGCGACGCGGTCGCGCAGATGAACGCCGGCAACGAGCTGCTGATGCCCGGCAATCCGAACCAGCGCAAGGCGATCACGGACGCGCTCGCGAGCGGCCAGCTCAAGGAGGAGGTCCTCGACCGCAACGTCGCGAAGGTGCTGGAGCTCGTCAAGCGCTCGCCCGTCGTTCCTCGGCGCGCCCCACTCCGACGCCCCAGACCTCAAGGCCCACGCGCAGGTCGCGCGCGAGGCGGCCGCCGAGGGCATGGTGCTGCTCAAGAACGGGGGCGTCCTGCCGCTCGCGTCGCCCGCCAAGGCTCGCCCTCTTCGGCAACAGCTCCTACAACATGATCACCGGCGGCACCGGCAGCGGCGACGTGAACGAGGCCTACACGGTCTCGCTCGTCCAGGGGCTGAAGGCCGCGGGGCACACCGCGGACGGCGCGCTCGCCGACGCCTACACGCGCTACATCGAGGAGATCCTCAAGAAGCAGCCGGCCCCGACGTTTTTCGCGCCGCGCGCTCCGATCCCGGAGCTGGCGGTGGCGAAGGAGGAGATCGAGCGGCTGGCCCGCGATGCCGATCTGGCCGTCGTCACGCTCGGCCGCAACTCCGGCGAGGGCCGGGACCGCAAGCGTGAGGACGATTTCGAGCTGTCGGCCGCCGAGAAGACGCTGCTGCAGGACGTGGCGAGCGCCTTCCACGCGCAGAAGAAGAAGCTGCTCGTGGTCCTGAACGTCGGCGGCGTGATCGAGACGGCCAGCTGGCGCGACGTGCCCGACGCGATCCTGCTCGCCTGGCAGCCGGGCCAGGAGGCGGGCCACGCGATCGCCGACGTCCTCACCGGCCGCGTGGCGGCCTCCGGCAAGCTCGCGACGAGCTTCCCGGTGAAGTGGGACGACGTTCCTTCGTCCGCCAACTTCCCGGGCGTCGTGCTGGAAGGCCCCGACCCGAACGCCACCGGGTTCAGGGCGGGTCAGGCGCGCGCCGCCGAGATCAAGTACGAGGACGACATCTGGGTCGGCTACCGCCACTACGCGACGAAGGGCGTGAAGACGGCGTACCCCTTCGGGTACGGGCTCTCGTACACGACCTTCCAGTACTCGGACCTGAAGCTCGGCGCCAAGGAGTTCCAGAAGCAGCTGACCGCGACCGTCAGGGTCACGAACACGGGCAAGTCCGCCGGCCGCGAGGTGGTGCAGCTCTACCTGTCGGCTCCCGGCAAGGCGATGCCGAAGCCCGCGCTGGAGCTGCGCGCCTTCGCGAAGACGAAGCTGCTGAAGCCGGGGGAGTCGCAGACGCTCTCGTTCACGCTCTCGCCGCGCGACCTCGCCTCGTTCGACGGCGCGTCGTCCGCGTGGGTCGCGGAGGCGGGGACCTACACCGTGAAGGTCGGGGCGTCCTCGGAGGACATCCGCCAGACGGCGAGCTTCACCAAGGCGCAGGACGAGAAGGTCGCCACGGTCTCGACGTCCGTCGGTCCATGAAACGGGCCGCACTCTGCCTGGCCGCGGGCCTGGCGCTGGCCGCCAGCGCCCGCGGCGAGGCTCCGCCCGCCGCGTCCCAGCCCGATCCCTACGTCGCGCGGCCGCGCATCGTCGTGATGACGGACATCGCGAACGAGCCCGACGACCAGATGTCGATGGTCCGCTTCCTGCTCTACTCGAACGGGTTCGACGTCGAGGGGCTCGTCGCCACCACCTCGACCTGGATGAAGAACAAGGTCCGGCCCGACGTCATCCTCTCGCTCCTCGACGCGTACGACACGCGTCCAGCCGAACCTGCTGAAGCACGCTCCCGGCTTTCCGGCCGCCGCGGCGCTGCGGGCGGTCGTGGTGCTCCGGGCAGCCGTCCTACGGCATGGCCGCGGTGGGATCCGGCAAGTCCTCGCCCGGCTCCGAGCTGATCCTGCGGGCGGCGGGGAAGACCGACGCGCGGCCGCTCTGGGTGCTCGGCTGGGGCGGCACGAACACCCTGGCGCAGGCGCTCTTCGACGCGCGCGCGAGCCGCACGCCGCAGGAGCTCGAAGCGCTCGTCGCGAGGCTCCGCGTCTACACGATCTCCGACCAGGACGACGCCGGGCCCTGGCTGCGCCGCGAGTTCCCGTCGCTCTCGCTACGTCGCGTCGCCCTCGACGCAGGACGGCGAGGAGTACGCCTACGCGACCTGGACCGGCATCAGCGGCGACCGCTTCTACAAGAACGCGCCGGGCGCCGACTTCACGACGTTCACGGACGACTGGGTGAATGCGAACGTGCGGCGCAAGGGCCCGCTCGGAAAGCTGTACCCGTTCCCGTGCTGCATCCACGAGGGCGACACGCCGTCGTTCCTCGGGTTGATCGACAACGGCCTCGCGAGCGCGATGAGCCCGGCCTGGGGCGGCTGGGGCGGCCGCTACGTCTGGCGCCAGCCGTCGGGCGAGACGCGCCCGTTCTGGACGCAGGGGGGCGACTCGTACCCGGGCCGCGACAGCTCGCGCGACACCGTCCTCGGCAGCGACGGCAAGAGCTACACGTCGGACCAGGCGACGATCTGGCGCTGGCGGACGGCGTTCCAGAACGACTTCGCGGCGCGCCTCGACTGGTCGGTCGAGGACGCGAAGGGCGCGAACCACAATCCCGACGTGGTGGTGAACGGGCGGCGCGGACGCGAGCCGGTCGAGCTCGACGCGGCGGTCGGCCAGCCGCTGAAGCTGGACGCCGCGGGGACGACCGATCCCGACGGCGACGCGCTGCGCTTCAGCCTGGTTCTTCTATCCCGAGGCCGGGGCGGGGATCCCCGGCCAGCCGCTCGTCGTGCGCCGCCGGCCGCCGGCTTCGGGCGCGGGCGCGCCCGGCGAAGGCGGAATACCCGCTGCGCCCTCGGGCGGACCGCGCGAGCCGCCGCCGCGGCTCGTGGTCGACAACGCGAGCACGGCGCTCGCGATCGTGACGCCGAAGGCCGAGGGGCTCGCGCACGTCATCCTCGCCGTGGAGGACTCCGGCACGCCGAGCCTCACGTCCTACAGGCGCGTCGTGATCCGCATGAAGCCGGGGACGCCGTGAGCGCAGGCGGTGACTCGAGGAAGGGCGCTGGTGACGCGCGCTGAACGAGGCGGAGCGTTCGCGGCGGCCGGGGCGATGGCGTCCTGGCGCTCGGGGCGGCGGCGATCCAGGCGCAGGAGCCGGCCAAGCGCCCGCGGCGCGTGCTCGCGGTGGGCGCCTCGCCCGGCTGGGAGCACGACTCGGTGAAGGACGCGCTCGTCGCGATCTACGAGATCGGGCGCGACTCGGGCCTCTGGGAGACGACGGTCCGCACCGACCTCGCGTACGTGACCAAGAAGAAGCCGGAGCGCAACGCCAAGAACCTCGACGACTACGACGCCGTCTTCTTCATCACCTGCGGCGACCTCTCGCTCGACGAGGAGCAGAGGCAGGCGCTCTTGTCGTTCGTGAGGGACGACGGCAAGGGCTTCCTCGGCGCGCACAGCGCGACAGCGACTCTCATGGACTGGCCGGCGTACATCGAGCTCGTGGGCGGCACGTTCGACGAGCACCCGTGGGGCCAGGTGGACGGCGTCGTGAGAGTCGAGGACCGGCAGTTCCAGGCCACGCGGCACTTCCCCGAGCGCCTGCCGCTCTTCGAGGAGTACTACCAGGTCCGGGACTTCAACCGCAGCCGCTCGCACGTGCTGATGAGCCTCGATCCCGCGACGGTCGACATGCAGCACAAGGGCGTCCGCGCGAAGGAGTTTCCGCTCGCGTGGACCCACAGCTACGGGCGCGGGCGCGTCTTCTACTCGGCGCTCGGCCATCCGCCGGAGCAGTGGGCGCGCGCGGACATGCGGCAGATGTGGCTCGAGGCGGGGAAGTGGGCGCTGCGGATCGGCGAGGCGCCGCTGCCGCAGCCCGTCGAGCTCACGGCCGAGCAGGATCACAAGCGGCTCATGGACCTGCTCGGGATCGCGTCGCTGCGGCCCGGGGCGGATCCGCGCAACCCGCAGGCGCCGAACCCGGTCAACTACGACGAGGCGAAGGCCAACCCGTACCCGAAGCTGCCGGACCCGCTGGTGCTGAAGAGCGGCGGGAAGGTCACGAGCGCTTCGACCTGGTGGAAGTCGCGCAGGCCCGAGATCGTCGAGGACTTCGACCGCGAGGTCTACGGGCGCGTGCCGAAGGTCACGCCCGCCGTCACGTGGTTCGTCACCGCGACGACTCCCGAGACGGTCGCCGGCATCCCGGTCGTGACGAAGCGCCTGCTCGGCCGCGCCGACAACTCCGCCTACCCGGCGATCAGCGTCGAGATCGAGATGTCGCTCACGACGCCGGCGAAGGCGGCCGGGCCGGTCCCCGTGATGATCGAGTTCGGCTTCCGTTTCCCGCCGGGCTTCCGCTTCCCGCCGCGTCCGCCCGGCGCCGCTCCCGATGGACCGACCTGGCAGGAACAGCTCATCGCGAAGGGCTGGGGCTACGCCGTGCTCTATCCCACGAGCATCCAGGCCGACGGCGGAGCGGGGCTGACGAAAGGCATCATCGGCCTCGTCAACAAGGGTGAGCCGCGCAAGCCGGACGACTGGGGAGCGCTCCGCGCGTGGGCGTGGGGCGCGAGCCGCGCGCTCGACTACCTCGAGACCGACAAGGCCGTGGACGCGAAGCACGTCGGCATCGAGGGGCTCTCGCGCTTCGGCAAGGCCGCGCTCGTGACGATGGCCTACGAGCCGCGCTTCGCGGTCGCCTTCGTGGCCTCGTCGGGCCAGGGCGGCGCCAAGCTCCATCGGCGCCGCTTCGGCGAGCTGGTCGAGAACGCCGCCGGCAGCGCCGCGTACCACTGGGTGGCCGGCAACTTCCTCAAGTACGCCGGTCCCGCTGACCGCCAACGACCTGCCGGTCGACTCGCACGAGCTCGTCGCTCTCTGCGCGCCGCGGCCGGTGTTCGTGTCGAGCGGCTCGTTCGAGGTCGAGGGCGGCTGGGTGGACGCGAAGGGGATGTTCCTCGGCGCCGCGGGCGCGGGCCCCGTGTATCGGCTCCTCGGCAAGAAGGACCTCGGCACCACCGAGTTCCCGCCGATCGAGACGGCACTCGTCGACGGCGACATCGCGTTCCGCCAGCACCGCGGCGGCCACACGGCCGGCCCCAACTGGCCGACGTTCCTCGCCTGGACCGAGCGCTACATCCAGGCGCCGGCGGTCGAGGTCCCGGCGCGCGTCGCCCTGACCTTCGACGACCTGCCCGTGCACGGCGCGCTGCCGCCCGGAATGACGCGCGCGGACGTCGCGCGCAGCATCCTGGCGGCGCTCGCGGCGAAGAAAGCGCCGCCGACCTACGGCTTCGTCAACGCGAAGGGGCTCGAGGGCGCGCCGGAGTCGTCCGAGGTGCTGCGGCTGTGGCGCGCGGCCGGCCATCCGCTCGGGAATCACACGTACTCGCACATCGACCTCAACAAGGCGACACCGGCGGCTTTTGCGGAGGACGTGGCGGCGAACGAGCCGGCACTGCGGAGCCAGATGACGGACGAGAGCTGGCGCTGGCTGCGCTATCCCTACCTGCGGGAGGGCGACACGGTCGAGAAGCGCCGCGAGGTGCGGCGCTCGCTGGGAGAGCAGAAGTACCGGATCGCGCAGGTCACGATGAACTTCGACGACTACGCCTTCAACGACCCGTACGCGCGCTGCGTCGCGAAGAACGACACCGCCTCGATCGACTGGCTGAAGGAGGCCTACGTGCGCCGCGCCGAGCAGTCGATCACGGCGAGCCAGGAGACGGCTCGAAGGCTCTACGGGCGCGACATCGCGCACGTGATGCTGCTGCACATCGGCAGCTTCGAGACGGTCATGCTGCCGAAGCTGCTGGACCTGCTGTCGGCTCGCGGCTTCCAGCTCGTCACGCTGCCACAGGCGCAGAGCGATCCCGTCTACGCGGACGATCCCGATCGCGGCTTCAGCTTCGGGACGACGCTGCTCGACCAGATGGCGGCCGTGAAGGGCGTCACGGCCGCGACGATCGCCGACGACTCGATGTCCAAGCTCGAGGGGCTCTGCAAATGATCCGCCGCGACTTCGTGAAGCTCGGCGGCGGAGGCCTCGCCGGCCTCGTGGCCGAAGCCGCCTTGCCCTCGGTGCTGCGCGCGGCGGCGGATTGGCGCAGCCTCAAGATCACCGCAGTCGAGCCCTACCGGCTCCAGACGGGCTCGCTCTTCGTGCTGGTGCGCACGAGCGAAGGCGTCAGCGGCCTGGGCGAGGTCAGCCCGATGAACACGCGCGTGCTCGAGGCCGTCGTGCGGCACTCGCTCGCGCCGATCGTGGTGGGCAAGAACCCGCTCGACGTCGGCCGCATCTGGGACGAGATGCTGCACGCGACCTACAAGCTCGGCACCGCGGGCTCGCAGCCCGAGGCGATGGCGGGGATCGACATCGCGCTCTGGGACATCCTGGGCAAGACCGCCGGGCTGCCGATCCATCAGCTGCTCGGCGGCAGGCGCAAGGACAAGGTCCGGCTCTACGCGAGCATCGGCAACGGCGCCCAGAACCCGGTCGCCGACCAGGTGAAGAAGGCGGTCGGCCGCCGCGAGCCAGGGCTACACGGCCGTGAAGATGCGGATGGAGTGGAGCTCCCGCGCCACGGACGTGAACCCGGCCAGGGACTGGGAGCTCGTCAGCACGGTCCGCAAGGAGCTGGGCGACAAGCTCGACCTCTACTACGACGCCAACAACGGCTTCTCGGTCGCGACGGCGATCCGCCTCGGCCGCCGCTTCCAGGACGAGCTCAACGTGCTGCACTTCGAGGAGCCGCTGGCTCAGCACGACTACGCCGGCTACGCGGAGGTGTGCGCCGCGCTCGACATGGCCGTCGCCGCGGGCGAGCACGAGTACACGCTCTGGCAGTTCCGCGACCTGATCGAGCGCGCGAAGGTCGACGTCGTGCAGCCCGACCTCGTGAAGGCGGCCGGGCTCACCGAGTGCGTGCGCATCGCCCACCTCGCGCAGGCCCACGGCAAGGTGCTCGTCCCGCACCAGACGCAGCAGACGATCGGCCACACGGCGAACGTTCACTACCTGGCGGCGTTCGACAACTCCGCCCACGCCCAGGAGTACTCGTGGGTGCCCGAGCGCGCCGCGAAGCTCTGGACGCTCTTCAAGCAGGACCTCTCGCCCAAGAGCGGCTACGCGACGGTGCCCGACGGCCCGGGGCTCGGCCTCGAGCTCGACGAGGCTGCGATGAAGGCGATGGTCGCGGCGGACTGATCGACGCCGCGGCGCTACTCGTTCCGGAACGAGTACCTTCACACGTCGACCGCCACGACCTCGTGCGCGAGGACGGATCGGGACCGACAGCTCCAGCCAGCCCGGCGGACTCGCGCACGCTCGGCGTCGTGCCGGCCACGAGCAGCTTGCACGCTCTTCGCCTTCAGGCCCTCGGGCATCCGGAGCCGCACGCGCTGCTCGCCGACCGGCATCAGCTCGCGCACCGGTCCCTTCATCATCATCGGGTTCGTCAGGTTCACCAGGTGGACGGTCAGCGAGTCCTTCTGCCGCCAGACGGTCACGTCGAGCACGCCCGGGCCCGTCACGGCGACCGGCGGCTCCTCGCGCGTCGCCCAGGCCACGGCGTTGCGCAGCAGCTTGACGTGGTCGGGCGCGAGCACCTCCCAGAACGTGCGGTCGATGTCCCAGGGGAAATAGACGACGCGGCCCGCGCCGACCTCGCGCAGGAACACCTGCGGCGATGTCCGTCTTCGGCTCGCGGAGTAGACCTTCTCCATCGGCAGGTCGGGATAGGCCGGGATCAGCGTGAGCGGGCGGATTCGGGAACGGCGCCGTCGGCTTCACGTCGAGCGCGCCAGGCGCCGTTGATGATGCGCGGCGCGTCCTCGAGGCCCGCGAGCAGCGGATGGCCGTTGCGCGCTCTCGTGCTCGAGGCGCAGGTAGGCGTTTCGCACCGGGCCGCGGCATTCGGCGCACGAAGCGAGGCGCCGAAGAGATCGGCCAGGCCGAAGTCCGTCGCGCCGCACGCCCCACTCGTCGTAGAGCGACGTCTCGTACGTCGCGACGAGGCCGCCGCCGCGCGCGCACGAACTCGCGCAGCTGCGCGCACTGCGCGTCGGAGAGCGCGGCGATGTTCGGCAGGATCAGCGTCTTGAACGGCGCGAGTGCTCGCGGCGTCGAGCAGCCGGTCGTGCACCATCTCGAACGGGATGCGCGCCTCGATCAGCGCCTGGTACCAGCCGAGCGCGTGATCCTCGACCCGCTCGCGCGCGCGATCGCCGCCCGTAGAACCAGGCCGTCTGCTGCGAGTAGACCAGGCCGACGCGCGCGAGCGGCCGCTCGTTGCGCAGGTAGCGCTCCGCCGCCGTGGCACCAGCGGTAGAGGTCCTCGACCGGCTTCAGCCAGCGCTCGTCGTGGAGCGTGCCGGCGAACTTCGTGAACCACGGCCGCAGGCCGTTGGCGACGCCGTCGGCCACCCAGAGCCGGATCTCGTCCGGCGCTCTGCACCGAGTCCTTCCAGCGGTACGGCTCCTCGACGCCGACGCTGAAGATGCCCGACGATCGGCTTGCGCCCATCGTCGCGCGGTACTCCTTGCGCGTTCTTGCCGTTGGCCCACGGCGGCATGCAGGCCGCTGCGCGCCTGGCGGTCGGCGACCAGCGTCGGCGCGCAGCTCGCCGATCGTCTTCATGTCGAGCGAGCTGGTCGCGCCGCCGCCGGTGTTGGGGATGACGCAGCGCGTCGGGGTTGATCTTGCGCGACCTCGGCGTCCCAGAGCCGCCAGAGCTCGAAGAGCCGCTGCTGGCGCCAGAGCGATGTAGGCGCGGCCGCGCCGGGTCCTGCGGGTCGTCGCGTGCGCGGCAGCTCGAGGCCGGTGGCCGCGCGGAAGTTCGTCCGGCAGTGCTCGCAGTAGCACATGCCGGAGCCCGTCCCAGCGGTTGATGAAGATGCCGTCGACCTGGTAGCGGGACGACGATCTCCTTCGTGACCTCGGTCATGAACTCGAAGTTGTAGGGGCCGAGCGCGCAGGTGACCCACATCTCCGGCGAGGCCCAGTGGCGGCGCGGCTTGCCGTCGGCGTCGACCGCGATCCAGTCGGGATGCGCGTCCTGCACGTCGTCGTAGGTCGCGTGCGGATCGGTGCGCGCGATGACGACCATGCCCAGCTTGCGGCAGCCGGCGACGAGCTCGCCGAAGACGTCGCGGTCGCCGAGCCAGGCGCTGCGGTGGTGGAACGGGACCTTCGTCGGGTAGTAGGCGACGCAGCCGCCGGCGCTCAGGCAGACGGCGTCGGAGTGCGTGCGGCGGAAGTAGTCGAGCCAGAAGCCGACGTCGAAGCTGCCGGGGTCGTCCTCGACGAGCGTGAGCTGCGCCCAGCGCATCGGCTTGTCGATCCAGGAAGGCGCAGGCGGCGCCTGCGCGGCGGCGGCTCGAGGCGCGCCGAGTCCCGGCCGGCCGAGCCCGAGCGCGGCGCCGGCAAGAGCACCCGTCTCGAGGAAGCGGCGTCGCGAGGGCTTCATCGTTCCTCCTCTTCGAAGCGTCGCCTATGGTATGCCGTTAGAATGCTGCCGCCCGCGCACGCGGGCCTCCAGGGAGGACGAGATGAAGCTCATCGCCAGGACGGCCGCCGTCGCGGGGTTGGTACTCGCCTCCGCGCTCGTCGCGCACGCCGCCGACGTCACCGGGAAGTGGACGGCCGAGTTCGACACGCAGGTCGGCCCGCAGAAGTACGTGTTCGACCTGAAGGCCGACGCCGGGAAGGTCACCGGCAAGGCCTCGTTCGAGCGGATGGGCCAGAAGGGCGAGGCCGAGCTCAAGGACGGCAAGCTGACGGGCGACGACATCTCGTTCGTCGAGATGCTCGACTTCCAGGGCCAGACGATCGCGATCACCTACGCCGGGAAGGTCGCGGGGGACGAGATCAAGTTCACGCGCAGCGTCGGCGATTTCGCCAAGGAGGAGTTCGTCGCCAAGCGCGTGAAGCCCTGACGGCCGCATGCGGAGAACGCTAGCCGTCGCGGTCGTCCCGCTCCTGCCTGGGTGCCGCGCCTCCGGGCATCGCTCCCGTCCAGCTCCAGCGCCTGGAGACGCAGGCGAGCGAGCGGGCGCTCGGCGTGGGCGATCCCTCGCCGCGCCTCAGCTGGATCCTGTCGAGCGCGCGCCGCGGTGTGAAGCAGACGGCGTTCGAGATCCGCGTCGCCACCACGGAAGAGCTCGTCGCGGAGCGGCCAGCCGGACGTCTGGGACTCGGGCCGCGTGGCGTCGGCGGACCCTTGGGCGAGCTACGCCGGCAAGCCGCTCGCCTCGCGCACGCGCTACTACTGGTCGGTCCGCGTGTGGTCGCGGAGCGGGGGCGCCGACCGCGTGGGCGAAGCCGACGTGGTTCGAGACGGCCTACCTGACCGCGGACGAGTGGCGCGGCCAGTGGATCGCGGGCCCCGAGCGCGCGAGCGTCGGCTCGGCGGCCGAAGGCGAAGCCGACGACGCGGCGATCCGCGCGGCGGGGGAGTTCTGCCGGCCGGTCGGCTGGCTGACGAGCGGCTTCGCGGCGGCGCGCAACAAGAACGACCAGGGCGAGTGCCGCGAGCTGCGGCCGGCGCCGATGCTGCGCAAGTCGTTCACGCTCGACAAGCCGGTGCGCTCGGCCCGCGTCTACGCGAGCGGCCTCGCCTACGACGCGCTCAGGGTCAACGGCAGCGCGGTCTCCGACAGCGTGCTCGATCCCGGCTTCACCGACTACAGCCGCACGGTGCTCTACACGACGCACGACGTGACGGCGCTGCTGCGGCAGGGCGAGAACGTGATCGCGTCCGTGCTCGGCTCGGGCCACTTCGACGACGCGACGCGCACGTGGGACTGGGGCTGGGAGAAGGCGCAGTGGCGCGGCGTCCCGCGGCTGCGGCTCGACCTGCACGTCGACGTACGCCGACGGCTCCGAGACGCTCGTCCGCTCGGACGACAGCTGGAAGGTCAGCGTCGACGGGCCGACCCGCTACGACAGCTACTACCTCGGCGAGACCTACGACGCGCGCCGCGAGATCGCCGGATGGGATCGGCCGGGCTTCGACGACTCGCGCTGGGCGGCGGCACGGGTGGTGGAGGCGCCCGCGGGCACGCTGCGCGCGCAGGTGCAGGAGCCGATCCGTGTCGTCGACAAGCGGCCGCCGGGAACGCGCAGCGAGCCGTCGCCCGGCGTCTTCGTCTACGACACCGGCCAGAACCTCACCGGCTGGGCCGAGATCCGCGTGAACGCTCCGGCGGGAACGGCGATCGAGGTCTTCTACTCCGAGAAGCTCGGCGCCGACGGCCGGGCCAGCACGGTCGGCAACGACCTCGTCTTCGGCCAGCTGCAGACCGACTACTACGTCGCGAAGGGCGCGGGCGACGAGCGCTTCACGCCGCGCTTCAGCTACAAGGGCTTCCAGTACGTGCAGCTCAGCGGCCCGCGCGGCGAGCCGCTGCCGGCGGGCGCTCGCGTGAGCGTCGAGCGCATCGAGCAGGTGCGCACGGGGCTCGCGGCGACCGGGAGCTTCGAGTCCGCGCAGCGAGACGCTCAACCACATCCACCGCAACACCGCCTGGGCCGTGCAGAGCAACATGCACGGGATCATCACGGACACGCCGGTCTACGAGAAGAACGCCTGGACGGGCGACGCCGCGCTCACCGCCGGCACCGCCTCGCTGCTCTTCGACACCGAGCGGCTCTACCAGAAGATGTTCCAGGACATGCGCGACGCGCAGACGCGCGGAGGGCGAGCTGTCGCTCCTGGCGCCCGAGCAACCAGAACTACGGCTACGTCGGCAAGCCCGCGTTCAAGCCCGAGGCCTGCTGCGGCGCGACGCCGGCCTGGGACGCGTTCTGGTTCGTGCTCCCGTGGGAGAGCTACCGCCGCCACGGCGACCGCGACGGCGCTCGCGGCGAGCTTACCCCGCGATGCGGAAGTACCTCGACGAGTGGATCCCGCGCTGGACCGGACAAGGACGGCGACGCCTACGCGCAGACGCTGACCTCGGGCCTCGGCGACTGGGTGCCGCCCGAGGGCGTGCCGACGGTCAACGCGCTCGTGTCGACCGCCTACTACGCGCGCCTCGCGTGGATCGCGGCGGACGTCGCGCGCTCTCTAGGCAAGACGGAGGACGCCGACCGCTACGACGAGGCTGTTCGCCGCCATCAAGAGCGACTTCAACGCGCGCTTCCTCGGCAAGGACGGCGTCTACCGCGAGAAGGAAGCCGACCCGTTCGTCGAGACCGCGCAGATCCTGCCGCTCGCGTTCGGGCTCGTGCCGGAGGAGCTCCGCGCGCCGGTCGCGGCGCGGCTCGGCCGACGACATCGTGAAGGCCCGCGGCGGCCACGCGTACGTGGGCGTGATCGGCGCGCGCTACGTGCTGCCCGTGCTCACCGCGACCGGCCACCACGACGTCGCCGTCGCGGTGGCGACGCAGACGAGCGAGCCGAGCTGGGGCTACTGGACGGAGAAGGCCGGCTTCACGGCGCTCGGCGAGCACTGGCCGGCGACCACGCGCTCGCGCAACCACCACTTCTTCGGCGCGATCGTCGAGTGGCTCTACGAGGACCTCGCCGGCATCCGGCCGGCTTCGCCGGGCTACGGCACGATCGAGTTCAAGCCCGCAGATCCCGGCGGGCGGGCTCGACCGCGTGTCGGCGTCCTACGACAGCGTGCGCGGGAACGATCGCCGCGAGCTGGCAGCGCTCGCCGACCGGGCTGAAGCTGGACGTCACCGTGCCCGCGGGTGCCGTGGGCAGGGTCTACGTTCCGGCGCCGAGCGCGCGGGTCGTGAGCGAGGTCGGCGCGGGCCGGGCGATCGCGGCCGCAAGCGCCGCCGGCGTGCGCTACGTCGGCGTGGAGGGCGGCCGCGTCGTCTACGAGGTCGGCTCCGGCCGCTACCAGTTCCGGGTCGCGAGCGGCCTCGTGGGAGAGAAGCCGAAGGCGCCGCGCACGCGCTAGTGGGCGCGTCCGGTGGTGCTCGTGAGCAGCGCCGGGTTGATCCCCAGCCGGTCGAAGCAGCGCTGCCAGAGGTCGTCCACGCGGGCGGAGAACGCCAGCTCCTCCTCGCTCGGCAGCGCGAGCCACGCGCCCTCCTGCATCTCGCGCTCGAGCTGGCCCGGCCCCCAGCCGGCGTAGCCGAAGACGAGCCGCCCGCGCACGAGCGCGGCCCCGGGCGCGCCCGAGAAGAGCTGCGGCAGGATGTCCGCCGAGCGCGAGATCGAGAGGCCCGGCGCCAGCTCGGCCGATTCGACGTCCTCCGCCGAGCCGCGGAAGAGCGCGAGCAGCGCGTCCGTCGGCACCGGGCCGCCGACGTGGAGCGGCGTCGCGGCGTGGACCTGCTCGCGGTGCTCGGGCGTCAGGATCTCGCGCGCCAGCTTCTCGTGCAGGCGGTTGATCACCCAGCCGAGGGCGCCTTCCTCGTCGTGATGGCCCATCAGCACGACCGTCTGCACGAAGTTGGGATCGCGCAGCGACGGCGTCGCGAGCAGCAGGTACGGTGGGCTGAGCGTCTCCATCCGACTTCAGCTTAGCGCACCTGCCGCTCGGCGTCGAGCGGATTAATGCGCGGCGCGCTGCTTCTGGGCGAAGGCGTCGAGCGTCTCGTAGCGGGCCCGCTGCGCGTCGGGCGCCGTCGTGATCGCCACGTCGAGGTGCTGCACCTGCTGGCCGTCGGCGTACGAGGGCCATTTCGGCAGGCCCGGCCCGTTCGGGTCGCCGCTCTTCGCGAAGCTCGCCCAGTAGCTCGTCATCGCGTCCGAGAGCTTGCGGTCGCTCTCCTGCCACGGCACCTTCGGCAGCGACAGCTCGAGCGCGCCGAACACGTACTCGATCTCGCCCGCGTGGCGCGCGCCGATGTCGGCCGACGTCGCCTTGACGCCGTTCACCATCTGGTCGGGCTCGAGCGGGATCTTGCGGTCGAACGAGTAGCGGTAGACGGGCGCGTTGCCGGTCTTTCGATGCACCTCGAGCCAGCTCCAGGTGGAGTAGCCGATGAAGGCGTCGCTCGCCAGCGCGGCCGCCGACTCGAGCGCCTCGGCGTCGTTCGCGGCGGGGTAGACCTTGAGCACGGCCTCGGCCTGGTCGCCGAAGCGCTTGCGCACGTCGTCGGGGAAGGTCTGGGCGGTCGGCTTCGTCGCGCCCGAGCACGACGCCGCCGCGGACCTCGTCGGCGTTCCAGCCTGCGAGCAGCGGCACCTGCGCCTGCTTGCCGTCCGCGAAGATCGAGAGCACGTCTCGCGGCAGGAAGTGGCCGTCCAGGTTCGGCGCGAACCAGGGCTGCGTCTTGAGCGCCGCCTGCAGCACCTCGTCGGCGCTCTTGGCCCGCAGCTCGGCGAGCGACGCGGCGCCGAGCGTGCCCGCGAACTTCACGCCCTGCTGCTCGCTCTCGGCGAGCGGACGCAGCGGCAGGCTGCCCGCGCCGAGCGGGAAGTAGGCGCCGCTTTCGCCGATCGCCTTGTGGAAGAGGCCCTTCGCGAGCGGCGAGGCCATGAGCGCGCTGACCGCGAAGGAGCCCGCCGACTCGCCGAAGATCGTGACGTTCTTCGGGTCGCCGCCGAACGCGGCGATGTTGTCGCGGACCCACTCGAGCGCCAGCACCTGGTCGAGCAGCCCGTAGTTGCCGGAGGCGTTCCTGCCCGACTCCTTCGACAGCTCGGGGTGCGAGAAGAAGCCGAAGACGCCGAGGCGATAGTTGATCGTCACGATCACGACGTTCTTGCGCGCGAAGGCCGTGCCGTCGTGGCGGTTCTCCGCCCCCGAGCCGGCCTGGAAGCCGCCGCCGTGGATCCAGACCATCACGGGCAGGCCCTCGTCGGCCTTCTGCGCCGGCGTCCAGAGGTTCAGGTTCAGGCAGTCCTCGCTCTTGTTGGTGAAGACGATGTCCGAGAAGATCGGCCCCTGCATGCAGCGCGAGCCGAACTCGGTCGCCTCGCGCACGCCCTGCCACGCCGCCGCCGGCCGCGGCGCCTGCCAGCGCAGCTCGCCGACCGGGGGCGCGCCGAAGGGGATGCCCTTGTAGACGCGGATGCGGCCGTCCTCGGTCGTCGTTCCCTTGACGAGCCCTGCCGTCGTCTTCACCTGGATCTCGGCGGTCTCATCCGACCGCCGCGGCCATCACGAGTGCCATGGCCAGCCCTGCGCTTCGCTTCTGCAACGTGTCCTCCAGTGGTCGATGAACGGCCGAAGCCTCGCACTCTATCTCGAACGCGGCTGCCGACTCTATCGGGTCGCTACGCGGGGAATCGTCCGCACTGCTTGACCGCGGGCCCGCGCCCGTGATCCAAGTGTCCTGAGCGGGAGGAGAGCGGCATGGGCAGGACAACGCTGGTCTGGGCGATCGCGGCGGCCGTCGCGGCCGACGCGAGCGTGGCGCTCGCACAGAGCTCCAAGCAGGACCGGACTCGTATCGAGGAGCTGACGGGGCTCAAGGGCACGTTCATCGACGCGGAGCGCGTCTTCAAGGTCACGTCTCCGAGGACGGACGTGAAGGTCTCGGTCGACGGCTGGACGATGCCGCCCTTCATGGGCCTGACCTCGTGGGTGTCGTTCGGGCAGACGCCGTCCGCCAGGACGATGATCATGGGCGACCTCGTGCTGCTGCAGGACGAGGTGAACCCGGTGATGAGCGAGCTGCTCGGGGCGGGGCTCGAGGTCACCGCGCTCCACAACCACTTCTTCTTCGACGAGCCCAAGGTCTACTTCATGCACGTCGACGGGCGAAGGCGTCGCTCGACGCGGTCGCGCAGGGCGTGCGCAAGGCGCTTCGACAAGGTGAAGGAGCTGCGCGCCGCCGGCGCCTCCCGCGACGCGCTCCGGCGCGCCGCGCGCTGCCGGACGCGAGCGCCATCACGGGCAAGACCGTCGCGGACATCCTCGGCGTCGAGGGGCAGGCGAACCAGGGAATGTACAAGGTGGTGATCGGCCGCAAGGCCTCGGCCGCCTGCGGCTGCGAGGTCGCGAAGGAGATGGGCGTGAACACCTGGGCCGCCTTCGCCGGCGTCGACGACAACGCGGTCGTCGACGGCGACTTCGTGGTGCTGGAAACCGAGCTCCAGGGCGTGCTGAAGGCGCTGCGAAAGGCCGACATCGCCATCGTCGCGATCCACCACCACATGACGGGGGAGACGCCCCGGCTGCTGTTCCTGCACTACTGGGGCCGCGGGCGCGCGGACGCGCTCGCCAGGGGCGTGAAGTCCGCGCTCGCCACCCAGAAGGAATGAGCGCGAGCGAGCGAGCACTAGCCGAGAATCGTCGCGCGAGTGAGCAGAAGCGGCGCCGGCCTGTGCGCGCCGTCACGACGCACCCGTAGTACGATGCCTCTTGCCGATGGAGTGCGTCACCTCCAGGCGGAGATCCCACATGCGACGCCGCGTCCCATCCACGACTGTTCACGGCATTCACCTCAAGGCCTGTTGGGGGTGCGGCGCTTCCGCCACCGTCTCGCTGCGTCCGCTCGGCCTCAACTTCCACCGCTTCTACTGCCACGCCTGCGCCAAGGCTCTCCGGACGAGCGCGTCCTCCCCGATTCGCCCGCACTCGAGGACGACGTCATGATGATCTGCTGCCACTGCGGCCGCATCGCCGACCGCATGGCGAAGTTCACGACCGAGGGTCTCCAGTGCCGCTTCTGCCAGGCGGAGCTCGAGGGACGCTGCCTCTACTGCGGCTATCCGGGCGAGGCGTGGCCGACGCTCGAGTCGCGCTACACCCCGATCGGCCCGCCGGAGTGCCACAACCACCAGCAGTCCTGAAGCGGCCAGGCTCCGTCCTGCGACGCGGGCCCGAACTTCGGGCACGGCGGCGGCGTACTATGACCACAGATGGGCGCGGAGCCGATCGTCACGATTCACCTGACGGCCCCGCTCCGCCCGTACGCGGGCGGGGCGTCGCGGCTCGAGATCGAAGCGCCCACGGTGAAGGCCGCGCTCGGGGTCCTCGAGCGCAGCCAGACCGCGCTCTACCGCAACCTCTGTGACGAGACGGGGGCGCTGCGGCGGCATCTGAACGTGTTCGTGAACGCCGACAGCATCCGCGATCTGCGGGGGCTCGATACGACTCTCGCGGCAGGAGACGTGGTCACGTTCCTGCCTGCGGTTTCAGGAGGTTGACGATGGCGGATCGAGTGGTCGTCACCATCGGGACGCGAAAGGGAGTATTCGTGGCCGACGCGCCGAAGACGCGTCGCGGCTTCAAGCTGCGCGGACCCTTCGGGCCCGGGGTCCCCGTGTACTCGACGCTGATCGACACCCGCGGCAAGCCGCGCCTCTACGCGTCGAGCTGCAATCCGTTCTTCGGCATGAAGCTGCTGTGCTCCACCGACCTCGGCAAGAGCTTCAAGGAGACGAAGTCGGCGCCCGCGTTCCCGAAGGAGGACGGCCGCGCGCTCGCGAACATCTGGTCGCTCGAGGCCGGCGACGCGCAGAAGGAGCTCTGGTGCGGCGTCGAGCCCGCGTCCCTCTTCCGCAGCCGCGACGCCGGCGACACCTGGGAGCTCGTGCCCGGCATCAGCAACCACGAGCACGCCCGCAAGTGGCAGCCCGGCGCCGGCGGCCTCTGCCTGCACACGATCGTGCGCGACGGCAACCGCGTGCACCTGGGCATCTCGACCGGCGGCCACTACCTGAGCGAGGACGGCGGCCAGACCTTCCGCGCGTCCAACAAGGGCGTCGGCGCGGGCTTCGCGCCCGATCCCTATCCCGAGTTCGGCCAGTGCGTGCACAAGATCGTGAGCCACCCGGCGGCGCCCGGCCGGCTCTACATGCAGAACCACGGCGGCTGGGCCGACTGGACCGGTCCCGGCGGCCCGCGCCCGAACATCGGCGTGCTGCGCAGCGACGACCACGGGCGCTCGTGGCGCTCGATCGCCGCGGGCCTGCCGTCCGACTTCGGCTTCCCGATCGCCGTCCACCCGCGCCACGCCGACACCGTGTACGTGATGCCGCTCGAGCCGGCGACGCGCACCTGCCCCGGCGGCGCGCCCGCGCTGTGGCGCAGCGAGAACGGCGGCGGCTCGTGGAGCCGGCTGGCCCGTGGCCTGCCGAAGAAGGAGGCGTACTTCACCATCCTGCGCGACGGCATGACGATCGACGCGCTCGGCACTCCGGCCCTCTACTTCGGCACGACGACCGGCCAGCTCTGGATCGGCAGGGACGGGGGCGAGAAATTCGAGTGCGTGTTCGACTCGCTGCCCCCGATCCACAACGTCAAGGTCGCGGTCGTCTGACGCTCGATCAGCGGACGATGCTGCGCAGGAACAGCATGAACGAGACCGGGCTGTCTCCGTAGGCCGCCTTCAGCTCCTCGGGGAGGTGGTAGAGGCTCAGCAGCCCGCCGATCCCCACGCCGACGCGCCCGATCCGGGACAGCTCGTAGGCATAGCCGCCACTCAGCTTCGCGACCCGGAACACCTCGTGACGCAGCGGCTCGGACTCGAAGAGCTCGTCCTTCTCGACGCTCTCCGCCCTGAGAAAGACCGTGTGCCTGCGGCCGCTCCACCAGCTGGACTCGAGCAGCACGCCGTCCTGGCTGCGCCCCTCCTTGCGATTCAGCCCCCAGCACGCCGTCGTCTGCCAGTTGGCGCCGTTTGCGAGGCGGCGGTTGTAGACGGCGGACGCCGTGTAGCGGTCCACGTCGACGTCCGGCTCGAGCTGCTCGGGGCTCTGCAGGTGCGCGGCGCTCAGCTGGAAGGAAAGGTCGGACGACGGGTTCACCGACAGGCGGCCGCTCGCGGAATCGAACTTCGGCTCGTCGAAGTTCCAGCGATGCTGGTCGGGCTCGCGCCCGGTGAAGCTGGAGCCCTCCAGGCGCACGCCCTTCCAGGCGACGCCGAGCGTCGCGACGCCGAAGGTGATGTGCGTGGAGTCGAGCCAGTGGTGCGTGATCGGCGCCTCGGGAAGCGACAGGCCCGAGAAGCGGTGCATGAACGTGGGCGGCCCCAGCGCCGGCTCGCCGGGGAAGCCCAGGTACGCGGACACCGAGCCGTGATCGCGAAACGGCACGCTGTAGCTCGCGGCGAGCTCCATCCAGAAGTCGTGAGGATGCTGGCGGTCGATCAGCGGGGTCTGGCCATCCGAGGTCTCGCCGGTCTGCAGCAGCAGCGAATATCCCGTCGTTCCGACGCCGGCCGGGTCGAGCGAGAGCATGCCGCGCAGGCCGAGAGTCCCGCGCCCCGCGGGGCGCTGCGCCATGATCATCCCCATCGTGGGCGCGTAGAACTCTGTCTCTCCGCGGTCGCCGCCCTGGTGGTCGTAGACCGCGTCGGCGGTGCCATGGACCATCAGCATCCAGGAGCCCTTGGTGAAGTGGTACCCGAACATCGGAGTCGACTCGGGCTGCCAGCTGGTGCCCGAGGACTCGCGGCTCATCGGATAGGGTCCGAAGAGGCCGGTCATCCCGTGGCCGCCCTGCTGTCCTGCGCTCGCCGGGGGGTGATGGCCCGCGTGCTGAGCGGCGGCTGCAGCGGGCATGAGCCCGGCGGCGAGCACGACAGCGAGTTTCATACGCCTCGCCAGCCCCCGTTTCCCCATGCGGCGATCTTCACGCCGCTGCGGCCGGCGCGCCAAATCCCAAGAGTTGTACGGCCGTCGATGCGGTGGCCCTTGCCGCAGCAGGAGCGGGTGCTGCATCCTCAGGGCGAGGAAAGGAATGGCGACCTGGACCGACGCCCGGCGCATCGCGCGCTCCCTGCCCGGAGCCCAGGTCGCGCCGGGAGGCTTCGCGTTCAGCGTCGAGAACAAAGGCAAGCCCAAGGGCTTCGCCTGGATCTGGAAGGAGCGCGTGGAGCCGAAGAAGCCACGCGTGCCGAATCCCGGCGTCATCGCCGTGCGCGTCCGCAACGAAGCGGAGAAGGCGGTGCTCCTGGCGGGCGATCCGGAGCGCTTCTTCACCGAGCCCCACTACAACGGCTTTCCCGCCGTCCTCGTCCGCCTGAAGACGGTCTCCGTCTCCCAGCTCCGCCAGCTGCTCGTCGAGGCCTGGAGCTGCCAGGCCCCGTACGACCTCGTGAAGGACCGCGGGACAGGGAAGGGCGGACCCAGACAAGCGATCAAGCGCTCGCGCAGCAGACGCTGACGGGCTGCGGTGGAGGACTGACGGAGCGGCGCCGTCTCCTCATTTCATCTGGTTGGCCGCGCGTCCGTTCGCCGACCGACGCGAGCGTGTGGCTCGCGAGCGAGCCCCGCGGCTGTGTCCCTGGCCCGGGCCACTGGCGGGCCCGCGGGTCTCGCCGTGCGCGTGAACATGTGCCCGAGCTCGTGCAACAGCGCCCAGGCCGCCTCCCGCTCCTCGTCGTCGAACGCGCGCACGAGCTCGAGCAGCTCCGGGGCCTGCTCGTCCTTGAACGTGATGCAGCGCGCGCCGCACTCGAGGTCGGCGTAGACCCGGATCATGCGCGCGAGCGTAGCGCCGCGCCTCGACACCGCTGTCGCCGGCTGTGACGGTTCCGCGGCTGTCACACGCCGCGAACCGAATCGGGCGACGCGGGTGAGGTCCGCGGCAGGAGGCCGGCCGCCGCGGACCTCGGGACCGTTACTGGACGGTCGGCAGCGTCGCCGAGCCGGCGGTGTTCAGGCAGGTCGGGTGGCCGAACCCACCGGCGCTGTTGCCGGTGCCGCCCGCGGGATTGGGCGTGATGTCGAACACGATGTTGTCCGGGCGCGTTGCATCCCCGCTGACCCCGCCGACCCCAGCCAGGAAGTCGAGGTTCAAAACGTGCCGGACCCGCCACGCGATGTTGTGGTCCGCGCACGACGTGTCGCCGCTGGCTCCCACGCCGCCCACCACCTCGCGGGCGGAGTTGTAGAGGGCGACGCCTCCGCCGAACACGTTCACGCCTCCGACCCGGCTCCCGACCAGGGGGTCGTTGGAGCGTCCGAACCGGGAAGCCGAGCCCTGGTAGGCGGAAGCGGTGTCGACGGGGTTGCTGTGCTGCAAGCCGTACAGGCTGCCGCCGGGCTGGACGGCCGAATACAGGTTCGCCGTGGACAGCGCGAGGCCGTTCGGCTGTCCCGATCCGTTGCTGAAGGAGCTGCTGTCGAGGCTGAACGCCGTGGCCGTGTTGGCCTTCTGCGCCGAGATCACGCGACTGCCGGGCCATTGGGCAGCGGCGTTCACGCCCGAGAACGCGACCGCGCAAACGACTCCCTCGCGGTTCACGAGGGTGGCCCACATGTGGTTGTTCAGGCCGCTGGTTTCGGCTGCCACGGCCGTGACGAGGGCCGCCCTCAGCTGCCCATGACTCGGGAGCCCACTGCAGCTCGAGCCGGCACCGCTGCCGTCTGCGGACGTGTGGCTCGCCGACGCCAGGGCTACGGCCAGACCCACCGCGAAAATGCGCCAGACTTCCTTCATCTCTGTCTCCTTCCCCAAAGCGACTCGGAAGGTTAGCAGAGACGGGTGGCCACGTCCGTCCTCACGCTAGCTGCCGGCGCCCGTCCTCGTCGCCATCTTGATGCGGACCAGCGCCAGCTCCGGCAGGCCGCTGTCCGCATCGGTCCAGCATCGTTCCGCGGTTGAGAACTCGCGGGCGGCCGCTACGGCGTCGCCCTTGCGCTCGACGACCAGCCGGAGCTCGGCTAGCTTGAAACGGCCTGTACCTGGAGACGTTCGCAGAAGGTCCGCAGGTGTCCGTTGAATGCTACCGCATCATCCCAGAACGGCCCGTGCCGCCAGCATTGGGCATCATTTGAACTTGAGCGTGAGCCAGACCGGCTTTGTGCTGATCGACGACGGCTAGTTTGACATTCGCGTCCTGAGCGCCATGCGACAATCAGGACGGGCTTGCGGATCGTCGGCAGAAGATCGTCATTGTCGACCGAGCGGGACAAGAGCGCCTGACGGACATATGGTGGAACGGATAGGTTATACCCAAGCATGAGGTACAGGTCCTCGGCCGAGAGTTCCTGGGTAAAGCACATATGCGACCAAGGACCGAAGGCTACATACGCTCTCTTCTACATCCGCGGAGAAGAAACCCGGCACAAGACTGAGAAACGCGGGAGTGATGACCGAATTCGCCTCCTCACTGCCAAGCTTCGTTAGGCCGCCGACGAAGTTGATCCCGCCAACGGCCTCCTCGCCATAGTGTCGGACGTAGTCGAGGATCACGAGCGGTCCATACGACCAGCCACAAAGGACCGGATGATCAAGCTTCAGCGCCTGAATGACTGCGTCGACGTCATCAGCCCACAACCTGGAGTCAGCGTAGCCGTCGCGGGGCTTCTCCGATAGGCCGTGCCCGCTCAGGTCCATCGCGACAAGCCGGTAGCGGTCAGCCAGGTCCGAGCTCATCTGCCGAAGCAGCATGAGCGACATGCCGCGCTCGAAGCGGAAGAGCGGCTGGAAGGCGGTCTGCATCACGACCGGCAGGAAGCCGAGGCAGCAGGTGAGGCAGCCGCCGATCACTACGACAAGCCCGGTCGCGACCACGACGAGCAGCTTCAGGAGCAGGTAGACGGCGAAGGCGCCGGGCTGCCTCACGATCAGCGATTCAAGCACGCGAGCCGCGTCGCCGCAGGGCAGGCCCGTGGCGAGCTGGAGCGGCGCCACGAATCTCGCAGCGCGAGGCCGGCCAGCGCGAGCAGTGGGAGCCCGAGGGCGACGAGGATCAGCACCGAGAGCGTCGCGGCGAGGATCAGCCAGCCGCCCGTCCCCTGGAGCCGGCCCGCGACGAAGGCGAACACCGTCGCGACCACGAGACCACCTGCAGCGAGCATCGTGAAGACGATGGCGAACGTGATGCCGAGGCTCCAGCTGAAGTACGGACGAGGCCGCGGCCGCGTGCTGCCGCCAGGGCCGGCTCACTTCGGCCCGCCCCGTGGCGACGGCGTCCGCGTACATGAAGACGCCGCGCGCGTTCACCCACAGCACCACCGCGGCCACGACGCCGAAGACGAGGAGACCGAGCACGGTGCCGAGCGCGAGGAGCACGGCGTGAGCCGCGAGCCAATCCGAGGCGCGCTGCAGCCACGCGCTGACCTGGTCGAGGTCTGGCGGCCGCCGAGCGGGGCCGCCCGTTCCGCCGCGGCTCGAGCCGCCGCGACCGCGGAACGCGCGGCCGCACTGGTCGAGGAAGGCCAGCAGGCCGAGCACGAGCCACTTCTCCAGCCGGATCGGGAACAGCTGGCTCCGGGTGTGGTGGTACGCGACGCGGGCCGCGTCGACCGGCGAGACCGTCACGGGGAGCGGCGGGGCGGCCATCGAGGCCTCCTGCGGGTCGGCGGCAGTCTACACCTGAGCGCGCGAGGGATGTCCCGGCGGCGCTCGTCGTTGGTCAGCGCGCCTCCAGACTCTCCCGCCTGACCATGATGTTGACGCGCGCTCTGGCCGAGTTGCCCTGGCTGTCCGTGGCCGTGACAACGATCACGTGCTCTCCGCTCGACAACGAGCGCAGTGAGGGATTCGGCCCGTATCCCACCGCTCCGTCCCGGTCCGAGGTCCACTTCACGCTCGTACCAGCAAGCATCCCGTCTTCGGGATCGTAGGCCGCCACGGCGAGCTGCGGGCCGACGCCCGCGTCGACCGTCGGGTTGGCGCTCGGCCCGATGATGGTCACGACGGGCCGGTGGTCAGCCACGACGAACGTGCCCGAAGACTCGGCCTCCGTGGTGTTCACCCCATCGGTGGCGCGCACGCGCACGCGCGCCCTCGCCGACCCGGGGACGAGAGACGTGTCGACGGTGGCCGAAGGCCGCGTCAGGCCGGTGGCGATCGGCAGCCACACCGAGTCGCGGCCGGTGTTGTAGAGCACCGTGTAGGTCAGCGCGTCCTTGTCTTCGTCGCCGGCCTCCCAGGTGATCGTCGCCACGCGGCCCCAGATGTCGCCCGGCTTCGGAGTGAGGACGCGCACCCACGGCTTGGAGGGGCTCACCGTCCGCTTTCCGATCACCGCCTTGCCGCGTCGGATCAGGATGACCTGCGTCCCCTCGCTCCACGGCACGTACTCGTTGAAGCCGTGCTGGTGCGGCTCGGCGCCCTCGTATTCACGGGCGTCGAAGCGGTAGGTGAGCAGCGTCCGGCCGTCGGCGCCGACCAGCGTCGCCGAGTACTCGCCGTTCGCGCCCGAACCGGTGGTGAGCCCCGTCACGACGCGGCGGAAAGGCCGGAGCGTCACGAGGCCGTTCTCGGCGACTCGCCCGGAGACGACGAGCTTCTCCGCGCGTTGCGACGGCGGGGCGGCGCTCGCCGTGCTCAGGTCCTCGAAGATCTTGAAGAGCGCCTTGTAGGTGTAAGGCGAGACCCAGCTCCGTGTGTGCTCGCCGACGGAGCTGTTGACGCTGCCGTAAGACATGAAGTCGTGCGCGTGGGCCCTGCATTCGGCCGGCGTGCCCGGATCGATGAGGGACGGGGTCGGCGCGACCCAATACCCGGTGATGGTCGCAGCGCCCGGCTCGGCGATGCCCCCGTGCTGGAAGGGGAAGCTCGAGTCGATGGGCGGTATCTCGCCGTGGTCGGTGCTGACGTGCCGCCGGCCGAAGGTGTGTCCGAGCTCCTGAGCCCAGATCGCTCCGTAGCCTTCGTAGTTCGGCTCGGGGACGAGCCCGTTCTCCACGGCCCAGGTGTCGCCATAGGCGACGTTGCCGGAGGCCTTCGCAGCGCCGCCGGACCCGCTCGGGACCATGCCGAACAGTCGTGTGTCGGAGGGCATGCTGCTTCCGCTCTGGTCCTGCAGGTCGTTCATGACGTCCTGCAGGTCGTCTATGAAGTCGCCGATCCCGTTGTCCGTGTGCAGGTCGCGCGCGGTCGGCCGCGGCGGGAGGATGCGCACGAGATGGATGCCCGACCCGCTCGAGGGAAAGCTGCCGGCGAGCGGGTAGACGTTGTTCAGCCATTGCAGCGCGCCCATCGGCGTGAACAGGATGTCCGGGGTGGGCTTCTCCGAGAGCGTGTACTCGTAGGGCGCCAGAACGAGGTTCAGGGGCTTCGTCCGGTTGAACTGGACGAAGCGAGGCGCCCCGATCGCGTCCACGTTGCCGCACGCATCGCAGGGCAGGTCCGAGTCCGACCCCTGGATGGTGAGCTTCGACAGCTCCAGGTGCAGCGTGCCGGCGCGAATCCAGTCCGCCGGCAGCATGAAGTTCAGGCTCGCGGTCAGGTCGCGCCGCCTGGCGTTGACGTCCGTCGAAGGGGTCGCGTTGATGACGTTGAGCGAACGCAGCAGCGGCACGAGTGTCGTGCCGCCCGGCCGCGTGGCCGTGAGCGCCCCGCCCACCTCGTTGATGGATGCAGTCGGCCCCGTCACGCTGACGTAGACGCGCACGAGCGTCGGCTTGTCGGCCACCAGCGGCACGCTGTTGCTCGCGTCCTGCGTGGCCTGGTTGATCTCCAACCCCAGAAGCTTGAAGCCCGTGCCGGGGGCGATCGGATTGAACACGACGACAGCGCTGTCCGTGCTGTTCCCGGCGCAGCTCTCCACACGCAGCGAGACGCTGTTCTTCCCGGGAAACAGGACGCCGTTCATCCGGGTCGCCCCGAAGTTCCCACCGTCCCTCTGGACCACGGTCGACAGCAGGTCGACAGCCCTCGTGTTCGGCGGGAAAGGCGGCGGCGTCTGCCGGATCGTCAGCCTCGCCACATCCAGGGGCGCGGCCGTCTGCACCTGTCCCTGCAGCATGAACCCGTTCACCTGCACGACGACCTCCGGAATGTTCGGCGGCTGGTCGAGCGAGACCGAAGGCGCCGACGTGGCCTGACAGGCCGGCGGCGGCCCTGCGGCGCCGAACTCGACGTCGTCGACGACCAGCCCGTTGTTGAAGGCCGTGTCGCCCGGATTGGCGGGTGCGAACCCGACGACGAGCCGCCGGATGTTCGCGGACGCGGAGTTGATCTCCAGCGGGTTCTGGACCGGAATCGACGTGCCGGCGGCGAGCGCGACCTCGGCTTGCCCCACCACCGCCCCGTTCCCGTCGAGCGCCTGCATCGTGACGCGCGCGGGCTGCGGGAGCTGCGCGGTGTAGCCGACGAAGACTTTCGCGTGCGCCTGGCCGGCGGTGAAGCTGACTTCGAGCGGCGAGGTGCAGAACTCCTGCGCGAAGCAGACCTCGACAGCCTGGGTGCCCGAATGCGCGAATCCGGGCGTCTCCGAGTAGTCGCGCGCCAGGGGTCCGTTGAAGGTCACGCCCAGGTTTGCGAACCGGTTGAAGACCAGTTCCTGAGGTATCCCTTCGAAATCGATCACCACAGGGGTCTGGGCTCTCAGGGGGGCCGGGAAGAAGAGCGCGAGGAAAGCGGATGCAGCGAGGAAGCGGGTGGTACGCAGCGCCGTCCCAACGAAGCTAGTCATCGTGCGCCTCCGACCGATGAATCGACAGCAGGCCATGTCCCTAACTATTCCCCGCGGCCGGGGAAGTTGGCTGCTCGGCTGTGACGCTGCGACGAGCGTCACAACAGCACCATCCCGACGCGCAAGAGCCGCCTGTTTACAACCGTGGCCGACAACCAGGCGCGCGGACAGCCGCCGCGAGGCAGTGCTCTAGGACTCGAGCCGCTATCATGCGGAGCATGTGTGACAGGGTGATCTCGAGACGTAGTCTCGCCGCGCGCCTCGTCGCGGCGCCGGTGGCGCTCGGCCTGCTGACGCGCGAGACGCGGGCGGAGCAGCGGGAACTGCCGCCAGCAGCAGGCTCGCTCACGGACGTAGGGGGCATTCGGGTCGGTCATTTCACCGACACGCGCCGGCCCACGGGGTGCACGGCCATCCTGTTCGACGCACCCGTCGTCGCGGGTGCCGACTACGACGGCTCCGCGCCCGGCGAATCTCTCGGCGTCGTGCTCCAGCCCGTGAGTCCCCTCGACCGGATCCACGCGATCCTGCTCACGGGCGGAGGACCCATGGCCCTGCCCGCCACCGCGGGCGTCGTGCGCTACCTCGAAGAGCGCGGAATGGGCTACGACTGGGGCATCCCGGGCATCCGCATCCCCATCGTGGTCGGGGCGGTGATCGACGACCTCGCGATGGGCGACGGTCACATCCGGCCCGGCGCCGAGGAGGCCTACCGGGCCTGCGTCGCCGCCACGGGCGGGCCGATACCCGAAGGCTCGGTGGGCGTCGGCAGCGGCGCCACCGTGGGGAAGATGTTCGTCGGCCGCGGAATGCCCGGCATGAAGGGCGGGGTCGGCACCGCATCCGCTCGCTTCGGCGACGTCGTCGTCGCCGCCATGGCCGTCGCCAACTCGGCAGGCGACATCCTCGACTGGCGCACCGGCCGGATCGTCGCCGGCGCACGCTCGAAGGACGGACGCACCTTCGCGCGAAGCGTAGACGTGCTGCGCCAGGACCTCCAATCGAAGGCCACTGCCCAGGTGCCGTTGGCGGACCAGCCGTTTCGTGCCACGACGCTCAGTGTCGTGGCCACGAACGTCGCGCTGTCCAAGACCCAGCTGACCAAGCTCGCCATGATGGCGAACACGGGCGCCGCTCGAGCCATCAACCCCTACCACACCAACGGCGACGGCGATCAGGTCCTCACCGTCTCGACGGGCGCGCTCGTCCGCGACGTCTCGCTGACCAGCCTGGGCGCGATCGCCTCGGAGGTCGTGAGCGACGCGATCCTGCGGGCGGTCACGACGGCCACCGCCCTGCCTGGCTGGACCGCCGCCGAGCGCTAGGCGGGGGGCGCGGCTTCGGCGCGGCCCAACCGCTCCAGGAGCCGGTAGTGAGCGCCGAGCGCCGCACCCAGCGTGGGCTTGGTCCGATAGCTCACGCCGAACTCCCGGCAGGTGGCTTCGACGAGCGGAGCGATCCCCGCGTAGTGGACGTGGCACACCTGGGGAAAGAGATGGTGCTCGATCTGGAAGTTCAGCCCGCCCACGTACCATCCGAGGAGCCGGTTCCCCCGCGAGAAGTCGACCGTGGTCTCCACCTGATGCACGGCCCACGAGACCGACCGCCCCGGAGTGGTGATCGCCTCGGGAACGCAGTGGGCGAGTTGGAAGACGACGCTCAGGGTGAGGCCGACCACGGCCGCGCTCGAGAGATAGACGACGGCCACCGTTCCGATGGGATGGAACACGAGCGGAAGGCCGAGCGCCCAGGCAAAGAACGCGAGCTTGCCGGCGACGAAGGTGAAGAGGTCCGCCTTCTTCAGGCGCGGGAGACTCCGTCCGCCGATGCGACCCGTGGCGACCGCGGCGAAGTCGTCGAAGAAGTGCCACTTGACCGCGAGCAGGCCATAGAGCGGCCACATGTAGAGCTTCTGGAAGCAATGGAAGGCGTGGCGGGGCTGCGCGGGAGCGAGCCGCGCCAGGAAGCCGGCATCGATGTCGTCGTCGACACCGGCCACGTTCGGCCAGGTGTGGTGGAACACGTTGTGCTTGCTCTTCCAGACGTACGAGCTGCCGCCGAGCAGGTCGAGGGTGAAGGCCATGACGCGGTTCCACCGGCGGTCGGTCGAATAGGCGCCATGTGAGCCGTCGTGCATGACGTTCATGCCGATGCCGGCTGCGGCCAGCCCAAGCGAGAGCGAAAGCAGCGCCGCCTGCCAGGCACGGTCCGCCCCGAACACCAGGAGGAGGTAGGAGGCCACGAGCCAGAGACCGAGCACGGCGGTCTTGGCGTACATCGCTCTCGTGCCCCGAGGCGGGCGGCCGCTCGCCCCCAGCTGGAGGCGGACCCGCCGACGCAACTCGGCATAGAAGCCGGAATCCGCCTCGAAGCGTGGTGGAAGCGTCGGCGCCTCTGTCGTGTCCGAATGCAAACTGGCAATTTTACTATTCCCGCGACGTTCCGGTGCGCCACTTGCCGCTAGGCGACCTCTGGCGGCACACCGGACACCACGAGGGTGGTGTTCAGGACGAGGTCCGTCGCAAAGGCGATGAACGTGACGAGCCATGTTGGGGCCGAGCATGGGGACGTTCTGGCTTACGTTCGGGCCGCGAGGAAGGGGAGCACTGCGCATTGAAAGCGCAGCGGATGATCGTGCTGACAATCCAATGCAGTGGCCAGCCAGGCGGTGCTTGAGCGCGTCCGGCGCCTGACTGGGCGCACGGTTACCCCAGGACGTCTTCACAATAGTAGCGACCATTCCCCCGCGGTGGAAATCACCGCCCTTCGACCACGAGGTCGTCGAACTCGATCACGGAGTCCGCCTTGGTCCAGAGCCCGACCTTGCCGGCTTCCTTGAAGCTGGACGTCCCGCGCGTCGAGGACGACGCTCCCGTCGAAAGTCACGACGAAGCGGTCGGCCGAGGCCTCGAGCTTCAGCGTGTGCCAGGTGTTCTTGGCGACCTTCACGCTCTTGCTCAGGAACGGGCGCCGCTGCCCCGCGACCGTGTGATAGATCGTGCAGTTGTCCTCGTCGGCGTTGCACCGCGTCACGTAGTAGTTGTTGGCATCCCGGTAGCGCCAGACGAGACCGAAGCCCTGATCGACCTTGCCGGACAACGGCCGCGCGCGGACGCCGAGCACGACGTCCTTGTAAAGGCCCTGCTTCAGGACCGCCAGGGGGAAACGATAGTCGGTCGGGTCCGCGCTCTCCTGCACCAGTACGTGGTTGGTGGTTGCGCCCTTCTCCACGCGAACGACCCATTGCCCCTCGGCACCGCCGCCGGTGCGCGCGAAGTCGAACCCGACAGGTGGAGTCCCGACGGCCTCGGACTCGAAGTCCCGCTTGACCGATTCCGCGGAGCCGGCGACGACGGCAAACGACAGGAGCACTGGAACCAGCAAGGGGCGAGGTCGCATCCGATCTCTCCTTCGCGCCAACTCGACGACGCAGCTTGCATTCTATTGGACCGGATCGACGCTATCTCTGCAGGATCGCCTTCGTACGGCTCGGCGTAACATCGGAATGACGCGAGGTGCCCATGAATCGAAGGTTCACTGCCTCATCGGGTGCAGCAGCCGCGCTGCTGTGTGCATTGGGGGCCTCCGCCATGCGGCCTGCTGAATCCGCGGATACGCCGGCTCCGCTGCGTCTGGTGGCGGACGTGCCGATGCCCGGCGCGGCCGTCCGCTTCGACTACCAGAGCCTCGACCCGACGACGGGGCGGCTCTACATCTCTCACATGAACGCCGACCAGCTCGTGGTGTTCGACACGCGGGCGCGGAAGGTAGTGGCCAACCTGGACGGCTTCGCGCGCGTCCGCGGCGTCTTCGTGGCGCCGGAGCGCAATCGCGTCTACGCCGCCGCGCGAGCGACGCACGAGGTCGTCGTGGTCGACACGGACAGCTCGAACGGTGGTCGCGCGAGTGGCCGGCATACCGGATCCAGACGGGATCGCCTACGCGCCGAAGGCCGACCGCGTCTTCGTCTCCGACGAGCGGAGCAAGGCCGACGCCGTGATCGACGCCAAGACGAACCGCCTCGTAACGAGCATCCCGCTCGGTGGGGAAGCGGGCAACACGGTCTACGACTCGGTGTCAGGCCAGATCTTGATTGCCGTCGCGGAGCCCGCGGAGCTGGCCGTCGTCGATCCGGTCGCCGCAAAGGTCACGGGACGTGTTCCCTTGCCCGGAGTGAAGGAACCACACGGGGTCGCACTCGATCCCGCCCACCGCCTGGCGTTCGTGGCCGGGGAGGGCAACGCCACACTCGCGGTGGTCGACCTCGCAGCGGGCAAGGTGCTCGAGACGCACGCGGTGGGCGACGATCCCGACGTGCTGGCCTTCGATCCCGGGCTGGGGCTGCTGTACGTCGCCGCCGAGTCCGGCAGCGTCTCGGTCTTCCGGCAGGACGGCAAGCGGCTCTCGTCCCTCGGACGGCTGGCGCTGCCACACGCTCACACGGTCTCGGTCGACCCCGCGACGCACCTCGTCTATCTGCCGCTCGAGGACGTGGGCGGGCACCCCGTGCTCAGGATCATGGAGCCCGTCGCGGCGCGGTGAGCGATACTGCTGTGAGAGCGGTTCAGATTGGCCAGGACTCTGAAGGGAAGGGGGGCGTGAGCACCTTCGGGGGCAGTCGCCGCGAGAGCCATTCCAAGCGAACCGCGTTGCCTTCCGCGGTCGTGCTCACGTCGCAGACGTAGCGGAAGCTGACGCCCTCGCCAGCCCGCAGCTCATCGCGATCGTCCACCAGAACGGGCCATTCGCCGTCAGCGTCGACTCGAATCACCACTCTCAGCATGGCGGGCAGCGTAGCCTCTGAGACGAAAGCGACGCGCGGCCGGCGTGACGGTTTCGCCAGTGTCACACCGGAGCGGATGGGGGCTCAGGCGGTGACGTTCAGCGTCCGCTTGGGCGAGTTCGCGCGCGCGGACAGCCGCCGCCAGGCAGTGCTCCGCCCCCGCGAGCAAGGTATTGGGGTCCGGGCTCTCCGCCACGAACTTGAGAAGATTCGGCTCGATCTCCCAGACATCGCGGCGGGCCATCGCGATGGTTCGCTTCAGCGCGGGACTCGAGATTCGCGAGAGCAGCTCGTCGAGGAGCCGGAGCTCGTTCTCGACGGCAGCGCGGATGGCCCGGAGGCGTTCGGCATCTAGTGGTGACAAATCCAAGGTGACCCTCCGAGGAAACATTATACAAGAAGGTCGGGGCGAGACTGACCCGTACGTTGGCGCCACTTCAGCGCTGGGATGGGCTCGTCGGATCGCCGGTCTGGTGATCCTGAATCTGATAGCGGAGAAAGGCGTGGACCGCAGTGAGCGCGGCCGGGTCGGTCGTCGCGATGGCGACGCGTCCCCCGAGTGCCGTTTTCTCGAACCTGTAGCGAATCTTCTGGCGCAGACGCTTCAACTCGGAGACTCCGGCTGGCTCTTCGCCGTGGGTCGCGAGCGGAATGCTGAAGTCGCCCGACGCGAACTGCTGGGCGATCAACTGCAGGTGTGAAGCGATCTGCTGCTTGGACTCCCGATCGTTCGGATCGTTGACGTGCACCTCGATGCTCCCGCCCGAGTCGGACAATCGGAAATGGTGCGACGTGCGCTGCTGATCGAAGCCCATCGCCCGCGCTCCCCGGGCCAGCAGTTGAGCGTGATGGCTGTCCGGTGCTGCCGAGCGGGCAGCCGCCTGCTGCTTCATGTGCTGCTCGTGCATCGGACAGGCCGCCGGGTCGATCTTCTTTTCCGTGGATTGCTCGCCGGTTTGAGCCAGAGCCGTCGCCAACGTCAGCACGATCACGTTCATGTCACACTCCAGTGCGCCGGGCCCGAGTGCCTGGCCCCACAGGGGCACGCGGTCCGCGTCACGCAGAGCATCGTCCAGGACGCCGCCGGAAGGGTCCATGAGTAAACTCACACCCGACGCCCGAGCTGCTCTCCGTCGCGTGGGCTATCTCGCGGCGCTGTCCGACAAGGCGTTTCAGGCCCTTGCCGAGCGCTGCGACGTGAAGGTGCTTGGCCGTCGGCAGACACTGTTCGCGGAGGGGGAGATGCCGCGCGGCGTGTTCCTGATCCTGAAGGGTCGCGTGCGTCTTGTCAGGTCGTCGCCGCGCGGCCGCGAGCAGGTGCTGCACGAGGAAGGGCCGGGTGCGACGCTCGGCGAGGTGCCGACTTTCGATGGAAACGGCTACGTCGGTTCCGCGCTCGCGGTGGAGGACGCGACCCTGGTCCTGGTCCCCCGGGATCCACTGCTGGCCGCGCTGTCACGAGAGCCGCGGGCCGCGACCGAGGTGATTCGTGTCCTGGCCGGGCGTGTACGCAAGTTTGCGGCACTCGCGGCCGGGCTTGGATTGCGCGACGTGATCGGACGTCTCGCAGCGTTCCTTCTCGAAGAGCGAGATCGAACAGGTCAGGCGAGAATCGAGCTGCCGCATACGCGAGACGAGCTCGCGGCTCATCTCGGCACGGTGCGGGAGCAGGCTTCGCGTGCACTCTCCGAGCTCAAGCGCCGGCGCTTGATCGAGGTGGACGGACGCAAGGTCCGGGTCATCTCGCCAGACATCCTCAGAAACCTGGGGTCGTAGCATCGTCGGGTCGGGGATCATGGGGGAGCGGCTGCCGGCGGGAATACCGCCCTTGCACTGCTCGCGAACACGCTCGCGACGGGGGCCGCGCTGGCCGCGCTCATTCTCGCCTTCGGACCGATTTCCGGCGCCCACTTCAATCCCGTCGTTGGGTCACGATTGCCTCAGTTTTGATTCCCCGAGCTGTGGTGGAGCCCACAGAGTCTGCACAGCGTCGCCGCCTCAGTATTGTCCACCCGATGCCTGACGGGCTTGAGTGTGCTCAAGTAGGCGAATATGTCCTTGAGGTCGCCATCGGTTAGACCCCGATAGTTCCACCACGGCATGATCGATTTGAGTTCCCGCGCCTTCACATAACCGGTGCGCATGACTTGCACGAAGAGCGTCTCATCGTAATAGGAGATGCCTGAGGCGTCCGGTGTGATGTTGGCGCTCGCCACCTCTCCCCAGGGTCCCTTAAACGAGGATCCTCCCCCAAATCCCAAGCCCGGAACGATTCTTCCCCTCTTCCGTGGAGTGTGGCACCCGTCGCAGTTTCCGATCGCTGACCAGGTACTCCCCCCGTCTTACTGCCGTGGAACGATCGGGCGGCGGAACGGGGCTGGTAATGGGCTGCGGACCACTCTTCATCAGGTGGTTGAACGGAAAGCGAATCTGCGTGGGAGGAACGACGTGATGGACGGGTTTCAAGGATCGCAGGTAGACCACGACCGAAGCGAGATCCTCGTCTGACAAATGGCTGTAGCTCTCGTAGGGCATCAAGTAAAAGAGAGCTTGGCCGTTGTGACCGATTCCCTCGCGGATGGCTCGTGCCAACTGATCATCCGTCCAGCTGCCAACCCCGGTTTCCCGGTCAGGCGTGATATTGGGCGCGGCTATTTGACCCATGACTGCTGCAATCGGCAGGACAGATCCCGCCCCTAACGCGCCGGATGCCAGTGGCGCCTCGTGCTTGGCGCGGTCTCGCTCGCTGTGGCAATCAAGACACCCCGCCAGATTCTCCACAAGGTATCGGCCGCGCTCCATGCGGGCGGGACTTCTTTCGAAACGTCCGGTTCGTGAGGGGTCTCGCTCTCGGTCCGATGAACGGCCGCCAGCCGACCGTCTGCGTTATCGCGACTGCAAGCAGGGTCGCTATCACGAGGACTATGGTTCCCGTGACTTTCGAGCTGCGCGCCAACATACGCCACCTCCCGCATCAACATGAATCTTCGCACTTGGCACGGGACGGGTGGTGGCCTGGGACGAAATCGAACGGCCGACGCGCGGATTGTCAGCTCAATCCGAAGGGGAGCCGAAGAAGGACGATGGCGTTGAGCTGCAGATGAAGCATGGCTGCATCCTCCCGACCGCCCGAAGGACGCAGCTCAGCACGATCGGCCGGCGGCTCAGTGGCAGCTGAACTCGACCACGTCGTGGTCGTCCCTGCTCGATCCGGCGCAGAACCTTTCGGGTGACGCTCAGGTGGAAGGCGCGGATGCGAGCGAGCTCGGAGTGGGCTTGTGACGGGATCCGGGCCAGGTATTCCTCGCCGCGGGGGCTCTGGGTCCAGTCGTTGCCGGGGAAGGCGGCGCCTCCCGCGAAGAGCGAGGGGCTTCCCCCGACGATCGGGGTGTACTCGACGCCGAACGCCGCCGCCGCCGCCACGTACCCGTCGATGAATTGCTGGTCGGGCACGGCGGACTGAAGCGAGAGGTAGGCGCGGCCGTACTGCGTGTAGCCGCTCGTGTCGGTCTCGAAGAGCTCGGGGTCGATCCGGCCGACGGTCTCGAAGAGCGCGGCCGACCTCCTGATCGACGGCGGCGTTGCGAAGTTGAGGACGACGTAGTTGGCGGGGAAGTCGAAGCTCGCCGTGTCGTCCGCGTCGAGCAGGAACGCGCTGCCCTGCGACAGGACGTACCCGAGGCTGTCGGTCAGCACCTTGACGTCGTCCTGGCTCGCCGCGTTGGGGCCGCTGTCGATCACCGTGTAGACGTAAGCGGGGTTCGTGCTTCCGGCGAAGCCGCCCGCCCCGACCTCGAAGTGCGTGTTGAGGTCGTTGACGGTGGTGATGGCGCGGGTCGAGGAGAGCACCTTGATCACGTCGTCCACGATGCCGCACTGGAGGAGCTGCTGGGCGAACGCCTCGCGGACCTTCAGGTCCTGGTCCCGCAGGGGCCGGGTGTCGATGACCGCCGGGTTGGCGATCGGCTCGACGGAGCCGTAGGTGTTGGCCCGAGCGTCCACCAGCAGCGACAACGACGAAATGGCAAACAGAAACACGCGCGCAACTTTCATGGGCTTGCTCTCCTTCGAATCGACGGCTACGTCGACGGGGACGTCGCGGCTAGATCGTACAACCTGGATGCGGGCTGGTCACGGTCGCGCCCACGACCCTCACACGTGGCGGATGTCGACGTGGTTGGTGCCGTTGGTGAGCGCGATTCCAAGCGTCCTGATGTACTCGGCTGCGTTCTCCGCTTCGATCAGCACCTCCGACCGCTGTACATCAAGCCTGGCGTAGACCTTCCTGCCCTCGATGCCGATGTACTCCACGTTGTCGAGGTTCACGAGCTTGCCTCCCGACGTTGTGACCCACATTCAGCCTCCTGCAAGGTAAGAGCGCATTGGATGCTCGCAGCTTATCCCGGTGTTGGGCGGATCCTGCTGGAGGGTCGCGGTTGTAGACTAGCTGGCCGTGATCTCTCAGGATACAGCGGGAGCAATCGCCGACTTCCTCCGCGATGCGGTTCGCAGCCTTCTGCAAGCCCAGTCTGTCGCTCTTGCGGTGGCACCTCCGAAGCTACGAATTCAGCTTCAGCCTCTGTGGGGTGCGGCCGCACGTGCGAAGGGGATGCTGCTCGCCATCTGGCAGAAGTACCCCAACCTCGACACGCGTGACGGAAACGAGCGGGTGGTTGATTGGCAGGTCTGCACGATGTTTCTCGATTGGGCGCAGGAATGGGAATGGGGCGAAGTAACTCAGCGCCACGCTCCTGGCGACGCTGGAGGATGCGCAGGATGCTCTTGCACTGGCCGAGGCAGCCCTTTCCAGGGACGAGCCTCTTCGGAGGAAGCGCTTCGACGCAGAGCTCTCAGCGGCGATTTCCATCGTCCGAGCGTGCGTTGATGTCGTACAGCGTCGGGCCGGAGCGTCGGAAAGGAGGCCAGGTCCGAGCGAATCGTCCACGACTCGGGTCGCGGCACCCTCTGTGGAGTCGCGGCCTGCAACTCCGCAGGCCGCGTCGGAGGGGAGACCAGCTCCCAGCGAGTCATCGGCAGACACGCCGTGGTCGGCCATGGCGGTTGAGCTTTACCACGACCTCGTTCGGGCACGGCTGAGCGAGGGTAGGTGTACCGCGTGCGGCGGCTCGCTGGCGGCGGCCCTACTGGTCCGTACAAATACAAGCATTGGTCCCGAGCTCAACGAGCTCGGGTTGAGCGACGAGGGCGCGGCACGCTATTTGGCGGCGACGGACGATCTTGTAGTGCAGTGCGGCCAATGCGGAGCCCGCAACGTGGCCACTAACTAATTGAATAGTCTTGGGTGGTACCGTGTACGCCATGCCGCCCAAGTCGATATCTTCGACGGCGACATCGATCGACGCGACACAACGCAAGCTGATCACCGGCATCGCCATCGCGACGCTGTTGACCTTCGCCCTCGTGGTCGCCGACCTGGCGACCGGCGGCCGCCCTGATCCGCCGGCGCTGCGCGCCGCCGCGACGCTGCTCGATGGCGCCTGGCGATTCCATACCGGCGATGACCCACACTGGGCGGACGCCAATACAGACGACAACGACTGGGAGACGATCGACCTCACCGCCGTGCCGGGCAGCCATGATGGCGACGTGGGTCTGCCCGATTACGTCGGCGGGTGGATGGCGCGCGGTCATCCCGGCTATCACGGCTACGCCTGGTACCGGCGCGCGGTGACGGTGCCGGCCGGTCACGCGTCGTGGGACATCCTCGGGCCGACTCTCGTCGAGAGTGGCTACGAACTCTATTGGAATGGCCAACTACTGGGCGGATCGGGCCGGCTCGGCCCGGCCCCGCGCGTCGTCGGCACGCGGCCGATGCAATTCGCCCTTCCCGCCGATGCGGCGGGCACCCGTGGCGTCCTCGCGGTCCGCGCATTCATGCCGCCCGGTTCCGGGGCCAGCCCAGACGGCGGCGGCATGCACAGCGCGCCCATACTGGCTCCGCGGCCGATCAGCGATGCGCTCCACCGCGTGCAGTGGCAGCGAACCATCGCCGGGTACATCGTCGATGCGATCGAGCCGTTGGCGATGTTTGCGCTCATCGGCCTGGTGCTCGGGTACAGGTCTCGCAGCAGCCACCCGGGTTTCCTGATCTTGGCCAGCATCGCGCTTGCGCTGATGGCGTCCAGGCGCCTCAACAATGCGATCGTCGCCTGGACCGATCTGCAAGATCTGGCTACCTACGCGTTGCTGGCGAAGGTGATGTGGGTGCCGGCGGTGGCCGCCTGGACTCTGGCCTGGAACCGCTGGTGCCTGCCGCCGTGGCGAAGCATCGATGTGTCGGCTGTCGTGCTGGCGGTCGCCGGGATCATCGGCGCCGTGATCCATTCGGCGGGTGTGACCAGCGCCAGCCGGCTCGGGTCGATCGCGCTGCTCGTCGTGACAGGCGCGCGCATTGCGCGCAGCGGACCCCTGCGGATCCTGGCGTTGATCACGTTGACCTCGATCATGGCCGGGCTCTTCGGCGGCGAGCTGCTCGATCCGATCGGCGTACCGGGCATCTGGTTTCCGTTCGGCATCGGCGTGTCGCGGACGCAGTACGTTTACGCGATTGCCATCCCGCTCCTGGCCTTGTTGATCGCGCGAACGCTGCTTTCGAGGGATATCCCGCGCCGCTGAAAAGCGCGTACCTTCACACCCAAGCGGATGAACCTACCGGAGTACCCCGAGGATGCATTCCGCAAGAAGGCTATGGGAAGCTTGCTCGTGGACATCCTCATCGGAGGAAGGAGGGGTCGCCCACGCCAAGGTGAGGCTGTCAGTCCCTAGCCTCGACGACGCTGCGCTGGCTTGTGCTCGACAGTGGCCAA
Source organism: uncultured Acidobacteriota bacterium (assembly GCA_963724555.1). Classification (GTDB taxonomy): domain Bacteria; phylum Acidobacteriota; class Vicinamibacteria; order Fen-336; family Fen-336; genus DATBSL01. The sequence goes on from CAVRVE010000020.1 coordinate 409,466, forward strand.
TTCGATCCCGCCAAGGAAGCAGGTAATCCGGTGGCGTTCCTCACCCACGTGCCAGTGCGTTTCGACACTCGCTAAGCCGACCCTGTCTGAGGGACCGCCCATGAACGCCACGCTGTCGTCGATCTCGACCGTGCTCCTCGCTCCCACGCTCTTCGCTGCCGTTCTTCTTTCCTCACCCGGCGCCGGCGCCGCCGACGAGGGTTGGGTGTCCCTCTTCGACGGAAAGACGCTGGCCGGATGGAGGGCCTCCGAGAACCCGGCCTCCTTCCGCGTCGTGGACGGGACGATCGCCTGCGACGGTCCGCGGGCCCACCTCTTCTACGTGGGACCGGACGGCAAGGCCTCGTTCGAAAACTTCGAGGCCCAGGTCGAGTTCCGGGCTCGCGCCGGCGCCAACTCGGGCTTCTACTTCCACACGGCGTACCAGGAAAGGGACTGGCCGGCCCAGGGATTCGAGGTCCAGGTCGACAACTCCCAAAAGGAGCACGACGGTTACCTCGAGAACAAGATGACCGGCAGCCTGTACGGCATCCGGAACGTCTACAAGGCGATGGCCAAGGACGACGAGTGGTTCACGCTCGACGTCACCGTCCAGAAGCCGCGGGTCGAGATCCGGGTGAACGGCACGCTGGTCGTGAGCTGGATCGAGCCGCCCGGCCCGCTCCCGGCAGGCGCCCCGAAGATGAATCGCCTCGGACGGGGCAGCTTCGCCATCCAGTGCCACGATCCCGGGAGCAAGGTCTTCTACCGCAACCTCCGCGTGAGGCCGCTTCCCGATGCGCCTGCCCTCGCCGCACCGATGCCCGTCGTCGACGAGCGCTACGTCCAGATCCTCGCGCTCGGCCGGGAGAACTTCCCCAGCGTGGACCTGCACGCCCACCTCAAGGGCGGGCTCACGATCGAGCAGGCCCTGAACCTCTCGCGCGCGACGGGCATGTTCCTCGGCATCGCCGTCAACTGCGGCAAGGGCTTTCCCATCCACGACGACGCCGGCGCGCTCGAGTTCCTGAAGACGATGGAGGGCCAGCCCGTCTTCGTGGGCTTGCAGGCCGAGGGCCGCGAGTGGGTCGGGATGTTCTCGAAGGAGACCCGGGCCAAGTTCGATTACGTCTTCACGGACTCGATGACCTGGACGAACCCGGCGGGCAAGCGCATGCGCCTCTGGATGCCCGAGGAGGTCGAGATCGGCCCGGGGTCCCTCAATAGCCAGATGGACGCTGCGGCACGCGAGCAGGCGTTCATGGACCTGCTCGTGGAGAAGACCGTCGGGATCCTGGAAACGGAGCCGATCGACATCTACGTCAACCCGACCTTCCTACCGGCCGCGATCGCCCCGAGGTATGACTCCCTCTGGACCGAAGAGCGGATGACACGGGTGATCGACGCGGCGGTCAAGCACGGGGTCGCGATCGAGATCAACGCCCGGTACAGGATCCCGAGCGAGGCTTTCCTCCGCCTGGCCAGGTCGAAGGGCGCGAAGTTCACCTTCGGAACGAACAACGCCGGGGCCAACGACCTCGGCGACTGGTCGTACCCGCTGGACATGCAGAAGAAGCTCGGCCTGAAGTGGCAGGACATGTTCCTCCCCGGCCACCAGCCGAGCCGCGCGCAGCGGGAGTAGGGCCGTGCGCTGCGAGTGAGCTGCACGCTACTCGGGTCCGCGCTCCTCGAGGAGCAGGCGCCGCAGCGTGCGCAGGTCCTTCAAGAGCCGTCGGCTGCTCGTGACGTGTGCCCGCAGCTTCTCGAGCTTGAAGGCTACGAGCTGGAGGGCGTCCACTCGGCGCGACGCTCCCTGCGCGCGGGCTGCCGCGATGTCGTCCCTCACGGACTCTTCCGCCTCGGCGATTGCCTCAGCGAGGAGCCGAACATACTCGTGTGCCCCCTCGACCGTGTCGAAGGGCAGCCCCGACGGCGCGTCCACCGTCCCAGTCTAGTCTCCGGCGGCTGATTCTTCGCATTCCGGGGGATGGCGTGTCGATTACGTGCACAGGCTAAGATCCCCGTATCAGCGCAGGATCCGGGCCCTGTGCCACTCGACGCCAGAAGGGAGGAAGTGGGATGCGCGCCTCTCGGTTCGTGATCGGTACTCCGCCGGCCCTCGTCACGCTGATGTGCCTCGTGCCGCTCGCCTTCGCGCAGGCGAAGGCGCCCGATGCCCGTGCGGGCAGGAGCTTCATAGCGACGCCGGTCCACTCCGAGCAGGAGGACAGTGCACTGCTTTCGCGCTTCGAGGGCCTGCGGGTCGCAGACGTCACCGACGGCATGGACGCGATGGGGCTTCAGAACGTCGGCCTCATGGACCCCGAGATCCGGGCGCTCTGGAAGGACCACCAGGCCTTCACCCACCGCTTCATCGGGATCGCGATCACCGCGCGCTACGTGCCCACCCAGCGGGCTCCCGCAGGCAAGCGGCCCGTCGAGGAGTACGACAGGTGGGCGGGCGAGTGGTACGACGCGCTCTCGCCGGAGCCGTTCCAGGCGCTGTTGCGCCCGGGCTCCGCGCTCGTGATCGACGACGCCGAGCGGGCCGACGTGGGCTCGATCGGCTCGAACAACATCCTCGCCTGGAAGAGTCGCGGGATGGTCGGCGTGGTGACCAACGCGACCGCGCGCGACACGGACGAGATCGTCACCGAGAGGGTGCCGCTCTACTTCCGGCGTCCCGGGCGGGGCATCCGGCCCGGGCGCAACGAGATCGAGTCGGTGAACCGTCCGATCGTGTGTGGCGGGGTGCTGGTCGTGCCCGGCGACGTGATCGTGGCCGACGGCGACGGCGTTCTCGTGGTCCCGCGCGGCGTGGCGGCCGACGTGGCCCGTTACGCGCGGCGCATCCTCGATGAGGACAAGGAAGGTCGACGGCGGCTCTACGAAAAGCTGGGACTTCCGAAGGACAAGTCGGTGGAGCCTTGACGGCCTAGACGTTGCCGACGTGAACGGCGAAGCGGCAGGCCTTGCCGCCGCGGCGCACCGACTCGAGCACGTCGACGCGCACGGGCGGCTTGCCGACGTTCTTCTCGAACAGGTAGGCCACGTGGCCCGCCGAGCAGTTGCAGTAGGTAGGGGACAGGTCGGCCGGGCCATCCTCGACCAGCTTGCAGAAGCAGTAGCCGTCGGCCATCCGCGGCGCGTCGGGGTGCTGCCTGTAGTTGAAGTACACGATGTCGCCTTCACGCCGCGCGTTCTCCTCTCCCAGGTGCTTCTGCAGCGCCGCCACGAAGGCATCGAGCGACATCGTCTTCGAGGGATCGGGCGGCCCGTACGCGGCGATCGCGCAGGCGCGGCCGTTCGCCTCCATCAGCTCGCGCCGCGTCTTCTCGTCGAATCGCTCGTCCACGACGCGCATGAAGCGACCGATCCACTTCTTTCCGAACTCGGTGCGTTTCGCGAACGTGGTCGCGCCTGGATGGCCGGGGGCGAGCGCCGGGTCCGGGGCTGGCGCGGTCGCCTGCTGATCTCCCGCCGCGAGGCACGGACAACCGAGGCCGACACCGGCGATCACCGTCAGCGATCTGCCGAGGAATTCCTTTCGCTCCACTGCGCGCCTCCTTCTCTCCTGGGTCACCCGAACCAGACGGATCGGCGTCGGGCGAGCCGGCCGTCGACCATTCGCTGGATCGTCTCGCGCACCTCCTGCGCGATCCGGTTGACGAGGATGGGGTCCTCCGCCGCCTCCGGCCCGTATCCGTCCATGGGGATGGGGTCGGCGATGTCGATCGACCACTTCGACGGCATCGGAACGAGCCCGAGCGGTCCCAGCCAGGGGAAGGTGGGAGTCAGCGGGAAGTAAGGCAGGCCGAAGAGCTGCCCCACCCAGTCGACCCTCCCGAGGACGGGGTGGATCTCCTCCGCGCCCACGACCGCGCAGGGGATGAGAGGGGAGCGCGTGCGCAGCGCGATCCGCACGAACCCGCCGCGGCCGAAGCGGGCGAGACGATAGCGCTCGCTGAAGTACTTGCCGACACCCTTGATCCCCTCGGGAAAGACGCCGACGAGCTCTCCTCTTGCGAGCAGGCGGTCGGCGTTGGCGGGATGCGCGCGGACCTCGCCGTTCTTCATGAGGGCGGGGGCGAGGAAGGGCAGGAGCGCGAACATGTCGAGGATGAGCATGCGGCAGTCGCGCCGCGCGGGATGGTTGCGCTCGATCGCGAGCTTGATCATGGCCCCGTCGTAGGGAAGGACGCCGGAGTGGTTGGACACGAGCAGCGCCGCCCCCGAGGACGGGATGTGCTCGATGCCAGAGGCTCCGACCCGCCACCAGACGTCGTAGAGGAACTCGAAGAAGGGGCGGAGGGCTTCCGCGAACGCCCGATCCCGCCCGAACTCGTCGGTCTCCACGGAGTGCCAGGCGAAGTAGATGGCGGCCTGCAGCCGGCCGAGGTTGTCGAGGGTGAGCCCGCGCATCCCCGCTTGCACGATCCGGGCGATGCTGACCTGCAGCCCCTCCTCCGCGATCTGTCCTCGCCGCGCCCACTCGAGATCTCGGCGCGTCCCCGCGAGCTCCCGCTCGAGCGCCACGATGCGCGCGCGCGCTTCGGACCGTGGTCGCTGTGGGGCGGATCGCCGCTCCACCGCGCGTGCGCGCGACGTCGTAATCGCCTTCTTCCGCCGTGTCCTCATGGGTGGGCCTCCGTCGCCGCCCCCACGGGGGCGCGATGACGATCGGGGTATCGATAGGCCAGGTAGTCCATCAGCGCTTCCCGGCTGCCGTAGCGGGCCTCGAACCCGAGCTCGCGGCTCGCCTTCGCGCCGTCGGCCACGAAGAGATAGCGCACGTAGTCGATGAATCCACCCGGAGCCTCCCCGAGGCCAGTGGACCACGCGGCGTCGGCGAGCGCATAGGCCAGCGGATGGGGGACGGGTATCGTCACCTTCTCCGCGAGGTGGAGCGCGGTGAGCAGGCTGATCGTGTCGCGGGGGACGATGTTGAAGATGCCGTCCGCCCTCGTCTCGAGCGCGGCGAGGAACGCGGCGAGAGCGTCGTCGGGGTGGAGGAACTGCAGCAGGGGGTCGTAGCCCATCACCACCGTGACCGCGCGCCGGGCGAAGAGCCGGGTGTAGAAGCTGAAGAGGCCGGGCCCCAGCAACGGCGCCAGGCGGAGGACACTCACCTTCATCTGCGGGTAGCGTCGGGCGAACGACAGCGCGTGCTGCTCGGCCTCGAGCTTGTCCTTCACCCAGAAGAAGCGCTCGTCGGGGTGGGGGGCGTCCTCCTCGGTCAGGAAGGCAGGGTTGCGCCCGTGCGCCCCGTAGACGGCCGTGAAGGACCGCTGCACCACGTGCTGGACGCCGGCGGCGGTGCAGCCGCCCATCAGGTTCATCGTGCCGATCGACTCGAGCTCGTGCGAGTAGCTCGTGTCCCGCCGGGGATCCGTGAAGAACGCGGCGTGGACGACGGTCTGCACGCCTTCGTCGCGGAGCACCTCCATCAGCTTGCGGTCGGCGCCGGGCAGCGTCAGGTCGACGAGGTGATAGCTCACGTTGTGGAGGGCGGCGGGGGGATGGGTGACGTCCAGCACCACCACCGAGCGTGCCCCGCGCTGCTCCACGAGCCGCCGCAGGAGTCGCGCGCCCACGAACGAGGCGGCGCCGGTGATCGCGATTCGGTTCACGTCGTCCTCCTTCGGTCCGTGGGCATGACACGCCTCATGAGGCGCGGCGCTCTCGGAACCGGGCGAGATCGATGCGGGCCTCGAGCAGGTCACGGAACTCGCGCCCGGACAGGGAAGCGGCGGGCCGGTCGGTTCCGAACTCCATGTCGTCTATCGCGCGCTCCCAGAGCCGCTCGCGCCGCGCGATCTCCTCCGGCTCCCGCACCGCGCCGAACTCCTGGACGAAGCGGCTGTGTCGGCACATCATCCGGAAGGCTCCCAGCGTGTCCGGGCGCCGGGCGGGCAGGGCGAGGAGCTTCACGTCGTCGCCCACCTCGTGCACGGTCTGGCCCCACTCCACGTAGGCGCCGAAGAGGGCGCCCAGCCGCTCGAACGCCTGGCCCAGCTTGGGCTCCCCCACCGCCACGAGCACCGCCCTTGCGAGAGGCAGGGTGACGACGCGGGTCAGCGTGGGATCGGAAAGGCGCACGTCGATCTCGAGCTCCTCGCGAATGACCCGCACGATCTGCTCGGACCGGATGCGGTTATCCGTGGCGAGGTGGATGCGCGCCCCGATCGCCTGGGGCTCCGTCAGGGAAGCGAGGATGCCGGCGGCCACCCGGTCCACGGTCACGAGGTTCAACTGCGCGGAAGGGTCCGCGGGGAAGCGGGTGCCGAGGACGCCCACGAGGGAGGCCCGCAAGCGCTCCGGCCAGGAAAGGGAGGAGGCCCCCTCCAGCGCCCGCTTCACCCGCCCGAAGGCGTTGACGGGAGCGTTCACGACCTTGGTGTCGCCGCGGTTGTTGCCGGTGCGGGCATCGCCGATCACGATGGACGGCAGGAGCTGCGCGACCCGCAGGCCTTCGTCGAGCATCGTCCGCTCGGTCTCGATCGCGGCCATCGCCTTCGTCAGCTCGTAGAAGTTGTTGTAGAAGTGCGCGGGAAAGGCCAGCCGATCCTCCCGCGCCTCTCGGCGCCGCCGGCCGTGAATGTAGGAGGTCTCGACCGCGAGGTGGGCGACGAACGGCGAGCCGGGCGCGCGCTGGAGATCCACCGAGAAGGCGAGGGCGTTCCGAGAGCCGATCACGTTGGCCCGGAACAGGCTTTCGTAGCTATCGTCGAAGGCGACGCTGGCCGCGCAATGCACGACGTGGGTCAGCGTGCGGCGCAGGCGAGCGATCTCCGCCGCGGGAAGCCCGAGGCGGGCACACTCCACGTCGCCTTCCACGAAGCGGACGCGGCGCGCCGCCGCACCGTAGATCCCCACGTGCCGGAGAAGACGCGCGCCCCGCTGCTCCGCGCCGGCGATCCTGGCAGTGCGGCCCGTGGACCCGTTGCCGACCCGCTCCGGCCTCAAGAGGCAGACCACCTCGACGACGTGGGGGTCCGCCGCCGCCTGCACGAGGACCTCCTTGCCCAGGAAGCCGGTGGCGCCGGTGGCGGGTACGCGGGCCGTGGCCGGGCACCGAGGAGGGCATGGCGGCGCGGGCCCCCTCGCGCAGCATGGCCACCCGGGACCGGACCTCGCCCTCCGTCGTCGTCGACACCTGGCGGAAACGCCGAAGAAGCCCTGCCCGACGACCCCCAGGATTCTCTGCGCATCCGCTCCATATCCGCGTCGTCCAGCGCCTGGGCATCAGCGTTTCCACCGCCCAGGCGGTTCAGGCGGCGCATGCCCTCGCGGGCCAGCCAGTCGCGGCCGGTCAGCTCGACGAGCCGGCTGGCCAGGAACTGGACAGCGACGTCCACCGGGTGGTGGTCGCGGTGCGCGTGCACGAGCAGCTCGTCGGGCCGGATCGGGACGTCGAACTCCCGCCCCGTGGCCCGATCGACCCTTGCGATGTACCGGGAGGGCGAGCTGTCGGGCGCGCGCCCCCTCTCGGTCCGTGCCGGGCGAGGGAGGGCATGGTCAAAGCCTCGGACTGGGGAGTGACGAAAAGGAGGGGCGAACCCATTCCGGCCCCGCATCCGCGATCCGCTCCACGAGCCGCGGCTCTTCGCACGCGGCCACCGTGAGCAAGAGCTCCCCGAGGCCCTTCCAGAAACCAAGGATGTCACGCGCGGCGGACGGGGCCGCGACCAAGAATCGTCGCCACCCCGAGCGGGACATAAAGAGGAGGTCGGGCACGACCTCCACCGTCGCCGGCGGCAGTCGCAGTCCCTCCCCGAGGGCCTTCATGACCGCTTCCTTGGCGCTCCACACGAGGGTGGCCCGCCGACTGCCGTCGGGGCCTCCCGCCGCGAACGCCTGCTCAGCCGGTGTGAAGTAGTCCTGGACGAAGGCGCGGCTCCGCTCCTCGATCCGCTCGAGGTCGCACCCGAGCCGGCCCTCCTCCGCGCTGGACGGCGGCCGCGCCCCATCCCGCGGAGTGGCTGATGGACAGCCTCACGTCCAGACGAGCGCCGTCCGAAAGGCCACGGGCGCGCCTCCCGGGGCGGGTCGGACCTCGAAACGGCGCGCGGCCGGGGTCTCCTCGTCGTCGTAGAGACGGGCGAGGACGCACTTGGCGGCAAAGCGCCCGAGCCGGAAGTCGTGCCGCCGCTTCGGGACGCGGAAGCGGTGGAGGGCCGCGCGCTCCGCGGCAGAGAGCCACTCGTCGCCCGCAGGCAGCTCGACCGCCGGGGCGAGGAGGACGAGGGGGGCGCTCACGGCACCGCCTCCACCGCTTCCTCCCGCCGCGCGTGCTCTCGGGCCATTCCCCGCTCCACCGCCTCGATCAAATACGGCCGCAGGCGCTCGGGGCGCACGATGTAGTGCAGCGAGCCGACCGCCAGCGCGCGGTGGACACTGTGGACGCGGTCGAACTCGTCGGCCACCTCGCCGAGCTTCTCCGACCGGACGCCCTGTGACACTCGTCGAGCCGCGCGCGCAGACGAACCTTCTCCGGCCCTCCGCCTGGTCCAGCTCGGCCTCGAGGGCCGCACCCGCGGATCCTTCTCCGTGCGCGCGTCCACTTCACCGGCGAAGACCACGGCCGCCGCCGGCGCGCCGCCGATGACCGAGGCGTACGCCCTCGAGCGCCGCCACCTCCAGGTTCTCGTTCAGGCCTTCGAGAAGACGACGAAGGCGCCGCCGTGGTAGCGGGAGATCACGACGAAGACGATCGGCCCCTTGAAGTTCACGACCGCTCGACCGATCTCGGCGCCATACTCGAGTTGCAGCCGCGCATCGACTCGGGCGAGCCGTCGAACCCGGAGAGGTTGGCGAGGATCACGAGGGGCCGGTTGCCGCTCGCACGCGTTGATGGACCGCGCGATCTTCTTCGACGGAACGTCGGGAACAGCGTGCCCGACGTCCAGCGGTCCGGTCCATCGGCGGGCAGACCCGAGCGCGGAGTCGGATGCGACTCGAAACCGATCAGCGAGACCGGGTAGCCGCCGACGTGCGCATCCCATACGACCGCGATCTCGGCGTCGCGCATGGCCGTCCAGCGCTCCAGCGGCGCGTGGTCCTGGTCGGTGCACCGATCGCATCACCTTGCGGATATCGAACGGTTGCTTCCGTTCGGGGTTCGACTCGTTCGCGAAGATGTCGCCCACCGAGCGCGAAGCCGTGCGCCGCCCTCCGTGCGGAAAGAGGCACGTCGCGGTCGATCGGATCCGGGAACGGGCGCGGCGCGGGAAGCGCTCGCCCGGCGCTACGTAGGTGTGGTCGTAGTGGCGGCAGAGGATCTGGCACGCCTCGGTGATGTCGCGAGCCCAGTACTGCGCCTGCCCGTTGGGTCCCATGATGCGCTCGTAACCGCCGATGCCGAGGTTGTCCTCGGCCGAGACGCGACCGGAATAGTCGAGCGCGGTCTTGCCCGTCAGGACCATCGCGCCTCGGGGGTCATGATCAGGATCCCGCGCGTGTGCAGCAGCATCGTCGCTTCGGCGTTCCAGTACGGTTGGGCGCCGACGTTGATGCCGTTGACGATGATGTTGATCTCGTCGCCGTTCTGAGTGAACTCGATCAGCCGCCGCAGCACGGCGGCGATCCAGTCCATGTTCTCGGTGCCGCTCTCCATGGCGATCTTCGCGCCGGCCGAGAGCGCGAACCATTCGAGCGGGCACGCCGATCGACTCGGCCAGGTCGAGGGCGGCGAGGATCCGGCGGCACTCGGGCTCGGCGACCGCGCCCATCGCCTTGCTCGGATCACCGAGCAGGATCGACGCGCGTCATGCCTTGCGGATAGCGCGCGGTGAAGTTGGAGATCAACCCGACGACGACGTTGGCGGTGTTCCGCCCGGGCGGACGATCCACGGCCACGAAGCGGTCCTCCACGTCGAGATCGTACTCGACGAAGTGGCCGGGCGGGAAGTCGACCGAGTCCCCTCGCGGGGTGAGGATTTGATGATCTCGTAGGGATAGACGAGGCCGCGCTGGCGCATGCGCAGGACCTTCTGGTCGTACTCGCTCAAGGGGATCCGAGCGGACGCTCGGCGGCGGCTCCGACACCGTCGGGGACCGGTGCCATCGGGATTGGAAATCCGCGAGCACCCGGTCGCGCAACTCGCCGGTTTCCGGGTGCGGCACTGCGGGCGCGGACGACGACTTGTTCGATGCCCACGCCCTCGGTCGGTGGTGCCAGCGCCGCACGAGGCCGGCGAGCTCGTCCGGTGCGAGGTCGAGCGGCGGGCCAGACGTCTAGAGCAGGACGCGGTTCCATGGCAGGCGCCCTGTGCGGATGTCTGGTACCGGCGAATGGCGGCGAGCGCCTCGACGAGCATGTGCTCGAGATACGGCAACTGAACGACACGTCCGCGCTGGTCACACACCGGCGTGAGATCGCGGACCTCGGCGATGGCGAACAACCGTTCGTCTTTGGGGTTCGTCGAGCCACGGCGTGAAAGAGATAGATGTCTTCCATCGATGGCAGCCGCTCGATCTCGAAGTTGCTGAGTCCGCCAGAGGTGCAGGCGTTTCCCCATCATCGGGTGGAGCCCACGGTACAGACGCTCCTCGCAGTAGCCATCGTCCGTCGGGCGATAGGTGAAATGCTGCACGCTACCCATGCCGCGGCTGCCTCCCGGACCGCTTACCACAACGACGATCCGGCGTAGCCGGCGAGGAAATGGCGTCCGGTTGAGCACCGCTCGGATCTCGAGCTCGGTGGCATCTACACCGGCAGTGGCGCGTGGCGACCACAGATAGAAGTCGACAACGACGTCGTGCTCCGCCGGCAACTTGCCGAGCGCCGACCGGACCGACTTGGAGCGCCGACGAGCCGAGCGTAGTCCGCGCAGGGTGGAGAGCACATGGATGCGCTTGCCTTCGTAGTCGTACTCAGCGAGGCACAGCGCTGACCATTCGCGGCCGTCGCGGACGACACTGCTCGAGCTGTCGAATCCGGTAGTACCGCCGCGTGAGCACTCTCGAGCATGAGCTCCTGCGTCTTCGGGTCGCGAGATCACAAAGCACCCCCCCAAACCGTCACGAGCGGCTGCGGGCACTCGACGAGCGCGCTGATCTTCGCTCCGCGCGGTCCGAGGCATCGATATTTGCGCTTGAGATACGTGGAGATGCGCGTCCATCTGATCGGTAGACATCAGATCGCGCGCCTGCTCGAACAGAGGCTCATCGAAGTTACCGATGGCGGACCTCGCGGGTAATGTCGTTGACGGCCGGGAAGCGTCCATGGCTCGCCGCGCACCAACCGATCCAGGAGCGCCTCGCAGCTCGCCGTCCGCCGCCGGGCGAAGGATCTCGGATGTTGCGATCCGCCGCTCGAGGTTGTGCGCAGCACGATCGCCGCCTGTTGGTGTGGGGCTTGATGTCCTGCCGACTTGAAGATCCGCAGTAGGGCCTCCTCGAGCCTCGGCCGAGCCCGATCGAGGGCTGGTGACGCCGTAGTGCGCCAGCGCTCGCCGCAACTTCTCAATGAAGGCCGCCGGCAACCGCTCGCCACCCGCGTCGGGCGCACGGAGGTAGGTAAACAGGTATTCCCGGAGTCCGTATGGCCTCGAGCCCCTCGGGGGATCGTCGGAGGCGCGAGCTGGCGGCGAAACAAGCCGGCGAGATCGGAAAAATAGCGAGCAGATCTCGTCCTCGTGCCTTCGTTTTTCAGCTCCTCTTCGCATCGGCCGGAAGCTCCGCGGCGAGCGCCGCGTGGGCGGCAACCAGCCGCTTGGCATCCGCTTGGGTCGATGTCGAACCCCAAGGCCATGGCGCCGAGATCTCGGCGAGAATTTCCCGGCAGGCGGACATCGGGGGGAGCTCCTTCGGGGAGCGGTCGACCGGAGCCGGGAAACGCGACCGCTTCGGTGGACCTGGCCGCCTCTTTCGCGTCCTCGGGCTTCGAGGCGACGGCAAGGGCGCCCCCGGCGCCTATTTCGGTACGTGGTGGCGCCACCATGATCTCCCGCACGCGGCCGGCGAAGGGCGCGTTACACCGGCATCTCCATCTTCATCGCCTCGACGACCCGAGGCCAATCACCCGTGGTGACGACGTCGCCTGGCTGAATGCGAGGATCGACAGCACGACCGCCGGAGACGGGGCGCGCACGAGCACCACCGTCGTCGCGCTATCACGCGATGGCTGAACGTCGTCGACCTCGAGGACGAAACCCGCCGCCCTGCGGTACCTAAGCCACCTTGAATCCGTCTTGACCAAACGTCACCCAGCGTTCGAACGTGTCCAAACGCTCGAGACGCAGCATCTGCGCCACCGGCCGTTCAGATCGAGGCGATATCGCTGCGGCGCGACGCCGGACGCCCACGCCGGTAGGGCTGGCCACGGTCAGCGCAACGCGGCCGTGGCGGCCCCACCTCGGCACGGGACTTGAGGGCGCCCGCGCGCAGCCGCGGTGGGGTAGAAGCTGCGTCTGCTCTCAATAGCGAACTCGGCCGTCGTAGACCTCCACCGCGGCCGCCTCCAAGATGGCCACGTCCGCATTGGGCGACGCGGAGATCCCTGGTCGTCTCCCGCCGCCACGCGATTGAGCCACGTGTTGTCGCCGAAGAGGCCGCGGGCCACCTCGGGGCGGTGGGTCGAGCAGCTCGAGGAGAAACGCCTTTTTGTTCGTTGTCCCCTTGCCCATGACGATCGTTGTATCCGCCATGGCCCGCTTGAGCCGCGCGGGAGCGCTTCGTTGCGGGAAGACCCGAACGCAATGAGCTTGGCGATCATCGAGTCGAACTCCGGCGGCACGGAGTCGCCCCCTGGCCAACGCCAGTACTCGATCCGCAGCCCGGGCCCCAGTCGGCGCACGAGGGGAATCGTGCCTGGCGCCGCGGCGAAGTAATTGTCTGGATCCTCGGCATTGAGCCGACCTCGATGGCGTGCCCCGCGTTGCCTGGGGCTCTCCCTCGAGGCGACCCCCCAGTGCGACGTGCAGCTGCAGCTTGACGAGGTCGACGCCACCTGGTGACCTCGGTGACCGGGTGCTCCACCTGCAGGCGGGCGTTGACCTCCATGAAGTGCGACGCGCGGTGTCGCGATCGAATAGGAACTCGACCGTGGCCGCGTTCTGGTAGCCGGCGGATTGGCGAGGCGCACGGCCGCATCGCGAAGCGCCCGATCCTGCTCTGGCGTGAGGACGGGGGACGGGTGCTTCCTCGAGCACCTTCTGGTGGCTCGCCGCTGAATCGTGCAATCGCGGACGCCAACGGCCCACGTCGTTCCGTAGTAGTCGGCGATGATCTGAACCTCGACGTGCCGCACGCCCTCCAGGTGCTTCTCGAGGAGCAGCGTGGGGTCGCCAAAGGCCTTCGCGGCCTCCGCTCGCGCGCGCGTCAGGGCCTCGGCGAGCGCTTCCGGTGCGACCACGCTGCGGATGCCGCGGCCGCCTCCTCCCGCGCTCGCCTTGATCATGAGCGGATAGCCGAGCCGCTCCCCCGCGGCGAGTGCGTCCTGCGTGCTCGCCACGGGACCGCCGCTCCACGGCACGACCGGGACGCCGATCGACTCCGCCAGCCTCTTCGCCGCGATCTTGTCCCCCAGGAGGCGCATGGTGGCGGCGGGGGGTGCCGATGAACACGATCCCCAGGCGCTCCAGCATCTCGACGAACGCGGCGTCTTCCGCGACGAAGCCCCAGCCTGCCCACACCGCCTCCGCGCCCGTGTCCACGAGCGCCCGCTCGAGCCGCTCGAGATCGGAGTAGCGGCTCTTGCGCGTGCCGTCCCGGGGGTCGACGAAGAGAGCGGAGCCGAGGTCGCAGGACTCGTCGGCCTCCGCACGAACATGGCCTGCCGGTCCGGCTCGGTGTAGAAGGCGATGGTGCAGAGAGCGCATCCGTTCTCGTGGCTGAGCTCGCGGGCCGCGTTGATGAAGCGCATCGCGGCCTCGCCCCGGTTGACGATGGCGATGCGAGTGAAGTCCGCCTTCATGGTGCCGCCCTCGGCGGCTCTAGTGCCCCGGTGGGTCTCCGGCGCGTGACATCACGGCCCGGAAGGGCTCGAGACCCTTCGCGTTCACCGCGTCCTTGAGCTCGACCGTGCGATAGCCTTCGAGCACGAGGTGTACGCGGCCCTCCTCGTCCACCACTCGGGCCTCGAAGCCCGCACCCGCGGGATGGACGCAGGCGAAGAGCCGTCCCTTCTCCGTGGGCGCGCGCAGCAGGCGCACGCGCTTCACGTGGAGGGGGAGTCCCATGGTCCCGCGCGTGCCCATCTCGAGCAGGCCCGCGGTCTGGAAGCACAGCTCGATGAGTCGCGGGGCGGCGACGGTGGCCGGCTCGCTGAACGGCTGGTGGTCGGGGGGAAGGCCGAGCTGGCGAACGACCGGCCGACCGCCGGCACCGGTGGAGCGCCAGGCCTTCGTCGAGCACCTGGTAGGCGGGGCCGTGGAAGTAGATCGCGGTAGATCGGCGTCGGGGCCGAGCGGCCGCTCCGACGGGGCGGGGCATCGCCTCGACGCCGGTCCTGCCCGGCGTCGGGCTCGCGGTCCCGGAGCCGGACGCGGGCCCGTGAAGTGGAGCGTCACCACGGGGCGCCGGCCGGGCCGGCAGGGCTCCGGCGTGCCGGTGAGCTCGCGCCGGGCGGCCACGCCCGCCGTCGCGCTCGGGGCGCAGCGTCGCGCGGTCACCGTGAGCGTCGCGCGGCTCGTCCCGGTAGAAACTTGAACGGCGCGCTGAAGTCGACGGCGTCGACGTCCGCGGACCTGCCAGCCGGGCAGTGAGCGAGGCGGGCGACCTCGGCGAACGGCCTCGACGCCCATGACCCCGGGCAGGACGGGCGGTGCCGTCGATGCGGTGGTCGATCGAGGAACGGCTGCTGCTTCGGATCGAGGACGGTCTCGATGCGGAGGCCGTCGTAGAGGCCGAAGCCGCGCCGCGCGAGCGAGGACCTCGCGCGGCGAGAGCGCTCGTATCGAGCCCTCCCGTCTCGTCCCACTCTGCCCCGAGGGCACCGAGGCGGCCCGCGATCACGATCTCCCCCGAAGCTCCTCCCGCCGTGAGCTCGCGTCGGATCACGGGGATCCCCGAAGCGGGCAGCATGTCGATGCCCGCGAGCTCCATCATCCTGGGAATCGAGCCGCGGCTGGCCATGCCGATGTCGGCCCAGGCCGTCCAGTCGACGACGAGGCCGCGAGTCTCGGGCCGGGTGGTGCGGAAGCTCGAGGTCGTCTTGCACAGGAGGTCGTTGGCCGCGCTGTAGTCGGTCTGGCCGCCGTTGCCGAAGCGCCCGGCGATGGAGCTGAAGGCCACCGTGGCCCCGATCGGCGTGTCGCCGAGGCCCTTGAGGACGTTGAACCAGCCGTCGCTCTTCACGTCGAAGACGAGGTCGAA
>CAVRVE010000021.1:0-136434 GCA_963724555.1 uncultured Acidobacteriota bacterium
TTGAAGTAGAGCACCATGAACGCGCCGACGGCTGCCAGCAGGAAGCCGACGTAGAGCAGCGGTGACGGCGCCGTGCGCGGCGGGTGCTGCAGCGTCGTGACCAGCACGTTGACGAGCGGCGCGCCGCCGAAGACGAGCGGCATCACGATCAGCGGCGAGCCGCCGGCGCGGAACGCGAGGATGATGCAGAGCGCGCCGAGCGCACCGAGCGCGCCCGCGATCGTGGCGATCGTCGCACCGGCCTTGTCGAAGCCGCCGAGCTGGCCCTGCGCGGCGAGCATCACGACCGGCGCCAGCACGCCGATCAGGAAATAGGCGATGCCGACGCACAGGAGCGCCTTCACCGGGCTGCCGAGCGCGACCTGCCCCCGGTGCAGCAGCGATCCGTAGACGCCCCACGACAGCACGGCACCCAGGACGAAGACCAGCCAGTTCATGCGAGTCGCTCCTTGCTCGGCATCAGGTTCCTCGGCAGCCGCGAGCCGCCCCGCGCTATTTCATGCGAAGGAAGGCCAGCGTGTCCACGTCCTTCACGAGCACCCCGGAATCGAGCACCACGGGGTGCGCCCACGTCGCCGACTGCGCGACGCTCCACTTCCGGAGCGGCTTCCACCCCGAAGCGTCGGCCGCCGCGACGGTCAGCGAGCCGTCGGTGTCGAGCAGGAACAGCACGCCGGCTCCGGCCAGGATGGCGGCGTTGTCGGCCTGGCGCCCGTCCGTCAGCCACAGCGTCTTGCCGCTCGCCGCGTCGACGCAGAACCACTGGCCCTTCTTCTTGTGCGACAGGCCGTAGAGCCTTCCACCCTCGAGCACCGGCGTCGAGAGGTAGCTCGCGACGTCCGGGTTCGTCCAGACGGTCTCGAGCGTGAAGGCCGCGCCCTTCTTCACGGGCCGAACCGCCGTCAGCGGCGCGTCGAGGCCCGAGTAGATGACGAGCCCCGCGCTCACGATCGGCGTGACCGAGTTCTGCTCGTAGGGCGTCTTGAGCTCGCGCTTCCAGAGCAAGGCACCCGTGTCGGCCGCGACGCCCACGAGCGCGTTCTGGCTCTGCGTCACCACCTGCCGCACGCCGTCCCAGGTCGCGACGACGGGCGAGGCGTAGCCGGGCCCGTCGCCCTTCCACGCCCAGAGCTCGGAGCCGGTCTTGACGTCGAACGCGGCGAGCGCGCCGTCGTTGTCGCCGCCGACGAACGCGATCAGGCGGTCGCCGTCGACCACCGGCGAGGCCGCCGTGCCGAAGGCGGGCGCCGTCGCGCGGTGGGCGGTCTCGAACGTCTTGCGCCACGCCAGGCGGCCGCTCGCGGCATCCCAGGCCGAGAGCACGCCCGTGATCCCGAGCGTGAAGAGGCGGCCGTCCGCGACCACCGGCGTCGACTTCGGGCCCTTGCCGTGGCCGGTGGCGGCCGGGTTCATCTCGTAGGCGACCGGGTAGCTCTGCTTCCAGAGCTCGCGTCCGGTGCCGAGATCGAGCGCGCGCACGACCTCGGCCTCGCCTTCGCGCGAGAACTCGTACACGCGGCCGCCGGAGACGACCGGCGAGGAGTGACCGACGCCGACCTTGAGCTTCCAGCCCGGGGCCAGCGTCTCGGGCCAGCTGGCGCGCGCGGGAAGACCGCTCAGGCGGCCGTCGCGCGCGGGTCCGCGCCACTGCGGCCACTCGTCCGAGGGCCCGGCTGCGCCCGAAGGCGACGAAACGGCGGCGCTGAATCCAAGCAAGAGGACGGCGAGACGGCGGTTCATCCGGACCTCCGAAATAACCCCGGCATCGTACTCCGAAGCCTGGACGACTACTCCGAGCGGAGCGAGGCGAGCACGGGCAGCCGCAGCACGGCGCTCGCGGCGAGCCGCGAAACCAGGAGCCCGACGACGGCCACGACCACGAGCAGCGCGAGGACCGGGACGAGCGACGGCAGCGTGGCGCGCGAGGCGAGCGCCGGCAGCACCGCCACGAGCGCCGCGCCGGCTCCGACCGCGAGGCCGAGGAAGAGCAGGAACGCGGTCTCCGCGAGCACCATCGTCCGGATGTCGCGCGCGCGGTAGCCGACCGCGCGCAGGAGCGCGAGCTCGCGGCGCTGCTCGAAGGCGTTGCGCACCAGCACCGCGCCGATGCCGAGCGTGCCGAGCAGCAGCCCGAGCGCCCCGAGCGTCTGGAAGGTGGCGATGTAGGTGTTCTCGACGCGGTGGAAGGCCGCGAGCCGCGCCGCCGCCGGCTCGGCGTCGAAGCCGAAGTCGGCCAGGCGCGACTCGAGCGCCGCCTGTACCGCGGACTCGCGCCCGGGCGGCGTCTCGACCAGGAAGAAGCGGAAGCCCTCGGCGCCGGGGAAGGCGCTCAGGAAGTGACGCTCGCCCGTCACGAGCTCGCCCTGCAGCAGCCCCGGACGCAGCGCGCCCACGACGCGCACGCGCACACCCGTGTCGCCGAGCGCGAAGGTCTCGCCGAGGCTGCGGTGCAGCACGTACTCGAGGGCGCTCGCGTCGGCGATCACCGGGATCGCTCCCGCGTCGGCGTCGCGCTCCAGCAGGAGCCAGGGGTTGGCCTTCTCCTCGGCCGTCTCGGCCAGGCTCTTCTGGAACTCGAAGCGCCGCTCGCCCAGGAACGCCGCGGTCGGCGCGATCACGCTCGGCCGGTCGGGCCGATAGAGGTTGAGGCAGCTCGCGTCCTCGCCCGCGGCCAGCCGGAAGCGCGCGATCCGCGCGCCCTCGAGCTCCGGTGCGCCGTCGAGGCCGAGCGCCGCGCGCCCCTCGGCCGTCTCCGGATCGTGGTGGAGCGGCAGGACGCTCCTGGCGAGCAGCGCGAATCCGCCGCTCTCGGACTGCCGCCCCGTGTCGGGCGGGCCGCTGTGGCGGAAGGCGCCGACCGAGACGATCACGAACGACGCGAAGGCCACGAGCGCCACGGCGAGCACGCTGCGGCCGGGGCGGAAGGCGGGCTGCCGGAACCCGAGCGCGCGAACGCTCGCCATGGCACCGGTCTCGGCGCGGCGCCTTTCGCCGGCGAGTCGGGCGGCGACGAGCAGCAGGCACGAGCCCAGCAGCAGCGCGCCCGCGCCGAAGAACGCCGCCGTGGCGTTCATGCGCCCGACGAGCCCCGCGCCGAGCAGGAGGGCGGCAGCCGCTCCCAGCACGGCCGCCCAGGCGGAGCGCCTTCGGCCGCGACCGGCGCTCCATTCCTGTGGCGCCCGCGCGAGCAGGCTGCGCACCGAGCGTCCGCGCAGGCCGCGCAGCGTGAGCACGACCGAAAGGAGCGCCGCGGCGATCCCGGCGAGCGCGCCCGTCGCGAGCTCGGCGCCCCCCACGGCGAGCGCGAGCGAGCGCGTGCCCACCGCGCCCAGCCAGACGGTGCGCAGCCCGAGCATCATCAGCCACGCGTAGCCGACGGCCCCGGCCATCCCGGCGAGCGCGCCGGCTGTCGCGAGCAGCGCCGCCTCGGCGAGGAACACGACGCGCAGTCGCGCCTCGGTGAAGCCGACCGCGCGCAGCACCCCGAGCTCGCCGAGCCGCTGCTCGAGGCCGTAGCGGAAGAAGAGCCCCGCCAGGAGCAGCGCGGCCACGACCAGGAAGAAGCTGAAGTAGACGAAGTACTGGCCGAAGTCGGTCGCTCCGCGTGCGGCCTCGAGCGCGCGGGCGCGGACGTCCGAGGCGGCGAGACCGCGCGAGGCGGGGTCGAGCCGCGCGGCGAGATCGCGAGCGAACGCCGCGGGATCGACCGCGGCTGCCGAGGCGTCGACGCGCGCGAGACGGAGCGACGTCGTGCGGCCCAGCCGGTGTCCCCAGAGCGACTGCCCCGCGGCGAGCGGGAGCCACGCCTTCGGAGTGGTCCGGTACTGCTGCCAGTAGGCCTCGTCCTGCGGCCGCACGCGCGAGAGGTCGACCTCGAACGGCGGGTCCCAGTCGGCGAGGCGGGTCTCCTTCGTGATGCCCGGGTAGTCGGGCACGAGCTCGCGGTCGGCGGCGGCGCCGGCGATGGGGACGACGGCCTGCACGCGGAACTCCGCGCTTCGCGTCTCGAGGCTGCCCTCCTCGTGCCAGAGGTAGTACGCGAGCGAGAGCGCGTCGCCGACGCGGGCGCCGAGCTCGCGAGCCGTCCACTCGTTCAGCACGATCGGCGTCGAGCCCGGCGCTCCGGCCGCTTCGCCGCAGGAGGCTCCGCCGCAGGCGATCGCCCGCCACGACGGCTCGTCGACCGCGGCCACGAGCGAGTAGGGCACCGCATGGTCGCGGACGCGCAGCTCGTTCGCGAGATAGACGAGCGACGCGGAGGAGGCGAGCCCGGCGCGGTCGGCGGTCTCGCGCGCGGCCGTGACGACGGTATCGGCGAGGAGCGCGTCGTCGCTCTCGAGCGACCACGAGCGGCCGGGCTCGACCGGCCGCAGGCGCAGCCCGAGGTCCTCGAGCGTCGCGCTGCGTGCGAGATCGGCGGCGACCGCCGCGGCGCCGTCGCCTCGCGCGAGCACCAGGTTGACGCGGCCGGCCTGGCCGAAGGCGCCCTGCAGCGTGGCGATCGGCACGAACAGCACGCGCGCCTCGTCCTGCCGTGGCCAGAGCGAGAACTCGCCGAGCGCCGCGGCCGGCTGCACGCCGCGCAGCCGCAGCCGCAGCGCGCGTCCGGGATCGTCGCGGCGGCCGAAGAGCGTGCTGCCGGGGATCCCCTGCGCCGCCTCGGCGCGCACGAGCAGCGTCGCGCCCGCAGCGGCGCCGAGCTCCTCGCGCGAGCGCCGGGCTCACGAGCGCATCCCGCTCGCCGAGCGGGGGAGCGGCGATGCCGTGGAACGCCCAGAAGCTCGCGTCGACCCCCCACACGTCGACCGGCGACGCGCGCCGGCCCGAGGACGGCTCGATCACGACGCCGCGCACCGACAGCAGCGCGACCGTGGCGCGCGCCGGCGACGCGAGCCGCTCGGAGAGGGACGCCGCGAAGGGGCGCGTGCCGACGACCGCCACGTCGGTTTCTCCGATGCGCGCCAGGGCGAGCGCGCGCAGGCTCGCGCGCACCGAGTGGCCGACCAGCAGCGCGCCCGCCAGCACCGCGACCGCCACGGCGACTCCGAGCACGACCGCGGCGTTCGTCGCGCGATGGTGGACGAGGCTGCGGAGAACCAGCGTCCGCAGCCGCATCAGGCGGGCTCGAGCCGCCGGCCGAGCATGCGGCGGCGCTGCGGGAGGCGGGCCGCGAGCTCGGCGCTGTGCGTCACCAGCACCAGCACGCTCGGCTCCGCGCGGTGGAGCTCGAGGATCAGGTCCGCCACCACGCGCGCCGAGTCGGCGTCGAGGTTGCCGGTGGGCTCGTCGCACAGCAGCACGCGCGGGCGCATCACGAGCGCGCGCGCGAGCGCCGTGCGCTGCCGCTCGCCGCCCGACAGCTCGGCCGGCCGGTGCGCGAGCCGGTCGCCGAGGCCGACCCGCTCCAGGAGCGTGCGCGCCCGCGCGGCGTAGTCGTCCTTCGCGGCCGCGACGAGCGTCGGCGCCAGCACGTTCTCGAGCACGCTCAGCTGCGGCAGCAGGAAATGGTCCTGGAACACGAAGCCGATCTCGCGGTTGCGGAACGCCGCGAGCTCGGCCTCCGGCAGCGCGTGGACGTCGCGCCCGTCGAGCCGCACCTCGCCGCGCGTCGGCCGCTCGAGCGTGCCGAGGATGTAGAGCAGCGTGCTCTTGCCGCTGCCGGACGGACCGACGACGCAGAGCGACTCGCCGGCCGCGAGCGCGACGTCGACGTCCTCGAGCACCGGCAGCGGCCCGCGCGGCGTGTCGTACGCCTTCGAGACGCCCGTGGCCTTCAGCATCAGGCGGCCCCGAACGCGGCCCGCGCCTCGGCGCAGATCTCGAGCGTGCGCTCCGCCATGCGCGCGGCGGAGTAGTGGCGCCGCACGTTCTCGCTGCCGCGCCGGCCCAGCTCGCGCCGCCGCGCGGGATCCTTCGCGAGCTCGAGCAGCCGCGCGGCGAGATCGCCGATGTCTCCCGGAGCGAACAGCACGCCGCCGCCCGTCTTCTCGATCATTTCCGGGAAGGCGCCGTGCTGCGGCTCGACGACCGGCACGCCGCAGGCGAGCGCCTCGAGCAGGTAGAGCCCCTTCGGCTCGGCGTACGGGCTCGGGACCGAGAGCAGGTCGAGGCCCTGGAGGAACGCGAGCTTGCGCGGCCGGTCGATCGTCTCGTGGCAGCGGAACTCCCCCTCGAGCCCGACGGCGGCGAGCGCCTTGGCGACGGCGTCGAGGTAGGTGCGGTGCTCGGGCGCCAGGTAGCCGGCCACCTCGAGCCGGGCGTTCTCGAGCCCCAGCTCGCGGCGCAGCCGGATGTAGGCCGAAGCCAGCAGGTGCAGTCCCTTCTCCGGGGCGATGCGCGCCAGGTAGCCGATCGTGAGGGGCCGATCGGGGCTCGCCGACGCTTGGGGCTCGAGCCCGTCGAAGTGGATCCCGAGCGGAGCGACCGCGATCTGCCGCCGCGGCAGCCCGAGGTAGCCGGCCATGAAGTCGGCGTAGTACTCGCTCGTCGCGACGAAGCTGTGGACGGCGGGCGCGGCTTCGGCGATGAGCGCTTTCGACTGCTCGCGCTGAGGCGGCGGCAGCCCCTCGAGGAACAGGTCCTCGCCCGAGAGCGTGCAGACGACCGGCCGCCGCAGCTCGCGCCGCAGCGGCGGAGCGAGCGAGGCGAGCAGCGACGTCGGCAGCACGATCACGTCGAAGGGGGCCTCCAGCCTCAGGTACGCGAGCAGCTTGCGGAACTCCTTCGCCTGGTGGCCCTGCTCGCCGCGCAGCATCGAAACCGTCATGTCGCCCAGGAGCTCGGGATCGACCGAGACGCCGCGGCCGGTCGCGAGCCGGATCACGGCCGGCGCGTCCCAGATGAAATCGAGCATCGCCGGCGTCTTGCGGAGGAGCGGGACGTGCTGCTCCAGGTAGACGCTGATGCCGGAGAAGAAGACGCGCGAGTCGGAGACGTTCTCTTCGTCGGTGCGCGTGGGCGTGTAGACCGGCAGCAGCACCACGTCGTGGCCGCGGGCCATGAGCTCGGTCGCGAGCGTGTTGTCGCGCAGGCACGAGCCGCAGTACATGCCCCCGGCGCCGGCGGTGACGACGAGGAGGCGCAAGGCCTAGGCCACGCCGGCCCGCCCGAGCAGAGCGCGCCGCACGTAGAGATGCTCGAACAGGTTGCCCTCGTGCGGCTGGTCCCAGGCGAGCTTCCAGGTCGGCAGCGCGCCGAGGTTGAGCCGGTGCACGAGCGGCGAGGCCAGGATGCGGTCGAGCAGCGCCTGGTCCGCGGTGAGCACGCTGGCGGCGAGCGTGGGGCCGAGCCGCGTCGGGATCTCCTCCGGTCGCACCTCCACGACGCTCGCGAACGGGAACAGGAACTCGCGGTTCGCGAGCGGGTGATCGGGCGAGTCGCAGCGCACGAGCGTCGGCAGCAGGTAGGTGGAGCTGCCGCGCCGCGCGACGCGGCCGCTGCCGCGCAGCCGCGCGGTCACGTCCTCGGCCCCCGGCGCCTCGAGCTCGCGGTCGATCATGGCGGAGATGCGCTCGGCGACCTGCGGGTTGGCGAAGGGCGCGAGCTGCGCCTCCTCGTCCTCGGTCGCGCGCGGCGTGACCGCGGCGAGCCGGGCCGCGAGCGCCTCCGCGATCTCGCGCGCGTTCGCGGTCACCCAGACGCCGGAGGCGTTGATGCACGAGCGGCCGCCGTTCTCGACGATCGAGGACGCCATCAGGTCGAGGTGGCGCTCCCAGTCGGCGCTGGCGTCGGGGCCCAGCACGACCTTGCTGTAGCCGGGGCCGTGGACCTCGACGCGCGGGTCGGACTGCCAGGGGCGCGTCGAGGCGACGTCGCCGAACACGATGCCGCGGCCGCAGCGGCGCAGGATCTCGCCGGAGCCGGCGTGGTCGGTCGGGTAGAAGCCGAACGCCGTCTCGGGCACCCCGGCCTTCACGAAGGCCTGGATCACGCGGTAGGGCGTCCAGGGCTCGGCGCTGCCGGGCTTCAGCACGAGCGCGATCCGGAGCGCGATCGTCGGCACCCAGAGCGCGTGGACGCCGGGCGAGTTGCTCGGCAGCACGACACCGAGCGTGGGGCTGCGCGGGATGAAGCTCACCGCCGAGCCGGCCACCTCGCCGATCCCGCGGTCGAGCACGTCCATGTCGAGGCCGCGCGTCAGGCCGGAGATCACGCGCTCGCAGTCGACGAGAGCCGCGCGGATCTTCTCCATGTTCCTGCGCACCATCACGTGCGGCAGGCCGGTGGTGGCGGAGAGCTGGCGCACGTACTCCTCGGGCGTCTGCGTCCCCTCGCCGAGCGGCAGCGTGGCGGTCGTGAAGAGCTCGGCCGCCTTCGCCGAGAGCGCCACCAGCTCGCGCATCGAGAAGGCCGCGAGCGACGCGCGCATCGCCTGCTGCGATTCCTCCTGCAGGTCGCGGCGCACCAGCCCCGGGTTCGCCTGGCTGACCTCGACGAGCGGCTCGCGCGTCTCGAAGTCGACGACCTGGGCGAGGTCCACCGAGCGGTAGGGCCGTCCGCGGCGCAGCACCGGCAGGTGCAGCATCAGTAGACTCCCTCGACGACCGTCGAGGCGAAGCCGCGGAACGGCCGGACGTTGCGGACGCCGTCCCACGGGTAGGCCTCGCAGGGCGGCTCGCGCTCGGCCTCGTCGCGCTCGGGGAAGCGCGGCATGAAGAACTCCTTGGTGAGCGTCGTCAGGCGCACGCGGCCCGTCTCGCCGTAGCCGACGACGCGCGAGTGGTCGTTCGGGTCGACCACCTCCATCATCGCGCGCGGCGCCGGCGGGTAGTAGACGATGTCCCAGCCGTCGCCGGGCTTGCGCGGGCGGTGGACCGCGAGCCCCATCAGCGTGTTGCCGTAGGTCGGCGCGAAGTAGACCTCCGGCCCGAGCAGCTCCTCGACCGCGAAGCGGTGGAACTGCGGAGTCATCTCGGTGCCGCCGCAGAAGACGCCCGTGATCCCGAGCTTCGCGAGCGACACCTTCTCGGAGATCGCCTCGAGCAGCTTCGGCGTCGTGAACATGCAGCGGATGTTGTCGTGGGCCTTGAGCAGCGTGAGCGCCTGGTCCACGACGTGCTGCTTGTACTTCTCCATGTGCGCCATGTCGCCGGCCTTGACGAGCTTGATCACCCAGCGCGGGTCGAGGTCGACCATGAAGCAGATCCCGCCGCGGTGCTGGCACAGGTGCTCGACCGCGAGCCGCAGGCGCCGCGGCCCGCTCGGGCCGACGTGCAGCCAGTCGGCGCCCTTGGGGAAGTACGCCTCGGGCAGCGTGTCGCTGAACATCTCGTAGTCGATGCGGAAGTCGTCGATGCTGATGCGCGCCTTCGGCACCCCGGTCGAGCCGCCGGTCTCGAAGATCGAGATCGGCCGCTTCGCGTAGCCCTTCGGCACGAAGCGCCGGACGGGGCCGCCGCGCAGCCACTCGTCCTCGAAGAAGCCGAACTTGTCGAGGTCGGCGTAGCCCTTCACGGCCTTGCGCGGGTCGAAGCCCGCCTGCTTCGCCCAGTCGAGCCAGAAGGGCGTGCCGTTCTTGGGGTCGAAGTGCCAGGCCACGACCTCGCGGACCCAGGCGTCGAGCCGGTCGCGTGCGGCCTCGCTGCGCGTCGCGAGCTTCTTCGGGGTGGGAGCCTTCGCGGTCGTGGTCGGCAAGTCGTCTCCTCGCTCGGTCGGCCTCGTCAGTCCGCGGAGATGCGGTAGAGGTGCTTGCGCCCGCGCAGGTAGATCTCGCGGTCCACGAGCGCCGGCGACGCGTCGAAGCCGTCGTCGAGGCGGTTCGTGGCGAGCAGCTCGAGCTTCGGGCCGGCGGCGAGCACGGCCACCGTTCCCTCGCGGCCCGCGACGTAGACGCGGCCGGCGGCGCCGACGGGGGACGCGTAGACGTTCGGCACGGCCTCGAGCCGCTCGCTGAAGCGCAGCGTGCCGTCCTTGGCGTCGAGCGCCGTGAGCACGCCGCTGTTGGACTTCAGGAAGTAGAGCTGCCCCTTGTAGAGCAGCGGGGACGGCACGTAGGGCGTGTCCTTGTCGTAGCGGAACACCAGCGCCGGCGGGCTCGCGACCTCGCCCTTCGCGGCGCTCACCCGGATCGCCTGCAGCGCGTTGCCGCGGAAGCCGCTCGTCACGTAGACGATCCCGTCGCCGTAGACCGGCGAGGGAATCGCGTTCGGGGTGAGGCCGCCCGCGCGCCAGCGCTCCTCGCCCGTCGCGAGGTCGTAGCTGACGACGCGGTTCGTCCCGGCCACGACCACCTGCGGGGCGCCCTCGCCCGTGACCACGAGCGGCGTCGCCCACGTCGTGGGCTCGTCGCGCTCCTTGCGCCAGCGCTCCTTGCCGCTCGCCGCGTCGAGCGCCACGATGAAGTCCGGGCCTTCGTGGTCCCAGGTGACGACCAGGGTGTCGCCGTAGAGCGCCGGGGAAGTGGCCTCGCCGAAGCCGTTGCGCGTCTGCATCTTCCCGAGCTGCTTCTCCCAGAGAACCTTGCCGGAGAGGTCGAGCGCGTAGAGCCCGCGCGAGCCGAAGTAGGCGTAGAAGCGCTTGCCGTCGGTGAGCAGCGACGCCGAGGCGAAGCTGTTGTTGTCGTGCTTGCCCTCGTGCGGCACTTCCGAGTGCAGCACGCTGCGCCAGCGCTGCTTGCCGTCCTTGCGGTCGAACGCCACCACGACGAAGTCGCGCGCTGCCGGGTCCTTCTCGCTGGGCACGGCAGTCGAGACCAGCACCATGTCTCCGCGCACGATCGGGCTGCCGAGACCGAGCCCGGGGACCTCGACCTTCCAGCGCACGTTCTTGGCCTCCGACCACTCGAGCGGGGGGTCGGCCGTCGGGCTCTCGCCGGTGCGGAGCGGGCCGCGCCATTCCGGCCAGTCGGCGGCGAGGGAGCGGACGGCGTCCGAGGCGACGAGGGCGACTACGAGGGCGGCGAACGGGATAACGCCGGAGACGCGGCGACGGGTCATGAAACCTCCGCTCTTGGGGAGCCTTCCGACCTTTCTATCGCAACCGCGACGCCGGGGGAAGCGCGCCGGGGCGTGGTCCGGTCGCCTCCAAACCGATGTTCACAGTATTTTGCAGTGGCTTGACGCCGGCATGAGGACTCCCGATGCCGAGCGCAGCACCTTGTGACGAGTGATCCTGCAGCGCTGGGCGTGGAGATGGGTGTGCGTGTGCGTCGCGGCCGGCTTCCTGGCCGGCTGCGGCGGCGGCGGTTCGCGGGGGCTGACGCCGCCCGAGCCCGTGTCCTCGGTGACCGACGGCTTCTCGGTCGACCCCCAGGGCAGCAGCTACCACCCGATGCACCGCGCGGCGTTCGGGCCGATCTACGCGAGCGGCTGCCCGACCAACGGCAGCTGCGGCTGCGGGCGCGCGACCGACCTGGTCGAGGAGTTCAACTGCCAGCTCGACCAGCTCTCGAGCCACGACATCCCGATCACGGCCTATCTCTTCGACGGCAGCGCCTGGTCGCGGGCCGGGTCGACCGCGCGCAACGCCTGCACCGGCCCCGACTGCTGCGAGTGGAACCTGGGCGACCAGCCGGTCGAGCGGCTGGCGCGGCTGGGCGTGCGCGGCGTGCTGCACTTCTGGGGCGGCTGTCACGACGACGAGCAGTACCGTCGCGCGAGCACCCGCCTGGGCGGCAACCTGCTGGGCTTCTACCTCGACGACGGCTCGTCGGACGCCGAGCTGATGGGCGTCGCGGAGTTCATGGAAGGAGCGGCACCCGGCGACTGGGAGAACTTCGCCAAGGGCTTCCAGAACCGCGCGCCGTCCAACACGACCCAGGGGCTCGCGCGCTGGGCGAACGTGGCGTACGTCGGCGACCTGCCGGTCGGTTTCGCCGGCCTGAAGGAGGCGGTGAGGCGCGTGCTGGCGCTCGCGCCGACGGTGGCCGCCCCGATGGCGGAGCTCACCGGCTACGACAACGACACGGACTCGATCCCGGACGAGGAGGTGTACTACCGCCGGCTGCACTTCGGCGCGCTGCAGCCCGTGATGGCCCACACGCCCTTCGCGAACAGCGACCCCTGGCGGCCGCGAGTACGGCCCGGGCCTGGTGAAGGCGTACCGCTTCTGGGCCTGGTTCCACAAGCAGCTGGTGCCGTACTTCTACAGCCTGGCCTACCGGATGCACGAGGACCCCACGCAGCCGGTGCTACGGGCAGGGCCCGATGCCGGACTCGCTGCTGATCGGCGACGCCATCTACGCCCCGATCGTGACGAGCTCGACCGACAGGATGGACATCGAGCTGCCTCCCGGGGAGTGGATCGACTACTGGCACGAGAGCCGCGTGGTCTCGGGCAGCCTGCCGGGCTTCCCGGTGCCGCTCGGGCAGGAGCCGATCTTCATCCGGCGCGGCGCGATCATCCCGATGCGCGTCGAGCGCGACTACACCGGCCAGGGCAGCGCGAAGTCGGGCGACGCGCTCACCGTGCTCGTCTACCCGAGCGACAACTCGTCGTTCCGCTACCGACCCGACGCTCAATCGCCGTGGGTCACGTTCACGGCGGCGCAGTCCTACGAGCGGCTGACGCTCATCGCCGAGCCTTCGCTGCCGCGCGAGCCCGTGATCTTCCGGATCGCGCGCTGGAGCGCGGCACCCGAATCGGTCGGGGTGTTCGGCGGGAGCGTGGCCGTGAACCAGGGCGGCGAGATGGAGCGCGCGCAGACCGAGGCCGACGCCAACGGGACCACCGAGGAGAGCGCCTGGTACTACGACGCCGAGGAGCAGCGGCTGATCATCAAGGTGGTGCCCTGACGCGGGATTACCCTAGGGCATGCCTCGCGCTCGCCTGTGGCCGGCCGTTCTCGTTCTCCTGCTCGGCGCGCTCTTCATCCTGAAGACGTGGCTCACCGGCGACGCGATCCGGCAAGGGCGCATCCTGCAGACGATCGCGACGGTCGCGCTCGTGCTCCTCGCGCTCGTCGTCTGGCTGTTGTTCCTGTCGCGCCTGGCTCGCCGCGTCCGCTTCACGGCCCTCGCCGTGGTGCTCGGCCTCGTCGCGCTCACGGCGGCGCTCGTCCGCGTGCGGGGCGTGACCGGCGACCTGCGGCCGATCGTGGAGCTGCGCTTCGCCAGGCCCGCGCCGCTGCCCGCGCTGCCGCCGCGCGCCGGCCCGCGCTGCCGCCGCGCCGCCACGGCCTCTGGCGCTCCCGACCTCGACCCCCGTGCCCGCGGCCGCCGCACCTGCGCCCGCGACGCCGGCGCCGAGCATCGCGGCGCGCGCGGCTTCCCAGGCGTCCTACCCGCAGTTCCTGGGACCGACGCGCGACGCCACGCTCGCGGGCCCGCGGCTCGCGCGCGATTGGACGGCTCGCCCCCCGAAGCCGCTCTGGCGCCAGCCGATCGGCGAAGCGTGGTCGGGCTTCGCGATCGCGGACGGCGTCGCCGTGACGCAGGAGCAGCGCGGCGACGAGGAGCGCGTCGTGGCCTACGACCTGCGCTCGGGCCGGCCGCTCTGGTCGCACGGCGATCGCGGCGCGCTACTCGACCGTGATCGCCGGCACCGGCCCGCGCGCGACGCCGCTCATCGAGGGCGGGCGCGTCTATGCGCTCGGCGCGACGGGCCTCCTGAACGCGCTCGATCTCGCGAGCGGTCGTGCCCTGTGGGCGCACGACGTCGTGCGCGAGAGCGGGGCGACGCTGCCGGACTGGGGCAAGAGCGCCTCGCCGCTCCTCGCCGAGGGCCGCGTCGTGGTCCCCGCGGGGGGGCCGGGGCACGCGCTCGTGGCGTTCGACGCCGCGAGCGGCGCGAGCGCCTGGTCCGCGGGCGACGGCGGCTCGAGCTACAGCTCGGCGACGCTCCTGACGCTCGCGGGCCGGCGGCAGATCGTGGTCCTGAACGCCCGCAGCCTGAGCGGTCACGACCCCGCAGAGCGGGGCGCTGCTCTGGGAGCACCCGTTCCCCTCCGGCCAGCCCAACGTGACGATGCCGGTGCCGCTCGGCCCGGACCGCCTGCTCGCCTCGGTCGGCTACGGCGTCGGCAGCAAGGCCTACCGCATCGCCGAGAGCGGCGGTGCGCTGCAGGCGACGCTCGAGTGGGAGAGCCCGCGGCTCAAGTCGAAGTTCGCGAACCTGATCGTGCAGGGCGGCTTCGTCTACGGCCTCGACGACGGTGTCCTCACCTGCATCGATCCGGCGACGGGCGAGCGGCGCTGGAAGAGCGGGCGCCACGGCCACGGCCAGCTGCTGCTGGTTGGCGGCCTGCTGCTCGTGCAGACCGAGGACGGCGAGCTGGTGCTCGTCGATCCCTCGCCCGACGCCTACCGCGAGCTCACGCGCTTCACGGCGCTCGACGGCAAGACCTGGAACCCGCCGGCGCTCGCGGGCTCGCTGCTGCTCGTGCGCAACGACCGCGAGGCCGCGGCCTTCGAGCTGCCGGTGGAGTGAACGGCCGGCTTCGTCAGCGCTTCCCGAAGCCGAGCTCGACGCGGGCCATCATCTCGAACGGCCGGCCCGGGATCGCCGAGTCGGAGCCGAAGCCGCGCGTCTCGTACTCCGCTCCCGTCAGGTTGCGGAAGTGCAGCCCCACCCGCGCGCGCTCGCGCGTGTAGAAGATCGCGGCGTCGAGCAGGCCGTAGGCGCTGATCGTGTTGCGGTTGTCGGGGGCGATGTACTGGTCGGACAGGCAGCGCACGCCCGCGCCGACCGAGAAGCCGGTCGGCGAGCCTCGCG
The DNA here is from genome assembly GCA_963724555.1 of uncultured Acidobacteriota bacterium. Lineage (GTDB taxonomy): Bacteria > Acidobacteriota > Vicinamibacteria > Fen-336 > Fen-336 > DATBSL01. Next base: position 14,650 of record CAVRVE010000021.1, read on the forward strand.
GTGACCCAGACCGACGCCATGTGCCGCGGCGCGAAGGCGGGCACGCTGCCGGCGCGGTCGAGCACGACGAAGCCGCCCGTGGGCAGCTGCACCAGCTCCGAGAACTCGGTGAGCTCGGCCGAGTTGAACGAGTAGGTCGCCCGCACGCTCACGGAGTCGGTCGCCGCCGCCGACAGCTCGAACTCGAAGCCGCGCGAGCGCTGGCTGCCGCTCTGGCGCGTGAGCCCGGTCGAGTCGGGGACCGCGATGTTCTGCGCGCTCGAGCTCGTACGCGGCGGCGCTCGCGTAGCCCTTGCCCTGCAGGAACGAGACCTTCACGCCCGCCTCGAGCTGGTGGCTCTCCTCGGGATCGCGCGGGCCCACGACCTGGATCGAGGGCGGCGCGAAGCCGAGGCTGCCGTTCGCGTAGACCGAGACCGTCGGCACGGGCTTGAACACGAGCCCGCCCAGCGGGCTCACGCGCGAGTCGTCGCGCGTCGTCGACGTGACGGTGTCCTCGAAGTGGATGTCGTCGAGGCGCGCGCCCGCCACCAGCTGCCACTTCGGCGAGAAGCTGATGCGATCGATCACGTACGGCGCGAGCACGCGGCTCGTCGAGTCGCCGGCCTGGTGCGCCTGCGGCAGCGGGATCGGGTAGATGCCGACCTCGAACTCGACCGGGTCCGCGACGTCGAGCGGCTGCACGAGCTGCGCGTCCTGCGTGTAGACGTCCGTCATGCGGCTGAGCTCGAGCCCGCTGACGAGCTCGTGGGCGGCGCTGCCGGTGTGGAACGAAGCCACCAGCTCGAGCTGGTTGCCGTAGAGGCGCTGGCTGTCGTCGAGCAGGCCCTGCGTGCGAGCGGCATAGGTGTTGCCGTCCGGGAAGGGGAAAGCCCCCACCAGCAGCGTGCCGTCGCTCGCCCAGTCGAGCGCGCCGAAGTAGAGCTTGTCGCGCAGCAGGAAGGTGTCGTTCAGGCGCCGCTCGGCGTCGAGGCGCGCGCGGTGGGCGTCCTGCTCCGAGAAGTCGGAGGCCGACTGGAACGAGGTCTCGCGCGACGGCCCGACGAGCGAGCCGTTCGCGTAGGGCAGGCCGGAGTCCGGCGACTGGTTGTTGCTCAGGTACTCGTAGGAGAGCCCGATCCGCGTGCGGTCGTCGGGCCGCCAGAGGAAGGTGGGATTGAAGGCGCCGAGCGTGCCGTCGCGCCCGTCGCGGTAGCCGTTCGTGCCCTGGACCACGGCGTTCAGGCGGAACGCCCAGCTTGCCGTCGGCGCTGCCGAGGTTGAGGTCGCCCGCGGCCTCGTACGTCCCGTAGCGCCCGTAGGCGAGCGTGGCGTCGGCGAAGCGCGCCGCGACCGGGTGCTTGCGCACCACCTGCACGGCGCTGCCGAGCGCCCCCCCGCCCCACGCGAAGGCTCCCGGGCCCTTCAGCACGTCGACCTGCTGCACGTTGTAGAGCGGATAGAAGGGCGCCTCGAGCTCGGGCGCTCCGTCGACCAGCACCAGCCCGGTTTCGAGCGAGTCGAAGCCGCGCACGACGAAGAAGTCGAAGAGGCCGAAGCCGGTCCCGACGTTGACGCCGCTCGCGTTCTTGAGCGCGTCTCCCAGCACGAGGCCCGCCTGCTCGGCCGCGAGGCGGCCCGAGACGACGGACACGCTGAGCGGCAGGTCGAGCACCTTGGTCTCGAGCTTCGTCGCGGTGTCGGAAGGCGGCGGCACCGGAGGCGCTTTGGCCTCGACGCTCGCCGAGTCCTCGTAGCGCAGCGTCTTGTCCGTGGCCGGCGCCTGCGGGTCCGGGGCCTGGGCGGCGGCGACGGAGGCGAGCAGCAGGAGCGCTCCGGCTGGCGAGAGCTTCAGCACTTTGGACATCACCTTCCCCTTAGATAAGCGCTCAGTATGAAACGCTGGCCGGCGCGCTGGCAAACGAAGCCGCGGCTCGCGGCGAGCGTCAAGCGCTCGGGGATCGGGCGTCGCTGGCGGGCCGGCGCGCGATCGCCAGCAGATGCGGGCTCGCGCCGAGCAGCGAGGGCTCGGTCTCCACGGCGCGAACGAAGGCGAGCAGCCGTTCGCGCGCGGCGGCGTCGGCCCAGCGCCGAGCGAAGTCGGGCATCGACGCGGCCACGCCTTCGACCGCTACGACGTCCACGAGCTCGAAGCCGGCGACGCCTGTCTCCTCGGCGAGCTCGGCCGGGTCGTGGAAGAAGGCGGTCGTGAAGTAGCGCGGGTTGCCGGTGTCGTTGCGGTGCTGGCCCGAGGCGAGATCGCGCGCGACGATCGCCGCGAAGACGGAGTCGTCGAAGAGCGGGCCGCGAAGGCCGTCGACGAGGGACGCGTAGCGCGAGATCGCCGCGGCGAACAGCCAGCCTCCCGGACGCAGCACGCGAAGCGCCTCGCGCAGCGCCCGCAGGCGCTCCGCTCGCTCGGTCAGGTGGTAGAGCGGGCCGAGCAGCAGCACCGCGTCGGCGGCCGCGTCGCCGAACGGGAGGGCGCGCGCGTCGGCGACCTGCGCGCTCGTGAGCTTTCCGTGCTCGCGCGCCGAAGAGGCGGCCCGCGCCGCATCGACGTGGAGCGGCACCGGATCCACGAGGTGCGCCTCGTAGCCCGACTCGGCCAGCCAGAACGAATAGGCCCCGGCGGCGCCCCCGACGTCGAGGACGACCCGCGGCGGCTTCGGGAGATGTCGAAGGATCAGCTCCTGCGTCCGCGCGCGCTCGAGCGGGAAGTAGTCCACCTCGAGCCGGCCCGGCTCCAGTCCGAGCGCATAGAAGGCGAGCACCTCGTCGGGGGGGCGCGCTCCGCTCATCGGGATGGCCTGCCCCGCCTCAGCCGAGCTTGCGCAGCAGCTTCGGAGGCAGGAACCAGAGAAGCGCTCCGCCGTCGGCGAGCTGGCCGGGAACGTCCACGAGCGCGGCGCCGCCCTTCTTGAAGGTCAGGCGCTGATCCTGGCGGGTCCCGAGCAGGCGTGCCAGCAGCTCCGACACCCAGGGCTCGTGCCCGAAGATCGCGACCGTCGCGCCCTCGGGGTACTTGTCGAGCACCTCCGCCTGGGCCTCGAACGAACCGCTCGCGAGGGCGGAGGTCTGCTTCGGCTCGGGACCGTCCCACGCCTCCGCGGCGATCGCTGCGGTCTGGCGCGCGCGCAGCCACGGGCTCGTGAGGATCGCGTCCGGGCGGTCGAGGATGCGGGCCAGGCCCTTTGCCGCTTCGCGGAACTTGAGCTCGCCCTCCTGCGTGAGCGGACGGTCGTTCTCGGCGACGCCCGGCGTGCCGTGCGGCACCGCGATCGCGTGTCGAACCACGAGCAGCCTCATGCGCGCATCTCCTTGCTTCGAGAGGATCGAGCGACTCCGAGCCATCGCCATCAGCGCGCGCAGCGCCACGTCCGCGGGCTTCATCTCGAGCAGCGCCCGGTGCAGCAGCCGCGCCATCCCGAGGAAGGCGCGCCGCTCGCGCAGCGCCGCGCGGCTCAGCAGGACATTGTCGCGCGCCGCGGCGGCGTGCGCCTGCTCCTCGAGCCAGTTCGCGAGCACGTGGTGGTCGTGGATCACGCCGATCGCGTCCTGCAGCCGCTTCCAGAGCGCCGGCGCGCGGGTGTCGTCGCCGCGCACGGCGTCCTCGATCTCGGCCGCGTAGCGCAGCCGCCGGATCCGGCGCCGCAGCGAGTGCAGCGCGTCGGGCAGGAAGCGATCGCCCACCTGGCTGAAGCCGCGCAGGAGGGCCGCGCCCTGCCCTTCGCGCAGGCCCCGGATGCGAACGAGCGCCGTCGGCGCCGACACGGCTCCCGCGCGCAGGAGGCGCCGCAGGTTGCGCCGAAGGCCGTCGATGTCGAGGTCGAGGATGTTCTCGGCCACCTGGCTTCGGCTGCGCGCCCGGGCCGCCCGCAGGCGACTCAGGAGCGCCCGCTGCTCGGCGCTCGTCGTGCGGAGCGCCTCGAGCCGGTCTTGAAAGAGGCCCATCACCACGTCCATGTCCCGACCCGCACCCACGCTGCGCGTCAACCTCCGCAGCACGCGGATCGACTTCGAGACCGTCCGGCTTTCTCCCTTTCGCGCCAGCAACGGGAGGGCGACCCGCAGGCGCCGGCCCGCCACTCGGACCTGGTGGACGGGCTCCTCCTGGCCGGCCACGGCTCCCGGCAACTCGCGGAAAACGCGGGTGATCCGGTCCTCCAACAGCAGGGACGAACGGTCGTCGCGCGCCGATTGGGCTGTCACGGGCTTGTCACCGGGGGGCCGTACCCTACCACGCCGTTTGTCTCTGACAATCATGCCCTCTCGGCCTCCCGTGCCGCCACGAGCCCGGTCAAAGCACCCCTCCCGCGACCCAGGGCACGGCGCCGTTAGAATGGTGTTTCGGCCCGGAGACATTCCTGTGACGACACCCGAGAGCGAACGCCTCAGCACCGCCGTCTCCGCACCCAACCGGCCGGTCGCCGTTCTCGACCTGGGCGCGAGCGCGATCCGCCTGCTGGTCGCCGAGCTGCCCCCCGGTGGAACGCCGCGGATCCTCGAGGAAGCCTCGCGCGCCGTGCTGCTCGGCAAGGACACCTTCGGCGGCGGCCGCCTGGGGGCTCCCACGATCGAGGCGACGCTGCGCGCGCTCGAAGGGTTCCGCCGGATCATGGACTCCTACGGCGTCGTCCGCTACCGCGCGGTCGCCACGAGCGCCGTCCGCGAGGCCAATAACCGCGACACCTTCCTCGACCGCGTGCGCCTGCGCGCCGGGATCGACGTCGAGGTGATCGACGGCTCCGAGGAGAACCGCCTGACCTATCTCGCGGTGCGCGAGGCGCTCCGCGACCACGAGGCGATGAAGGACGGCGACGCGCTCTTGGTCGAGGTGGGCGGCGGCAGCGCCGACCTCTCCTACCTGCGCCGCGGCGAGCCGGTCTACTCGGGCACCTACGCGCTCGGCGCGGTGCGCATGCGCCAGAACCTCGCGGCCTGGCACGGCAGCCACGAGCAGCGCACGCGGCTCTACCACCGCACGGTCCGCAACATCGTCGAGGACATCCGCCGCGAGCTGCCGCTGCGCGAGGCGCGCCACTTCCTGGCGCTCGGCGGCGACGCGCGCTTCGCCGCGGACCAGGTGGTGGGCAACGACAAGACGCACGCGGCGCGCGGCGTGCCGCGCGAGCGCTTCCTCTCGTTCTGCGAGCAGACGGTGGCGCTCGACGACGACGAGCTGGTCGAGGCGTATCGCCTGCCGCTCGCCGAGGTGGAGACGCTGGTGCCCGCGCTCGTGGTCTACCGCGAGCTGCTGCTCGAGACGCAGGCCGAGACCGTGCTGGTGCCGGAGGCGACGCTGCGCGCGGGGCTGCTGCTCGACATGCTGCGCGCCGACGAGGGGCAGGGGATCGAGGACTTCTCGCGCCAGGTGCTGGCCTCGGCGGCGGCGCTCGGCGAGCGCTACCGCTACGACGTGCGCCACGCCAAGCACGTGGCGGCGCTCGCCGTGAGCCTGTTCGACGAGCTGCGCTCGGAGCACGGGCTCGCCGCGCGCGACCGGCTGCGGCTCGAGGTCGCGGCGCTGCTCCACGACATCGGCATCTTCGTGAGCCTGCGCGGCCACCACAAGCACGCGCAGTACATCCTGTCGGTCTCGGAGATCTTCGGCCTCTCGCGCGACGACATGGCGATCATCTCGAACATCGCGCGCTACCACCGGCGGGCCGGGCCCCAAAAGTCTCACCTGCCCTACATGGCGCTCGACTCGGACGCGCGAGTGCTCGTGAACAAGCTCGGCGCGATCCTGCGCGTCGCGAACGCGCTCGACGCCGACCACCTGCAGAAGGTGCGCGGCGTGAAGGTGCTGCGCGAGGACGATCAGTGGGTGCTCGAGGTCGACGGCGGCGGCGACCTCACGCTCGAGCGGCTGGCGGCGCTCGCGCGCGCCGACATGCTGACCGACGTGTTCGGCAGCAAGGTGGGCTTCCGCGAAGGGGGAGGCCGGGCTTGAAACGGGCGGGTGGTGGGGCTTGAAGAAAGCCCGCAAGCGCGAGCCCGAGCTGTTCCTGAACCGCGAGCTGTCGTGGCTCGAGTTCAACGGCCGCGTGCTCGAGGAGGCCTGCGACCCGACGAACCCGCCGCTCGAGCGGCTCAAGTTCGCCTGCATCACGGCGAGCAACCTCGACGAGTTCTTCATGGTGCGCGTGGCGGCGCTCAAGAACGCGCTCGCCGAGGGCGACACGGCGCCGGACGTGGCCGGGCTCACGCCCGCGCAGCAGCTCGCGAGGATCTCCGAGCGTGCGCACGCGATGGTCGAGCAGCTGTACGCGGCGCTCACCGGCGAGATCCTGCCCCCGCTCGCGGAGCGCGGCCTGCGGCTGGTGCGCCCCGGCGACCTCGAGGCGCCCGCGCGCGCCGCGCTCTCGCGCTTCTTCAAGGACGAGGTGCTGCCCGCGCTCACGCCGCTCGCGATCGACGCCTCGCGGCCGTTCCCGATGCTCGCGAGCCTGAGCCTCAACCTGGCGGTGCTGCTCGGCCCGGCGGAAGGCGAGGACGAGCCGCGCCTCGCGGTGGTGCAGGTGCCGGGCCGGCTGCCGCGCCTCGTGCGGCCGCCCGGCACCGAGGGAATGGTCCACGTGCTGCTCGAGGACGTGATCTGGGCCGACCTGCAGAGCCTGTTCCCGGGTCAGGAGATACGCGACGTGGCCGCGTTCCGCATCGCGCGCGACTCGGAGCTCGACTTCGACGACGAGGGCGGCCGCGACTTCCTGCAGGTGATCGAGGAGGAGCTGAAGAACCGCCGCCGGAGCGAGATCGTGCGGCTCGAGGTGCAGGACGGGGTGAGCGAGGTGCTGCTCGAGCTCTTGGTCTCGCGGCTCGGGGTCGGCGAGGTCGACGTCTACCCGATCCGCGGGCCGGTCGACATCCGGCCGCTCATGCCGCTCGTGGACCTGCCGCTGCTCGAGGACCTGCGCGACCCGCCGCTCAAGCCCGTGCCCGTGATCGAGGCCGCGGGGCCGGAGCTGTTCGCCCTGCTCGACGAGCGCGACGTCGTGCTGCACCACCCCTACGAGTCGTTCGACCCGGTCACGGCGCTCGTCGCTTCCGCGGCCGACGATCCCGACGTGCTGGCGATCAAGCAGACGCTGTACCGCGCGAGCGGCGACTCGCCGCTGGTGCGCTCGCTCGAGCGCGCCGCCGAGAACGGCAAGCAGGTGACGGTGCTCGTCGAGCTGCTCGCCCGCTTCGACGAGCAGTCGAACATCCGCTGGGCGAAGCGGCTGGAGGAGTCGGGCTGCCACGTGATCTACGGCATCCGCGGCTACAAGACCCACTCCAAGATCCTGCTGGTGGTGCGCCGCGGCCGGCAGGGGATCGAGCGCTACGTCCACCTGGGCACCGGCAACTACAACGAGAAGACGGCGCGCATCTACACCGATTTCTGCGTGATGACGTCGGACCCCGAGATCGGCGAGGACGCCTCGGCCTTCTTCAACGCGCTCACCGGCTACTCCGACCCGCCGCGCATGCGCAAGCTGGTGATGGCTCCGACCCAGCTGCGCGAGCGCATCGTGCGGCTGATCGGGCGCGAGCGGCAGCGCGCCGAGGCCGGCCAGGCCGCCGAGATCCGCGCCAAGCTCAACGCGCTCGTGGACGAGGACATCATCCGCGCGCTCTACGACGCGGCGAAGGCGGGCGTGCGCATCCGGCTCGCGGTGCGCGGGATCTGCTGCCTGCGGCCGGGCCTCAAGGGCGTGAGCGACACGATCGAGGTGGTCTCGGTGGTCGACCGCTTCCTCGAGCACTCGCGCATCTTCTACTTCAGGAACGGCGGCGACGAGGAGGTCTACCTCGCGAGCGCCGACTGGATGCCGCGCAACCTGGACCGCCGCATCGAGCTGCTGTTCCCGGTCGAGGCGCCGGAGGGGCGGCACAAGGTGCTACAGGCGCTCGACGCGATCTTCCAGGACAACGTGAAGGGCCGGAAGCTCCAGTCCGACGGCAGCTACAAGAGGAAGCGTCCGGCGAAGGGCGAGGACGCCTACCGCGCGCAGCTCGAGCTCTACCGCGAGGCCAAGCGCGCGCTCGACCGGCTGCGCGCGGGCGCCGGCGTCACGCTCGAGCCGATCCGCTCGCCCGCCGAGTGACGGCGAAGGTGCGCTCCCGGCGATGAGCGAGCCGCGCGTCACCACGAGGCGCGGGCTCCTCGAGATCCTGCGCGGCAAGCCGCCCGAGCGCGGCCACTGGATCAAGGTCCACCGCGTGGCGATGGCGTGCCGCTTCGAGGTGACGCTCGACGACGAAGACGCCCGCCACGTCGAGGACGCGCGCGCGGCGCTCGACGAGATCGACGCGATCGAGGCGGCGCTCACCTGGTTCCGCGAAACCAGCGAGCTCTCGCGCGTCAACCGCGACGCGGCCGTTGGACCCGTGGCCGTCGGGCCCTTCATGGCCGAGATCCTCTCGCTCTGCCGCGAGCTCCACGCCGCGACCGGCGGGGCGTTCGATCCCGCGAGCACCGCGCTCTCGCGCTGCTGGGGCTTCCTCGAGCGCCGGCCGCGGCTGCCGCCCGAGGACGAGCTCGCCCGGGCCCGGGCCTGCTCGGGCATGGACAAGGTGGTGCTCGACGAGGCCGCGCGCAGCGTGCGCTTCACGGCTCCCGGCGTCGAGCTGAGCTTCGGCGCGGTGGGGAAGGGCTGGGCGCTCGACCGCGTGGCGCGCTCGCTCCGGGACCGCGGGCTCGGGCGGGCGCTGCTCTCGGCCGGCGGCAGCAGCCAGCGTGGCTTCGGGCCGCAGGACTGGGAGCTGGCGCTCGAGCCCGGCCGGCGTGTCCTGGGGCTGCTGCGGTTTCGCGACGCGGCGCTCGCCACGAGCGGAGCGGGCGAGCAGCATTTCGAGGCCGACGGCCGTCGCTACGGGCACGTGCTCGACCCGCGCACGGGCTGGCCGGCCGAGGGCGTCAGCAGCGCGAGCGTCCTCGCCTCGGACGCCGCGGTCGCCGACGCGCTCTCGACGGCGTTCCTGGTCGCCGGGCCCGAGCTCGCGCGCTCGGTCTGCGCGGCGCGGCCCGGAACGCTCGCGCTCTTCGTGCTCGACGCACAGCCGGACGAGATCCTGGCGGTCGGCCAGCGCGACCTCGTCTCGGTCGAGCCCGCGGCCGGCATTCGCCTCGTGCACCGCGCGCCCGAGCGGGAGCCGCTGCACCCCGACTGACGGCCGGCTCAGGGAGTCGTGAACACGCTGTCGGCGAGCTGGTCCTCGACCTCCAGCACGGGGAAGTAGACGCGCATCCCGTCGGCCGGGTTCTTGCGATCGTCGGCCAGCATCACGCCGCCGTGCTTCTTCCAGTTCGTCCACATGAACGTGGTCTTCGGCTTGTTCTCGCCCTTCAGCACGTAGTCCCAGCGGTCCACGAGGCCGGTCTTGCGGTTGACGTAGGCCCAGTACTGGTCCTTCGGGGTGAGGCCGACGCTCTCGAAGCTCAGGTGGAGCTTGTCCCAGGTGTCCGTGCCCTTCGTCTCCTGGCCGGCCACCTCGAGGTGCACGCCCGGGTCGTTCATCTTGTAGGGCATCAGCAGCCAGTAGGTGTCGTTCACCCAGATCGAGTAGCCCTGGTCGACGAGCTTCTTGCCCTCGTCGCCCGAGACCTCGCTGCCCTTGACGAAGGCGCGGCCGTCCCGCTCGTTGATGTTCATCAACACGACGTAGGGCGCACCCTCGCGCGTCGTGGCCTCGAGGCGATAGCGGCCCGTCCACTTGTCCCAGACGTGGGAGCGGCGGACCACGGTCTTGCCCTCGCGGTCGACGGCGAAGTCGAAGCGCAGGAAGCGCGTCTTGTTCCAGGCGTCCGTCCCGCCGAGCGCGGCCATCACGCGATCGGCGAGTGCCTTGGCCTTGGGATCGTTCGCCTGCTCCGGCGCGGCGGGAGCGGCGAGGACGCACGCGGCGAGCGCCGCGGATGCGACGAGCGTACGCGAGTGCATTCAGCACCTCCGACAGGGATGACTCTACTCTACGCCCATCTCACGCCCGCGCCGAGAGCGCCGCGATCCGCGACGCCAGGAAGCGCCTCTCGGGCGCGGTCGGCGCGAGCGACGCCGCGTGCTCGAGCGCGCGGACGGCCTCGGCGCCGCGTCCGAGCCGCGCCAGGAGCTCGCCGCGCGCGACGTGCAGCAGGTGGTAGCGCTCGAGCGCGCCCTCCTGCGCGAGCGCGTCGACGAGCGGCAGCGCCTGCTCGGGGCCGCGCGCCTCCGCGATCGCCACGGCGCGGTTGAGCCTCACGACCGGGCTCGGCTCGCAGGCGGCCAGCCGGTCGTAGAGCGCGACGATGGCGCTCCAGTCGGTGTCGCCGGCGCGCGGCGCGCGGCCGTGCTCGGCGGCGATCGCCGCCTGGAGCGCGAAGGACCCCGGCTCGCGCGAGAGCCGCAGCGCTTCCTCGGCCATGCCGAGGCCTTCGACGGAGCTGCGCCCGGTCCCAGCGCGAGCGGTCCTGCTCGGCGAGCCGCACCAGATCGCCGCTCGCATCGACCCGCGCCTCGCGCCGCGCGTCGATCAGCAGCTGGAGCGCCAGCAGGCCGACCGCTTCGCTGCGGCCCGGCAGCAGGGCGACCACGAGGCGCGCCAGGCGGATCGCCTCGCGGCTGAGGTCGGCGCGCAGCAGCCGCTCGCCGCCGCTCGCCGCATAGCCCTCGTTGAAGACGAGGTAGATCGTCCGCAGCACGCCCGCGAGCCGCTCGCCGAGCTCGGCCTCCGCGGGCACGCGGTACGGCACGCCCGCCGCGCGGATCTTGCGCTTGGCGCGGACGAGGCGCTGCGCGAGCGTCGTGGGCGTGACCAGGAAGGCGCGTGCGATCTCGTCCGTGGTGAGGCCGCAGAGCGTGTGGAGCGCGAGCGCGATCTGCGCGTCGGTGGCGAGCGCCGGATGGCAGCAGGTGAACAGCAGCCGCAGGCGGTCGTCGGCGAGCGGGCCCGTGGCCGCGAGCAGCGCCTCGATCGACTGCGTGCGATCGGGAGCCGGCAGCGCCGCGAGCGTGCGCGCGAGCGTCCCGTCGCGGCGCAGGCGATCGATGGCACGGTTCTTCGCGGTCTGCACCAGCCAGGCCCTCGGGTTCTGCGGCACCCCGTCCCGCGGCCAGGCCACGAGCGCGCTGCCGACCGCCTCCTGCAGCGACTCCTCCGCGAGCTCGAAGTCGCGCAGGATCGCGATCAGCGTCGCGAGGATCCGCCCGCGCTCGGCGCGGAAGATCGCGTCGAGGCGGGCGCTGACCTCGCCCGGGCCGGGCGCCTCGGCCATTCCTGCGCTAGCCGCCGTACGCGGGGATCGGGCGCACCTCGATCGAGCCCACGAGCGCCGACGGCAGCCGCGCCGCGATCGCGAGCGCCGCGTCGAGGTCCGGGACGTCGACCACGTAGAGGCCGCCGAGCTGCTCCTTGGTCTCGGCGAAGGGCCCGTCGGTCACCAGCGTCTTTCCGTCGCGCACGCGGACGGTCGACGAGGTCGCGGTCGCGTCGAGCGGCTCGCCCAGGATGAACTGCCCCCGCTTCCTGAGGTCCTCGCTGACGGCCTCATAGCGCCCGACCATCTCCATCTGCTCGGCCTCGGTCATCTTTTCCCAGAGCCTCTCGTCCGAGTAGATCAGCACCGCGTATTTCATCATCGGCCTCCTGTCTCGGGTGAGACGAACCGGCGGCCTTCGGATCGACAGCTCGGATTCTCTGCCCAAAGAAATAAAGAGCTGCGTCCTGTACCCGGGGTCGCCCGTATTCGGGATAGAACAGGCCGCAGCACCAAGGAGGGGGCGGTGGAAGCGGACCGCGAGGATGCCGCAAAGCTTTTGCGGGGCGACACTTCGGGCCTCGCGGGGCTCTTGACCCGGCATCAGGACCGCCTCTTCCGCTACCTGCTGCGGCTCGTGGGAGACCCGAGCGTGGCCGAGGACGTCTTTCAGCAGACCTGGCTGCAGGTCGCCGAGAAGATCAGGCGCTACGACGCCGAGCGGCCCTTCGCGCCCTGGCTCGTGACCGTCGCGCGGAACCTCGCGCTCGACCAGCTGCGAAGGCTTCGGCCCGTGAGCCTCGAAGAGGCCGACGAGCCCGCGGCCCCCGCGAGCGGGTCCGATCCGCTCGAGCGTGCCATGACGCGCCAGACCACGGCTCGGGTGGACGCGGCCCTCGGTACGCTCGGCCCGCTCGACCGCGAGGTGCTCACGCTGCGATTCGAGGACGAGCTCGAGCTGCCGGAGCTCGCCACGACGCTCGGCGTGCCGCTGCCGACGGCGAAGGCGCGGCTCTACCGGGCGCTCGAGCGGCTGCGCGGCAAGCTGCTGACGCCGGCGACCGCGGGGGGGCGGCGATGACCGCGCACGTGACGGAGCTGCTGGCGCTCGCGGCGGCCGGTACGCTCGACGCGAGCGAGTCCGAGCGGGTGGCCGCGCACCTCGCCGAGTGTCCGGCGTGCGCGGCGCGCGCTCTGGAGTGGCGCCAGCTCGGCCGAGGCGATGCGGCGGCTGCCGCAGCCGCACCCGCAGCCCTCGCTCGTCGCGCGCACGCGCGAGGCCGTCGAGGCGCTCGTCGCCGAGCGCGCCGAGCGGGCCTTCAACCGGGCGGCACTCGCGTTCGTGGTCGGGCTCGCCTGGACGCTCGCCATCTTCGGCTGGCTCGTCTTCGATCTGGTGGCCGGCGAGCTGGCGCTGCGGCTCGCGCGGCCGATCGGCTCCGCGGCCGCCTGGTACGCGGCCTATCTGCTGGCGGGCTGGCTGGCCGCCGGCGCAGCGGCGGTGCTCTTGGGACGCAACGTACGAGAGGGGAGGACGGTATGAGCCGGTTCGATCAGGAGTGGGCGATGGTTCCGACGGCGGCGCGCTGGCTCGCGGTGCTGGCGTCGCTCGCCTACGCCGCGTTGATGGCGAGCGGTGTTCCTGCTGCCTGCCTGGGCCGCGGGGGATCGTCACGCGGTCCTCACGCTCGTCCCCATCTTCCTGCTCGCGCTCCTCGGGGTCGTGCCGATCGCGCTCTGGGTCCTGCTCGTGGGCTACGTGTTCGGCGACGCGCGGCGGCGCGCGATGAACGCGGTGCTGTGGACGCTGCTCGCGATCTTCATCCCCTCGGGGATCGGGATCATCCTCTACTTCATCCTGCGCGAGCCGATCGCGGTCCCGTGCCCGAGCTGCGGCACGCCGGCGCGCAAGGGGCACGCGTACTGCGCGAGCTGCGGCGGCGCCGTGCGGCGTGCGTGCGCGCAGTGCCACCAGCCCGTCGAGGCTTCGTGGCGGAACTGCCCGAGCTGCGGGGCGTCCCTGACGGCCGCCGTTCAGCCGACGGCGAGCGCGTGAGGTGACCTCGCGCGAAAGGCAGCACCGCCGGGCGGCTGCGTTGCGTGACGAAGGACGGGCGTTTTCTTGACATCCCCGTGACGGCTGACTATGGTCGTCGTGGTTCCATGCCCACACGACTCGAGGAGTCGCTCGAGCGCGACATCGAACGCATCCGCCAGCAGGTGCTCGAGATGGAGGCGCTGGCCGAGCGCGCTCTCAAGGACTGCGTGGCCGCGCTCCAGGAGGGCAACCGCCAGCAGGCGTACGCGGTCATCCTGCGCGACCAGTACATCGACGAGAAAGAGAAGGAGATCGACCGGCTGTGCCTCGAGTTCCTGGTGCGGCAGCAGCCGGTGGGCCTGCACCTGCGGCTCGCCTACAGCACGATCAAGATCAATCTCGAGCTCGAGCGCGTCGGCGACTACGCCGAGAGCGTCGCGCGCCAGATCCTGAGCCTTTCGAACCTCCCGGGGCCGCCGGCTCCGCTGCGCGAGCGGCTCGTCGAGATGGCGAACCTCGCGATCCCGATGCTGCACGACTCGATCGAGGCCTTCGTGCGCCAGGACCCGACGCTCGCGCGCGGCGTGATCCTTTCGGAGCCGGCCGTCGACGCCCTGCTCGCCAAGCTCAACGCCGAGGTGGTCGAGGCGCTGCGCGGCCAGTCGATCCTGCCGGAGATGGCGGAGCCGATCGTCACGATCGGCCGGCGCTTCGAGCGCGTCGCCGACCAGGCGCGCAACGTGTGCATGGAGACGATCTACATGTGCACGGGGGAGTACGCGAAGCACCCCGGCGCCGAGACCTTCCGCGTGCTGTTCGTGGGCGAGCACAACGCCTGCCGCAGCCAGATGGCCGAGGCGATCGCGCAGTCGCTCGGGCAGACGAAGTTCATCTTCTCGAGCGCCGGCATCGACCCGCGCGCGATCGACCCGCGGACACTCGCCTTCATGCGCGAGAAGGGCTTCGACATGGGCCGGATGGCGCCGAAGGCCATCTACCAGGTGCCGAACCTCGACCACTACCAGGTGATCGTGGGCGTCGCCAAGGAGGCGCAGCAGGCCTTCCCGCGCAGCCCGCGCAAGATGGTCTACATCGACTGGGCCATCGACGATCCCTCGCGGCTCAAGGGAACGGACGCCGAGATCCACGCGGCGTACGAGGCCACGTTCCGTTTCCTGTCCAGCCACGTGCGCGACCTCGTCGGCGCCGTGCTGGGCGTCCGCATCGAGTGACGACGACGAACCGGCTGAGGAGTGGCGACATGACTCGAGTTCCAGGCTCAAGTCCCCGGTTGCGGCTCGTCGGGCTGCTGGCCGCAGGTGCCCTCGCCGCCGCGTGCGGGGGCGGCGCGCCGGACGGCAAGCCGGCGAAGACCGTGATCCAGAACAAGGGCTCCGACACCATGGTCAACGTCGCCCAGGTGTGGGCCGAGGAGTACAGGAAGGCCGCGCCCGACGTCGAGGTCGAGGTCTCGGGCGGCGGCTCCGGCGTCGGCCTGGCGGCGCTCGTCAAGGGCGCCGTCGACATCGCGAACGCCAGCCGCGACATCAAGCCCTCCGAGGTCGAGCAGGCGTCGAAGAACACCGGCAAGCAGCCGGTCGGGTTCACCGTCGGCTTCGACGCGCTCGCCGTCTACGTCCACAAGGACAACCCGCTCTCCGAGGTGACGCTCGAGCAGCTCTCCGACATCTACGCCGAGGGCGGCAAGCTGACGCGCTGGTCGGAGCTGGGCGTCAAGATCCCGGGCGTCAGCGACGACACGATCGTGCGCGTGAGCCGGCAGTCGAGCTCGGGCACCTACGAGTTCTTCCGCGAGCACGCGCTCGGCAACAAGGACTTCCGGCTCGGCTCGCGCGACCTGTCCGGCTCCAAGGAGGTCGTCGAGCTGGTGGGCTCGACGCTGACCGCGATCGGCTACAGCGGGATGGGCTACGCGACGCCGGCGGTCAAGATGCTGAAGGTCGCGAAGGCGAAGGGCGAGCCGCCCGTGGCACCGACCGTGGCGGCGGTGCACGACAAGAGCTACCCGCTCGCGCGCTCGCTCCACGTCTACACGCTCGGCGAGCCGCAGGGGGCCGTGAAGGCCTACATCGACTGGATCCTGTCGGACGCCGGGCAGAAGGTGGTCGAGGAGAGCGGCTACGTGCCGCTGTCGCCCGACCAGCGCGCGAAGCGCTGAGGCCCTCCGCTCGAGGCGCGCCTCACTCGGTCTTGCCGCGGGCCACGACCCACGCATGAGCCCCGATCCCCCTCCTCCGGCAGCCACGGCCGTGCGGCCGCGCCGGCCCGCCTGGGCCGTCCAGGGCGAGCGCGCGCTCGAGGCGCTCGTCCGCCTCTGCGGCGTGAGCGCCATCGTGTTCGTGGCGGCGATCTTCTTCTTCGTGCTGCGCGAGGCGGCGCCGGTGCTGGTGAAGGACGACTTCTCGCTCGTGCAGTTCCTGTTCAGCGGCGAGTGGTACCCGACCTCGGCCAGCAACGTGCGCTACGGGACCTTCGCCCTCACGGTCGGCACGCTGAGCGTCACGGCGCTCGCGATGGCTGCTCGCGGTGCCGTTCGGCCTCGGAGCGGCCATCTACCTGTCGGAGTTCTGCGCCCCGCGCGTGCGCGAGACGCTCAAGATCACGATCGAGCTCCTGTCTGCGATCCCGAGCGTCGTCTGGGGCTTCGTCGGCCTCACGGTGATGAGCCGGCTGATCGTCTCGACCACCGGCGCGCCCGTCGGCGTCAACGTGCTGAACGGCGGCATCATCCTCGCGCTCATGAGCGTGCCGGTGATCGTCTCGATCGGCGAGGACGCGCTCAAGGCGGTGCCCGACTCGTACCGCGAGGCGGGGATGGCGCTCGGCGCGACGCGCTGGCAGCTCGTGTACCGCGTGCTGCTGCCGGCCGCGCGCAACGGCCTGCTGGCGGCCGTGCTGCTCGGGCGTCGGCCGCGCCGTGGGCGAGACGATGGCCGTGCTGATGGCCACCGGCCACGCGGTGCACATCCCGGCGAAGCCTGCTCGACTCGGTGCGCACGCTCACCGCCAACATCGCGGCCGAGCTCGGCGAGGCGCCGGCCGGCTCCGACCACTACCGCGTGCTGTTCCTGACCGGGACGCTGCTGTTCCTGATCACCTTCGCCGTCAACCTGGCCGCCGACGTCGTCGTGCGCGGGATCCGGAGGAGGTAGCCCGATGGCCCTGGCGCCCGCCCCCGCGACCGGCCGCTTCGCCCGCACGCCGCACGTGGCGCGCAAGGAGCGCGCGCAGGCGCTCGCGCAGGCCGTGTTCGCCGCGATGGCCGCGGCGATGGTGCTGCCGCTGCTGCTGATCGTCGGCTACCTGGTGTGGCGCGCCTGGCCGTCGCTCGGCCTCGAGTTCATCCTCGACGTGCCGCGGCGCGGGATGACGGACGGCGGGATCTGGCCGGCCTTCGTGGGCACGCTGTACCTGGTCGGGCTGTCGCTCGTGGTCTCGACGCCGATCGGCGTGATGGCCGCCGTGTACCTGAACGAGTACGCGCGCGACAACTGGTTCACCCGCGTCGTCAACCTGGCGGTGATCAACCTGGCCGGCGTGCCGTCGATCGTGCACGCGCTGTTCGGCCTCGGCGCCTTCGTGTACGCCGCGCGCTTCGGCTACTCGATCCTGTCGGCCGCGCTCACGCTCGCGATCATGACGCTGCCCGTGATCATCGCCAGCACGCGCGAGGCGCTCGCCTCGGTGCCGATGGCGTTCCGCGAGGCCTGCTGGAACGTCGGCGCGACGCGCTGGCAGACGATCCGCGCCGTCGTGCTGCCGAACTCGATCAGCGGGATCCTGACCGGCGTGATCCTGCAGGTGAGCCGCGCGGCGGGCGAGACCGCGCCGATCATGTTCACGGGGGCGGTCTTCTTCAAGGCGGTCGAGCGCGGCAACCTCTTCCCCTACGGCCTCAGGGACCAGTGCATGGCGCTGTCGATGCACCTCTACACGCTCGCCACCCAGGTCCCGAACGTGAAGGAGTCGCTGCCGTACGCGACGGCGGTGGTGCTGCTCGGCTCGGTGCTGCTGGTGAACGCGACGCGCGATCGCGCTGCGCGTGTTCCTGCGCGGGCGGAAGCGATGGTGAGCGCGTGAGCGCCGCGTTCGTCAAGCGCATCGAGGTGCAAGGACCTGCGCCTCGCCTACGACTCGAGCGAGGTGATCCACGGGATCACGTTCGACGTCTACCGCAACGAGATCCTCGCCGTGATCGGCCCCGCCCAGTCCGGCAAGTCCTCGATGCTGCGCTGCCTCAACCGCACGATCGACTTCACGGCGAGCGCGCGCTGGTCGGGCACGGTGCGCGTCGACGGCGAGGACGTGCGGCGCACCCGGGACGTCTTCGCGCTGCGGCGCAAGATCGGGATGGTGGCGCCGCTGCCGGTGGGGCTGCCGCTCACGATCTACGAGAACGTGGCCTTCGCGCCGCGCTGCTCGGGGCTCACGGCGCGCGCCGACCTCGACGCGATCGTCGAGCGCTGCCTGCGCCAGGCGGCGCTCTGGGACGAGGTGAAGGACCGCCTCGCGAGCCTCGGCACCGCGCTCTCGGGCGGCCAGCAGCAGCGGCTCACGATCGCGCGCGCCCTCTCGCACCAGCCCGAGATCCTGTGCCTCGACGAGTTCTCGATCGCGATCGATCCGGTGACCACGATGCGGATCGAGGACGTGCTGAAGGAGCTGCGGCGCGAGATGACGATCGTGCTCGTGACGAACCTGACGCAGCAGGCGCGCCGGCTCGCGGACCGCACGATGTTCCTGCTGGACGGCGAGCTGGTGGAGCTCGACCGCACCGAGGTGATCTTCTCCGACGCGGCGCGCAGCCAGCGCACGCGCGACTACGTGAGCGGGGTGTTCGGATGAGCGCGCCCGAGGCGCACGCGATCGAGACGCGGCGGCTCAGCCTCTGGTACGGCAGCTTCCAGGCGCTCAAGGACGTGACGATCTCGCTGCGGCAGGGGATCATCACCTCGCTGATCGGCCCGAGCGGCTGCGGCAAGACGACGCTCCTGCGCTGCTTCAACCGCATCAACGAGCGCTACGGCAACGTGCGCACCGACGGGCGAGATCCGGATCCTGGGCGAGAACATCTACGCGCCCGAGGTCTCGCTGATCGAGCTGCGCAAGGGCGTCGGGATGGTGTTCCAGCGCCCCAACCCGCTGCCGATCTCGGTCTACGAGAACGTGGTGTTCGGCCTGCGCGTCCACACGCCGCGCAGCGAGCTCACGAAGGCGAGCCTCGACGAGGCGGTCGAGAAGGCGCTCAGCGAGGTCGGCCTCTGGCACGACCTCAAGGACCGCCTCGACGAGCGCGCGACCTCGCTGCTGCTCGAGCAGCAGCAGAAGCTGTGCCTGGCGCGGCTGCTGCCGCTCAAGCCCGAGGTGATCCTGATGGACGAGCCCGCCTCGGCGCTCGACGTCGAGGGCACGCGCGCGATCGAGGAGCTGATGTTCGAGCTGCGCGGGCGCTACACGATCGTGATCGTCACCCACAACATGGCCCAGGCGCGCCGCGCGAGCGACGAGTGCCTCTTCATGCTGCTCGGCGAGGTCGTGGAGCACTCCCGGACGGAGGATCTCTTCCTGAACCCGCGCGACCCGCGGACCGCGGAGTACATCGAAGGCCGCTACGCCTAGGATTGTAACGTCGGCCATAAGCACTGTCGGATCTCTTTACACTTCTGCGCGCGCGCGGCCCCTCCGAGAATCCGATGACTCCGATTAACTCGCTTTGTTTCAGCAGCCTGTGGGAGAGTGATCGACGCCTTAACCAGTCTGGCGTGACTCTTGCTTGAACACCGCCAACGTTGTAAGAACGCGACCTGTCACCGAGGAGGCGTTATGAAGAGGGCTCTGTTGCCGCTGGCCGTTTTGGGGTTCCTGGCCGTCAGCGTCCCCGCGATGGCGGTCCCGTCGCGAGTGCTCTTCGGCTTCAGCGGCTCGACGGCCGTCGAGCTGGTCGTCGATGGGACGACCACCATCCTGGCGTCGGACACGGGCTGGTACAGCGCGCTCGGCGTCCACGACGACACCAATCCCAACTACTTCGTCGGCCTGTGTGACGACGGTTGCGATCCGAAGGGCGAGTTCCGCGACTTCGCGGTGTTCGACCTCGGGGAGGGCGTCTCGGCGACCTCCGCGGTGATCAGGCTCTTCAACCCGCTGACGCGGGTACATCAGCCCCAACCCCTCCGAGCTCTACAGCCTGTATGACGTCTCGACGGGTGTCCGGGACCTGATGGCCAGCCAGTCGGACGCGACCGACATCTTCGACGACCTGGGTAGCGGGCTGCTCTTCGGCAGCCGGACCGTGTTGTCCAGCGACGCCGGGGTCTACGTCGAGATCACGCTCACCGCGGACGGGATCGATTCGCTCAACCGGGCCATCGGAACCTGGGCCGTGGGCGGAGCGGTCGACCTCTCGGAGGCACCCGCTCCCGAGCCCGTTCCCGAGCCGACGACCCTGCTGCTGCTCGGCTCCGGCCTGGTCCTCGGCCGGCGCCTGCGCAAGCGCTCCTAGCGATCTTCGCTAGTCTTCTGGATATCGCTCCGCGCCCCCCGGCGCGGAGCGATATCGTTCCGCACAGGGTCCAGGGTCGTCGTCGCTGCTCGTCGTCCGCCTCGAAGTCGAGGTCCAGGGTGCGCAGTCGGGCGTCACGGCAGTAGACGCGCACCTCGCCCATCTTGCGGCCGGTGCGCTCCATCCAGCCGCGCACGTAGCGTGCTGACGGCTCGCGCGAGTCCATCCCGTCCGTGCGCAGCGTGAAACCGAAGAGCTTCCAGTAGCGGTCGTGGAGCTGCGGATAGCCGAGCTCGTCGAAGCTCGGTATCGGGGTCTCGCCCTGCGGCTCGACGAGCGCGAAGCGCAGCAGCGGCCCCTGCAGCTGGAAGTGCCAGTCGAAGAAGATCGCGCGCTGATAGAGTCCGAGCGCGCGGCAGAGCAGGTTGCGCGGGCCAGGAAACAGGTTCAACGAGAGCTGGCCCGCGGCCATGAGGGCGATGAGCGCATACGCGGCAGGAGCCAGGCGGTACTTCTCGGGCCGGGCTGGCTCGACCGGCGCTCCTTCCGGTCGGGCGATGTGCTCGCGCAGGCGGTCCCACGGCAGGAACAAGGCGACGAGGCTCGTCATCAACAGCCCGAACTGCGGCAGCGCCATGAAGAGGCCCGAGCCGACGTGCACCATCAGGCCCAGCCCGGCGAAGAGCCAGCGCGTCCGCTGCAGGAGGATCAGGGGGAAGAGCGTCTCGTACGCGAGCGCGCCCCAGGTGCAGGCGCGCATCAGCCAGCCGATCTCGGCCCAGCGCGGCAGCAGCCCGGTCGAGAAGTGGGGCAGCGCCGCTCCCAGCCAGAACGCGGATCCATCGCGCCAGACCTGGGAGGCGTACTTGTAGCGCAGGCCGTCGGCGTAGATCAGCTCGAGCGAGGCGAAGGCCAGCAGCACGAACGCCGCTGGCACCGCGGCCCCGGCGTGCTCGCTGCGGCCGCGACGCACGTCGAGCGCGAGGGTGCACGGAGCCGGCGCCAGCAGCCAGACGACCGAGGCGTTCTCCACCACCTCGTCGACGGTGTAGCCGTCGAGCGCGAGTCCGAAGACGAAGCGCAGCAGGATCGCGTTGACGACGAGCAGCGGGCGAGTGAAGAGACCGAGCACGAGCGCCGCGTTCACCACCAGCGCCACCGGCAGCATCACGGCCGCGACGACGCGCTGGTGCGCGTAAGCGACCTCCTGGAAGCGCCAGAGGTCGAGCACCAGCCAGAAGACGGCGGCGTGATACAGCACGCGCGAGACGGACAGCGCAGCGTGGGAGACGCGAAGGTCGAAGCGCACGCGCGGGGCATTCTAGCCCGCCCCGGTCGCGAGCACCTTGGCGCCGGCCTGTCCTCGGCTTGCGGGCCGCCCGCGGCACGGGCCACACTCAGGCCCGCTTGCGCTACCCGCTCTTCGTCCGCCGCGACCTCGACGCGTTCTTCGGGCTCGCGATCAACAACCTCGTCGACCTGATCATCATCGCGACGGTCGGGCGCACGCTGCTGCAGCTGCCGGATTCGCTCATCCTCGGGCGGATCCTGCCGGGCGCCGGCCTGTCGCTGCTGGTCGGGAACCTCTACTACTCCTGGCAGGCGCGGCAGCTGGCGCACGCGGAAGGACGCGACGACGTCACCGCGCAGCCCTTCGGGCTCAACACGCCGACCGTGTTCCTGTTCCTGTACCTCGTCATGTACCCGGTCTATCTGCGCAGCCACGACCCCGAGCTCGCGTGGAAGGTCGGCGTCGCGGCGTGCTTCCTGTCGGGCGTGATCGAGGCGGCCGGCGCCTTCGTCGGAGCCGCGCTCCAGCGCGTCACGCCGCGCGCGGCCCTGCTCGCGACGCTCGCGGGCGCGGCGCTCGCGTACATCGCGCTCCTTCCCACGCTCGACCTCTTCGGCCGCCCGGTCGTGGGCCTGGTCCCGCTCGCGATCATCCTGCTCGGCTACTTCGCGCGCGTGCGTCTCCCGCTCAACCTGCCGGCCGGACTGGTGGCGGTCGCCGTCGGCAGCGGCCTCGCGTGGGCCACGGGGATGATGCAGGCCGACAAGATCGCGCCCGCGGCCGCGAGCTTCGGCCTCTACCTGCCGTACCCGTCGCTCGGCGCCGTGATCTCCGGGCTTCCCGACGTGCTGCCGTTCCTGTCGGCGGTGGCTCCGCTCGCCGTGATGAACTTCATGGGGACGCTGCAATGCGTCGAGAGCGCGGCGGCGGCGGGCGATCGCTTCAAGCCATTCCCGACCATGATCGTGAACGGCGTCGCCACGATGGTGGGCGCGCTCCTGGGATCGTGCTTCCCGACCACCGTCTACATCGGCCACCCCGCCTGGAAGGCGCTCGGCGCGCGCCAGGGGTACTCGATCCTGAACGGCGTCGTGATCACGCTCGTCTGCACGACGGGGCTGATGGGGCTGGTGCTGGCGATCGTGCCGCGCGAGTCGGCGGCGGCGATCCTGCTGTTCGTCGGCCTCGTGATCACGGCGCAGGCGTTCGAGGTGGCCGAGCCGCGCCATTTTCCGGCGGTGGCGTTCGGCCTCGTGCCGCACCTCGCCGCCTGGGGAACCGGCATTCTCGACACGCTGGCGACCGCGGCCGGCACCTCCGTCCAGGCGATCGGCGTCGAGGCGATCCAGAAGGCCGGGCTCGGCTACTCGGGCCTGCGCACGCTCGGCCAGGGCTCTCTCGTGACGTCGATGATGCTCTGCGCGACGACGATCGCGCTCGTCGACCGCCAGCTGGTCCGGGCAGCAGGCTGGGCTTCGGCCGCGGCAGTGCTGTCCTGGGTCGGCCTGATGCACGCCGATCGCATCGGCTGGGGCGTGGCCCCGGGGTGTGCGACGGGTTACGCGCTGATGGCCGTGCTGTTCCTGGGCATCTCGCGCCTCGGCGGCGAATCAGGAACGAACGACGCCGGGGTCAGGTCTTGAATCGTGCCTCGTGCGCGACGAAGGCACGATTCAAGACCTGACCCCTCGGCTCAGTGCTTCCCCGGCTCCAGCGCGACGCCCTTGCGGGCGGACAGGATGTAGGCCTCGACCGCGCGCAACGTCGGGTCGTTCTCGGCGAGCGGCTTGCCCTTGAGCGGGTTCTCGATGCACCAGTTGATCATGTCGCGCAGCAGCGCGACCTTCTTCGTCTGCGACTGGAATTTCGGGTAGGTCTCCGGGTGCGTGTTGGTCGCGTCGGGATGGCACATGTCGCACGAGATGCCGATCGTGCCGCCGAGCGCCTTGGCGTTGTGGAAGGCCTTGTAGCCGTCCTCGACCCACTTCTTCTCCTCGCGGCCCCAGAGCTGTAGATCGCGCTTCGTGAACTTCGTCGGCTGGCCCGGCGCGGCTGGAGCGGCCGCGGCCTGCGGCTCGGCCGGGACGACGACCGGAGGAGCCGGCGCTGCCGTGGCGGCCTCGGCCTTCCACGACGCCCAGCGCACCTCGCCCGCGCTCTTCGCCCATACCTGCATCATGTCGGTGGCGACCGTGCGCGCCCGCTCCGGCGGCAGGACTTCGCCCGCCTTGAGCCCGGGAATGGTCATCACGGACTGGCCGTCGCAGAGCGACACCGTGGTGTCGTCGTTGGCGCGAGCGACGGGAAGCAGCAGGACCGCGGCGAAAGCCGCGCCCAGCAGCACGCTTCGGATGGTCTTCGTGGCCATGGATTCCCTCTCGCCTAGTAGTTGACGTCGCTCTCGGAGGCTGGGCGGTCGGAAGCGCCGTCCGAGCCCAGGTAGGCCGCGCTCACCTTCACGGGGTTGCGGCTCCACGGGTTGTACTGCTTGTCGACGTGGCCGGCCCCGAGCACGTCCACGAACCCGTCGCCGCAGCCGTCGAGCTCGTCGAAGGGATCCGCGCGGTTCATGCGCACCGTGAGCTTCGGCAGTCCCGAAGGCGCGTAGGGCCACGGCCAGGCGGTCGCGAGCATGCCGTGGAAGTGGATGTTGCCGATCCGGTTCGACAGCATCTGGTGCGTGTGGCCGTGGATCACGGTGACGTTCTTGAAGGGCGCCAGGATCGTCTGCACCTGCTCGGCGTCGTCGGTCCAGAAGTTCCAGCTCTTGTAGATCTTGTAGAGCGGCGAGTGCGAGAAGACGATGATCGGCGTCTCGGGCTTGAGCTTGGCGAGGTCGCTCCCGAGCCAGTCGCGCTGCGCGGCGCCCACCGTGAAGGGCCGCCCGTTCGGGTTGTCGAGCTGCGCCATCGCGAGCATGCGGTCCATCGGCGACGAGCTTCGGCGCCGTCCAGTAGTCCTCGACGATCACCGAGTTCAGCACGACGAAATGCACGCCCTTGTGGTCGAAGGAGTAGATGTCCTTGCCGAAGAGCGCGCGCCACTTCTCGCCCATGTCGAGGTACCAGTCGTGCTCGCCGACCATCATGTAGGTCTTCGGCTTGAGCGCCTTCAGGATCTGTGCGCCCTCGCCGAGCTCGCCCGGCTGCCCGAGCTGCGCGAGGTCTCCGCCGTAGAGCACGAAGTCGGGCTGCGGGCTCATGGCGTTCACGTCGTCGACGGCCTTCAGGATCGCGCGCACGAAGCGCTCGTTGAGCGTCTTCTCGTAGAGATGGCTGTCGGAGATGTAGGCGAAGCGGAACGACGGCCCGTCGGCGCGCACCACGTCCACCGGCTGGAAGGAGTGCGGCAGGACCTTGCCCGAGGCGGCGGCGCCGACGGCGGCGAGGCCCGCGGCCCTGACGAAGTCGCGCCGGCCGAGCCGCGCCACCCGCCCGAAGTAGGCGTCCCGGTCGTCGAGGTACTTCTCGAATCGGTCCTTCTTCATAGGAATCTCCTCACTTCCCGGGGTCGGCGAGCGCTTTGCGCGTCGCGGCGCCGTCACCTTCCCCGGTGAGCGCCTCCATGAACGCCACCAGGTCCTTCATCTCCTGCTCGCTCAGCTTGAGCGGCACGATGCCGCCGTCGAGGTACGGGTTGGGCTCGCCGCCCTTGTCGTAGAACTTCACGACGTCGAGCAGGGTCGCCTCGCTGCCGTCGTGCATGTAGGGCGCCGAGAGTGCGATGTCGCGCAGGCCCGAGGTCTTGAAGGCGCCGATGTCCTTGGGCTGCTTGGTGGTCACGTAGCGGCCGAGCTCGCTGAAGTCCTTGTGGAAGGCGAGCTTCTGCGGGTCGCCCTCCTGCGCGGCCTGGCGCGCGAGCGCGCCGAAGTCCCGGCCCTTGGCCGCGACGCCGATGTTGTGGAACTTGTTGTCGGAGAAGTTGGGCGTCGCGCTGCCGAACGGGTGGCAGGTGTTGCAGCGCGCCTTGCCGCTCCAGAGCGCCCAGCCGCGCTGCGCCGACTCCGACATCGCGGCCTTGTCGCCCGCGACGAAGCGGTCGAAGGGCGAGTTGCCGGTCACCACGGTCCGCTCGTAGCTGGCGATCGCCGCAACCACGTCGTCGATCGTCGCGTCGTGTCCAAAGGCCGCCTTGAAGGCCGCTGCGTACTCGGGCACCGCGCGCACGGCCTTCACCACGTCGTCGTGGCTCGCCATGCCCATCTCGACCGGGTTGATCATCGGCCCCTTGGCCTGCTCCTCGAGGCTCCCGGCGCGGCCGTCCCAGAACTGGAACTCGTAGAAGATCGAGTTGAGGACGGTCGGGGCGTTGCGGGTCCCCTTCTGCCCGCCGATCCCTTCGGAAACCTTCTTGCCGTCCGAGAAGCCCTTGGTCGGATCGTGGCAGGTGGCGCACGCCACGGTGCCGTCCTTCGAGAGACGCTTGTCGAAGTAGAGCTTCCGGCCGAGAGCCACCTTCTCGGGAGTGACCGGGTTCGTCTCCGGCACCAGGATCTCCCAGAGGTCGCGCGGCAGGCCCTTGGGCCACGTGTCGGCAGCCCAGGCGGCAGCGACCAGCACGAAAGGCAGGACGAGCGCGAGAAGTGCGCGGGGACGCGTCATGGTTGGTCCTCGTTCAATTCGCTCAACAACTGAGCGGAGCTTTTATTCCTGCACGGGCCGCGGCCCCGTGAGAATGATGCCTGCGGCTCATCCCCTGGTCCCGGCCCCCCGGACGAAAAGGCCGCGCCGGTTGTTAAGCTCAGCAGGAGAAGACCGCGTGCGGAGGTGCTGTTGGCGGAGCCCGATGGCGACGAGGCGTTCCGGCGTGAGGCGGTCGCCTGCCTCGACGGGCTCTACGGCTTCGCGCTCGCCCTCTCCCGCGACCGGCGCACGGCCGAGGACCTGGTTCAGGAGACCTACGCCCGCGCCCTCGCCGCCTCGCGAAGGCCGCTGCCGGGCGAGAACCTCCGCGGGTGGCTCTTCACCATCCTGGGCAACACCTGGAAGAACGAGCGCAAGCGCAAGCGGCCGGAGCCCGTCGCCGACGTCGACCGCCTCGCGTTCTCGCGCCTCGAGGACCCCGAGACGGCGCTCGACCGCCGCGAGCTGCGCGAGCGGCTGCGCTGCGCCCTCGCGTCGCTGCCCGAAGCCTTCCGCGAGGTCGTGGTGCTACGCTGCGTGGAGGGCTTCAGCTACCAGGACGTCGCGTCGATCGTCGGCTGTCCGGCGGGCACGGTCATGAGCCGGCTGGCGCGCGCCCGCGCGCTGCTGCGGGAGTCGCTGGGAACCGGGAGCCGCTCGCAGACGCCGAGGACCGAACGATGACGACCTGCGACGCGTTGCGCCGGCTGATCTCGCCCTATCTCGACGGCGAGCTGCTGGGCGAGGACCGCGCGGACTTCGAGGCGCACGTGCACGGCTGTCCCGCCTGCCGCGCCTCGCTCGAGCAGGAGCACGCGGTGGTGCTGGCGATCCAGGAGGCGCTGCCGCTCTACGAAGCGCCCGCTCCGCTGCGTGAGCGCGTGGAGCAGCTCGTCCGACAGCGCCCGGCCGAGGCGCCGGCTGCTCCTTCGCGCCGCGCCTGGAGCGCCCGCGGGCTCGGCCGCCCGCTCGTCGCCGCGGCCTCGCTCGTCGCGATCGCGCTCGCCGCCGCCGCTCTGCTGCGCTCGCCGCGTCCGGCCGCGCCGCCGCGCGCGGCCGGAGGCTTCGCGTCGCTGGCGGTCGACACGCACCTGCGCCATGCGCGCGGCCAGCTCCCGCTCGAGGTCCGCTCCGAGACGCCCGCCGAGGTCTCGCGCTTCTTCGAGGGCCGCGTGCCGTTCCACCTCACGCTGCCCGCCTACCCGGTGGAGCCGGGCGAGCGCAAGCCGTACCGGCTGGTGGGCGGCCGGCTGGTCGCGTTCGATGGCGACTACGCCGCGTACGTCGCCTACCAGATGGACGAGCGGCCGATCTCGCTGCTCGTCACGTCGGCCGAGCGCGTGACGCCTGAAGGCGGCGAGGCCGTCGTGCAGGGCGGGCTCACCTTCCACATCGAGTCGGTCTCGGGGCTCAAGGTGATCACCTGGACCGACAAAGGGCTGACGTATGCGCTCGCGTCCGATCTCGCTGTGACCGGCAGCCGTTCGTGCATGGTCTGCCATGGATCGGCGCAGGAGCGGCGAAAATTCGAAGGGCTCTAGAGCCCGACCTGAGGAGGCGCAGATGAACCTGCTGTTTCTCGCATTGCTTCTGGCGGGCGGCGATCCGCCGGCGCAGATGGATCCCGCGGTGATCCCGAACTACGCGCTCTTCCGACCGGGCCTCGCGGTGGCAGGCAAGCCGTCGGCGGCTGGTCTCGCGAAGCTCAAGGACATGGGCTTCAAGACGGTGATCGATCTGCGCATGCCCGCCGAAGGCCTCGACGAGGAGAAGGCGAGCGTCGAGGGCCAGGGCCTGCGCTACGTCTCGGTGCCGATGACCTCCGCGAGCTTCTCGCTCGCCGACGCGCTCAAGGTCAAGGGCGTGCTCGAGGACGCCCGGTCGGGGCCGGTTCTGCTGCACTGCGCGTCCGCGAACCGGGTGGGCGGGGTGGTGGCGGTGATCGAGGGCATGTCCGGCAAGAGCGTCGACCAGGCGATCGAGGACGGGCGCAAGGCCGGCCTGCGCAGCGATCCGATGGTCGAAGCGGTGAAGCGGGTGCTGGCGGAGGCGCCCGCCCCGAAGCCCTGAGCGGTCCGCCGCGCTAGAGCGGCGCGATCTCGGTCGTCGTCTCCCGGCGCTTCGCGATGCGGAAGCCGCGCGCGAGCTTCGCCGCCCACGGCGTGCGGAACTTCGCGAGGTAGGCCCGGTCCACCGCCTTCCTGAGCCGCTCGCTCCGCGTGAAGACCGCGCGGAAGCGCAGGCGTTGCTTCGCGACCTCGATCACGCCCTGCGGCTCCTCACTGCAGCGCGCGGTACCAGCCGTCAGGCTTCACGGTCCACGAGCGGACGAACACGCGGTTCTCCACCACGACCGCCCAGATGCCGATCACCCGGTGCGGCTTCGTGCCGGCGCGGATGCCGAGGATCTTGCCGTCGTGGATCGCTTCGAGCGTCGGGCGCGTGAACCGCGCGGCTTTCATGGGCGCCTCCTCAGTAGGGCGTGTCGCCTCCGTCGACGTTGATCGACTGGCCGCGGATGATGGTCGCGGCGTCCGTCAGCAGGAACGCCACCACGCGTCCCACCTCGATCGGCTGGATCCGCCGCTCCATCTGCTGCGGCTTCATCTGCGCGTGGAGCGCGTCGGGCGCCTGCCCGAGCCGCGGCGCCAGCCACTCGGCCACCTCGCGCAGCATCGGCGTGTCGACGCCGCCCGGGCACACCGCGTTGACGTTGATGTCGTGCTCGGCCCACTCGAGCGCGAGCGAGCGGGTGAGCGAGACGACGGCGGCCTTGCTCGCGTTGTAGCCCGCCATGTTCCGGTAGCCGACCTTGCCGGCGTTGCTCGCCACGTTGACGATCGCGCCGCCGCCCTGGCCGATCATGCGGCGCGCGGCGGTCTGGCAGCCCAGCAGCACGGCCTGGGCGTTGACGCGCATCTGGGCCTCGAAGTCCTCGGAGCGCGCGTCGAGCGCGGCGTCGAGCCGCAGCACGCCCGCGTTGTTCACCCAGCCGTCGAGGCGGCCGAAGGCCGTCGTCGTCGCGGAGGCGGCCGCCTCCAGGCTCGCGGCCTGGGTGACGTCGAGCGCCACGGCGAGGGCGCGGCAGCCGCGGGCTTCGACGAGGCTGCGCGGTCTCCTGGGCCGCCTGGAGCGAAAGGTCGCCCACGCCGACGTGGGCGCCCGCCTCCGCGAGCGCCTCGGCGATGCCGCGACCGATCCCGCGCCCGCCGCCGGTCACGAAGACCGCCTTGTAGAGCAGCATCGAGGAAGCTTCCACGAGCGCGCCCTCAGAAGGCCGGGGCGGCGAGGACACCGCCGTCCACGACGAGCGTCGCGCCGGTGACGAAGCGCGCGGCACGGGAAGCCAGGAAGAGACAGGCGTCGGCCACGTCGTGCGGCTGGCCGAGCCGCCCGAGCGGTGCCTTGGCGACGAAGCGTGCGACGCCGTCGGGCCAGGCCGTCTCGATTCCCTCGCGCCAGATGAGGCCGGGCGCCACGCTGTTGACGCGCACGCCGGCGCGGCCGAGCTCGACGGCGGCCGAGCGCGTCAGCATCTCGAGGCCCGCCTTGGCCGCGCTGTAGTGGGCGAGCTCGGGGGCGGCGCGGAACGCCTGGATCGAGGTGACGTTCACGATCGCGCCGCCGCCCGCAGCGGCCATCCGGCGTCCGGCGGCCTGCAGGCAGGCGAGCGCGCTCTTGAGGTTCGCGGCGAGCACGGCGTCCCAGTCCTCGCCGCTCATCGCCAGCAGGCCGGCGAGCGGGTAGCTGCCGGCGTTGTTCACGAGCGCGTCGAGGCGCCCGAAGGCGGCAGCGACGCCTTCGACGAGCCGCTCGGGCTCGCCCGTGCGCGTGAGGTCGGCCTCGAAGGCGCGTGCCTGGCCGCCCGCCGAGCGGATCGCCTCGACCACGGCGTGCGCACCGTCGCGGCTCGTGTGGTGGTGCACCGCGACCCTGGCGCCGGCCTCCGCGAAGCGCGCCGCGATCGCACGGCCGATGCCGCTGCCCGCGCCGGTCACGAGCACGGCCTGGCCGGAGAGATCGAAGAGCTCGCGCAGCGCCGGCGGCCGCGAGGCGTTCGGGGCCGGAGCGCTCATTGCGCGCGCAGCCAGGTGGCGATCCGCTCGCGGTACTCGCGCACGTGGGTCGCGATCAGGGCGGTGTCGAGCGTCAGCATGCGGCCGTCCTCCATCAGCACGCGGCCGTTGACCATGGTCGTCACGACGTCTCGTGCCCTTGAGCGCATACGCGATGTGGGAGTAGGCGTCGTAGAACGGCTGGGCCGAGGGCGCGTCGGTCGCGAGCACGATCAGGTCGGCGCGCTTGCCCGGCTCGAGCGAGCCGATCTCGTCCTCGAGGTGGAGCGCCCGCGCCCCGCCGATCGTCGCCATCTCGACGCCGTCGCGCGCGCTCAGGATCTTGGGGTCGCCGCTCGTGATCTTGTGCAGCTTCAGCGCGAGGTCGATCTCCTCGAACATGTCCAGGTCGTTGTTGCTCGCCGGCCCGTCCGTCCCGAGCCCCGCGCGCACGCCGGCCTTCCTGAGCTTCGGAACCGGCGAGACGCCGCTCGCGAGCTTCATGTTGCTCGAGGGGCAGTGGGCGGTCCCGACTCCGCGCGCCGCGATCGTGGCGATCTCGTCGTCGCTCAGCCAGATCGCGTGCGCCAGCGTGAGGCGCGGGCCGAGGAAGCCGATCTTGTCGAGGTGGGCGACCGTCGTCGTGCCGTACTTCTCCTTGACCAGCGCCATCTCGGACGGGCTCTCGGCGGCGTGGATCGTCATGCGCGCCTGGTAGCGATCCGCGAGCGCCTTGGCGCGCAGGAGCGTCTCGGGCCCGACGGTGTAGGCGGCGTGCGGCCCGACCGCCGGCACGATCAGCGGGTCCCCCGTCCACTTCTTGAGGAAGGCCTCGGCGACGCGCAGGCCCTCGTCGGCGTCCTTGAGCCCCGGGATCGCGTGGTCCATCACCGTCGCGGCGCAGAAGCCGCGCAGGCCCGCCTGCTTCGCGGCCTCGGCCACCAGGTCCTCGTAGAAGTACATGTCGGCGAACGTGGTGGTGCCGGTGCGGATCATCTCCCAGGCCGCGAGGCGGGTGCCCCAGGTGACGAACTCCGGCGTGACGTGGGCCGCTTCGGCCGGCCAGATGTACTTCGTGAGCCAGACCATGAGCTCGACGTCGTCGGCCACGCCGCGCAGCAGCGTCATCGGCACGTGGGTGTGCGTGTTGACCAGGCCCGGCATCACGATCCGGCCCGTGGTGTCGATCGTCCTCGCCGCCTTGAAGCGGTCGCCCAGCTCGCGGGCGCCTCCCACCGCCACGATCCGCTCGCCTCGCACCGCGACGGCCGCGTCCGGCAGCACGCGGAAGCCCGCGTCCATCGTGACCACGGTGCCGCCCGAGAGCAGGAGGTCCACGGCCTCGGCGGCGGCCGCGGGGCGCGGGGAGACGAAGGCCAGGATGGCGGCCGACGGCAGCAGGAAGGCGCGTGCGCTCGGGCTCATGGCGGCCCATCCTACCGGCCCGGGGCCGCCGACGCGACGCCTGTGGGGCGAGATGCTACAGTTTTGGAGGGAGGGAGCGATGCCGGGCGAGCAGGCGACTGGCGGGACGCTCGCGGCGCCCGAGCGGCTCTTCTACGACGGCTCGTGCGCGCTCTGCCACTGGGCCGTGCGCTTCGTGCTCGCGCGCGACCGCGAGGGCCGCGCCTTCCGCTACGCGCCGCTCGACAGCGACGCGTTCCGCAAGGCCGCCCCGCAGGCCCTGCGCACGGCACTCCCCGACAGCCTCGTGGTCGAGACGAGCGACGGACGGCTGCTGACGCGCAGCAGCGCCGTGATCCACATCCTCGGCCGGCTCGGGACGCCGTGGCGGGCGCTCGGCGCCGTCGCGCGCGTGTTCCCGCGGGCGCTCCTCGACGCGCTCTACGATTTCGTGGCGCGCGTGCGCTACCGGGTGTTCGGGCGCGAGCCGGACGCGTGCCCGGTGATCCCGAAGGACCTGCGCTCGCGCTTCGACCTCTGAGACCGCAGGCTCAGGCCGGACGCGCGGTCGCAGGGTCGGCGCCATCGGCGCGAGGCGGCAGCTCCACCGTGAACGTCGCGCCCCGGCCGGGCTCGCTCTCGACCGAGACGATGGCGCCGATGCTCTCGGCCAGGTGCCGCACGATCGACAGCCCGAGCCCGGTGCCGCCGAGCTCGCGGCTCCTGGCCTTGTCGATGCGGTAGAAGCGCTCGAAGATCCGCTCGCGGTGCTCGGGGCCGATCCCTGGCCCGTCGTCCCTCACCTCGACGCGCGCCGAGCCGTCCGGCTCCGAGAAGCTCCTCACGACCACGTGCCCCCCGGCCGGCGTGTACTTCACGGCGTTGTCGACGAGGTTCTCCAGTATCCGCCGCAGGCGCTCGCGATCGGTCACGACGGTGACCGCGCCGAGCGGCTCGTGGCGCAGCGTGAGCGGCTTGCGGGCCGCCTGCTCCGTGAACGAGGCCACCACGTCCGCGGCGATGTCGGCGGGGCGCGTCTCGTCCGGCTCCGGCGCGCGGGCGCTCGACTCGAGGCGCGACAGCTCGAGCAGGTCCTCGACCAGCGACGCCATGCGGTCCGCGTGCGTGCGGATCTTGCCGAGGAAGCGCTCGGCCGTGCCCGGCTCGTCCTTGGCGCCGTCCTCGAGCGCCTCGACGAAGCCGCGGATGGAGGTGAGCGGCGTGCGCAGCTCGTGCGAGGCGTTGGCCACGAAGTCGCGGCGCATCGCGTCGAGCCGCTGGCGCTCGGTCGAGTCGTTGAAGGTCAGCACGGCGCCGTGGCGGGCGCCCTCGGCGCCGGGGAACGGCACGCCCGTGATCGTGAAGGCGCGCCGCAGCTGCAGCACCTCGACCTCGAGCTCGCGGCGCTCGCCGCTCTTCAGCACGTCCTCGACGAGCGCTCCCACCTCGGGCTGGCGGATCGTCTCCAGGTAATGGCGCCCGAGCGGCGAGGCGAGCGAAAGCGCCCGCGTCAGGCTGGGGTTGGCGAGCGTCACGATGCCCTGGTGGTCGACCGCGAGGACGCCGTCGTCCATCGCGGAGAGGATGGCGTCGGTGCGGCCGCGGTCGCGCGCGATCTCCGCCAGCCGCCGCTGCAGCTCGTCGGCCGACTGGTTGATGATCCTCGTGAGCTCGCCGAGCTCGTCCTCGCGCCGCACGCGGATGCGCGCCGCGAGGTTGCCGGCGGCGAGCTGGCGCGCGGTGTCCATGATCTCGTTGAGCGAGCGCCCGAGCGAGGCCGAGAGCAGCAGCGACGCGAGCGCCGTCGCCGCGAGCGCGAGCAGGCCCGCGATCGCCGCGGTGCGCCAGAGCTCGCGCCCCTGCTCCTGGATGCGATCGATGCCGCGGCTGAGGCGCGCGACGCCGACCACCTTTCCCTCGCGCCGGATCGGCACCGCCGCGTAGAGCAGGGGCACGCCCACGGTGGCGCTGCGGCGCTCGGCGCGCGTGGGCTGGCCGGCGAGCGCGCCCTTCACCTCCGGGCGGCCGCCGTGGTTCTCGACCGCGCGCAGATCGGCGCCGGAGAGCGCGGAGTCGGCGAGCACGCGGCCGTCGGGAGCCACGATCGTGACGCGCGCGTCGACCTCGCGCGCCGCGGCGTCCACCTGGCGGTCGAGCTCGTCCTCCGACGCGCTGCGCGCGAAGCCCTCCTCGGCGACGCGCGCCATCAGCCAGGCCTGCGCGGTGAGCGTCGCGAACGCGTCGTCGCGGGCCCGCCGCTCGAGCGTCGGGCTCGCCCAGACCAGCAGCACGGCGAGCACGACGGCGGTCGCCACCACCGCCGTCACCACCATCCGGCCCCGCAGCGAAAGCCGCCGCTTCATTCGCCGCCCTCCCGGGCGATACGGTAGCCGAGCGATTTGACGGTGATGAGACGATCCGCGAGGCCGGGCAGCTTCTCGCGCAGGCGCCTCACGTGGACGTCGACCGTGCGGGTGCCCTCGGCGTACGAGTAGCCCCAGACGTCCTCGAGCAGCGCCTGGCGCGACAGCACGCGGCCGTTCGCCTCGGCGAGCGCCACGAGCAGCGCGAACTCCTTGGCCGTCAGGTGCACGGGCTCGCCGCGCACGCGCGCGACGTGCCGGGCGCGGTCGATCTCGATCTCGCCGAGGACGAGCGGGGCCTGCTCCTCGTCCTCGCGGCGCTCGGTGCGCCGCAAGAGCGCGCGCACGCGCGCCACCAGCTCCTTCGGGCTGAACGGCTTGACGACGTAGTCGTCGGCGCCGACCTCCAGGCCGACGACGCGATCGGCCTCGTCGCCCCGGGCGGTCAGCATCACGATCGGCAGGCCGCTCGTGCGCTTGTCGCGGCGCAGCTCCGTGCACACGGTGAGCCCGTCGAGACCCGGCAGCTGCAGGTCCAGGATCAGCAGCCCGAAGCTCTCGGCGCGCAGCCGCTCGAGCGCCCGGCGGCCGTCCGCCGTCGATTCGACCTCGAAGCCCTCGGCCCTCAGGTAGTGATCGATCAGCTCGACGATGTCGGGGTCGTCCTCGACCACCAGCGCGCGCTTCATGTGACTCAAGGATACAGGCCAATCACGGGGGGTCTGGGGGGTGCGCGCCCATGTGCGGTATCCTGTTCGTCTCGGCATGAGCGCATGAGCGACACCAAGCAGACCTACTTCCAGAAGGGCTTCAACCTGAAGGCCGTCGTGCGTCCGGTGCTGGCGCAGAGCTACCACTCGCAGGTGGTGGACCGCCTGAAGAGCCTCGGCTACTCCGCCCAGGCGGGCGACGTCAAGGTCAAGCTGGCCCGCGAGTTCGGCTTCTGCTACGGGGTCGACCGCGCCGTCGAGTACGCCTACGAGACGCGCGAGCAGTTCCCGGACCGGCGCATCTTCCTCTCGGGCGAGATCATCCACAACCCCGAGGTCAACGGACGCATCGAAGCGCTCGGGATCGTGATCCTGAAGGACCACAAGCAGCCGAACGAGCGCTACGCGCCCGTCGACAAGGCCGACGTCGTGATCCTGCCGGCCTTCGGGGTGTCGGTGGGCGAGCTCCAGCACTTGCGCGAGAAAGGCTGCGTGCTCGTCGACACCACCTGCGGCAGCGTGCTCAACGTCTGGAAGAACGTCATCCGCTACGCCCGCGACGGCTACACCTCGGTGATCCACGGCAAGCACTACCACGAGGAGACGAAGGCGACGGCGTCGCAGGCGCTCACGCACCCCGGCGGCCAGTTCCTGGTCGTGAAGGACCGTCCCGAGGCCGAGATCGTCTGCGACTTCATCCTCGGGAAGCTCGACGCGGGCGCCATCGTCGAGCGCTTCCACGAGGCGACCAGCCCCGGCTTCGAGCCCGAGCGCGACCTCCAGAAGATCGGCCTCGCGAACCAGACCACCATGCTGATGACCGAGAGCCTCGAGGTCCAGGAGCTGCTGCGCGCTGCGATGCGCGAGCGCCACGGCGACGCGGCGCTCGCCGAGCGCTTCCGCGCCTTCGACACGATCTGCTCGGCGACCCAGGACCGCCAGGACGCCGTGCTCAAGATGCTGGGGGAGGGCGGGCTCGACGTGATGGTGGTGATCGGCGGCTACAACAGCAGCAACACGCAGGCGCTCACGCGCATCTGCGCCGAGCGGCTGCCCACCTTCCACATCAGCTCGGCCGACCGCATCGAGGGCGCGACGATCCGCCACCGGCCGGTCGGCGGCCACGACGAGACCTCGAGCGCGGGCTGGCTGAAGGAGGGCCCGGTGACCGTCGGGCTCACCGCCGGCGCCTCGACGCCCAACAACGTGGTGGGCGAGGTGATCGAGCGCGTCCTGGCGCTGCGGGGCCGCAAGGCCGACGAGCTGGTCGCGGCCTCCCGCTAGATCTCCGCGGCGAGCACGCGCCGCAGCGTCTCCCGGTCGATGTTCGAGCCGGAGAAGACGATTCCAACGGTCTTCCCGGCGAGCGTGTCGCGCAGCTTCAGGAGGCCCGCGAGGCCGGCGGCCCCGGCGCCTTCCACGAGCGTGTGCGTGGCGCGGTGCGCGAGGCGCACGGCTTCCGCGAGCTCGGCCTCGGTCACCGTCACGAAGCCTGCGAGACCTTCGCGGAGCGCCTCGAACGTGAGCGCGTAGGTGTTGCGCGTCGCGAGGCCGTCCGCGAAGGTGGCGGCGGACGGCTTCGAGAGCGGCCGGCCCGCGTGCCAGGAGTCGTGGATCGCGGAGGCGCCTTCGGCCTGCACGCCGTAGACCGGGAGCCCCGGCCGCAGTGCGCGCGCGACGCTGAGCCCGCCGACGGCCTGCGAGCCGCCGCCGATCGAGTAGACGAGCGCGTCGATCTCGGGAGCCTGCTCCAGCATCTCGAGCGTGAGCGTGCCGGCGCCCGCCACCACGGAGGCGTCGTTCGTCGAGTGCACCATGTGCAGGCCCGCCTCGCGCACGAGGCGCTCCGCGGTCGAGGAGCGACTCGTCGTAGTCGCGGCCTTCCTCCACGAGCCGGGCGCCGAGCCCGCGCACGGCCGCGTTCTTCTCGGGGTTGTTGCCGACGGGAACGCACACCGTGACGGGCGCCCCGAGCCGCGCGCCCGCCCACGCGAGCCCGAGCCCGTGGTTGCCGCGCGTCGCCGCCACGACGCCGCGCTTTCGCTCCTCGGGCGCGAGCGCGGCGAGCGCCGAGACGCCGTTCCTCACCTTGAAGGCACCGGTCGGCTGGAAGTTCTCGTGCTTCACGCGAACGCGGATCGCCGCGCCCGACGGCCTCGTCGAGGAGGCCGTAGGCGCGGAGCGGCGTGGGCGAAAGGTGCGGCCGCAGGCGCTCGCCCGCGGCGCGCACGTCGTCCAGCGTGATCGGCCAATGACCCATGCGCGGAGCCTCTCTTGTCCTTGTAAAAGAATTCTACGCCGCGCAGTGTGACGCAGGCCGCCCCGGAAATCGGGGACCTGTCTTACCCTGGAGGTGGTGAGGTGATATGAGCTTGACCAGCCTTTCGCTTCAATCGGACGACACGAAGGAGCCGGCGCGGACCAGCAAGGCGCGGGCGGTGCTCGTGGTCCTCTTCGTCCTGGTGGCCGCGGCCGTGGGCTTCGTGGGCTACTGGACGCAGCAGCGGATCGCCGCGTGGGAGCAACAGATCGCCGTCATGTCCGCCAGGATGGAGGAGGCGACGGCCCTCGCGCGGCAGGCCGCCGATCGCGCCGCTGCCGCCGAAGCCGCCGCCCGTGCGGCCGCCGAGGGACGCAAGTTCGCGCAAGCCGAGACCTTCGATGCGCACCAGCAGGCCGATACGGCGCGCCAGGACGCGGACGTCGCGCGTCAGGAAGCGACGAGCGCCAAGGAGACGGCGGCCCAGGCGCAGGCGGAAGCCGAGCGCATCCGCAAGAAGGCCGAAGCCGAGGTCAGCCGCCTGGAGGCGGCCCTCAGCCAGGTCGGGGAGACCCGCCGCACGGCGCTCGGTCTCGTCATGAACCTCGGCAGCAACTACCTGAAGTTCGAGTTCGACAAGGCCGACCTGCGGCCGGAGGACAAGGAGCTGCTGAGCCGGATCGCCGGGATCCTGATGACGTCGCACGACTACACCATCTCGGTGAACGGGCACACCGACGACGTCGGCACCGACGCCTACAACCAGAAGCTCTCGGAGCGGCGCGCGCAGGCGGTTCGCGACTACCTGGTGAAAGCGGGCCTCTCGGCGGAGATCCTGAGCGTCGAGGGACACGGCAAGTCGCGTCCGATCGTGGCGGGGAACACCGACGCGGCGCGCGCGAAGAACCGCCGCGTGGAGCTCGGCATCGTCAACATCCAGATCCGCTACGGTACCTGACGCCCTCGGGTCACTGCAGCCAGCGCTTCAGCCAGTCGGCGACCTCGCGGTAGAAGACGCGGCTGTCCTCCGGCTTCAGGATCCAGTGGTTCGCCTCCGGCCAGACGAGCAGGCGCGTCGGAACCCGCTGGCGCTGCAGGACCGCGTACATCTCGAGCGTGTTGTTCATCGGCACGCGGAAGTCGTTCTCGCCCACCGACAGCAGGATCGGAGTCTTGAAGTCCCTGGCGTGGGCCACGGGGCTCTGGGCCCGCCATGTCTCGCGGGCTCTCCCAGAACGGCCCGCCCATCATCACCTCGCGGTGGCGGATCGAGTCGCTCGTCGCCCACTGGGTCTCGAGGCTCGACAGCCCGGCGTGGCTGACCAGGCACTTGTAGCGGGTGGTGGTGGCTTCCAGCCAGTTCGCGAGGTGGCCGCCGTAGCTCGCGCCGCCCGCCGCCTGGCGCGAGGCGTCCACGAAGGGGAAGCGCTTGACGGCCTCGTCGGCGGCCAGGTTCAGGTCGTCGGCGGGGCCTTTCAGCGGGTCCTTCAGGATGTCGAGCGTGAAGCGCTCGCCGTAGCCGGTGGAGCCGCGGTAGTCGGTCAGGAGCACGACGTAGCCGGGTGACGCGAGCAGGTGGTAGTTCCAGCGCAGCGTGATCTGGTCGCGCCACATGCTCGCGTGGCCGCCGTGGATCAGGACGAGGAGCGGGTACTTCTTCGCGGGATCGAAGCCCTGGGGCGTCGCCAGGAAGTTGTGCACGCGTCGTCCGAGGCCGTTCGTGAACCAGAACTCCTGGAGCGGCGCCCAATCGAGACGCCCGGCCGCCTCGACGTTCACGTCGGACAGGCGCTGCGTGCGCCGGGCCGCCACGTCCACGCGCACGACCTCGTTCGGCTCGGTGGCGCTGCCCCAGCTCGTGATCACGACGGCCGGCTTCGCGTCCTCGGCCACGTCGAGGCCGGCGAAGCTTCCGCGCGTGTCGACGACGGGCGTCACCGCCCCGCCGTCCACCGGGACGGAGTAGAGCCGGACGAAGCCCTCGTCTTCCGCCGTGAGGTAGGCGCGACCGTCGGGCCCGAGCGCGAAGTCGCCGACCGAGCGGTCGAAGTCGCGCGTGAGCGTGCGCGCCGTCGCGTTCGGCGCCAGGGCCAGGCGGCGCACGCCAGACGGTCGAGCGCGTAGAGCCGCTCCCAGTCCTCGGTGACCAGGTAGCAGAGCGAGCGGCCGTCGGGCGCGAAGCGCGGCCGGCCGTGGCTCGCCTGGCCGCTCGTCAGCGCGATGGGCTCGCCGCCCGAGATCGGCCACCTGGAAGAGGTGCGTGCTGACCGAGGAGTAGGCGGCGGCGGTCCGATTCGGTCGTGGCGACGAACACGAGCGAGCGTCCGTCGGGGGCGAACTCGGGCGCGAGGTCGTCGGTCGAGCCTTCGCCGGTGGCGGCCCCGAAACCCGGCTCGGCGGCGAGCGCCGTCCCGGCCAGCAGGTCGCGCGCGCTCGCGGCGCTTTCGCCGTCCGCGCGCACCACGAACAGGTGCGTGCGGGTGTCGTCGAGCCACCGGTCCCAGCGGCGGATGGGGAAGCTGTCGTAGACGCGCACCTTCGACTTGGCGTCCTTGCGCTCGGCGACGAGCTTGCGGTCGCCTCGAGGTCCGGCGGCGCCCGGGTAGACGGCCGACTGGTAGGCGATCCAGGCGCCGTCGGGGCTCCACACGGGTCCGCGCGCGGCGAGCGGAGACGCCGTGACGCGCCGCGCCTCGCCGCCCGCCCGTCACGTCGAGCACGTAGATCTGGCTGACCTCGTCGTCCTCGCGCTTGGCCGAGAAGGCGAGCCTGCCGGCCGTCCGGCGACCAGCGGGCTCCGCTCTCGGCGGCCTTGCCGGCCGTGAGCCGGCGCGGCTTCGCGCTGCCGTCGGCGGGCGCCATCCAGAGATCGGCGCTCTCCTTCTTCTCGTCGTAGCTCGGCTCGGTGATCGAGAAGACGACGAGCCGGCCGTCGGGCGAGACGACGGGCGCTCCCACGCGCTTCATCATCCAGAGCGCTTCGTGGGTGAGCGGCAGGCGGGCAGGCGCCTGGGCCTGGGCGGCTCGGCTCTCCGCCGCGAGCAGGAGCGCGGCGCACGACGCGACGACGAGCAGGCGGCGAAGCTTCATGGCGCGTGATCCTATCCCACTCGACCACGTGGACTCCGCGAGCGCCGCGCGGCGTTACCGGCCGTTCGCGCCCCTGACGTATATTGCCCTTCGGCTTCCTGCTGGAGGACTCATGCTGCTGGAGGGCAAGCGCGGCCTCGTCCTGGGGATCGCGAACAAGCGCTCGATCGCGTGGGGCATCGCGCAGGCCGCGCACCGCGAGGGGGCGCGCCTGGCGGTGACCTACCAGGGCGAGCGCCTGCTCGAGAACGTCCAGGAGCTCTCGCAGCAGCTGCGCGATCCGCTGATCCTGCCCTGCGACGTGTCGAAGGACGAGGACCTGAAGGCGCTCGCCGACGCGGTCGGCGCCGAGTTCGGCACGCTCGACTTCGTGGTCCACGCGGTGGCGTACGCGCTGCGCGAGGAGCTCGACGGCGAGTTCGTCAACACCTCGCGCGAGGGCTACCGTCTCGCGCAGGACATCTCCTCCTATTCGCTCACGGCGCTCGCGCGCGCGACGGCGCCGCTGATGCCGAACGGCGGCAGCATCGTCACGCTCAGCTACCTCGGCGGCGAGCGCGTGGTGCCGCACTACAACGTGATGGGCGTCGCCAAGGCGGCGCTCGAGATGTCGGTCCGCTACCTCGCCTCGGACCTCGGCCCCAAGGGCATCCGCGTGAACGCCGTCTCGGCCGGCCCGATCAAGACGCTGGCCGCGTCGGGCGTTCACGGCCTGTCGAAGATGCTCGAGTACCACCGCACCCACGCTCCGCTGCGCCGCAACACCGACCAGGACGAAGTGGGCGATACGGCGCTGTTCCTGGTCTCTCCGCTCTCGCGCGGCGTGACGGGGGAGGTCATTCACGTGGACGGGGGCTTCCACGTGATGGGCATGGCCGCTCTCTAGGCGAGGCAGCGAGGAGAGCGCCCGTGCCCAGGAAGCTCTCGCTCGTCGTCCTGGCCGCCGCCCTGGCCTCTGCGGCTGGGCCGCGAACGCCGAGGCGCAGAAGCCGCCGCCTCCGCCTCCGCCTCCTCCTTCGGAGCCGGCCGAGCCGCAGGCCGGCACCGTCGAGGGCGTCGCCACGCCGCCCGCCGACCCGGGCGAGGTGCGCGTGCGCGCCGAGTCGTACGAGCAGGTGGCCAAGGGCCACATCGAGGCGCGCGGGCTCGTGGACCTGAACCTCGCCGGCATGCGGATCCAGGCCGACAAGGCCGACATCTTCGAGGTGACGCACCCCGACGGCAAGCAGGGCCACCGCGTCGTCGCCGAGGGCAACGTCGCCTTCATCCGCGGCGACGAGCGTCTCGGGGGCGAGACGCTCGAGATGGACGACACCGGGCACGGCTTCCTGACGAACGCGGTGGGCTACATCGAGCCCGGCGTCTTCGTCGAGGGCCGCCGCGTCGAGCGCGTCGACGACAAGACCTACAAGGTCGAGGGCGGCCGCTTCACCTCGTGCAGCCAGCCGAACCCGCGCTGGGGCTTCCAGACGAGCACGGCCGAGATCCAGGTCAACGACAAGCTGAAGGCCACGAACGCCGTCTTCAAGCTGAAGGGCATCCCGATCTTCTACACGCCCTACCTGGTCTACCCGATCAGCCACGACGGGCGCTCGAGCGGGATCCTGTTCCCGCACTTCGGCTACTCGTCCTACCGCGGCTACAACACCGGCACCGGCTTCTTCTGGGTGAACGGCAGGAGCGCCGACCAGACCTTCTACGCCGACTACTGGTCGAAGCTCGGCAACGGCTACGGCCACGAGCTGCGCTACGTGCTGCAGTCGCCCTCGCGCGGCAACTTCCGCACCTACGTCTTCGACGTGAAGGGAGCCTCGGAGCTCGACTACGATCTCGACTGGAACGCGCTGCAGATACTGCCCGGCAAGGTCAAGGTCGCCCTGAACGTGCGCCAGTACAGCGACCTCTTGTTCCAGCAGCGCTACCAGGACGACTTCAACGCGGCGACGACCCGCACGCAGCGCTGGCAGGGCTCGATCGAGAAGGACCTGAAGCTGGCGGTGCTCTCCGCCTACGCCGACACCACCAGCGCCTATTTCGGCACCGACTACACGCACGTCAACGGCCGCCTGCCCGGCCTCGCGCTGCGGCGCTTCCCGCGCCAGATCGGCTGGGGCAAGGTGGTGGTGGGGCTCGACGCCACCGCCGAGCGGCTCCAGTACGGGGACGAGGCGAACGTCGACTACTGGGCGCGCTTCGACGTGGCGCCCTACATCTCGCGGCCCTTCAACCTGAGCTTCCTCGAGTTCACGCCGTCGGCGCGCTACCGCTACACGCGCTACGGCGCGAGCTACGGCACGTCGCTCGACGAGAACGGGGACGCGTTCACCGCGATCGTCGGCCCGCCGCTCGACCGCTCGTTCTACGAGACGCAGGTGGAGATGCGCGGGCCGACCTTCGCGAAGGTGTGGGACACCCCCGGCTTCGCGTACTCCGAGCGCTTCAAGCACGTGATCGGCCCCGAGGTGGCCTGGACCTACCGCTCGCGCGTGGAGGACTTCAACTCGATCCCCAAGTTCGACGGCAACGACTACTTCCTCGGGACCAACCAGATCAACTACTCGCTGGTGCAGCGCTTCTTCGCCAAGCGGCGCGGCCCGTCCGGCAAGTCCGCAGCCCTTCGAGTTCCTGACCTGGCGGCTGATGCAGACCTACTACGTGCAGATCTCCGACGGCCAGAACAACTTCGATCCCAACTACTCGTCGTCCGCGTTCGGCCCCGGCTTCAAGCCCGAGCACCTCTCGCCGCTCCTGTCGCGGCTGAAGCTGAAGCCGACGCCCGGCTTCTCCATCGACTACGCCGTGGAGTACGACGTGAACTTCAAGCAGTTCCGCCGCAACAGCGTGTACGGCACCTTCAACGCGTCGCGGGCCTGGCTCCAGGGGGGCTGGGCGCGGTCGGTGCGCCTCTCCGAGAACGTCGAGGAGCGCACGGTGGGCTCGCACACGCTGCGCGGCCAGGCCGGGATCGAGCTGTGGCCGAAGCGCTTCTTCCTCGAGAGCTCGGGCGACTACGACATCAAGAACGACATCCTGTACCAGTTCCGCGCGCAGGTGCGCTACGCGGTCCAGTGCTGCGGCTTCACGGTCGAGTACATCCGCTACAACTACAACGGCCGCGACGAGAAGCAGTGGCGCTTCAACCTCAACCTCGCGAACATCGGCTCGATGGGCAACTTCCTCGGCGTCGGCCAGGGCAGCGCGGGCGGCGCCTACCGGTGAGGCTGCTCGTCACCGGTGCCGGCGGCTTCGTCGGGGGCCACCTGCTCGAGCTGCTGCGGCGCGAGGAGCCGAAGACCCGCGTCCACGGCGTCGTCTCGCCGCGCGGCAGCCTGCCGCGTGCCGCGGCCAGGGGCGTCCGCTTCGTCGAGGCCGACCTCGACGACCCCGCGGCCGCCGCCGCGGTCGTCGAGGAGGCGCGACCCGACGCCATCGTGCACCTGGCGGGGCAGTCGAGCGTCCAGCAATCGTGGCTCGATCCCGGCGGCACGCTGCGCACCAACGTGCTCGGCGTCGTGCACGTGCTGGACGCGGTGCGGCGTGCTGGGCCTCGAGCCGGCGGTGCTCGTCGTCGGCAGCGCCGAGGAGTACG
Organism: uncultured Acidobacteriota bacterium; assembly: GCA_963724555.1. GTDB lineage: Bacteria > Acidobacteriota > Vicinamibacteria > Fen-336 > Fen-336 > DATBSL01. Next base: position 57,795 of record CAVRVE010000021.1, read on the forward strand.
GGTCGGTGCCCGAGGCCGAGCTGCCGATCCGCGAGACGGCGCCGCTGCGGCCGGCCTCGCCCTACGCCGTCAGCAAGGCGGCGCAGGCCGCGCTCGCCCTGCTCTACGGCCCGGCGGGGGGCATGCGCGTCGTGCTGACGCGGACCTTCCACCACACGGGCCCGGGTCGCGGCGAGGCGTTCGCGGAGAGCTCGTTCGCGCGCCAGATCGCCGAGATCGAGCGCGGCCTGCGGCCGCCCGTGCTCGAGGTGGGCAACCTCGACGCCGTGCGCGACTTCACCGACGTGCGAGACGTCGTGCGCGCCTATCGCCTGCTGCTCGACAAGGGCGAGGCCGGCGAGGCCTACAACGTCTGCAGCGGCCGCGGCCGCCGCATCCGCGAGGTGCTCGACGTGCTGCTCGGGCTCTCGGCGGCCAAGGTCGACGTGCGGGTCGATCCGGGGCGGCTGCGGCCCTCCGACGTTCCGGCCCAGGTGGGAGACCCCTCGCGGCTGCGGCAGGCGACCGGCTGGGAGCCGCGGATCCCGCTCGAGCAGTCGCTCGCCGATCTCCTGGAAGACTGGAGGCTGCGCGTGGCGGGCGCCGCCGACGGCACGCCGTGAAGGTCCTGGTGACCGGCGCGACCGGCTTCCTCGGCCGCTCCGTGGCGCGCCGGCTCGCCGCGCGCGGGCACTCGCTGCGCCTGCTGACGCGGCGCGCGAGCAACCTGGCCGAGCTGCCGCCGGACAGCGAGGCGGCGATCGGCGACGTGACCGACGCCGCGTCGTTCGCGCGCGCGGCCGAGGGCTGCGACGCCGTGCTCCACCTGGCGGCGCTCGTGAAGCTCTGGGTGCCCGACCCCGAGCGCTTCCACGCCACGAACGTGGGCGGGTTCGAGAACGCGCTCGCGGCGGCACGGGCCGCCGGCGCGCGGCTCGTCTACACGTCGTCCTTCATCGCGCTCGGCCCTTCGGGGTCCGGCGCGCACGACGCGTCGCGGCCGCACCCGGGACCGCCGTTCCGCAACGCGTACGAGCGCACGAAGGCGCTCGCCGACGCCGCGGCGCGCGCTGCCGCCGAGCGCGGCGGCGACGTCGTGATCCTCTACCCCGGCGTCGATCTACGGTCCCGGCGAGATGACCGAGGGCAACCTCGTCGTGCGCATGATCGCCGACCACATGAACGGCCGGCTGCCCGGTCTCGTCGGCCCCGGCGACCGCCGCTGGTCGTACGCCTACGTCGAGGACGTGGCCGAAGGCCACGCGCTCGCGCTCGAGAAGGGCAAGGCCGGCGACCGCTTCGTGCTGGGCGGCGAGAACGCCACGCTCCAGCACTTCTTCGAGCTGCTGCAGGAGATCGCCGGCACGAAGCCGCCGCGGCTGCAGATCCCGTACGCGGTCGCCTCCCTGGTCGGCCGCGCGCAGTGGCTGTGGGCGGAGCTCACGGGCCATCCGCCGCAGCTCACCCACGGCGAGGTCGCGGTGTTCCGCGAGGAGTGGGCCTGCGACAGCTCGAAGGCCGTGTCCGAGCTCGGCTACGCGTGGCGGCCGCTCGCCGAGGGCCTCCGCGAGACCGTGCGCTGGCTGCGCGCGGCCGGACAGCTGGACGCGCGCGGGAGCGCTTCGTGAGCCTGTCGCGCGGCGAGCTCGCGCGGCGCGTCGTCCACGTCTCGTGCGTGGCGTTCGCGCTGTTGCTGCGCTGGCTGACGTGGCCGCAGGCCGCGCTCATGGCGCTCGCCGCCTTCGTCTTCAACTGGCAGGTGCTGCCGCGGCTCTTCGGCCGCGGGATGTGGCGCTCGGCGGACGTCGCGCGCGGCTATCCGGTCGGGATCCTCGCCTACCCGCTCGCGGTGCTCGCCCTCATCCTGTTCTTCCGCGACCGTCTCTGGATGGCGGCGGCGGGCTGGGGGATCCTGGCCGTGGGCGACGGCATGGCGGGCCTCGTCGGCCAGCTGGCCGGCGGCCCGCGCCTGCCGTGGAACGCTCGCAAGGGCTGGGCGGGGCTCGTCGCCTTCGTCGTCTTCGGCGCGAGCGCCGCGGCGTTCCTGTCGGCGTGGGTCGCGCGGCTCCCGCTCGACGCCGACGCGCTGCACTGGCCGCGCACGGTCGGGGCCGCGCTCGCGCTCGCGGCGGTCTGCGCGCTCGTCGAGTCGCTGCCGACGACGCTCGACGACAACGTCACGGTGCCGCTCGCGACGATGCTGACGCTGCCGCTCATCGCGTCGGCCGAGCCGGTCCTGCTCGCGAGCGATCCCGGCCTGGGGCGGCGCGTCCTCGTCGGCCTCGCGCTCAACGGCGTCCTCGCGCTCGCGGCGTATCTGGCGCGCTCGGTCGACGTCGCGGGCGCGCTGTCGGCGGTGCTGATCGGGACGGCGATCACGGCCGGGCTCGGCCTGGCCGGCCTCGCCGTCATGGTCGCCTTCTTCGTGCTCGGTACCGCCGCGACGAAGCTCGGCTATCGCCGCAAGGCGGCGCGCGGGATCGCGCAGGAGCGGGGCGGGGCGCGCGGCTGGCAGAACGCCTGGGCGAACGGCGGCGTGCCCGCGGCGCTCGCCGTGCTCGCGGGCATGGCGCCGCTGGGGCTGCGCGACGTGCTCGGGATCGCCTACGCGGCCTCGGTCGCGACCGCGGCGGCCGACACCTGCTCGTCGGAGATCGGCAAGGCCTATGGGCGCCGCACGTTCCTGATCACGACGCTGCGGCCGGTGCCGCCCGGCACCGAGGGGGCCGTGAGCCTCGAGGGAACGCTCGCCGGCCTCGGCGGCGCCCTGGCGGTCGCCGCGGTCGGCGTCGCGACCGGGCTCTTCGGCTGGCGCGCGGCGCTCGTGGTCGCCGTCGCGGGGCTGCTCGGCAGCCTCGCCGAGAGCCTGCTCGGCACCGTGGCCGAGAAGCGCGGCTGGATGGACAACAACCTGCTGAACGCCGCCAACACCGCGATCGGCGCGCTCGTGGCCGTCGCGCTGGTGCGGCTGCTCTAGGAAGCGTCGACGCGATGAAGAAGCTCGCCCACTACGTCGACTTCGCGCGCCCGTTCACGCTGCTGCCGCCGGCGCTCGGTGTGGTGAGCGGCGCCGTGACCGCATGGGGCGCCCACGGCACGCGCAGCCCGCTGACCGCGTCGCTGCTGCTGCCGGTGCTGTGGGGCGCGCTGATGGCCGGCGTGCTGAACGCCGCGAGCAACGCGATCAACCAGATCTACGACCTCGACATCGACCGCGTCAACAAGCCGAAGCGGCCGCTGCCCGCGGGCACGCTCGGCCTGGCCGAGGCCTGGGGCTTCACGGTGCTGTGCACGCTCGTGGCGTGGCTGCTCGCCTGGCTGGCGACGCCCGTGGGGCTCGAGGCCCACCGCGAGTGCTTCTGGATCGTGCTCTTCACGAGCGTTCATGGTCTGGGCCTACTCGGCGCCGCCGCTGCGCACGAAGCGCCACGGGCTCTGGGCCAACATCACGATCGCGATCCCGCGCGGCATGCTGCTCAAGGTCGCGGGCTGGTCGACCGTGAAGACCATCTTCGATCCCGAGCCCTGGTTCATCGGCGCGATCTTCGGGCTCTTCGTGCTGGGCGCCTCCACCACCAAGGACTTCGCCGACATCGAGGGCGACCGCGCGGGCGGCTGCGAGACGCTGCCGATCCTCTACGGCGTGAAGAAGGCGGCGTGGATCATCGCGCCCTTCTTCGTGCTGCCGTTCGTGCTGATCCCGATCGGGGTGCGGGCGGGCCTGCTCACCGGCAACCCGCGCCTGCTCGACCTGCTGGCGCTGGCACTCGTGCTCTACGGGATCTACACCGTCTACCTGCTGGTCCGAAAGCCCGAGGAGCTCGCGTTCACCGAGAACCACCCGTCGTGGACGCACATGTACCTGATGATGATGGTGGCGCAGATCGGCTTCGCGCTGGCGTACGTGCTCTAGCGGGGGGTGCGGGGGGTGCTCAAACCCCCCGAAAGCTCGTCCTGAAGGTCCTCGGGCGATTGTTCATCTTCGGCAGGCCCGTCTTCCGTGAGCCGAGGTCGAAGTCTCCGCGCGACCGGGATCCCGTGTCGCATCCGGAGACTCGAAGTTGGGATGCGCCACGGGAGCCCTCCGGCTCGCGCTACCCGTGGCGACCTCGGCATTTCACGAGCTGGTAGCACTCGGAGCCGAGGTCGACGTCTCCGCGCGACCGGGATCCCGTGTCGCATCCATAGACACGAGATGAGATGCGCCACGGGAGCCTTCCGGCTCGCGCTATCCGTGGCGACCTCGGCATTTCACGCGGTCGAAGCACTCGGAGCCGAGGTCGACGTCTTCCGCGCGACCGGGATCCCGTGTCGCATCCACAGACACGAGATGAGATGCGCCACGGGAGCCTTCCGGCTCGCGCTATCCGTGGCGACCTCGGCATTGCCGTGCGCGCTGAACCGGCGAACTGTTACGTTCGGTTACTCGTTCCGGAACGAGTAACCAAAGGTAACGCTCGGCAGCGGCAAACTGCTTGAGCAGCACCTCGTGTCGGTCCGAGGTCGCTGTCCGGCGCCGCAGCGGCAATCAGCTGCCGCAGCGGCAGCCAGTTACTGCTCCGGCTCCTCGCTCTTCGGCGTGCCGAACAGCTCCCGCATCATCGCTTCGTCGATCGGTGTCGTGTCCGCGAGCGCGTCCGCCGCGGCGCTCGCGGCCTCGTCCGTGGCTTTCGCCGCCGCCTGCCGCTTCGTCGGCGCCGATCTTCTCCTCGGCCGCCAGCGCCGCTGCCGCACCGCCTTCGACGTGCTTGCCGATGAAGACGCGCGAGGCGCGCGCGACGCGGCCGTGGAGGCGGTAGCCGCGCAGCACTTCCTTCACGACCACGTGGTCGTGCTCGGGCTCGTCGACCGGCTTCGTGCCGACGGCCTCGCTCATCGCGGGGTCGAACGGAAGCCCCAGCACCGGGATGCGCTCGAGGCCTTCCTGCTGCAGCGTCTGGAGCAGCTGGGTGCGCACCAGGATCAGTCCCTCGATCAGGGGATTGCCGGCGTAGGTCTGCTCGGCTGCCTCGAGCGCGCGGTCGAGGTTGTCCAGGATGTCGATGAACTTGAGCAGCAGCCTCTCGTGGCGCTTGTTGAACTGGCGCTCCACGTCGCGCGTGACGCGGTCGCGGAACCCCTCGTTCTCGGTCTTGACCTGGCGATAGGCGGTCAGGACTTCGGTGAGACGGTCCTCCGCCAGCCGTGCCCGCCGCTCGAGATGCTGGGCTTCGCCTGTCTCGGGGGGCAGCTCCAGCAAAGGCTCGGCAGGAGCCTGCGCGTTCACCTCGCTCTTCTCCTGCCCGTCGGGGTCGTCGACGGGATCCTGGCTCAAGGTGCCCCCCCGGGCAAATGCCTGTGCATTATAGCCTTTGCGGGCTGCGGGGGTGGCCAGCATCGCGACGACGTCCGCGACGTTGGTTCCGGTCGGACCGGTGAGGATGAGATCGCCCAGCGGGCCCAGGTAGTTGCGGGTGTCGTTCTCGGCCAGGAACGCGGCCGGGGGGGCGAGCCCGAGCCGAAGGCCGCGGGCGAGTGTCGTGTCGTCGACGATGCCACCCGCGCCGTCGCTCGCACCGTCGATCCCGTCCGTGGCGAGGCTCGCGACCACGGCGCTGCCCGGGAATCCGTCGAGGGCCTGGGCGGCGGCCACCGCCAGCTCCTGATTGCGGCCGCCCTGGCCTGCTCCACGCACCGTGACCGTGGTCTCGCCACCGGCGAGCAGGCAGACGGCGCCCGAGCCGGGAGCCGCTTCCTCGACGCGCTCCCGCAGGATCGCGACGAGAACGCGCGCGGCCTCGCGCGCCTCGCCCTCGAGCCGCGTCGTCAGGACGAGCGGCCGCAGCCCGCGCCGGCGGGCCTCGCGCGCTGCCGCGAGGACGCTCAGCCGGCCGCTGCCGACGACCCGCGTCACGACCCGGCGGAAGAGAGCCTCCCCGGGCTTCGCCGTCTCCGCGAGCTCGCCGCGCGCGCCGGCCGCGAAGCGCTCGCGCACCGCCGCATCGACCTCGGCGAGCACACCGCGCCGCTCCAGCACGGCGAGCGCCTGCGCGAACGTGGTCGGGTCGGGGACCGTGGGACCCGAGCCGATCGTGGACAGGTCGTCCCCGACGACGTCGGACAGCGCGAGCGCCACCACGCGAGCCGGCGCGGCCGCACGCGCGAGGCCGCCGCCTTTGAGGCGCGACAAGTGCTTGCGGACCGCGTTCAGCTCGTGGATGGTCGCGCCGGCCCGCAGCAGGAGCGCCGTCGTGCGCGCCTTCTCCTCGAGCGTGATGCCGTCGGCCGGCGCGGGCAATAGCGCCGACGCGCCGCCCGAGAGCAGCACCAGCAGCAGGTCGTCACGGCCAAGGCCGCGCGCGAGCGCTTCGACTTCCAGGGCGGCCGCGATCCCGCGCGCGTCGGGGATCGGGTGGCCGGCTTCGCGAACCCTCACGCGCGCGAGCGGGTGCTTTGGCGCGGTGGTGGCGACGGCGATGCCTTCGGCGAGGCGGTCTCCGAGGAGCAGCTCCGCTTCGCGCGCCATCTCGAGCGCGGCCTTCCCGACGGCGACCAGGACGATGCGGCCGCGGCCGAGCCGGCAACGGGATGCCGCCCGCCTCGAGCACCCGGCCGCGCAGCTTCAGGTTCCTCGAGACGAGCGGACCGGGCGCTGCGGCTCGCAGTGCGGCAGACAGAATCCCGGCGGCCGTTGCGCGCAGCTGCGCGCGGCTCGGGTTCAATGAGCGAGCCGGTGGTCCCGGTCGCTCAGCCGGCTGAGGGCGTCGAAGCTCTGCAGGACGGTTTCGGCGAGCTCCGGGAAGTGCTCGAGGCAGCACAGCTCGTCGAGGCGGGCGCAGAAGGCCCGGCATCGATCGGCGACCTCACGATTGGATTCGTCGAGGATGCCGGTGGTCTGGAGGTACTCGATGTGGCGAAGGAACTCTTCCCGGTAGAACTTCGAGAGGGCCGACCGCCTCGCCACGTCCATCCTTGCCTCCGGCGTCCGTGTTTACGTTTTTTCACGTTAGCCCAGGCCAATGCTCCCTGTCAAGACGCAAGCTCGCTTCGCCGAAGGTTTTTTTCGAGTGCTACGGGTTGTGGTTTCGGGGCCCGCGGAGCGCTATCCGAGCGCCAGGTGCGGCTCGGCGTTCAGGGCCAGATCGGCGCGCTCGCCGCGCCGCCACGCGACGTAGCCGGCCGCGGCGATCATCGCGGCGTTGTCGGTCGTGAGCGCGAGCGGCGGGATGAAGACCGGCAGCCCGAGCGCCTTCGCCGCACGCTCGGCCTCGCGCCGCAGCAGCGTGTTCGCCGCGACGCCTCCCGTCAGGATCAGGCTGCGCGGGTGGTGCTCGCGGGCGGCGCGCTCGAGACCGCGCACGAGCGCCTCCACCACCGCGCGCTGGAAGGACGCCAGCAGGTCCCGCACGCGCTCTGGCACGTCCTCGGAATCGCGGACCGGCTCGATGCCCTCGCGCTTCACGTGCAGCAGCACCGCGGTCTTGATGCCGCTGAACGAGAAGTCGCTCGTGCCGTCCTTGATGCGGGCGACCTTGAACTCGACGGCGCGGTCGTTCGCTCCGCGCGCGAGCCGGTCGATGACCGGTCCGCCCGGATAGCCGAGGCCCAGGAGCTTCGCCACCTTGTCGAACGCCTCGCCCGGCCGCGTCGTCGCGCGTGCGGCCGATGCGGCGATGGACGCCTTCCTCGGGCACCTCGAAGAGGCTGGTGTGGCCGCCCGAGACGACGAGCGCGATCGCCGGCAGCGGGATCTCGCCGTGCGCGAGGAACGCGGCCGCGACGTGGCCCGCGACGTGATGGACCGGCACGAGCGGCTTGCCGTGGACGAGCGCGATCGCCTTGGCGGCCTGCAGCCCGACGAGCAGCGAGCCGACGAGCCCGGGCCCTTGCGTCACCGCGATCGCGGCGAGGTCCTCGAACCGCGTGCCGGCGTCGGCCATCGCCTGCTCCACGACGGGCACGATCGTCTCGATGTGGTGGCGCGAGGCGAGCTCGGGCACGACGCCGCCGTAGGGCGCGTGCAGCTCGGCCTGGCTCGCCACCACGTTCGAGAGGATGCGGCGGCCGTCCTCGACGACCGCGGCAGCGGTCTCGTCGCAGGAGGTCTCGATCCCGAGCACGCGGGCCGCGGGCGAGCCGGTCATCGCCCTGGCGCTACTTCGCGGCGCCGGCGAAGCAGTAGAGCGAGCTGCGCGTTCGCAGGTAGAGCCGCCCGTCGCCGAGCGCGGGCGTCGCCGCCACCTCCTCGGCGAGGTCGGCGACCGAAAGCGGCTCCTGCTCGGGCCCGGCCTTGAGGACACTCGCGATCCCGCTCTTGCTGACGAAGTAGACCTTGCCGTCGCCCGCCACGGGCGAGGCGAAGTACTGGTCGACGGCCTCGCGCAGCCGGCCCTGCTTCAGGGCCTTGCCCGTCGCCGGGTCGAGCGTCGTCAGGATGCCGCCGTCGTTGATCATGTAGAGCACGCCGCGGTAGAGCACCGGCGTCGGCAGCTGCGGGATCGAGCGACGGTAGCTCCACAGCAGGCCGCTGCGCGTGACGTCGCCCTTGCCGTCGCTCTTGAACGCGAGCAGGCCGTTCTCCGCGGCCATCATCGCCTCGTTCATCCGCCACTCGCTCTCGGAGACGGAGCCGTCGTGGTCGAGGTCGATGAAGTCGAAGTAGTCCTTGCTGGTGGGATCGGCCTCCGCCTTGGTGACGCGGCCGTCCTTGTCCTGGTCCTGCGCCGCGCGCCAGTCCGCGTAGGACGGCAGCTTGGGGTGCTGGCCCGGCTCGTTGAGCGGGCTGCTGTAGCCGACGACGTAGACGGCGCCGTCGCCGAGCACCGCGCCCGACTTCATCTCCGAGGGCAGCCCGTTCGCGTACCAGACCACGGCACCCGTCTTCATGTCGTAGGCGTCGAGCCGGAACGAGCCGGGCACGATCAGCTGGTCGGGCGCGCCCGCGCGCGAGAGCACGACCGGCGTCGCGTGCCCGGAGAGCGCCTCGGGGCGTGGCGTGCGCCAGCGCTCGCGGCCGGTCTTCGCGTCGAAGGCCGCGACGAACGAGCCCCGCGACTGGTCGCAGGAGAGCAGCACCAGCCCGCCCGCCAGGATCGGCGAGGCGCCCATGCCGTAGACGTTGTCGAACGGCCCGAGCGGCGTGCGCCAGAGCTCCCGGCCCGCGTGGTCGTAGGCGACGAGCCCGAAGTCGGCGAAGAACACGACGACGCGATCGGGGTCGACGGCCGCGCTCGGCGAGGCGGGCGTGTTGCGCTTGTCGACCTTCTCGACGCGAGGACGCGGCGCCTTGTGCCGCCACAGCTCGCGGCCGTCGGCGCGGCTCAGGCAGAGCACCAGCAGGTCGTCGCCCTCGAAGGCCGTGAGGTAGAGCCGGTCGCCGGACAGGATCGGCGAGGAGTACCCGTGCGGCACCGCCACCTTCCAGACCGCGCCGCCCGGATCGAGCGAGGCCGGCAGCGCCGGCCCGTCGGCGACACCCGCGCCGTTCGGGCCGCGGAAGCGCGACCAGTCGGCGGCTCCCAGGGCGCTCGCGACGAGTGTCGCGAGCGCGAGCGTGAGGACGGCCGTGCGGCGCCTCACGACGCGGCCAGCCTCGCGAGGCTCTCGCCGAACGGCGGGTGGGCGACGCCGCGCTCGCAGACGATCGCCGTCACGTAGCGGTGCGGCGTGACGTCGAATGCCGGGTTTCTCACCTGCGTTCCCTCCGGAGCGACGCGCTGTCCGGCGATGTGCGTGACCTCGTGGGCGGGCCGCTCCTCGATCGGAATCTCCTTGCCGCTCGGGGTGTGCAGGTCGAGCGTCGAGACCGGCGCCGCGACGTAGAACGGCAGCGCGTGCTCCTTCGCCAGCACCGCGAGGCTGTAGGTGCCGATCTTGTTCGCGACGTCGCCGTTGGCCGCGATGCGGTCGGCCCCCACGACGACCGCGTTGATCTCGCCCTGCGCCATCAGGTGGCCGGCCGCGCCCTCGGCGATCAGCGTCGCCTGGATCCCGTCCTGCATCAGCTCCCACACCGTGAGCCGCGCGCCCTGCAGCCAGGGCCGCGTCTCGTCGGCGAAGACCGCCCTCACCTTGCCCGCGCGCGCCGCCGAGCGCACGACGCCGAGCGCCGTGCCGTAGCCCGCGGTCGCGAGGGCGCCCGCGTTGCAATGGGTCAGGATCCGCGCCTCGAACGGCAGCAGGTCGGCGCCGAGGTCGCCCATCCGGCGGCAGGCCGCCACGTCGTCCTGCTGGATCGTCAGCGCCTCGGCCAGCAGCGCATGCCGCAGCGCGTCGCCGCCTTCGGCGGCGAGCGCGTCGAAGCGCTGCCGCATCCGCTCGATCGCCCAGAACAGGTTGACGGCGGTCGGGCGCGTCGCGGCGAGCTCCGAGCAGATGTCGCTCCACTCCGCGCGCAGCTCGCGGCCTTCGGCGCGCGAGTTGGCGACGCCGAGGGCGAGAGCGAACGCGGCCGCGACGCCGATCGCCGGAGCGCCGCGGATCGCCATCTCCCGGATCGCCTCCGCCACCTCGTGATGGTCGCGGCAGCGCAGCGTCACCAGCTCCCTGGGCAGGCGCCGCTGGTCGATCATCACCACGACGCCGTTCTCCCACGCCACCGTCGGGATCATGCCGCTCCAGCATATACCGGCGCTGGACCGCGGCCGGCGGCGCGGGCCGCGGCATACAATCGCGGCAGCCATGCTCTCCGTCGAGGACGCGCTCGCCGTCGTCCTGCGCGAGGCGAAGCCGCTGCCGTCCGAGGACGTGGCGCTCGACGAGGCGCTCGGCCGCGTGCTCGCCGAGGACGTCGCCGCGGACCGCGACCTGCCGCCCTTCGACCGCTCCGCGATGGACGGCTACGCGCTGCGCGCCGCCGACGTCGCGCAGGCGCCCTGCGCGCTCGAGCTCGTCGGAGAGGTGCGGGCGGGGGACTGGCCGACGCTCAGCGTCGGGCCCGGCCAGGCCGCGAAGATCATGACCGGCGCGCCGCTGCCGCCGGGAGCGACCGCGGTGCAGCAGGTCGAGAAGACGCGCCCGCTCGACGAGTTCCGCGTCACGATCGAGGCGGCGGTGGGCGAGGGGCAGCACGTGGCGCCCCGGGGATCCGAGGTGCGCGCGGGCGACGTGGTGCTCGAGCGCGGACGCGTGATCGATCCCGCGGCGATCGCGGTGCTCGCGACCACCGGCCAGGCCCGGGTGCGGGTCGCGCGCCGGCCGGTCGTGGCCGTGCTCGTCACCGGCGACGAGATCGTGGACGTCGCCTCGGCTCCGGGCCCCTCGCAGATCCGCAACAGCAACGGGCCGGCGGTCGCGGCGCTGGCGCGGCTCGCGGGAGCGAGCGTGCGGGTGCTGGGCGTGGCGCCCGATCGCCGCGACGCGACGGTAGCCGCGCTCGGCGACGGCCTCGCCGGCGTCGACGTGCTGCTCGTCTCCGGCGGCGTCTCGGCGGGGGACTACGACCTCGTCGAGCCCGCGCTCGTCGAGCTCGGCACGACGCTCTTCTTCACGAAGGTCGCGATCAAGCCGGGCGCGCCGCTCGTGTTCGGGCGCCGCGGCGAGACGCTGGTCTTCGGCCTGCCGGGCAACCCGGTCTCGGCGCAGGTCACCTTCGACCTCTTCGCGCGCGCGGCGCTGCTCCGGCTGCAGGGGGCACGCGTCGCCTCGCGCCCGCGCGTCGGCGTCGAGCTGGCCGGCCCGTTCCGGAACCGCTCGGGCCGCACCTGCCACCTGCCGGCGCGGATCCGCTTCGAGGACGGGCGGCTCGTGGCGCGCGGGCTGCGCTCGACGGGCTCGGGCGACCTCGTGGCGCACGCGCGCGCCAACGCGCTCGTCGTGCTCGAGGCCGGGCGCCTGCAGGCCGAGCGCGGCGAGACGGCCGAGGCGGTGCTGCTCGGGAGCTTTCTGGAGGACGACGGTGCCCCGATCTAGCCGGCGGCCCACGGCGAGCACCAGGGCGAGAACCAGGAAGCTCAGCCACGTCGGCCGGGACGGCGCCGCGCGCATGGTCGACGTGTCGCGCAAGCCCGTGACCGCACGCGAGGCGGTCGCGCGCGGACGGATCCGGATCGCCGCTTCCGCGATGCGGCTCGTGCGCGCGCAGCGCCTCGCGAAGGGCGGCGTCGTCGAGGTGGCGCGGCTCGCCGGCATCCTCGCGGCCAAGCGCACGTCGGACGCGATCCCGCTCTGCCATCCGCTGCCGCTCGCGCACGTGGACGTCGTGCTGCGTCCGCGCAAGGACGGCTTCCTGATCGAGGCGAGCGTCCGCACCGACGCCCGCACCGGGGCGGAGATGGAAGCGCTCCACGCGGTCGCGGTCGCCGCGCTCACCGTCTACGACATGGTGAAGGCGGCGGACAAGGCGATGACGATCGGCGAGATCCGGCTGGTCCGCAAGTCCGGCGGCCGCAGCGGCGAGTATCGGGCGCGCTGAGGCGCCGGCTCAGATCCGCGGCGCCGGGTTCTTGCGCAGCGCCGCCTCGAGCTTGCGGCCCTTGGCGGCCTCCGCCTCGGCCATGGCACTCTCGCCGCGCCGGCTGTAGACGTCCGCGAGCACGAAGTGGCCGAGCGGGGCGGTGTCCGAGCGCGGCTGCGCCTCGAGGCCGCGCTTCGCCAGGTCGGCCGCGGGGTCGAGCCGGCCGGCGTCGAGCTCTTCGCGCGCCAGGTAGAAGTAGCAGGCCCCGAACTCGTGGGCCTTCGCCACGCAGTCGTTGAGCTCGCTCAGGTAGCCCGCGCGGTCGCCGCGCGCGCGCCGGATCTGCGCGAGGTTGAAGCGGGCGCGCCCGTTGTCCGCGTAGCTCGCGAGCTCCTCGCGGTAGAGCGCCTCTGCTCCGGCCACGTCGCCCCGGGCCTCGCGGATGCGCGCGAGGTTGTAGTTTCCGGTGCGCAGCCGCGGCTCGAGCGCGAGCGCCTGGCGCACGATCGTCTCCGCCTTCGCGAGGTCCCCGGTCTGGAACGCGATCGCGCCGAGCCCGTTGAGCGCCGCCGCCTGCTTCGGGTTGGCCGCGAGCGCCTCCGTGAAGCTGCCGCGCGCCTCGTCGAGGCGACCCATGTCGAGGTAGAGCGTCGCCAGCTGGAACCACGACTGCGGGTTCTTCGGGTTGACGCGGAGCGCGGTGCGGAAGACCTCGAGCGCCTCGAGCGCGTCCTGCCCCTTCCCGTGCGCCATCAGCACTCCGGCCAGGTTGCCGAGCGCGATGTCGTCGTCGGGCTTGAGCGCGAGCGCCTGCTTGAAGGCCGCTGCCGCCTCGTCGGGCCGGCGCAGCTTCAGCAGCCAGTTCCCGAGCGTGATCTGCGCGTCCATGATCTTCGGGTCGCGCTGCAGCACCTCGCGCATCTTCGCGACGCCGTCCTCGACACGGTCCTCGTCCTGGGCGAGCCGCTTGGCCGCGTTCATCATCGCGAACAGCGGCAGCTTCTCCTTCGGGTCGGGCAGCACCGTGCTCGAGTCGACGTCGATCACGTTGCCGACGTACCCGAGCGCCGCCAGCCGCTGCAGCGTCTCGGGGTCGAGGCTCCTGCCGCTCGGGCGCCGCGCCGCTTTCCTGCTTCGTGAGCTCTTCGAGCCGCAGGCGCAGGCCCTCGGCGCGGGCCGAGAAGCCGCGGTAGATGTTCTTCGTCTCGCCCGGGTCCTGCGCGAGGTCGTAGAGCTCGGGCTCGGGAGCGTCGACGTACTTGTAGGCGCGGCTGCGGATCGCGCGCAGGTGCTGCCAGCCGAAGTGGTAGCGCGGGAAGTAGGTCTCCGAGTAGGCGGTGCGGTCGCTCGTCGCGGCGGGATCGAGGATCTCGCGCGCGAGCGAGCGGCCGTCGATCCCCGGCTGCGCCGGAAGGCCCAGCAGGTCGAGCACGGTCGGCATCAGGTCGACGCTCGAGACCTGCGCCGAGCGCCGCCCGCGGATTCCCCACGGCGTCCGCACCACGAGCGGCACGTGCGTGGTGGAGTCGTAGACGAAGTAGGCGTGGGTCGACTCGCCGTGGTCGCCGAGGCTCTCGCCGTGGTCGGCGGTCAGGACGACGAGGGTGCGCTCGTAGAGGCCTTGCTCCCGGAGCCAGCTCAGCAGCCGCCCGACCACCTGGTCGGTGTACGCGATCTCGCCGAGATACGGCTGGCTCGGGTAGCGCGAGGCGAACGGCTCGGGCGGGTCGTAGGGCGTGTGGGGGTCGTAGAGATGGACCCACGCGAAGAAGCGACGCTGCTTCACGCCCTCGAGCCACGCGAGCGCGCCGTCCATCACCTCGTCCCCCGGCTTCTGCACCGTGCCGAGCGAGATCACCTTGTACTTCGAGAGGTCGAACCGGTCCGAGTACTCGTCGAAGCCCTGGGCGAGCCCCCACTTGCGCTCGAGCACCCAGGCGCCGACGAAGGCGCCCGTGGCGACGCCCTTCTCGCGAAGCCGCTCCGCCAGGGTGACCTTCGCGTCGTCGAGGAAGAAGCCGCCGTTGTCGCGCACGCCGTGGTGCGGAGGGACGAGGCCCGTGAAGATCGACGAGTGCGACGGGAAGGTGAGCGGCACCGTGGCCGTCGCGTAGTCGAAGACGATCCCGTCCTTGGCCAGCGCGTCGATGTTCGGAGTCTCGACGCCGCGAAACCCGTAGCAGCCGAGGCGATCGGCTCGCGTCGTGTCGAGCGTGATCACGACCAGGTTCAGGCCGGTCGCCTCGGGCCGGAGCCTCGACACGGCAGAGCGTGCCTCGGCCTCCGTCCGCGGCGGCCGCTTCGCAATACCAGATCAGCAGGGCCGCGACGACGGCCGCGACGACGGCCAGCGCAACGGCGAGCGGTGCCTTCCGCCGGCGCGTCGGGAGAGTTTCCGCGGCGGCCCGCGGCGGACTGGCTTCAGGCGCGTCCGCGCGGCTCCGCTTGCGTCTCCTGACCATTTCCCCGGACGCTAGCCCGGGCGGGCACTACCGTCAACCGGGCGCTTTTCAACTGGTTGGATCCAAGACTTCGAAGTGCACGCTATTGACCGGCGGACGGCATGTACAACCCACTGGAAGTCCGAGGGTTTGTCGGATAGGCTCGCTGGCACGTCGGTTGCCACTTCCAAGTCAACACTTGTAATCGGTCCATTCGTGCAAGCCCATGCCGATCCATCATCTTGGACGCGGTCGGGCAAAAGGAGGATGAAGTGAGACGACGCTTCGGAACGTGGGCGAGGCCCATCGCGGGCCTCCTGACCCTCACGCTCGCCCTCGCGGTCACGGCACCCGCCGCCGCAGCCGAGGCCACTGCCCCGGCCGCCCAGCCGCTCGCCGCGTCCGCCAAGGCCACCGTCGCCGCGCTGCCGCTTCCTGCAGGTGCGCAGGCGCAGGCAACGCCGGCGGCGCCGACCACGTCCACCACGGGATCCAAGAGCTTCTTCAAGACCGGCGCGGGCAGGCTCGCGCTCGTCCTGATGGCCGCGGGGACCGGCTTCATGGTCTATTCCGCGTTCTCGGACAACGACCCCGTGAAGTCGCAGTTCCGCTGAGGAGAGCCATGAAAGCACTCATGAAGTCATTCGCACTGCTGATCCTGGTGCTGGCCGCGGCGTCCGCGGGCGCCCAGAGCTTCACGGGCACCGTCAGCGGCACCGTCACCGACGAGCAGGGCGGCGCCCTGCCCGGCGCCACCGTCACGCTCCACGGCAAGACCGGCGCCCGCACGACGGTGACCGACGCCAAGGGTGAGTACCGCTTCACCGCGGTCGACCCCGGCACCTACGATCTCAGCGTCGAGCTCACCGGCTTCCGGTCGATGAAGCGCGCCGAAGTGCCGGTCTCGATCGGCAAGACCGCCGAGGGACTCTTCACGATGAAGGTCGGCGGGATGAGCCGAGTCGGTCGACGTGCTCGGCGAGTCGCCGCTCGTCGACGTGACGAGCAGCGCCACGGACAACAGCCTGTCGCAGGACATCCTGTTCAACTTCCCGATCCGCTACGGCAACGTCGCGACCGCGCTGCTCAACAGCCTCCCCGGCATCAACGCCCAGTCGGCGTACGGCGGCGACGCTTCGTCCGGCAACGCGCTCTTGATCGACGGCGTCGACACCCGCGATCCTTCCGGCGGCACCGCCTGGACCTTCTACAACTTCAACATCGTCGAGGAGGTGCAGGCGGTCGGCATCGGCGCGCCCGCCGAGTTCGGCGCCTTCTCGGGCGCCGTGATCAACACCGTCACCAAGTCGGGCGGCAACCGCTACTCGGGCCTCTTCGACGTGACCTACACGAACGACAGCCTGGCGGGCGACAACATCAGCGACGCGGTGAAGAGGCAGAACGCCACGCTCACGCGACCCCGCCAAGACCAACCAGCTGCTCGACATCACGACCCAGCTCTCGGGGCCGATCATCAAGGACAAGCTGTTCTTCTTCATGAGCGCCCAGCGCTACCACCTGAAGCAGGATCCCTCGGGTCCCGCGACGCTGCGCGACGAGGTCAGCCCGCGCTTCAACGGCAAGCTGACCTGGCAGCCGACGTCCAACGACATCGTCAACGCGAACGTGCAGTACGACTCCTACAACATCATCGGCCGCTGCGGGGTGGCTGCCGCCCAGTGCACCGACGACCTCACGAACCAGGAGGACGCTCCCGAGTGGGTGTGGCTCACGTCCTGGCGCCACCTGTTCGGGTCCAAGACCTTCACCGAGATCAAGTACACCGGCTGGTGGGGCTTCTTCGACCTGACGCCCAAGATCAAGGCACCGCAGCACAACGACGGCGCCACCAACCTGATCTCGGTCTCCCAGGGCTGGGCGTACGCCGCCGACCGCGGCCGCCACCAGGTGAACGGCTCCGTCACGCACTACGCCGACGGCTGGGGCAAGCACGACCTGAAGTTCGGCGTCGAGATCGAGCGCAGCAAGACGCGCGACCGCTATCAGTACTTCAACAACACCTACTACTACGATTACGGCGGCCAGCCCTACTACGCGTACGGCTACGGCTACGACCTGAACGGCCGCAACCGGCGCGAGTCGGTGTTCGTGCAGGACGCCTGGAAGCCGAGCGATCGGCTGACGCTCAACCTGGGCGTGCGCATGGACCACATGTCCGGCGGCGCTCCGGGCCAGGACTCCGTCTATAGCAACCTGGTCTTCGCGCCCCGCCTCGGCTTCGCCTTCGACCTGACCGGCGACCACACCACGGTGCTGAAGGGCAGCTACAGCCAGTACTACGAGGGGATCTTCAACGACATCTACAAGCCGGCCACCACCGGCTACGCCGACCGCATCTCCTGGGACATGGCGGGCTGCCCGGCCTACGGGCCGCAGGGGCCGACCGCCGACTACCGCTGCTCGCTGGCGGATCGCAACGAGGTGAACCGCGTGACGCAGCCGATCGGCCGGATCGACCCCGACATCAAGCACCCGCGGGTCGACGAGTGGAGCCTCGGCCTCGAGCGGCAGTTCGGCCAGAACTGGCGCTTCTCGGCCACGGGCATCTACCGCGACAACAAGAACTTCATCGGCAGCGTTCTCCCGGACGCGCGCTGGACGCCGAGCGAGCCTCACGAGCACGCAGAGCCCCACCGTAGAGGGATGCGACGACTGCAGCGCCCTGCCGCCGACGACCATCACCGGCTACCGCTGGGACAATCGCTCGAGCTCCGCGGACAACCTCCTGATCACCAACCCGGACGGCTTCCGGTACCTCGACCCCGAGGGCCACACGCTCGGAACCATGAACGCCTACCGCACGTACAAGGCGCTGATGTTCACCCTCGGCCGGCGCTACGCCGACCGCTGGCAGGGGCAGGTGTCCTACGTGTACTCGAAGTCCGAGGGCACCGTGAACAACACCTCGGAAGGCCTCTTCGACCGCAGCGCGTTCTACGAGACGCCGTCGCTCGCGCTCACCAACGCGGACGGCATCCTCACCAACGACCGTCCGCACGAGGTGAAGGCGTTCATCGGCTACGAGATCCCGAAGGTGGAGATCTCGGTGAACGCCATGTTCCGGAGCATCTCCGGGCCGACCTACACGCCGTTCCAGCGCTTCAGCTCGACCCAGCTCAACTACTCGCTGACCGGCTACTACTTCGGCTTCAGCAACGGCCGTCAGCCGAACCTGGAGCCGCGCGGCAGCCGCCGGCTGCCGACGGAGTCGGTGCTCGACCTGCGGCTCGAGAAGGTGTTCAACGTCTCCGGCAACCACCGGCTCTCGGTGTTCGCGGACTTCCTGAACATCACCAACGCGGGTACGGTGCTCACGCGGCTCGCGCGCGTGCCTTCCACGACGTTGCCGCTGCCGCCGCCAGCCGAGCTCGGGACGACCGAGCCGATCTCTTTCGAGGCGCCGAGCTCGATTCGCGCGCCGCGGCAGATCAACCTGGGAGCGCGCTGGAGCTTCTAGCTCCTCACGCGCTCTCGCGACGACACGGCCCCGGGGCCTCGCGGTCCCGGGGCCGTTTCCTTTTGCGGTGCGCGCGGCGCGCGGCGAGAATGTCGCGCGATGCGACGGAAGCGCCTCGCCATCGGCGCCGTGCCCGTTCTGCTCGCGCTCGGGCTCGGGCTCGCCTGGCTCGCGCTCTCGAGCCGCTCCGAGCTGCCGGACGGGCTCACGGGCGGTGTCGTGTTCGTGAGCGACCGCGACGGCTCCCCGGCCCTCTACTTCCGCCGCCTGCCGAACGAGCCCGAGCGGCGGCTCACCTTCGGAAGCGAGGCGGTCGGCGAGCCGCGCGTCTCGCCCGACGGGTCGCGCGTGGCGTTCGCGATGAACGGCCGCATCGGAGTGGTGGCGCTGGCGAGCGGGGAGGTGAGCGTGCTCACGCTCGGCGTCGACTGGAAGGACACGCAGCCGGACTGGCTTCCCGACGGCCGCCGGCTGGTGGTCGCGGCCCGAAGGCGCGTCGGCGAGCCCGCCAGCCTGCACCTCGTCGAGCCCGCTCCCGACGGCAGCGTGGCGCGCCGCCCGCTGACGCAGGCGCGTGGCGGCGACGACCAGAGCCCCGCCGCGAGCCCGGACGGCGCCTGGGTCGCCTTCGTCCGCGAGGACCGCCTGATGCGCGTGGATCTCGACGGCGGCCGGCTCACGCGCCTCACCGGCGGCTTCAAGCGCGACCGCTCGCCGCGCTTCCTGGGACGGGAACGGCTCGTCTGCGCGTGGAGCGAGGGCAAGAAGCACGGGATCGACGCGATCGACATCGCCACGCGAGCGCGCCAGACGCTCACCGAAGGCGGAGTCTTCTATCGGACGCTCGCGCCGTCGCCCGACGGCCGCTTCCTGGCCGTGACGCGCAGCTGGGACTCGGGGGTCCCGCCGTTCGCCGGCCTGCTGGGGGCGCCCAAGGAGGAGGTCCGCCTGCTCGACGCGTCCGGCCACGAGCGCGGCCGCCTCTTCGCGTCGCGCCGCCACGCCAACCACTCGCCCGACTGGGGGAGGTGACCGCCGGCTCGGGCTGTGGTTATGATCCGGGCGGAGACCCTGCATGGCCGTCTGCCCCGAGTGCGAAGCCGACGTCGAGATCGACGAGTACGACGTGGACAAGGGCGAGATCATCAGCTGCCCCGAGTGCGGGATCGAGCTGGAGGTCGTCGGGCTGGCTCCGTTGCAGCTCGACGTGGCGTCGCAGGAGGAGGACTGGAGCGAATGAGCCCCGAGGCGGGCCTCGCCGCAAAGCGCGAGGCGCTCGAGCGCATCCTGCGCGAGATGGGCTCGGTGGTCGTGGCCTTTTCGGGCGGCGTCGACAGCGCCCTGCTCGCGGTCGTCGCCCACCGCGTGCTGGCGGGCGCGCGCGCTGGCGGTGACGGCCGACTCGGAATCGCTCGCCGGCGAGCAGCGCGAGCTGGCGCTCGAGCTGGCGCGGCGCTTCGGCTTCGCCCACCGCGTGATCCGCACCTCGGAGACGCGAGGACCCGCTCTACATCAGGAACGACGCCGACCGCTGCTACCACTGCAAGCGCGAGCTGTTCCGCCATCTGAAGCCGCTCGCCGAGGCGGAAGGCTACGCGCACGTCGCGTACGGGCTGATCCTCGACGACCTTTCCGACTTCCGCCCGGGCCAGCGCGCCGCGGCGGAGGCCGCAGCGCGCGCGCCGCTCGCCGAGGCCGCGCTCTCGAAGCAGGAGGTCCGCGCGCTCTCGCGCGAGCTCGCGCTGCCGACCGCCGAGCTGCCGGCTTCGCCGTGCCTCGCCTCCCGGCTGCCCTACGGCACGCCGGTCACGGCCGAGGCGCTCCGGCGCGTCGAGCGCGCCGAAGCGGCGCTTCGCGCGCTCGGCATCCGCGAGCTGCGCGTGCGCCACCTCGGCGAGACGGCGCGCGTCGAGATCGCGGTGCAGGAGCTGCCCCGTGCTCGAGCGCCCCGGCGCCCGCGAGGCGGTGGAGCGGGCCGTGCGCGAGGCGGGCTACGCGGGCGTCACGATCGACCCCGAGGGCTACCGCCGCGGCCGGCTCAACGAGGCGCTCCGGGTGGTGTCGGTGTCGGGGAGCGGCGCCAGGGGTATATGATCACTTGAGGCGGAGCGTGGTTCCGCCTGGAGGCTAATCATGTTCGGTCTCGGCGTTCCCGAGTTGCTCCTCATCCTCGTCATCGTGGTGCTGATCTTCGGTGTCGGACGCCTGCCTCAGCTCGGGCGCGGCATCGGCGAGGGCATCCGCAACTTCAAAGAGTCGCTCCGCGGTGAGGCGGGGGACGACAACAAGAAGAGCTGAGCGGGCCCCGCTCGCCCGCTTTCGCTCGGTTCCGCCACCGGGCCCGCCTGTCGCCCCAGACGGCCTTCCGGCGGAGAGGAGGTCGTGATCGTGATGAAGAAGACGGCGCTCATCCTCCTGTCGGCAGCGACGCTCGCTTCATTGGGCGCGTGCGGCAAGAAGCCGCAGCCCCAGCCGCCGGTGCCCCCGGCCCCGATCGTCCCCGAGGCACCGCCCCCGGCGCCGCCCCCGCCGGCCCGAACCGAGGCGCCCGCGCAGGTCGACGAGTACGCTCGCCTGCGCGCGATGAGCGCCGAGGAGATCGAGAAGACCGGGCTGCTCGCCGAGATCTACTTCGACCTCGACAAGGCCGAGATCCGCGACGCCGACCGCGAAACGCTCACGAAGAACGCCGCCGCCCTCAAGCGCTTCGACTTCCTGCGCGTCACGGTCGAGGGTCACTGCGACGAGCGCGGCACGGTCGAGTACAACCTCGCGCTCGGCGAGCGGCGCTCGCGAGCGGCCTACGACTACCTGGTCTCGCTCGGCGTCCCCGCCGACCGCCTGAAAACTCTCTCCTACGGCAAGGAAGTCCCGGTCTGCACGGCTTCGAGCGAGGATTGCTGGCAGAAGAACAGGCGCGCCCACTTCACGGTGACCGGCAAGACCAAGTAGCCGCCGAGTCCGTATAGCGAATGGGCCCTCCGGCTCCCGGGAGCGCCCGTTTCGGCATTTGACAGGTCCTCGAGCATGCCTTCTAATCCCCTGTCCAGAGGGGAGTTGTGCGTCTAAGACGCCTGCATGGCTGAGCCTGCGGACCCGCCGAAGCCGGTCGAGAAGGAGCTTTCGGGCCGGATCGGCAAGTACGACATCCTCCGCCCCCTCGGCAAGGGCGCCATGGGCCAGGTCTACCTGGCCCGGGACACCATGCTCGACCGCGACGTGGCCCTCAAGGTCATGGTCGCCCAGATCGCCGACGACCCCGAGCTGAAGGCCCGCTTCGAGCGCGAGGCGAAAGCCGTCGCGAAGATGACGCACCCGAACGTGGTGACCGTCTTCGATCTCGGCAACCACAGCGACGGCTCGCCGTTCATCGCGATGGAGCTCCTGAAGGGCCTGGATCTCCAGAAGGCGATGCGCCAGACGCCGCCGCTGACGCTCGAGCGCAAGGTGGCGGTGATCGTGCAGGTGCTCGCGGGCCTCGCGCACGCGCACCAGGCGGGCATCGTCCACCGCGACATCAAGCCCGCGAACATCTTCATCCAGGACGACGGCTCGGTGAAGATCATGGACTTCGGGGTGGCGCACGTGACGGCCGCCTCGATGACCGGCACCGGCAGCGTCGTGGGGACGGCCGACTACATGTCCCCCGAGCAGGTGCAGGGGAAGAAGGTCGACGGGCGCAGCGACCTCTTCAGCGTCGGCTGCATGCTGTTCGAGCTGGCGAGCCGGCCGGCGGCCGTTCCACTCGGACAACCTGATGGCGATCTTCTACAAGATCACCCACGAGGACGCCAACTTCGACCTGATCCCGCAGGGCGCCGACTACGACGCGCTGATGCCGGTGCTGAAGAAGGCGCTCGCCAAGAACCTGCCGCGAGCGCTACCAGACGGCGTACGAGTTCGCGGTCGACCTGCGCGAGTGGCTGAAGGTGCACGCCACCACGACCTCCTCGCAGAACGTGCTCGAGGCGCTCGTGGACCTCGAGGCTCCGACCCACGCGCCGGTGCCGATGACCGAGCCGGGCGTGTCCGAGGGCGGTGCGACCGTGGACCTCGGCCCGGGCCGGCGGCCGACGGTCGCGCGCAGGCCCACGCTGGCACCGACGCGCGCCGGCGGAAAAACGGTGCTCGACGCCGGCCCCACGGCGCGGCCGGCCCCGGCGCGCCCCGTCGGTGTCGCAGCGGATTCCGGCGCGCATCCAGCCCGCGCCGCCCAAAGCGAGCGTCCTGCCCTGGGTGGCGATGGGGCTCGCGCTCGTCGCGGTCGGCGTCGCGGGCTTTCTCGCCTTGAAGAGCCAGCAGGCGCCGCCGCCCGCGCCCGTCGTGATGACGCCGTCCACGACCGCGCCGCCTCCGACGACGCTCGCGACGCCGGCGCCGCCGCCCGTCACCGCCGCACCCGCGCCGCAGTTCGGCGAGGCGGGCGGCAAGGCCGCCGCCTCGGTGAAGGCCGCGCAGGCCGCCTTCGAGGCCGGCAACTACGACAAGGCGGTGGCCTCGGCGCAGTCGGCGCTGCGCGAGGATGCGGCGAGCGAGCCGGCGAAGAAGATCCTGTCGCAGGCGATGATCGGGCAGAAGGCCGCCGACCAGGTCCGCAGCGGCGACGGCGCGCTCGCGCGCGGCGACTTCGCCGCCGCCGAAACCGCGGCGGCCGAGGCGCTGCGGATCGCGCCGTGGGACAAGGGTGCGGTGGGCCTCCAGCGCCGGATCGCCGATTCCCGGGCGGCGGCCCAGCGCGACGCCGACGCCAAGGCCGTGAATGCGCGCACCGCCCAGGTGACGACGGCGCTCAACGACGCCGCGACCGCGCTGCAGGCCAAGCAGTACGAAGCCGCGATCGCCGCATACGACCGCGCGCTCCAGCTCGACCCCGGCAACTCGGCGGCGCTGAACGGCCGGACCGGCGCGATCAGCGCCAAGGCCATCGCCGATGCCCAGGCGTCGGGTCCGCGCCCCGGCGCCGGGTCCGTCAAGACCTTCGTGCCCGGTCGCACCGAGGCGAAGGCGGCGAGCGGCGGGCGGCCTCGTGGGCTTCGAGGATTCGGCGGGCGTCGACGTCAAGAAGGGCACGCAGGGCGCCGGCCTGGCCGGCACGATCGTGTTCGAGGCGACGCCGCAGGTGCCGAAGGCGGGCGAGGCCTACAAGGTCGTCGTCTTCCTCTCGAACGAAGGCAGCCAGCCGATCCCGCTCGCGCCGATGATGAGCTTGTCCACGACCGTCGACGGCCGCTCCCAGAAGGGGCAGGTCGCTCCCATCACCACGACGGTGGCTCCCGGCCAGCGGGGCGTCTTGTGGCAGATGCCTTCGGGACAGGTGTGGAAGGACAGCACGCAGTCGTGGGTGATGGAAGTCGTCATCACCACGCAGCGTAACGAAACGTACCGCAATACGCTCACCTGGAAGTAGCGGCGGCCCTTCGCTAAGATACGGCCTCGGGCCGATGAGGAAGCTGCTCGTCGCTACGCTCGTGCTGACGGCCGCCCTCGCGGCGGCGAACGATCCTCCGACGATCGACCATCCGCCCGCCCTCTGCACCGTCGCCGACAAGCCGATCTCGCTCTGTGCGGCCATCAGCGACGACGGCAACGTGGCGGTCGCGCGCGTCTACTTCCGGCGCGAGGGCGAGGACTACTACTCGTTCGTGCCGATGACCTTCACCGGCGTGAGCTACTGCGGCACGCTGCCGGCGCCGCGCGAGAAGGCGAAGACGATCGAGTACTACATCAACGCCGTGGACGACAGCTACCAGCCGCAGCGCACGAGCACGTTCCGGCTCCCGGTCAAGCCCGAGGGCGTCTGCGAGTTCCCGCCGGTCGTGGACGCGGCCAAGGCCGGCGCGATCAAGGTGTACGCCACCAACCGCAAGCAGGGCAAGAAGCTCGACGACGCCTTCGCGGTCGCGGGCGTGACGTTTGTCCCGCTGCCCTAGCCTCGCGCTCGTCGTCGCTCTCGCCAGCCTGGCCGCGCCGGCTCGTCCGGACGCGGCGCTCGACGTCTCGGGCGCCGTCGCCGCCACGAGCCCGCGGCTCGCGGTGCGCGTCACGCTCACCAACCGCGGCGACCGCCCGGCCGGCCCGATCGACGTGCAGGGCGAGCTCTTCGGCGAGCCGCAGGCCGCGCGGCTCCCGGGCACGCTCGCGCCGCGCGCCTCGGGAAGCGTCACGCTGGAGTTCGCCACGCCGGCGCCGAAGCCCGGGCTGCACGCGCTGACGCTGCTCGTCGAGCATCCGCTCGAGGCCGCTCCGGACGGCGCCGGCAATCCCCCGATGGCGAGCCAGCGCGCGTTCCTGCTCCTGGCGCTCGGCGCGAGTCCCGAGCCGGCGGTCCGCATGCGGGCGGACCCGCTTCGGCTCGACGTGCACGGCTCGCTCGTGGTGCACCTCGAAAGCGCCGACGGCGAAGCCCGGCATGTGCAGGCTGCGGGCGCTCACGGCGCGCGGGATTCGCAGCGAAGGCGGCCCGATCGAAGTCGACGTGCCGGCCAGGGGCGAGCGCCGCGCGCGTCGCTGCCGGTCGCTCGCGCCGGCGCGGCGCGCGGCACGGAGCACGCGCTGCTGCTCGTCGCCGAGACACCCGACCTCGACGTTTCCCGCACCGCGGTGGCGGCCGCGAGCGTCGCCGTCGCGGCCGATCCCTCGTGGCTTCCGCGCTTGCGCGACGCCGCTTCTCGGCTCGGGCATCGCCCTCCTGGTCTTCGCGCTCGGATTCGAAGTCTGGAATGCGTCGCGACCCGGACGCCAGGATTCGGCTTGACACTCGCGCGGACCCCAACCTATGGTGTACGGCGGGATGGAGAAGCCCAAGGACTACTACCAACTGCTCGGCGTTGCGCGTGATGCGAGCGCAAGCGCCATCCGGCGGGCCTTCCAGAGACTCACGCGACGACTCGAGCCCGAGCACGGCGAGGCGGGCATCGCCGAGCTGCAGGCGGCCTACGACACCCTCTCCGACGCGGAGCGGCGCCGGCGCTACGACGACGAGCTCGGCAGCCGCTCGTCGCCGCTCGACTGGTCGTTCGTGCGGCGGCCCGCCGCGGGAGACCTGCGCCGTCCGCTCGCCCCGACCAGCCTGACGGCCGAGATCGTGCTGCGTGCCGATGAAGCCGCAGCGGGCACCGTGCTGTCGCTCGACGTGCCGGTCGCGGCTTCGTGCGACGCGTGCTCGGGCACCGGTGGGAGCCTCTTCGACTGCGGCCGCTGCGGCGGCGAAGGTCGCGTGCTCCGGCGCATGCCCGTGCCGGTGCACGTGCCGGCGGGGCTGCGCGAGGGCTCCGTCTTCCAGGTCCGCACGGACGAGCCCGCCGTTCCGACGATCCTGCTGACCGTCCACCTGCGCCGGCTGTAGCCTCGCGTTCGCTCCGGCCCGCGTGACGGGTCGCGATAATCCCCTGCAGATGAACGCCCAGGACATCCAGCGCCTCGTCGCGGACAGCGTCGAGCTGAAGCAGCGCTTTTTTTCCGAGAGCGCGTCCCTGCTGCTGGAGGTGGGCGGCCTGATGGCCGAGAGCCTGCGCGCCGGCGGGCGCCTGCTCGCGTTCGGCAACGGCGGCTCGGCCTCGGATGCCCAGCACTTCGTCGCCGAGCTGGTGGGCCGCCTCGCGCGCGAGCGCCGCGGCCTGTCCGCGATCGCGCTCACGACCGACCCGTCGGTGGTGACGGCGGTCGCGAACGACATGGGCTTCGCGGCGGTCTTCAGGCGCCAGGTCGAGGCGCACGGCCGCAAGGGCGACGTGGCGCTCGGCATCAGCACCTCCGGCCGCTCGCCGAACGTGGTCGAGGCTCTGCGCTGCGCGCGCGCGCGCGGGCTCGTGACCGTGGGCCTCACGGGCGACGGCGGCGGCGAGCTCGCGGGGCTCGTCGACCGGCTGATCGCGGTGCCGCATCCCGACACCCAGCGGGTGCAGGAGGTGCACTCGATGGTGCTCCACGTGCTCGCGCAGGTGATCGAGGAGGCGGCGGAGCGGCCGTGAGCCGACGCCCTGCGCGTTCGCGCGCGCGCCCGCTGCGGCCGTTGTCGCTCGACGCCGTGCGCACCTACCCGCTGGCGTCGCGCCGCAGCAAGGTGCAGCAGGCCGACTTCGCGCGGCCGCATCGGCGTGGCGGCAGCTTCGCGTCCTTCCTCGCGGGGCTGCCGCGCATCCTGGCCGGCGGGACGCTGCGCTCGCTGTGCGACGCGATCCTGAGCGCGCGCGCCAGGGGCCGTCCGGTCGTCTGGGGCCTCGGCGCGCACGTGATCAAGGTCGGGCTGTCGCCGGTCCTGATCGACCTCATGGAGCGCGGCTTCGTGACCGGAGTCGCGCTGAACGGCGCCGGCATCGTCCACGACTTCGAGCTCGCGCTCACCGGCCAGACCTCGGAGGACGTCGAGGCCGGCCTCGGCAAGGGCGAGTTCGGCATGGCGCGCGAGACGGGCGAAGAGCTCGGACGCGCGGTCGTCGAGGGCGACGCGGAGGGGCTCGGCCTCGGAGCGGCGATCGGCCGCTACCTGGCGCGTCGGCGTCCGCGCCCCCGGCACCTGAAGCTCAGCCTGCTCGCCGCCGCGCATCGGCTCGGCCTGCCGGCGACGGTGCACGTCGCCGTGGGAACCGACATCGTCCACGTCCACCCCGCCTGCGATCCCGGCGCGCTCGGCCGCGCCACCCACCTCGACTTCCGCCTGCTCGCCGCGGAGGTCGCGCGTCTCGGCGGAGGCGGCGTCTACCTGAACGTCGGCTCGGCGGTCGTGCTGCCCGAGGTGTTCCTGAAGGCGCTGACGCTCGCGCGCAACCTCGGCCATCCCGTCAAGGGCTTCTCCACGGCGAACCTCGACTTCATCCAGTCCTACCGGCCGGGCGTCAACGTCGTGGAGCGTCCCGTGGCCGGGCACGGGCGGGGCTACCGCCTGACCGGGCACCATGAGATCCTCGTACCGTTGGTCGCGGCCGCGCTCGTGGAGCGCGCCGCCGGGCGAGGGAGAGCGCGTTGAAGAGCGAGGGGCGGCTCGACGAGCAGGACCTGCCGGACCTCGTCCAGGAGCTGAGCCGCGAGCGCTGGAGCGGCACGCTGCGGCTCCAGAAGCGAGGATCACCGGATCGGCATCGTGGCCGAGAGCGGCCAGCTCGTCTTCGCCAGCTCCTCGAACCCCGACTACCGCCTCGGGCCGCGGCTGCTGCGACGCGGTCTCGTCACGCTGCGGCAGCTCGAGGACGCCGGCCGCGCGATCGGGCCCGGCAAGCGCCTGGGAGGAGTGCTGGTCGAGCAGGGCGTCCTCGAGCCGAAGGCGCTCGTGCAGGGCGTCGTCGAGCAGACGCGCGACATCGCGCTGCTCGCGTTCCAGTGGGGCAGCGGCAGCTACAAGCTCGAGGCGGGCGCGCCGGCGAGCGAGGCGATCAAGCTGAACATCAGCACGCCGCAGCTGATCCTCGACGGCCTCGGGCAGGTCGAGGCCTGGAGCCGCGTCGAGCGCGGCTGCGGCGGCCTGCAGGCGCGCTACGCCGTGGTCCCCGGCTGCGAGGCGCTCTTCAACCAGCTGACGCTCGACGTCGACCAGGCGGCGCTCGCGCGCGCCGCCGCGAAGGGTCGCGAGGTCGAGGCGCTCTGCGGCGAGTCGGTGCTCAACGACTTCGAGGTCTGCCGCACGCTGTGGGCGTTCCGCGTGATCGGGCTCGTGAAGCGGCTCGAGGAGGCGCGCCCGTTCGACGACGACGGTCTCGAGTACGTGCTCCCGGCGGAAGGCCACTCGTGACGAAGCCGAGCTTCAAGCTGGGGCTCGTGCAGATGTCGATGTCCGCCTCGCCCGACGACAACCTGGCGAAGGCGGTCGAGCGCGTGCGCGAGGCGGCCGGCAAGGGCGCGGAGGTCGTCTGCCTGCCCGAGATGTTCCGCACGCCGTACTTCTGCCAGAAGGAAGACCACGCGAACTTCGCGCTCGCCGAGACCGTCCCGGGGCCGAGCACCGAAGCCCTCGGCCGCGCCGCCAAGCAGGCGGGCGTCGCGGTGGTGGTGCCGATCTTCGAGCGGCGCGCCCCCGGCGTCTACCACAACAGCGCGGTGATCCTCGACGCCGACGGCTCGGTCGCGGGGCTCTATCGCAAGATGCACATCCCGGACGATCCGCTCTTCTACGAGAAGTTCTACTTCGCCCCCGGCGATCTCGGCTTCCAGGCCTTCGACGTGAAGCCGGGCCGCATCGGGACGCTGATCTGCTGGGACCAGTGGTACCCGGAAGGCGCGCGCCTCACGGCGCTGCGCGGCGCAGCGGTGCTCTTCTACCCGACGGCGATCGGCTGGCACCCGAGCGAGAAGGCCGAGCACGGCGTCTCGCAGCGCTCGGCCTGGCAGACGATCCAGCGCTCGCACGCGATCGCGAACGGCGTCTACGTCGCGGTCGTCAACCGCGTGGGACACGAGCGGCCCGAAGGCGGCGACGGCCTCGAGTTCTGGGGCACGAGCTTCCTCGCCGATCCCTTCGGCGTCGTGGTGGCCGAGGCCTCCACCGACAAGGAGGAGATCCTGGTGGGCGAGGTGAGCCTCCCGCGCATCGACGAGGTGCGCACGCACTGGCCGTTCCTGCGCGACCGCCGCATCGACGCCTACGCCGGAATCGAGCGTCGCTTCATCGACCGCGAGTAGTCGTTTGGCGAGCCCCGCCCTCGAGCCCCGACGCCGCAGTCGTTCCGCATGCCGGCCGAGTGGGAAGCCCACGAGGCGACCTGGCTCGGCTGGCCGCACAACCTGTCCGACTGGCCCGGGCGCTTCGCGCCGATCCCGTGGGTCTACGGCGAGATCGTGAGGAAGCTCGCCGAGGGCGAGCGGGTGCGGATCCTGGTGCCCTCGCGCGCGCACGAGCAGAAGGCGCGCAAGATCCTGGAGCGGGTCGGCGCCGCGACCGAGCGCGTCGAGTTCTTCCGCTTCCCGAGCGACCGCGGCTGGACGCGCGACTTCGGCCCGATCTGCGTGCGGCGCTCCCAGCCGAAGCCGGAGGTCGCGGTCGCGCGCTTCCGCTTCAGCGGCTGGGCGAAGTATCCCGACCACCGAAAGGACGACCAGATCGCCGAGCGCGCCGCAAAGGCGCTGGGGTTGCGCCTGCGGCCGTGCCGTCCACAAAGGGCGCCCGGTCGTGCTCGAGGGGGGCGCCATCGACGTGGACGGCGCGGGCACGCTGCTCACGACGGAAGAGTGCCTGCTCGATCCCGTCGTGCAGGTGCGAAACCCCGGCTTCGAGCGCGCCGACTACGAGGAGGTGTTCGCCCGCGAGCTGGGGGCGAGCCGCACGGTCTGGCTCGACAAGGGCATCGCGGGGGACGACACCCACGGCCACGTCGACGACCTCGCGCGCTTCACCGGGCCCGACACGATCGTGCTGTGCCGCGAGCAGAACCCGAAGGACGCGAACTACCGCGCGCTCGAGGAGAACCGCGAGCGGCTGCAGGACGCGCGGCTCGCTTCGGGTGCGAAGCCGAGGATCGTGGACCTGCCGATGCCCGCGCCGCTCGTGTTCGACGGGCGCCGGCTGCCCGCGAGCTACGCGAACTTCTACATCGCGAACGCCGCCGTGCTGGTCCCCACCTTCAACGACCCGAACGACCGCATGGCACTCGGGATCCTGGCCGAGCTGATCCGGGACCGGCCCGTGGTCGGTATCCACGCGGTCGAGCTGGTGTGGGGTCTCGGCACGCTCCACTGCCTGACGCAGCAGGAACCAGCGGGGGGTTCGGGGGGTGCTCAAACCCCCCGATAGCCAGTCCAGGCCGTCGTTGGCTGTTGTTCGGTCCGTCAGGGCCGGATCGTGAAGTACTCGGGCCCTCCGCACGCTCGGCTGTCGCCCTCGAGCCGCGGCTCGACGCGCCAGACCCCGTACATCGACGTGAGCGTGATCGAGGACCCGGCCACTGCGAGCGTCGCCTCGCGTGTCGCGCGTCGGCCTGCTCGATGCGCTGCCCGTGGTGCTCGGTCGCCCGGACGCGCGGCGTCGCGAGCAGCACCTGGTAGCGCCGCCCGCGCGGGTTGTAGACGTCGAAGAGCAGCTTGGGCGCCTCTTCGTCCTCGTCGCGCCCCCGACGCGCGATCGTGCCCTCGATCACGACCGACGGCACGGTGCTCGCGGAGACGCGCCGCGCGTCGCGCAGCCGGCCGTGCGCGTCGACGACCGAAACGTCCACCGAGCAGGAGCGGCGGCCTCGAGCGTCCCGTTCGTCGTCAGGTCCGTCGTGCGCGAGCGCATCCGTGGATGCGGCCAGCACGAGGGCGAGCAGCAGCTTGGACATCGACGCGCCTCCTCAGCTAGAACGGCACGCGGACGGCGTAGATCACGCCGCTGTCCGATCCGACGATGCAAGATTCCGTTTGGGCCGTCGAGGCTAGGCGCGCCGATCTGGACCTGGTCGGCGTCGAGCGTCAGCGTGGCCTTGATGTTTCCGGCCGACACGTCGATCTGGTGCAAGCGGCCTTGGCCGTCGCCCACGCCAGATCTGGTCGGTGCCCGTGCGTCTGCGACGTAGAGGAATCGGGACGGGCTCCTGCACGCGGATCGGACGGACTCACGGAGGTGCCGACATCATCGGCGCCCCGTCGTCGCGCACGCCATGCACGCGGTTGGTGGTCGAGAAGTACAGCCGGTCGTCGCGTCGGTCGGGCCAGGCGAAGCCCTTCACCTGGTCGTCACCGTGCGTTGTAGCTCGCGAGGAAGCCGTCGCTGATCCGCAGCGAGTAGAGCGTGGCGGCGGCGCCCGGAGTCGACGCCGACGTAGAGCGTGACCGTTGCGCGCGACGAGCGAGCCGGTCGTCCCTGGCCCGCCGCCGAGCGGCTTGGGGTTCCAGGGCAGCGACGAGAGCTTCAGGTTCGGCGTGCCGCTCGGCCCCAGGTCGAGGCCCCACAGCGTGCGGGCGCGCCCGGCCGTGCCAAAGTAAACCCTGTTGTCCGCGTAGTCGACGACCGACATGCCGAAGACGTTGTCGATCGGGCCGGGCGGAGCGTCTGGTGGGCCGTAGGAGTCGAGCGTGGCGCCAGTCGCCGGATCGAGCGCGAAGTAGGTGGTGTCGCCGACGGCCGTGGCCGTCCCGACCAGCACGAGGTCGTTGAGGCCACCGAAGCCCTTGACGAGAAGGGCGGGTGTCGCCTGCACGCCCGTGGCGCCGGGCAGGAGCTCCCGGCTCCCGGGCGGGTTGCCGGCGGCGCGCGACCACACCAGCGCGCCGGTCTTGGCGTCGACGGCGTGCACCTCGCCGTTCTCGGTGCCTACGAAGTAGCGCGAGCCGAGCGGCGAGGGGAAAGGCACCACCGGCGAGCGGTTGTGCGCCGGCTTGCCGAGCGCGACCGGATTCCAGGCTGGAGGCCACAGCCCACTGGTGGCGGAGGCACCCCGCTGCATCGCCTGCACGATGCCGTCGTTGCCGACCGAGTAGATCCCGTCGACGCCGACGCGTGGGCGGGACCAGTATGGCGGCCGAGACGGCCCTGTAGCTGTCCGGGCGTGAGGGTCCACTTCAGGGGTCCGGGGATCGAGTCGAAGGTGGTCACGGAAACTTCGGCGCGCTCGTTCGTGAATCCCGGGTACATCGTCCACACGGAGTAGCAGTACGCCCGCGGAACCAGCACCTTGATCGCGCTCGTGTTGTCGTGCGTGAACAGGTGCTTGGCGCCCGGCCGCGCAGGGTCCGTCGAGTCACGCTGCAGCCGCCGGGATCGGTGTCCGTGTCGCTGGTCGGCGGAGTGCAGCTGCTGGAGGCGGACTTCCAGCAGACCTTGATCTGGCTTCGGCAGCGACGGCGCCGGCGGGATTCGCCACTGCAGCCGGTTGCGCCCTTCGGTCGAGCCGGTGCCCGTGCTGTCCGTGACCGCCGAAAGGTACTGAACGCCCGCCTGGCGAGTGATCGTCGTCCATGAGCGTGACAGTCCCGCGGCCCTTGAGGATCGTCGCGTTCGCGGAAGGATTGCTGAGCTGGAGGAAGAAGACCTCGTCCTGCTGGAGAGTCAGGTCCCAATCTGCGTCCTCATCTCGCCGGATCGTGAAGAACTCGGGGCGGCCGCAGGCGTCGCTCTCGCCCTCGAGCCGCGGCTCGACTCGCCAGCGGCCGTACATCGACGTCAGCACGATCGAGGAGCCGGCGACCGCGAGCGCGGCCTCGCGACGTCGCGTCGTCCGCTCGACGCGCTCCCCGTGGCGCTCGGTCACGCGGACGCGCGGTGTCCCGAGCAGCACCTGGTAGCGCAGGCCGCGCGGGTTGTAGACGTCGAACAACAGGGGCGGCGACTGATCGTCCTTCGGCTCGACGCGCCCGCGGAAGATCACGGCCGGCACGGCCGCGGCCGAGACGCGGCGCGCCGATCGCGGCTGGCCAAGGTCGTCGAGGGCATGAACGCTCAGGGTGCAGTGGGACTCGTCGCGCGAGCGGCCCGGGTCGGCGTCGTGTTCGGCGGGCGCGGCGAGCGCGAGCGCGAGCAGCAGGATCGACATGTCCATTCCTTCCGCCTAGTAAGGCACGCGAACGGCGTAGATCGTTCCGGTGGCCGAGCCGACGATCACGATGCTGTTCGGGCCGTCGAGGCTCGGCGCTCCGATCTGGACGCCGTTCTCGAGCGTCGAGCGGCGTCGTGCTCTGGTCGCTGACCTCGATCTGGACCAGACGGCCCTGGCCGTCGCCCACGTAGATGAAGTCGGTGCCCGGCTTCTGCAGCACCATCGACGGCGTGGTGAGCGAGACGTTCCAGAGCGGCCCGACGAGCGCGCTGCCGGTGTCGCGGAAGGCGAGCACCTTGCTGTTGCCGGAGAAGTAGATGCGGTCGTCGCGCCGGTCGGGCCACACGAAGCCCTTCACGTTGCCGTCGCCAGTGGACGCGCTGTAGCTGGTGCCGGTCGCGAGGTCGAGGCCGAACACCTTGCCGTTGTTGTCGCCGAAGAGCAGGCGGTTGTTGCGCAGCACGGCCGCGCCGCTCGAGCCGCCGAAGGAGAGCGGGTTGGTGGCCGGCAGCGTGGCGAGGCTCAGCTTGGGCGTCCCGGCCACGCCGAGGTCGAGGCTGAAGACCGTGGCGGTCGCGTTCGAGGTCAGGAACAGCACGCGGTTGAAGGCGTAGTCGACGACGGCCTGGCCCACCACGTTGCCCATCACGCCGTTCGGATAGGGGACGTCCTGGGTGTTGCCGGTCTGGAAGTCGAGCGCGTGAGAACGTGTTGCTGGCCCCCGCGTTCGTGCCGACGAGCAGCATGTCGTTGTTGCCGCCGAAGCTCTTGAGCAGCGCGGCCGGCTGCGCCTGGACGCCGCCAAGGTTGGGTAGCGCGCTGCCGAAGGCAGAGCTGCGGGACCAGACGAGCGTCCCCGTGCGGCCGTCGACTGCCATGGACGCCGCCGCCGTCGGTTCCGAGCAGCAGCCGTGTGCCGGTCGACGACCGGGATCACCGCAGAGCGATTCTGGGTCGGCTTGCCCACGGCAACCGGATTCCACGTTGACGGCCAGTCCCCGCCGCCGGTACGCGCCGCGATTCATCGCGTGGACGACGCCGAGGCTGTCCGTGGTGTAGATCGCGTCCGCGCCCACGGAAGGCGGAACCACGCTCGTAGCCCCCGAAGCGTAGCTCCACAGGATCGAGCCGGTGGTGTCGATCGGTGTCGCCTTGACCTGCGCGATCTCGGCCGTGGGATGCCGAGCGGCGTAGCAGCGCGAAGACGCTGTAGCAGTGGGGAGTGCCGATCGGCCGGCCTGGTGTGCGCGAAGGTCTGGACGGCGCCCGGGGCGGCAGCGCTGACGACGACAACGAGGCCGCCGCCGAATGTGTCGGTGTCGCTCAGCGGAAAGGTGCAACCCGCGCCCTGCTTCCACGCGATCTTCGACGTTGGCCACCGCCGGCCTGGAGCCCCCGGGATGCGCCACTGCAGCTTGTTCTGCCCGCTCGCGGAGGTGCCGGTCGAAACCGCGGTCAGGAACTGTACGCCCGCGTCGCGTACGGTCGTCGTCGATGATCGTGACGGTGCCGCGGCCCTTGTCGATCACGCCGCCCGCCGACGCGTTGCTGAGCTGGACGAAGAAGACCGCGTCCTGCATCAGCGTGGGGCTCCACTCGTCGGTCGTGTCTCCGATGACCTGGACCGCCGGAATGTGCTGTGGCCGAGGCCAGAGCCGCGGGAAGGTCAGCGTGCCGCTCGCGGCCAGCGGAAATCGCTGCCCGCGACGGCGGATCCCGGCACCAGCGTGTAGTCCACCGTGATGGCCGACGGGGGGTCGCCCGCCAACCGTGCCCGGGACGCTGATCGAGGTGAGGACCCGGCTGCCCTCGACGAGGGCGGACGTCGTCGACGCGAGATGGGGATCTGGGCCTGGGCCAGTGATGCACACGAAAGCAGCACGACCACCGCCACTTGCGTGATCGCCGTCACAATCGGCCTCATGCGGCCCTCCTTCAGGCGCCGGCCCGGCCCGCGGCGCTCGCCTTGGCCGAAAGCCGGCGGCCACATTGCGACATTGCGTTCGCGGACGACCGGAACCTCGCCAACCACATCCGTCCGCCTACTTCGTAGCAATCGAGGTGCCCGAGAACGCCAGGGGGCGGCCCGGCATGTGCTGGATCACACTGTCGCTCGCAGGCGTCGCCTCACTGGGCGGCCGCTTTGCGGGGATGTTCAGCGGCCGAGGCGAGCCGGGCGTGTGGACGTTACCGATGGTTACTCGTTCCGGAACGAGTAACCGAAAGTAACGCGCCGTTGTCCGATGTCAGAAGCAAGCCGGGGTGGCTTCCTCGCCGGTCGGGGACCGGGGCCGCTATCGCGCGGCGCGTCGAGGCGAGGCGGCCGTGACCAGCTTGGACAGGAAGCGGCCGGTGTAGCTCGTCGACACGGCTGCCACCTGCTCGGGAGTGCCCTCGGCGACGATGCGGCCGCCGGCGTCGCCGCCTTCGGGGCCCATGTCGATCACCCAGTCCGCGGTCTTGATCACGTCCAGGTTGTGCTCGATCACCACGACGGTGTTGCCGCCCTCGACCAGGCGGTCGAGCACGCGCAGCAGCTTCTTGATGTCGTCGAAGTGGAGGCCCGTCGTGGGCTCGTCGAGGACGTAGAGCGTGCGCCCCGTCGAGCGCTTGGAGAGCTCGCGCGAGAGCTTCACGCGCTGGGCCTCGCCGCCCGATAGCGTCGGCGAGGACTGGCCGAGCGCGATGTAGCCGAGGCCGACGTCGGCGAGCGTCTCGAGCGCGCGGCGGATCGTCGGGTGGTTCTTGAAGAGAACGAGCGCCTCGTCCACCGTCTGGTCGAGGACGTCCGCCACCGACAGGTTGTTGTACTTCACCGCGAGCGTCGCGTCGTTGAAGCGCCGGCCGTGGCACACCTCGCACGGGACGTAGACGTCCGGCAGGAAGTGCATCTCGACGCGCTTGACGCCGTCGCCCTCGCACGCTTCGCAGCGCCCGCCCTTGACGTTGAACGAGAAGCGCCCGGGCGTGTAGCCGTGGATGCGCGCCTCGGGCAGCTCCGCGAAGAAGTCGCGGATCAGGTCGAACAGCTTCGTGTAGGTGGCCGGGTTCGAGCGCGGCGTGCGCCCGATCGGGCTCTGGTCGATGTCGATCACCTTGTCGATCTCGGAGAGCCCGTCGATCTTCTCGTGCGCGCCGACCGCGCGATCGCTGCCGTGGAGCGCCCGGGCCACCGCCGGGTACAGGATGTGGTTGACGAGCGTGCTCTTGCCCGCGCCCGACACCCCGGTCACGCACACGAACAGCCCGAGCGGGAACGACGCGTTCGACTCCCTTCAGGTTGTTCTCGCGGGCGCCGAGGACGGAAATGCGGCGACCGCTGCCCTTGCGGCGCTCGGCGGGCACCTCGATCGCGAGGTCGCCGCGGAGATAGCGGCCGGTGAGGCTGGTCTTCGACTTCTTCACCTGCTCCGGCGTCCCGGCCGCCACCACCTCGCCGCCGTGGCGCCCGGCGCCCGGACCGAAGTCGATCAGCCAGTCGGCCTCCTCCATCGCCTCGTGGTCGTGCTCGACCACCACGACGGTGTTGCCGATGTCGCGCAGGTGCTTGAGCGCCTCGATCAGCTTGCGGTTGTCGCGCTGGTGCAGCCCGATCGATGGCTCGTCGAGCACGTAGACGACGCCGGTGAGCTCCGAGCCGATCTGGCTGGCGAGCCGGATGCGCTGGCCCTCGCCGCCCGAGAGGCTGGGCGCCGCGCGGTCGAGCGTCAGGTAGTTGAGCCCGACGTCGAGCAGGAAGCGCAGCCGCGAGCGGATCTCCTTGAGCAGCTCGATGGCGATCTTGGCCTCCGCGCCCTGGAGCGCGAGCGAGTCGAAGAAGGCGTAGGCGTCCGCGACGGAGAGCGCCGTGATCTCGGCGATCGTGCGCCCGGCGATCTTCACGCCGAGCGCCTCGGGCCGGATCCGCCTTCCGCCGCAGACCGAGCAGGGGCGCGAGGAGAGGTACTTCTGGTAGTGCTGCCGCATCTCCTCGGACTTCGTCTCGCGCATGCGGCGCAGCATCGAGTTGATGGCGCCCTCGTAGCGCATCTTGAAGGCGCCCGAGCCCCACGAGCTCTTGAGCCGGATGCTGACGCGCTCGTCGCCGGTGCCGAACAGGATCACGCGGCGGTGCGCCTCGGAGAGCGACTTCCAGGGCTTGTTGAGATCGATCGCGCGCTCGCGCGCGACCGCGCGCACGATGTCGCTGCCCCAGGTGGTCGCCTCGCCCACGGCGCCGAGCGGCTTCACCGCCCCCTCGTTCACCGACAGCTCGGGGTTCGGCACCACGAGCGCCGGGTCCATCTCCATGCGCGTGCCGAGGCCGGAGCACTCCGGGCACATCCCCTGCGGCGAGTTGAAGGAGAAGAGCTGCGGCGACAGCTCCGGGAACGAGATCCCGCAGTGGTGGCAGGCGCGGTGCTCCGACAGCACCTCGTCCTTCCGGCCCTCCGCCGCGATCACCAGCGTTCCGGCCCCGAGCCGCAGCGCCGTCTCGACCGAGTCGGTGAGCCGCTGGGCGAGCCCGGGCTTGGCGATCAGGCGATCGACGACGGCCTCGATCGTGTGCTTCTTCTTCTTGTCGAGCCGGACCGCGTCGTCCTCGAGCGACAGCACGATCCCGTCGAGCCGCACGCGCGCGAAGCCGCCCTTGCGCACCTGCTCGATCACGTCCCGGTGCTCGCCCTTGCGCTCGCGCACGAGCGGCGCCAGCACCAGGAACCTGGTGCCCTCCGCGAGCCGCATCACCTCCTGCACGATCTGCTGCGCCGACTGCTGCGAGACCGGCCGGCCGCAGTTGTGGCAGCTGAGGCGGCCGACGCGCGCCCACAGCACGCGCAGGTAGTCGTGGATCTCGGTGACGGTGCCCACCGTCGAGCGCGGGTTGCTGCTCGCGGTCTTCTGCTCGATCGAGATCGTCGGCGCCAGGCCCTTGATCGAGTCGTAGAGGGGCTTCTCCATCTGGCCGAGGAACTGCCGCGCGTAGGCGGAGAGGCTCTCGATGTAGCGGCGCTGGCCCTCGGCGTAGAGCGTGTCGAACGCGAGCGACGACTTGCCGGAGCCCGAGACGCCGGTCAGCACCACCAGCGCCTTCTTCGGGATCGAGACGGTGATGTGCTTGAGGTTGTGCTGGCGCGCGCCGGTGATGACGATGCGATCGGGTTCCATCGGACGGACCTCGGGTGCGGCGGGGGAGTCGAAACTCCGATCTTAGGACGGGATCGCTCCCGGGTCGAGCCTAGCGTCCCGTCGAGCCGAAGCCCCCGCTGCCGCGCGCCGTGCCTTGCACCTGCTCGGCGGCCGTGAAGCGCACGCGCTCGACGCGCTGGATCAGCAGCTGCGCCACGCGGTCGCCCGGCGCGATCCGGAAGGGCTCGTCTCCGTGGTTGACCAGCACGACCTTGAGCTCGCCCCGGTAGTCGCTGTCGATGACGCCCGCGAGCGTGTCGATGCCGTGGCGCACCGCGAGCCCGCTGCGCGGCCAGACGAGCCCGACGTGGCCGGGCGGGATCTCGAGGCGCACGGCCGTCGCGACCGCCGCGCGCCCGCCCGCCGCGATCAGGACGGCCTCGCTCGCGCGCAGGTCCGCGCCTGCGGCGCCCGCGGACGCGTAGCCGGGCAGGGCCCCTCCGGCGTCCAGCTGCACCGGCACCACGAGCGGCGCGTCGTCTCTCTCCGGCATCGATCGGGCTCCTCGAGCGCGCGATCGTAGCACCGGCCGCGGGTTATGATCGCGGGATGGGCAGGCCCAACCTGTTCGGCATGGGCAAGCGCAGCCTCGCGGGGCTCGTCGCCGACCGCGGCGAGCCCGCCTTCCGGGGCCGTCAGCTCTACGGCTGGCTCTACGAGCGGCGCGTGCGGGACGTGTCCGCGATGAGCGACCTGCCGCAGGCGCTGCGGGCCTCGCTCGCCGCGGACTTCGAGCTGCGCTGGCCCGAGGTCCAGGAGCGCACGCTCTCGTTCGACGGCACGCGCAAGTACCTGTTCCGGCTCGACGACGGCGCCAGCGTCGAGGCCGTCTACATTCCCGAGGACGCGCGGCGCACGATCTGCATCTCGACGCAGGCGGGCTGCCCGCTGAAGTGCGCGTTCTGCCTGACCGGCATCGCCGGCTACAAGCGCAACCTCAAGCCGTGGGAGATCCTGGGACAGGTGGCGACGGTGATGGACGAGCACCCCGTCGCCGCGACGC
The DNA here is from genome assembly GCA_963724555.1 of uncultured Acidobacteriota bacterium. Lineage (GTDB taxonomy): Bacteria > Acidobacteriota > Vicinamibacteria > Fen-336 > Fen-336 > DATBSL01. Next base: position 96,676 of record CAVRVE010000021.1, read on the forward strand.
ATCCCGACCGCCGCGCGGACGATCCCTTCCCGTGGAACGTCGTGATGATGGGCATGGGGGAGCCGCTGCTCAACTACGACGCGACGCTCGAGGCGCTGCGCGTGCTGATGGACGAGGACGGCTTCGGCGTGCCGCCGCGCAAGCTGACGCTCTCCACGGTCGGCATCCTGCCGGCGCTCGAGAAGCTCGCGAGCGAGCCGGTGCGGCCCAACCTCGCGATCAGCCTGCATGCTCCCGACCCCGGGCTGCGGCGGGCGCTGATGCCGATCGAGGAGAAGTATCCGTTCGACGCCGTGGTCGACGCGGCGCTGCGCTACGAGGTCCCGCGCGGCGGCCGCGTCACCTTCGAGTACGTGCTGCTCGGCGGCGTGAACGACTCGGCGCCGCACGCGCGCGAGCTCGCCCGCCGGCTGGGCGGCCGGCGCGTCAAGGTGAACCTGATCCCGCTCAACCCCGCGCCCGAGATCCCGTTCAAGGCGCCGAAGCCCGAGGCGGTCGAGGCCTTCTGCGCCGCGCTCGCCGCCGCCGACGTTCCGGTGTCGGTACGCCGCCCGCGCGGGCGCGACATCCTGGCCGCCTGCGGCCAGCTCCACCTCAAGAAGGGCGCCGCCGCCGCGCCCGCCCAGCCCTGACCCGCCCCGCCCTGACTCCCACTCGCTACGCCGCACTCCTCGCGCTCACGGGAGCCGTGCTGCTCGCGCTGCTGCTGCCGCAGCTCGGCGTGGCGCCGCTCGCGCGCGCCGAGATCTACTTCCTCGACGCGGCTCGCAACATGGTCGAGAGCGGCGACTGGCTGGTCCCGTACTACCAGGGCGAGCCGTTCTTCGACAAGCCGATCCTGTCCTACTGGCTGATGGCCGCCGCCATGAAGGGGCTCGGACCGACGGCCGAGGCGGCGCGCCTGGTGCCGGTGCTGGCGTCGCTCGGCTTCGTGCTCGCGAGCGCCTGGCTCGGGACGCTCGTCTACGACCGCCGCAGCGGCCTGGCGGGTGCTCTGGTGCTCTCGACGACGCTCGCGTTCCTCTCCTTCGCGCGCGTGGCGATGTCCGACATGCTGCTCGCGCTGTTCACGACGCTCGCGGTCGCGCTCGCCGTGCTCGCGTACCGCCCTGCGGCCCCCCGCTACGCGGTGCCGCTGCTCGGCGTCGTGGCGGGGCTCGGCTTCGCGACCAAGGGGCCGATCGCGCTCCTCATCCCCGGCCTCGCGATCCTGCTGCTGCTCTACCAGAACCGCAGCCGGCCGCTGCCCGGCGGGCTGGCCGGGCTCGGGCTCGGCGCCTTGCTCTGCGCCGTGCTCGGCCTCGGCTGGTTCGTGCTGGTCTACTTCCGGCTCGGGCGCGACCCGCTCGTCTACTTCTTCCTGCGCGAGAACCTCGAGCGCTTCGCCGCCGAGACCTACGACGTCGGCCGCCCGATCTGGTTCTTCGGGCCGGTCTACCTCGCCGAGGGACTGCCGTGGTCGCCGCTGCTGCCGCTGGCGCTCGCGCGGCTCGTCCGCTCCTCCGATGCGGAAGAGCGCGGCTCGCGCGCGCTTCCTCACGACGTGGGTCGTGCTGGTGCTGATCCCGCTCAGCCTCTCGCGCGGCAAGCTCGACTACTACCTGCTGCCGCTCTACCCGGCGATCTCGCTCCTGATCGGCCGCTACCTGACGGCCGTCGAGTGGCGGGCGCTCGACCGCACGTGGGTGCGCGTGATGCTCGTGGCGCTCGCGGGGGCGCTCGCCTTCCTGCTCCTGCAGCCGCCGCAGCTGCCGCCCGAGTGGATGCCTTCCGCGTCCGCGCGTGCGCTCCTGCTGGGCATCGCCGGCGCGGGCATCCTGGCCCTTCTCGCCGTGGCCGCGCGCCCCACGCCGCGCGCGCTGATGCTGTCGCTCGCGTCGGTGGTGGCGGCCACGTGGCTCGGCGTCGTGACGCTCTGCCTGCCTGCCTTCGCGGCGGGCCAGCCGAACCGCGCGATGGTCGAGGACGTGGCGCGCGAGCTGCGCTACCGGCCGGACCTGCGCATGGCCTTCTGCTCGGACCCGACGCGCGTCCGCCGCGACGTGCTGCTCGAGGTGCGGATCACGGCCATCGCCGAGTGCGACCTCTGGAGCTTCGCGGGGTCGCGCGAGCCGTTCCTGCTGCTCGCGACGCCGGCGCAGGACGCGTCGTTCCGCGTCGACCGGCGCTACCGCCAGATCGCCACCTACCGCTACCTGCCCGCGGACACGCTCACGTTCCAGGGCCTGTTCTCGCCGCGCGCGCCCGCCGAGATCATCCTCGGCGCCAACTACCCGACGAAGGACCCGGTCGCGAAGGTCAAGCGCAAGCGGGACTACCGCAAGATGCTCGACCGGGAGCAGGGGCTCGTCGACCGCTGACGCCGGCTCGCGGAGCGAGCGCCGCTAGCGCGGGCGGCGACCGAAGCGCGAGCCCGGCCGGCGGCTTCCGTGCCGGCGCGGGTGCGCGCCGTGAGGCTGCGGGCGGCTCGCCGTCTCGAGCCGGCCCGACCAGGCGGCGTCGGGCTGGCGCCGATCGTGCGACGGGCCGGAGCGCGGCTTGGGTCGAGGCTTCTGCGGGCGGTGAGCCTGATGCGGTGCCGGCCTCATCTCCTCGGCGCTCTGCCGGTAGTCGAAGTCGCTCAGCACCACGCGCGGCAGCGGCTTGCCCACGGCACGCTCGATCGCCCGCAGCGAGGCTTCGTCCTCCGGCGCGACGAAGGTGTAGGCCTCGCCGGTCAACTCGGCGCGGCCCGTGCGCCCGACGCGGTGGATGTAGTCCTCGCTCGCCGCCGGCACGTCGAAGTTCACCACGTGGCCGAGCGCCACCACGTCGATGCCGCGCGCGGCGATGTCGGTCGCCACCAGCACGTCGTAGCGGCCGGCCTTGAAGCCCTCGAGCGCCTGCGTGCGCTGGCTCTGGCTGCGGTTGCCGTGGATGCGCGCCGAGCGCACGCCTTTCTTGCCGAGCCAGTCGGCGAGGCGATTGGCGCGCTGCTTGGTGCGCGTGAAGACGAGCGCGCTCTTCATGTCGCCCCGGCGCAGGAGCGCGAGCAGCAGCGCCGGCTTGAGCCGCGCGTCCACGGGGTACACGGCCTGGGTGATGCCGACGGGCGGCGTCGCGCGGCGATCGAGGTTGATGCGCACCGCGTCCCTCAGCATCTCGCGCGAGAGCTCGATGATCGCCGAGGGCATGGTGGCGGAGAAGAACAGCGTCTGGCGCCTCGCCGGCAGGTGGCGCAGCACGCGGCGCACGTCGGGCAGGAAGCCCATGTCGAGCATGCGGTCGGCCTCGTCGAGCACGAGCACCTCGAGCCCGCGCAGCGCCGCGTAGGAGGAGCGGAAGTGGTCGAGCAGCCGGCCCGGCGTCGCCACGATCACGTCGACGCCCGCGCGGAAGGCGTGCTCCTGCGGGCCCATTCCCACGCCGCCGAAGACCGCCGCGCTCGTGACGGGCGTGTGCACCGCCAGCTCCTGCAGGTGCTGATCGATCTGCGCGCACAGCTCGCGGGTGGGCGTCAGGATCAGCGCCCGCGTGGTGCGGCGCGGCTTCGCCATCAGGCGCTGCAGGATCGGCAGGCCGAAGGCGGCGGTCTTGCCGCTGCCGGTCGCCGCGCAGGCGAGCAGGTCGCGCCCCTCGAGCGCGGGGCGGATCGCCTGCTCCTGGATCGGGGTCGGGCGCGTGAAGCCCAGCTCGCGGATGCCGCGCAGCAGCAGCGGGTCGAGCCCGAGCGACGCGAAGGGCACGCCGCTCAGCGCTCGGTACGCTCGGTGTGAGGCGCGCGCTTGCGGGTCGGGGAGCGACGCTGCTGGGACTCGCGGTAGCCGTCGAGGTCCGCCGTCGTGATCACGAGCGAGGAGCCGGTCGGCAGCTCGGCGTTCTCGTCGAGCTCGCGCTGCAGGCGCTGGAGGCACATCTCGGGCGCGTCCTGGAAGCGGGCGCGCCGTGAGTCGAAGGCCTCGCTCGGGACGCTCACCGTGTAGAGCCGCGGGTCGTCGGCTCCCCTGTCGACTCGCAAGCGGTAGCTGCGACCCTCGCTCGTGCACTCGAACCCGAGGTAGCGGACCGTCAGCGGCCGCGGGACGGTGGCGATCTTGATCGGAACGGTGTCGGGCTTGAGGGGAGCTGCCTCGGGCGGAATCGACGTCATGTCCGGACCTCCGTCGGAGCGTGGAGGGACCGGAATTGGCCCGCGCGGCTCGCGGCCCAAGAGTACCACGGTCGCGCGGCTCGGCCCGGTCTTCGCGTCACGCCGCGTCGCGGAACGCCGCTGCGGCAGCGGCGAGCGTCTCGTCGATCTCGGCCTCGCCGTGCGCGAGCGAGACGAACGCGGCCTCGAACTGCGCCGGCGGGAGGTAGACGCCGCGCGCGAGCATCGCGTGGAAGAAGCGGGCGAAGCGCTTCGTGTCGGACTGCTTCGCGGTCGTGTAGTCCGTCACGGGTCCCGCGCAGAAGAAGACGGTGATCATCGAGCCGACGCGGTTCACGGTCACCGTCGTCCCCGCGTCCCGGGCCGCGCGCTTCAGCCCTTCCTCGAGCCGCGCGCTGCGCGCCTCGAGCGTGGCGTAGACGCCCGGCTGCGCGAGCAGCTCGAGAACCCTGGCGCCGGCCGCCATCGCGAGCGGGTTGCCCGAGAGCGTCCCCGCCTGGTAGACCGGCCCGTCGGGCGCGACGGTGGCCATGATGTCGGCCCGCCCGCCGTAGGCCGCGGCCGGCAGGCCGCCGCCCATGATCTTGCCGAGGCACGTCATGTCGGGCCGCACGCCGTAGAGCTGCTGCGCCCCGCCGAGCGCCAGCCGGAAGCCGGTCATCACCTCGTCGAAGATCAGCACGCAGCCGCTGCGGCGGGTGATCTCGCGCAGCGCCTCGAGGTAGCCCGCGTGCGGCGCGACCGTGCCCATGTTGCCGCACACGGGCTCGACGATCACCGCGGCGAGGTCGTGCCCGTGCTCGCGGAACGCGGCCTCGAGCGCCGGGACGTCGTTGAAGGGAGCGACGAGCGTGTCGGCCACCGTCCCCTCCGGCACGCCGGGCGAGCCGGGGATGCCGAGCGTCGCGACGCCTGACCCCGCGGCGACGAGCAAGGAGTCCGCGTGGCCGTGATAGCAGCCGTCGAACTTCAGGATCTTGCGCCGGCCCGTGAAGCCTCGTGCGACGCGCAGCGCGCTCATCGTCGCCTCGGTGCCGGAGGAGACGAAGCGCACCTTCTCGACCGCGGGCATGAGCTTCACGATCCGCTCCGCGAGCTCCACCTCCGCCGCGCACGGCGCGCCGTACGAGGTTCCGCGGCTGGCGGCCGCCCGCACGGCCTCGATGACGGCCGGCTGCGCGTGCCCGAGGATCATCGGTCCCCACGAGCCCACGTAGTCGATGAACGCGCGGCCGTCCTCGTCCCAGAAGCGCGCGCCCTCGGCCCGCGCCACGAACAGCGGCGTGCCGCCCACGGCCTTGAAGGCGCGCGCAGGGCTCGAGACGCCGCCCGGGATGACGGCCTTCGCGCGCGCGAACAGCTGCTCGGATCGCATCGCCTGTCCGCTCAGGCGCGCCGCGCGAAGTCCTTCGCGTGGTACGTGAGGATCACGTCGGCGCCGGCACGGCGGATCGAGGTCAGGATCTCGCGCATCATCCGCTCCTCGTCGATCCAGCCCTTGGCGGCCGCGGCCTTCACCATCGCGTACTCGCCCGAGACGTTGTAGGCCGCCACCGGACGGTCGACGCTCTCCTTCACCGCGCGGATCACGTCGAGGTAGGGCAGCGCCGGCTTGACCATCAGGATGTCGGCGCCTTCCTCGACGTCGAGCCTCACCTCGCGCAGCGCCTCGCGGACGTTGCCGGGATCCATCTGGTAGCCGCGGCGGTCCCCGAACTGGGGGGCCGAGTCGGCGGCCTCCCGGAACGGGCCGTAGAACGCGGACGCGTACTTGGCCGCGTACGACAGGATCGGCAGGCCCGCGAAGCCCGCGGCGTCGAGGGCGGCGCGGATCGCGCCCACGCGCCCGTCCATCATGTCGGAGGGCGCCACCACGTGGGCGCCGGCCTTGGCGTGCGAGACGGCCATGCGCGACAGCAGCTCGAGCGTCGGGTCGTTCTGCACTTCGCCCTGCTCGACGACGCCGCAGTGGCCGTGCGAGGTGTACTCGCACAGGCAGACGTCGGTGAACACGAGCAGCTCCTTGCAGACGCTGCGGATCGCGCGGATGGCCTGCTGCACGACGCCGTCGTCGGCGTAGCCCTCGGAGCCGACCGGGTCCTTCGCCGACGGCAGCCCGAACAGGATCACGCCGCCGATCCCGAGCTTCTCGACCACCTCCGCCTCACGCGCGACCTGGTCGACGGACAGGTGGTAGCAGTCCGGCAGCGACGGGATCTCGCGGCGGATCCCGTTGCCGGGCGTCACGAACAGCGGATAGATGAGGCTCGCCGGGGTGAGCGTCGTCTCGCGCACCATCGCGCGCAGGCGCTCGCCCTTGCGCAGCCGCCGCGGCCTCTCGTCCGGATAGCTCATGAGAAGGCCATTCTAGGTCACGGCAACCCAGGGGGGTCATGGGGGGACGGAGTCCCCCCATCTGAAAGAAGGAGGCAGCCGGCCCCTGGCGGTTCGATTGCTACTCGAAGGTGGTGATTGGAGAGTTCACTGACGGCCGAACAGGCGACAACTGGAGAAGGCCAACGGACTCTCTGGACTGGCTATCGGGGGGGCTTGCCACCCCCCCGAACCCCCCCGGGGGCGTTATTCGTCGTCGTCGCCGAAGAAGAAGAGGTGGGCGCAGCGCTGGCTGCAGAAGGTGCGGCCGTACTCGCGTTTGCCGCAGTCGTAGCAGACCCACTTGAAGCAGATGGGGCACTTCTGCAGAGTGACCTCTTCGTCACTCTTCTGGCAGGTGACGCAGTTCGTGATCGTGGCCACGGAGCGAAGGCAGTATATAGCGGCCGGAGCCGGGCGGGTTTCGTAGTATGCTGGCGAGTCCCGGAGGCGGTCCCGTCTCCGAGCTACCCGTGGCGGTGTAGCTCAGTTGGTTAGAGCACGCGGCTCATATCCGCGGCGTCCGGGGTTCGAATCCCTGCACCGCCACCAATCCGCACTTCGGGGGGGCCCGAGCGCATGAGGATGCCGTTCCTCGTCGCGGCCGTCGACCGCGCCCTGCTCGCGGCCGGGCGGCCCGCGCGCGGCGAGACGCTGCTCGTCGCCCTCTCCGGCGGCGCCGACTCCGTGGCGCTCCTGGACGCGCTCGCGGCGCTGCGCCGCCGGCGTGGCTTCGAGCTCGTCGCCGCCCACCTCGACCACGGCCTGCGGCCCGGCTCCGCGGACGACGCCGCCTTCTGCCACGAGCTGTGCGCCGCGCTCGGCGTACCGCTGCGCGGCGGGAGCGCCCGCGTCCGCGAGCGCGCGCGCGACGAGAAGGGCGGCCTCGAGCAGGCCGCGCGCCGCGAGCGCTACTCCTTCCTGCGCCGGGTGAAGGACGACGAGGGCGCCGTGGCGATCGCCGTCGCGCACACCCGGGACGACCAGGCCGAGACGCTGCTGCTGCGGCTGCTGCGCGGCAGCGGCCCGACCGGGCTCGCCGGCATGCGGCTCGCGAGCGGCGACCTGCTGCGCCCGCTGCTCGCGGTCTCGCGCCGCGAGGTGCTCGCGCACCTCGCGGAGCGCGGTCTCGCCTGGCGCGAGGACGAGACGAACGCCGATCCGGCCTACGCGCGCAACCGCGTGCGCAACGAGCTGCTGCCGTACCTCGAGCAGCGCTTCAATCCGCGCGTGCGCGAGGCGCTCGCGCGGACGGCGGACCTGATCGCCGAGGAGGCGAGCTACATGGGCGGCGTCGCGGAGCGCGCGCTGGCGCGGGCCGCGACCCGTGACGGCGACGCGCTCGTCCTCGACCGCAAGGCACTCGCCCGCTCGCCCGTGGCCGTGGCTCGCGCGACGCTGCGGCAGGCCCTGCTCGAGACCGGGGGCCTCGCGCAAGTCGACGGCGGCCACGTCGACCGGCTGCTCCGGCTCGCCCGGAGTCCCGCTCCGTCCGGCCGACGGCTCCCGCTCCCCGGCAACCGGGAAGCGCGCTTCACGCACCAGGGCGTTCGCCTCGAGAGGCGTGCCAATCGCGCGCCGAAAGCCGTATCATCGTCCCGGCGCAAGGCATGAAAGACAACATCTCCGTACTCTTCAGCGAGGAGCAGATCGCTCGGCGCGTCGCCGAGGTGGGCGAGGAGATCACGAAGGGCCTGTCCGGGCGGGAGATCTGCGTGCTGGGCCTGATGAAGGGCAGCCTCGTCTTCATGTCCGACCTGATCCGGAGGGTCCCCCTCGACCTCGAGGTCCACCTCGTCCGCGTCACCTCCAGCCGCGAGCAGATGGCCGGGCGCGTCCAGACCGAGATCGTCTTCTCGACGGCGGTGCCGCTCGAGGGGCGCGACGTGCTGCTGATCGACGACATCGTCGACACCGGGATCACGCTCAGCTACCTGCTCGCGCACATCCACGAGCACGGGCCGCGCAGCCTCAAGGTGTGCGCCCTCATCGACAAGCCGGAGGCGCGCAAGATCGACGTCCACCCCGACTGGACCGCGTTCTCCGTCCACGAGCCGCTCGCCGACCGCTTCCTGGTCGGCTACGGCCTCGACTGGATGGAGCGCTTCCGGGGCCTGCCCTACATCGGCACCATCCCCCGGCCCGCGCGCTCGGGGCCGCCCCGGGAGTAAGCTAGGATAGGAGATTCCCCGTGGGTGCTATCCGCGGGGATGAGGGACGGTGGGGTAGCCGTCCGGAGGCTTTTCAGTGAACGCCACGTTCAAGACGGTGATGCTGTGGATGTCGTTGCTGGTCGTCGTCTTCCTGGCCTGGCACTTCGCGCAGTTCCAGAAGCGCGAGACGCCCATGAAGTTCAGCGAGTTCATGGCGCAGGTCGAGGCCGGCCAGGTGCAGGACGTGACGATCACCGGCAACGAGATCAAGGGCCACACGGTGAGCCGCGAGGCCTTCCGCACCTTCTCGCCGCAGGCCTACGACAAGCTCCCCGACCGGCTGCTGGCCAAGAGCGTCGTCGTGACCTACCAGCCCGACACCACGCCGACCTGGGCCAACATGCTCATCTCCTGGGCGCCCTTCCTGCTGCTGATCGGCTTCTGGGTCTTCTTCATGCGCCAGATGCAGAGCGGCGGCAACAAGGCGCTCTCGTTCGGCAAGTCGAAGGCCAAGCTGCTGGCGAGCCAGCAGAAGAAGGTGACGTTCAAGGACGTGGCCGGGGTCGACGAGGCGAAGGAGGAGCTGCAGGAGATCATCGAGTTCCTGCGCGAGCCGCAGAAGTTCCAGAAGCTCGGCGGCCGGATCCCCAAGGGCGTGCTGCTGATGGGCCCGCCGGGATCGGGCAAGACGCTGCTCGCGCGCGCGATCGCGGGCGAGGCGAACGTGCCGTTCTTCTCGATCTCCGGCTCCGACTTCGTCGAGATGTTCGTCGGCGTGGGCGCCAGCCGCGTGCGCGACCTGTTCGAGCAGGGCAAGAAGAACGCCCCCTGCATCATCTTCATCGACGAGATCGACGCGGTCGGCCGCCACCGCGGCGCCGGCCTCGGCGGCGGGCACGACGAGCGCGAGCAGACGCTCAACGCCCTGCTCGTCGAGATGGACGGCTTCGAGTCGAACGACGGCGTCATCCTGATCGCCGCCACCAACCGGCCCGACGTGCTCGACCCGGCGCTGCTGCGGCCCGGGCGCTTCGACCGCCGCGTGGTGGTCTCGCGCCCCGACGTGCGCGGCCGCGAGGGCATCCTGCAGGTCCACACGCGCAAGATCCCGCTCGCCGAGGACGTCGACCTCTCGGTGCTCGCGCGCGCGACGCCCGGCTTCTCGGGCGCCGACCTCGCGAACCTCGTGAACGAGGCCGCGCTCATGGCCGCGCGCCACAGCCAGAAGTTCGTCTCGATGCAGGACTTCGAGTCGTCGAAGGACAAGGTCCTGATGGGCGCCGAGCGCAAGAGCATGATCATCACGGACGAGGAGAAGAAGATCACCGCCTACCACGAGGCGGGACACGCCCTGCTCGCCGCGCTCGTGCCGCACTCGGACCCGCTGCACAAGGTGACGATCATCCCGCGCGGGATGGCGCTCGGGCTCACGCAGCAGCTGCCGAGCGAGGAGAAGCACAACTGGTCGAAGGAGCAGCTCGAGGCGCGGATCGCCGTCTGCATGGGCGGCCGCATCGCCGAGGAGACCACCTTCTCGCAGATCACGACCGGCGCGCAGAACGACATCGAGCAGGCGACCGAGATGGCACGCAAGATGGTGTGCGAGTGGGGCATGAGCGAGGCGCTCGGGCCGCTCACCTACGGCAAGAAGGAAGAGGCGATCTTCCTCGGCAAGGAGTTCAACCGCCACCAGGACTACTCGGAGGCGACCGCGCTCAAGATCGACGCCGAGATCAAGCGCATCGTGACCGAGCAGTACGATCGCGCGGCGAAGATCCTCAAGGATCAGTGGCCGGTGCTGGTGCGCATCGCCGAGGCCCTGCTCGAGCACGAGGTGCTCGACGCGCCGCAGCTCAAGCAGCTGCTCGCCGGCGAGCCGCTCACGATCAAGATCCCGGCGCCGCCGACCGCGGCCAAGCCGCGCGACACGCGCGCGCCCGAGGAGGGCCGTCCGGCCGGGATCCTTCCCCCGCCCGTGGCGGATCCGCGGCCGACGTCGTAGGGCCGCCGCGCAGGGGGCGAGCTTGACCACGGAGCGCCGCCTGTTCCGCATCCCGCTGCGGGGCGCCTCCGTGGTGCTCGGCGAGCGCACGCTCGTGATGGGCATCCTCAACGTCACGCCCGACTCGTTCGCGGGCGGCTCGCCGAAGGACGAAGACGCGGCGCTCGCGCACGGCTTGCGCCTCTTCGAGGAAGGCGCCGACTGGGTGGACGTCGGCGGCGAGTCGACGCGGCCCGGCGCCGAGCCGGTCGCGGAGCCGGAGGAGCTGCGGCGGGTGGTTCCCGTGATCGAGGCGCTCCGGCGCCGCGGCGCCGGTCCGCTCTCGATCGACACCACGAAGGCGGCGGTCGCCGCGGCCGCGCTCGACGCCGGCGCCGACCTCGTGAACGACGTGAGCGGCTTCGGTTACGATCCCGCGATGGCGGCGCTCGTGGCGCGGCGCGGCGTGCCGGCGGTGCTGATGCACCTGCGCGGCGGCCCGGCCGAGCGTCACCGCGCGCCCGCCTACCGCGACGTGCTGGGCGAGGTGAAGGCCGAGCTCAGGGCGGCGCTCGAGCGCGCCGCCGCCGCGGGCGTGCCGCGCGAGCACACGCTCGTCGATCCCGGGATCGGCTTCTCGAAGGACGCGGGCCACAGCCTGGAGACGCTGCGCCGGCTGCCCGAGCTCGCGTCGCTCGAGCGGCCGCTCCTGGTCGGCCCCTCGCGCAAGAGCTTCATCGGCCGCGTGCTCGACCGGCCCGTCGAGGAGAGGCTGCTGGGCACGGCCGGTGCCGTCGCCGCCTGCGTGATGCTCGGCGCGCACGTGGTGCGCGTCCACGACGTGCGCGAGATGGTCGAGGTGGTGCGGGTCTGCGACGCGATCCGCGGCGACGCCGCGCGGAGGGCCGCGTGATGCCCGCGCGCCTCGCCGCCTTCTTCAGCGGCACCGAGTTCGGCTGGTGGGACCTGCTCGACATCCTGATCGTGGCGTTCCTGGTCTACGAGGTGCTGCGCTTCCTGCGCGGCACGCACGCGGTCCAGATCGCGCTCGGCGGCGTCGTGCTGATGCTGCTCTACTGGGCCTCGATCCTGTTCAACCTGCAGACCGTCAACTGGCTGCTGCGCACGTTCCTGCCGTTCCTGGTCTTCGGGATCATCGTCGTGTTCCAGGCCGAGATCCGCAAAGGCCTGGCGCACCTCGGGCGCGCGCCCTTCCTCGGCGGCGCCGCGCGCCGGCGCCAGGAGGAGGTGGTCGACGAGATCGTGCTGGCCACGACGCGGCTCGCCTCGGAGCACACCGGCGCGATCGTCGCGCTCGAGCGCGAGATGGGCCTGCGCAGCTACATCGAGACCGGGATCGCGCTCGACGCGGTCGTGACCTACGACCTGCTCGTGAGCATCTTCCACCCGGCGACGCCGCTGCACGACGGGGCGGTGGTGATCCAGGGCAACCGCGTGGCGGCGGCCGCCTGCTTCCTGCCGCTGACGGTGCACCCGGAGCTGAGCCGCACGCTCGGCAGCCGCCACCGCGCGGCGATCGGGCTCTCGGAGGACACGGACGCGGTCGCGATCGTCGTCTCGGAGGAGACCGGCACCATCTCGCTCGTCGAGAGCGGGCGGATCCGCCGCGGGCTCGACGGCCCCGCCCTCAAGCAGGCCGTGCTGGCGTCGCTCGGGCTGCGCGAGACCGCGCTGGCGCCGCCGCCGCAGCCGGCGACGACCGAGGCCAAGCGGTGAAGCCGCTCGGGGCCGACACCTCGCTGCGGCTCGCGAGCCTCGGGCTCGCGGCCGGGCTCTGGTTCGTGATCGTCGGCCGCCAGACGGCCGAGCGCGGCGTGGCGGTCCCGGTCGAGCTGCGCAACGTTCCGCGCGACCTCGAGCTCACGGGCGATCCCGTCAACTCGGTCGACGTGCGCGTGCGCGCGTCGCCCGGCCTCATCAACAGCCTGGAGACCGGCAAGCTGCTCGCCACGATCGACCTCGCCGGCGCCGCCGAGGGCGAGCGCATCGTGCAGCTCACGCCCGAGCAGGTCCAGGTGCCGTTCGGCTTCCGCGTCGTCAAGATCACGCCGTCGCTGCTGACCCTCAACCTGGAGCGCACGGAGCGCAAGTCGATCCCGGTGCGCCCGCGCGTGACGGGGCGGCCGGCGTCGGGCTTCGAGATCGCGGGAGTCGCGAGCGACCCGGCCGAGGTGCGCGTGGCCGGGCCGCGCAGCCGCGTGCGGGAGATCGAGAGCGCCTTCACCGAGCCGGTGTCGGTGGAAGGCGCGTCCAGCAACACCAGCGAGGCGGTCGGCGTCGGCCTCGAGGACCCGCTGCTGCGGCTCGAGGGCGGCAGCCGCGTGCGCGTCCGCGTGAGCATCGGCGAGGCGCTTTCGCCCGAGCCGTCGCCTCGCCCAACCGGGAAGGGAAAGCCATGAGCAGCCGCTCGCTCTTCGGCACCGACGGCATCCGCGGTGTCGCCAACGTCTACCCGATGACGCCCGAGGTGGCGCTCGCGCTCGGGCGCGCCGTCACCTTCGTGGCGGGGCGCGGCCAGCGCCACGCGCCGCGCGTGCTGATCGGGAAGGACACGCGCCTGTCCGGCTACATGCTGGAGACGGCGCTCGCGGCGGGCGTCACCTCGATGGGGGGCCGCGTGCTGCTGTGCGGGCCGGTGCCGACCCCGGCGGTCGCGCACCTCACGGTGAGCATGCGCGCCGACGCCGGGATCGTGATCAGCGCCAGCCACAATCCGTACGACGACAACGGCATCAAGATCTTCGGCCGCGACGGCTTCAAGCTGCCCGACGCCGCCGAGGCCGAGATGGAGACGCTGATCCGCGAGCCCGAGCGCCTCGGCGACCGCCAGACCGGCCCGGCGATCGGCCGCGCCACCAAGCTCGAGGACTCGCGCGGGCGCTACGTGGCCTTCGTCAAGAACACCTTCCCGCGCGACCTCACGCTCGACGGCGTGCGCGTGGTGGTCGACGCGGCCCACGGCGCCGCCTACGTGGTGGCGCCGCTCGTGTTCTCCGAGCTCGGGGCGCGCGTCTACCCGCTCGGCGTGCGGCCGAACGGCACCAACATCAACCGCGAGTCGGGTGCTCTGCATCCGGCGCACGCCTGCACCGAGGTGGTGAAGCGCGGGGCGCGCATCGGCATCGCGCTCGACGGCGACGCCGACCGCGTGATCGTGATCGACGAGAAGGGCCAGGTCGTGGACGGCGACGCCGTGATGGCGATGTGCGCGACGCGCATGAAGAGCGACGGCGAGCTGCGGCGCGACACCGTGGTCGCGACCGTGATGAGCAACCTCGGCCTCGAGCGCGCGCTCGAGGCGCAGGGGATCGCCCTGCTGCGCACGCCGGTCGGCGACCGCTACGTGGTCGACGCCATGCGCCAGGGCGGCTACAACCTGGGTGGCGAGCAGTCGGGGCACCTGATCTTCCTCGACCACAGCTCGACCGGCGACGGCCTGATCGGCGCGCTGCAGGTGCTGGCGCTCATGATCCGCACCGGCAAGCCGCTCAGCGAGCTCGCGCGCGAGGCGATGGAGCGCGTGCCCCAGGTGCTCGAGAGCGTGACGCTCGCGGCGCGCAAGCCCCTCGAGGACATGGCCTCGCTCCAGCAGCTGATCGGGCTCGTTCGCACGAACCTCGGCAAGGACGGCCGGGTGCTGGTGCGCTGGAGCGGCACCGAGCCGAAGCTGCGCGTGATGGTCGAGGGACCGGACGCCTCTCGCATCGGCACGATGGCGCGCGAGCTGGTCGACGCCGCCCGGAAAGACGTAGGCTAGGGCCGTCTAAGCGGGGGAGCGCAGCCTCACCAGGCCCTGGGCACCGGAACCACAGCACGCCAGGCTGGCTGTCGCCTTCGAAACGGGAGATAGCCATGCCGAACACACGAACACTGCTGCTGGGACTCGCCGCGCTGGCCCTGCCGGGAGCGGCCGCCGCCGGCGAGCGGCCGCTGCGGGTCGCCGCCGCGTCCGGGGCGACGCTCGCCGAGTGGTCCGCCCGCGTCGACGGCCTGCTGGCCTCGCGCCAGCTGGTGCTGCGAAAGACGCGCGACGACACGACGTTCCCCGGCCGGCGCCACGAGCGCCTCGCGCAGCTGCATCTCGGGGTACCGGTGTGGGGCGGCGAGCTCGCGCGCCAGAGCGACGCGGCCGGCACGCTCACGGTGTTCGGGATGCTCTACGAGGGCATCGACGTCGCGACGACGCCGAAGCTGGGCCGCGCCGACGCCGCGGCCCGCATCGCCGCGCAGGGCGGCGTTCCGCTTCGGGCGCGCGGGCGGGCCGGAGCTGGTGGTGCTCCCGCTCGAGTCCGGCTACCGGCTGGCCTGGCGCGTGCGCGCCTTCTTCGAGCGGTCGTTCGACGTGCGCCAGCTGTTCCTGGACGCCGCCACCGGCGAGACGCTCGTCGAGTGGAGCGACCTGCAGAAGCAGACGGCCGCGCTCGGGACCGGCGTCTTCGGGGACCAGAAGAAGCTCAGCGTTTCGCCCGGCCAGGGCGGCTTCACGACCACCGACCGGCTGCGGCCGCCGCTCATCTCGAGCTACGACTTCCGCTACAACGTCGACCGCCTGATCCGGTTCCTGAACTCCTTCGACCCCGTCACCAACCTGACCGCGGCCGACCTCGCCGTCGACAGCGACAACGTGTGGACCGACGGAGCGGTGGTCGACGAGCACGTCTACGCGGGCTACACCTACGACTACTACTACAACCGCCACGGCCGCCACGGCCTCGACAACGCCGACATCCCGATCCGCTCGATCACCCACGCGTTCCGGCGCGAGGACTGGGTGTTCTACACGACCGACACCGTGGACACCTTCTTCGCCAACGCGTTCTACCTCGGGGACGGGATCATGTACTACGGCGACGGCCTGCCGCCGAACGTGGTCTTCTTCGGCCAGCACGTGAACTACCTCGCCGGCGCGCTCGACATCGTCGCCCACGAGCTGACGCACGGCGTCACCGACTACTCGTCGGCGCTCATCTATCGCAACGAGTCGGGCGCGCTCAACGAGGCGTTCTCCGACATGATGGGCGCGGCCGTCGAGTTCGCGTTCCAGCCCGAGAAGGCCGACTACCTGTGCGCGGAAGACGTCTTCACGCCGGGCGGCATCCGCTCGATGCAGAACCCGCAGGCGTTCGGCGACCCCGACCACTACTCGATCCGCTTCACGGGAGCGGGCGACAACGGCGGCGTCCATATCAACAGCGGCATCGCGAACAACGCCTACTACCTCGCGATCGAAGGCGGTCGCCACCGGCTGGGCGCGACCGTCCAGGGCGTCGGGGGCGCCAACCGCGCGCAGATCGAGCGCGTGTTCTACCGGGCCTTCACCGCATTCCTGACGCCGAACGCGACCTTCTCGCAGGCGCGCGCGGCGACGATCCAGGCGGCACGCGAGCTCTACGGGACCTCTGGCGCGGTCGAGACGGCCGTGACCCAGGCCTGGACCGCCGTGGGCGTCAACTGAGGGAGACCACCATGAATCGCGCTGCTGCCCGCGTCGCCGTCGCTGCCGTCGTGCACTGTGCTCGGTTTGGGCGTCGTCCCCGTGGCGCTCGCCCAGACGCCGCCGAAGCCGCCGGCGGCGCCCCCCGCGAAGCCGCCCGCGACGCCGCCCGCGACGCCGCCCGCGACGCCCACCAAGCCGGCGACACCCGCACCGGGAACACCGGCGCCGAAGCCGGCGGCCAAGCCCCCGGCGAAGCACAAGAAGCCGCCCGTGACCCGCTTCCGGCTGGTCGCGAACTTCAACGCGATGCCGAGCTCGCTCAACTACGACGACGTCCGTACCAGCACCGTGTACGCCGAGACGCAGACGATAAGCACCAGCGACGAAGCCGGCACCGGTCTCGGCGGCGACGGGGCCCTGCAGGTGAGCCTCTTCGGCGGCCTCGGGCTCCTCGCGGGCTACTCGTACGGTACCCGCGACGTCAGCGGGACGGCCGACATCACGCGCCCGCACCCTCTCTATCTCAATCGGCCGCGCACGGCTTCGGCCGAGCTGTCGGGATACGGCTACACGGAGGGCGCCTTCGACGTCGACGTGGCCTACTCCCCGACGACCCGTTCCCGGCATCTCGACTGGGCGCTCTTCGCGGGCGTCAGCTTCTTCAAGGTGGAAGCCGACCTGCTGGACGTGCCGACGTTCGACGAGAGATACCCGTACGACCAGCTGACGGTCCTCTCGACGCCCGGGCGCCCGATAAAGGAAAACGCCACGGGCTGGAACGTGGGCGGACGGCTCGACTACCGCTTCGGGAAGTCGAAGAGCTTCGGGGTCGGCCTCCAGCTCCGCTACAGCACCGCGAGCGTGGAGCTGGGGGCGACGGACGCCACGACGAAGTCGACGATCGACGCCGGCGGGCTCAGCGTCGGGGCGGGGCTGCGCGCCTACTTCTGAGCGCGCCGCGCGCGTCGCGGCGGGGAGACGACGGTCCGCAGCCGCCGGAACAGGTCGTCGATCATCGCGCCGACGTTGCGCGGCCGCTGGTCGTACCAGACGTTCCACGCGGTGTCCATGAGCGCGCGCGCGAGGAAGGCGAGCAGCGCCGGCGTGGGGTCGCGCAGCGGGTCGGCTCCCGTGCGCACGGCGATCAGCACCGCGAGTCGCTCCTCGAGCCGCGCGTGGCGCTCGAGCAGCGCCCGGCGCAGCGTCCGGCTCTCGCGCAGCAGGCTCACGATGGCGCGCGCCTCGGCGGCGTCGGCGAGCCGCGTCTCGATCGCGGGCTTGAGCGCGCGCTCGATCGCGAGAAGCGGCGGCTCCCCCGCGGGCCGGCGCGCGAAGGCCGCGAGCACGTCCTCGGCGAGCGCGTCCGTGGTGCCGACCACGACGTCCTCCTTCGAGGAGAAGTAGCGGAAGAAGCTGCGGCGGGAGATGCCCGCGGCGCGGGCGATCTCGTCGACGGTGGTGTCCTCGTAGCCGCGCTCGGCGAACAGCAGCCAGGCGGCGCGCGCGATCTCCTGGCGCACCAGCTGGCGCTTGCGCTCGGGCAGCGGCAGCGGGCGGGCCGCGGCGGGCGGTGGCGGCGTCCGTCGGCGCGGCGGCATCACCGGGCGCATTCTAGCACTCGATGTTGACACTGGCACTCGGTGTCAGTAGGATCCGCCGGAAACGGAGGAGCCATGCGCCGCCACCCCACAGCCTCCTTGCTGGCCGGACTCCTGATGGGAGCACCTCTGGCCGGCGCCCAGCCGGCAGCCGCGCCGCCGAGCGACGCGCAGGTGAAGTCGCGCGTCGACGCGCTGCTCGGGCAGATGACGCTCGAGGACAAGGTCGGCCAGCTCAGCCAGGCGGCCGGGATCAGCTTCGGCGGCGGGCCGGGGCCCGAGGAAGCGCTGCGCAAGGGCGGCGCCGGCTCGGTGCTCTGGGTGAACGACACCAAGCGCTTCAACGCGCTGCAGAAGATCGCCGTCGAGGAGTCGCGCCTCAAGATCCCGCTGCTGTTCGGGCTCGACGTGATCCACGGCTATCGCACGATCTTCCCGATCCCGATCGGGATGGCGTCGTCGTGGGACCCGTCCGTCCACGAGCGCGCGGCGGAGATCGCGGCGCGCGAGGCGCGCGCGGCGGGCGTCCACTGGACGTTCGCGCCGATGGTGGACGTCGCCCGCGACGCGCGCTGGGGACGGATCGCCGAGGGAGCGGGCGAGGACCCGTACCTCGGCGCGGCGATGGCGGCGGCCCAGGTGCGCGGCTTCCAGGGGCCGTACCTGGGCGCTCCCGACCGGTTGCTGGCCTGCGCCAAGCACTTCGCGGCCTACGGCAAGGCCGACGGCGGCCGCGACTACGACCCGGTGTACGTGTCCGAGACCGAGCTCAGGAACGTCTACTTCCCGCCGTTCGCGGCCGCCGCCAAGGCGGGCGTCGGCTCGTTCATGAGCGCCTACATGGACCTGAACGAGGTGCCGGCCGGCGCCAACCCGTGGCTGCTGCGCGACGTGCTGCGCGGCGAATGGGGCTTCTCGGGCTTCGTGGTGAGCGACGCCTTCGGAGTGGCCAACCTGACGACCCAGCACTTCGCGCGCGACGGCCGCGACGCGGCGGCGCGCGCGCTCGGCGCCGGCCTCGACATGGACATGGCGAGCGGCACCTTCGCGCAGAACCTGGCCGCGCTCGTCAAGGACGGCGTCGTCAAGGAGGCGCAGATCGACGAGGCCGTGCGGCGCATCCTCGCGGTCAAGGTGCGGCTCGGGCTCTTCGAGCAGCCGTACGCCGACGAGGCTCGCGCGGCGGCCGTGCTCGCCGACTCGAAGAGCCGCGCCGAGGCGCGCCGCCTCGCGCAGCGCTCGATGGTGCTGCTGAAGAACGACAAGCAGCTGCTGCCGCTCAAGGCGTCGCTCGCAAGCGTCGCCGTGATCGGTCCGCTCGCCGACTCGAAGGCCGACACCGAGGGCTCCTGGATGGTGTTCGGCCACGTGCCGGCGGCGGTCACCGTGCTCGAGGGGCTGCGCGCCCGGCTCGGGAGCGCGAAGGTCGCGCACGCGCCCGGTCCCGAGATCCGCCGCGAGGTGCCTTCGTTCTTCGACGACTTCATCCCCGGCCCGAAGCCGCCGAAGCAGACCCCGGAGCAGGCCGAGGCCGCCTTCCAGCAGGCGGTCGAGACGGCGAAGGGCGCCGAGCTCGTGATCGCGGTGATGGGCGAGCGCGCCGACATGAGCGGCGAGGCCGCGTCGCGCGCCTCGCTCGAGCTGCCCGGCCGCCAGCAGGAGCTGCTGCGCGCGGTGCTGGCGCTCGGCAAGCCCGTCGTGCTGGTGCTGATGGGCGGCCGCCCGCTCGCGCTCGAGTGGGAGGCGGCGAACGTGCCGGCGATCCTCGAGGCGTGGCAGCCGGGAAGCGAAGGCGGACACGCGGTGGCGGACGTGCTCTTCGGCGACGTCAATCCCGGCGGCAAGCTGCCGGCCACCTTCCCGCGCCGGAGCGGCCAGACGCCGCTCTACTACGCGCGCACGCTGACGCACCAGCCGGAGGGCTCGCCCATGTATCGCTCGCGGTACTGGGAAGGCCCGACGACGCCGCTCTATCCGTTCGGCCACGGCCTCAGCTACACCACGTTCTCCTTCGCGAACCTGAAGCTCGGCGCGCCGCAGGTGAAGCTCGGGGCGGCCGTTCCGGTGTCCGTCGACGTGACGAACAGCGGCAGCGTCGCCGGCGACGAGGTGGTGCAGCTCTACGTGCACCAGAAGGCCGGCAGCGCCTCGCGCCCGGCGCGCGAGCTCAAGGCGTTCAAGCGCATCGGGCTGAAGCCGGGCGAGACGCAGACCGTCGGCTTCTCGCTCGGCCCCGACGAGCTGCGCTACTGGAGCTCGTTCGAGCGCAAGTGGGTGCAGGAAGCCGAGGCCTTCGACGTCTGGGTGGGTCCGGACTCGACGGCGAAGCTGCACGCAGACCTGGCCGTGGTCCGCTAGCCGCGCGCCGCAACAGGAGGCAGTATGAGGACGATGGGACTTCGCTTCGCGGGCGCCGCCGCCCTGACCGTCGCGTTCGGCACGACGCTCGCGGCCGCTCCCGTGAAAACCGAGAGCGGGCTCGTCTCGGGAGTCGTCGCGGACGGCGTCCAGTCCTGGAAGGGGATCCCGTTCGCGGCTCCGCCGATCGGCGATCTGCGCTGGCGCGCGCCGCGCCCCGCCGCGCCCTGGACGGGAGTCAAGGAGGCGAAGGCCTACGCCAGCGACTGCATGCAGCTGCCCTTCCCGAGCGACGCCGCGCCGCTCGGGACGCCGCCGGCCGAGGACTGCCTCTACCTCAACGTCTGGGCGCCCGAGAAGCCTGCTGCTGCGAAGCTGCCGGTGATGGTGTGGATCCACGGCGGCGGCTTCGTCAACGGCGGCAGCTCGCCGGCCGTCTACGACGGCTCGCAGTTCGCGCGCCGCGGGATCGTGTTCGTGAGCTTCAACTACCGGCTCGGCCGCTTCGGCTTCTTCGCGCACCCGGCGCTCTCGAAGGAGACGCCCGACGGGCCGCTCGGCAACTACGGCTACCTCGACCAGATCGCCGCGCTCCAGTGGGTGCAGAAGAACATCGCGGCTTTCGGCGGCGACTCGAAGAACGTGACGCTCTTCGGCGAGTCGGCCGGCGGCGGCTCGGTCAACACCCTCATGATCTCGCCGCTCGCGAAGGGGCTGTTCCAGAAGGCGATCTGCGAGTCGGGCGGCGGCCGCGCCAACGGCCCGATGGCCGCGCCGACGCTCCAGACGGCCGAGGCCGCCGGGGTCGCGCTCGCGAAGCTCGTGGGGGTCTCTGGCGACGACGCGGCGGCGCTCGTGGCGCTGCGGCAGCTCCCCGCGGCCGATCTCGTTCGCGGCCTCAACCTCATGAGCATGGGCCAGCAGCGCGACAGCTACTCGGGCCCGCTGCTCGACGGCAAGATCGTGCCGGAGCCGGTGGAGGACGCGTTTCGCGCCGGGCGCCAGGCGCGCATTCCCTACATGATCGGTGCGAACAACCGCGAGTTCGGCTTCTTCGCGCCGCCGCCGGCCGCGGTCGACGGCATGCTCGCGCGCTTCGGAGCCGACAAGGACAAGGTGCTCGCCGCCTACGACCCCGCCGGCACGGGCGACAAGGGCGACGTCGGCGTGGGGCTGTCGAGCGACGGCGCCATGGTCGAGCCCGCGCGCATGCTGGCCCGTCTCACCGCCGCCGCCGGCCAGCCGACCTACGCCTATCGCTTCTCCTACGTCGCGTCGTCGCTGCGCAGCTCGACGAAGGGCGCGCTCCACGCGACCGAGATCCCGTTCGTCTTCGCCACGGTGCGCGCCAAGTACGACGACGCCACCACGGCCGAGGACGAAGCGCTCGCGGCGCAGGCGAACGCCTACTGGGCCGCGTTCGCGAAGAGCGGCGACCCCAACGCCGAGGGCCTGCCGAAGTGGCCCGCCTTCACGGCCGCGGGCGACGTGGTGATGGACCTCGGGGTCGGCGGGTCCAAGGCCGGCCCGGACCCCTGGAAAGCCCGGCTCGACTTCATCGAGCGCGCGGCACAGGCGCCCCCGCAGCCCCGGCCCTAGGATGCCCGGGCTCCGCACCTTCGCGGGGGCGGTCGCCCTCGTCACCGGCGGGGCTTCGGGGATCGGCGCGGCGCTCGGGCGCGAGCTCGCCCGCCGCGGAGCGTCGGTCGTGCTCGCGGACCGCGACGCCGCCGAAGCGGAAGCGGTGGCCGCGCGCATCGCCGCGACGGGCGGCCGTGCCGAGGCGCGCGCGCTCGACGTGCGCGACGCGACGGCGGTCGACGCGGCAGTGGCGGACGCCTTTACGCGCCACGGCCGGCTCGACTACCTGTTCAACAACGCCGGCATCGCCGTGGGCGGCGAGGTGGCCGACCTGCGGCTCGAGGACTGGCGCGACGCCGTCGAGGTCAACCTGATGGGGGTCGTGCACGGGGTACAGGCGGCCTGGCCGCGGCTCGCCGAGCAGGGCTTCGGGCACGTGGTGAACACCGCGTCGATGGCGGCGTTCCTGCCGACGGCGCTGGCCGCGCCCTACGGCACGACCAAGAGCGCCGTGCTGGGGCTGTCGCTCGCGCTGCGGCTCGAGGGCGAGCCGCGCGGGCTGCGGGTGAGTGTCCTTTGCCCCGGCGTCGTCCGCACCGCGATCCTCGACGGCGGCCGCCACGGCCGGCTGCGGAACTTCATCCCGAAGCCGGCGCTCGCGGCGCTCAACGAGCGCCTGCGGCCGATGGACGCCGACCTCTTCGCGCGCAAGGCGCTCGACGACGTGGCGCGCAACAGGTGCGTGATCGTGCATCCCGCGCGCTGGCGCGTGCTGACCTTCCTGCAGCGCGCGTTTCCGGGGCTGGTGGCGGCGCTCTCCCGCCGCGAGTACGCGAAGCTGCGGCCGCTCATCGGGAAGTGATGCGCCGCCACGACAACCCGCTCTGGCAGGTGCTGAGGCGCGCGCTGCGCACCCCGCCCTAGGCGATATACTCGCCGCGAATGCTGCGCCTCGGCGTCAACATCGACCACGTGGCGACCGTGCGCCAGGCACGGCGCTCCAAGACGCCCGACCCCGTGCACGCCGCCGTGCTGGCCGAGCTGGGAGGAGCCGACGGCATCACCGTGCACCTGCGCGGCGACCGCCGCCACATCCACGACCGCGACGTGCAGGTGCTGCGCCAGATCGTCGGCACGCGCCTCAACATCGAGATGGCGACGACGCAGGAGATGACCCACCTCGCGCTCACCGCCAAGCCCGACCAGGTGACGCTCGTGCCCGAGCGGCGCGAGGAGATCACGACCGAGGGCGGGCTCGACGTGGTGCTCAACAGCGTCCAGGTCCGCCCGATGGTGAAGACGCTGCAGGACGCCGGGATCGAGGTGAGCCTGTTCATCGACCCCGAGTTCGAGCAGGTGAAGGAGGCGCACAAGCTCGACGCGCACGCGGTCGAGCTCAACACGGCCGCCTACTCGGAGGCCGGCAACCCCCGGGCGCGGGAGGCGGCGGTCCGGAAGCTGCTCGACTCGGCGCGGCTCGGCCGCAAGCTGGGGCTCGCGGTGCACGCCGGCCACGGCCTCGACTACCAGAACGTGGGCGAGATCGCGGCCATGAGCGAGATCGTGGAGCTCAACATCGGCCACTCAATCGTGGCACGGGCTGTACTCGTCGGGATGGAGCGCGCCGTGCGGGAAATGGCGGAAACCATGCGGGTTGGCCGCGCTTCCCGGGTTTGACGGTATTCCGGAAACCCCCTATGCTGGGCCCACTTCCATGATCGAGGCGTTCGGGCGAACCGACGTGGGCCGGCGCCGGAAGATCAACGAGGACAGCTACCTCGTATCGCCGGAGGCGAGCCTTTTCGCGGTTTGCGACGGCATGGGAGGCCACAATGCCGGCGAGGTGGCCTCCAAGATGGCGATCGAGACGATCGAGGCCTTCATCCAGAGGAGCGGCGTCGAGAAGGAGATCACCTGGCCCTGGGGCCTCGACGCCAACCTGTCGTTCGAGGGCAACCGGCTCAAGACCGCGATCCGGCTCGCCAACTCGCGCGTGTTCCAGGCCGCCGACAATCGCGAGGAGCTGACCGGGATGGGCACCACCGTGGTGGCGCTCGTGCTGTCGGACCAGGGCATGACGATCGCCTCGGCCGGCGACAGCCGCTGCTACCTGGCGCGCGGCGGCGAGCTCAAGCAGCTGACGCGCGACGACTCGTGGGTCTCGGCCGCGCTCGGCGAGGGCATCCTGAACTCCGACGACGTCGAGCACCACCCGCTGCGCAACGTGATCACCAAGGCCGTGGGCGCCCGCGACACGATCGACCTCGACGTGGTGGAGCACGACCTGCAGCCGGGCGACGTGGTGATGCTGTGCTCGGACGGGCTGCACGGCATGGTGCACGACCAGGAGATCGGCAAGATCCTCGGAAACGGCGACCTGAAGCTCGAAGAGGCCAGCGCGAAGCTGATCGAAGCGGCCAACGAAGCCGGGGGCCGCGACAACGTGACGGTGGTGCTGCTGCGCCGTCCGGGATAGGCTCGGGGCGGACGCTTCGCATGAGCCTGTTGGAGCGAGAAAAACGCGTCCCGCTGAACCTGCCGGTGGAGGTGCGCGGCGAGGACGTCGCCGGCGTGCACTTCACGGAGCAGACGCGCTCGCACAACGTCAGCGGCGGCGGGATCTGCTTCGAGAGCCAGCGCACGCTCGCCGTGGGCGCGCGGCTCCAGCTCGCGATCGAGCTGCCCGTCAACCTGCGCCGCCACTTCGGCGACAAGGACGTGTACCGGGCGCGCGCCGTCGTCTGCCGCGTGGTGCGCCTCTCGGGCTCGCAGGCGCAGAGCGTGGGCGCGCGGTTCCTGCGGGAGGAAGCCTCCGAATAGATGGTATGATTCACTGTTCCGCACCCGATGAGTGACCCGCGGCTGGCCGGACGGATCGCCGTGGTCACCGGAGGGGGGCGGGGCCTGGGGCGTGCGCTCGTCCGCGCCCTGGCCGGGGAGGGGGCCGACGTGGCCTTCTCGTACCGGGAAAGCCGCCGCGGCGCCCTCGAGGAGGCCGAGGCGGTCCGGCGTCTGGGACGCCGGGCGTTCGCGGGACCCGCGGACGCACGTGTCCCGGGCGAAATTGCGGCCTTCGTGGACGAGGCGGCGGCCGCTCTGGGCGGCTTGGATTTCCTGGTCAACAACGCGGGCGTTTTCAGGCGCACCCCGCTCGAGGAGCTGAGCGAGGAGGTGCTCGACGAGGCCTTCGACGTGAACGTCAAGGCCGCGGTCGTGGCCTCCCGCGCGGCGGCTCCGCACATGAAGCGGCGCGGCGCTGGCGCGATCGTCAACGTCGCGAGCCTCGGGGGGCTGCGGCCCTGGCCGGCGCATCTCGCGTACTGCGCCTCGAAGGCGGCGCTGGTGATGGCGACGCAGTGCCTGGCGCTCGCGCTCGCGCCCGAGATCCGCGTCAACGCGGTGGCCCCGGGAATCCTGGAGCCGCCGGGAGCGCCGGAAACCCTGAAGCAGCGGGTGCCGGCCGGGCGCTTCGGGGCGCTCGCCGAGGTGGCGGAGACGGTGGTTTTCCTGCTGGCGGGCAGCCCATACACGACGGGCGAGGTGATCCGCGTCGACGGCGGGCGCGGGCTGGCCTGACGCCTGTTTATGAATCCGAAAGGAGTAGCATTTAAGTGAGCATGACGGTGACGCGTGAGGACGAAAAGCCCTGGAAGACGGACCTGGCGCGCAAAGCGGCGCAGCGGCGCGAGCAGGTCGGCCTGGAGCTCGATGAATTGATCAAGAAGGCGACCTCGTTCGAGGACGCCCTGCGCCAGGCGGTCGAGATGATGAAGGCGCGCTTCGCGCGCTATTCGTCGGTGACCGCGTACGTCGCCGACGGCGAGGAGCTCGCCGTGCACACGGCTCTCGAGCGCCCGCAGGGACCCGAGCGCGTGGCCTCGGGCGGCGGCCCGCTGGCCGAGGCTGCCGCGGGACAGCAGCCGACGGTGTTCACCGACCTCACCGCGACGCCGGCCTGGGCACAGGTGGGCCTCGTCAGCGGCAGCGCGATGGTCGCGCCGGTTCGCACCGACGCGGGGCTTTGGGCGATCGTCGAGGTCTGGAGCGACTTCCGCGGCGCCTTCTCGCCGCAGGACGTGAAGCTGCTCGGGCGCGTGGCGCAGGCGCTCGCCAAGAAGACCCCGGCGGCCTGACGCCCGTGTCGCTGCGCGGCGTGATTCCGCCGCTCGTCACGCCGTTCCACGCGGACGGCGGGCTCGACCTCGAGGCTTTCTCCGGAAGCCTCGAGGCGCTCGCCGCCCACGACTTCGCCGGCTTCCTCGCCCTCGGCTCGACGGGCGAGGCGAGCAGCCTCGACGAGGACGAGAAGCTCCTGCTGGTGGCCGCGGCGCGCCGCACGGTTCCCGGCCGCTTCCTGCTGGTCGGCACCGGGCTCGAGTCGACGCGCGCCACGGTCGCCTTCACGCGCAAGGTGATCGACCTCGGGGCCGATGCCGTGCTGGTGCTGACGCCCTGCTACTACAAGAACCGCATGACCGTCGAGGCGCTGCGCCGCCACTTCGAGGCGGTGGCCGACGCGTCGTCGGTGCCGGTGTACCTCTACTCCGTGCCCGCTTTCACGGGCCTGCCCTGGCCCGCCGACGTCACGCCGGCGCTCGCCGCGCATCCGCGGATCCGCGGCATCAAGGAGTCGAGCGGTGACATCAACCTGTTCGCTCGGATCACCGCGTCGGTGCCGAACGGCTTCGAGGTCGCCTGCGGCAACGCGGCCGTGATCTACCCGGCGCTCTGCCTGGGCGCGGCCGGCGGCGTCCTCGGCGTCTCGAACTGCTCGCCGAAGGCGACACTCGCGCTCTACAAGGCCTTTTGCGGCGGTGACCACGAGAAGGCGCGCCGCATCCAGCGGGCGCTCCTGCCGCTGGTGAGCGTCGCGGTCACGCACGGGGTGGCGGGGCTGAAGCTCGCCATGAGCCTCGCGGGGATGCGCGGCGGCACCGTGCGCGCCCCGCTGCTGCCGGCGCCGCCCGGACTCGTCGAAGAGATCCGCCCGCTGCTCGCCGCGCTCGAAGCGGCGCTCTAGGCCCGGGGCGCGCCCGGGACGAACGGCCCGGCCGGATCGTCCAGCGTCGACGCAGGAGCGACGATCGTGAGCGCTCGCGGCCGGAGCGACACTTCGATGCTCTCGGCGTCCGGCTCCGGGTCGCCGTCGCGGTGCGACGCGACCTTGCCCTCGCCGCGGATCACCAGCCGAGTGACGCTCAGCCGGCGATATCCGGAGATCCGCTCGATCCCGCCAAGGAACAGGCGCGGCGCGGCCAGCAGCATGCCGAGCACCGGGCCGTCGTCGAGGATCACGACCTCGAGGCGCCCGTCGTCGAGCTTGCCTCCGGGATTGATCACCGCCCCCGATCCGTACTGCGGGCCGTTCGCGAGGCACAACACGAAAGGCCTCGCCTCGACACGCTCGTCGGGCGTCTCGATCACGAGACGTGGCGCCCGGTAGCGCGCCATCTCGCGCAGGCTCAGCCGAAGGTAGCTCAGGAGGCCGCGCCGCCCCCCGGCGCGGCCGCTGTCGTGGAAGGCGCCGCTGACGCTGGCGTCGAAGCCGACGCCGGCCACGTTCAGGAACGGGCGGCCGTTCAGCATCCCGACGTCGATCGCGCGCCGCACCCCCATCTCGAGCGCGTCGAGCGCGCGCGTCGGCCGCAGCGGGATCCGCAGCGCGCGCGCGAGGCCGTTGCCGGAGCCCATCGGCACGATGCCGAGCGCGGCCGAGCGGCCCAGCAGCCCGCAGGCCACCTCGTTCGCCGTGCCGTCGCCGCCCACCGAGAGCACCAGGTCCGCGCCCGCCTCGGCGGCCGCTCGCGCGAGCTCGGTTGCATGCCCGGGCCCCTCGGTGACGCTCAGGTCGAAGTCGTTCCAGCGCGGGTGGCCGCGCTCGGCCGCGCGTCGCGCCTCGACGGGGGAGACGCCGGCCCGCGGGTTCAGGATGGCGCGGACCTTCACCAGACCCCCTCGATCACGCGCAGCGTCTCGTCGACCATGCGCTCGCACGTGAAGCACTCGAGGAAGCGCCTGCGGCCGGCCTCGCCCCAGGCCCGGCGGAGCGCCTCGTCGGAGAGCGCCTCGCAAAGCGCGCCGGCGAGTGCGCGGGAGTCGCGCGGAGGCACGAGGCGGCCGGTCACGCCGTCGAGCACGGCCTCCGGGATGCCGCCCGCCGCCGTCGCCACCACGGGCAGGCCGAGCGCCATCGCGTCGAGGACGCTCGTGCCCAGCCCCTCGAGCCGCGAGGAGAGGCAGAACACCGAGAAGGCCGGCAGCAGCCGGTCGAGGTCGGTGCGGAAGCCGGCGAAGACGGTGCGGTCGGCGACGCCGAGCGCGCGCGCCTGGGCTTCGAGAACGCCGCGCAGCTCCCCCTCGCCGGCGATCACGAGCCACGCCCGCGGCTGCGTGGTGCGTAGAATCATCATCGCGTCGATCAGCGTCGCGTGGTCCTTGTGTGCGGTGAGCGCGGCCACGTTCCCCACGACGAGCGCGTCCTCGGGCACGCCGAGCGCCGCGAGCGCCTCCCTGCCTCCGGGCGCGGGCCGGCGGTCGGGGACGCCCTCGTAGACGAGCGCGAGCTGCTCGCTCGCGATCCCCCCGCGCCCCATCACGCTGCCGATCGCGCTGCTCACGACGATCACGCCGTCGCAGGCCGCGTACTTCGCGCGCGAGAACGCGCCGCGCAGCGGAAAGTCGACGCGGCGCACGGCGACGAGCGGCACGCGCCGGCCGAGGCGGGTGGCGATGAGGCCCGCGGAGACCGCGTGCGGGTCGTGGAGCAGCAGCACGCTCTCGGGCTGCTGCCGCACGCGGCGCGCGAGCGCGAGGATCCCGGCGGGCCAGAGGTCGCCCCGGAACGAGACCGGCTCCACGCTCACTCCCGCTGCGCGTGCGCGCGCCTCGAGCTCGCCGCCCCGGCGGCAGGCGATCTCGGTCGCGACGCCGCGCGCCATCATGCCCTGCGCCGTGAGCAGGACCTGGTTCTGGCCGCCGCGCCAGCTGGCCGCGGTGTCCACGTGGACCACGCGCGGTCTCATCGCCGCGCGTCGCCGCCCGTGGCGAGCTCGCGCAGCTTGGCCAGCTTGACGAAGGTGTAGTGGGTGTTGAGCACCGACACCAGCAGGCCCGCGCTGCCGAGCAGGAAGCCGCGCTTCAGCACGTAGTTGCGGAAGAACGCCCAGGTGGCACCCGCGAACACGTCGACGACGTTCGAGCTGCGGCCGGCGCCGTGCGCCTGGCGCGCCCACAGCGTCGTGTAGGAGTCGATCTTGCACAGGTGGTCCGAGATGTCGGTGTACGGGTGGTGCTCGAGCTCGCCGCGCAGGCGGCCGACCGGCCCGCGCACGCCGACCGACTCGTGCACGAGGTTGCCCTGCCAGGCCGCGCGCGTGCGGTCGAAGAGGCGCACCTGCCAGTCGGGGTACCAGTCGGTACCGCGGATCGAGCGGCCGAGGTAGGAGGCGACGCGCGGCATCCGGTAGCCGGCCGCCTGGAAGCCGCTCCGGCGCAGCTGCTCGATCTCGGCGCGCAGCGCGTCACCGACGCGCTCGTCGGCGTCGAGCGCCAGCACCCAGTCGTGGCGTGCCGCGCGCACCGCGAAGTCGCGCTGCGCCACGAAGCCGGGCCAGGGCGCGTTGACGATCACGCGGGCGCCCGCCTGCTCGGCGATCGCGCAGGTGCGATCGCTCGAGCCGGAGTCGACGAGGACGATCTCGTCGCAGAACGACACGCTGTGGAGCGCCGCCTCGAGGGTCTTCTCCTCGTTGAAGGCGATGAGGACGGCGGACAGAGGGACCATCGCTCCACGAGTATACGGGGGAGCAACGAGAGGCCAGGCGCGAAGAGCGGTAGGATGGCGGCCGTGGAACAGGGGCCGCTCGATCACGATTCGCTGCTGAGGCTGTTCGAAGAGCGCGGAGCGCTCCTGCAAGGGCACTTCCAGCTCTCGTCCGGGCTCCACTCGCCGCGCTATCTGCAGTGCGCGCGCGTGCTGATGGACCCCGTCCTCGCGACGCGGCTCGGACAGGCGCTCGCCGAGCGCCTGCGCCCGCTGCTCGGCGCGGACGCTCCGCGCGCGGTCGTGGCTCCCGCGCTCGGCGGCGTGCTCGTCGCCCACGAGGTCGCGCGGGGCCTGTCGTGCCTGGGGCTTTTCACGGAGCGCCAGGACGGCAAGATGTCGCTTCGGCGCGGCTTCACGCTCGAGCCGGGCGAAGCCGTGGTCGTGGTCGAGGACGTGATCACGACGGGCGGGTCGACCCGCGAGGTGATGGGCGTCGTCGAGTCGAGCGGCGCGCGCGTGCTGGCGGTGGGCAGCCTCGTCGACCGCAGCGGCGGCAAGGCCGAGCTCGGCGTGGCGTACCGCAGCCTGCTCGAGCTCGAGGTCCCGAGCTACGAGGCCTCGGCCTGCCCGCTGTGCGCCGCGGGCGGCACCCCCGTGAAGCCCGGCTCGCGTCCCGGCCGCTGACCGGCAAGGCGAGACCAGGGTGCCGCTCTACCGCGTGACGCTCGCGTACGATGGCACCGACTTCGCCGGCTTCCAGCTCCAGAGGACGAGCGGCCGCACGGTTCAGGGCGCCCTGGAACAGGCGCTCGGGCGGCTGGCGGGCGGCGCGCGGATCGCAGTCGCTGCGGCGGGACGCACCGACGCCGGCGTCCACGCGCTCGGGCAGGTCGCGGCCTTCGAGCTGCCGCGCGAGCTCGACCCGGAGGCGCTGCAGCGGGCGCTCAACGGCCTGCTGCCCGACGACGTGCGGGTGCTGGCCGCGGCGCGCGCTGCTGCCGGCTTCCACCCGCGCAAGAGCGCCGTCTCGAAGCTCTACCGCTACGTGCTCGACTGCGGAGGCGTCCAGCCGCCGCAGCGCCGCCGCTTCGCGGGCTTCTGCCCGAGCGCGCTCGACGCGGACCGCGTGCGTGCCGCCGCGGCGCTCTACCTCGGCCGGCACGACTTCGCATCGCTCGCCTCCTCGGGCTCCTCGGCCAAGACGACGGTGCGGACCGTGACGCGCTCCGAGGCGGCGTTCGAGCCGGGGACGCTCGTCTACGAGACCGAGGCCGACGGCTTCCTGCGCAAGATGGTGCGGAGCATGGTCGGCGGACTGATCGCGGCCGGCCGCGGCGCCCGGAGCGTCGAGGAGCTGGCGCGCGCGCTCGCCGCCCGCGACCGGCGCGCCTGGCCCGCGCCCGCCCCGGCCTGCGGGCTCACGCTGGTGCGCGTCGATTACCCCCCGGATTCGGGCCGGAGCTAGGATAGACGACCGCCGCCATGTCCCTTCAGGACCTGCTCGAGGTCGTCCCCGCCGGAACCGGCGAAGAGGATCTGCTGCGCGCGATCGACTTCACGCGCCTGCCGCGCCACGTCGCGGTGATCATGGACGGCAACGGGCGCTGGGCGCAGCTGCGGCAGAAGCACCGCGTCGAGGGCCACCGCGCCGGGATCGACGCCGTGCGCGACACCCTCGAGACGGGCGCGCGGCTCGGCCTCGAGGTGCTCACGCTCTACGCGTTCTCGATCGAGAACTGGAAGCGGCCCGAGAGCGAGGTGGCGACGCTCATGGGCCTGCTCAAGCACTACCTGAGGAGCGAGCTCGACACGCTGCTGCGCAACAACATCCGCTTCCGCGTGGTGGGCCGCGGCCAGGAGCTCGACTCCGACGTGCGCGGCGAGCTCGGGCGCGCCGTCGAGCGCACCGCCTCCAACACCGGGCTGCAGTTCAACATCGCGCTCAACTACGGCGGACGCGCCGAGATCATCGACGCCGTGAGGCGGCTGTGCGCCGACGTGCGCGAGAACCGGCTCGACCCCGAGTCGATCGACGAGGCCATGCTCTCGAGCCGCCTCTACACCGCCGGCCAGCCGGACCCGGACCTGCTGATCCGCACGAGCGGCGAGCTGCGCGTCTCCAACTTCCTGCTGTGGCAGATCGCCTACTCCGAGATCTGGGTCACCGACGTGCTGTGGCCCGACTTCCGGCGCCGGCACCTGCTCCAGGCCATCCTCGACTTCCAGAAGCGTGAGCGGCGTTACGGCGGAATCGGCCCGGCCTGATCCGCTGCCGCCGCGCGGCCTGGCCGCGCCGGGCTTCGCCCGAAACCTCGCGCTGCGCGTGGGGACGGCGCTCGTGGCGCTGCCGCTCGTCGTCGCGGCGCTCGTGCTCGGTCCGCCCTGGCTCGTGCTCGCGATCCTGGTGGTTGCGCTCGGGATCGGCCTCGCTGGAGTACTTCGCGCTCGTCTCGGCGCGCGGGATTCGCCCGCTGCCGCTCGCCGGCGCGCTGCTGGCGGCCGCGCTCTTCCTGGACGTGGCGGCGCCCGGCTCGCTGGCTTTCCCTTGCGGCCCGCTCGGCATGCTGCTGCTGCTGGGGGCGATGCTCGCGCGCGGGCCCGGCCAGGACGCGGTCGGCGCAGGGGCGGCGACGCTGCTCGGTGCGGTGTACCTCGGCGTGCTCGGCGGGACGATCGGCGCGCTCCGGTTGCTCGAGCCGGTCGAGCAAGGCGGCTGTTCGCATCGTCCTGCTGCTCGGCATCCTGGTCGTCGCGGACACGTTCGCCTTCTTCGTCGGGCACGCGGTCGGCCGCCATCGGCTGGCGCCCAGCATCTCGCCGGGCAAGACGATCGAGGGCGCCCTGGGCGGTCTCGCCGGCGGGGTCGTCGGGGCGTTCCTGATCCGGCAGGTCGGCCTGCCGGGGCTTCCGCCGCTGCACACCGTCGGGCTCGGCATCGCGGTCGCCGCGCTCGGCATCGTCGGCGACCTCGAGGAGAGCCTGCTCAAGCGCTGGGCGGGCGCCAAGGACTCGGGAACACTCTTTCCCGGCCACGGCGGCATGCTCGACCGGCTCGACAGTTTGCTGTTCGGCGCGCCGGTCCTGTACTATTATTTTCAGTATCTTCGCTGAGCGCCGGAGCGCGCGCCCACCCCCCCAATGAAAGGTCTCGCGATCCTCGGCTCGACGGGCTCGATCGGCACGAACGTGCTGCGTGTCGTCGACGCCTTTCCGGGCCGCTTCGAGGTCGTCGGGCTCGCCGCCGGGCGGAACGTCGAGAGGCTCGCGGAGCAGGTCGCGCGCTACCGGCCGAAGCTCGTCTCGGTCGAGGACGCGGCCGCTCTCGAGCGGCTGTCCAGGCTCGTGGACCTCGGCGGCATCCGCGCGCTCACGGGGACCGAGGGCATGGTCGCGGTGGCGACCCACGCGGACGTGCGCATGGTGGTCGCCTCCGCGGTGGGTGCGGTCGGGCTCGTGCCGACCTACCGCGCGCTCGAGGCCGGCAAGGACGTGGCGCTCGCCAACAAGGAAACGCTGGTGATGGCGGGGGAGCTGATGCTGGCGCGGGCGCGCGAGACGGGCGCGCGCCTGCTGCCGATCGACAGCGAGCACTGCGCGCTTCACGAGTGCCTGGACGGAAGGCGGCCCGAGGACGTGCGCCGGCTGCTGCTGACCGCCTCGGGCGGACCCTTCCGCAACCGGCCGCGCGAGAGCTTCCTCGAGATCACGCGCGAGGAGGCGCTCGCGCATCCGACCTGGCGCATGGGGCCGAAGATCACGATCGACTCGGCGACGCTCATGAACAAGGGGCTCGAGGTGATCGAGGCGCGCTTCCTGTTCGGCGTGGACGCGGGCGCGCATCGACGTGCTGATCCACCCGCAGTCGATCGTGCACTCGATGGTGGAGCTGGTGGACGGCACGGTGCTCGCGCAGCTCGGGGTGACCGACATGCGCATGCCGATCCAGTACGCGCTCAGCTACCCCGAGAAGTGGGACGCCGCGATTCCCGGCATGGACTTCACGAAGGCGATGCAGCTCGACTTCGCGCCGCCCGACCGCGAGCGCTTTCCCTGCCTGGCGCTCGCCTACCGCGCGCTCGAGCAGGGCGGCACGGCGCCCGCGGCGCTCAACGCCGCCAACGAGGAGGCCGTCGCGGCCTTCCTCGACGGCAGGGCGCCCTTCCTCGCCATTCCCGAGTCGATCCAGGAAGTCCTCGACAGCGAGCCGCGCAGCGAGGTCCACGCGCTCGAGGACGTGCTCGCGGCCGATCGTCGGGCGAGGGAGCGCGCCCGGCAGGCCCTCGCGCGCCGCACGCCGGCGCGCGCGATCCACTAGGCAGCGCTCCCGAGCGAAACGGAAAACCCATGGGCTTCATCACCACTCCTCTCGCCTTCGTCGCCGTGCTCGGCATCATCATCTTCGTGCACGAGTTCGGGCACCTGATCACCGCCAAGGCGTTCGGGATGCGCGTGTTCATCTTCTCGTTCGGCTTCGGCAAGCGCCTGTTCGGCTTCCAGTGGGGCGACACCGACTGCCGCGTGTCCGCGATACCGCTCGGCGGCTACGTCAAGCTCGAGGGCGAGCCCGGCGACCACCTGAGCGAGGACACCAGCCTGCGCGGCGACGGCAAGGACTTCATGTCGCGGCCGCGCTGGCAGCGCTTCCTCGTCTACCTCGCCGGGCCGGCGATGAACGCGGTCCTCACGATCACCGTGCTGACGGGCCTCTACATGGTGGGCTTCATGGTCGACGCCAGCCCGTTCGACCGGCCGATCATCGGCGCGGTGGACGCCGGCTCGCCCGCGGAGAAGGCCGGCCTCGTCCCGGGCGACGAGATCCTGTCGATCGACGACAAGACGCTGCCGTCGTGGGAGGACGCCCAGTACCACATCCTGATCCGGCCCGAGACGACCTTGAAGCTGAAGGTGCGTGGCGGCGCGGGCGAGCGCGAGGTCACCTTGCGCTCGGAGGCGGCCACGGCCGAGCGGATCGGCTCGATCGGCGTGCACCCGCTGGTCCGGGTCGGGCTGGTGGTTCCCGGCCAGCCCGCGGAGGCCGCGGGGCTGAAGGTCGACGACGCCATCCTCGCGATCGACGGCAAGCCGGTGAAGAGCTTCTCG
The DNA here is from genome assembly GCA_963724555.1 of uncultured Acidobacteriota bacterium. Taxonomy (GTDB): domain Bacteria; phylum Acidobacteriota; class Vicinamibacteria; order Fen-336; family Fen-336; genus DATBSL01. Next base: position 131,172 of record CAVRVE010000021.1, read on the forward strand.
GAGATCCCCCCGATCGTCGGCGGCGCGGGCGGCAAGGAGCTCGCGTTCCGGCTCTACCGCGACGGCCAGACGCTCGAGCTCGCGATCACGCCCAAGGACGCCGGCTCCGGGCCGCGCGTCGGGATCGGTCCCAAGACCGTGGTCAAGCAGTTCGGCCCGGCCCGGGCGGTCGTCGAGGCCTCGCGCTGGACCTGGGACATGACGAAGCAGACCTTCGACGTGGTGGGACGCCTCGTCACCGCCCGCATCTCGCCCAAGACGATGATGGGTCCGCTCGGCATCGCCCAGGCCTCGGGCGACGCGGCGCGCGGCGGGCCCGGCTCGCTGCTGTTCCTGGTCGCCGTGATCAGCCTGCAGGTCGGGATCCTGAACCTGTTCCCGCTCGCCCCGCTCGACGGCGGCCACCTCGCGATCCTGGGGATCGAGGGCGTGGCGCGCCGCGACCTGAGCCCGCTCGTCAAGAGCTGGATCATGAACGCGGGCGCCGCCGTGATCTTCCTGCTGATCGGCCTCGTGCTCTACTCGGACATCAGCAAGATGTCCTTCGTCCAGCGCCTGCTGCAGTAAGCAGGCGCGTTCGCCGCTACGGCCTGGGCGGCGGAGGCGGGGGCGGCGGCGCGAGCGTCCCCAGTCGGGCGTGAAGGTCGGGTCGAGCGAAAAGGCCTTGGCGAACAGCTCCTTCGCCTGCTCCTTGTGCTCGTTCATCCGGCGCGAGGGCTCGCCCATCTTGTAGTGGGTGTAGCCGAGGTAGAACGCGGCCGCCGCGCTCTGCGGATCGGCGGCGAGCGCCTTCTCGAAGTCGGCCTGGGCGGCCTTGAAGTGGCGCTTCTTGAAGGCCGCCTGGCCCGCGGCGATTGCCGAGGGGGCGTCGGCCGTCGCCTCGGCGGACGTGGCCGCGCGGTGCTTCGTCGCGGGGGGCGCGTCCTGCGGCGTCATCACGACCAGCAACAGCGCTGCTGCGAGTGGCATGGAACGCCTCCTGGAAGGGTTAGGAGAGCCCTGACTTCTAGTCTACCGCCGGCCGCCTGTGACCGCCCTCACGGGCTACTGCTGCGGCGCGACGATCTGGGTGCGGCCGATGCTGACCGCTCCCGGGGCGCGGTTCGTGAACGGGTAGACGGTCAGGCCGAGCTGCAGGGCGACCGACTCGGTGTTGTCGCTGCCATTCCCGGTCGCCGGGTCGCGCGGGACGTTGTAGAGAACCAGGTAGTAGGTGCCCGGATCGAGCGACTCCGTGTAGAGCACGCGCGGCTTGGGGTCCTTGGTCTCGGACTTCAGGAAGAACGGGCAGGTTTTCCCCGCGAGCTGCTGATACGTGCAGTTGGTCTTGCCCATGTAGACGTACATCCAGGTGCTGGGCGTCGTCCAGTCGACCGTGATGTCGACGACGCCCTTCTGGGTCAGGATGATCTCGAGCGAGACCCAGATGTCGGACTGGAAGCCCGAGAAGGAGGTCTGCGCCAGGATCCCGCGCACCGGCTGGGGCGTGATGATCGGCGACGGGCGGCCGCACTTCGTCGCCACCGCACGACGCGAGCGCGACGAGGAGCGTCCCAACCAGGCACCGGCGAACCGACCTGCTCGCGCCGCTCTTCATTCGCAAAGCCCCCTGTGCGCCACGATTTTAGGGCCTTCCGCCCCCCGTGTCATCTCTGAGAGAATGGCGCCGCTCGAGCGACTCGACCCTCCGTGACGAAGTGACCCCCTCCCGCGTCGCCCCGTCCGAACCGGCCTGGTGGCCGTGTGCCTGGCCGTGGCCCTCGCCGGCCCGGGGAGCGCCCAGCAGGTCGCCGCCGCCGCGCCAGGCCCCCCCGGCCGGCGGCGCCCAGGCGGCCCCCGTCCAGAGCCCGATCGAGATCGAGCACCAGGCCCCCGCCTGCGTCGCGGCCGGCAAGTACGCCCGCCTCGACGCCTGCTTCCGCCCGGCCAGCCAGCTCGCGCGCGCGCGCGTCTACTTCCGCGCCTTCGGCAGCAAGGACTGGTTCTACGTCGAGATGAAGCGCGACATGCCGTGCCACCACGGAACGCTGCCGCGCCCGAAGAAGGACATCGGCCGCATCGAGTACTACATCTCGGCGACCGACCGGCGCTCCTCCGAGGCCCGCACCAAGGACGCGACGCTGCTCGTCACCGTCGGACGGACGCTGCTCGGGCGGTCCGCTCGCGCCGGTCGCCGACGGGGCCGGCCTGGTGGTCGGCTCGGCGTCGGGGGCGGCGCCGCTCGGATTCGTGACCGGCGGGGGAGCTCTCGCCGCTGCTGATCGCGGGCGGCGTGCTGGTGGTGGGCGGCGGCACCGCGGCGGTCCTGGCGGCGGGCGGAGACACCACGACCACGACCACCACCACCACCACGACCACTACGACCACCACGACCACCACGACGGCCACGACGACCACCACCACGACGCTGCCGAGCCCGACCCCGACGACCACCACGACGATGCCGTGCGAGTCGCCGAACCAGAAGCCGACGGTGCAGATCACCACACCGCAGACGGGTCCGGTGGGGAACCCCGTCCCGGTGGCGGCCACGGCCACCGATCCTTCGCCGGGATCGGGGATCCGGGAGGTTCGCTTCACCTACCAGTACTGCCCCGGCAGCGTGTGCGGCGGCGAGACGGCGATCGCGACCGTCTCGAGCGCCCCCTACGCCGACGAGCTGGACCAACCAGCCAAGCTGCGGCCAGGCGCCCGAGGATCGCTTCCGGATCACGGCGCGCGCGGTCGACAACTGCGGCAACGTCAGCAATCCCGACTCCGTCGACGTGCGCTCGATCGGCCGCGGCTGCGTGCGCGCCGTCGCGGCGCCGGCGCGCAGGCGGCGGCGTGGCAGAGCGAGCTGTCGCTCGCCGCGGCTCGCGGCCAGGTCGTGGTGGACGGCGCCGAGGCCGTGTTCCCGTCGGCCGGCATCGAGTCGTTCACGAGCGCCCTCGGTCCGGGCCCTCATCGCTTCGAGGCGACTCTCGTCGACGACGCCGGCGAGGGGCGGCGCCCGGGCGGCGCCTGGCGTTTCGACCTGTCGGCGCTGCGCCTCACGCCCGGCTCGCTGCGGGTCGTCGCGGGAGAGGCGATCCAGCTGACGGCCGATGCGGTGGTGTTCCGGCTGCGGGGCCGCGCCGGCGAGCGCGTCGTGTTCGCGTTCGAGCTGGCGGGGCCTTGAGCGGGCGCGCCGCCGGGGCGGGCTAGCCCGCGCTGCAGAAGCTCCGGGTCTCCTGCGCGATCCACTCGAGCGTCTCGAGCGGGAGCTCCGGATAGAGCGGCACCTGCAGCACCTCGAGCGACAGCCGCTCCGAGACCGGGAGGTCGCCCGGCTTGCCGCCGGCCGCGGCCATCGCCGGCTGCAGGTGGATCGGCCGCGGGTAGTGGACCGAGGTGGCGATTCCTCGCGAGTGCAGGTGCGCCTGGAGGCCGTCGCGGCGCTCCACGCGCAGCGTGTAGAGGTGCCAGGCCGAGCGCCCCCAGGCCTGCTCGCGCGGCAGCACCAGGCCGGGCGCGCCCTCCAGCAGCCGGGTGTAGGCGAGCGCCCGTTCCGACCGCTCGCGGGTCCAGTGCTCGAGATGGCGCAGCTTCACGCGCAGGACCGCGGCCTGCAGCGCGTCGAGCCGGCTGTTGGTGCCGACCACGACGTTGTCGTACTGGTGCGTGCCGCCGCCGTGATTCGCGATCTGGCGGACGCGCGCCGCGAAGTCGGGATCGTTCGTGGTGACCGCCCCGGCGTCGCCGTAGGCGCCGAGGTTCTTGCCCGGGTAGAAGCTGAAGCACGCGGCGTGGCCCAGGCTGCCGGCGCGCCGCCCCGCGACCTCGGCGCCGTGGGCCTGTGCCGCGTCCTCGAGCACCGGCAGCCCGTGGCTTTCCGGCGACCGCGAGGACGGCGTCGATGTTCGCCGGATGGCCGTAGAGATGCACCGGCAGGATCAGCTTCGTGCGCGGCGTGATCGCCGCCTCGAGCCCGGCGGGATCCATCGTGAACGAGGCCGCCTCCACGTCCACGAACACCGGCCGCGCCCCGTTCAGCAGGATCGCCTCGCCGGTGGCGATGAAGGTGTTCGCGACGGTGACCACCTCGTCGCCCGGCCCGATGCCGTAGGCGCGCAGCGCCACCGTGAGCGCGTCGGTCCCGTTCGCGACGCCGATCGCGTGGCGCGCGCCGCAGTAGGCCGCGAACTCCTGCTCGAACAGCCGGCACTCCTCGCCGCCGATGAACTGCGTGCTCGCCACCACGCGCGCGATCGCGGCGTCGACCTCGGGCTGGATGCGCAGGTACTGCGCGCGCAGGTCGACGATCGGGACGCTCATGGCAGCGAGCAGTCTACCTTCCGCGCGCGAAACCGACCAAGCGCGCCGACGCTATCGCGACGCCGCCGCCGCGCCGCCCGACAGCCGCAGCCCCACGACCGTCACGGGCTCGCGTGCGTCGAGCTCGCCGCGCCCCTCGTCGACGACGAGGACGACCGTGCTGAGGCCGCGTGGAAGCTCCAGCGGGATGTGGAGCGCCGTCTCGCCGGAGAGCCGCGTCTCCGCGACGGGCGTCTCCGCGGCCGCGAGCCGCACGCTGCGATGGCTGTAGTCGCCTCCCGCGAGGAAGGCGACGAGCCGCGTGCCCGGCCGCCCGCGGTAGGGCTGCAGCTCGAGATCGAAGCGTCGCGGCTGCGCCTGCGGGCGAGAAGACGACGAGCTTGGTGCGGCCTTTTCCGACGCGGAAGCTCGGCCGCCCGGCGCGCGCGTCGCGGTCGAGCCCGGCGGGGTTGACGACGTGCACGACCGAGCGGTCGCGTCCCGCTGCGGGATCCGCGCGAAGCCGCCGCCGAGCTCTGCGAGCCGCGGCGGGGAAGGGCGACGTAGCCCGGCCACGATCGGGACCACGCTGCGGGTCGTTCCAGCGCGCGAGCAGCGACGCATAGAGCGCCTCGCCGCCGTCCGGGTGGATCGAGACCGGAGGCGCTGTCCGACCAGTCGGCCACGACCGCCCGCGGGTAGGCGAGCAGCGAGACCGCCGTCGCGAGCCAGCGGTGCGCGTTGACGGGCCGGCCCACGACGAGCAGCGTCCCGGGCGGCAGATGCTGGACGCGTTGCTTCAGCGCCGGCGAGCGCCCCAGCGTCGTCCCCGGCAGGATCTCGCGCATCGCGTCGCCGAAGACGGGTGCTCCACGGCCAGTGGACGCCGATCTGGCTCGCGGGCAGCAGGAACAGCGAGCGCCAGCGCGACGAGCCTCGCACTGCGGCCTCGGAGCGAGGCGCCGCACGCCCAGCACCGCGAGCAGCA
>CAVRVE010000022.1:0-75803 GCA_963724555.1 uncultured Acidobacteriota bacterium
CCCCGGCAGCTCGGCGCAAACGGATGGCGCGGAAGTGCCGGGAGCCGGTCGACCGAAGACCTACTGCCGGTCGTACACCGCGACGGAGCTGGTGGCTGCGCCCTGTGCGCCGCTCGGCGTCTGCGTCACCGTCAGGGTCTTGTTGTCGCCCGAGACCACGACCATCGACTTCATGGTCTGCTTTCCGGCCAGCTTCCAGACGTTCTCGTAGCTGCTGGCGTCGATCCGCTTGGGGCACGCCATGTCAGCCACGGGATTGCCGCTCCACGCGACGTCCTTGCCGTCGAAGTTCGACGTGTACTCGCCGTGCATGACCTTCCCCTGCGGGTCGGTTCCATCGGACGTGAGCTTGATCCCGGCCGGCGTGGCCTCGAACTTCAGCGTCTGAGCACGGCTGACGGCGTCCGAGCTGAACTTCGACTTCGCGGCGTTCAGCTTCCACGAGCCCACCCAGTTGTTGTCGCCGGCGAAGGCGGCCTGGCTCCCCATCAACGTCGCGACGCACAGCAGGATGGACGACACGAACAGATTCTTCCGCATCAGTTTCTTTACCTCGATTGTTTGGGAATGTGGTTCGCGCCAGATGGCGCGTTCCGATCTCCGACTCTATGCGCACGGAGAGAGGAGCACCAATCGATTGTGTTGTCCCGATCCATCGCGCTGGACCGATGCTCGCCCGGACCTGCGGAAAGGCCACCGGGCCGAACGCTTTCGCGGTCAGCATCGTAACGAGGGATGTGGGCGCGTGGCCGGTGTTTGATGCCCAGGACGGAAAAAGTACGCTTTGGATGTCGATTTCGCCGGTCACCGTTCGACGTCACTAGTAGGGGCAGGCTGACACGCTGGAGGTCTGGATGCCGTTTCTGAGTGACGTCAGGTGCGCCGTGCGCTCGCTCGCTCGCACCAAGGGACTGACGCTGACGGTGGTCCTCACGCTGGCGCTCGGCATCGGCGCCAACGCGGCCATCTTCAGCCTGGTGAGCGGGGTGCTGCTGCGGCCGCTCGCCAACCGCGACGAGGACCGGCTGATCTACATCCGCCAGACCGCGCACGGCATCGGGGCCGACAACACCACCTTCTCCGTGCCGGAGATCCAGGACCTGCGCGAGCGGGTCAAGACGCTCGGCGCGTTCGGCGACTTCTCCACGATCGGGTTCACCATGGTCGGCCTGGGAGACGCGCGCGAGGTCCGCGCGGGGGTGGTCGGGGGGACCTACTTCGAGGTGATGGGGCTGCGCCCGGTGCTGGGACGGCTCCTTGGGCCGGCGGACGACGGACCGGGAGCCGCGGGCGCCGTGGTGCTGACGCATCGCTTCTGGACGACGGGGCTCAACAGCGACCCGTCCGTGATCGGAAAGACGATCCGCCTCGATGCCGCCTCCGCCACCATCGTGGGCGTCCTCGAGCCGTCGGTGCCCTATCCCGCCGACACCGAGATCATCGCGAACGTGGTGACGAGCCCGCATCACTTGTCGGCGACCATGGTGACGGGGCGGGTGCACCGGATGACCGAGCTCTTCGGCCGGCTCGCGCCGGGCGTCGAGCTCGAGCAGGCGCGCGCCGAGCTGCGTACCGTCCACGCCGCGATCCTCAAGGAGCATCCCGACTCCTACCCGGCCCAGGCGGACTTCCGGATCGAGGCGACGCGGCTCCGCGACCAGCTCACGTCTCGCGCCAGGACCGTGCTGCTGGTGCTGCTCGTCGCGTCGGCGCTCGTCTTCGTCGTGGCGTGCTCGAACGTCGCCAACCTGATCCTGACGCGGACGACGCGGCGCGAAGGCGAGCTCGCGATCCGGGCGGCGCTGGGCGCGGGCACTTCGGCCCTGCGCCGGACTCTCCTCGCCGAGAGCTTGCTGCTCTGCGGCGCGGGCGCGCTCCTCGGCGTGCTGAGCGCGCGGCCGATGGTGGCGATCCTGGGCCGCTACGCCTCGCGTTTCTCGGTCCGCGCGCTGGACCTGACGGTCGATGCCAGCCTGCTCTGGGTCGGGGCGCTCCTGGCCGTGGGCGCCGCCGTGTTGCTGGCGTTCGTTCCGCGCCTGCCGTCGACCGATGGCTCGCGGGCACTGGGGCTCGCGGCGGGCAGCTTCCGGATCGCCGGGGGCACGAGCTCGAGGCTGCGCGCCTTCGCGGTGACCCAGATCGCGGCGTCGTTCGTGCTCCTGGTCGGCGCCAGCATGCTCCTGAAGGCGCTGCTCGCGCTGCAGGCGGCGCAACCCGGCTTCGAGACGCGCCAGGTGCTCGCGCTGAACGTGCCGGTGGTGACCTACGGCCGTACGCCCGAGCAGAACGTCGGCTTCTACAAGGAAGCCATGCGCCGGATCCGCGAGCTGCCGGGGGTGAACCAGGTCGCGGTCGGCACCGTCGTGCCGTGGCGCGACGCCGGCAGCTTCGGTCCCGGCTTCGAGTTCTCGGGCGAGGGCCACGTCAAGTCACCGGGCGAGCAGGACCCGCGCGCGAACTTCCGCACCGTGTCTGCCGGGTTCTTCGCGGCCCTCGGCGTCCCGATGCTCGCCGGGCGCGACTTCACGGACGCCGACCGACGCGACTCCGAGCTCGTCGTGATCGTGAGCCAGAGCCTGGCTCAGCGGATGTTCCCGAGCCAGGACGCCGTCAATCGGCACCTGAGATGGACCGATCCGGTGATGTCGTTCATCGAGGTCAGCACGGCGCCCCGGCGCGTGGTCGGGGTCGTGCCCGATATCGACGACGAGCACCTGGTGCCGGGGTCGGTGCTCACCGTGTATCACCCGTTCGAGCAGCAGGTGGTCTGGGGCGGCCGGCTCTTCGTCCACGCGCGCCAGGACCCGTACGCGCTGGTGCCCAGTGTCACGCGGATCGTCCGCGGCCTGTCGGTGGACCAGCCGGTCGAGCGCGCGGCGACACTCGAGGACATCCGCACCGAGGTGCTCACCCCGGATCGCTTGAACGCCGTCGTTTTCGGCGGCTTCGCGGCCGTGGCGCTCGCGATTGCCGTGGTCGGCGTCGCCGGTGTCCTTGCGTTCTCGGTCAGCGGGCGCACGCGTGAGTTCGGCATCCGGCTGGCGATCGGCTCCGAGCCGCGGCATCTGCTGCGGGGCGTCATCGCCGAAGGCGCACTGATCGCCGTGGCCGGCCTGGTCGCGGGGGCGCTCGGCGGGTTCGTGCTGGCGCGCCTGGCGGGGAGCTATCTCGGGGACGTGAAGCTGCCGAGCGTTCTGCCCGTGGTCGGTTCGGCGCTCGTGCTGCTGGCCGCCGCGGTCGTGGCGTCGGCGCTGCCGGCGGCGCGCGCCGCCCGCGTCAACGTGATGCAGGCGCTACGCTCGGACTAAGGTCCGGCCTTCACTACTCGCTGCCCGTAGCAGGCCTCGAAGAGGCCCGTGCCGATCGCGCATGGCACCTCCGGGCCGGAGCGCAGCGCCCCTGCGTTAGGATGGTGCGTTCTCCCGCCATGCTCGACGCCGTGGACCGCGTTCGCCGCTTCCGCCAGCTCCACGAGGCGGGCTGCTTCGTCATTCCCAATCCCTGGGACATCGGCAGCGCCCGCGTGCTCGTCGGCCTCGGCTTTCAGGCCCTCGCGACGACGAGCTCCGGGTTCGCGTGGTCGGCGGGGCGGCGCGACGCGCAGTCCACGCGGGAGCAGACGCTCGCGCACTTCCGAGCGCTCACGGAGAGCGTGCCCGTCCCGGTCAACGGGGACTTCCGGGGCGGCTTCGGCACCGAGCCGGAAGAGGTCGGCGACAACGTGGCGCTGGCGCTGGGGACGGGGGTGGCCGGGATCTCGATCGAGGACTCGACGGGGGACCCGGCAGGCCCGCTCTTCGACTTCCCGCTGGCGGTCGAGCGGATCCGGGCCGCACGCCGCGCCATCGACGAGAGCGGCACCGCTGTCCTGCTCACCGGACGGTCCGAAGGCTTCATCGCCGGCCGTCCGGACCTCGGCGAGACGATCCGCCGCCTGCAGGCGTTCGCGGAAGCGGGCGCCGAGTGCCTCTACGCGCCGGGCATCCGCACGCGGGAGGACGTGGTCGCGGTCGTGAAGGCAGTGGCCCCTCGTCCCGTGAACGTCCTCGTTCACGGCGATTTCACGACCGTGGCGGAGATGGCCGACGTCGGCGTTCGACGCATCAGCGTGGGCGGGGCGCTGGCCCGCGCGGCGTGGACGGGCTTTCTCGAGGCGGCACGGGAGATCGCCGAGCGCGGCACCTTCTCGAGCCTTGCCCGGAATGTCACGGGGCAGGAGATGGAGACGCTCGTCGATCCGCGCTAGAGACTCGGCTCGCGTCGCGTCGGCCTGAGCCGAGGAGATGATGCACACGGATCACCCTCCGCGACCAGGAAGGGGTGCTATGGTGCACGCACACGAGGGGGCGGGTCATGCCAGGCGAGCGCTGGAGGGGCTCCGTCATCGATATCGATGGCGGCGGCGGACCGAGGTTTCCGCCATTCTTACGTCTGCGGGCATCGGTGCTGCGCTGGGTTGTGGCCGTCGCCGCCGTACTGCTTCTCGTCCTGACGGGCTACTACCAGGTCGAGCCCGATGAGGTGGGCGTCGTCCAGCGGTTTGGCAGGTTCGTCCGGACATCGGACCCGGGTCCTCACCTGAAGCTGCCTTTCGGTGTCGAGACGGTGACCAAGGTCCCCGTCCAACGCACGCTCAAGATGGAGTTCGGCTTCAGGACCACGAGCCCCGGGATCAAGTCCACCTACGCCGCCGCGTCGCCGGAGACCGCGGGCGAATCCATGATGCTCACGGGCGACCTCAACGTGGCGGTGGTCGAGTGGATCGTGCAGTTCCGGATCAAGGATCCGAAGAAGTTCCTGTTCGACGTGCGCGACGTGCCGATGACGTTCCACTCGATGTCGGAGGCCGCCATGCGCCAGGTCGTCGGCGACCACAGCGTCGACGAGGTCCTGACCATCGGGCGCGAGGCCGTTGCACGCCAGGCCAAGGAGGAGCTGCAGCGGCTGTGTGACCGCTACGGCATCGGTATCGTCGTCCAGCAGCTGATCCTGCAGGACGTGAACCCGCCGGACAAGGTGAGACCCGCGTTCAACGAGGTCAACCAGGCGATCCAGGAGAAGGAACGGTCCATCAACGAGGCCTGGGCCGACTACAACAAGGAAGTGCCGCGCGCCAAGGGCGAAGCCGACCAGGCGGTGCGCGCGGCGGAGGGTTACGCCCTCGAGCGCGTGAACAAGGCCGAGGGCGATGCCAAACGCTTCGATGCCGTCTACGAGGAGTACAAGAAGGCCCCCGCCGTGACGAGAAAGCGCATCTACCTCGAAGCCATGGCACAGCTGCTGCCCAGGCTGGGACGCAAGCTGGTGATCGACGACAAGGCGAAGGGCATCCTGCCCCTGTTGCAGCTCGACGGGGAGCGCAAGGAGGTGAAGCCGTGAGGGCGCGGCTCGTCCTCGTGGCCGTCGTGCTCGTGGCGATCCTGCTCTTTCTCTCGGTCTACACGGTCTCCGAGACGGAGCAGGTGATCCTGACGCAGTTCGGCAGGCCCGTGGGGGGCCTCGTCAAGGAGCCGGGCCTGCACGTGAAGGTCCCGCTGATCCAGGACGTCCACCGCTTCGACAAGCGCTGGCTCGAGTTCGACGGCGACGCGCGCGAGATCACGACCCGGGACAAGAAGTACATCTGGGTCGACACCTACGCCCGCTGGCGCATCGCCGACCCGCTGCGCTTCTATCAAGCGGTGCGGGACGAGCGAGGCGCCCAGAGCCGGCTCGACGACATCGTCGACGGCGAGACCCGCAACGCCGTGGCTTCGTACGACCTGATCGAGTTGGTCCGCTCCAGCAACCGCGCCTTCCAGAGGACCGAGGAGCTCGAGGGGATCGGCGCCGCCGAGGCGATGGCCGAGGTCCACAGCGGACGGGAGAAGATCGGGCAAGCCATCCTGGAGAAGGCCGCCAAGATCACGCCGGAGTTCGGTATCGAGCTGGTGGACGTGCGCTTCCGGCGCATCAACTACGTGGAGAGCGTCCAGCAGAAGGTCTTCGAGCGAATGACTTCCGAGCGCAAGCGGATCGCCGAACGCAGCCGCTCCGAAGGCCAGGGCCGCGCGGCGGAGATCCGCGGCCAGAAGGAAAGGGACATCCTGGCGCTGACCTCGGTCGGCTACCGCAGCGCCCAGGAGGTGAAGGGGGCCGCCGACGCCAAGGCGACGGGCATCTACGCCAGGGCGTACGGGAAAGACCCGGAGCTCTATCAGTTCACCAAGACGATGGACACTCTGGGAGCGGGCCTGGACGACAAGACCTGGCTGATCCTCTCGACAGACTCCGACGTGCTCAAGTACCTGAAGGGGCCCGATCGGAAATAGGGCCTTCTCACGAGTCGTTGGCGGACGGCTCGGTCAGAGCCGTTCGAGGTCGTTGAGCTTGCGGACGTCGATCCCGGCCCGGCCGTCGCGCGTCTCGACGAACATGTCCGCGAAACGCGCGTTCCACACGAGCTCCTCGGCCCGGTACGAGCGCCGCGCGTAGACGGCCTGCGAAGAGCCCTCGTCGATCGCGCTCAGGATCACGAACAGCTCGGGGTGAGCCGCGGCGAGCTCGGCCTCGCCCATGCCGTCGAGCGGGCTTCGCGTGTCGATCGGGTGGACGATCACCCAGTGGAGCGGGAAGAAGTTGATCTTGTGCCGCTCGAGCGACAGCAGCTCGAAGCGCCGCACCGGCCGCCCGTCCACCTGCTGCAGCCAGCCGAGCGAGACGGTGGCCTCGACTTCGATCAGCTGGGTGCGCCGCCCGTTCACGACGCGCAGCATCAGCCCCATGCCGCCGCGGTAGGGCGCCACCACCGCGTGTTCGCTGAACACGATGAGCGCCTGCGGGCGCGAGAAGCGCGCGAACAGCAGCCCGGTGGCGAGCGCGAATCCGAGCAGCCCGAAGAGCGCCTCGATCGTCACCAGCACGTGGGCCGGGTACGTGCGCGGGCTGAGCGTGCCGTAGCCGATCGTGGCGAGCGTATGGACCGAGAAGAAGAAGGACTCCCAGAAGCGGTGCTCCGGGTTCTGCACGTCGGAGAGCCCCTGCAGGGCGTCGGGTCCGCACGCGACGTAGGCCAGCGCGAAGAGCACGTTGGTCGCGTAGTAGCCTGCCGCGACCACGGCGAAGAAGGCCGGCCACGGCATCGTGAGCAGCGCGTGGTAGAGGCTCAGCGAGCGCCAGAACGGCAGCCCCTCGCGGACCACGTTGAAGCTGCCGTCGGGGTTCAGGAAGCGCGACTGGCCCCGCGCCAGCGCGCGCGTGCCGATGCCGAGGTCCTTGCCGAGCTCCTCCTCCGAGCGTACGGCAGCCCCCGGATTCGCGAGGCGCGCCGCGTCTTCCGCCTGTGAGCTCAGAACGAAGTCATTGTCCTACAGCTTGCTCCACGCTCGGCGGGATCAGCGGGTCTCCTATGGGCGCGCGGGCTCGATGTCCACCCCGATCTCACGCCAGCGGCCCTGACGGAAGCGAGCCACGCTGAGCGCGGCGCGCGTGACGTGGCCGAGCACGATGGCGAGCCAGATGTCGGTCGGCTGCAGGCCGTGCGTGGCCTGGACCCAGGTGCACCAGCCGATCGGCACCGCGATCTGGGAGATGACCGAGATGAAGAGCGGGCTGCGCGTGTCGCCGGTTCCCTGCAGCCCGCCGGTGTAGCTGAGCGCGACGGTCACGAAGAGCCCCGACACGCTCAGGTACATCAGCAGCTGCTCGCCGATGGACGAGACGAGCGGCTCGGTCATGCCGAACAGACCCAGCAGCTGCGCGGGGATCAGGAGGAAGAGGGCTCCAACGATCGCCGCCAGGCACAGGCCGATCCTGGAGGCCACCGCCACGCCGTGGCGCGCGCGCTCCGGGTTGCGGGCGCCGAGGTTCTGTCCGGCGAACGTGGCCGACGCGCCCATCAGGCCCACCGAGGTCCACGTGATCAGCGAGAAGAGCTCCGTGTAGCCCACGGCGTAGGCCGCCTGGGCCGCCGCGCTGTGCTCGAGCGACCCGATGAAGCGCAGCAGCAGGACGCCCGCGATGTTCATGGCGATGCCCTGGATTCCCGTCGGCAGCCCGAAGCGGAAGAGCGAGCGGATGATCCCGAGATCCGGTGCCATGTCCATGCCTCGGCGGAAATGGATCACCGAGCCGGGCGCGAACAGCCGCCACACTCCGTACACCGTGACGAGCGTGCTGCTCGCGATCGTGCCGAGCGCCGCGCCGAGGGTGCCGAGCCTCGGGATGAGCAGGACGTTGAAGAGGATGGTGAGCGCCGTCATCCCGATGCCGAGCCGCAGGGGTGTGCGCGCGTCGCCCGCGGCGCGAAAGGCGCCGCTCAGCATGAAGAACATCATCATGCCGAGGATGCCCAGGAACATGGCGCGCAGGAACGGCAGCGCCTCGTGCCGCACCTCGGGCGCGGCGTGGACGACGTCGAGCAGCGCCGGCGCGGCGGCGTAGCCGGCCGCGGCCATCACCACCGAGAGCCCGAGCGCCACCAGGAACGCCTGGTAGACGACGCGGTTGACCTTCTCTGGCTCGTTCGCGCCGGCGAAGCGCGCCACCAGCACTCCCATCCCGCTGAAGACCGAGGTGATGAAGACGATGACGACGATGATGACCTGCCAGCTGACGCCGATCGCGGCGTTGGCCGTGTAGCCGACGTAGTGCCCGACCATCGCGTGGTCGATGATCCCCTGCAGTCCTGCGATGACGTTTTGCAACATCGTCGGCCACGCCAGCCGCCACACCGCCGGCCCGATCGCGCCCTCGACGATCGACCGATCGAAGCTTTGGGGACCCTTCGGCCCGAGACTCGCCACGCTCCAGTCTACGGGTGCATCTGCATGGATGTTCCTGGAGAGACGGGCACAAGCTTTCACCGATTCGCGTGATCGACGCAGGGGCGCTAACGCTCCGGCTAACGCCGCCTTAACGGCCGAGACATAGCTTCGGAACGTCTCCGCAAGGGTGACGCTCTCGGACCGTTTTCAAGAAGGAGAATCGCATGAAGACACGCCGTGCTCTCGCCGTGGCGTTCACGCTCTCGCTACCGCTGCCCGCCCACGCTGGCGAAGTCACACCGCCACGCGTGCCCGACAAACTCGAGGTGCCCGAGGGGCCGAGGCGTTCCTCATCGGTCACGCTCGCGGCACGCAGAATTACGTCTGCGTGTCCACGACCTCTGGCTTCGCCTGGACACTCTTCACGCCGGATGCCACGCTGTTCAAGAAGAGCGGCAAGCAGATCATCACCCACGTCTTCAGGCCCAACCCGTGCGAGCCCAACACGAATCCGAGGGTGGTGGCCAATGGCACGATCCGCGCGTCGTGGCAGCACTCGGACACGAGCACCGTCTGGGCCGGTACGACGCCCGCCCAGACTGCAACCACAGCAACCGACCCCGATTTCGTCAAGCCGGGTGCCGTTGCCTGGCTGCTGCTCACGGTGGCTGGAGCCCAGGACGGACCCAACGGTGGCGACACCCTGACGAATACGACCTTCATCCAGCGCGTGAACACCGAGGGAGGGCTCGCACCGTCGACGGGCTGCGCCCAGTTGGGGGACGTGGGCAAGCAGGCGTTCATGCCTTACAGGGCCGACTACGTCTTCTACGAGGGCCCCGAAGGCGCGAAGACCTGCCACTGAAATCCGTGCACCAGGCTTGCGGAGGAACCGGACGAGCGCGCCGTCCGGTTCCTCCGATCTGTCGGGCCTCGTTGCTCCGTGCACAGCAAGCGATCTGCTTGATTCCTCTGCTATGATTCATGACCTTAGCTCATGGGTTGGGGTGGGTAGGGGAAGACGATGGAGCTCTCGCAACTCCGTACATTCAGGGTCGTTGCCGAGACGCTGAACTTCACCCGGGCGGCGGAGCGGCTGGGGTTGACCCAGTCGGCGGTCAGCCACCAGATCAAGTCGCTCGAGACCGAGCTCGGGCGAGCCGCTCTTCATCCGCGCCAAGCGCGGCGTCAAGCTCTCGTCGGCGGGCCAGGCGGCGCTCGAGCACGCGATTCGCCTGCTCGACGAGGCCGAGGCGCTGAAGGAGCGGGTGAGCGGGGGGGAGCACTCGCCCGCGGGGCGCGTGCGGGCCGCCGCGGCGACGCAGGCGATCGTCCATCTCTTTGCGCCGCTCTTCGAGGCCTTCATGCGCGCACAGCCGCGCATCGACGTTTCCTTCCGCACCACCTCGAGCACCGACGAGACGGTGGCCGACATCCTGAACGGGGCGGCCGACGTCGGCTTCGCCTCGCTGCCGGTCTATTCGCCCGCGCTCAAGATCGAGAACCTGTTCGAGGACGAGCTGCTGCTGGTGGTGGGCCACGCGCACCGGCTCGCCGGCCGCGACGAGGCCTCGATCGAGGACCTGCGCCGCGAGCGTCTGATCCTGTTCGAGCGCGGCGGGTCGATCCGGCGCAGCACCGACCAGTTCTTCAACAAGGTCGGGATCGAGCCGTCGCTCGCGCTCGAGTCGAACGACACCTCGTTCATCAAGCTGATGGTGGAGCGCGGCATCGGCGTGTCGCTGCTGCCCGCCTGGGCGGTGCGCGACGAGGTCGCCTGGGGCTGGCTGTCGAAGCTGCGCGTCGAAGGCCACCGCCTGCGGCGCACCGTGGCCGTGATCTCGCTCGCGCGCTTCCAGCCGGCGGCGACGCGCGCGTTCCTCGAGTTCGTGCGCGTCCGCCGCTCCGAGCTGCAGCAGATGGCCGAGGGCCACCCGCGCGGAGACGAGCCGAAGCCGGGCCGCCGCAAGTAAGCCGCCCCACTTGAGTCGCCTTGGGGCGCCGGACGAGAATCGACGGATGCCACGTCGTCTCGCCCTGCTCGGGGCCGCTCTCGCGCTCGCGCTCTGCGCCGGACTGCCGCTGTCGCGCGCGGCGGCGACTTCGGCCGCGGCCACCCCGGCGCGCGAGAGCGCCTGGCGCGAGAACAACCTGGGGGTGGCGCTCCTCGAGCAGTTCCGTTTCGCCGACGCGGTTCAGGCGTTCCAGCGCGCGCTCGCCGCCGACCCGACGCTCGCGGCCGCGCAGGTGAACCTCGCGATCGCGTACTTCTACGTCCCCGACATCCCGAACGCGCAGCAAGCCGCGCAGAAAGCCCTCGCGGCCGCGCCCGCCGCGCCCCATCCGAACTACCTGCTCGCGCTCATCGCGCGGAGCGAGGGACGTGCCGAGGAGGCGGCTCCGTACCTCCAGAAGGTGCTCGCGTCCGATCCGAAGGACCTCGGGGCGAACGTCACGCTCGGCCAGGTCTACCTGCAGATGCGGCGCTTCGACGACGCGGCCGCCGCCTTCCGGATCGCACTCGCGGCCGAGCCCTACAACGTGAGCGCGGCCTACAACCTGGGCGTGGCGCTCAATCGCGGCGACAAGCGCGAGGAGGCCGCGCAGGTGATGGCCCGCTTCCAGACGCTGCGCGACAGCCCGTACAAGACCGCGCTCAGCTCGAACTACCTCGAGCAGGGACGCTACGCGGAGGCGATGGCCTCGACCGGCGCGGAGCCGGAAGCGGTCGACGCCCGCACGCCTGCGGTGTCGTTCGTCGAGAAGCCCGGCGTCTTCGGGGCCGAGGCGCCGCCGTCGACCGCTGCCGCCACGGCGGCTCGCCTGGCGCTCGTGCTGGCCGACGTCGACGGGGACGGCAAGCTCGACGCCCTCACCGCCGGGCCGGCTCTGCGACTGCTGAAGAACGGCGGCTCGGCCTTCTCCGATGCGACGGCGGCGGCTGGTCTCGCGGGACCGGCCCACGCCGCGCTCGCCGGCGACTACGACAACGACGGCGACCTCGACCTGCTGCTCGTCCGCCCGTCGGGCCTCTCGCTCCTCCGGAACGAGGGCGCAGGCCGCCTGCAGGACGTCACGGCATCCGCCGGCCTTCCCGCGGTCGCGCCGCGGTCGCCGAGCGCCGCGTTCGTGGACGTCGACCACGACGGCGATCTCGACCTCTGGGCGGCCTCGCGGCTCCTCCAGAACAACGGCAACGGGACCTTCACCGACATCACGGAGAAGGCCGGCCTTCGCGATGCCCCCGACGGGCTCCAGGTGATCCCGACCGACTTCGACAACCGCCGCGACGTGGATCTCTTCCTGCTCGGCCCCGACCGCGTGGCGCTCGACCGCAACATGCGCGACGGGACCTTCAAGGACGTGGCTCCGGAGCTCGGCTTCGGCTCCGTGCGCGGGCCGCTCCTGAGCGCGGCGAAGGGCGATCTGAACAAGGACGGCTACGAGGACTTCCTGGTGAGCGGGCCGCAGGGCGGCTTCCTCGCGATGAGCGACGGGCGCGGCGGCTTCGCCGTCTCGCCGGCGCCGCCGGCCGCGACCGGTGCCGTGGCGGTCCAGTTCGTCGACTACGACAACGACGGCCTGCTCGACGTGTTCGTGGTCGGCTCGAAGGGCCTTCGACTGCTGCGCAACCTCGGCTCCTCGTGGGCCGACGTCAGCAGCACGGCCTTTCCCGAGGAGCTGCGCACCGCGTCCTTCGAGGGCGCCGCCCTCGGGCTCGCCGACCTCGACCAGGACGGAGACGCGGACGCGATCGTGGCGACGCCTTCGAAGCTCCGCCTGCTCGACAACCGCGGCGGCAACGCCAACCGGAGGATCGCGCTCCGCCTCAAGGGACGCGTCTCGAACCACGACGGCCTCGGCGCCAAGGTCGAGATCCGGGCGGGCAGCCTGCGCCAGAAGCTCGAGACGAGCGCCGCCGTGCCGATGGCCGCGCCGGCCGAGGTCGCCTTCGGGCTCGGGACGCGTCGGGCGCCGGACGCGGTGCGCGTGATCTGGGCCTCGGGCATCGTCCAGACCGAGACCGAGCTCGCCGCCGGCGGAGCGAGCGCCGCGCCGATCGACGTCGCCGAGCTCGATCGCAAGCCGTCGTCGTGCCCGTATCTGTACGCCTGGAACGGCGAGCGCTTCGAGTTCGTCACCGACTTCCTGGGCGGCGGCGAGATGGGCTATCAGCACGCGCCGGGCGTCTGGAGCGTGCCGGACCCGGTCGAGTCCGTGCGCATCGCGCCGGAGCTGCTGCGCCCGCGCGACGGCCGCTACGAGCTGCGCGTCACCAACGAGCTCGAGGAGGTGCTCTACCTCGACCGCATCCAGCTCGTCGCGATCGATCACCCGCAGGACGTGCGGGTCTACCCGGACGAAGGCCTGACGGAGTCGCCGAAGCGCGAGCGGATCGTCGCCGCGCGGGACGCGCGCGGCGTGCGCGCCCACGACGACCGCGGCCGTGACGTGAGCGCTCGGCTCCGGGAGCTCGACCGATCGTTCGTGGACGAGCTGCCCGTCGAGCGCATCCGCGGCTACGCGCGCGAGCACGCCCTGACCTTCGACTTCTCGAAGGAGCCAAGGACGCACACGCTGCTGCTGCTCACCGGCTGGACCGACTACGCCTTCTCGAGCGACAACGTGGCCGGGCACCAGGCCGGGCTCGTCCTCACGCCGCCGCGGCTGGAGGTGGAGCGTGCGGACGGCTCGTGGGCCACGGCGATCGCCGAGATCGGCATCCCCGTCGGCCGTCCGCAGACGATCGTCGTGGATCTCGCGGACAAGCTCGGGCCCTCGCGCCGCGCCCGCGTCGTCACCAGCATGCGCGTCTACTGGGACCAGGCGCAGCTCGCGGCGCCGGCGCTCGAGGCACGGCTCACGCCGCGAACGCTCGCGCCGCTGCGCGCCTCGCTTCGCGAGCGCGGGTTCTCCGCCGAGGCGAGCCCGGACGGCCGCGAGCCCTGGGGCTACGACTACGCGCGCGTGTCCGCGCTCTCCACCTGGAAGACGATGCCCGGCCGCTACACGCGGGTGGGCGACGTGCGGCGGCTGCTCGCCGCGAGCGACGACCGCATGCTGGTGTCGAAGCCCGGCGACGAGGTCGAGCTGAGCTTCGACGCGCGCGGCCTCGGGGCGATCCGGCCCGGCTGGACGCGGACCTTCCTGCTGCGCGGCGACGGCTTCAGCAAGGAGATGGACCGCAACTCGGCGAGCCCCGACGTGGTGCTCCCGCTGCCGTTCCACGGCATGAAGGCCTACCCCTACGCCGACTCCGACGTCCCGCCCCAGGTTCGGCGCATCTTCGAGGAAGCCGAGCGCTGGAACACGCGGGCGGTGGTTCGCCCGATCACGCCGATCGAGCTGTTTGCGAGGAGCGAGTGATCCGCTATTCGGCCGCGGCCTGCCAGACGGACCACCCCAACCCGCTCGACCGGGCGGCGATGAAGGCGAACACCGACCGCATGCTGTCGATGATCGACAGCGCGCTCGCCGGAGCGGCGCCGTTCCTGCCGGTGCGGCTCGTCGTCTTCCCCGAGTTCGGCCACGCCGCGCCCGTCTTCCCGACGCTCGAGGAGCTGCGCGCAGAAGCTCGCGGTCGAGATCCCGAACGAGCACACCGACCGCGTCCACGCGAAGGCGAAGGAGCACGGCATCTACGTCCAGACCGGCTCGATGATCGAGGCGGATCCGCGCTGGCCCGGTGTCCTCTTCAACACGACGTGCCTCGTCGGACCGTCGGGCATCCTCTACAAGTACCGCAAGGTCAATCCCTGGATTCCGTACGAGGTGCACGCGAGCCCGCACGACGTGCCCGGCTACGACGAGCCGCTCTTCCCGGTGGCCGACACCGAGATCGGCCGCATCGGCTGCGCGATCTGCTACGACTGGCTGTTCCCCGAAGCGCTGCGCCAGCTCGCGATGAACGGCGCCGAGCTGCTGCTGCGCGTCTCGGCCTACATGGACCCGTGGGGCGCCACCGAGCCCATGGACTGGTGGACGCTCGTGAACCGCTGCCGCGCGCTCGAGAACATCGCGTACGTGGTGGCCGCGAACCAGGGGGCGCAGCTGCGCCGCTATCCGCCGTACTCGTGGCCGGGCGGCAGCATGGTCGTGGACTTCGACGGCCGCATCCTCGCGCAGGCTTCGCCCGGGCCCGGCGAGAGGATCGTCACGGCGCCCGTCGACGTGAGCGCGCTCCGCCACGAGCGCGCGACGCGCCGCGGGCACCACATGCTCGCGCACCTGCGGAGCGAGGCCTACCCGGTGTACGGCTCGCACGTCTACCCGCCGGAGGGCCGCAGCGGTCCGCTGTCGCTCGAGGAGAACAACGCGCGGATCGACGCCGCCAAGGCGAGGCTCGCGTGGTAGCATCCCGGCCCGTGCGAAGGAGCGTCGCGATCGCGCTCGCCTTGGCACTCGTCGGCTCGAACGCGGGCCTCGCGCAGGAGCCGCCGCCTTCGCCGGGGCGATCGGGACCGCCAGGGCCGACGTCCAGCAAGCCGCAGCCCGAGAGCGCCAGCTTCGAGGGCTGGGCGACGCTCAGCAACGACGACCCGACGGGCATCTGCCGCTACGAAGGAACGCCGGGCACGCCCTCCGTGCACCTCGAGGTCGGCGCCGGGAAGACGATCGCCGGCTCGATCGCGATCGACATGCCGGCCCCGCCCGGCACGCCGTGTCCTGCGTTCCGCAAGCGCTACGCGATCCCGGAGCTTTCGCGCAGCGGCCCCAACTTCTCGTTCACCGACTCCGGCGGCAACGAGTGGACGCTCCAGCTGCGCGAGAACGGCACGCTGCTCCAGGGCCTGCTCACCTGGCGGCAGGGCGGGCCCGAGGAGCCGCTCGCCGAGGGCTTCGAGCTCCCGGGCGGCAAGCGTCCGCTGTCGCGCCTCAGCGGGGAAGTGCAGCTGCGCCGCGTCGTCCCCGGCGCGAGCGGAACGGCTGCCACGACGGCTCCGGCGGTGAGCGCCGGCAAGCAGGCCGGGAACATCATCGCGATCATCGGCGCGAACGTCGTCGGCCTCGGCCTGCTGTACGGCGCGAACAAGCTCGGCCAGGGCAGCAGCGAGACGGGCTCCGTCACCTGCTCGCCGCGCGTCTGCATCGTGGGCGCGCCGGGAGCGCCCTGCTTCTGCGAGGGCAACGTGCTCTCGGGCGCCTCGTGCGGAACGACGCCGGCCGGAGCGCCGATCGGGGCGCCGTGCGACGGCACGAGCGTCCCCTGCCAGGCGGCGCTGTCCTGCAACAGCGGCATCTGCGAGGACCGCGACGGCCGGTGCCCGTTCTGAGGCCGGAGGCCTCCGCTCCCGCCGGGCTCTGGGCAGGTGCCCGCTGGCTCACGCTTCTGGCGCTGCTCGCGGTGGTCGCGGTCAACGCGGCGGGCCTCTGGGGGATCCAGGTGGCGCGCCAGGGGCTGCGCGACGCGGCGCGCGGCAGCTTCGAGCAGGAGGTCCGGGCCCGCGCCACGCGCCTCGAGCGCCGGCTCTCCGAGATCCGCGCGGACCTCGCCTTCGTCGGCGCGACGCCGTCGATCGCGCGTCTCGACGAGGTGAGCGCGGCGGGGGCCCCGCTCGCGCGCCAGGCCGCCGAGAGCGCGCTGCTCCTGTTCCTGCGCGGCAACCCGGAAGTCGTGCGCATCAGCATTCGCACGCGCGACGGCCGGCCGCTCGTGCACGTCGGCCGCCGTGGCGGCGTGCCGGTGCTCTGGGTGTCGGCGAGCCCGACGGGCGAGGAAGGCGCCGCGGTCGATCCGCGCCGGACGCGGCTCATCGTCCGGCTGCCGCAGGGCGAGCCGTCGCAGACGTCCATGACGAGCGTCAGGCTGGAGGGCGAGGCCGACGTCGCGGCGCTGCTCGACCCGGGCGAGCCGCTGCCCTCGCTGCCGCGCCCCGCGCTGCGAGCTGCGCGACGCATCGGGCTCGTTCCTGGGCCGCTTCCCGCCGGGGCGGCTGCCACAAGCCAGCGACACGCCGAGCTCGAGCGAGCTGCGGGCCGAGGGCTGGAGCGCCGCCGTGCCGCTTCGCCTCACCTGCCGCCAGGAGGAGGCCGCGGTGCCCGCCGAGCCGGTGTTCGCCCGCTACCGCACGACGCTCGCGCTCAACCTCGGCGTGATGGCGCTCGCGCTGCTGCTCGGCGGCTTCGCCGTCCAGCAGGCGCGCCGGCGCGCGGGGCTCGAGGCGCGCGCGGCGGAGGAGGCCCACGTGCGCGAGCTCGAGCGGCAGCTGTTCCACGCCGAAAGGCTGAGCACCGTCGGCCGGCTCGCGGCCGGCATCGCGCACGAGCTCAACAACCCGCTCGAGGGGATGGCGAACTACCTGGTGCTCGCGCGCGAGGCGCTCGCGCGCGGCGACACCGAGACGGGCCGCCGCCACCTGGCGGGGATCAAGCAGGGCCTCGACCGCGCCGCCGGAGTGGTGGGGCAGGTGCTGGCCCACGCCGACCCGGCGAAGGCCCCGATGTCGCCGTGCGACCTCAACGCCGTGCTGCGCGAGACCGTCGAGTTCGTGCGCTCCCGGCACGAGTTCGGGCACGTCGAGCTCGCTGCTCGAGCTCGACGCGCGAGCTGCTCGTGGTCCGGGGCAGCCCGGTGATGCTCGGCCAGGTGGCGATGAACCTGGTGGTGAACGGCTGCGAGGCCCAGCCCGCGAGCGGCGAGGTGCGCATCGTCTCGCGCCGCGAGGGCGGTAGCGCCGTGGTCGAGTTCATGGACCGCGGCCCGGGCGTCGCCGAGGCCGACCGCCGGCGGATCTTCGAGCCGTTCTTCTCGACCAAGGACTCGACCGGGCTCGGGCTCGCGATCTGTCATACGATCGTCAGCCAGCACGGCGGAGAGCTTTCGGTCGAGCCGCGCCCGGGAGGCGGCTCGCTGTTCCGGATGCGGCTGCCGGCGAGCGAGGGCCAGGCATGACCACACCATCGATGCGCGGTCGCGTGCTCGTCGTCGAGGACGAGGCCTACGTCCGCGACTCGCTCGTCGAGATCCTGCGCGCGCGCGGCTTCGACGTGAGCGCCTCGGCCTCGGTCGACGAGGCGCTCGAGCGCCTGGCGCGGGCGCCGGTCGACGCGGTGCTCTCCGACCTCAAGATGCCGAAGAAGGACGGCCTCGAGCTGGTGCGCCGGATGCAGGCGCTCTCTCCCGACGTTCCGATCCTGATCCTCACCGGCCACGGCACCGTCGCGTCCGCGGTCGAATGCCTGAAGGCCGGAGCCACCGACTACATCCTGAAGCCGGTCGAGCCCGACGCGCTCGAGCTGTCGCTCGGGCGCGCGCTCGAGGGGCGCGCGCTGCGGCGCGAGGTGCGCTACCTGCGCAGCGCCGTCGCCGGGGCGGGCGGCAGCGAGACCGCGATCGGCGACAGCGCGGCCTGGAAGCGCGTGCGTGGCGATGGTGCAGGCGGCGGCGCCGACCGACTCGGGCGTGCTGCTCACGGGCGAGTCCGGCACCGGCAAGGAGCTGCTGGCGCGGCGGCTGCACGCGCTGTCGCCGCGCGCCTCGGGCCCGTTCGTCAAGGTCAACTGCGCCGCGGTCCCGCTCGAGATGTGGGAGAGCGAGTTCTTCGGCCACCGCAAGGGATCGTTCACCGGGGCGCAGTCGGACCGCGACGGGCGCTTCCAGCTCGCCGATCGCGGCACGCTGCTGCTCGACGAGGTGGGCGCGATGCCCGCGGCCGGGCAGGCCAAGCTGCTGCGCGCGATCCAGGACGGCGAGTTCGAGCGGCTCGGCGACGAGCAGGCGACGCGCGTCGACGTGCGCGTGGTGGCGTCGACCAACAGCGACCTCGAGGCCGAGGTGCAGCGGGGCCACTTCCGCGCCGACCTCTTCTATCGGCTGAACGTCGTCCGCATCGCGGTGCCGCCGCTGCGCGAGCGCAAGGAGGACATCCCGGCGCTCGCCCGCCACTTCATCGGCGAGATCGCCGCCCGGCTCGGGCGCGAGGCCCCGGAGCTGCCCGCGGTCGCGGTGGCGCGCCTCGCCGCCTACCACTGGCCCGGCAACGTGCGCGAGCTCAGGAACGCCGTCGAGCGCGCGATGATCCTCGATCCGGACCACGGCCTCGAGTCGCTCGACCTGGCCCAGGAGGGCGCGCCGCTGCCGCTCGCGGCGGCTGCCGCTCCCACGGGGGACCGCGAGCTCAACCTGCGCGAGTCGCTCAACCGGCTCGAGCGCGAGCTGCTGCTCGAGGCGCAGCGCCGCGCGGGCGGCGTGCGCAAGGAGGCGGCCCGCCTGCTCGGGATCGACCCGCGCAACCTCGCGTACTACCTCCACAAGCACGACCTCGCGCCGGACGGCGGCGAAGAGTAGCCATGTCGCGGCTGGTGCGGGCGGGCCTGCTGACCGCGGTCACGGACGGCTTGTTCTCGAGCGTGCTGGTGGTCGCGGCGTACGGCTCGAGCCGTGACGCGGCTCTGGCAGGGAGTCGCCGCCGTGCTGCTCGGCCCGGGTGCCTTCGACGGAGGCCTGCGAACGGCGCTCGTCGGTCTCGCGATGCACGTCGCCGTGGCCTTCACGTGGTCGGCGGTCTTCCTCGTCCTCGTCCGGCGCGCGTCGTGGCTCCGGCGGCTCGTCGGCTCTCGCTACGGCGTGCTGAAGGTCGCGGCCGTCTACGGCCCCGTCGTGTGGACGGTGATGTCGCTCGTCGTGATCCCGGTGCTCGTGCGTCGGCCGCCGACGATCGGCTTCCGCTGGTGGGTGCAGCTCGTCGGGCACTTCCCGTTCGTGGGACTGCCGATCGTGGCCGGTATCGGCCTGCCGCCCGCCGACGGCGAGCCGGCCGACCGCGGTTGATGGACCCCGGGCTAGCCGACGCCAACGCCGACATCTTCGTGCTGGACGGCCTGCTCGGCTGAGCGCCGTTACATCCGTTTTCGTGGCCGTCAACAGGTGCAAAACCGTGAGCGGCGTCACGGCCGGCCGAGCCGACCGGGAGCATCTTGTGGGTAGACGGCTTTCGTGTGCCGCCCCGCGTCCGGCGGGCGGGCGCGAGATTACGCACCACGTTCGGTGACGACGCCCGCGGGCTCGAGAGTGCCACACAGCCCAAGGCCAGAGCGTACGGCTCGTCCGGCTGTGCGGGCACGAGAGGAGGAAGCATGAGGAAGCGTGCTGCCGTGTTGTCGTGCGCCGCCTTCGCGGCGGCGCTCGCGTTCGGCTCATCCGTCGCGACCGCCGACGAGGTCGTGAAGGGCAGCGTTCCGTACATGGCGGACGGGAAGGTGGTCTCGAAGAGCGCCGACAAGGTGGTGGTGAAGACCGACGACCACGGCCACACGATCACCTTCACCGTGGACCGCAGCACGGTGCTGCCCGATCAGCTGGCCGCGGGACGCCACGTTCACGTGGTCTATCACCCGCAAGGTGCGACGGGGCAGACGGCGGACACGGTGAGCGTGACGCCGCCGGTGACGGCGAGCCGCTAGAACTACAGCGCACGAGCGGGGCGGGTCCGGGCACCGGAAGGACGCCCGGGCCCGCCGCTCGGGTGCGGCGTCAGCTCAGACGGTCGTACGTGGGTTTGAGCGCCCCGTAGAGCTCGCGGTAGCGCGGGTAGAGCGCCTCGTAGGCCTTCGCCCAGTCGGCGACGGGCTCGTCGCGGCCGCTGACCGCGATCGTGGCGTCGCACGCGGTCTCGACCGTGGGCCAGGCGCCCGCGCCGACGCCGCCCAGGAGCGCCGCTCCGTACGCCGCGCCCTCGGTGCTGTTCACCGTGAGCATCGGCAGGCCGAGGGCGCTCGCGACGATCTTGCGCCAGAGCGCGCCCTTCGCGCCGCCGCCCGCGATGCGGACCTCCGCGACCGAGCCGAGGCCGGCGCCCTTCAGCAGGCCGAAGCAGTCCTTCATCGAGAACGCGACGCCCTCGAGCACGGCGCGCGTCAGGTGCGCGCGCGAGTGGCGCAGCGTCAGGCCGACGAAGCTGCCGCGCGCGAGGGGGTCGGGGTAGGGCGTGCGCTCGCCGGAGAGGTAGGGCAGGAACAGCAGCCCTTCGCTGCCGGCCGGCGCCTTTTCGGCCTCGGCCACGATGTCCGCGAAGCTCTCCTTCGGCGTGAGGGTGTCGTGGTACCACTGCAGGCTGCCGGCCGCCGAGAGCGTCACGCCCATGAAGTGCCACTTGCCGGGCACCGCATGGCAGAAGGCATGGAGCCGCCCCTCGGGCTCGACGAGCGGCGCGTCGGTCGTGGCGAATATCACGCCCGAGGTGCCGAGCGTCAGCGAGACGACGCCGGGC
Source organism: uncultured Acidobacteriota bacterium (assembly GCA_963724555.1). Lineage (GTDB taxonomy): Bacteria > Acidobacteriota > Vicinamibacteria > Fen-336 > Fen-336 > DATBSL01. The sequence continues at coordinate 20,954 of CAVRVE010000022.1, forward strand.
CGCACCGCGCCCGCGCCGACCGCACCGGCCGCCTGGTCGCCGCCGCCGGCCATCACCGGCGTGCCGGCCTGGAGACCCGTCTCGGCGGCGGCCTCGGCCGTGACCTTGCCCGTCACGGCCGGACCCTCGTGCGTCGGCGGCATCCACTCGCGGGGGATCTCGAGCGACTCGAGCACGCGTTTCGACCAGTCGCGCGCCTTGAGCTCGAACAGGATCGTTCCCGAGCCGTCGGCCTTGTCCATCGCCGCCTCGCCGGTGAGGCGCAGGCGCACGTAATCCTTCGGCAGCAGCACGAGCTTCGTCTTCTCGTAGACCTCGGGCTCGTGGTTGCGCACCCAGAGGATCTTGGGAGCCGTGAAGCCGGTGAGCGCGACGTTGCCCACCTCGCGGATCAGCTCCTTGCGGCCGACCCGCGTCTCGATCTCTTCGCACTCGCGCGCCGTGCGCTGGTCGTTCCACAGGATCGCGGGGCGCAGCACCTGGCGCGCGGCGTCGAGCAGCACGAGGCCGTGCATCTGCCCCGTGAGCCCGACCGCCGCGACCGAGGCGCCCGTCGTCCCGGCATCGGCGAGCGCCTTGCGGATGCTCGCGGCCGTGCCCTTCCACCACTCGTGCGGGTCCTGCTCGGACCAGAGCGGCTTCGGCGTCTGGAGCGTGAGCGCCGTCGTGGCCGAGGCCGCGACCTTGCCCTTCTCGTCGATCAGGAGGGCCTTGGCGCCGGTCGTCGAGACGTCGATGCCGAGAAAGTAGCGGGGCATCGGGCTAGCGAACTCCCGAGCAGGACCTCGAGCGTCAGCTGGTCGATCTTTTCGTAGCCTAGACCTCGTCGCGCCCAGCGCCTTGCGGTCGAAGCTGACGCCCTTCAGGGCGTCGGCGGTGGCCTTGCTGTAGGCGCCGATCGTCGGGATGCCGTCGGTCGGGACCTTCGCGAGGTCCGCGAGCAGGCCCTGGATCTCCTTGTCCTCGTTCCAGCGGCGCGCCTTCTCCTTGTAGATCAGGTAGCTGCGCATCGAGCCGCGCGCGAAGTCCTTGACGCCCGCGACGTCCTCCGTGCGGTAGGCGTGCGAGTCGAAGTGGCGCATGCCCGGGTACTTCACGTCCTCGAGGAACTTCACGAGGAAGAAGCAGCTCTTCACGGAGTGCGAGCCGAAGCGCAGGTCCTGGTCGTAGCGGCCGAAGGCCTGGTCGTTGAGGTCGATGTGGAAGAGCTTGCCCGCGTCCCACGCCTGGGCGATGGCGTGCGTGAAGTTGAGGCCGGACATGTGCTCGTGCGCGACCTCGGGGTTGACGCCGACCATCTCGGGGTGGTCGAGCGTCTCGATGAAGCCGAGGAAGGAGCCGGTGGTCGGCAGGTAGATGTCGTGGCGCGGCTCGTTGGGCTTGGCCTCGAGCGCGAACACCAGGTCGTACTTCCGGTCCTTGACGTAGTGGGTCAGGAAGTTCATCGAGTCGCGGAAGCGCTTGCCGGCCTCGAGCGGGTTCTTGGTCGCGTCGCTCTCGACGCCCTCGCGGCCGCCCCAGAACACGTAGACCTTCGCGCCGAGCTCGACCCCGAGGTCGATCGCGTTCATCGTCTTCTGCAGCGCGTAGGCGCGCACCCGCGGGTCGTTCGCGGTGAACGCGCCGTCCTTGAAGGCGGGGTCGCTGAACAGGTTGGTGGTCGCCATCGGGACCTTGATGCCCGTGTCGGCGAGCGCCTTCTTGAAGTCCTTCACGATCTGGTCGCGCTGCGCGGGCGTGGCGTCGATCGGCACCAGGTCGTTGTCGTGGAAGTTGACGCCATAGGCGCCGACCTCCGCCAGCAGGTGGACGATCTCGACCGGCGTGAGCACCGGGCGCACGGGCTCGCCGAACGGGTCGCGCCCCGGGTTGCCGACGGTCCACAGGCCGAACGTGAACTTGTGCTCGGGCTTCGGCGCGTACTGATCAGTCATGCGAACCACTCCTTTGGCAACCTATTAGTACTCGGCAACGGGGGGTCTGGGGGGCGAAGCCCCCCAACTCAAAGAAGGAGGAAGCAGTCCCGGTCATTCGTCCCCTCCAAGAGCGGCTCTTGAAGAGTCACGGGGCGGCGTGGTCGCTCGCTCATGGCCGCACGCTCGATTCACTTCTCGGTGACCTCCAGCTTCACCGTCGTCAGCTGCTCGCTGCTCGTTCCGACCATCACGTCGAAGGCGCCCGGCTCGACGACGCGCTGCATCTTGTCGTTCGTCAGGCGGAGCGCCTCCGGCCCGAGCGGCAGCTCGACCGTCGCCGACTCGCCGGGCTTCAGGCTCAGGCGGCGGAACCCGCGCAGCTGCTTGACCGGCCGCGTCACGGAGGAGACCTGGTCGTGAATGTAGAGCTGCACCACCTCGTCGCCCGCGCGCGAGCCCGTGTTCGTGACTCTGGCGCTGACCGTCGCTTTTCCGGTGGCGGGGATCGTGGCCGGCGTGACCTTGACCTCGTCGAGGCGGAACGTCGTGTAGCTCAGGCCCTGGCCGAACGCGAAGAGCGGCGTGCGCGGCCCGTCGCCGTACGGCCGGAAGGAGGTCGGCTTGCGCCCGTAGTAGACGGGCAGCTGGCCCACGGAGCGCGGGAACGTGATCGGAAGCTTGCCGCCCGGGTTCAGCTCGCCGAACAGGGCCTCGGCCGCCGCCGTGCCGCCTTCCTGGCCGAGGTACCAGCCGACCAAGAGCGCCGGCACCGCCGCCGTCACCCGCTCGAGCGCTTGCGGACGGCCGCCGATGAAGAAGGCCACCGTCGGCTTGCCGAGCGCGGCCACCGCCTCGACGAGCTCGTTCTGCTGGCCGACGAGCTCCAGCGAGGACGCGTCGCCCTTGTGGCTGTCGGCCCAGGCCTCGCGCGAGGTGGACTCGTTCGTGCCGATCACGAGCACGACGGCGTCCGCCTGCTTGGCGACCCCGACGGCCTCCTCGATGCGCGCCTTGTTCTTCTGCGGATCGCCGAAGACCACGTCGTCCCGGTACCAGTTCGCCGGGTGCTCCGTGATGCGGGTGCCCTCGGCGTAGAGCACCTCGACTCCGGCGCCCGCCTTCTGCTTGATGCCGTCGAGCAGGCTCACGCCGCGGCCGGGGTTGTTCGAGTAGCCCCCGAGGTGCACGTCGGCCGCGTTCGGGCCGATCACCGCCAGCCGCTTGAGCTTCGCGCGGTCGAGCGGCAGCACGCCGCCCTCGTTCTTGAGCAGCACGATCGAGCGGCGCGCGGCGTCGAGCGCGACCGCCTGGTGCTCGGGCGCGTTCGAGACGCGCTCGGCGCGGTCCGGGTCCACGAGCGCGTCCTCGAAGAGCCCGGCCAGGAACTTCACGCGCAGGTTGCGCGCGACGGCGGTGTCGAGCGTCGCCTCGCTCAGGCGGCCGGCCTTGATCGCGTCGGCCAGCTTCACGTACGCCCGCGGGTCCGGCAGCTCGATGTCCACTCCGGCCTTGAGCGCGAGGATCGACGCCTCCTCGATGCTGCCGGCGGTGTGGTGGCGGTCCATCAGCTCGTTGATCGCGTAGTAGTCGGACACGACCAGGCCGTCGAAGCCCCACTCGCCGCGCAGCACCGTCTGCAGCAGCCAGCGTGTTCTGGTGCGAGGGGACGCCGTCGACCTCGTTGTAGGACGGCATCACGAGCATCGGCTTCGCCTCGGTGAACGCCGCCTCGAAGGAGAACAGGTACTGGTCGCGGATCTCGCGCTCGCCGAAGTTCGCGGGCGCCGCGTTGACGCCGCCCTCGTGCGGGCCGTGCACGGCGAAGTGCTTGGCCGTCGAGAACACCTTGTCCTTCGCGAGCGGGCGGCCCGAGCCCTGGTAGCCGCGGATCGCCGCGACACCGAGCCGCGAGACGAGGTAGGGGTCCTCGCCGTAGGTCTCCTCGGTGCGGCCCCAGCGCGGGTCGCGCGCGAGGTCGAGCACCGGCGACAGCACCGAGTGGGTACCGCGCGCCCGCGCCTCGAGCGCCGCCACGCTCATCACGCGCTCGATCAGGTCGGGGTCCCAGGACGACGCCAGGCCGATCGGGATGGGGAAGTGCGTGCCCTTCGGCGCCGCGAGGCCGTGCAGCGCCTCCTCGTGGGTCATCACCGGGATGCCGAGGCGCGTGTTCTCCTTGACCCAGCGCTGCACGTCGTTCAGGAAGGTGGCGCTCTCGCGCGGGCCGCGCGTCACCGGGCCCTGGGGCGACGTCGGCTTCACCTCGCTCGGCCGCGAGATCTGGCCGATGCCGTGGGGCATCGCCAGCTTCGCCTTCTCCGGCACGAAGGTCCCGTTCGCGTCCGCGATCGGGTCCTTGCTCCAGAAGGCCGACACCTGCGCGATCTTCTCTTCGAGCGTCATGCGGCCGAGCAGGTCCTTCACCCGCTCGTCGACGGGCAGCGAGGCGTCGCGGTAGCGCGGGGTGTCGGCGGCGGCGAGCAGGAGGCCGCCCGCCGGCAGGAGCAGTGCGAGGCGCGCCAGGCGGCGGATCATGGGGTCGAGCATGGGGCTGCATTCTAGCCATTCCGGCGTCTACAATCGCGCGAGGAGCCCCCCATGAGCCTTGTCCGGCCCGAATCCAGCGAATACGCGCCCTTCTACGCGGGCTACGTCGCGCGCGTGCCCGAGGACGACATCCTGTCGGTGCTGCAGAGGCAGGGGGAGGAGATCCGCGACCTCGCGCGCTCGCTGCCCGCCGCGAAGGAGACCTACCGCTACGCCGACGGCAAGTGGAGCATCCGCGAGGTGCTCGGGCACCTGATCGACGGCGAGCGCGTCTTCGGCTATCGGGCGTTCTGCTTCAGCCGCGGCGAGCAGGAGCCGCTGCCGAGCTTCGACGAGAACCAGTACGTCGCCGCCGCCGGGGCCGACCGGATTCCGGCGGCCGAGCTCAGCTCCGAGTTCGCGGCCGTTCGCGCCTCGAACCTGGCGTTCCTGCGCCGGTTGTCCGCCGCCGAGGCCAAGCACCTCGGGACCGCGAGCGGGAAGCCGGTCTCCGTGCGCGCGCTGGCCTACATCATGGCCGGCCATCCGCGCCACCACGTCGCGGTGCTGCGCGAGCGCTACGGCGTCGCCTAGGCCTCAGTAGCCGAGCGCCTTGTCGACGACGTTCTCGAGCGGCTCGCCGCGGCGGAAGCGCTCGAGGTTCCGCACGAACGCGCGCATCGCGGCCTCCAGCCAGCCCGGAGTGTTGTCCGCGCAGTGCGGCGACAGCAGCAGGTTGTCGAGCCCGTAGAGCGGGTGGCCGTCGGGCAGCGGCTCCTTCTCGAAGACGTCGAGCGCCGCGCCGCGGATCCGCTTCTCGCGGAGCGCCCGGACGAGCGCGGGCTCGTCGATCACCGGGCCCGCGGCCGACGTTGACGAGCACGCCGGTCGGCTTCATGGCGGCGATCGCGGCCTCGCCCACGAAGCCGCGCGTCTCGTCGGTGAGCGGCAGCGTGACCACGACGTCGTCGCTGCGCCCCATCAGGGTCACGAGCTCGGAGGGCGGCAGCGTCTCCTCCGCCCAGGAGTCGGGGCCGGAGAGCGCGGGGCGCTTGCGCAGCGCCAGCACCCGCATCCCGAGCCGGCGCGCGCGCTCGGCGATCGCGTGGCCGATGTCGCCGTAGCCGACGATGCCGAGCGTGCGTCCGGCCAGGTCGTCGGGCTCGAACACCTCCCAGACGCCGCGCCTGCGGTTGCGTTCGAGGCGCGGGAAGTCCTTGACGAAGTAGAGGAGCGCTCCGATCACCCACTCGGCCAGGCTGCGGCTGAAGACGCCGCGCCCGTTCGTCATCACGGCACTCGACGCGGCGAGCGCGGGGGACGTCACGGAGTCGAGGCCGGCCGAGCGGCTGTGGATCCAGCCGAGCTTCGGCGCGAGCGCCAGCACCGGCTCGAGAGCTTTCCGGCCCATCGAGCAGATGAGCAGCGCGTCCGGGGGCGGCGCGCTCTCGAACTCGGCCGCCGAGGCTCCGTGGACGTAACGCACGCCCGGACCGGCTTCCGCCAGCACCGAAAGCGCCGGGTCGTCGGGCTTGGTGAGCACCCAGACGGTGACATCCTTCATGCGGCGGAGACTAGCACGCGTCGCCGCCGGGTCGACCGCGGCGGCCTCTGGGTCAGGGCTGCGGCTTCGCCTCCAGGGCCTTCCGCGCGGCGTCCAGCCGACGGATCTCCTGTTCGAGCTCGAGCCGCGCCTCCGGATTGTCCTTGAGCTGGGCCTTCCAGGCCTCGACCTGGTCCGCGAGCGCCCTGGCGAACTCCTCGGAGACCTGGCGGACCGACTGGTTCTGGCGCATCCGCATCTCCGCCGACCGCTTGCGATCCACCTCGAGCGCCTTCATGGCCTCGTTGATCGCCGCGATCTGGGCCTCGCGCCCGCCCATGTCCCGCGCGCTCCATCTGCTCCTGGAGGGCCCGCATCTCGGCCATCTGCTTCGCGTCGAGCTCGACGCGCTGTGCCTCGAGCTCGAGCTTGTGCCGGTCCAGCTCCGCGCGCTTCGCCGCGAGCTCGCCGCGCCGCTCGCAGCTCTCGGCCTCACTCGCCCTGCCTTCGGCCCGGAACTTCTCGGCGCACGCCCGGAACTCGTCCTGCTCCGCGCGCGCGTGCAGCATGACTTCCTGCCGCCGCAGCTCCAGCTCCTGGCGCTGCAGCTCCCGCCGCCTCTGCTCGAAGGCGCGCTGCGCGGCCTCGATCTTGCGCTCCTCCTCGCTGCGCGACGGGCGCGCGGCGACCGGAGCCGCAGCCGGGGCGGCCGTCGCCGCCTGGGCCGGAACAGGGACCGCCGCCGGCCGTGGCGCCGTCGCCGCTGGGCGGGCGCGGGAGCCGGGGGACGCAACCGGCGCCGCCGCCGGCGGGCTTCGCGGCGTCCGCGGGTCGCGCGGGCTTCGCCGCGGGCGCGGGCTCGTCGTTCCGGGCGTCGATCGGGAAGACGGCGAGTCCCAGGCCGGCTGCGGCGAGCAGCGCGACCCGGAGCGGAGCGGCGAGGCGAGGCGCAGGTCGTGACATCAGGATCTCCTTGAGACGGGTTTCGAGCTCGTAGAGCGGCGAGGCTCCCGAGGCGAGCGCCGGGATGGGCGCCGAGGCGGCCGAGACGAAGGTGAGGCTCTTGAGCAGCCCGTTCGCGTACGCCTCGGCCGATCGCGGCAGCACGCGCAGCACCCACTCGTCGCAGCAGCGCTCCTCGGCGCGCCGCAGCGCGGCGCGCGCCCACCAGGCGACCGGGTACCACCAGAAGAGCGCCGTCGCCAGAAGCTCGAGCAGGCGCACCCAGTGGTCGCGTCGGTGCACGTGCGCCAGCTCGTGGGCGAGGAGCGCGTCGCGTTCGTCCGGCGTCAGCTCGTCGAGCAGCTCGCGCGGCAGCAGCAGCACCGGGCCGGCCGGCTCCGGCCACAGCATGGGCGGGATCGCCGCGGCCACCACGCGCAGCGGAGGCACGCGCCGCAGGCCCAGCGCGCCGGCGATCGCGTCGGCTCGCTCCAGGATCGCGGCGGGCGCGGGCTCGGCGTGCGCGAGCAGGCGGCGGAAGCGCGCGAAGCGGACCGCGCCGAGCAGGAGCACGCACAGGGCTCCGCCTGCGAGGACGACCGCGATCGCGGGCCTCACGAGCGTGGCGAGTGCCGGCGGCGCCGCTCCTTGGTCTGGTGAATGGTCTGGCGAATCGAACCGGCGCCGCTGACGGCAGCGGCCGCGGTCGTCGCGGCAGGAGCTGGCTGCAGCCGCGTGCCCATCGGCACGACCATCGGAGGCGCCGGCGCCGCGAGGGCGCGGCAGGCTCCGCCACGCGGGCAGCAGGGGCAGCGGCACGACCGGCGGCGTCACGAGCTTGAGCAGCGCGACGAGCCACAGGCCGTGCGCGAGGGCCGGCCGCCGCACGACGCGCGAGACGGCGAATGCGAGAACGGCCAGCAGACCGGCCGCGGCCGCGTTCGTGAGCAGGAGGCGCAGCAGGGCGTCCACGCTCAGTCCTTCCTCGACAGCCGGTCGACGAGCCGGCGCAGCTCCGCGAGCTCCTCGCGCGTGAGGCGCGCCGTGCTCACGAGCTGCGTGAGGAGCGGCGTCAGCGAGCCGTCGCAGAGCTCGTCGGCGGTGTCGCGCAGCCGGCGCGCCACGAGCTCCTCGCGCCGCACCGCGGCGCTCCACACGTGCTGGCGGCCGTCCGCGCGCCGCGACACGTGGCCCTTGTCCGAAAGCCGCTCGAGCAGCTTCTGCACCGTGGCGTACTCGGAGGTGGAGCCGCCGGGGTAGAGCTCGTCGGCGAGCGCGCGGATCGTCGCCGGCCCCTGGTCCCAGAGCGCGCGCAGCACCTCGCGCTCGGCGTCGGTCACGTCCTGCGGCCGTCGTGCCATGAAGCTCCTCCGCCCGCCGAAGCCAGCTCAGACGTCTTGTCTTGGAAACTAAGACGAATTGTCTGAGTTGTCAAGGCTGGCGCGCCAGTCAGCCCGAGCTTCTCCATCCAGAGCGCGCACAGCCGCGGCCACTGCGAGAGCGCGGCGTCGTCCGGCGCGAGGCCGACGCCGTGCGGCCCGTGCGCGAAGACGTGCAGCTCGGCGGGAACGCCGGCTCGCCAGCAGCGCGTCGAAGAAGACGAGCGAGTTCTGCGACGGGCACACCCTTGTCGTCGGCGGTGTGGAAGAGGAACGTCGGCGGCGTGCGAGCCGTCACCTGGCGCTCGTTGCTCAGCAGCTCGACCAGCGTGGGGTCGGCCGGCTCGCCCAGCAGGTTGCGCCGTGAGCCCGAGTGGGCGGCCGCGCCCTCGAGCTCGATCACCGGGTAGGCGAGCACCGCGAAGTCGGGCCGCGAGCCCTGGCGCTCGATCGGATCGGCGGCGTCGGCGCGGCCGTCGTCGAAGTGCGTGGCCGCGGTCGAGGCGAGGTGGCCGCCCGCGGAGAAGCCGAGGATGCCGACCCGCCCCGGATCGACGCCCCACTCGGCCGCGCGAGCCCGCACCATCCGGATCGCCCGCTGCGCGTCCTGGAGCGGCGCGGGGTGGTGGTAGCGCGGACCCAGGCGGTACTGGAGCACGAAGGCCGAGACGCCGAACGAGTTCAGCCACTCGGCCACCTGTTTGCCCTCGTGGTCCGCCGCGAGGCGGCCGTAGCCGCCGCCCGGGCAGACGACGACGGCGGCACCGTTCGCGTCCTCGTCCGGCGCGCGGTAGACGGTGAGCTTGGGCTTGTCGGCCGGCTCGCTGCCGACGGCGCCCGGCGCTCCCTCCGGCCAGAGCAGGTGGAACTCGCGGTCGCCGTGGGCGGTGTCGACGTCCGTGACCTTGTACGGGGCCGACGGCGGGGGGACGGGCCGGCCGTTGCCGTTGTCCATGTCGGACAGGATCAGCCAGCGCCCGTCGGCGCCGCGCCGGAGCGTCAGCGTGAACTTGCCGACGTCCGCATCGCCGGCGCGCCGCGCGTATCCGCCCAGGACGTAGCCGGTGGCGCCCTCGGTCGAGTAGGCGAGCGCGCGCAGGGCGAGCGGTCCGCCGCTGCGCGCGTAGTGGCGCTCGATCGCGGCGCGCCCGCGCACCGGCGGCGTTCCGCCCGCGAGCACGAAGCCGTCCTCGGCGAAGAGCGCGGCGAGCGCGCTGCGCGTCCTTCTTCTGCCACGCCGACTCGTAGTCGCGGAGCACGCGCGCGAGCGCCGGAGGCAGCGTGACGCTCGGCTCGGACGAAGGCGCCGCAGTCGAGGCCGGCTGCGCCCCCGCCGAGCTGGCGAGGCACAACCCGAAAGCCAGGGCGCAGGAAGTGCCCGCGCGTGGCGGGCTCGTGAAGCTCATCGATCCTCCTGATGCGTGCGACCGGATTATCGGCGATCGCTTGTAACGGATGTAAGCGAGCGGGATCGCGCGGGCGTCGTGCGTGGGATACTGGCCCATCCCCTCAAGGAGGACTGAGTGACCCGGAGAATCCTGATGGTTTGCGCGTGCGCGGCGCTCGGCGTCGCGTTCGCCGGTCGCGCCGCGGCCGACGACGTGAGCGGCAAGTGGAAGGTGACGAGCAAGAGCCCGCGCGGCGAGCGCGTGTTCGACATGACGCTCGCCCAGTCGGGCGAGAAGCTGACCGTCACGTCGAAGGACCGCGAGGGCAACGACGTGAAGTCCGAAGGGACCGTGAAGGGCGCGGAGATCACCTGGACCACCAAGCGCCAGGGCCCGCAGGGCGAGATGGTGATCGTCTACAAGGGCAAGATCGAAGGCAAGACGCATGGCGGGCAGCACGGAGTTCGGCCAGATGGGCACCGGGGAGTGGAAGGCCGAGAAGATCGAGCCGTAGCAAAGGCGGCCGCGAAGGCGCTGCGCGGGGCCGCCCTCGGCCTGGCCGCGGCGTCCTTCGCGGCGCTCGCCGCCTGGTGCGCGCTCGCCCTCTGGTTCGACGGGCCGGCGAGCCGCCCGGCCGCGGGCCTGCTCGACGGCGGCGTTCGTGCTGCTGGTCGGCGGGCTCGTCGCGCGCGTGCGCGGGCTCGCGCGCGGGCTCGCGTCGGCCGCCCTGCCGTGCGTGCTGGTGCTCGCGTGGTGGCTGCTGATCCCGCCGTCGAACGAGCGCGCGTGGCTGCCGGACGTGGCGCGCACGCCCACGGCCGTGCAGGAGGGCAGCGTCGTCACGCTGACGAGCGTCCGTGACTTCGACTACCGCAGCGAGACCGACTACGACGAGCGCTGGGCGACCCGCCACTACGACCTCGCGGCGCTCCGCGGGCTCGACCTGTTCGTCTGCTACTGGGGGCCGACGCTCTACGCGCACACGATCCTGAGCTTCGCGTTCGCGGACGGGCAGGCGCTCGCGGTCTCGATCGAGACGCGCAAGGAGCGGGGCGAGTCCTACTCGGCCCTGCGGGGCTTCTTCCGCCAGTACGAGCTCGTCTACGTCATGGCCGACGAGCGCGACGTGATTCGGCTGCGCACGAGCTTCCGTGGCGAGCGCGTCTACCTCTATCGGCTCGCGACGCGGCCGGATCGGGCGCGCGCGCTGCTCGAGCAGTACCTGAACGAGGCGAACGCCCTGGCGCGGCGGCCGGCCTGGTACAACGCGCTCACGGAGAACTGCACGACCGGCATCTGGCGCAACGTCCGCGCGATCGCCCCCGGCGCCCGTCCCGACTGGCGGCTGCTCGCGAACGGCTCGGTCGACGAGCTGCTCTACGAGCGCGGGCTCGTCGACACCCGGCTTCCGTTCGCCGAGCTGCGCGCGCGCAGCGAGATCACCGGCGGCGGCGAAGCGCTGCGCCGACCGCGTCGACTTCTCGAGCTGCATCCGCGAGGGATCGCCGCTGCCGCCCGTCGCGCGAGGCGCTCGAGCGGCGTCACACTCCCGGCAGGCAGAGACACGCCGACTGGATCTTGACGTCGGCCTTGCTCCAGACCGTGTCGAAGCGCTTCTGCGACCTCGGCCGCCTCGGCCTTCTTCTTCTGGAGCGCGAGCGCGCGCTGCAGGCCGTAGAGGCCCCAGCCGTTGTCGGGGAGCTTCGCGAGGTCCTCGCGGAAGACGGCCTCGGCCTCGGCGAAGCGGCCGGCCGCGAGCAGCGCCGCGCCGAGCGGGTGGCGCACCGGCTGGATCCAGTCGGGCGGCTCGTCGTAGCGCAGCTTGTCCTCGCGCGCCACGCCCTCGCGCAGGAGTGCGATGCCCTCGTCGCGGCGGCCCGCGCGGAACGCGAGCTCGCCCTTCAGCACGCGCTCGGCCACGTCGAGGATGTCGGAGGCGCTGTTGTTGCCGAAGGTCGCTTCCTTCGCGACCTTCTGGCGGGCCTCGAGGAAGGCGGCGAGCTCCTGCTCCGCCTCGGGCATGCGCGAGGTGGCCGCGAACGCGACGCCGCGCGCGTAGTGCTGCAGCGCGCGCGAGATCGGCACGAAGTCGGGGAAGCCGGGCTCGGCCAGGATCTCCTGCCAGCGGCCGAAGCGCATCAGCACCTCGAGCGGCATCGCCATGAAGCCGTCGGCCCACGCGTTGGCGCGGAAGAACTCGAGCGGGATGTCCTTCACCATCTCGCGGATCCTCTGCGACGCGAGCGCGCTCTGGCCCGACATCATGGCCGCGTAGGTCAGCATGTGGTGGTTGTGGGCCATGTAGAGGCGGTAGAAGCCCTGCTCGCCCGAGCGCGCCGTGTAGCGCTTGTCGGCGTCGATCGCCTTGGTATTGGCGACGATCGCCTCCTGCCAGCGCCCGCGCCGGACGTCGATGTGGGACGGCATGTGGACGAGGTGGCCGAGGCCGGGCAGCCGCTCGCGAAGCGCGTCGGCCGCCGTGTCGGCCCGCGCCGGCTCCCGGGCCTCGACCGCGTGGATGTAGAGATGGAGCGCGAGCGGATGCCGCGGATCGAGCGTGCGCACGGCGTCGAGCGCGCGGATCAGCTCCTCGGTCCCCGGCTGCGGCGTGCCGTCGGGCAGCCAGAGGTCCCACGGCCGCAGGTCCATCATGGCCTCGGCGAAGAGCGCGCCGACGTCGGCGTCCTTCGGATAGGCCGCCCATGCCGAGCGCATCGCGTTCGCGTAGGCGAGGTCGAGCGCCTTGCGGTCCTCCGGCGGGGGACTCGCGTAGCGCGCCGCGACCGCCACGATCAGCGCCTTCTCGACCGGGCTCGCTCCCGCGGCCGCGGCCTGCGCCCGCCCGAGCGCTTCCCAGGCGGCCTTGGCGCGGTCGGGCGGCAGCACGGGGTTGTTGATGTGCGGGCCGTTGGCGAGTGCGACGCCCCAGTGCGCCATCGCGCATCCGGGGTCCAGCTCGGCCGCGCGCTGGAACGAGCGGATCGCCTCGTCGTGGTTGAAGCCGAACATGAACGCGAGGCCCTGGTCGAAGTACTTCTGCGCCTCGGGCGAGGCCGTGGTGATCGCGCGCGAAAGCGATCCGACCTCGTAGAGCGGAACGGCGGCCGCGCAGCGACGAGAACGTCGAGCAGGGCGAGGCCGAGCGCGGCAAGAACGACATGAACGACGCCGACGGACTGGGATCGAACGCATGACCACCTCCAAGGGTGTGTGGGCAGAGACTACAACAGCCCCACGACAGCGGGACGAAGCGACAGGGCGATGCCAGATCCCGCGGCGCTCGCGCCGCGGGGGGCATCAGCCGACGAAGCGGTAGCCCATGCGGTGGACCGTGACGATGTGCTCGGGCTTGGCCGGGTGGCGCTCGATCTTCTGGCGCAGCGAGGCCACGTGCACGTCGACGGTGCGCGTCTGCAGCACGCCGGGATAGCCCCAGACGTGCTCGAGCAGCTCGCGGCGCGTGACGAGCGCCCCGCGGTGCTCGATGAAGTGGCGCAGCAGCTTGAACTCCAGGCTCGACAGCTCGACCACCTGACCGGACCGCGTCACCTCGGCGCGGCGGAAGTCGATGCGCACGTCGCCGAAGGCATAGCTGCCCGCCGCGGTCGACGGGGAGGCCGCCCGGCGCCGCAGCACGGCCTCGATGCGCGCGACGAGCTCCATCATGTCGAAGGGCTTCGCCAGGTAGTCGTCGGCGCCGAGCTTGAGCCCGAGCACGCGGTCGACGACCTGGCCGCGCGCGGTCAGCATCAGCACCGGCGTGTCGATCCGCTGCTGGCGCAGGTCGCGCAGCACGTCGAAGCCGCTCCTGCCGGGCAGCGCCACGTCGAGCAGGATCATGTCGAAGGGCGCCTCGCGCGCGCGGAGCGCGCCGGCGTCGCCGGTCTCGGCGGACTCGACCTCGTAGCCCTCCGAGCGCAGGCGATCGGTGAGCGTCAGCACCAGCGCCGGCTCGTCCTCGACGATCAGGATGCGCGCGCTCACGCCGCCGGCTCCTCGCTCGCGGCGGGCAGCTCGACCACGAGCGACGCACCGCCGCCCTCGCGGGCCTCGACGCGCACGCTGCCGCCGTGGGCGCGCACGACGTGGCGCACCAGGCTCAGGCCGAGCCCGCTGCCGGGGGTGCTGTTGCGCTCCGCCGCGGGCCCCCGGTAGAACGGCTCGAACACGCGCTCGCGCTCCTCGCGCGCGATGCCGGGCCCGCGATCCTCGACGCGCAGCACGAGCGCCCTGCCGTCGGGCGGGCGCGCCTGCGCGCGCACGGCGAGCGAGCCGCCCGCGCCCGCGAACTTGACGGCGTTGGCGATCAGGTTCGCGAGCACGCGCTTGAGCGCGGCGGCGTCGCCGCGCACGGGCGGCAGCGTCTCGGGCACGGAGCACTCGAGCTTCAGGCCCGCCTGCTGCAGCACCAGCGCGTAGTCGCGCAGGACCTCCTCGACCAGCGGGCCGAGCGAGAGCGGCTCCATCGCGTACGCCCGGCTCTGCGACTCGATCCCCGCGAAGTCGAGCACCTGGGCGACGAGCGCCGTGAGCCGCGCGCCCTCCTTGTCGATCAGCTCGCCGTAGCGGCGCACCTGGGGCGGCTCGGTCACGATGCCGGCCGCCAGGTTCTGGCCCGCCGAGCGGATCGCCGCGAGCGGCGTGTTGAGCTCGTGGGTGACACCCGTGACGAACTCGAGCTGCTGGCGCGCGAGCCGCCGCGCCCGCTGCGCCGAGGCGACCAGGAAGAGCGTCGTCGCCCCGAGCAGCGCGAGGACGCCGAAGCCCGTCGCCAGGTTGCGCCGCTGCACCGATGCGACGGCGGCCTCGAACGAGCCCTCGCGATGGCGTGCGACGAGCAGCCAGGGGCCGTCCTCGTCGGGCGGCCGGCGCGGCTCGCCCGGCCGCTCGGGTCCGGGTCCCGGTCCGGGGCCTCCGGGCGGAGGGCCGCAGGACCGCCGCCGCGGCCCGCCGGACGCCGGGACCGCCCGGACCGCCCGGACCGCCAGGACCGCGACGGATGGGCAGGCCCAGCTCGACGTCGCCGCTGCGCCGACCGCCGCTCGTCGCGTCGGCTTCGCGGGCGTAGACCGTGGACCGGTCCGAGCGCCTGAGGATCGCGACCACGAACGGGCTCGTCGCCGCCGGGCCGAAGGTCGCTTCGGCGAGCCGGGGGAGCAGGCGATCCTTGACGTACGCCTCGTCGAGCTCGACGATCATGGCGCCGCTGATGCTCAAGCGGCTGCGCCCCGTGGCGGGCTGCGGCCGCTCCGCCGGCCCGAAGAGCGGCAGCAGGAGGCCGAGCGGCTTCTCGATCAGGGCTCCGGGGCGGAGCTGAAAGCCGCCCGGCGCCGGCGCGTCGGGCGGCAGCGCGAGGCGGTCCGCGAGGCCTCGGAGCTCCTCCGGCCACGGGATCTCGTGAAAGGCGTCGTCGCCGGGCCGCGTCTGCTCCAGGGTGACGCGTCCGTGGTCCGGTCGCGAGGCGAGCAGCAGCCCGCGCACGAGACCCCCGTTCTCGCGCGCGTGGAAGTCCTCGAAGCGCTCGATCAGCACGGCCCGGCGGTCGGCGAGCGAAGGGCCCGCGTCGGTGAAGAACGCGATCGCCGTCTGGCCGAGCTCGCGATCGAGCGCGGCCGCGAAGCGGCGCGCGGCGCGCTCGAGGTCCGCCTGCCGGCGCTCGGCGGCCGCGCGGCCGATCTCGTGGGTCCAGCGGTACTGCAGGAAGCCGAGCACGCCGAGCAGCAGCGTCAACACCGCGAGCACCAGCCAGGAGGCGCGGTCGGGCTTCGTCGCCATCGGCGCGAGTCTATCAGCCGCCGCCGCGGGCATCCGGACCGCGACAGCGGTCGTTTACAAGCCTTACAGTGAGATTGCGGAGGCATGAATACTCCACGAGGCGCGGGACGCATCTTGAAGGTTGAGGCGGCTGCTGGGGCGGCCACCTCAGGAGGAAGGCGTGATGAGACAGAAGATCAGCCGGATCGCCCCCGTCGCGGTGGCGCTTCTGCTCGGCGTGGCCGCGGTTTGGGCGCAGGCGCCCGGACGGGCAGGGGCCGCAGGGAGCCGGGCCAGCGGGGCAGGGCCCCGAGGGGCGGGGCCCGTACGGGCGGCACGACCGCATGTCGCAGGCG
The DNA here is from genome assembly GCA_963724555.1 of uncultured Acidobacteriota bacterium. Taxonomy (GTDB): domain Bacteria; phylum Acidobacteriota; class Vicinamibacteria; order Fen-336; family Fen-336; genus DATBSL01. Next base: position 36,758 of record CAVRVE010000022.1, read on the forward strand.
CTCGATCTCAACGAGGCCCAGCAGGAGAAGATCCGCGAGATCCGCGAGGAGCAGCGGCCGCAGCGCGAGGCGCTGCACGAGAAGATGTCGGCCAACCGCGAGGCGCTCCACCAGCTGCTCGAGAGCGGCACGGCGGACGCGAACGCGGTGGGCGAGCTGGTGCTCGAGGGGCGCAAGCTCCACGAGGAGGGCCAGGCGCTCTTCGAGGCCGAGCAGAAGAAGGTCCGCGCGATCCTGAACCCGGACCAGCAGAAAAAGTTCGACGCGATGCAGGAGCGCATGAAGGAGCACCGCCGTGGACCCGAGGGCTTCGGAATGCCGAGACAGCGCGGCCCGCGTCCTGGACCCGGTAGCAGCGGCCAGCCCGACGGATCGGGCACGCCGGGCGGCCCGGGCTCGTTCGGACCGTCGGGCCTCCCCGGGCAGCCGCGTTCGAGCCCGCTCGGGATGCAACTGTAGGCGTGCAGGCCGCGTCTAAGGAACGAGACCCGAGCCCATGAGAGCACTCGAGGAGCGCCCCGCCGCCCTTGCCTTCCGACGCCGGGAGGAGGCGGTGGCGCTCGAGGCGAGCGGCGAGGCCGTCGAGGACGACGACCTCGCCCGGCGACAGCAGCGCAAGGACGCCAAGCTGCTGCTCGAGGCTTCGCGGCCGCTCGACCCCTGGGAGCGCTACCGGGCGCTCGTCGACGCCTTCGAGCAGGGGATCGATCTCGCCGAGATGGCGGACCGCAAGGTGCGCTTTGCTCTCCTGGTGATGGCCTCGCTCAACATCGCCGTCTTCGCGCTGTCGACGCACTCCGAGCTGCTCGGCCTCGGTCCGTTTCAGCTGCGCGGCTGGCTCGGGGCGTACCTCCTGGTCTACGCGATCGTCGCCGTCTACTTCTTCGTCCAGGCCGTGGACGCGCTGCGGCCGCGGGCGGGGACGCCGCCCGGCGCGGCGCCCGGGCCGTCGTTCGAGGCCTCGCGGCTGCGCCACCTGGAACGCGTGCTCTCGCAGGACATCGCGACCTACGCGCAGGCGTGGCGCGACGTGCGCTTCGACCAGCTGCACAACGAGCTGGCGCTCCAGAACCACAGGCTGGCCCAGATCAACGAGGAGAAGTACGCGGCGCTCGGCCGCCTCTACGGCGGCCTGCGCGTGCTCGCGCTGCTGCTCGCCGGCCTCGTCGTCTTCGCGAGTGCTTACGCCGTTCTCGCGTCGCTGCTGGGCGCACGCTAGACGCACTCGCGGCCGTCTCCCTCGCGCGAGGCCCGCTCCGCTCGTTTCCCGACGAATTGCGTACGCGCGTTTCGCGTCGCGTAAGCGACTTGTTTTCACTGCGCTCGCCAAGTGCGCTTCGGTACTCTGGGCTCGTGCGCGGCAGACGCCTTGCAGTCAAAGCTGCCGATACCACTCGGGGGAACACGGAGGACCGATGAGCCTGCGCCTGCGTCGCGTACCGGGGATCCTGATCCTGATGCTTCTCGCCGGCGTCCCGGTGCGCGCCCAGCAGCTCGTGATCAGCGAGACCGAGACGCTCGCGTTCGACCGGCCCGAGGCGTGGGGGATGAAGTACTACGCCTCGCTCGGGCTGCTCACCAGCATGGGCGCGCCCGAGCGGCGCACGCCCGGCGAGGTCGCGCTGGGCTTCGAGGGCGCCTCGGTGCCGCAGCTGAGCGACGAGGAGCGGCGCATCGGCTTCAACGGCACGAAGCTCGAGGACGTGAACCGGACGAGCTTCTTCGGCCGCGTGCGCGGCAGCGTCGGCCTCGGCGCGGGCCTGGCGCTCGACCTCGCCTGGACGCCGCCGATCGAGTTCGACGGGGCCAAGCCGAACCTGCTGGCGGCGTCGCTCGTCCCGCCCGTTCTCCCTCTCGCAGTCGTGGCGGCTCGGGCTGCGCGGCTACGGACAGATCGGAAAGATCGAGGCCGACATCACCTGCAGCGCCGACGAAGTGGCCGGCGGAAACGACCTCGACCAGAACCCCTACCTGTGCGTCGAGCCGTCGCAGGACGAGAGCCGCCAGAAGGCGATCGGGCTGGAGCTCGTCGCCGGCTACGACTCGGGCGGACGCTTCAAGCCCTACGCGGGCGTGGCCGTCACCTACATGGACCTGGAGTTCCGGGTGAACGCGCTCTACGGCGCCGGCCTGATCGAGGACCACACCGTCCAGCTCACCGACGGCACGACGGTCGCGGCGCTCGCGGGAGTGACGTTCGCGCCGTCGCCCCGCTGGCGGATCAGCGGCGAGGCGTTCTACTCGTGGCTCGACATCAAGCGCCCGCCCGCCACGACGGCCTCCAACGAAGGCTTCTTCAACGTGCGCTTCTTCGTCAGCTACAAGGTGCACTGAGCCATGAGCGGAATGCGAGCGACGCGGCGCGGCGTTCCTGGCGGGCCTGGTCGTCTCCGGCGCTCCTCGCCGTCACGGGCCGGCTCGGCGCGGAGCCCCGGCGGCTCGCCGTCGATCCGGCGAAGAGCCACGTGCGGCTCGAGCTCGGGCGCGCGGGCCTCATGAGCTTCATGGGGCACGAGCACCACATCGAGGCGCCGCTCGCCGAGGGGCACGTCGAGGTGGTCGAGGACGATCCCGCGCGCTCCTCCGTGCGGCTGCGCTTCGAGGCCGGCCCGGCTGTTCGTGATCCCCGGCAGCGAGCCGGCCGACGACATCCCGACGGTCGAGGAGCGCATGCGCGGCCCCGAGGTGCTGGAGGTCGCGAAGTATCCCGAGATCGTCTTCGAGTCGGCCTCGGTGAAGAGCACGCCCCAGGCGTCGGGCTTCAAGCTCGTGGTCACCGGCAGGCTGACGCTCAAGGGGCGCTCGGTCCCGGTGGAGATCCCGCTCGACGCGCGTCGCGCCGCGGACGGCAGCATCGAAGCCAAGGGCGAGGTGTCCCTGAACCTGCGCGACATCGGCATCGAGCCGCCGTCGGTGGCCGGCGTCGTCAAGGTCAAGGACCGCTTCCGGCTCGAGTTCGAGATCCACGCCGGTCCCTGAGGACGGCGGGCTCGGCCGCGGGCAAGGCTCGGAGTCTACGGCCTCCCGGCCCGCCAGTCCCAGTGGGCGGCCGCGCGCTCGATGACGACCGGCACGTCCTCGGCCAGCAGCAGACGGTCGCGCTCGAGCGCCAGCGCCGCCTCGGCGACGCGGCCGAGGTAGGCCGCGCGGTCGGCGTAGCGCTCCTCGATCGACAGCCGCGGATCGCCGCTCGCCTCGCGCGCCGCCTTCGTTCGTGCGAACGGGATGTACGAGCCCACCACGCCGGCGAGCGCGTCCGGCGCGCCCGTCTTCGGATCCCTCGGGTTCCAGCCCGTCTGCGTGGCGAGCGGGACCGCGATCTCGGGCATCCGCACTCCCGCGCGGTCGTTGCCGTCGGCGTCGACCGCCGGCACGAGCGCGCGGTAGACGGGTCCGAGCCGCGGCGGCTCGACCGTGATGATGCCGCGCGCCCACTCCGGGCCGTAGTCCATCCGCACGGGCTCGTTGCGCACGAGCGGCAGCCGAACGTCGCGCAGCGCCGGCCAGCCGGCGCGCTCCGGGCGTCGTCAGCGTCGCGTCGGCGAGGGTGGGGTAGCGGCTCGCCGGCGGCGCGCACGTCGTGCGCCACCCACTCGTCGAGCGCGCGCACGAGCGCGCGCAGCGCCGGCCGGTAGTCGTTCGGGTTCGCCGGGTTCGCGCCGGTGTTGGCGCCCGCGCCCGGCTCGGCGGGCGGCAGCGAGCCCGGCCCGTGCTGCGCGGAGGCGATGAAGTAGACGCGGCTCGTGTCCGCGAGCGCGGCGTCCTGCGTGCCCGTGGCGTCCGTGTGGACGAGCGAGCCGGCGCGGTTCCAGTACTCGAAGCCGGACATCACGTGGAAGAGCTTCGGCGCCGTGTGGCTGGCGTTGGCACGGTCGAGCAGGCCCGCGGTCTCGCCGGTCGCGGGATCGAGCTCGGGCAGGTCGGTGAACGGGAACACGTCGGTCGGGTAGAGGATGTTCCAGTGCTGGTAGCCGTCGCGCGAGGCCTGCGCGAAGCGGTGGTTGAAGGATCCGCGCCCGGCGCCCGCCACCTCGGCGATCACGCCGTCGAAGACGCGGCGGCCCTCCTCGTCCTCGTTGAAGCCCTGGTAGATCAGGTGGCGCAGGAAGCGGCCGCTCTGCGAGATGCCGTGGGCGTAGGCGAGCCTCGCGCCGGCGAGAGGGTTCTCGCCGCTCGCGTCGTTCTTGAAGAAGCTGATCAGGTCGCGCGTGGCGGTGAAGGCGCAGCCGGCCACGCGCGGGTCCTTGCTCTTGTAGACGACCTCGTAGAGCCGCCCGGGCTCGAACCCGCCGTCGAGCGCCACCGTGGTGGCATCGCTGAAGCGCCAGCGGCTGCGCGGGACGAGCTGCGGGAGCGTCGAGCTTGTGGTCGCGGACGTAGAGCCGGCTGTCGCGGCCCTTGGGATCGACGGCCGGGTAGGCGATGTGGCCGCGGTCGCCGAGCGGCGCCGTGGGCTTGCGCTCGTCGAGCAGCACGGCCGCCCGCACGAGGCCGGTGATGGCGAGCGGCCCGTTCGTCGCGATCGGGGCCCGCAGGCGCAGCAGCCCGGGCTGCTCGGGCACGTCCCACTGCCAGCCCATCCACACGAGCGTGAAGCCCTGCCGCATCAGCCAGCCGTCGCCGAAGTCGGCCTCGTCGCGCGGATCGAGCGAGCTGCGGCCCGCGTACTGCAGGCGCCGCAGGATGCCCTTGCCGCCGCGGTTCGGCACCTCGTAGTAGATGCGTCCGTTGCCGCGCGCGAAGTCCACCGGCTTGAGCATGTAGAAGTCGGCGGTGAAGGCGACCTCTCCCTTGGCGTTGCGCGTCGCGAGGCCCAGGTCGACGACCGCCTGGTTGCGCGGGTGGCTCGGGTCGAGCGCGAACTCGACCGTCCCGACGAGCGTCTCGTAGGGACCCGCCAGGCCGAACGGCCGGCCGCCGAGCACCGGCTCGCGGCGCTCGATCGAGAGGCGGGCGACGCGGGCAAAGGCGGGGCAGACCGAAGCAGCCAGCACGAAGGCCAGGGCGAGCAGCGAGCGGGTCGGTTTCAAGGGGTCCTCCCTGGGGAATTCTGCCCCAGGTCCGCCCTCCACTCGCGCCCGGGACCGACTATGATTCCGCGGCCGAGTGGACCCGACGCGAGCCTCAGCGCCGAGCGAGCCGGCATGAGCTTCAGGATCGACGAGTCGTTCGTGGTCGAGCAGAACCGCCAGGGGGCGTCCTGGCTCGAGGAGGACTACGCGCACCTCGGCCGGCAGCTCAAGCGCCGCGGCGTCGACATCGAGCGCATCACCGAGCGCGCGATGGCGTTCCGCGTGGCCGTGCCCTCGTGGGGCCTCGGCACCGGCGGCACGCGCTTCGCGCGCTTCGCGGGCCCGGGCGAGCCGCGCAACGTCTTCGAGAAGCTCGACGACTGCGAGACGATCCTGCGCCTCGTGCGGGTGACGCCGGGGATCTCGCTCCACATCCCGTGGGACGAGCCCGACAGCCCGGCCGAGCTCAAGGCGTATGCCGCGGCGCGCGGCCTCTTCGTCGATTCGATGAACTCGAACACCTTCCAGGACCAGCCCGGGCAGAAGCTGTCGTACAAGTTCGGCAGCCTGACGCACGCGGACCCGGCGGTCCGCAGGCAGGCGGTCGAGCACAACGTCCACTGCCTGGAGCTGGGCGTGAAGCTCGGCGCGCGCTCGCACACGGTCTGGATCGGCGACGGCGGGAACTTCCCGGGCCAGGTGCACTTCCGCCGGGCACTCGCGCGCTACCTGGACAGCCTGCGCGCGATCTACGCGGCGCTGCCCGCCGGCTTCCGGATGTTCATCGAGCACAAGCTCTACGAGCCCTCGTTCTACTCGACCGTGCTCAACGACTGGGGCACGAGCTACTACTGCACGCGCGAGCTCGGCGAGCGCGCGCTGTCGCTCGTCGACCTCGGCCACCACGCGCCGAACGTCAACATCGAGATGATCGTGGCGAGGCTGATCCAGTTCGGCAAGCTCGCCGGGCTTCCACTTCAACGACAGCAAGTACGGCGACGACGACCTCGACTCGGGCTCGATCAAGCCGTTCCAGCTGTTCCTGATCTTCAACGAGCTGGTCGACGCCGAGCTCGAGCAGACGCCGGGGTTCGACCCCGCCTACATGCTCGACCAGTCGCACAACGTCACCGATCCGATCGAGTCGCTGATGACGAGCGCCGTCGAGGTGGTGCGCGCCTACGTGCAGGCGCACCTCGTCGACCGCGAGGCGCTGCGCGAGGCGCAGGAGGGCAACGACGCGGTCCAGGCGCTCGCGCTGCTCAAGCAGGCGTTCACGACCGACGTGGCGCCGATCCTGGCGACGGCGCGCCAGCGCGCGGGCGGCGCGATCGACCCGGTGGCCGCGTACCGCGCGAGCGGCTACCGCAAGCGCAAGGCCGAGGAGCGCCCGGCGGTCGGTGCGGCAGGGCGCCGGCATCGTCTGAGCCACCTCGCGTTCGACCTCGGCGCCGGCAGCGGCCGGGCGATGCTCGGGCGTTTCTCCGAGGCCGGCCTCGAGCTGCGGGAGCTGCACCGCTTCCACTACCCGCCGGTCCGCGCGAACGGCCACCTGCGCTGGCCGTTCGCGACGATCCTGGCAGGCGTCGAGACGGGGCTCGCGCAGGCGCGCGAGGCCGCTTCCGAGCCGCTCGAGAGCGCAGGGCGTCTGCTCCTGGGGCGTCGACTACGGGCTCGTCGACGAGGCCGGCCGGCTCGTCGAAGACCCGATCGCGTACCGCGACCACCGCACGGACGGGGCGATCGAGCGCGTGCTCGAACGGCTGCCGCGGGGCGAGATCTTCGCGCGCACCGGGCTGCAGTTCCTGCAGTTCAACACGCTCTTCCAGCTCGACGCCCACGCGCGCGCCGGACTGCCCCGCGAGGCGCGGCGGCTGCTGATGATCCCCGACCTGGTGCACCACGCGCTCTGCGGCTCGACCTGCGGCGAGTACACGAACGCGTCGACCACGCAGCTCCTGGACGTGCGCACGCGCGCGTGGGCCGACGAGCTCTTCTCCCGGCTGGAGCTGCCGCGGGCGCTCATGCCGGAGCTCGTCGAGCCCGGGACGCCGCTCGGCGAGCTGCGTCCCGCCCTGCGGGAGAAGCTCGGGATCGCCGCGCTGCGCGTGATCGCGCCGCCCACCCACGACACCGCGAGCGCCGTCGCCGGGACGCCGCTCGAGCCGGGCTGGGCGTACCTCTCCTCGGGCACCTGGTCGCTCCTCGGCGTCGAGCGGAGGGAGCCGCTCCTGGGAGACGAGGTCGCGCGCGCGAACTTCACGAACGAGGGCGGCGCCGCCGGCACCATCCGCCTGCTCAAGAACGTGATGGGGCTGTGGCTGCTCGAGTCGTGCCGCCGCGAGTGGGAGGGCGCGGGCCGCGCGCGCGATCTCGACGGCGCTGCTCCAGGCAGCCGCGGCGCTCGAGCGCTCGCCGGGCGCGGTGTTCCCGGACGACCGCGCGCTTCTTCAACCCCGCGAGCATGACGGGCGCGCTGCGGGCCGCGCTCGCCGAAACGGGGCAGGCCGTGCCCGACGATCCCGCGTCGCTCGCTCGCGTCGTGCTCGACTCGCTCGCCCTGCGCTACGCGTCGGTCGTGCGCACGATCGAGTCGCTCACCGGCGAGCCCGTGCGCGGCATCCACGTCGTGGGCGGCGGCTGCCGCAACGAGTACCTGAACCAGGCCACCGCCGACGCGTCCGGCCGCCCGGTGCAGGCCGGGCCGGTCGAGGCGACCGCCATCGGTAACGTGCTGCTGCAGGCGATCGCCTGCGGGCAGCTCGGCTCGCTCGCCGAAGGGCGCGCCCGCGTGGCAGGAAGCGTCGACCTGCGCCGCTTCGAGCCGCGCGACGGCGCGGCCGTGACGCAGCTGGCCGGCCGCTACCGCGAGCTCGAGGCCGGGGCGCTCGGCAGCTAGGCGGGAGGGTCGCCTAGCGGGTGTTGCCGGCGATGCGCTCCCAGAGCTGCTGCCGGCCGCCGCGATCGACGGCGGCGAGCGAGGCCGCGAGCGCCTCGAAGGCCGCGAGGTGGGACGCGTCGAGCGCCTCGAAGTCGGAGAGCTCGTCGGCGAACTCCGCCCACGCCTTCGGGTGCTCGGGCTGTCGGCTGGCGGCATCGGCCGCGCGCCGGCCGCCGTGCAGGACGATCCCGAACCCGATCCGCATCATCGTCAGCCAGAGGCGGAAGCGCTCCTGGGTTCCGACCATGAGGCCGTGGACGAGCCCCGCGATCCGCGCCGAGAGCTTGAGCCTGGTCCCTCGGAAGGGCACGGCCGAGGGCGGCGGCAGCGGCCGGATCGCCTGGACCATGCGCGAGTAGACGCCCATCGCGCGCAGGCGCGTCAGGCGGTCGGCTCCCGCCTCCTCGAGCACCGAGAGCGCCACCTTCAGCACGGTGATCGCGTCGGGGGCGCGCTTCTCGTCGCGGGCGCGCGCGGCCGCGTCGAGCGCCTGGTGCGCGAGCGCGGAGTCGAGCTCGATGCGCCGGCGCAGGGCGTCGAGCGCGCGCTGCTCGGGCGCGTTCAGCACGAACTCCCAGCGCTGCAGCGCGAGCGCGCGGTTGTAGCGGCCGAGCGTGTAGCAGAGCGCGGCGCAGCCCACCGTCGAGAGCACGAGCTCCAGCATCAGGCGACGCTCCGCACGGCGCAGCAGCTCGCGCGCGCCGGCTCGTCCTGCCGCCAGGCCGCGTGCGTCCAGAACAGCACGAGCGCGAGGTAGGCGAGCGAGTCGAGGAGCGCCGATTCCCTGCGCGCACCTGCCAGCCCCGCCGCTCCAGCAGGTTCATGCAGCGTCACGAAGACCAGCAGGTACGGAGCGAAGCCGAGCACGATCGCGCGCTGCCAGTCGCCGATCGGGATCTGGTAGAGCACCACCAGGAGCGCGACCGCCGTGAGCAGCCAGACCGCCGCGGTGACGACCCCGGGCTGCCACTCCCAGAGCGTTGCGTACGATCGAGCGCGGCGTGAGCCAGGCGAGCGCGAGCGTGCTACGCGACGAGCAGCAGCCACGATCACCACCCGCGCGATGCGCCAGGCGCCCGGGAAGGCCGAGAACGCGCGCCACGCCAGCTCGATCGCCGACCGCGATCTTGAGGCAGTCGTACACGCCCTGCTTCAGGACCCAGAAGGCGGGCGTGTAGAAGCGCTGGGGCCACAGCGTCGCCAGGCTGTTGCCGACCAGGATCGCCACCACGTAGAGCGTGAAGGACCAGCACAGCCCGAGCCGCCCGCGCATCGCCATCGCGACGAGGAGCGCGAGCAGGCTCACCTTCACGAGCTGCGCGACGAGCCACTGGGCCTCGCTCATCCGCCGACCGGCATCTTCTTGTAGAGCTTGGGCACGCGCCGGCGCTCGATTCCGAAGCTGCGCAGGCGCATGTAGACCGTGCGTCGCGTCACGCCCAGCCGTCGCGCCACCTCGGCGATGTTCCAGTCGTTGCCGTCGAGCAGGGTCAGCATCTGCAGCCGGCCCTGCTCGGCCGGGCTCGCCGCCTGCACGGGCGCCCTCGGCTCTTCGGTGTCCGAGGCGAGCACGGCGTGGGCGATCGCTGTCCCGAAGACCGCGGCGTCGAGCGCCGACAGCCCCTCGGGCTGCGCGAGGTAGAGCGCCGCGACCATCTCGTGGCCGCTCATCGCCGGGAACAGGCCGAAGCCGGACTCGATCACCGAGCGGCCCGCGGCGAGCTCCGCGGCGTGGTCGGCCCAGCGCACCGGAAGCGCCGAAACGGCGGGCAGGCTCAGCCCCACGCTCATCCAAATTTCTACTTGTCCCTGGCGCGGGCGCAGGATCGCTCCACCGCGCGCCTGGTGGATCTGGACGAGGCGCGTGAGGATGCGGTCCGCCGCTCTCCGCGGCTCGTCCGAAACCAGAAGATTGACCATCGAATCCAGACTGTTCACGGTGTGGACTATAGCGCAGAGACCCCCTTTTGCGCTATGACGATCCCCTCAAAAAACACCGTAGCCCGGTTGAGCGGAAATCGGGCATAGACATTGGATAACCAATTCATATACACTCCGCACGGTTCGACGTAAGACCAAGTAATTGAGAAGCCTAGGAGGCTCAGATGCGCTTGTTTTGGAGCGTGGTGCTCACCGGTGGACTGCTCCTCGTCGGCGTCGACGTCTACGAGTCGCAGACAGCTACGGCGTCGGGAGACGTGGAAATGGCTCGTAGCCGTGCGACGACGGCAGCGGAATGCCGGATCCGCCGCCGCCGCCGCCGCCGCAGTGAGGCCGTCGCTCACGACCATGAGGCCTTCGCTCACGACGCGGCGTCCCGAGACAGCGGGACGCCGCGCCGTCGCCGTGCACGAGACGGGTGCGCGTGCGCGCACGATCCTGCTCGCAGGCGTCGTCCATTCGGTCGACCGGCTGCACGAGCTGGCGCAGATCGACAGGACGCGGCTGCGGGGAGTCGTGTCGCACGCCGCTCGCGGCACGGTCGACGTGATCGTGATGGGCGCCGCCTCGCCCGCCAGCGTCGCGCTGGAGGTGATCGGCGAGCTCAAGCGGCACCCGCGAGCCGCCGCGGTTCCGGTGCTGCACCTCGTGCCGGACGGTGCGGCTTGCGGCGCCTGCGGGGCGGAGGTGTGCCTTCCCGCACACAGCCCCGCCTCGGCGCTCCTCGGCGTCACGCGGACGCTCCTGCGCGTGCGGCGGGCCGAGAGGGTGGACGAGAGCGAGGAGCGGCTGCTCGCGCTCGGCCGCCTCGCCGGCAGCGTCGTGCACGACTCCAACAACCTGCTGCTCGTGATCGCCGGCCACGTCGAGCTCGCACGGCGGCTGCTCGGCGACGGGCACCCCGCCGCGGTGCGGCTCTTCACGGTGCTGCACGCGGTCGAGCGCGCCTCGGCTCTCAACCGCCAGCTGCTCTCGTTCGGCCGCTCGACGAAGGAGCCCGAGGTCCTCGCCGACCTCGACGCGCTCGTGCTCCAGCTCGAGCCGACGCTGCGCCGGCTGCTCGGCGCCTACGTGCAGCTCGAGGTGCGTACGGGCGGAGGCCGCGGGCTCGTGAACACCGACCCGACCCAGCTCGAGCAGCTCCTGCTCAACCTGGTGCTGAACGCCCGCGACGCGATGCCCGGCGGCGGCCGCCTGACGGTCGAGACGCAGGAAGCGGTCGTCAGCGCCGAGCCCGCGCAGCAGGTCCCGCCTGGGCGCTACGTGGTGCTCGCCGTCTCCGACGAGGGCATGGGCATCGACGCCGACGCCCGCGCGCACATCTTCGAGCCGTTCTTCACCACGAAGGCTCCCGGCGCCGGCTCCGGGCTCGGCCTGGCGAGCGTCCACCGCATCGCGCAGCAGGCCGGCGGCCACGTCGCGCTCGACAGCGAGCCCGGGTTCGGAACGACCTTCCGCGTCTACCTGCCCTGGGCGGGCGCGCGGCCCCTGACCATGACAGCGGGCCCCGCAGCGCCCGCCCCGTCGGGGCGCGAGACCGTGCTGGTGGCCGAGGGCTCGCAGCCCGTGCGCGAGGTCACGCGCGAGCTGCTCGAGGGCCTCGGCTACACCGTGCTCGTGGCCGCGAACGCCGAGGAGGCGCTGCGCCTCGCACGCGAGCGCCAGGAGCCGATCGACGTCGTGCTCGCCGACGCGGCGATGCCCGGGCTGCGCGGAGGCCGGCTCGACGAGCAGCTCGTCGCGGCGCGCCCGCGCACGCGCGTGCTGCTGATGGCGGCGGACGCCGCGAGCGGCGTGGCCAAGCCGTTCACCGAGGACCGCCTGGCGCGCGCGATCCGCGACGCGCTCGACGCCGGCCGCGGCTGAGCCTGCGGCGGGCGCGGCCCGCGTCTTGGATTAGACTGCGCGCCACGCATGGCCGAGCGCGCGCGCCGCACCGGCGAGAAGAGCCGCCGCCGTTTCCTGCGCCGGCTCGGTGCGTCGGTGGCCGCCTCGCTCGCCGCGCCCGGAGCCGTCGCGGCGCAGGCCCGCAAGAAGGCGGCGCCGCGCCAACGCCCTTCGAAGCCCAAGGCCCCTGCCGCGCCCGCGAAGCCGGCTGGGCCGCGCCCGGCGCCGGCCCCGCCGCCCGAGCCGGCGCCGGTTCGCGTGGCCCGCGGCGGCTGGCCGCTGCCCGAGCCCGGCGCGCGCGTCGACCTCGCGCCCGCGCGCTGGATCTGGCTGCCGGGCGAGCGCACCCTCGCGAACACCTTCGTGCTGTTCCGGCACGAGCTGGAGCTCGCGCAGGCCCCGTCGTCCGCGCGCGGCTTCGTGAGCGCCGACAGCCGCTACCGCCTGTTCGTCAACGGCCGCCGCGTGCAGTGGGGCCCGGCTCCGTGCGATCCGCGCTCGTACGAGGCCGACCCGATCGACCTCGCGCGCTGGCTGGTGCCCGGGCGCAACGTGATCGGCGCGGAGGTGCTCTTCTACGGGCACGGCGACGGAACCTGGCCCTTCGGCAAGCCCGGCTTCCTCTTCGCGCTGCGCGTCGAAGAGCCGGGCGGCAGGATGACCGAGGTGCGCAGCGACGACCAGTGGCGCGTCTTCCTCGACCGCGCGCACCGGCCGGGGCAGTTCAAGCGCTGGTACCTGCGCGCGCTGCAGGAGGACTTCGACGCGCGGCTCCACCCGTGGGGCTGGAGCGCGCCGGGTTTCGCGCCGGACGAGGCCTGGCTCGAGCCGCAGCTCGTCGAGGCTGCGGCCGACCGCCCGGCCGCGGCGGCGAAGCAGGCCGACTACCTGGGCGACTCGAGCCTCGAGCCCGAGGCGACGTCGCTCCGCGCGCGCGAGGTTCCCCTCGTGCGCGAGACGCTGCGGCCGCTCGAGCGGCTGGTGCGCTCGGGACGCGTGCGCTGGCGCCGCGACCCGCGCGACTGGTTCGAGTTCCGCGTGCCCGGCTCGTTCGAGATCGTGGACGAGAGCGCGGCGACACCGGCCGGCGAGGCGGCGTGGCGCGTCGAGCCGCGCGCGCGTGAGGGCGTCTTCCTCACCTTCGAGCTGCCGGAGCAGATGGTCGGCTTCCCGTACCTGACGGTGGAGGCGCCCGCGGGCACCGTGGTCGAGCTGGTGACGCAGGAGTCGCACGACCCAGCGGGTCCCGCGTGGCTCGACACCCAGCGCTTCGGCTGGACGCGCTTCGTGTGCCGCGGGGGCGAGAACCGCTTCGAGTGCTTCGACTACGAGTCGCTGCGCTTCCTGCAGGTGCACGTCCACGACGCGGAAGGGCCGGTCGTGGTGCGCGACGTCGGGCTGCGCCGCCGCTCGTACCCGTGGCCGAGCCCGCCCAGCTTCCGCGTCTCGGAGCCGTCGCTGCAGCGCGTGCTGGAGGCGTCCTTCAACACGCTCACGAACTCGGCGCAGGAGACGATCGTGGACGGGATGGGCCGCGAGCGCCAGCAGTACAGTGGCGACGTCTCGCACCAGCTCCACGCCACGCGCCTCGTGTGCGGCGACCGCCAGCTGTCGCGCCGCTTCCTGCGCAGCTTCGCGCTGGGGCAGACGCTCGAGGGCTACTTCCTCGACTGCTGGCCCGCCTTCGATCGCCTGAACCGTCTCGCGCAGCGGCAGCTGGGCGCGACGCGCTGGGGCCCGCTGCTCGACCACGGCGTCTCGTTCGTGTCGGACGCCTGGCGCCATTACGAGGAGACCGGCGACAGCGAGCTGCCGCTCCAGCTCTACCCGGGCTTCGTGCGCTTCGCGGCCTACCTGCTCGAGCGCCGGGGCAAGGACGGCCTGCTGCCCGTGGAGGGCTGGGGCGTGCCGGCCGTCTGGATCGACGACGGCTTCCAGAAGCAGCGCCACAGGCAGTGCGCGTTCAACCTCTTCGCCGCCGGCGTGCTGAAGTCGGCGCTCGCGCCGCTCGCCGCGCTCGCCGGCGACGCCGCGGGGGAGAAGCGCTTCGCCGCGGCCGCCGATCAGCTGACCGCCGCCGCGGTCGCGCGCTTCTGGAGCCGCGAGCGGTCGCTCTTCGTGAGCAACCTGCCGTGGCAGGACGAGGAGGGCGGCGAGCGCCTCGACGACCGTTCGCTCGCCTCGGCGCTCCTCTTCGACCAGTGCCCGGGTGGCCGCGTCGCCGAGTCGGTGCAGGCGCTCGCGCAGCCGACCGACGGCCTGGTGCTGTCCTATCCGGCCAACGCGCACTGGCGGATGCAGGCGCTCGCGCGCCACGGGAGGATCGACGCCGTGCTGCGGGAGCTGCGCGAGCGCTGGGCGCGCCTGCCCTCGGTGCTGATGAACAACACGACGCCCGAGCGCTGGGACGTGCGCCCCGACTCGACCGACCAGTGGAGCCACTGCGCGGTCGGCCCGCTCACCGTGCTCTACAGGGACGTGGCGGGCATCCGGCCCGCCGCCCCCGGCTTCGCGAAGGCCGAGATCCGCCCGCAGCTCGGCGACCTCAAGGAGCTCGAGCTCGTCTGCCACACGCCGCGCGGTCCGATCACCTTCCGCGCCGAGGCGCAGGAGGAAGGCCACCGCGCCTTCGTCACGCTGCCGGCCGAGTGCCCGGGCGAGCTGGTGCTGCCGCTCTCGGAGGGCCGCGGAGTGGCGCTGACGGACGCGGACCGCGCGCTCGGGCTCGAGCGCTTCGCGCTGCCGAAGGGCGAGACGACGGAGTTCGACGTGCCGGCGGTGCGCCCTACCTGAAGATCCCGAGCTTCTGCAGCAGCAGGATCAGGAGCGCCGCTCCGGCGATCGAGACCGCCCACTGCGCGATCGGGCCGTAGGCCGCGAAGCCGAGCACGGCCGAGAGCCAGAAGCCGATGCTCGAGCCGACGATGCCGACGATGACGTTGGCGAGGAGGCCCATCTGCTTGTCCGTCTTCATCAGCATGCTGGCGAGCCAGCCGACGATGCCGCCCACGATGATCGTGACGATCCAGTACATCGCTAGCTCCTTTGGCGAGGGGGCGGCCGAGTGCCGCCGCGAGAGTCTCCGTCGGACGCCGGCCGCCGTGCAAGGCGATTCTTCGTCGTTGCTCGCGCCGTGAGTGCAGCGCCGGAAGGCGCTCGGATATGCTTCGACATCGTCCCGGCATCCTGGAGTGAGGTGACGCGATCCATGAGCAGCAGCGAGCTGGACGCGGCCGGCCGCCCCGGCGACCCCGATCGACCGGCTGCTGGGTCTGTTCAGCGACGTGCGGCCCGGCGAGGGCGCACGCGCGCTGCTGATGCTCGTGAACGTGTTCCTGATCCTGGTGTGCTACTACATCCTGAAGACCGTCCGCGAGCCGCTGATCCTCGGGACCAGCGTGCCGGAGACGCTGCAGCGGCTCGGGATCCACGACAGCGGCCCAGGTCAAGACCTACGCCTCCGCCGGCCAGGCTCTGCTGCTGATGGGCTACATCCCGCTCTACGGCTGGGTCGCTTCCAAAGTCGACCGGAGCAAGCTGGTGCTCGGGGTGACGCTGTTCTTCGTCGCGAACATCGTCGCTTTCGCGCTGGGCGGTCGCGGCCAACGTCGAGCACATCGGCGTCTACTTCTTCATCTGGGTCGGGATCTTCAGCCTGTCGATCATCGCGCAGTTCTGGTCGTACGCGAACGACACCTACTCGAAGCCGGCCGGGGACCGGCTGTTCCCGATCATCGCGATCGGCAGCACTCTCGGCAGCCCGGCTCGGGTCCTGGATCTCGGCGAGCTGATGTTCGAGGCCGGCTTCGCGCCCCAGACGATGCTGTACCTGGCGGCCTTGCTGTTGCTCCTGACGGCGGTGCTGTTCCTGCCGATCGACCGCGGAGCGTCACGCGGCGCGAGCCAGGACGCGGCGAGCGATGCGCCGCTCGGCGGCCGGAGCGGCTTCGCGCTGGTGTTCGCGAGCCCCTACATCCGGCTGATCGCGTTGCTTGCTGGTGCTGCTCAACGTCGTGAACACGACGGGCGAGTTCATTCTCAGCCACATGGTGACCGGCCGCGGCGAACGCCCTCGCCGCCGCCGGCGGCAGCTTCGACAGGAAGGCCTTCATCGGGGCCTTCTACGGCAACTACTTCTCTCTGGGTCAACGTGGCGACGTTCCTGCTCCAGGCGTTCGTCGCCTCGACGGCTCGTGAAGCGCTGCGGGCTGGCCGGCGTGCTGTTCGCCCTGCCCCTGATCGCACTCGGCGTCGTACGGGATCATCGCGCTCGGCGCGACCCTCGCCATCGTCCGCTGGGCCAAGACCGCCGAGAACTCGGCCGACTACTCGGTGATGAACACCGCCAAGCAGCTGATGTGGCTGCCCACCTCGCGCGAGGAGAAGTACAAGGCCAAGCAGGCAGTCGACGCCTTCTTCTACAGGATCGGCGACCTGACGGCGGCCGCCGTCGTGTTCGTCGGCACCACCTGGCTCGGGCTCGGCTCACGAGGGTTCTGCGGTCGTCAACCTGCTGTTCGTCGCCAGCCTGGCTGGTGCTCGCATTGCTGATCGTTCGCGAGAATCGACGCCTGTCGGCCGCCTAGACGACGATCACCTCGATGTTGCGGGCGCGCAGCGCCGCCAGCACCTCGGGGTTGGCGCCGGAGTCGGTGATCACCTTGTGCACCGCGTCGAGCTTCGCGATCACCGAGAGGCTGCGGCGCTGGAACTTCGAGGTGTCCGCCACCACCACGACCTCGCGCGAGACCTGGATCATGACCGCGTTCAGCTGGGCCTCGACCACGTCGGGCGTCATCAGCCCGATCTCGGGGTCCAGGCCGTCGACGCCCAGGAACAGGCGGTCGGCGTGCAGGCCGCGCAGCGTCGCCTCGGCCGGGGGGCCCGCGAGCGAGTAGGACATCTGGCGCAGCACGCCGCCGATCATGATCAGCCGGATGTGCGGCAGGTTCGCGAGCTCCATCGCGATGTTGAGCGCGTTCGTGATCACGTTCAGCGAGCGCAGCCGCAGGAAGCGGATCTGGCGCGCGATCTCGGCCGTGGTGGTGCCGGAGTCGAGCATGATCGTCTCGCCGTCCTGGATCATCTGTGCGGCCGCGTGCCCGATCCGCACCTTCTCGGCGTGGTGCAGCGTCTCCTTGACGGTGATCGGCACGTCCTCGGGCGCGTCGCCGCGCTTGAGCGCGCCGCCGTGCGAGCGCACCACCGCGCCCAGGTCGGCGAGCGCGTCGAGGTCGCCGCGGATCGTGACCGCCGAGACGCGAGAAGCGCGCGACCAGCTCCTCGACCGTGACGCGCTCCTGGTCGTCGAGCAGCTCGAGGATCCGCCGCCGCCGCTCCTCGACGAGCAGCCGCGGCGCCCGCCCCTTGCCGGGGCCGGAAGCGTCGCGCTTGCCCTTCCGCATCGCGGGCATCATAAGGGCAAGCTCGCGCGCGGAGCCAGGGAGCCGGCCGCGGAGCCGCACGCACGCGCGTAGCGGGCGAGCACGCGGCGCACGTGCGCGCGCGCGAGGCGGGCCGCGTTGCCGGGCAGCGGCCGCAGCGAGTCGGCTTCCGCGTTCCTCGGGAAGGTGCTGGCGCAGGATGCCGCTCGGGACGTGACAGGCGTCGAGGTTCGCGAACAGGCGCTCCACGGCCTGCCGCACCTCGGGCACCGGCCAGTAGTAGCGGGCGCGGTCGGAGAGGCTGAAGGCGCGGCGCAGGCGCAGCGTGTCCTCGTCCGCCGTGCCGTAGTGCGACTTCCAGTGGCGCGGCTCCCGGGTCATGGCGCGCTCGAGCTCCAGCCGGAGACCCGACAGCCGCGCGGGCGTCTTTCGCTCGAGCAGCTCCCGCTCGATCGCCTCGAGCGCGAAGAGCGCCTCGCGCAGCGCGAAGGTCAGCTCCGGTCCCACCTTGAGGACGGCGAAGTGGTCCGCGACGAGCGCGCCGAGCGCCTGCTCGGTCTGGTAGTCCGTCGAGTGGGCCTCGAACACGAGGCGCTCCTGGCTCTCGGAGAACGCGCGCAGCGGCGCCGCGGCCCTGGGCTCGTAGCGGTAGACGACGTCGTCGCCGAACTCGACGCCCGGCTGGACGACCTGCGCCAGCACCCGCGGCCACGCGGCCTCGAGCCCCCTGCGGGAAAACGCCGCGCGGGTGAGCTCGAGGCCCCGCCGCGCGTCCTCGACGCGCGTCGGAACGGGCCCGTGGTGCTCGCCGGCCTGCCCGCCCGGCGTCGGGACCTCGGTGCCGATCACGTAGACGGGCAGCGGGGCATCGGCGGGACGCTCGACCGCGGCGGCCTCCGCCGCGGCGGCGAGCTCGGCGGTGCGCTCGGCGGCGACCTCGTCCGCGAGCGGCCCGGGTGGATCGTCGCCGCAGCGCATGCTCGCGTCGAGATGGATCTTCTCGTAGCCGGCGCGCACGTACTGCCGCACCATCAGGGCGGCGCGCTCCATCGCGGCGGCCTTGCCGTCCGCCGCGAACGGGTGCGGTCCCAGGTGATCGCCGCCGAGGATCACGCGATCCGCCGGCAGCCCCGCTTCGGCCGCCAGCCGCGCGACGAACGCCACGAACTCGCTCGGCCTGACTCCGGTGTAGCCGCCGTCCTGGTTCACCTGGTTCGAGGTCGACTCGACGAGCACGCTCGAGCCGTCCTGGAGCGCCTGCTCGAACGCCGCCTGGAGCACGAGCGGGTGGGCCGAGCAGACCGACGCGATGCCGCGGGCGACACCGCGCTTCTGCACGCGCACGAGCTCGGCCAGCACCGAGTCGCCGTGCGCGGCGCGCGCGCTCAGCGCAGCCATCGGTCCCGGTTCTCCAGCACGAAGGCGTCGTCGGTCAGGTGCGGGTAGTCGGCGATCACGCGGTCGATCTCCTGCGCGCTGGCCCGGCGACAGCTCCTCGCTCGGGTCGAGGCAATAGCGGCCGGCCAGAAGCCCCACGCGCCGCAGCACCTCGTGGATGCCCGGAATGCAGCCGCGGAAGGCGTGGCGCGCGTCGAAGAGCGCGGCGTTGGCGTCGGTGAGCTGCTGGCCGAGCGCCAGCAGCTCGAGGCTCGAGGCGCCGGCCTCGCGCCGGCAGCGCTTGACCGACTCGAGCAGCTCCACCGCGCGGCGCGTCCAGACGCCCCACTGGCCGAGCAGGCCGCCGACGAAGCGGACGCGCGGCTCGCCCGGGAAGTCGGCGAGCAGGTCGAGCACGATCGCGTCGTCGTTGCCGGTGTAGAGCGCGACGTCCCCGGCGCGGCCGCTCTGGGCGAGCGCGCGCACGACCTCGAGCGTCTGGTAGCGGTCGAACGGGGCGACCTTCACGGCCACGACGTTCTCGATCTCGAGGAAGCGCCGCCAGAAGCTCTCGTCGAGCGGCCGTCCGCCGACGGCGGGCTGGAGGTAGAAGCCGACGAGCGGCAGCACCTCGGCGACGCGCCGGCAGTGATAGACGAGCTCTCTCTCGCTCGCGTCGCGCGAGCGCCCCGAGGCTCAGCAGCACGGCGTCGTAGCCCAGGCGGCAGGCCGTGCTCGGCTTCGCCCACGGCCTGCGCGGTGGGCCCGATCGCGCCGGCGATCTTGACGAGCGCACGCCCCCGCAGCCGCTCGCTCTCGGCGGCGGTCTCGGCCGCCAGGCTCAGCACGGGCTCGAAGAGGCCGGCCTTTCGGATCGCGAACTGGGTGGAGTGGACGCCCACCGCGATTCCGCCCGCGCCGGCCTCGGCGTAGTAGCGGGTGAGTGCTATCTGGCGCCGCTCGTCGAGCGTGCGCTCCGCGGTGAGCGCGAGCGGGTGCGCGGGGATGACGAGCCCCTCGAGGAGCGCCTTGCGGAGGGCTTCAGAAGCGGCCATCGGTCGACTCGAAGTGCGTCGGCTTGCCGAGGCTGCGGCCGCCGCGCGAGACCCAGCCCGCGACCCACTCCAGGAGCCGCGCGAGCGAGACCTCCGGCGGGCCGAGAAGCGAGACGCACTGGGATGGGTCCCCGAGCACGGCAGGGCCGGGCTCGCCGGTGAAGCGGACCGCGCGCCCGAAGAGCTCGGCGAAGCGCTCCGCGGCCGCGCGGACCGAGACGACTTCCGGGCCCGTCGCGACGAGCGGCAGCGCGGGGCTCGCGCAGAGCGCGAGCCCACGGAACGCGTACGAGTTCGCGTCGCCCTGCCAGATCGCGTTGACGTGAGCCGCGCGCAGGTCGACCGTCTCGCCGGCGAGCACCGTGCGCGCGAGGTCCACCAGCGTGCCGTAGCGCAGGTCGACCGCGTAGAACAGCCGGAACAGCAGGCAGGGCGTGCCGCGCTCGCGGGCCGCGTGCTCGAAGATGCGCTCGCGGCCGACGCAGGTCTGCGCGTACTCGCCGACGGGCGCGACGGGGTCGTCTCGGTCGCGCCCGTGCGCTCCCGGGGCCACAGCGGGTAGACGTTCCCGCTCGAGAACACCACGATCCGGCTCTCCGCGAAGTGGCGGCGCGACGATCGCACGGCACGACGACGTTCTGGGACCAGGTCAGGTCGGGACGGCCGCTCGAGCCGAACTTGCGGCCGGCGAGGAACAGCACGTTCGCGGACCTTCGGCAGCCGCGCGACCTGCGCGGATCGAGGAGGTCGCACGCGATCGGCTCGATGCCGTCCTCGGCCAGCCGCTCGGCGAGCCCGGGCTCCGAGAAGCGCGCCACCGCCGTCACGCGCCGCGCGAGGCCCGCTTCGCCGAAGGCGCGGCGCACGCGGCGGGCGAGCGAGGGTCCCATCTTGCCGCCGGCGCCCAGCACGATCACGTCGCCCTCGAGCGAGCGCGCGAACTCGACGTCGGCCGCGGACGGGCGCGAGAGCAGCTCCTCGAGCGCGGCCTCGTCGGCGATCGCGCTGGGCCACGACGCACGCGAGGGGCTCATGGCGGGTCCTGGAAGGAATTGAAACGAACGCGGCGTGGCTCCCGCTCCCGTTCGGCGGGGCGGGAACCACGCCGCCATCGCGGCTCGCTAGAAGGTCGCTCGTAAGCCTATGCGGACGACTCTCCCTGGTGCGAAGCCCTCCTGGTTCGCAATGGCGCCCGATCCGAGGTTGGCCATCGTCCCGTTGTCGGGCTCGGCGTCGATCACCCAGGAGTCCACCTGGGAGAAGCCGTCGCCGTAGAACGGGTAGAACTGCGGGTGGTTGAACGCGTTGTCCATGATGGCCGACAGCTGCAACCGGAAGCGGCCTCTGGTGACGACGTCCTTGTAGACCCCGAAGTTGACGACCCAGGTGCCGGGCCCGAGCAGGCTCCCCTTCTTGGCGTTGCCGAGCACGCCGGGGGCGGGCAGGCCGTACGCGGTCGGGTCGTAGAAGGCGTCGCGCGAGCCGCCGGTGTTCGGATCCTTGAGCTGGTCCGGGCGCCACGCGCAGCAGAAGCTGGTCCCGAGCCCGTCGAGGGGCTTGCCGGTGTTCCAGGGGCTGGTGGTGTAGAAGGTCGAGAAGAACGGCGTCAGGTTGTTGCCGCTTCGCGCCTGGAAGATCGTCGACACCGTCCAGCCGCCGAAGAGCGCGTCCGCCCAGCCCGGCATGTCCGCTCCGTGCTTGCGCCCGTGGCCGACCGGGATGTCCCAGGTGGCGTTCGCCAGAAGACGGTGCCTCACGACACTCGGGTCCGGACCGCGGTCCTTCTCGATGTCGTCCTTGTCGAACATGACCGGCCCCAGGCTGGCAAAGCCGGTGTCGGGGACGGTGCCGTCCGAGTGGGCGAGCGTGTAGGCCACGTTCACGGCGAACCCGTCCTTCCAACGGCGCCGCAGCTCCAGCTGCAGAGCGTGGAGCTGGCTCTCGCCGCGGTTGGCGGTGTTGTCCATGTAGAAGCCGTACAGCGGGAACGGCAGCCGGGAGAAGTCGGGATCGTCCTGCGTCCAGAAATCGGTGCTCGGCGCGATCGTGTTGAAGTCACGGTTGTTGATGAGCTTCCTCATCGTGGAGCCGATGTAGCTGACGCGCAGCCCCAGGTCGCCGAGCTCCTGCTCCAGGCTGAGGTTGTACTGGTAGATGTCCGGAGCCTGAATGTTCGGGTCGACGCCGTCGGTTCCGAAGAAGTCGAGGGGGACTGTCGTCACGCCCTGCGAGTAGGCATGGGCGATCGGTCCGCCGACGTAGGCTTGCGCGTAGCGGAACTGGTTGGTCGCCATCAGGTCGCGCAGGCCCTGGATCGCCACGGTCGGGTGGAAGAGCCCGAAGCCGCCCCGCAGCACGGTGCTTTGACCCCCCCCGAGCCGCCACGCGAAGCCGACGCGCGGGCTGAAGTTGTTCTTGTCCGCCTTGAGCAGGTGGCCGTCGAGGCCCAGCTCGTCGGCGAACTTGTAGAGGCCGAGGGCCTTAACGCCCGGCGGCATCATGGCCAGGACCTCTTCATTCGGCACGACGTGGAAGCCGTCGCCTTGCGGGATGAAGTTGGCGAGCACGTCGCCGTTCTCGCTCCACGGCCCCACGAGCTCCCAGCGCAGCCCCATGAAGACCGTCAGGCTGTCGTTGACCCGCCAGTCGTCCTGGGCGAAGAACGCCCAGTCGTAGGAATGGCCGTCGAGGTCGCCGCGCGTGGTGATGTAGTCCCCGGCGTCGCGGGTGTAGCCGAGAAGCATGTCAGCCAGAGCGTTGCCGGTCCGGGCCGTGTTGAAGCGATACTGGCCGTGATAGTTCACACCCTTCCCGTAGCCGTCGACCGCGGCGTTGCGCGTGAAGAGTCCGCCCAGCTTGAGGGAATGGCCTCCCAGGACCCAGCTGAAGTTGTTGGAGATCGTGAACGAGTTCTGCTTGATCGTCCGGGTTGCGTTCCGGCCGCCGTCCGCGACGTTGGCGGGACGGGTCGCGGCCGAGCCCCCCGAGAAATTCAGCGTGGGGAACCCCACCTGGCCTGGCCCGAGGCTTGGAGCCGTCTCGAGCCCCATCGCCGCATTCGCCTCGGCGACCAGGAAGTGGCTCTGCCGCTCGCTCTGGTCGTAGTTGTAGCCGATCCGGAACTCGTTGATCTTGGTCGGTGAAAGGATCTTCGTCCACCCAAGCACTCCAGTGGCGGTCGTGAGCTTGGTGTCCCGGATCCCGAGGTTGGTGAGCGCGTTGCCCGACTCGAACTGGATGCTGTTGCGGGTTGCGGTACTGGTAGCTGCCGCGCAGGAACAGCGAGTCGTTCTTCGAGGCCTCGTGGTCGATGCGGACGTCGGCGCGGTGCCGGTCACGGGTCTCGGGGACGAACTGCTGGTACACCCCCATGCCACTCGAGAGCGTGCCGGTGTTCGGCAGCGGGTAGTAGAAGTCGAGGATCCGCTGGGCCGTCGGATCGATGCGGCTCGCCGGGATCACGTTGCCTGGAAACGGCTGGCCCGTGAGCGGATCGCGAATCGTGAAGTTCGCGCCGGAGAAGTCGCCGCCGCGCATGGCGGCCGTCGGGACGTTGGCGCGGCCGCCGCCGTAGATCTCCTTCTGGGTCGATCCCTCGTAGTTCGCGAAGAAGAAGGTCTTGTTCTGGGAGATCGGGCCGCCCAGGCTGACTCCCCAGCGGTGCGCGTTGCGTGTCGGCGTTGGGGTCGTCGCGCTCGGCGCCCGCCTGCTTCTGGTTGTACGTGAGAGCGTTCAGGCCGTCGCTGTTGTAGTCGTAGAACGCGCTCCCGTTGTAGTTGTTGCCGCCGCGCTTCGTAGTCACCACGACGCCGGCGAGGCCGCCGTACTCGGCGCTGTACGAGTTCGAGAGCACCTGGATCTCGGCGATGGCGTCGAGGCCCGGGGCGGAGTTGCCGACGGTGCCGAAGATGGCGCTCGTGGAGGCCTGGCCGTCCTGGACGTAGGAAACCCCGTAGGTCCGCCCGCCCAGGAACTGGATGTCGTCGCTTCCTCCCAGCACGTTGGGGTTGAGCAGGAGGAAGTCCGACATGTCGCGACCGTTGCGGGGCAGGTCGCGGAGCTGCTGACTGTCGAGCCCGACGGCGACAGAGGGGCTGTCGGTCACGAGGTTGTTGAGGGCTTCGGCCGAGACGGTCACCGTCTCGGCCACCGTGCCGAGCTCCAGCCGGGCGTCGACGCGGGCGACACCGCCCGTCCTCACCACCACGCCTTTCTGCTCGAACTTCTTGAAGGAGGTGGTGACGATCTCGACGCGATAGGTACCGGCTCGCAGGTTCGCCGCCTCGAAACGACCCTCGTGGTCGGTTTCGATGCTGCGCGGCACCCCGGTCGACTCGTCGACGACCAGGACAGCGGCGGCAGGGACGCCCGCTCCCTGGGGGTCGGTGACGGTGCCACGCAGGGTGCCGAGGACCGATTGGGCGTCCGCGGGGATGACCGTGATCGGCGGCTGCCAGGAGCACCAATACGAACACGCGCCACGACAGGAACGACCCTGTCACCCGCGCGCTCATGAACGAATGTCGTCGCATCTCATCCTCCTCCGCTTCCCGCCCGCTGCCAGGCAACACGCTCGGCAGGCCGGGCGAGCCTGGTCCCCGGGCTCACGCAGCACCGAATACGAAAGCAAACGACAGCTTTTGAGCTTTCTAGTCCTTTTCTTTTTGTGTGTCAATGCCTTTTTTTACTGGTCGACAGTTGAGGAACGGTCCTTGGCCTGCGTATCGTGCGATCGAACCATGAGCACCCGGCTGCGGATCGTGAGGCCGATC
Organism: uncultured Acidobacteriota bacterium; assembly: GCA_963724555.1. GTDB lineage: Bacteria > Acidobacteriota > Vicinamibacteria > Fen-336 > Fen-336 > DATBSL01. Next base: position 61,127 of record CAVRVE010000022.1, read on the forward strand.
CTGCTGTCAGCGGCGGCCTTGGCTACGCTCGGCATGCGGCGCGGGCGCGCCGACGCCGCATGCGAGGAGCGGTCGGGCTCCCGACGTCGTCTTGATCACCATCGACACCCTGCGCGCCGACCGTCTGGGCTGCTACGGCTATGCGGCTGCCCACACCGCCCACGCTCGACGGGCTCGCGAAACGGGGTGCTCGCTTCGAGGTGGCGGTGGCGCAAGCCCCGCTCACGGCGCCGTCGCATGCCTCCGTGCTGACGGGGCTCACGCCGCTCGGCCCACGGTGTCCGCGACAACGGTGCCTACGTGCTGCCGCGCGCCGTGCGCACGCTCGCGGAGGACTTCCATCAGGCTGGCTACCGGACGGCCGCCTTCGTCTCCGGGTTCCCGCTCAAGCGCCGTTTCGGCTTCGACCGCGGCTTCGACAGCTACGACGATCACCTGCCCCGTGGCAAGGACGCGCGCCGCACGGCCTACGTGGAGCGGACCGCCGACCGGACCACGGACGCCGCCCTCGCCTGGCTGCGCTCGTCCGAGCGCGGCGACGCCCCCTTCTTCCTCTGGGTGCACTACTTCGACCCGCACGCGCCCTACGAGGCACCCGCCGAGGCGATGGTCGGCGCCGCCTCGCCCTACGACGGCGAGATTGCCTTCGTCGACACCGAGCTCGGGCGCCTGCTGCGCGGTCTCGACGAGCGGCGCGCGGCGGCGCCGCCGCTCCTGCTCGTGACGGCCGACCACGGCGAGAGCCTCGGCGAGCACGGCGAGGACACGCACGGCATCTTCGTCTACGACGCCACCGTTCGCGTGCCGTTGATCGTGGCCGGTCCAGGAGTTTCCGGGGGCGTAGTGGTTTCGACCGTCGCCCGCTCGATCGACGTGGCGCCCACGTTGCTCGACTACGCCGGCCTTGCGCCTCGGACGATGCAAGGACGGTCGCTGCGCCGCGCCGTGGCCGGCGAGCGGCTCGCCGACGAGCCGGCCTACTCCGAATCGCTCCATCCGCAGCTTCAGTACGGCTGGGCGCCGCTGCACGCGTGGCGGACCGCGAAGCACAAGCTGATCGAGGCGCCGCGCGTCGAGCTCTACGACCTCGTGCAGGATGCCCACGAGCGCGAAGACCGCTCGGCTCGGGAGCCCGAGCGGGCTCGAGGCGATGCGGCGCGAGCTCCAGCGCGCGATGGCGGTCGACACGCCGAACGCCGAACAGGCGATGGACCCGGGCACGCGAGAACGGCTCGCGGCGCTCGGCTACGTCGGCACCGCCGGCGGCTCGGCGCCCCGCCCCACGGGTCGTGATCCGAAGGACGGCATCGGCCTGGTCACGCGCCTCGGGCGCAACGGCATGACGCTCGCCCGCACCGAGCCGCAGAAGGCGATCCGCGAGCTGACGGCGCTGCTCGCCGAGGACCCCGGCATGCTCGTGGTGCTGCGCACGCGGGCCGTCGCCTACGCGGCGGCCGGCCGCCATCAGGACGCCGTGCGCGACCTGCGCGAGCTCGAGAAGCGCGGCGCGCTCTCGGCCGAGGACGCGGTCGTGCTGGGCGACAACCTGCGTCAGGCGGGCGACGAGGCCCAGGCAATCGCGGTGCTCGAGAAGACCATCCGCGACAACCCGAGCTTCGCGCAGCCGCTCTTGTCGCTCGCCGCGGTGTACGTCCAGCGCAAGCAGCTCGCCGCCGCCGAGGCGAGCTACGCGAAGGTGCTGGCGCTCGAGCCCGAGAACACCGAAGCCTTGCGCGGGATTGCCGACCTCGCCCTGATCCAGGGGGACGCCGACAAGGCGGGGCAGCAATACTCGCGGATCCTGGAGCTCGATGCCGCGGACGTGGGAGCCCTCGTCAAGCTGGGTGTCGTCAAGATGCGGGTGGGGCAGAAGGACGAGGCGGTCGCCCTGCTGCGTCGGGCTGTCGACCAGGACCCCAAGAACGCCGAGGCGCTGCTCTACCTCGCGGGAGCGCTCGCGGCGAGCGGTCGCCCGGCCGAGGCGGTGCCGTTCTTCGAGCGCACGCTGGCCGTGGGACCGCGCACCACCATGGCGCTCAACGGGCTGGCGCTCACCCGCATCGAGCTCGGCGACAGCCGTGGCGCCGCGGCGGCGTTCCGCGAGTCGCTGCGCCTCGACCCGGATCAGCCCGACGTGGAGCGCCGCCTGCGCAGCCTTGGCGGAACCTGACGGCTTGCGTCAGTTGTCGTCCGGGTCACCGATCCGGATGGCCTCACGCATCTCGGCGACCTGACCCGCGACGAGATCGGTCACCTGCACGATCACCTCGTAGCGTCCCGGCGGTGCTCCTTCGAGAGGTGCACCCAGGCTGCGCGCGAGCGAGCCGTCGGCTGCGGGCCGCAGCGGCGTCTCGGGGGCGGCCACGAGCACGTGACCGTCGCTGCGGCGGATCGCGAAACCCGCGGTGAGGTTGGGCTGGCCGCTGGCACCGTCGCGCGCCGCCCCGTAGACCTCGAAGCGGCAGTGCAGCAGGCCGGCCGGCGCGAACGAGCGGCGCGCCACAGGATCCGGCACGCGGCTCGCAGGGGCGCCCTCGTCCTGCAGACGGTCGCTGAGCATCAGGCTCGAGATGCGCAGGCCGGCGGGGGCCGGCACCTGGAAGTCGTGGGTCACGCTGCCGACGCGCCCGCTGTTGCGGTCGCGCACCACGATCCTCGCCTGGTAGGGACCAGCCGGGAGCGGCAGCTCGCGCACGATCGGGAACCAGGTGCGTTCGTAACGCGAGCGTGTCTCCGGCCGCAGCGAGAGGTCGAGCTGCTGGTCGAAGCGCGTGACCGTGCCGGTCTCGCTGTGGGCCACGAGCAGCAGCAGCTCGAGCCGGTCGCGCGCCGTGCCGCCCTGCTCTTCGAACGCCAGCCCGCGGATGTCGGCCTCCACCGTCACGAGCGCACGGGTCTTGTCCTTCTCGGCTTCTCCGAAGGACTGCGCCAGCGCGCGGAGGGGAATCCCAGGGAGGTCGAACGGTGCGTTGAGCGCCCGCTGGATCGCGGCGTCGCGCCCCTCGGGCTTCGCGGCCGCGAGAGCGGGGCCGGGCGCGTAGTACCCGCGCCGCGCCCGAACCACGACGTCCTCCCGCGCCAGCTTCACGCCGATGCGACGGAAGCGGCCGTCGGCGGAGCGGTTGGTCGGCGCGTAGCCGATCAGGTAGTAGCTGCGCGCCTCGCGTGCGATCCGGGCCAGGCCGTCGCCCAGGTCGTTCCGGTTCCGGATCACGAAGCCACCGGTGTCGCGCGCGAGCCCCTCGTTGCCCTCGCTCGCGTCCTGCGCTTCGTTGAGGCCGATGCCCGTGCTGGCGTCCAGGATGCTGGAGGGCGGCCCCACGTCGGCCTGCAGGCTTGAAGCGGCCGCCGTCAGGCCCCGGGCATCCACGGAGTAGATCGCGGCGTTCGCGCGCCGCGACTGCGTCACGACGCTGCGGAAGACGGCCAGGCGCGAGTCCTGGACGAGGCCGCTCGTGACCAGCACCAGCGACTTTCGGCCGCGGGCTTCAGCGAGCGCCTCGAGCGAGCGCTCGACGATCCCGAGCGTCTGCTCGAGGCGCACCCGCGCCCGCGCGTACACCTGGGCGGCGCGGGCCTGCGTCTGGTTGCGCCAGCCTGGGAGCTCGGAGCTGATGTCCACCGGCTGGCCGGGCCGGCTGACGTCCTGTCGGATCTCGCCGGTGGACAGCAGCCGCCGCATCACTTGATCGGTCACGATCGGGTCCCGATCCTGGTCGATCCGCATCGCCTCGTAGTCCGACATGGCGTCGCGCACGGATTCGCCGACCTGCTTGCCCTGCAGGCGCGCCAGCACCTGCAGCAAGGGCTCGCGTCCCTCCGGCATTCGGGCCGTCCAGCGGGTGCCCTCCGCCGTGCCCAGCGATCGCCACACGGTCGCCGTCGGCGACACGCTCTTTGAGGAATGAAGAGACCGCCTCGCGAGCCCGCTCGGCCTCGACCGGGGCGAGGTGCAGCTCGTCGAACACGATCACGAAGCTCGCGGGCTCCTGGCCTGGGTCGCAGGAGGTTCGTCGACGGGCGAAGCTCGTCGCGCGGGGCGGTCGCGCTTCCGGCGCCCGCGGGCCTGTGGACCGCGTCGAAGCTCGCGATCTCCTGCGCCGTGCCGTCCTCGGTCACCGTGAAGTCTTCGCGACGGAGCCCGACGACGGGCGCGCCGCTCTTGTCGGTGACGACGACGTCCACGGTCACGAGCTCGGCCTGGGCCGGGAAGGTCGGCCGCTGCTGCTCGGCTGCCTGCGGTGTCACGGCGGCGGGCGGAAGGAGCGCGATCGACGCTGCGGCGATGGTCGTCGCGGATCGTGCGAGTCGTCTCATGAACCGGTGCTCACGTGCCTCCTTGCGAGGGTATCAGCCCTGCCGGGCTTCATCCGAACTCCGGTCCCAGGATGGCGAGCTCGTGCTCCGGGCGCGCGGAAGGCCGCGCCTCGCCCAGGTACATGCGCGTGAGCGGGCGCTGCTCGCGGAACCCGAGGTCGCCGAGCGCCGCGAGCCAGCGGGGATGGGCGCGCGCGTCGAGGATGAGCGGCCGGCGGCGCGGACCGGCGAGGACGGCCCGGACGAGATCGTGCGCGGCGACGGCGTCGTCCGCGACGACCGGGCCGAGCTGATCGGCGTGATCTCCGTGACGGCCGAAGCAATAGCCGCGGACGCGTCCGCCGTCCCACAGGGTCCGGGTGAGCTCGGGAGCCAGGCCCGCGAGTGCCCGCAGGACGGGGCTTCGGTCTGCGCCGAAGACCTCGCGGTCGCGCTCGAGAACGGCGTCGAGCTCGGAAGCGGCGGGCGGGCTCGCCGGGCCCTGTTCGTCGCTCGCGGCCGCCGGAGCGCGCAGACGCACGAGGGCGGGACCGTCCCGGAAGCCGTGTTTCAGGTAGAGGCCGCGGCCCGCGGGCGTCGCGTCGAGGCCGACTGCTCGAAGCTGCCCGGCGCTCACGAGCGCGCTCGCGCGCTCCAGCACCTCGTCGAAGACGCGCGTGCCGAGACCGTGGCCGCGCTCGTCCGGCCGGACGAGGATCATGCAGATCCACGCCAGCGCCTCGCCGTAGCGGACCGCGCCGCCCGAGGCCACCACTTCGCTGTCGCGCAGCGCCACGCGGAAGAGACCAGGGCCGAGCGAGAGCAGGAGCCGCCAGTCCGCGAGCGTCTGGTTCCAGCCGCTCGCCCGGGACAGCCGAAGGCCGCCCTCGAGGTCGGCCTCGGTCATGTCGCGGAAGGCGAGGCCGGGCCCTGTTCCCGTCACGGATGGTCAGCGCACCGCGCCGAGGAACACCATGTCGCGGAAGACCGACGGGTCGTGGAACGTGTCGACCGATGGCTTCGACCACGCGACCTCGACGGCGTCCTTCTTCGGATCGGCCTTGCCGCCGGGCCGCTCGATGCGGAACACGTTGAAGCGCCAGCGATCGCCCGGGGCGGGCGGCGTCTTGACGCGGGCCGCGGAAGGCAGCGCACGCAGGCCCTTCCACGGCAGGAACGCGGTCGCGGTCCAGCCGGTCGCCCGTCCGGCCTTGTCCTTCGCCGGGTGCACGCGCGTCTCGAGGCCCGCGAGGTTCCAGTCGTACTCACCCTTCCAGGGCGAGGCGTCGATCATCCGCAGATCGCAGACGACGTTCGCCGGGCTGATCTCGAGCTCGTAGTAGTGGTGGCCCGAGCGGTCGGCGTCGAGGAAGATCTCCACGACCTCCTCCTCCCAGAGGTGCTCGTCGCGGCGCGTCATCGTATGCCAGGGCGAGGAGTCGTCGACGTCGTAGCGCAGGTAGAGGCCCTCGTCGTTCCAGAGCGCGCGGAAGCGCGTCTCGTACGGCGCCGGTCCCCACGCGATCGTCGCGCCCGCGGCCCACGCCTTCTCGTCCGCGGCCAGAAGTGCCGTCGCCGGAGCATTCGCGCGCGTGACCTCGTACGAAGGTGGGGAGGCCAGGGCGGGTTGGACCGCCAGGAGACGGACGACGGAAACGGAAGCCAACGACAGGCTCAGAGATGACGCCGCGAGCGCTCGACTGGCTCGCGGCGTCATGACGTCAGCCCCAAAACTCGCTCGGCGTTCTCGTGGTAGACCTTCTTCAGGATCGCGTCCGGCAGGCCGATGCCGTAGATCCGCCAGCGCCCCTGCGGCGGTACCGGCGCGGGCGCGTAGTCGAAGTACTCGTCCTCGGTCTCGAGGAAGCGGTAGTAGATCTCGTAGAGCTGGTCCTTGAAGACCTGCTGCGGCGTGCGCTCGCCGGACGGGGGCGGGATCGCGTCGGTGCCGAAGAAGATGCGGTCCTGGTGCTTCTCGAAGAAGCGGCGCGCGGTCCGCGGCTGCCGCCCGAGCTCGCCGATCCGCGCACCGGTCTCGACGTTGAAGTTGGCGAAGCGGTCGAGCGACTCCGAGACGAACGCGAGATTCTCGGCGTCGTGCCCGACGTGCAACCCCACGAAGAGCGTCTTCGGGTGGCGTGCGAGCACGCGGTCGCGCGCCGCCATCAGGTCAGCGTGGCTCGGGAAGTCCTTGCCGTGAAACGACCACTCGGGATGGTGGCCGAGCTCGTCCCACCTCTCGTTGGTGCAGTCGATCGGCAGGAAGAAGGCTTCGGGGTCGGAGACGTGCATGAACACGGGCAGCCGGTGTGCGGCGCACGCCTCCCACATCGGGTCGAAGCGCGGATCGTCCACCTTGACGAGCGGCCCCTCGGTGAGCCTCTCGCGCAGGCCGAGGCCAAGGGTCTTGAGGATCTTGAGCCCGCGCGCACCGGCGCGGGCCGCCTTCTCGACGGCGTCGGCCTGGATCTGCGGGTAGCGGGGATCGAGCCAGGCGCCGTAGCTCGGCTCGGTGCAGCTCCAGAAGCGCCCAGGGTGCGCGCGATCGAGGCCGTCGAGCGTCGTCTCGAGGCCCTTGCCGCTGCCGCCGGTGAGGTTGACGACGCCCTTCACGCCCTTGCGGTCCATGACCTCGAGCGCGGCTTTGCCGGTCCCGGTGAACGAGACCTTCTCGCCGGTCGGCACGCCCTTCGTCTCGCTCGCCGTGAAGGTGAAGTGCGTATGCACGTCGATCACCGGGAAGCGCGGGGTGGGGACGTGCGTCTCCTTCACGTGCAGCATGGAGCGCGGCCGGAAGTCCTGGAGCCGGAGCGGCGCGTCGCCTGTGGGGCACGCCGGCTCCTCGGCGCGTGCGCTCGGGGTCGTCGCGCTCAGCGCCCCGAGGCCGAAGGTCGTGAGCCAGCTGCGCCTGTCGATCGGCATGTTTTCGCCCTCGAGTTTCTTGCTTGACTCTTTCGTTTCATTGCGATAGTTTGCCAATGCTTTCGTTTTGTAGCTGATGGTGGATCAGCCTGTCAAGGGACACCCCACTCCCGTGCCCACGAGCGAGCTTCCGGCCGCAGGCGCCCCCTCCTCGGTCGAGGACTGGATCGCGTCTCTCTCCGGCCGCGGCACGCTAGGCGCGCTCCTTTCGCTGCCGAGTGAAGACCAGGCGCGCCTCGGCTACGGCCACACGCTTCGCGAGATCGCGCAGCAGCCCGTCACCTGGCTCGAGACCGCCGACCGGCTCGATGGACACGCCGCGGCGATCGCCGAGTCGCTGGACGGCGTCGGGTCCGTCGTGCTCACGGGCTCGGGCAGCTCGCTCTACGCGGCCGAGTGCGTCGCTCCCGCGCTGCAGCGTGCGCTCGGCCGGGCCGTCTCGGCGGTGCCCGCCGGCCTGATCCTCACGCATCCCGAGACCTGCCTGCCGCCTTCGGGCTCGTTCCTGGTCGTCTCGCTGGCGCGGTCGGGCAACAGCCCCGAGAGCCGTGCCGCCGTGGACTGGCTGCTCGAGAGCCGGCCCGAGGCGCGCCACCTGCTGATCACCTGCAACCGCGAAGGCGCCCTCGCGACATCGTACACGGCACGCCGAGAAGTGCGCACGATCGTGCTCGACGAGAAGACGAACGACCGCAGCCTGGTGATGACCAGCAGCTTCACGAACCTCGTGCTCGCGGGCCTCGCGCTCGCCGGCGCGCCCCAGGCTTCGCAGGCGCGTGCGAGCGGACTGGCACGCGCCGCCGCGGGGCTGCTGCGCGAGCAGGCCGACGCGATCGCCGGCGTGGCGCGCGGCGAGTTCGGCTCGGTCGTCTATCTCGGCAGCGGCTGCCGGCTCGGCTCCGCCCGCGAGGCGGCGCTCAAGATGCTCGAGATGAACGGCGGCAACGTCTGGACGCACGCCGAGTCCTACCTCGGGCTGCGCCACGGCCCGATGTCGGCGATCCGGCCCGACACGCTGGTCGTGGCCTTCCTGTCGTCCGACCCGACGGTGCGCGCGTACGAGCGCGACCTGCTGGGCGAGCTCGACCGCAAGGCGCTCGGCGCGCGTCGCGTCGTGGTGGGTGCCGGCGTGCCGCCCGCCGTCGTCGCCGCCCGCGGCGCCGTCGTGCTCGACTCCGACGCCTGCGCGTGCGCGGACGAGGACCTCACGCTGCTCGACGCGCTCGTCGGCCAACTCCTCGCCTTCTTCCGCTGCCTGGATGCGGGATACCATCCCGACTCGCCCTCGGAGCAGAGCGTGATCACACGCGTCGTCTCCGGGTTCGAGATCCACAGGCGCGACGGGGCGAGGTGATGGCTTGAAGCGGGTCCTCTTCGCCGGCGAGATCAACGTCGACCTGGTGCTGCACGGCTACGAGGCCTTCCCCTCCCCCGGCAGGGAGGTGCTCGTCCAGGACTCGCGGCTCGTCCTCGGCAGCGCGACCGCGATCATGGCGATGGGACTGGCACGGCTGGGCACGCCGGTCGCGTTCGTCGGAAAGGTGGGCGACGACCTCTTCGGCCGCTACTGCCTCGAGGACATGGCGTCGCGCGGCATCGACGTCTCGCGCGTCGTCCGCGACGCCGGCCTGAAGACCGGCGTCACCGTCTCGATCTCGCACCCGGGAGACCGCGCGCTCGTCACCCATCTCGGAGCCATCGCCGCGCTTACAGGCGCCGACGTGCCCGACGCCGCGCTGGCCGGGCTCGACCACCTGCACGTCTCCTCCTTCTTCTTCCAGGAGGGACTCCGGCCCGACCTGGCCGCGCTCTTCTCGCGCGCGCACCGGGCGGGCCTCACGACCTCGCTCGACACGGGGTTCGACCCCAGCGGGCGCTGGGACGGGGGCCTCCGCGACGTGCTGCGCGAGACCGACCTCTTCTTCCCGAACGAGGTCGAGCTCTCGGCGCTCAGCGGCTGCAACGACCCGGCCTCGGGCCTGCGGGCACTGGCGAACGGCGTGACGCGCACGGTGGCGAAGCTCGGCGAGCAAGGAGCGATGACGCTCGACGGCGATGCGGTCGTGAAGGTCCCCGCGTATCGCGCCCTTACGGTCGACACGACCGGGGCCGGCGACTCGTTCAACGCCGGCTTCCTCCACCGCTGGCTCGACAAGGCACCGCTCCTCGAGTGCCTGCGGCTCGGGGCGGCCTGCGGCGCGCTCAGCACGCGGGCGCTCGGCGGCACCGCGGGACAGCCGACGCTCACGGAAGCCGAGGCCCTCGTCCGGTCGCGCGCGTGAGGGGACGCTACCGCTGGTGGATCGGCGGGCTGCTGTTCCTCTCGACCGTCATCAACTACCTCGACCGCCAGACGCTGAGCGTCCTCGCGCCGAGCCTGAAGACCGAGTTCCACTGGACGAACCAGGACTTCGCGCTCGTGGTGATCTCGTTTCGCGTCGCCTACGCCGTCATGCAGACGGTGTCGGGCCGCTGGCTCGACCGCCTCGGCACGCGCAACGGCCTCACGCTCGCCGTCGCCTTCTACTCGATCGCGGCGATCCTGACCTCCTTCGCGAACGGCCTGCTGAGCTTCTGCGGCTTCCGCTTCCTGCTCGGGGCGGGCGAGGCCGCGAACTGGCCGGCGGCCACGAAGGCCGTCTCCGAGTGGTTCCCGCGCCGCGAGCGCGGCTGGGCCGTGGCGCTCTTCGACAGCGGCTCCTCGATCGGCGCGGCCGTGGCCCCGGCCCTGGTTCTGATGCTCGTCGGACACTTCGGCGGCTGGCGCTGGGTGTTCGTCCTCGTCGGCACGCTGGGCTTCCTCTGGCTGGTGCTGTGGCGCCGCAGCTATCACCCGCCGGAGACGCACCCGCGCGTCTCGCCCGAGGAGCGCGCGATGATCCTCGCCGACCGCGAGGACGAGCGCGCGACCGAAGCGGCCGCCGCCGCTTCGGAGGCGCCGGCTCCGCTCGCGAGCATGAAGACGCTGCTCTCGCTGCCGCAGACCTGGGGTGCCATCGCCTCGCGCGCGCTCACCGATCCCGTCTGGTTCATGATCGCGGACTGGTTCGCGGTCTACCTGGTCGCCAAGGGCTTCGACCTCGAGCAGACGGCGGCCGGCTTCTGGGTGCCGTTCCTCGCGTCGGACCTCGGCAACTTCTTTGGCGGCGGCGTGTCGAGCGCGCTCATCAAGCGCGGCTGGCCGGTCGGCCGGGCGCGCAAGGTCGTGATCGTGGGCGGCGGCATCGGAGTGCTGGCCCTGGTGCCGGCGGCCTTCGCGTCGAGCTTCCCGCTGCTGCTCGCGTGCTTCGCGGTCGCGACCTTCTCGTACGCGGCGATGTCCACGATGGCCATCTCGCTGCCGGCCGATCTCTTCCACACCCGCGCGGTCGGCTCCGTCGCGGGCATGTCGGGGACGGGGGCCGGGCTCGGCACCATCGCCTCGACCTACCTGATCGGCGTGATCGCGGATCGCTTCTCGTTCACGCCGATCCTGCTCGTCTCGAGCGTCGTGCCGCTCGTCGCGGCCGTGGTGGTGCTGCTGCTCGTCCGCAACACCGCCGCCTCCGGCCGCGGGCTCGTCAAGGTGATATGAGCCCGCGGGGGCGCCGTCAGGCGGCCCGCCCGCGCGTGCTGGTGCTCGCGGGGCCGCGGCTCTTCCGCTCGTTCTTCGACGCGTCTCGAGAGCGGCGGCTCCAACGTGCGTACGACTGGACGCTCGTGCCGGGCCATCGCCTGGGCCCGCGGCTTCGGCGTCTGCTGCCCGAGGCAGAAGCGCTGGTCACGACCTGGGACAGCCCGCGTTTCGGGGAGGAGCTCGTCCGGCTGGCGCCGCGGCTGCGGCTCGTCGCGCACTGCGGCGGCGAGGTGAGGGGCCGCTTCGCGCGGCCGCTCTTCTCGCGGCTCACGATCGCGAACGCGCCCGGACCGATGGCGCCGTACGTGGCCGAGCTCGCCGTGAGCTTCCTGCTGATGGCGGTCCGCCGCGTCGAGGAGCACCGGGCGGCTCTGCGCCGCCGCTCGAATGCGATCTACGCCCGGCTGCATCTCGACGGCGCGGGCCACGAGACGCTGCGGGGACGGACGGTGGGCCTGCTCGGCCTCGGCCGCATCGGCCAGGAGACGGCCCGGCTCCTGAAGGCCTTCGGCCCGCGAGTCGTCGCCTTCGACCCTTATGTCTCGCCTCGTGTCGCGCGGGCTCTCGGCGTCGAGCGGGTCGGCTTCTCGCGGCTGCTCGCGGAGTCGCAGGAGCTGGTGGTCGCGGCGGCGCTCACCGACGAGACGCGCGGGCTGCTCGGCCGCGCGGCGCTCGCGTCGGCTCCGCGACGGCGTCACGGTCGTGAACGTCGCGCGCGGCGGGATCGTCGACCTTCGCGCGCTCACGCGCGAGGTGCGAAGCGGGCGGCTGCGCTGCGCGCTCGACGTGACCGACCCCGACGAGCCGCTGCCGCTCGCGGCACCCGCTGCGCCGGATGCGCGGTGCCGTGCTCACGCCGCACGTGGGCGCGGCGCAGAGCGACGTGCGGCGGGCGATGGCCGACGTCGTGCTCGACGGCCTCGAGCGCTTCTTCGCGGGCCGGCGCGTGCCGACGCGCGTCACGCCGCGGATGCTGGACAGGATGACCTGATGCGACTCTGCTTTTCGACCCTGGGGTGCCCGGCGTGGAGCCTCGCGCGCGTGATCGACGAAGGCGCGCGCATGGGCTACGACGGCGTCGAGCTGCGCTTCCTGGAGAACGACGACGCGCTCTGGGCGCGCCCCGAGCTCGTGGGCGAGGGCCTGCGCGAGACGCGCGCGCGGCTCGCCGACGCCGGGCTCGGCGTTCCCTGCGTCGACACGCGCTCCTTCTTCCACAGCCCGGACGCGGCCGCGCGGCGGACCGCCGTGGACGAGGCGGCGCGCACGGGCGAGCTGGCCGCCGAGCTCGGCGCTTCGGGCATCCGCGTGTTCGGCGACCGCGTCCAGCCCGGCGCGGACCTCGCGTCGACGCGCGAATGGATCGTGGAGGCGCTCGGCACGCTGCGCGACCGCCTGCGCGGCACCGGCGTCGAGGTCTGGCTCGAGACGCACGGCGACTTCGCGACGGCGGCGGCCTCGCGCGCGCTCGTCGAGGAGGCCGGCGCGGAGGGGATCGGCGTCGTCTGGGACGCGGCCAACGCCTTCGCCGAGTTCGGGGAAGAGCCGGAGGCGGGCTTCGCGACGCTCGGCGGCTTCGTGCGCCACGTGCACCTGAAGGACGAGCGACGCCCTGCCGACGGCCGCATCCCGTGGCCGCCGGTGCTCACCGGGACCGGCGACTTCCCGGCCGGCCGCACGCTCGAGCTGCTGCGGCGGGCCCGCTACGACCGCTTCGTCTCCTACGAGTGGGAGAAGCGCTGGCACCCGGCGATCGAGGAGCCCGAGGTCGCGCTGCCGCACTTCCTGGGCTGGGCCTCGGCGGGGCTGCGACAGCGCAAGGACGAGACGCCCGCGACGGGCCGCCTGCTCGCCGTCGGACGGATGCGGATCGAGGTGCACGAGGATCGGCCTGCTGTCGGCCGAGCAGCGGCCGCCACCATCGCCGACGAGATCCGCACGCTACTGAAGCGCGACGGAAAGGCCGCCGTGATCTTCGCCTCGGCGCCGTCGCAGAACGAGTTCCTCGCGGAGCTCCGCCATGCGCCCGGGATCGACTGGGCGAAGCTCACGGCCTTCCACCTCGACGAGTACGTCGGCGTCGGCAGCCGATCATCCGGCGTCCTTCCGGCGCTTCCTGATCGACCGGCTCTTCTCACACGTGAAGGTGGCCGCGTTCCACGGGCTCGACGGCCAGGCGAAGGATCTCGCGGCCGAGTGCGCGCGCTACACGCAGCTGCTGCGCCACGAGGCGCCGCGGCTCGCGATCCTCGGCATCGGCGAGAACGGCCACCTGGCGTTCATCGACCCGCCGGTCTGCGATTTCGCGGAGCCAGCCGACGTTCGCGTCGTCGAGCTCGACGAGCCCTGCCGCAGCCAGCAGGTGAACGACGGCTGCTTCGCGAGCCTCGACGACGTCCCGCGCACGGCGCTCTCGCTCTCGATCCCGTTCCTGCTGCGCGTGCCGCGCGCCGTGGCGATCGTGCCGGGCCCCGCCAAGCGCGCGGCGATCACCGCTTCGGTACGAGGGCCCGTCACATGTGCCTGCCCGGCATCGATCCTCCGCCGCCACCCGGATGCGACGCTCGTCCTCGACGAGGCGTCCGCGGCCGGGCTCCGCTGACCGGCCGCCGCGTTTTCCATTGCTACGGGCGCCGGCGGTGCAGCCGCAGCCCCGCCACGGCGAGGCCGGAGCCGAGCAGCAGCAGCGACGTCGGCTCGGGCACCGGCACGAGGAACCCGCGGATCTCTCCGCCGGCATACAGCTGGCTGTGAATGTTGAAGTAGCTCTTCTTCGCCAGCATTCCGGCGAGGAGCGCCGCCTCGGCCCCTGCCGCCGTCCCGCCGTTCGCTGTGACGAAGGGGGCGTTGAAGCTGGCCGTGTCCGTCAAGTCGAAGACGTGGAAGTAGGTGCCCGACGTCCCCGAGGGGAAGCCGGTGAACGTGGGTGTCTGGGTGGCGACGCCCACCCCTCCGGTGAGCGGCACCATGGTGCAGCAGTGGATGTGCGCGGCGGTGTTCGGGGCGAGCAGGCCGCCGAACGTCGCGTCAACCTGCAGCGTGTGGGCGACGTCGTCCCACGTGATGAGCGCGGTGCCGGTGCCGGGAGAGGAGTTGGGGGTCACCTCGGCCGCACCGGAGAGGACTGCGAAGAACGAAATCGGTACGGCGTAGATGGCCGGCGCCGACAGCAGCAGCACAGCCAGGATCGCCAGCGTCATCGGTCGAGGTTTCATGCGTTCCTTCCTGTCTCCGGAAGGCCCGGTTCCCCTGCGCGAGCTCCCCAAGCGCCAGTGACCGGTTCGGATGCCTAGAATGCGTGCAAGCGGCTTGCCATTTTGTGTCTACAGACTAGCCATCGTGGCCGCTCGATCCTCGTAACGCATTGTCGCCACACGGAAAAGTGCACCGCCGCATTGGCCCTGCCGTACCCGTGGTCGGGCGTCGCACGCGCGTGAACCCTGTAAGGGAATGCGACATTCGTTGCAAGAACCGCCTCGCCCTACTCTTCGAACTTGAGCTCGTGCGGGTCGCGCTCGCGACCGGTGGGGATCGCGAGCTCGGCATAGAGGTCGGGCCGGCGGGCCTGGATCCAGAGCCGGCCGGTGGCCCTTTCGAGAAGCGACGCGTCGAGATCGGCGACGACGACCTCGTCCCTGGCCTTCCAGGTCTCGGCGAGCACGCGGCCGTAGGGATCGAGGACCATCGCGTTGCCGGTCCGGACCTCGTCGTCGTCGACGCCGATGCCGTTGCTGAACAGCAGGAAGAGACCGTTGTCGTGCGCGCGGCTCGGCAGCCAGCGCAGCAGCCAGGCTCGTCCCTTCTCGCCGCGCAGCTCGCGCTCGATCGCCTCGGGGTTCGACT
>CAVRVE010000023.1:0-126311 GCA_963724555.1 uncultured Acidobacteriota bacterium
GTGGGACGGCAACGAGGTCTGGATCCTGACCGGCAGGCGGCGCGATCTTCGCCGCCTTCCCGCACTGGTACGCGACGCTGTTCAGCGGCTTCTACCTGGCGCTGTTCCTGATCCTGGCCGCGCTCATCGTGCGCGGCGTCGCGTTCGAGTTCCGCAGCAAGGACAAGAGCCCCGCCTGGCGCCGGACCTGGGACGCCATGATCTTCGTCGGCAGCCTGCTGCCCGCGCTGCTGTGGGGCGTGGCGCTCGCCAACCTGCTGAAGGGCGTGCCGATCGACGCGTCGAAGAGCTACGTCGGCGGCTTCTTCGACCTGCTGTCGCCCTACACGCTCATCGCGGGGCTCGCCGCGCTCAGCCTGTTCGTCACCCACGGGGCGATCTTCCTGAACCTGAAGAGCACCGATCCGATCCGCTCGCGCGCGCTCGCGGCGATCAAGAGGATCGGTCCCGCGGCGACGGTGCTGCTGCTGCTGTTCGTGGTGGGCACCTATCTGGACCGACGTCTACGCTCGGCTGGGCGTCAACCCGGGCCTCGTGCCGCTCGCGGCGCTCGGGGCGCTGGTGAGCGCGGGCTACCTGATCCACCGCGAGCGGATGGGCTGGGCGTTCGTGATGACGACGCTCGCGATCGTGTTCGCGGTCGCCACGCTGTTCATGGCGCTCTTCCCGCGCGTGATGGTCTCGAGCATCGACCCGAGCTTCAGCCTCACGATCTACAACGCCGCCTCGACGCCTTACACGCTCAGGATCATGAGTGTCGTCGCGGGCATCTTCGTGCCGCTCGTGCTCGCGTACCAGGGCTGGACCTACTGGGTGTTCCGGCACCGGATCACGGCCGAGAGCCGGCTCGAGTACTGATAGCGTAGCCGGGTGCGTCACGTCGCCCGGCTGCTGCCCGAAGGCGTGGGCTCGCCGGCGCGCGGCCTCGCGCCAGTCCGTGCTCTGCGGCGCGCTGGCGGGCCTCGCCGTCGTCGGCCAGGCGGCGCTGCTGAGCCGGGCGCTGGACGCGGCCTTCCTCGGCGGGGCCGGGCTCGCGGCGCTCGCACCGCTGCTCGGAGCGCTCGCCGCGACTGCCGCCGTGCGCGCGCTGCTCGCGTGGCTCCAGGAGCTGCTGGCGCAGCGCTATTCCGCGGCGGCGCGGCTCGCGGTGCGCGACCGCCTGGTCCGCCGCCTGCTCGCCCTCGGCCCGCGCTACGCCACGGGCGAGCGCACCGGCGAGCTCGCCAACACGCTGCTGGGCGGTGTGGAGGCGCTCGACGCCTACCTCGCGCAGTACCTTCCGCAGTCGGCGCTCGCGCTCGTCGTTCCGGCGCTCGTGCTCGCCGCCGTGCTGTGGCGCGACCCGCCGTCCGCCTTCGTGCTGCTGGTGACGTTCCCGCTCGTGCCGCTCTTCATGTGGCTGATCGGCTCCGCCGCCGAGGCGCGCACGCGCCGGCAGTGGGAGACGCTTTCCCGGCTCGCTGCCCGCTTTCACGACGCGCTCGCGGGCCTCGCCACGCTGCGGGCGTTCGGCCGCGCGGACGACGAGTGCCGCCTGCTCGAGGCCGACAGCGAGCGTCACCGCGCGCTCACCATGGACGTGCTGCGGCTGGCGATGGCCTCGGCGCTCGCGCTCGAGGCGCTCGCCACCCTCGGAACCGCGGTGGTCGCGGTCGAGGTCGGGCTGCGGCTGCTCTACGCGCGGCTCGCGTTCCGCGACGCGTTCTTCGTGCTCGGTGCTGGCGCCCGAGTTCTACAAGCCGCTGCGGACGCTGGGAGCCGCGTTTCACGCGGGGCTGGCCGGCCGGGAAGCCGCGGCGCGCATGGCCGAGATCCTCGACCGCGAGGGTCCGCTCGCCGCGCCCGCGCTCGTGGAGCGCGCGGGCGCCGCTCCGCGAGCGGAGCGCCATCGTTCGTCGAGCGGCCTCCCCGCATTCGCTTCGAGTCGGTCGCGTTCTCCTACGCCCCGGGGAGGCGGGCGCTCGACGGCCTCACGCTCGAGATCGAGGCGGGAACGACGCTCGCGCTCGTCGGGGCGACCGGCGCCGGCAAGACCACCGTGGCCCACCTGCTGCTCCGATTCCTCGAGCCCGACCTCGGCCGGGTGCTGGTCGACGACACGCCGCTCGCGACCTGCGCGCCGGAGGACTGGCGCCGCCGCGTGGCGTGGGTCCCGCAGCAGCCGCGGCTCTTCCACGGCACGCTGCCGCGAGAACCTGCTGCTGGGGCGGCCCGACGCGACGGCCGCGGCTCGTCGAGCGCAGCCTCGAGCTCGCGGGCCTCGACGAGCTGGTGCGGCAGCTGCCGCGGGGCCTCGAGACGCCCGTCGCGGAGGGCGGCGAGCGGCTCTCCGGCGGCGAGGCGCAGCGCGTGGCCCTGGCGCGGGCGTTCCTGCGGGACGCTGCCGCTCGTCGTGCTCGACGAGCCCACGGCGCAGCTCGATCTGTCGACCGAGTCGCGGGTCGTCGACGGGGTCGGGGAGCTGCGGCGCGGCCGGACGGTGCTGCTGATCGCACACCGCCTGACCACCGTGGCCGCGGCCGACCGCGTCGCCGTGGTCTCGCAGGGGCGCTTGATCGAGCAGGGCGCCCCGGCCGCGCTGGCGGCGTCCGGCCGCGTCTACCCGCGGCTGCTGGCGGCCTGGCGAGGGACGGCTTGACGGGGCCGCTCGTCCGGCTCGTGAGGCTCGTGCTCCCCGAGCGGCGCCGCGTCGGCGGCGCCGCCCTCGTGCAGGCGCTGACCGTCGCCACGGGCATGGGCCTGATGGGCGCCTCGGGGTGGCTGCTCTCGAAGGCCGCACTCCACCCGTCGATCGCGGCGCTCCCGGTCGCGATCGTCGGCGTGCGCGCGTTCGGCGTCGCGCGGCCGGTGCTGCGCTACCTGGAGCGGCTCTCTTCGCACGACGTGACGCTGCGGCTGCTGGCGCGCCTGCGGCTGTCGCTGTTCCGGGCGCTCGTGCCGCTCGCGCCGGCGCGGCTCATGGGCCACCGCGGCGGCGACCTGCTCGGCCGCGTGCTGGAGGACGTCGGGTCGCTGGAGGGCCTCTACACGCGGCTCGTCGGGCCGAGCCTCGCGGCCGTCGCCGTTGCCGGCCTGCTCGTGCTGCTGCTGGCGCCGATCTCGCTCGCTCTCGCCGGGGCCGCGGCGCTCGGGCTCGCGGTCGCCGGCCTCGTCGCGCCCCGCCTCGCCGTGCGCCTCGGCGAGGCGCCCGGCCGGCGTCTGCTGGCCCTGCGCGGGCAGCTCGCGGCCGGGCTCGTGGACGGCGTGCACGGCGTGTCCGATCTGCTGGCGTTCGGGCGCGCGGAGGCCCACGCGACGGCGCTCGCCGCGCTCGGCAGCGACGCGGCCGCCGAGCAGCGCAGGCTGGTGCGCGCCTCGGCGACGGGCGGCGCGCTCGCGGCGCTCGCCGCGGACCTCGCGAGCGTCGCGGTGCTGGCGCTCGCCGTTCCGCTCGTCGGATCCGGAAGGCTCGACGGCGTGGCACTCGCCAGCGTGGCGCTGCTGACGCTCGCGGCCTTCGAGGCGGTGGCGCCGCTGCCCGCGGCCTGGCACGCGCTCTCGTCGATGCGCGCCGCGGCGGAGCGCCTGTTCGAGGTGATGGACGCGCCGCCCGCGGTGAGCGAGCCCGCCCTTCCCGCGCCCGCGCCGCTCGCGCACGCCCCGCTGCTCGAGCTGCGCGCGCTGCGCTTCAGCTATCCCGGCGAGCAGCAGCCGGCTCTCGACGGCGTGAGCCTGCGGCTCGAGCGCGGCCAGCGCATCGCGGTAGTCGGCGCCAGCGGCTCGGGCAAGTCCACGCTCGCGCAGCTGCTGCTGCGCTTCTGGGACGTGGACGAGGGCAGCGTCCTGCTCGAGGGCCACGACCTCACGCGCTGGCCGTCCGATCTCGCGCGCACGCGGGTGGCCTTCGCGGCGCAGAGGGCGCACGTCTTCGCCGGCACGCTGCGCGAGAACCTGCTGCTCGCGTGTCCCGACGCCAGCGCGGACGAGCTCGGGGCCGTGCTGCGCGTCGGTGCGCCTCGACGCGGCCGTCGAGCGTCTGCCGGGCGGGCTCGACGCGTGGGTGGGGGAGCGGGGGCAGACGCTCTCGGGCGGCGAGCGCCAACGGCTGGCGCTGGCGCGGGCGCTGCTGCGTCGCGCGCCCCTGCTCGTGCTCGACGAGCCCACCGCCCACCTCGACGCGCTCACCGAGCGCGAGGTGATGGCCGCGCTCCTGCGCGCCGGCGAGGGCCGGGGCACGCTGCTGGTGACCCACCGGCTGGTCTCGCTCGACGCCTTCGACGAGGTGCTCGTGCTCGATCGCGGGCGCGTGGCGGAGCGGGGTCGCGCGGCCGAGCTCCTCTCGCGGGACGGGACGCTGGCCCGGCTCCTCGCACTGCAGCGTTCGGTCGAGGCCCTCGGCGACGGCTTTTTCGCCACGCCCGGTCGAGACGGCGCCGCCGCTCAGGCCTTTGCCGCTGGCGCCGACACGACCACCTCGTAGTCGAGCCGTCTGGGAAGTGACCGAGTCTACTGCGCTCGCCGGACGCGTTTCGATCTTTGACATTCCTCGCGTTCGTCGTGGCTTCTTTCTTGCACGACGTGCTGCGTGAGCAGACTTACAACGGGGGGTGGTCAGTGACACTGCGTCGCTTCCACCTCGGGCCGGCGCTCGGGGCAGTCGTCGTTCTAGCGTCCACGTTGTCCATTGTGGACTGTGCGACGAAGCGGACAGCGGGACCGAGCCCGGAGCCGCCGTCCCCGCCGCCGGTCGCACCCGAGACGGTGCCAATCCCTGGCCCCCACGCCCTTGCCGGCTCAGAAGGGGATCGCGTCGTGGTATGGCCCCGGTTTCGACGGCAGGGAGACTGCAAACGGCGAGGTGTACGACCAGGACGCCATGACCGCGGCGCACCCGTCGCTGCCGTTCGGGACCCGCGTGCGCGTGACGCGCGTCGCCACCGGCCGCAGCGTGGTGGTGCGCATCAACGACCGCGGTCCGTATGTGGAGCACCGCGTGATCGACCTGTCGCGCGCAGCCGGCCAGGCGCTCGACCTCATGAGGCCAGGGATCGCGCGGGTCCGGGTCGAGATCCTGGAAGGCGGCGCGGGCAGGCGCTCAGCTTCGACCGGCGACCGCGTACTCCAGTAGCGCGTGCCCGTCCTCGTCGACCTCGCGCTCGAGCCCTACCGGCTGCGCAGGCTCAGCGCCGGCCCGAGTGCATCGCGACCGCCTTCCAGGCGCCGCGGTCGGCCACCAGCGTGAGCGTGTAGAAGATCGCGAGCGGCTCGGGGTCGCCTTTGCCCGGCGTCGCCGGGTTCGCGCTGCGCTGGCGCAGCGAGTCGCCGCGCACGACGGCCGTTCCGTCGCGCACCCAGGTGGTGACGCCGCTCGTCTCGAGCTTCGTGTAGCGGAGCTTTCCGGACTCGAGCTCGGCGACGAGCTCGGGCCCGCTGAGCTTGTGGCCGTCGCTGTGGGTCCAGGCGAAGCCGTCGTCGAGCAGCGAGCCGAGCGTCTTCACGTCGGCGGCGAGCAGCGCGGCGTGGAAGGCCTTGTCGAACGCGGCGGCCTGCAGCCGGGCGTCGGCCTCCGTCGGGGGCACCCGCGTCGCCTGCCACGCGACCGCCTGCCAGCGGCCGTCGCGCCTGACGAAGGTGCCGGTGTTCAGGAACTCGTCGCGCTCGGTGAATCCCGGGGCGCGTCGTCGTGCCGACCAGGCGGAAGGCGACCACCGCGGCGTCGCCGAACTGCTGGATCCGCACGTCCTCGGCGTTGTAGCTGGGCGTCAGGCTGCCGGGCGGCGCGCTGCGCACGTCCTTCAGGATGTCGGCCTTTCCGATGCGCCGGCCGGTCGAGCGCGTGTAGACGAGGCTGTCCGCCCAGAAGCGATCGTGCACGGCGGCGTCGTTGCGCGACGCGCCCGCCAGGAACTCCGCGAGCAGGGCCTGGAGCTCGGCCGCGTCCTTCGCGGTCTGGCACTCCGCGAAGCGCGGAACGGCGAGCCACAGCAAGGCCGCGACCGTCAGCGAGCGTCTCATGTCGCCTCCCCCTTCTGGTCCACGTCGTGTGCGCTTCAGCGCCGGCGCGCCGCACGCGTCGCGACCGCCCGGCCGCGGCGCGGCTCGAGCGCGAGCCCCAGCTCCTCGTAGAGGTGCACCGCCGAGCGCACTCCCTTGCGGAAGTCGCCGAGGTGAAGGCTCTCGTTCTCGGAATGGATCGCCGACTGCGGGTCCTCGACGCCCATCAGCAGGCAGGGCACCCCGCCGAGCACGTTCGAGAACGGCGCCACGAAGCCGATCGAGCCGCCGGCGCCGATCATGGCGGCGTCGCGTCCGAACCCCGCCCGCAGCGCGCGGCGCGCCGCCTCGAAGGCGGGGCCCTCGGGATCGGTGGTCCACCAGCGCGCGGTGCTGGTCACGCGGGCGGTGACGCGCGCGCCGGCCGGCGGCCGCGTGGTGAGCCGTTTCACGAGCAGGGCGCCGGCGCGGCGTTCGTCCATGCGCGGCACCGTCCGCAGCGACAGCCGGGCGCGGGCCGCGTCGATCACCTGGTTCGACGAGCCGGCGATCGCGTGCGCCTCGAGCGCGATGACGGTGAGCGCCGGGCGCGTCCACAGCCGCTCCCATACCGAGTAGCCGCGCTCGCCGACGAAGCGCGTGCCGGGCCTCATCGCCGCGGAGGCGCGGAACTTCTTCTCGCTGAACGGGAGCGAACGGATGCGCTTCAGCTGGCGGGCGCCCGGCGTCGCGACGTCGCGGTAGAGCCCGGGGACGTCGAGCGATCCGTCCTTCTTCTCGAGGCTCGCCACGAGGCGCGCCAGGATCCGCACGGCGTCGGGCGTCGGCCCGCCGAAGAAGCCGCTGTGGACGGGGCGCTCGAGGCAGCGCACCTCCACGTCCACCTGGCAGATCCCGCGCAGCTGGTAGGTGAGCGCGGGGTGCCCGACGTCGAAGTTGCCGGTGTCCGCGAGCACCGCCACGTCGGCCGCGAGCTCCTTGCCGTGCGCGTCGAGGAAGCGCTCGAGGCCGGGGGAGCCGATCTCCTCCTCGCCCTCGGCCAGCACCTTGACGTTGAGGGGCAGGCGACCCGCGCTCTCGAGCCAGGCGCCGAGCGCCGCCACGTGGGTGATGAAGGTGCCTTTGTCGTCGACCGCTCCCCGGCCGTAGAGCCGGCCGCCGCGCTCGCTCGGCTCGAAGGGCGGGCTCGTCCAGCGCTCCTCGCGCCCGGGCGGCTGCACGTCGTGGTGTCCGTACACGAGCAGCGTCGGCGCGCCGTCGGCGTGGAGCCAGTCGCCGTAGACGTAGGGGTGGCCGGGAGCCTCGATCAGTCGCACGTTCTCGAGCCCCGCGTCGCGCAGGAGCGCGGCCGTGGCCTCGGCCGATCGGCGCACCTCGGCGGCGGGGAAGCCCTCGGCCGACACGCTCGGGATCCTCACCAGCTCGGCGAGCCGGCCGAGCGTGTCGTCGAGGTGCTGCTCGGCGTGCGCGATCGCCGCGGCCACTTCGGCTCGTGACATGTGCCTCGGGGCAGTCTAGACGATTACTCCGGGTTATCATCCGCCGACCCTCGGGTCGGGGAGGCTTCATGAGCGACAAGGCGCACAAGCCCTACGTCCCGGACGACTCCACGATGTCGGAGTTCACGTGGCGGGCCCTGCTGCTCGGGCTCGTGATGTGCGTGATCCTCGGCGCCGCCAACGCCTACCTCGGTCTGCGCGCCGGCATGACGATCGCGGCCACCTATCCGGCCGCGGTGATCGGCATGGCCGTGCTGCGCATGATGAAGGGGTCGCTGCTCGAGGAGAACTTCGCGCGCACCGTGGGCTCGATCGGCGAGTCGGTGGCGGCGGGAGCGATCTTCACGATCCCGGCCTTCGTGATCCTCCAGATCTGGACCTTCAAGAAGTTCGACCTCACCGAGTACCTGACCGCGAGCGCGCTCATGATCGTCGGTGGGATCCTGGGCGTGCTGTTCGTGACCGTGCTGCGGCGCGTGATGGTCGAGGACCAGTCGCTGCCGTATCCCGAGTCGGTCGCCGCCGCCGAGATCCACAAGGCCGGCCAGCGCGGGGCGGACGCGGCGATCCGCCTGTTCAGCGCGATGGGCGTCGGTGCGGTGGTGAAGCTGCTCGGCGACGCGGGCGTCTTCAGCGCGTCGAATACCTTCACGCTCGCGGTCGGCCGGCTGAAGGAGAGCTTCGTGCGGCTCGGCCTGAAGTCGGACGCGCCCACGATCGCGGCCGGCGGCGCGACGACCTTCCAGGCGCCCGGCGTGAGCCCGGCCTACCTCGGCGTCGGCTACATCATCGGCCCCGAGCTCGGCTCGCTGAACTTCGCGGGCGGGCTCATGTCCTGGGGCCTGTTCGTGCCGCTCCTGGTCTTCTTCCTCGGCCCGCAGCTTGCGCCCGCGTACACGGCCGCGGACGGCAGCATCGGCTGGGCGGCGATGGCCGGCCACCTGTGGCGCTTCGTGGTGCGGCCGATCGCGGTCGGCGGGATGCTCGTCGGCGCGAGCTTCACGCTGTTCCGGATGCGCAAGAACCTGGCGAGCGGGATCAAGCGCGGCATCGCCGACCTTCAGAAGTCCGCCGCCGCCAAGGCCGCGACCGAGCGCACCGAGCGCGACCTGTCGTTCAAGACCGTGCTCGCCGGCATCGGGGTCGTGTTCGTGCTGATGATCGCGCTCTATTTCTACTTCACGAACGTGCTGCCCGGCGCGTTCTTCGCGGCGCTCGTGATGCTGGTCACGGGCTTCTTCTTCGCGGCGGTGTCCGGCAACCTGGTCGGCCTGATCGGCTCCTCGAACAACCCGATCTCGGGCCTCACGCTCGCCACCACGATCGTGGCCGCGCTCACGATGGTGATCGTCGGCGTGAAGGGAATGCAGGGCGTCGCCGCCGTGCTCGGCGTGGCGGCGGTCGTGTGCGTCTCGTCCGCCGTCGCGGGCGAGATGCTCCAGGACCTGAAGGTGGGCCACATCCTCGGCGGCACGCCCTGGAAGATGCAGGTCGGCGACCTGATCGGCGTCGTGGTGGCGGGGCTCGCGCTCTTCTTCCCGCTCTACCTGCTCCACACCTCCGATCTCGCCGCGAACCCGACGACCGGCGGCTTCGGCGGCCCGAGCCTCTCGGCGCCGCAGGCGGGCCTGATGGCCTCGATCTCACAGGGCATCGTGGGCGGCGAGATGGCGTGGCCGCTGGTGGTGGCCGGGATCGGGATGGGGATCGCCCTCATCCTGGTGCGCGTCAAGAGCCCGATGCTGTTCTCGGTCGGCATGTACCTGCCGCTCGAGACCACGTTCGCGATCTTCGTCGGCGGCCTGGTGCGCGGGTTCGTCGACCGCCAGGCCGAGAAGCGCGGCTTGAACGCGGCGCAGAAGGCGCGCGTCGAGAACGCGGGTGTGCTCACCGCCTCCGGCCTGATCGCGGGCGAAGCGCTGATGGGCCTCGCGGCCGCAGGTGTCGTGGCGTTCAAGGCCTACCAGGCGGCGAGCGACCCGAGCGTCGTGATCGCGTTCCCGCAGCTCACGGCGTTCGCGGAGTACGCCGCGCTGCTCGCGGTCCCGGTGATGCTGTTCCTGCTCTTCTACCTGGTGCAGCGCCCGCTCGGCGCCGCCGGCCGCGCCGACGAGCCCGCGCCGCCCACCGCCGTCATGTGACAAACTGCCGGGCGTGGCCCGTTCACGCTCCGGAGCACCGTCGGCCGTGCTGCGCGCGCTGGACCGGCGCTTCGGCGAGTTCAAGGAAGCGCTGACGGAGCTCGTCTGCGTGCCCGGAATCTCGGCGGAGGGCTTTCCGGCCGACGACCTGCGCGCCTCGGCCGAGGTCACGGCTTCGGTGCTCAGCCGCATGGGGATCGAGAACGTCGAGCTGCTCCACGTGAAAGGCGCGCCGCCCTACGTCTACGGCGACTGGCTGAAGGCGGAAGGCGCCCCCACGGTGCTCGTGTACGGCCACCACGACGTCGTGCCGCCCGGGCCGGAGGAGCGCTGGACGAGCCCGCCGTTCCTGCCGGCCGAGCGGAAAGGCCGCCTCTACGGGCGCGGAACCGCCGACGACAAGGGCGGCTTCATGGCCTGGCTGGCCGCGGCGTCGGCGTACATCCAGAGCGGTCAAGGCTGCCCGGTGAACCTGCGCTTCCTGATCGAGGGCGAGGAGGAGACGGGCTCGCAGGCGCTGCCGCGGTTCCTGAAGCAGTACCGCGACCGCCTCGAGGCCGACGTGGTCGTGCTCTCGGACACCTACAACTTCGCGACCGGCGTCCCGGCGCTCACCTGGCAGCTGCGCGGTCTCGTGCAGGTCGACGTCGAGGTCACCTGCCTCGGCCGGCCCGTCCACAGCGGCGACTTCGGCGGCGCAACGCCGGACGCCGTGCGGATCCTGTGCCGCCTGCTCGACGACCTGCGCGCCGAAGACGGCCGCATCGCCGTGCCGGGGCTCTACAAGGACGTCGTGAAGCCGGCGCCTTCGGTCCGCAGGCGCCTCGCGCGGCTGCCGTTCTCCGCGGCGGCCTTCCGGCGCGGGGCGGGGATGCTGCCGGGCACGCGCATCGAGCGCGAGCGCGGGGCGAGCGTCTACGAGCAGCTCTGGACGCGCCCGTCGCTCACCGTGATCGCGATCGAGGCGCACCCGCTCCACGGGGCCGCCAACCAGGTGCTCGACTCCGCGCGCGCGCGCCTCTCGATGCGCACCGTGCCGAACATGGACCCCGTGAAGTCGGGGCGTCTCCTGATCCGCAAGCTCGTGACGAAGCCGCCGGCCGGAGCGAAGGTCGAGGCACGCATTACGCGCACGACCCCGTGGTGGACGAGCGACCCGACCGGGCCGGCGGCCGAGGCGGCCCTGAAGGCGCTCGAGCTCGGCTACGGCCGCAAGCCCGCGCTCATCGGATCGGGAGCGACGATCGGCTTCGTCAAGCCGTTCGCCGACGCGCTCGGCGTGCCCTGCCTGCTGACGGGAGTCGAGGACCCGGGCTGCGCCGCGCACTCCGAGGACGAGAGCCTGCACCTGGGCGACTGGCACAAGTCGATGCACGCGGCCGTCTACCTGTTCGACGAGCTCGCTCGCCTGGGGAAGGCCGCCCTGGCGCCCGCTGCGCGTGGCACGCGCCGCCGGCGCGCCGCACGCAGCCGCCGCCGCCCCCGCGCGGCATCGCAGGCACAAGCGATGATTCCGCTCCTCGTCGTCCTCGCGGCGGCCCCGCCCGACACGACCTCGCTCGCCGCCGAGCGCCGCGGCAAGGCCTTCTGGAAGACGCTCGCGGCCGAGTGCGACGTCCCGGCGGGCGAGTCCGCCGCCGGGCTCGTGAACGAGGCCGTCTCGCTCCTGGGCTCGCCCGACAGCGAGTGGCGAGACGACGTGGGCTACAGCGTCGTCGCCACCTGCGTCTACCGCAAGAAGCTGCTCGACGCCCGATGAGCGTTGCGCGCTCGTGGCTCTGCTCTCGGCGAACCTGCGGCGTGGGATCGGCGAGACCGGGAACGACGGCGTGCTGCGGCGCTCGTTCTCGGCCCTCGACCTCTCGATCCTGGCCGCGGCCGAGCTGCAGCAGCCCGCGCTCGACGATGCCGGATACGCGCGGCTGCTCGACGACGCCCTCGCCTACCTGAAGGACGAGCGCGACCTGCGCGGGCTCGAGCCGCGGGTCGGCTGGATCCACGCCACCGCCCACACGGCCGACCTGCTGAAGTTCCTGGCGCGCGACGCCCGCTTCAAGCCGCAGGACCAGGCACGGCTGCTCGACGCGGCCTGGAGCAAGCTGACCGCCGGGGGCGCCCCGGTGTTCACGCACGCCGAGGACGAGCGCCTGGCGGCCGCGCTCGTCTCCGTGGTGCGGCGCCCCGACTTCGATCCCGCGAGCCTCGACCCCTGGCTCGAGCGCTTCGTCGCGCTCGAGAAGCAGGTGTGGACGAGGATGCCGCCGGACAGCGCGACGCTCGACGCCTCGCAGAACGCGCGCAACCTGTTGCGCAGCGTCCACGCGCTGCTCTCGTTCGCCGAGCCCGCGGCCGCCGATGGACAGGCGGCGGCCCGCGACAAAGCGCTCGCCACGCTCGCGAAGATCAGGCGCTGACGCCGCCGCAAACCGGACGGCTAGTGGCGGAGGTCCACCTCGACGTCGGAGTCGAACCCGAGCTCCTTGTGCCCGAACGAGCCGGTGGTGAAATAGCGGCCCTTGGCGCGCGCGTGGACCTTGTCCTGCCGCAGCACCTTCAGCACCGCGCCCGGCAGCTTCAGCGCGTTGACGTCGAAGCGCGACGTCACCTTGGCCTCGCCGTAGCCCGGGAGGTCGACGCCCTTGGGCTCGTAGCCGTGGCCGAGCGAGCTGCCGTTCACGAACAGCTCGTACTCGAAGCGCTCGACCTTGAGCGGCTCCGGGTTGGGGTTGCGCAGGCGGAAGCCCACGTCGAGCGCCACGCCGGTGACGCCCATGTCGCCCACGCGGAGGCCGTCGACGGCGAGGGTCGGAGGCTTCAACGTCGCGCAGCCTCCCGCGAGCAGAACCGACAGGGCCAGCACGGCCGCCGCACGGAATCTCTGGGGCATCGACAGGCTCTCCTTCCCGAAGCTCAAGGCGCGAGCTCGCGGATCTTCAGGCCGCGGAACGACACGCGATTGCCGTGGTCCTGGAGCAGTATCGGCCCGCTCGGCCGCTCGCCGAAGGCCGCCCAGACCTTGTACTTGCTCGCCGCCACGAGCGTGCGGAACGCCTCCGAGCCGCGCTCGTACTCGAGCACCTTGGCGCCGTTCAGCCAGTGCTCCACGTGGCGGCCGTTCGAGACGATGCGCGCCGCGTTCCATTCGCCGATCGGCCGCGTCGGCTTCGACGCGGCGGCCGGGATCAGGTCGTAGAGCGAGCCGAGCGTGCGGTTGCCGTCGCGGCCGGCCTTCGCGTCGGGGTGCCGGGCGTCGTCGAGCAGCTGGAACTCGAGCCCGATCGCCGAGCCCTCGCCCTTGTTGAGCGCGGTGTCGACGTAGTACTTCACGCCGCTGTTCGCTCCCGGCGTCAGCCGGAACTCGAACGCGAGCTCGAAGGCGGCGAAGCTCGCCTCGCTCACGATGTCGCCGCCCGCGCGCGACTCGGCGCCGCCCGTCTCGACCACCGAGAGCACGCCGTCCTTGATCTCCCAGCCGCTCGCCGGGAACGCGCGGCCCTTCGCCGCGCGCCAGCCTCGCGTGCTGCTGCCGTCCCACAGCAGACGCCAGCCAGAGGCGCGCTCCTGCTCCGAGAGCGTGTTGGGCGCCTGCGCGGGCGCTGCCGCCGCGACCGCGGCGAGGCAGAGGCCGAGCGCGGCGGCGCGCAGCGAGAAAGGAGCGGGGACGGTCACGGCGCAGCCTTCTCCGCGGCCGGCGCGAGACCGTTCAGCTCGGCCGCGACGGCGACGAGGTCGCCCGTACCCGCGAAGTCCACCGCCAGGATGTTCGGCAGCCGGCCCCGCTCCTGCTGGCACTTGCGCGCGCGCGCCAGCAGGAAGTCGTGCGCGTTGACGATCAGGGCATTCGACGGCTTCGGCGCGGGCAGTCGTCTCGATCCAGTGGTTGATCTGGAAGAGCGACCCCGCCGTGCCTCCCCGGTTCGCGACGCACGAGAAGGCATCGAGGTTCAGGAACTTGTAGGGCGTCTCCTGGAAGGTGTCGAAGGCGCGGTGGTACCAGGGTATTCCCGCGGTGTCGTTCTCGCCGAAGACGAGCACGCGCTCGTCGCGGGCCACGAGCTCGCCGAGCGTGGGCCACGGAGCCTTCGCGTCGCCGCGATAGACGAGGCGCTCGAGCCCGCTCGCCTGGAACGCCGCCGCCACGTCGGCCGGAGCGACGTAGTCCTCGATCACGAAGACCAGCACCTCGCCGGGGTTCGCCACCAGGAAGTCGCGCACTCCCTCGAGCATCGCCACGAGCGGCGTCGCCCCGAGCTCGCAGAAGCCGTGGCACAGGTAGAGCGCGCGCGGGCCCGTCGGCAGGCCCTGGAGCTGGGCGCGGATCCGCATCGCGGCGTCCACCCCCTCCTTGCCGGCGGCCTCGTCGAACTTCGCGCGCGAGCCGTCCTCGTCCGAAAGCTCGGTCCGGACCTTGCCGGCGACCGGCACGCCGTAGTGGACGTCGAACAGGAGCGCGCGGATGCCGTTGCCGAGCAGCGACACCGACGCGACCTCCTGGTTCGGGAACATCCAGCCGAGCTCGGCCGACGACATCGAGTTGTGGGCGCCCGGGAACACGACCTCGTCGACCCGGCGGCCGCAGAGCGAGCGGTCGCCGTTGCAGGCGTCGGTGAAGGCGGGCGCCTTCGGCAGCGCCTCGCGGCTGCCCATGAAGGCGACGGCCGTGGCGACGAGAGCCAGCACGAGCGCGCCCACGGCCGCGGAGCGGGCCAGCGTGCGGGCGCCCCGCCACTCCTCGACCCGCTCCCGCGCGTCGGCGAGCGCGGCCTCGGCGTCGCGCGCGGCGGCCTGCACGCGCGGGGGAACGAGCAGGAACAGCTCGCGCAGCCCCTCGAACGCGAGCAGCGCCCCGGCGAGCACCATCAGCGCCTGTAGCGTCGCCGCCGGGCGCAGCGCCGCGAGCAGCCCGCACGCGAGCAGCAGCGCGGCGCGCACGAGCTCGCCCCTGAAGCTGCGCGCCGGCTTGCGCAGCCGCGTCCACAGCCGTCCGGCGATCTCCTCGATCTCGACGTGGCTCGCGAACGAGGAGGCCGCGGCGGCCAGCACCACGCCCATTCCCGCGAGCACCAGCGCCCAGACGCGCAGCCCGCCGGTGAAGGCGTCGAAGACGCCCGCCAGCACCGGCCGCAGCTCCGGGCGCGCGAGCGAGACCGTGAGCGCGGTGCGCGCGAGCGGGGGCAGGAAGAAGAGCACGAGAGCGACGCTCGCGAGCGTGGCGCCGCCGCGCAGCAGCGCCTGCCGCCGGTCGCGCGGGAGCGCTATCCCCAGGAACAGCAGCAGCGCGCCGCCGCCGATCGCGAGCAGCGCCTGGCGGCGGAAGCGGTGGCTGAGCCGCGTCAGCGTCAGGAGCCCGCGCGCGTAGCGCCCGCTCGGCTGGAGAACGACGGAGCCGCGCAGGCCCGGCGGGATGCGCGAGGCGAGCGCGGGGTCGTGAGAAAGAGCGCTCCGTACGAGCACGCCCAGGTCGGGCACCGCGAGCGCCACGCGCTCGGCGCTCTGCGAGAAGAGGGCGGCGTGGGCTCCCTGCGCGGCGTGGCGGAAGCCGGCGCGGAAGGCCTCGGAGGCGACGATCGCGCGCGCGGCGCCGATCAGCAGGGGCCGATAGCCCACGAGGTCGCGCCGCTGCGCGATGGCTTCGTCCACGATCCGCTCCGCCGCGTAGCTCGAGACGCGCGGATCGCCGAGGCTCAGCGCGGCGCAGGCTCCGAAGGTCGGCGCGTCGAAGACCACCCGCTCGGCGTACAGGTGGACCATCCCCGCGGCCAGCAGGATCGCGCCGATGACGCGGAGCGCCGGCGCGGCCCGTGCGGCGAGGTGCTCGCGACTCATCCCGTCCCTCCGATCACCCAGCGCGGGATTCTACCTTCGCGGGTATGCTAGCGGTTCCCGCCCTCCGCGGGCGCAACCAGGAGACTCATGCGAACAGCCAGGCGCTCTTTTTTCCCCGCGACAGCCGTGCTCGCCGCCACCGCCGCCATGGCCGTCGCGGACGAGGGCCAGTGGATGCCCCAGCAGGTTCCCGGCGCTCGCCGACAAGCTGCGCGCGCTCGGCTTCGCGGGCGACCCCCAGGCGTTCGCCGACCTGACCGGGCAGCCGATGGGTGCGATCGTCTCGCTCGGCAACTGCACGGCGTCCTTCGTCTCGCCGGAGGGGCTGCTCGCGACCAACCACCACTGCGTGGTGGGCTCGCTCCAGTACAACTCGACGCCGGAGCGGAACCTGCTGGAGGGCGGCTTCCTCGCGAAGACCCGCGGCGAGGAGCTCTGGAACGGCCCCGGCTCGAAGGTCTGGGTCACGGTCTCGGTCGCGGACGTGACGGACGCGATCACGGGCACGCTCGACCCCAAGCTCGACGACCTGCGCCGACAGGAGCTCATCGAGCGGCGCGTCAAGGAGCGGACGGCCGCCTGCGAGGCGCAGGGGCTGCGCTGCCGCGTCGCCCCGTTCTTCGAGGGGCTCTCGTACTTCGAGATCGCGCAGCTCGAGATCTCCGACGTGCGTCTGGTGTACGCGCCGGCGTCGGGCATCGGCGACTTCGGCGGGGAGACCGACAACTGGCGCTGGCCGCGTCACACCGGCGACTGGGGCTTCTACCGCGCGTACGTCGGCCCGGACGGCAAGCCCGCGCCCCACTCCAAGGACAACGTGCCCTTCAAGCCTCGGCACTGGCTGAAGCTGCAGCCCGCGGGCGTCAAGGAAGGCGACCTCGTGTTCGTCGCCGGCTATCCCGGCCGCACGCAGCGCCTCGCCACCTACGGCGAGGTGAAGGAAGCCGTGGAGTGGACGTTCCCGCGCACGATCCGCACCTACCAGGAGCAGATCGATCTGCTCGACGCGCTCGGCAAGCAGGACCCCGCGCTCAAGATCAAGGCCGCGAGCCGCGTCGCGGGCCTCAACAACACGCTCACGAACCGCAAGGGCATGCTCGAGGGCCTGCTGCGCGGCGGGCTGCTCGCGGAGAAGCAGGCCCGCGAGGAGCGCCTCGCCGCGTGGATCGCCGCGGATCCCGCGCGCCAGAAGGAGCTCGGCGACGTGCTGCCCGCGCTCGCGGCGACCCTTGCCGAGGCTTCGAAGACGCGCGAGCGCGACGCCGTGCTGGCGCAGCTCTACGGCGCCTCGACGCATGCTCGGCTCGGCCCGCACGGCGCGGCTCGTCGCCCTCGAGCGCGCGAAGAAGCTCGACGTCGATCGCGAGCTCGGCTACCAGGAGCGCGACTTTCCCCGGATCCGCGAGGCCCTCGAGCGTGCCCAGCGCTCGCTCGACCCGCGCCTCGACAAGGCGCTGCTCGGCTACTGGATGCGCCACGCCGCCGGGCTCGCGGCCGGGGAGCGCATCCGCGAGCTCGACAAGCTCGCCGGCCTCACGCCGGGGATGGCGAAGGCCGACAGCGACGCGGCGATCGACGCCTACCTCGACAGGCTGATCGCCGGGACGAGGCTCGCCGACGAGGGCGTGCGCATGGGCCTGCTGGACAAGACGCCCGCCGAGATCGCGGCCACGCGCGACTCGTTCGTCGACCTGGCGCTGGCGCTCGAGCCGCTCGACCAGCAGGTGCGCGAGGCCGAGAAGCGCCGCGCCGGCGCCGCCTCGCGCGTGCGCCCGCGCTACGCGAAGGCGCTCCTGGCCGAGGCCGGCGGGCTCGTGGCGCCCGACGCGAACCTGACGCTGCGCGTGACCTACGGCCAGGTGAAGGCCCGCGCGAACGCGAGCGACGGCGTCGACTGGCGCGCCTTCACGACGCTCGCCGGCATCGAGAAGAAGCACACGGGCGAGGGGGAGTTCGATGCGCCGGACGCCGAGCTCGCCGCGATCAAGGCCCTGCGCGCGGGGAAGGCCAGCCGCTACGTCGCGCCGGAGCTCGCCGACGTCCCGGTGAACTT
The DNA here is from genome assembly GCA_963724555.1 of uncultured Acidobacteriota bacterium. Lineage (GTDB taxonomy): Bacteria > Acidobacteriota > Vicinamibacteria > Fen-336 > Fen-336 > DATBSL01. The sequence goes on from CAVRVE010000023.1 coordinate 17,493, forward strand.
CCTCTCGACTCTCGACATCACCGGCGGCAACTCAGGCTCGCCGACGCTCGACGGCCGCGGCGAGCTCGTGGGCCTCGTCTTCGACGGCACCTTCGACACCGTGGCCTCGGACTTCGTCTACGACACGGTGAGGACGCGCTCGATCCACGCCGACGTGCGCTATCTGCTGTGGACCATGACCGAGGTCGACGGCGCCGGGCATCTCGTCGAGGAGATGGGGATCCGCTAGCGGGGGTACGGGGGGCGCTCAGCCCCCCGAAAGCTCAGCGACCGCCCCACGAGCTCGCGCGCGTCGAGCCCCGCCGCCTTGCCGAGCAGGGCCAGCGACTGCGGCAGCGCCGGGCGGAAGCGCCACTCGTCCTCGCGGCCGCCCGCTCGCAGGAAGACGTCGCGCCAGGCCGGCCACCACGGGCTGACGCGGCGCGAGATCGGCTCGACGATCAGCACCGGCGCGCCCGCGCTCACGGCGGCCTGGACGCGTTCGAGCAGGCGCGCGCGGCTCGCGTCGGAGAGCTCGTTCGCCGTGAACGCCGCCAGCAGGCCCGCGCCGCGGTCGGCCGCCCGTTCCGCCGTGGCGTCGCCGCGCGTGGCGGTGCCGGCGAGGCCGAGCCGGCCGAGCGTCCAGCGCGCCTCGGCCACCGCCCAGCCGTTCGAGTCGATGCCGCTCACGCGGGCCGGCGGCTGCCCTTCGAGCGCCCACGCCGCGCCCGCGCTGCCGGTGCCGCAGCCGAGATCCACGAGGCGCGCGCCCGGCGCGAGCCGGAGCGCACGCACGATCTCGCGCACCAGCAGGAAGTGCAGCGGCCCGTAGTAGAGCGCGAACGCGGCGCGCTTGCCGCGGCCCTCGAGCGCCTTGCCGAGCGCGATCCCGTCCCGCCGCTCGACGTAGAGCGACGACAGCGCCTGCAGCGCGCGCCGGACCTCCGCGAACGTCAGCTCGGCGCGGTGGCGCGACTCGAGCGCGTCGTAATAGGCGGGGAAGGGATCGCGCGGCTCGCTCACGCAGGGCGCAGCGGCCCGGAGCCCGCGGCGGTCCGCTCGATCGCGCGGGCGATCTCGGCCGTGTCCGAGGCGTCGAGCTGGAGCGCGCCGCCCTGGATCCAGCCGTCCACCTGCTGGGGGCTGCGGGCGCCGACGATGGCGCCGGAGATGCCCGGCCACGCGAGCGTCCACGCGATCGCCACCGCGCCGACGTTCACCCCGTGCTTCTGCGCGACCTCTCGCAGCGCGTCGCGCAGCGCGAGGTTGCGGCCGAGGTTCGGCTCCTGGAAGTAGGGCGCGCGCCGGCGCCAGTCGTCGACCGGCATGGCGGCGACGCGCTCGGCGCTGAAGGCGTCGGTGAGCAGCCCCGACTGCATCGGGCTGTACACGATGACGCCCGTGCCGTGCTCCCGGCACCACGGCAGCTCGCTCGCGGCCATGTCGCGCCGGATGAGCGAGAAGGGCGGCTGGAGCGACTGCACGTGGCGCAGCTTCTCGCAGCCCTCGATGAGCGCGGTCGTGTAGTTCGAGACGCCGATGTAGCGCAGCTTGCCCTGGTCCTGCAGCTTCATCATCTCGCCCCAGGAGTCCGCGAGCGGGGTCCCCGACTGGTCGGGCCAGTGGAACTGGTAGAGGTCGATCGCCTCGACGCCCAGGCGCCGCAGCGAGGCTTCGCACTCCTCGCGGATCCGCGCCGGGCTCGAGTCGCGCGCGGAGACCTCCATCGGGTCGGCCGGGTTCCAGCGCAGGCCGCACTTGGTGAAGACGAGCGGCCGCTCGGCGCGCGGGATGTCGGCGATCGCGCGGCCCACCACCTCCTCGGAGTGTCCGAGCCCGTAGACCGCCGCCGTGTCGATCCAGCTCACGCCGAGCGAGACGGCGTGCCTGATGGCGGCGATCGAGGCGTCGTCGTCCTGCGCCCCCCAGGCGAACGACCAGCCGCCGCCGCCCGTGGCCCAGGCGCCGAATCCGACGGTGGTGATCTCGGGGCCGTTCGTTCCGAGCCTGCGGCGGGGAAGTGGCTTCATGCGGTCCGTGGTCTCCTCTGGAAGGGGTCAGTCCCTGGAAGGCGTCAGTCTATCGCACGCCCGCCGGGCCGGCCTCGGCGCGCGCGTCGAGCCACGCGGCGAGCGCTTCGAGATCGGGCGCGAGCGGCGCCGTCACCGCGATGCGCCCGGTGTCCTCGGTCTCGAGCTCGAGACGCTCCGCGTGGAGCGCGAGCCGCGCGCACGGGGCGGCCGCGAGCGCCTCGGGCATGCGGCCGCGGCCGTACAGCGGATCGAAGAGGATCGGCGCCTCGGCCGAGCGCAGGTGGACGCGCAGCTGGTGATGGCGGCCGGTCTGCGGCCGCGCCTCGACCAGGCTCACGCGGCCCTCGCCGAGGCGGCCATTGCTTTCGCGTGGCGTAGTCGGTGACCGCGGCCTGGGCGCCCGGCTCGCCCGGGCGCGCCGGCCGCGTCTTGCCCCGTCGCGCCGCGTGCAGCGGCACGTCGAGCCGTCCATCGGCGGGCGTCGAGCACGCCGGCGACGAACGCCAGGTACTGCTTCTCGACGCGCCGGTGCTCGAACGCCAGGCTCGCGGCGCGGTGGGCCGCGGCGTCGAGCGCGAACAGCACGACGCCGGACGCGTCGCGGTCGATGCGGTGCACGACGAAGATCCGGCGCCCGAGCTGGCGCTCGAGCCGCTTCTGCACGCAGGCCGAAGGCGGCTCGCCGCGCGCCGCGATCACCGGCTCGCCGGCGGGCTTGTCGACGGCCACGAGCGAGCCGTCGTCGTGGAGAACGACGATCGGATCGGCGTGTCGCTCACGCGGCACGTTAACCCGAAATCGCGAGACTCGAGTCGGTCGAGCCGAGCTACGGGACTGCCACGACGGCGTTGTTGAGTGTGGCGCCGAGGGAGTAGAGCCAGGTGTCGACGAGCAGCGGATAGGTCGGTGCCTGCGTGGAGGTGTAGAGCACGGTCCCGTTGCGCGAGTAGCGGACCACTCCGCCCACGACAGCCACGCGCATCAGGTCGCCTGTGGCGTAGGAGCCGACGGAGCCCCTGTTCACGCCCTTCTCGAAGACGTAGATCGTGCCGCCGGGCGCCAGGTCCAGGCCGAAGTCGATGTCCTGGTAGGAGGAGTCGGTGTTGCCGTTCGAGAAACCGAACATCCGGTAGGTGCTGGTCTCGGAAGCGGTGAGCTCGACGTAGCCGTCGCCCGAAGGGATCTGCTGAACGGAGATCGCGCCGGAGTTGACGCCGTAGGCGGTGGTCTTGGTGAGCGAGTTGCCGCTGGCGCTGACGCCGTCGAGCGCGGTCCACACCACGGGCGCGCCGCCGCTTGGCGGAGGCGGTGGCGGCGGGGCAGCGACCGTGGCGGCGATGACGACGTTGTTGAGCGTGGCACCGAGATGGTAGAGCCAGGTGTCGACGAGCAGCGGATAGGTCGGTGTCTGCGTGGAGGTGTAGAACACGGTCCCGTTGCGCGAGTAGCGGACCACGCCGCCCACGACGGCCACGCGCAGCAGATCGCCTGTGGCAAAGGACGCCGACGGAGCCCTTGTTCACGCCCTTCTCGAAGACGTAGATCGTGCCGGCCGCGAGGTCCAGCCCGAAGTCGATGTCCTGGTAGGAGGAGTCGGTGTTGCCGTTCGAGAAGCCGAACATCCGGTAGGTGTTGATCTCGGAGGCAGTGACCTCGACGTATCCGTCGCCCGAGGGGATCTGCTGAACGGAGATCGCGCCGGAGTTGACGCGGACGAGCAGCGGATAGGTCGGTGTCTGCGTGGAGGTGTAGAACACGGTCCCGTTGCGCGAGTAGCGGACCACGCCGCCCACGACGGCCACGCGCAGCAGATCGCCTGTGGCGAAGGAGCCGACGGAGCCCTTGTTCACGCCCTTCTCGAAGACGTAGATCGTGCCGGGCGCGAGGTCCAGCCCGAAGTCGATGTCCTGGTAGGAGGAGTCGGTGTTGCCGTTCGAGAAGCCGAACATCCGGTAGGTGTTGGTCTCGGAGGCAGTGACCTCGACGTATCCGTCGCCCGAGGGGATCTGCTGAACGGAGATCGGCGCCGGAGTTGACGCCGGAGGCGGTGGTCTTGGTGAGCGAGTTGCCGCTGGCGCTGACGCCGTCGAGCGCGGTCCACACCACGGGCTGCGGACCGGGCGAAGGCACGACATCATCGTTTCGGATCGTCGCCACACCCTGTCCGTCCGCGATCGTGGCCGATATCGGGCTGGACAGATTCACGAGCAGGGTCTCGTCCGTCTCGACGGTCGTGTCGCCGTTGACGGTGATGCCGATCGTCCGGCTGGTGACGCCGGGCGCGAAACTCAAGCTGCTGCTCGCGGCGACGTAGTCGCTACCCGCCGTGGCGGTGCCCTCGGCCGTCGCGTAACTGACGCTGACCGGCACGCTCGTGACCCCCGAGAGCGACACGGTCAGCACCACGCTGGTGGTTCCCGCATTACCCTCGACGACGCTGGCGTCGCCGATCGAGAGCACGACCGGGTTCGGCCCGAAGCTGGCGCCGGCGGTGCGCGCCTGGTTCATCGAGAGGTGGCACGAGGCCCCGGCTCCGACGCAGTCGCCCGTCCAGCCCGCGAGCGCGAATCCCGTGTCGGGCGTGACGCCCAGGTTGACCGAGGAGCCCGCGGCGTACAGGTGACTGCAGGCGGCGCCGCCGGTCCCGCAAGTAATGAAGCCGTCCAGGGAGGTCACGGTGCCGTTCACCGGCGGCGTCACCGTCAGCTCGTGCTCGACCGGCGGGCCGGGTGCGACGAGGCCCCCGACGACGACGGCGTAGGGCTGCGGCCCCTGCGGTACGTTGAAGCCGCGCACGGTGACGGTCCAGAGGCCCGCGGCCGGCGACTCGACGTAGACGTTCTCGACGTTGTTCGTGCTGTCAGCGACGCCTCCCGCGACCGACCAGCCGCCCGCGAACACGTTGCCACGATAGAAGGCGCCACCGGGGCCGGTCACCTCGAGGTCGAGGTTGTTCACGAGCATCTTCGTCGCGGAGGGATTGCCGGGGTAGTCCGACCACACGAGCGTGACCTTGAGCGGCGTTGCGCCGGCGACGTCGTAGGAGTAGCTCAAGAAGCCGCCCGTCGGGAGACCGGCCTCGTCGTCCGTGAACTCCCGTGAGCCGTCGGTGGCCGCCGCGAGGTCCACGCGTCCCCAGCCTTCGGACGTGTTCGGAATCGGGGCGTGGTTGTCGTCGACTCCGTCGTTGTTCTCGTCGAGCAGGTCGTGCGCGGAGTTGACGAGCGTGGCCTTCACGAGGGCCGCGCTCGCGGAGCGGCCGTGGACTTTCTGGTAGTAGTCGCGCACCACCGCGGCGCCCCCCGCCACGAGCGGGTTCGCCATCGAGGTGCCGCCGAGGTACTTGAGCTTGTCGTTGAGCGGGTAGCCCCAGCCGGCGTACTGGAAGAGGCCGTCCTGAGGATTGGGCGACGTGTCGTAGCCGTCCTGGTAGAGATCGGAGTAGCCGGACAGCACCCACGACCCCGGCGCCACCACGTCGGGCTTGATCCGCCCGTCGTCGGTCGGGCCGCGGCTCGAGAAAGCGGCAACCTGCTCGGCGTTGCCGGCGCTCGGGTCGCTCTTCAGGGGCTCCGCCGGGAACGAGAAGGGCCAGTTCTCCCACCAGGTGAAGATGTGGTTCTGGCCACCCCGGGCCGCGCAGACGGCGTACTTCGTGGCGTCGCAGGGGTAGTCGAGGTCCCGGTCGTTCTCGCTCGCGCCGACGCTGATCACGTTCTTCGCCGTTGCCGGAGCGTCGATCGAGTCGTCGTCGATGATCCCGTCGCTGTTGGCGTCGGCTCCGGCGTTGCCCGCGGAGAACGTCACGGTCATGTCGCGGTGCGCCCAGACGAACGCGTCGGCGTTCTGGCTGTCGGCGGTGTACTGGCCCGCGGAGGCGCTGCCCCACGAGTTGGAGTGGATGCGGGCGCCCCCGGCGTAGGCCTGCTGGAAGAGGTCGCCGATGTTGGTTGGGATGCCGGTCAGGTAGTAGCCGCTGGGCAGGCCGTAGAGCAACTCGCAGAGCAGCGACGTCGTCGCATAGTTCTCGATGGACTGGAACAGCAGGTGGGCCGCGGGGGCCGTTCCGCGGCCGAGGCCGGAGGCGCCGCCGTCGCCCAGCACCGAGACCGCCACGTGCGTGCCGTGGCCTGTGTCCACGTCGCGCGAGCCGTCGTTCACGATCGACTCGAAGCAGAAGTCCGTCGCTCCCGGCCAGTTGTTGATCGCGCTGATCCGGCTCGCCGGGATGTGCGCATGGGCCGTCGCGGCCGTGCCGCCGCCGATGCCGGTATCGGCGATGGCGACGGTCTGGGTCGAGCCGTCGTAGCCAAAACCGTTTGCGGTGGCGGATCCCATGATCACGCCGCCGCCCTTGTCGTTGTGCTTCCGGCGCAGCACGAAGTTCTCGACCCAAGCGACGTCTCCCAGACCCGCCAGTGCTTCGAGCCGCTCGCCGGTCGCCACCACCAGGAGTGTTCGCCCGTCGCGCTTCACCACTCGGGCGCCCGTCCCCCCGATCGACGCCTCGACCAGCGCCGGGTCGCTCCCCGCCTCGAGGCGGACGACGTAGGGCCGCTCCCCGGCGCGGACGAGGCGCGGGCTCAGCTTGTAGGCCGGATGGAAGAGCCCCACCCAGCGAACGCTCGATAGGCGGCGAACGGCGAGCGCTTGCGCCGGCCGCATCCGCACCTTGAACGCGAAATCGGGCACGTAGTCGAGCAGCTCGCCTCCGGCGGCCGCGACGGCCGCGCGTCAGCCGCCGATGGCGGTGGCAACGTCGCGAACGCCGTGGACGGTCGCCGGCGGCGCCGGCTGCGGAGTCAGGACGCCCCTGAAGTCGAGCGGATCGGCGCTCGAGAGCTGGAAGCGGTCGCCGCCGAGCGGCCGCGCGGGCTTGCGGCGCAGGCTGCGCAGCAGGGTGACGGCCTCGGGCAGCGCGTACTGCTCGCCGTCGAAGCCGGCCACGAAGCGCCCGCCGCGCACCTCGCCGCGGGCCTCGAGCAGGCGGCACGCGCGCGCCACGTCGCGCCACGGAACCGGGATGCGCTCGCGCAGCGTGGTGCGCCGGAAGACGACGCCGGTCCGCCGCAGCAGGCGGCGCGCGACGAACTCCGCGTGCGCGGCGCTCGAGGCCGGCGCGCCTTCGGCTCCGAGCAGGCTCCAGCGGCCGCTCGACACGCCGGCGCCGCGCCGGCGCGAGGCGGGAAGCAGCAGCCAGCGCAAGCCGGAGAACGAGTCGCACGTGACCCGCCCCTGCGCCACGAGCGCGCCCAGGCCCTCCTCGATGCTGGCGAGCGGCAGCCGGCATCCGCGGACGAGCTCCTGCGCGAAGACCGCGCCGCGCGCGCGGAGGACACCGATCACCTCCTCGGCCGTCGGGCCCGGGGCCGGGCGGACGGTCGCCGCGGCGAGCGACGCCCAGGTCTCGAGGTCGGCGCGCGGCACGAGGGCGATCGGCGTCCGGCGCACCGGCGACTGCGCCGCGCCCCAGAAGCGGCCCCAGACGACCTCGCCCGCTGAGCGACAGCTGGTCGAGCCACTCGCGCCGGTAGCCGCGGACGCGCCACGGCAGGATGCTGCCTTCCCAGGCGGCGGCCGGAACCTCGAAGCCCGCGAGCTGCTCGACGACCTCGGCGACTCCCGCGCGGGCCGTCGAGGCGGTAGTCGGGATCGACGTGCTGCCAGCAGGCGAGGAAGCGCAGGAACTCGGCGGCCGTCACCGGCTCGATCTCGCGGCGCAGGCGGTCGAGCGTGTAGCGGTGGATGCGCGCGAGCAGGCGGCGGTCGCACCAGGCCGTGCGCCCCTCGATGCGCGCGCGCAGCACGCGCCCTCGGCTTCGAGCTGCAGCAGCAGCGCCTCGTCGTCCGAGCCGGCCTCGACGAACACCGGCCCGAGCGCCTCGAGCCGCCCGCGCAGCACCGCCTTCGGGTCGCGCGTCGCCTCGACCGCGAAGCAGCGGTCGCCGTCGCGGACGACGCGGCCGGCCGCGCCGAGCTCGTCGAGCCACGCCTGCCAGGGGCCCGCCTCGGCCGCCGCCACGTAGCCCATCCAGCGGAGCGCCTCGTGGACCTCCTCGGCGCTCTCGGGCCGCGGCCAGGCCTCGTCGCGCACGCGCGCGACGGCGTCGGCGTCGAGCGCGCCGAGCTCGTCGGCCGTGCGCGGGTCGAGGATGCGGCGCGTCATCACGGCCTGCGTGCGGCGCTCCTCGAGCGGCGCGTCGTCGAGGAACGTGTAGGGCTGGCTCGACAGGATGCCGCGCGCGAAGGCCGAGGGCTCGGGCGTGTCGATCGCCCGCCGCTCGATCGAGCCGTCGCGCAGCCCGCGCAGCACCTCCAGGAAACCGTCCACGTCCATCGCCTCGGTCAGGCAGTCCTCGACGTCTGGCGCACGATCGGGTGCTCGTCGGGGACCGGCAGTCGGCCCGCCCGGCAGCGTCTCGGGGCAGGCGAGCACCTGCGGGAACGCCTGCACCAGCAGGTCCTCGGCGCGCATGCGCAGGAGCGCGGCCGGCACGCGCTTGCCGTTGCGCGCGCGCTCGAGCAGGAGCGAGCGCTGCGCGTTCCAGCGCCAGCGCGTCGCGAACATCGGCGCGGCGAGCAGCGCCTGGACCAGCACGTCGCGCGCCGTCTGCGGGATGCAGGTAGTCGAAGACCTCCTCGAGCGGGAAGCTGTGCTGCGGCCCGAGGCGAGAGACGATCGCCTCCTCGTTCGCGGCCGCCTGCAGCTCGAAGCCGAAGCCGACGCAGAAGCGCTTGCGCAGCGCGAGGCCCCAGGCGCGGTTGATGCGCGAGCCGAACGGCGCGTGCACCACGAGCTGCATGCCGCCGGTCTCGTCGAAGAAGCGCTCGAGCACGACGCGCCGCTGCGTGGGCACGCGCCGAGCGCGGCCTGCCCGGCCAGCACGAACTCGGCGAGCTGCAGCGCGGCCGCTTCGGAAGCGCCTCGCCGCACGCCTCGCGCAGCGCGGCCACCGCCGCGGCGAGCGGCTCGGCCGCAGCGTCCCCGCGCGCCCGCGTGGCGGCGTCGGCGCACGCCTCGCGCAGGTCGGCGAGCGCCGCCGACAGCTCGCGCGTCCGCGCCCGGCCCCTCGCCGAGCCAGAACGGGATGCTCGGCGGCTCGCCCTTCGCGTCGGCCACGCGCACGATGCCGGGCTCGACCCGCAGGATGCGCCAGGAGGCGTTGCCGAGCTGGAAGATGTCGCCGCCGTTGCTCTCGATCGCGAAGTCCTCGTTGACCGTGCCGACCACGGTCCCCTCCGGCTCGACGCGCACCTGGTAGTCGGCCGTGTCCGGGATGGCGCCGCCCGACGGGAGCGCCGTGAGCCGCGCGCGCCGCGTCGCGCGCAGCCGCTTGCCGACGCCGTCGCGGTGCAGCAGCGCGCGCCGGCCGTCGGCGTGCAGCGCGCACGACCGCGTCGAACTCCTCGCGCGCGAGGTCGCGATAGGGCCACGCGCGCCGCAGGGCCTCGAAGAGCGGCGTCCTCGTCCCACTCGCGCGCCGCGCACGCGGCCACGATCTGCTGCGCCAGGATGTCGAGCGGCCGCGGCGGCTGCGCCGTGCGGTCGAGCAGCGCCGCTGCGGACGCAGTCGCAGCAGCGCCGCCGCCTCCACGAGCTCGTCGAGCGTGAGCGGGAAGATCCGGCCCTTCGGCGTCGCGACCGAGCGCGTGGCCCGCGCGGCCGACGCGCTGCAGGAGCGTCGCGATCGAGCGCGTCGCGCCGACCTGGATCACGAGGTCGACGTCGCCGATGTCGATGCCCGAGCTCGAGCGACGCCGTCGCGACCAGCGCGCGGAGCGTCGCCGGCCTTGAGCCGCTGCTCGGCGTCGAGCCGGCGCTCCTTCGAGAGGCTGCCGTGATGGCTGGTGACGGCCGTCCTCGCCCAGGATCTTCGTGAGCTGCGCCGCGATGCGCTCGGCCATCTTGCGCGTGTTGACGAACACGAGCGTCGTGCGGTGCTCGCGCACCAGCTCGGCCATGCGCGCGTAGATCTCCTCCCACTGCTCGTGCGAGCAGACGGTCGCGAGCGGCGACGGCGGCACCTCGACCGCGAGGTCGAGCGTCGCGGAAGCTGCCCGCGTCGACCAGCCGGCAGCTCGCGCCCGGCGCCGACCAGGAAGGCGCCCGACCTCCTCGAGCGGCTTCTGCGTGGCCGAGAGCCCGATCCGCTGGAGCGGGCGGCCGGTGAGGGCCTCGAGCCGCTCGAGCGAGAGCGCGAGGTGCGCGCCGCGCTTGTCGCGCACGAGCGCGTGGATCTCGTCGACGATCACGGTGCGCACCGTGCGCAGCATCGCGCGGCCGCCCTGCGCTGGTGAGCAGGATGTAGAGCGACTCCGGCGTCGTCACCAGGATGTGCGGCGGCCGCCGCGTCATCGCCGCGCGCTCGCCGGGCTTCGTGTCGCCGGTGCGCACGAGCACGCGGACCTCGGGCAGGCCCGGATCGCGCGCGCGGATCTCGGCGAGCGGCCCCTGCAGGTTCTTCTGGACGTCGTTCGACAGCGCGCGCAGCGGCGAGACGTAGAGCGACCTGGGTCTCGTCGGGCAGCTCCGCTCCCTGCCGGAACAAGCCGTCGATCGCGGACAGGAAGCCGGCGAGCGTCTTGCCCGAGCCCGTCGGCGCGGCGATCAGCACGTTGTCGCCCGCGTGCACGAGCGGCCAGCCTTCGCGCTGCGGCGGCGTCGGCTCGCCGAGACGTTCGCGGAACCAGGCTGCGACGGCTGGGTGGAACGTCACGGCCGGCATGGGACCCATCCTATCCAACCGACGGCCGGGATGGGTCCACTCTGGCACGACGCAACGGCATATCATGGCACCCCGGCGACCACGAACAGGCAGACGGCGGAGGAAGCCCATGCGACGCGCGTTGGAGATTGCGGCCGTCGCCATCGCGGCGACGGCGATCGGCAGGCTTGCCGGGGCTCAAAGCGTCAACGACGACCCGTTGAGACAGCAATGGGCGCCGACGGAGTGGGGAGCCGACGACAAGGTCGGCGCACCCAACCGGACGACGCCCGAGTTGGTGTTGAAGGCGGTCGGGCTCGTGAAGCGGGGCAAGGTCGCGACGCTCGGCAAGATCTACGCTGCCGATGCGCCGGCCTACGGCACGCGAAGCTTCAAGCTGATCATCCCGGGCCTGCCGACCGGCGGGCCGTTCGGCCCTCAGCAGCTCGTCTACAACGACGACTACGTCGCGACGGAGCTCGGACAGATCGGCACGCAGTTCGACGGGCCGGGCCACATCGGCGTCGTTACCTCGAAGGGCCTGTTCTTCTACAACGGCCGCTTCCTGCACGACCAGGACGTGAGCGCCACGGGACTGGGCCGCCTCGGCGTCGAGCACGTCGCACAAAAGGGTTTCGTGTGCCGCGGAGTGCTCCTCGACGCGGTCGCGCTGCGCGGCGGCCCGCTTCCGGTGCCGAAGGAGGCGAGCGCCGCCGACCCGGGCATCGTCACCCCTAAGGACGTGGAGGAGATGGTAAAACGCCAGGGCATCGCTCCCATCGGCCCAGGTGACTGCGTGTTCCTCTACACCGGCCACGGGAACATCTGGGATCCGAAGAACTGGGACACGTACGATCCGGCCGAGAAAGCGCGGCGGGTTGCCCTGTTCAACGCCGGCGAGCCGGGCTTCGGCATCTCGGCCTGCGAGTACCTGGCCGAGCGCAAGATCATCCTCACCGGCGCCGACACCTGGGCCATGGAGGCGGTCGGCAACGGCGGTGGCGGCGAAAACGCACAGCCGTTCGAGTGCCACGCCAAGCTGCAACCGAAGCGGGGGATCTGGAATCTGGAAAACCTGGACCTCTCGCAGCTCGTGACCGATCACGCCTACGAGTTCCTGTTCGTGTGGTCGCCGCTGAAGCTGAAGGGAGCGACGGGTTCACCGGGGAATCCGGTCGCACTCTACTAGGCGACGAGTACCGCGCCCGTCAGCGCACGACCCCGGCGGCCGCGCGTCCTGCGACTGCAGGTGCAGCGCCAACTCCGCGATCGCCGGTGCGACGGCAGACTGCGTGATGCGCAGGCGCACGCGGCTCGTCGTGACGGGCTCGCCTCGCCACAGGCGTCGGCTGCCGATCGAAGTGCCGCGCGCGAGCTCGCGGAAGGAGCCGTCCTGCCAGGCGTCGATCGCCCAGCCCTCGACGCGCTGGCCGAGCGGGAGGTATTCGCGCAGGCTGACGACGTCGAAGGTCACGGGCTTCGCGAAGGCGAGCACGAGCTCGGGTGTCGTGACCCCGTCGTCGGTCGCCCAGTAGCTCTGCCGGTCGGCGTCCCGCACGTTCGCCGCGGCGAAGCGCGAATCGTGTCCGCGCACGTTGCTCGCCGTGGCCGTCGCCTCGCGCGCCAGGTCCTTCCCGAAGGTCTGCGCGAGCAGCTGGCCCAGCTCGCGGAGCGCGCGCTCGTCGTTCGGGTGGATCTGCCCGCGCCGGTCGGGCGGCACGTTGAGCAGGAACGACGCTCCGCGGCCGACGGACGCGTAGTAGAGGTCCAGCAGCTCGCGACGGCCGCTTCACCTTGTCGTCCTCGGCGGGGTGGTAGAACCAGCCCGGCCGGATCGAGACGTCGCACTCGGCGGGCAGCCAATCGGTCCCCGGCCGGTCGCCGCGGTTGAGCCGGCCTTCGTCGGCCTCGCCCGGCGCGAAGTCCGCACGGTTCAAGGTCGCCCAGGCGGTGTCGCCGGCGACGCCCTTCTCGTTGCCCACCCAGCGCACGTCGGGGCCGGCGTCGCTGAAGATCGCGGCGTCCGGCTGCAGCTCGCGCACGAGGCCCCAGGTGCGGTCCCAGTCGTAGTAGGTGCGGCGGTCGATGCGCCGCTTCTCCCGCGCGCCGCCGTAGTAGCCGTCGCCGCCGTTCGCGCCGTCGAACCAGACCTCGAACAGCGGCCCGTAGCCGGTCAGCAGCTCGCGCAGCTGGTCGCGGAAGTAGTCGAGGTAGGCGGGGCGGCCGTACTCGGCGTGGTTCCGGTCCCATGGCGAGAGGTAGACGCCGAACTCGAGGCCCTGGCGCCGGCACGCGTCCGCGATCTCGCGCACCACGTCGCCCGCCCGCCTCGCCACGGGCTCTGCGCGACCGAGTGCTCGGTCAGCTTCGAGGGCCAGAGGCAGAAGCCGTCGTGGTGCTTCGCGGTGAGGATCAGGCCCTTCATGCCGGCGGCCTTCGCAACGGCGACGATCTGGTCGGCGTCGAAGCTCTCGGGTTGAAGAGCGTCGGGCGACTCGTCGCCGAGGCCCCACTCGCGGTCGGTGAAGGTGTTCACCGTGAAGTGCAGGAAGCCGTAGAACTCGCGCTCGTGCCACTTCAGCTGACGCGCGCTCGGCACGGGGCCGTAGGGCGTGGGCGGCTCGGCAGCCGATGCGAGGGCGGCGAGCCCGACGAGGAGGCCGGTCAAGCCACGGCGGTATTGGATCATCAGCGCCTGCGGTTCCGAGCCCGGCTCGCCTGGTGCCGGAGGTGGGAATCGAACCCACACGGGCCGTGAGGCCCTCGGGATTTTGAGTCCCGCGCGTCTGCCAATTTCGCCACTCCGGCGGCGGCTCCTCAGTTTACGACGAACGGTCGGGGGCGGTGGCCCGGCTCACGATCGTCCGCTCGGGCGTGCGTTATCCTCCGGTCATGGCCTCGCTCTGGGAGGAGCTGCGCAGCGACTTTCCGGGGCTCGAGGGCCAGTGCTACCTCAACGCCGCCGCGGCGTCGCTCACGCCGCGGCCCGTGCGCGAGGCGGTGGAGGCCTTCTACCGGGAGCAGGAGACGGGCGGCGACGGGCACTGGGACGCCTGGCTCGAAAAGCGCGAAGCCGTCCGCGGCAGGGTGGCCCGCTTCATCGGCGCGGAGGCCGACGAGATCGCCTTCGTCCCCAACACCTCGACCGGCATCAACCTGATCGCCGACCTGCTCGAGCGCGACGGGCCCGTGCTCACGGACGAGCTCGAGTTCCCGACCGTGACGCTGCCCTGGATGCACCGCGGCGTGCCGGTGCGCTTCGTGACCGCGGCCGAGGGCGTCGTGCGGATCGAGTCGTTCGCGTCCGGCCAGGCGCCCCACGCGGCGACGCTCGCGATCAGCCACGTGCAGTTCTCGAACGGCTGCCGCCAGGACCTCGACGCCTTCGGCGCCATCAAGGCCGGCCGCCACTTCGTGGTCTGCGCCAGCCAGTCGCTGGGCGCCTTCCCGGTGGACGTGCGCCGGAGCCAGGTCGACGCGCTCGCGAGCGCGGGCCACAAGTGGATGTGCGCCGGCTACGGAGCCGGCTTCTGCTACGTGAGCCGGGCGCTCGTGGCGGAGCGGCCGCCGCGCGCCGTGGGCTGGCTGAGCGGCGAGAACCCGTACGCCTTCGACAATCGGCAGATGCGCATCCTGGCGTCCAACGCGCGCAGCGAGCTCGGCTGTCCTGCGTTCGGCCCGATCTTCGCGCTGGGCGCGGCGGTCGAGTATCTCGACGGGATCGGCAAAGACGCGATCGCCGAGCGCGTGCTGAGCCTCAACAGTGTACCTGACGACCCGGTTGTCGGACGCGTCCTTCGAGGTGCTCTCGCCCGGCAGGCGAGCACCGCTCGGGACAGACGCTCGTGGGAGTGGTCGAGCCCGCGCAGGCCGCCGCGTTCCTGCGCGAGCGGGGGATCCAGGTGACCGAAAAACCGGAAGGTGTACGTATCTCGACCCACTTCTACAACAACGAGGCCGAAGTGGACGCCTGCCTCGACGCGCTCGTCGCGTACCGCGATCAGTTTCTGCCGTGAAACGTTTGCCGTTCCGTCGCAGGCTTGTTAGAATCGTGTCATCTCGAGTCGTTCTTCCCCCGCAGGAGCCCCCCCCCAGTAGGCCAGGGAAAGAGAGGTCACCGTGGAGTTCCAGGTTGGCGAGAAGGTCATCTACCCGAATCACGGCATCGGGGTGGTCGAGAGTATCCAGACCCGTCCGATTCCGGGGGGCAAGATCAGCCTCTACCAGCTGCGGATCCTCGCCAACGACTCTCGCGTCTGGGTGCCCCAGCAGAACGCCGACGGCGTGGGACTGCGTCCGGTGATCCGTCCCGCCGAGGTCCGCAAGATCTTCTCCCTGCTCGGCGACGGCAAGGTCGACCAGGTCGCCAACTGGAAGGGCCGCTTCAAGGAGAACTCGGACAAGATGCGCACGGGCAGCCTGTTCGAGGTGGCCGTGGTGCTGAAGGGGCTCACGTATCTCTCGCGCCGCAAGGCGCTCTCGTTCCGCGAGAAGCGCATGCTCGAGCGCGCGAAGTTCCTGCTCGTGAGCGAGATCGCCGAAGCCGAGGACAAGACGCGCACGGCGGTCGAAGAGCGCGTCGACAAGGCACTCGAGAAGACGTTCGGCGCCATCGCACAGAAGCCGACCCAGCGCCCGGTGGGGCTCGGGAAGCGCTCCAACGCCTAGTTCGCCGAGGCGGCTATCCCCCGCGGTTTCCTTGACTTCGGGGGATTTGCCGGGATAGAATCCGCCGTCTTTCCAGGTATCTGACCGGGGAAGCCCACGGAGCTCCGCGGAATGGTCGAGCCGGCCCGCACAGCAATGACGAAAGCGGACCTGATCGGGGTCGTGGCCAAGCGCCTCGACATCACCCAGGTCCAGGCCGGCATCATCGTCG
Organism: uncultured Acidobacteriota bacterium; assembly: GCA_963724555.1. GTDB lineage: Bacteria > Acidobacteriota > Vicinamibacteria > Fen-336 > Fen-336 > DATBSL01. The sequence goes on from CAVRVE010000023.1 coordinate 33,089, forward strand.
AGGCCGCCCTGCGCAGCATCGTTTCCGCGCTCCAGAACGGCCAGGAAGTCGAGATCCGCGGCTTCGGCTCGTTCCGTTTCAGGAACCGTGCACCGCGCAAGGGGCGCAACCCCAAGACCGGCGAGAAGGTCGACGTCCCGCCCAAGAAGATCCCCTACTTCAAGATGGGGAAGGAGCTGAAGGCGCTCCTCAACAGCGTGGCGGGCGAAGAGGCGCAGGCAACGGCTTCCGAGCAGTAGACTCGCCGGAGAGAGGCCCTCCGCCTCATGGTCGGCTACGACAAGCGGCGCCAGTCCCAGCGAATCCAGCCCTTCGTGGCGCCTTGCCGCTACGTGGTCGGCGAGGAGCGCGTCTCGGCATTCCTGACGGACATCAGCCGCGGGGGCGGCCGCGTCAGCGCCGAGCTCGAGCCCCCCGCCGTCGGCACGACGCTCACGATCGAGCTGCGTCTCGCGCGGCAGCCCGTGGCGCTTCGGCTGCCCGCGACCGTTCGCTGGACCCGCCAGGGCGAACGCGGCGGCTACGTGTTCGGGGTGAGCTTCGACGGCGTGGGGCAGGAGGAGCAGCAGGCCCTGGACTCGCTCGTCGAGGGCTTCCTGCGCCGCGCGGCCTCGATCATCTGAGCTCGGATGGCCGATTACTTCCGGACTGAGGTCGCGGCCGGTCCGAGTGCGGGCGACACGGGCTGGCTGGCGCTGCCGGACGACGAGCTGCTCTTCCGCATCGAGTCGCTGCCGCCGGTTCACGGCTCGGACGACGAGCTCGTCGCGGTGGTACGGAGCACCCGCCACTTCTTCGTGCGCCAGGAGGCCGCCAAGAAGATCTGCGACGCCGAGCGGCTCAAGGACTTCGCCGGCGACCGCCACATCGGGCAGATCCTCGCGCGCCAGATGCGCCGTGAGGAAGACATCGACTATCTCGAGCAGCTCCTGCGCGAGAGCCGGCACCTCGAGGTCAGGAACGCCGCCACGGTGCAGCTGCGGCTGCTGAAGCGGCTCCTGAAGCGCTAGCGGGCTGCTACCCCCGGCCGCGCCCCGTCTCGCCGTCGAGCAGGGCAAGGACCGCCTGCTCGAGGCTCGGGACGAGCAGGTCCGGCGCCGAGGCCACGAGCGCCTCGCGGTTCGGGAAGCCGCCGGGGATGCCGACGGCGAAGGCACCCGCCGCCCTGGCCATCTCGACGTCCTCGGGGCTGTCGCCGACGTAGGCGCACTCGGCGGGCGGGATCCCCAGCCGCTCGAGCGCCACGAGCAAGGGCTCGGGATGGGGCTTGCGCCGCGCCGTCTCGCCGCCGCAGACCGCCGTCGCGAAGAGCGCCTCGAGCTGGAGCGCGGCGATCTCGCCGCGGACGCGCACGGCGTCGCCGCTCGTCACGAGCCCCAGCGTGCGGCCCGAGCCCGAGAGGCGCTCGAGCCCGGCGCGCGCCCCGGCGATGAGCGTGCTGGGCTCGGTCTCGTAGCAGGCGATCCAGCGCGCGTCGGCCTCGGCCCAGTCCTCGTCCGGCAGCCCGATCTGCGCGTAGGTGCGATACCAGTCGGGCGAGTAGGTGCGCTCGAAATCCGCCCGGTCGAAGGCGATGCCGAAGACGTCGAAGACCCGCGCATAGCAGCGGAACGTGCGTTCGGCCGAGTCGACGAGCGTGCCGTCCCAGTCGAAGAGGACGGCGCGGCAACCCTCGGCGCGAGCCATCGAAGGCGCCATCCTAGCCGAAAGCCGCCGGCGCAACGCGTAGAATGCCCGGCCGTGGCGCTCGTCGGGCTCGCCCTCCTGCTATTGCCGGGACTGCTCGTGGTGCGAGCGCCGTGGACGGCGGTCGCGCCGCTGTCGCTCGCGTTCTGGGTGGTGAGCGCGTGGTGGTGGCCGTTCGCGACCGCCGGCCGCAGCCGCGTGCTGGCCGCGACGCTCGCGGGCTCGTTCCTGCTCGCGCTGCTGCGGCTCTTGCCGAAGCACGAGGTCGGCCCGCCGCCGGGCTTTGCGCCCAGGCCGTCGCCGCCGGCTGTCGAGCGCCGCGGCCTGCCGCCGCCGTTGCTGCGAACCGGGCCCTCGCTCGTCGTGCTCGCGGCCGCGCTCGGCCTGCTCGCGCCGGCGTGGTTCTGGCACAACGCGCCCGGGCGCCCGCATCGCCTTCCAGACGACGACCGCGCGTCTCATCGTGTGGCGCGACGGGATTCCGGCGACCGCGGAGCCGCTGCTGCCGCTCGCGCCCGTAGGCGCCCACGCGCCAGCCGTCGCGACGCTCATCGCCGACCTGTCGCTCGTGAGCGGGCTCGACCCCGGGCGCGCGGCGCCGTGGGTGGTGGCCGCGGCCGCGGCATTGCTGCTCGTCGGGCTCTTCTCGCTGCACGCGACGTGGGCGAGCCCCCACGCCGCGGCCGCCGGGGCGCTCGTCGGCCTCGCGGCGTCGCCCTGGCCGGCCTTCCTCGCCCTCTGGGGCGACGGCGAGGCGCTCGTCGCGCTCGCGTTGCTGCTGCCGGCGGCCGCGCTCGTCGTGGGGCACGCCTCGCGCTCGTCGGCGGTCGCCGCCGCGCTGCTGCTCGCCGCGGGAGCGCTGGCCCAGCCCGTGCTCGCGGCAGCGACGCTCTTGGCGTGCTCCGCTTTCATTCTGCTGGGCGGCGCCTCTGCGCCGCCGCGCCGCGCGAGCCGGCTCCTCGCGATTGCCGGCCTGGCGCTCGCCTTCGCGGGCCCGGGCCTGATGCCGCTCGCGCGCGCTCTCTCGTTCGGCGAGGCGCAGAGCGCCGTGCGATCCGTGCGCGCGCCCGAGCTGCTTTGGTTCGCGTTCGGTGTGCTCTGCGCTTCGCTCGCTCCGCTTGCGTTTCGGCGGGCGGGGCTCGCGGCGCGTCTCGTCGAGTGGCCATGGCGCGCAGGTGTCCATGGCGCTCGCCGCAGCGCTCGCCGCGGCGCTGCTGCTGGGCATTCGCGTGCACGGCTGGTTCAGGGCGGGAGAGCTGCGCGCCGACGTGCGCGCCGCGCTGGCGCGCGCCGCGGAGCGCGTGCCGCCGCTTTCGGCGATCTGCGCCGGCGACGACGTGCGCGACTTCATTCCCGCGCTGATCGGCCGCCGCGCGGGCGAGCCCGGCGTCTGGGTGCCCGTCGCGTATTCAGAGGAATGGGCGCGTCGAGACGCGTGGCCGTGCGACACGGCGCTCGAAACCGGGATGTTCCGCCGGTGACAACCTTTCACTACTTCGGCCGAAACTACGAGGCCGCAGGAGCGTACAAAGGAATAGGACGGGGGAACGCAACGCTGTCGACGAGGTGACGGCGCGCCAGAGCCGATCAACTGCCCCCAGAGAGGCTCACGGATCGCGGCCGTTGTGTCGAGCCGAGCGTTCCCCCGCCTTTTCGTATCCGCTTCCGTCTATCATGAGCGTTCCAACGGGGGGGCGCGAGCGCAATGAGGCTCTGGCTGAAGCGGATCCTGGGCGGGCTCGCCGGACTGGTCGTGCTCGCCTACGTGCTCGTGACCTTCGTGGTCGCGCCCTACTGGCTGGGCGGCATGGCCGCGACGCGGCGCTTCCAGTTCCCCGACAAGGAAAACGCCGACCTGACGCCCGCCTCGTTCCAGCTCGCCTTCGAGGACGTGTCGTTCAAGTCCTCCGACGGGACCGAGCTCAAGGGGTGGTGGGTCCCCGCCGAGCAGGCCAAGGGCACCGTCGTGATGGTCCACGGGCTCAACCGCTCGCGCATCGAGATGGTGCGCCGTGCCCCCTTCGTCCACGCGGCGGGCTGGAACGCCGTCCTGATGGACCTGCGCCATCACGGCGCGAGCGGCGGCGAGGCGACCACCTTCGGCGCCAAGGAGAAGGAGGACGTGAAGGCCGCCGCAAGCTTCGCGCGCGAGCGCTCGCCCGGACCCGTCGTGGAGTGGGGAGTGTCGCTCGGAGGCGCCTCGGTCGTGATGGCGGCGGCCGACGACCCCGACGTCGCGGGAGTGATCTGCGACAGCAGCTACCGCTCGCTCGACGACACCGTCCGTCACCACCTGGCCTTCGTCCGCCGCTTCCGCTGGTGGCTGCGTCTCGTGCCCACCTGGCCGGGCGCGGACCTCGCGCTCTACTGGATCGGCCGTCGCGGGGGCTTCGACCCGAGCCAGGTGGACATCGTGGCGGCTGCCGCGCACCTCAAGGGCCGGCCGGCGCTGTTCGTGGCCAACTCCGAAGACTGGCGGATGCCGAAGGAGATCGCCTTCGCGCTGAAGACGGCGGTCGGCGACACCGCCGAGGTGCTGGTCGTGCCGGGCAAGAGCCACGGCGGCGCCTGGCGCGACGGAACCGCGGCCTACTCCGAGGCCGCCGCCGTGGTACTGAAGGCCGCCGAGAACGGCGCGGACGCGCGCGTCGCGACCCACCAGCCGGGCGACGCTGCCCGCGAGACGAGGCAGGCAAAGTGAGCGACTCGAAAGTGAGCGACGCGAAGGACCATCGTCACCAGCCCTTCCCGGAAGAGGACGAGGGCAAGGCCGGCCCGCAGCCGACTTCCTACACGATGGTCGAGCCGCGCTTCCGCGAGATCTACTTCCAGTTCTACAAGGAGACCTACAAGCCCTCGGTGCTCGACCGCAAGACCAAGGAGCTGGTCGCGATCGGCGCGAGCCTGGCGGCGAAGTGCCAGGGCTGCCTCGAGGGGCACATCAAGAAGGCGCTCAAGTTCGGCGCCAGCCGCGAGGAGGTCTCCGAGGCGATCGCGATCGCGATCGGCGTAAACGCCGCCGCGATCGTCGACCTCACCGACATCGCCGCCGAGAACATGAACATGCACCTCTTCCCGGGCCCCGCCAAGAAGTAGCAAATCCAAGGCGACGACAGTCCCACGGGGGGTCTGGGGGGCAAAGCCCCCCAGAACAAGGAAGGAAGAAGCAGCCTCGTTAGTCGATCGTCGCCCTGTTGCTGCGTTGTTGGAGAGTAACGGGCGGTACTGAGCCTAAGCCTTGCTGCCCAGGTGCTCCATGATCGACAGCGTGAGGATGTCGGCGAGCGTCGTGAAGTGGGCCTCGCCCTCCTCGACGCTCGCGGCGGTGGGATCGCCGAAGTAGGCGTCCTCTCCGCCGGCGTCGGCGAAGGACTTCGCGCCCTTCTTGAGAGCGCCGGCGAGCCCGTCCATCGGCGCCACGCTGATGCGCTCCTTCTCGCGCACCGACGCGCTCGCGCAGGCGAGCATCAGCGAGGTCTCGAAGCTGCCGGCGTGGTCGCCGGCGCTGAACGCCGCGCCCAGCCGGTCCACCCAGCGCTTCTTCTGCAGGTCGGTCAGGCAGACGGATGCTCCGGCCTTCTTGGCCTCCTCGGCGGCGCGCTTCAGCGCGTCGAGGTTGGCGGGCTCCTGGTTGATGTTGACGAGCGCCACCGCCCGGAACTGCTTGGAGAGCGAGGTGCAGACGTCGCGCACGAGCGCCACTGCGGTGTCGGGCGGCAGGCTGACCGTGCCCGGGAAGGCCGTCCCCAGCTCCGAGACGCAGAACGTCACCGGCGGCGCGATCAGGGCGTGCAACCCGCGGCCCTTGAGCTTGACTGCCGTGCGCCGCGCCATCTCGATCGCGATGACGGTGTCCGTTGCGATCGGCAGGTGCGGACCGTGCGCCTCGGTGTTGCCGACCGGCAGCAGCGCGATCGGTCGGTCCTTGAGGCTTTGCTCCACCTCGGTCCAGCTCATCTCAGGCATCAACACGTTCTCGGCCATTGGCTTCGAAGGCGGGCGTCCCTTCTGCTCCTTTCCGCGCTCTCTTGATTCTCGGGTCTTCTGGGAAGGGTGGTCTTTCGACTCGTCTTTATAACCGATCGCTGCCGGGCTTACCAGCGTCCGGCGCCGGAGCGAGGCGCCGGTAGCGGCCGGCGTAGTGCAGGAGCGGCGGCCCGGGGTCGATGGCCACCCGGCTCACCTCGCCCACCCAGACCGCGTGGTCGCCCTCGTCGTGGAAGGAGCGTACGCGGCATTCGAGGTGCGCGATCGCCCCGGGCACGAGCGGCAGCCCGTGGCCGCCCTCCAGGAAGGCGAACCCCTCGAGCTTGGAGGCGCCGAGCTGCGCGAAGCGCCGCGACACGTCCTCCTGGCCCTCTGCGAGCACGCTGATCGCGAACCAGCCGCTCTCGCGCACGCCCCGGTTGGCCTCCGAGCGGTGGTCGATGCACACGAGCACCAGCGGCGGCTCGAGGCTCACCGAGCTGAAGGCGCTCACCGTGAGGCCCAGCCGCTGGCCGGAGGCGTCGCGCGTGGTCACCACCGTCACGCCGCTCGCGAACTGACCGAGCGCGCGCCGGAAGGAGGACGCGTCGACGCTCACGGGAGGCCGCTCGCGCGCCCGGGCTCCCGCTGCAGCTCGACCTGCGCGGCCAGCAGCCACAGCCGCAGCGCGATGCGCGCGGCCATGAACGCCTCGAACAGCACGAGCGCCACCAGCTGGGTCTTGTAGCCGACCACCACCAGCCAGGAGTCGAGGAGCCCGAAGAGGGCGAGCAGCACGCCGCCGAGCGCCGCGATCACCAGGTACTGCCCGGAGGCCGCCGCCAGCCGCCGGGCACAGAAGCCGAGGCTCGAGAGCGCCGCGAGCACGACCGACAGCCGCTCCTCGCGCACCAGCAGCACGCGCGCGTGCGAGACGACCATGTGCAGCAGCAGCAGCCCGACGAGCAGCAGCGCGTGGCGCCCGAGCGTGAGCAGCACGGCGCTCCGCCCCGAGACCGCCTCGCGCGCCACGCGGTCGACCGCCGCGCGCGAACGGGACGTTGAGCGCGAACAGCAGCCCGGCGGCGGCGAGCGCCAGCAGGCTCAGCCGCGCCATGCGCCCGAAGTAGAAGCCGCAGCCATGGACGAGCCCGCGCAGCGTCCAGCCGCCGCGCGGCCTGCGGAAGACGGAGACGAGCCCGCCGGTCAGGAAGGCCTGCAGCACCAGGTAGAGCCCGCCGAGCCCGAGCGTCACGGGATCGACGGGCGCTGCCGCGCTGCCGCCGCGCGCGAAGAGCCCGAGCGGCAGCCAGCCCTTGAGCAGCAGCTCGAGGTTCTTGAGCATGAAGCCGGTGCCGAGGATCTCGGGCGACAGCGCGCTCTCTGGGCCCTGCTGCTGCTGCTCCGACCAGGCGCTCCACCAGTCGTAGTCGAAGCCGTACATCATCGCGCTCGACGCGCCGCGGTGCGCGAGGTCCTTGTCGAGCTGCAGCGCCAGCGGCACCGCCAGCACGAGCGCCAGCGCCAGGTTCGTGGCGAGGACGAGCACGACCAGGCCCCAGTTGAGCCCGAGCGAGCGGCAGCCGTCGCGCAGCGAGCGGCAGCATCGCGTCAGCCCACGACCGTGTGCAGCTCCAGCAGGTTCTGGAGCCAGAACAGGTAGCGCGCGGCCCACTTCGCCGCCGCGCGATGCGCCGGGCGCTCGTCGTCCAGCCACTCGTTGTTCGCGGGGTCGACGTCGATCGCGATCTTGTGGCCCGGGTCGACGACCGCGCGCACCACCTTCGCGCCCTCGTAGCTCAGGCGGTACCAGCGGTCGCGTCCGTTCCACTGCTCCTTCGCCACGCGGCCGTCGGCGAACTCGATGCGCAGCTCGACCGGCATCCGCACCTCGCCCTTGCGCACGATCGTCACGCGCGACTCGTAGCGTTCGCCCGCTCCGGCCTTGCCGCTCTTCGGGTCCTTCTGGGCGGGCTGCAGCACGAGCTCGCCGCCCGCGCCGGGGAAGTAGCCGGCGGGCTTGCGCACGCGGCTCGCTCTTGACCTCGACCGCGTAGTCGCACAGATCGGACGAGAAGAAGGTCTCGTTGAAGTACCAGCGCCAGCCCCCGCCCGTCACCTCGTCGACCGTGGCGAGGAAGTCCTCCGTCGTGGGGTGGGCGAAGCGGTAGCGGCGCGCGTAGGTGCGCAGCACCTTCACCATCGTCTCCTCGCCGAGCAGCCCCTCGAGCGTCTGCATGCACGAGCGCCGGCTTGCCGTAGGAGTTGAGCCCGTAGGACGCCGAGTCGCGGTAGGTCCAGGCCCTTCGCGCCATCACGTCCGCCTCGCCGCCCTGGCGCAGTCCGGAGAGGCTCTCGCTGCCGCGCGCGATCCGCACGCCGGGCGCCACGAACGGCCAGCCGATGCGGGCGCCGCGGCCCTGGTCGAAGCCGAAGAAGCGGCGGCCCCAGGCCTCGGGCCCGAGCGAGTGGTCGGACGCCTTCGACGTCATGTAGGTGTTGAAGCCCTCGTCGAGCCACGCCTCCTCGAACTCGTTGTTCGCCACGAGCCCGTACCAGAACTGGTGCCCGGCCTCGTGGATCGTGACGCCCTCGGGGCTCTGCAGCTCCTCGGGCGAGAGCCAGGAGGCGCCGCCGGTGAAGAGCGTCGGGTACTCCATCCCGCCCGAGGCCGAGTTGAACGCCGGGTCCACCACGGTGATCTGCGGGTAGGGATAGGGCGCCGACCAGGTGCCGTAGGTCCGCAGCGCGATCTTCGCGGCGTCCAGGTAGCGCTCGCCGAGAGATGGCGTGCTCGGGCTGCAGCAGCAGCCGGATGTCGACGGGCGGATAGCCCGGCTCCTCGAAGCGCGCGCGCCGCTCGAGGAAGCGGCGGCTCGCCGTCCAGGCGAAGTCGTGGACGTCCTCCTGGACGAAGCGGTAGGTCGCGGTGCCATCGGGGTTGTCGGTCTTCGACTCCTGCCGGCCCGTCGCTCCCACGACGAAGCCGCTCGGCAGCGTCAGCTTCACGTCGTAGACGCCGTAGTCGGAGAAGAACTCGGTCCACGGGTAGAACGGATGGCAGTTCCACTGGCCCTTCCAGAACACGCCGATCTTCGGGAACCACTGGACGACGAAGTTGTAGTCGTGGACCCAGCCGGCGCGGCCCACCGTGCCGTGCGGGACGAGCGACTGCCACTCGATGCGGAAGCGCCCGCTCGCCCCCGGCTCGATCGGGCGTGCGCTGCGCACCTCCATCACGGTGCGGTCGTCGGTGTTGCCGTCCTCGTTCAGGTAGCGCAGCGTCGGCGAGCAGGTCCTCGTCGGGCTCGCCGAGCAGCCGGATGCTCTTGACCTCGATCCAGCCGAAGCTGCGGTCGTCGCGCTTCGCGTCGTCGGGCGCGCGCCGCCCCTCGCCGCGCGCGGTCGTCGAAAGGTTGTTGCGGAACGCGTTCCAGTAGAGGTGGAACGGGAAGCTCGAGAGCGCCTGGGCGCTGGTGTTCCGCCAGTCGAGGACGAGGACGCCCGTGATCCGGTGCGCGTCCGGATCGAGTCGCGCCTCGATCGTGTAGCTCGCGTTGCGCGGCGAGACCTCGGGCAGCGGCGGCAGGCCCGGCGCGTCCTTGCCCGCCGGGGGCGGCAGCGGCGGCGCAACGTGGCGCGGCGCCGAGGCCTGCACGGCCGGCAGCAGCAGCGCCGCCGCGGCCAGGAGCGCGGCGAACGAGCCTCGGGTCCTGGAGCGCATCGCGTTAGAAGCGGACCGCGAAGCCGATCGTCGTCTGCACCCACCACGGCTCGAACTCGACGGGAGGCAGCCGCTCCTGCAGCCGCTGCAGCAGCAGCTGCTCGATCGTGCTGAGGGGGCGGTCGACGACGGGAGCCCACTCGACGGTGCGCTTGGGGAAGTAGAAGCCGCGTCCCTCGATCAGGAAGGCACCGTGCTCGCCGATCGGGATCTCGAGCCCGAGCCCGAGGTTGCCGCCCCAGGAGCTGCCCGTCTCCCCGGACGCGGTCGCCCGCAGGCCGATCGTCGCGATCTGCGCGCTGCCCTGGACGAAGTCGAAGCCGATCACGCCGAGGCCGACCGACTGGCTGAGGTCCATCTCGATGTTGCCGAGCTTGCTGGGGCCGCCCGAGGCCATGAACCGCACCTTGCCGCCGGTGCGCAGCTTCAGGTTGAACGAGAGCGGCGTCAGCGCCTTCAGGTCGGCGGTGCCCTCCGTCAGGTTCAGGTTGGCCACCACGGGGTCGAACGGCGCCGGCAGGCCGACGCGGACGGCGAAGCTGCCGCCCTGCGTGTCGATCGTGACGTCGGCGTGGTCCACGCGGAACTCGAAGCCGAGCCCGCCCGTCGCGTAGAGCGTGATGGCTCCGGCGAAGGCGGGCCCGCCCGAGGCGCGCAGCTCGAAGTCGCCGCTCTGCTGGACGCTCACGCCGGGGATCGGGACGGAGACGGCCCCCGGGTCGTAATGGAAGCTCTGGCTGTAGAAGGGGAAGGTGAAGCCCGCGTGGCCGGCGATCTCGAAGCGCTCGCCCGCTGCGGCGGACGAGGCGGCGAGGGTGCAGGCGAGGACCAGGAGCCGCCGGGCGTGATTGTTCATCGTGGGCGAGTGTAGCAGCCCGCCTAGTCGCTCGTGTCGTCCTCGGCGGCCGCGTCCTCGTCGCGGCCGGACTCCATCTCGGTCTCGATCCCGTGGTCCATCAGCCGCCGGCGGAGCTCGTCGAAGCCCCTGCGGTCGGGACCCTTGTCGTCCCGGTAGGTCTCGAGGATCTCCTCGACGCGGTCGACGCGGCGCGCGAGCTGGCCGATCACGTCGAGCGGAACGCTCGCGTGCCCTTCGACCGCCGCCGCCCACGCCTTCGCGTCGCCCCAGCTGCCGAGCACCTCGACGAGCCGTGCGCTCAGGCTGTCGGCGGCCTCGACCAGCTCCGACTGCATCAGCGAGTCCTTCACGAACGCGAGCGCGTCCTCGATGTCCTCGTCCGAGTACTCGGCGCGCAGCCTGTCCCAGGCCTCGGCCGAGCAGAGCCAGGCCGTCGGGACCCTCGTCCGCCGCCGCCGCCACCTCGCCGCACAGATCCACCATCCGTCCCATCCCGGCTCTCCTTCGCTTGTCGAAGCTTCGATCGTCTCACGAGCGCTGCCGGCCCGGAACCGGGCGGCTATAATCGGGAGGGAGGGGTACATGAGGGCTGCCAGGCCGATACGAGCGGCGCTCGCCGCCGTGCTGCTCGCCGCGCTCGCGACCCCGGCCGTCGCCGCGACCGACGCCCAGCTCGCGCGCCGCATCGAGGATCGGCTGCTGAAGGCCGGCTTCGACAAGCGCTCGGACATCAAGGTCGACGTCGAGAGCGGTGTCGCGCGCCTCAACGGCTTCGTGCTGCGCTGGGCCGACGTGCGCGAAGCCGACCGCCTGGCGCGCAAGGACGTCAAGAGCGTCGTGAACCTGCTGCGCGTGGTCCCGGAGACGCCCCGCTCCGACAAGGACATCCGCACCGACGTCGAGAAGGCGGTCCTGCGCTGGGAGCGCTACGGACCCTTCGACGCGGTCGGCGTCGAGGTGCGCGACGGGGTCGTCAGCCTGGCGGGCTGGGTCGAGAGCCCCTGGAAGCGCGGCGAGCTCGAGAGTCGCCTGACGCGCGTCGACGGCATCAAGGACGTCGTCAACAACCTGCGCGTGCAGGGCTTCTCGGCGAACGACGTGGGGCTGCGCGCCGAGGTCTTCACCAAGATCTACACGGACCCGATGTTCGAGCGTTTCGCGCACCAGGTCGACCCGCCGGTGCGCGTCTTCGTCGATCGCGGGCGCGTCACGCTCGTGGGAATGGTCAGCTCCCGCGTCGAGCAGGTCTCCGTCGGCAACATCGCTCGCGGCACGCTCGCCTTCAGCGTCACGAACCTCGTCGAGGTCGAGAGCGAAGTCGACAAGAAGAAGGAAGACAAGAAGCCGCCCGTCGAGAGCTAGCCGCCCCCCTTGGCGAAGACGAACCGCGTCGGCTTGACGAACCCGGCGACGAGCGCCTTCTGCTGACCGGTGGCTCCGTCCAGGATCGCGACCCCCTTTTCGGCTACGGCCACCGCGAACGTCCCGTCGGGGGCGACGCCGAAGCCGCGCAGCCCGCCCAGCGACACCGCGCCGACCTTCGCGTTGCGCGCGGTGTCGATCAGGCCGAGCTCCCGGCCCACGACGACGAGCGTCGAGTCGGACAGTCGCGCGAGCCAGCGGCCCTCGGCGCCGATCTTGAGCTCCGCGGCCGCGGTGTCGGCGTTCACGACCGTCACGTCGTTCGTGTCGAGGTTGAGCGCGTAGGCGAAGCGGCCGTCCGGGCGCACGAGCAGCTGCGGCGGATCGCCCGCGTTGTAGAAGTAGATCCGCTCCGACATTCCGGAGGTCAGGCCGGACATCATGGTGTTCAAGAGCTTCTTGCCGCCGCGGCCGGTCTTCGTCGATCCGATCGCTCGCTTCTGCTCCAGGTCGACCACGGCCACCTTGTCCTCGGCAGGGTAGTGAATGAACGCGCGGCGTTGGTCCGCCGTCGCCACCACCTCGAACGGCCGGTCGCCGTCGCCCACCACGGCCTCGCCATCCTTCTCGAGCGCGATGCTCGCGCTCACCTGGAGCCGCTCGGGGTCGACGAGCGTGAGGGCTCGCGCGCCGACCACGCCGATGGCGCCCGCCACCTCGCCGATCCATTTCGGGTGCGCCGCCACGGGCAGCGTCGCCAGGAGCTTTCCCTCTCGCACGAGACGCAGCTCGCCCGTCGGCCCGCTCGCGGCTCCTTCGCTCACGACCGCGAGGAGCCCGTCCTTCCTCGAGCAGGATCCCGGCTGGCGCCCGGCCGAGGTCGACCTTCTCGACGCGCCGGTCGGCGAGCGCGATCACCTCGACCGAGCCGTTCTGGTTCTTGCTCGGGTCCTTGTCCGGTCGGCCGCGCGCGAAGAGGTAGAGCCGTTCGGCATCGCGCTCGGCCTGGTCCCAGCCGCTCGCGTCGAGCGTGGCGACGACGGACGGCCCCGCCACGTCGACGAGGCTGACCCTCGAGCGCGGGAACGGGTACTTTGCCGTCCGCGGCTGGCCCTGCAGGAGCGCGAGCGAGCGCCCGTCAGGGCTTCGCCAGGTGAGGTCGGTGCCCGGCTCGAGCGTGAGCCGGCCCGTCTCGCGAGCGCTCGCGAGGTCGACGACGACGAGCTCGCGCGGCAGGGCCTCCTTCGGGTCCTTGGCGTCGTAGCCCGAGCAGGTCACCGTGAGGCGCCCGTCGGCTCCGGGGACGGCCGATTCGAGACCGAAGCCGAGCTCGACGCGGCCGATCGCCTTCAGGCTCGACGCGTCGACGATCGTCGCCCACGAGCGCCCGGCGGCCTTGTAGCCGCGCGCGCCCTTGTCCTCGCCCGGTCCGTAGTCGAGCGCCACCAGGAAGCGGCCGTCGTCGCTCTGGACGAGCCACGTCGGCGTGCCCAGCAGCGGCAGGTCTCCCACGCGCTTGGCCGAGGCGAGGTCGATCGCCACGAGCGCGGGAGCGCCCGCGTCGAGAACGAAGACGCGCGGCGGCGTCTGCGCGCCCGAGGGCACGGCCAGGAGCCCGACGAACCCGGCCGCCGCGAACACCAAGCCTCCGCGCATCTATACCCTCGCGGAGGATTAGACGGACGCCTGGCGGCGAATTCGCTGGCCCTGGCTCGCGCGCCGTCGCTCGCGTCTTGCTGTGGAAGCGACCGCTAGGCCGCCAGCCTCGCCTTGCTGTGGAAGCGGCCGTACGCGAAGTAGATCACGAGGCCGATCGCGAGCCAGATCAGCAGCCGCTCCCAGGTGTGGAGGCCGAGGCCGGACATCAGGCCGAGGCAGGAGAGCATCCCCAGGATCGGCACGACGGGCACGAGCGGCGTGCGGAACGGCCGCTTCAGATCGGGCTTGGTCTTTCGCAGCACCAACACGCCGGCGCACACCAGCACGAAGGCGAACAGCGTCCCGATGCTGACCATGTCGCCGAGCGTGCCGATCGGGAAGACGCCGCCGGTGATCGCGACGATGATCCCGGTGAGCGCCGAGCTCAGGTAGGGCGTGCGGAACTTCGGGTGCAGCGTGCTGAACGCCTTCGGCAGCAGGCCGTCGGTGGCCATGATCCAGAAGATGCGCGCCTGGCTGTAGAGCATCACCAGCATCACCGACGTGAGCCCCGCGATCGCGCCGAGCTTCATCGCCTGGCCCATGATCGGCATCTGGATCTTGTCGACGAGCGACGCGACCGGGGCGGGCGTGTTGAGCTCGCTGTAGTGCACGACGCCCGTGAGCACGGCCGCGAAGAGGACGTAGAGGATCGTGCAGGCGACGAGGCTTCCGAGGATCCCGCGTGGCACGTCGCGCTGCGGGTTCTTGGCTTCCTGGGCCGCGGTGGAGACCGCGTCGAACCCGATGTAGGCGAAGAAGATCTTGCCCGCGCCGGTGAGGATGCCGCTCCAGCCGAACTCGCCGAAGTGGCCGGTGTTGGGCGGGATGAAGGGCGACCAGTTGGCCGGCACGATGAAGGGCACGCCGAGCACGATCAGCGTGATCACGACCGCGACCTTGGTGAAGACGATCACGCTGTTGACGTTCGCCGACTCGCGCACGCCCACGATCAGGATCGCGGTCACCACCAGCACGATCAGGAACGCCGGCAGGTTGAAGATGCCCTGAACCACCGTGCCGTCCGCGAGCGTCGCGGTCTGGAACGGGCCGATCGTCCACTGCGGCGGGATGGCGATCCCGAATTGCCCGAGGAAGCTCATCACCAGTCCGGCCCAGCCCACCGAAACCGTCGCGGCCCCGAGCGCGTACTCGAGGATCAGGTCCCAGCCGATGATCCACGCCACGAACTCGCCGAGCGTCGCGTAGGAGTAGGTGTAGGCGCTGCCGGCGATCGGGATCATCGACGCCATCTCGGCGTAGCACAGTCCCGCGAAGGCGCAGGCGATCCCGGCGCCGATCATCGAGAGGATGATCGCCGGGCCGGCGTGCATCGCCGCGGCGTTGCCGGTCAGGACGAAGATGCCGGCGCCGATGATCGCGCCGACCCCGAGCGCCGTCAGGTCGATCGCGCCAAGCGCGCGCTTGAGCCCGTGCTCGTCGCCCTCGGCGGTGTGCAGCAGCTGCTCGATCGGCTTGGTGGCGAAGAGCGGACTGGGCATCCGTGCCTCCTCTTGTTGGTTCCCGTGTCGTCTATGGAGTCTCGGGCCCTCTGGCAACCGCTCCGGAGGGGTCGGCGGATTATATGTGATGGCCGCAGGCTGGCGGGCGCGATTGACTCGTTCGGAGCTTCGGCATAGGCTCGCCCGGCTGGCCGTCCGGGCTCCGTTCGATGGGCGAGCCTGGTGATTGACGGCCCATCCTGCATTCTTTCAAGGACGAGAGCCACCCGGAGGTTTCATGTCAGTCGAATCCGTCCTGCCGCTCGTGATCGGGATCAGCCTGCTGGCGCTGGGAGTCGCCTGGCTGCTCGCGCGCGAGGTCCTGGCCGCGGACACCGGCAAGCCCGAGATGCGCGCGATCTCGGACGCGATCCGCGAGGGCGCGGAGGCGTTCCTGTCGCGCCAGTACCGGACGATCGCGATGCTCTCGATCGTGGCCGCGGCCGCGATCTTCGGCTTCTACTTCGTGAACCGCGACGTCGCGAACATCGCCGAGATGGGCGAGGGCACCTTCTGGAAGGTCACGATCTCGTTCCTGATCGGGGCGCTCTGCTCCGCCATTGCCGGCTACATCGGCATGTTTGTCTCGATCCGGGCCAATATCCGCACGGCGGCGGCGGCGATGACGAGCCTCAACCGCGCGCTGCAGATCGCGCTGCGCGGCGGCGCGGTCTCCGGGCTCGCGGTCGTGGCGATGAGCCTGCTCGGCGTGGGCGGCCTGTTCTGGCTGTTCGGCGGCATGCAGGACTACAAGCACGTCCCGCTGCAGATCGTCGGCTTCGGCTTCGGCGCGAGCTTCGTCGCGCTCTTCGCGCAGCTCGGCGGCGGCATCTACACGAAGGCCGCCGACGTCGGCGCCGACCTCGTCGGCAAGGTCGAGGCGGGAATCCCGGAGGACGACCCGCGCAACCCCGCGGTGATCGCCGACCTCGTGGGCGACAACGTCGGCGACTGCGCCGGCCGCGGCGCCGACCTCTTCGAATCGACGGCGGCCGAGAACGTCGGCGCGATGATCCTCGGCATCGCGCTCTACCCGGTGTTCGGGATGGGCGGCATCCTGTTCCCGCTGCTCGCGCGCGCCTTCGGCCTGATCGCGACGATCGTCGGCGTCTACAGCGTGAAGGTCAGCGAGGACGAGGACCCGATGAACGGCCTCAACCGGGGCTACCTGGTCACGACCGTGCTCGCGATGCTCGGCTTCGCCGCGGCGGTGCAGCTGCTGCTGCGCAAGGTCGACGGCTCCGAGGCCGTCGCGCACCGGGGCTACCTGCTCGGCGCGGGCATCGTCGGGATCCTGACCGCCTACGCGTTCGTCTGGATCACCCAGTACTACACCGAGTACAAGTACCGCCCGGTGCAGTCGATCGCCGAGGCGAGCCGCACCGGGCCGGCGACGAACATCATCACCGGCCTCGCGGTCGGCATGGAGTGCACGGGGCTTCCGGTCCTGGTGATCTCGATCGCGCTCATGGCGGCCTACAAGCTCGGCCAGCTCGCGCTGCCCGGCACGCACGGCGCCGGGCTCTACGGCACCGCCGTCGCGACGATGGGCATGCTCGCGCCCTGCGCCTACATCCTGGCGATGGACACCTTCGGCCCGATCACCGACAACGCCGGCGGCATCATCGAGATGTCGAAGCAGCCGGAGGCGATCCGCCACAAGACCGACCGGCTCGACGCCGTCGGCAACACGACCAAGGCGCTCACCAAGGGCTACGCGATCGGCTCGGCGGCGCTCGCGGCGTTCCTGCTGTTCAGCGCGTACCTGGACGAGGTCACGAAGATCACCGGCCAGCGCATCGGCGTCGACCTGACGCGCGTGCCGGTCTTCGTCGGCGGCCTGCTCGGCGCGACGCTGGTGTTCGTCTTCAGCGCGCTCGCGATCAAGGCCGTGAGCAAGGCCGCGCAGAGCGTCATCACCGAGGTGCGCCGGCAGTTCAAGGAGAAGCCGGGCATCATGCAGGGCACCGAGAAGCCCGACTACGCCGGCTGCGTCGACATCGTCACGCGCGGGGCGCTGCGCGCGATGGTCGCGCCGGGCCTGCTCGCCGTGCTCACGCCGATCGCGGTGGGCTTCGGCTTCAAGTACCTCTCGCCCTACGGCCAGGTCGGCGCCGAGTCGGTGGCCGGCCTGCTGATGGTCGGCACGATCACCGGCATCCTGATGGCGACCTTCATGAACAACGGCGGCGGCGCCTGGGACAACGCCAAGAAGTACATCGAGTCGGGCGAGTTCAAGGTGGACGGCCAGGTGGTCGGCAAGCGCTCCGAGCCGCACAAGGCCGCGGTCGTGGGCGACACCGTCGGCGATCCCTTCAAGGACACCGCGGGCCCCTCGCTGCACGTGCTGATCAAGCTGCTGTCGACGATCACGCTGGTGCTCGCCCCGCTGTTCATCGTCTAGCGCCGTCGCCTTCGTGAGCTCACCCACGAGTGCTTCGGCCCGCTTCCGCAGCGGGCTCGCCGCCGGAGCGCTGGCCGGCTTCGTGATCGGCGACCTCAACCTGCCGATCCTCGTGTCGATGCCCGGCGAGCGGGGCTACCTGTTCGCCGGCTTCGCTCTGCTGGGCGCGCTCGTCTGGCAGACGCCGCTGCGGCGCGCGCTCGTGGCGGCGAACGTGCTGCTGGCGGCGCTCTGGCTCGCGGTCAGCTTCACCCCGCTGACGGCGAGGCTCGCGGAGGGGCTCGTCCGGCGCGACGCGGTCGAGAACGCGGACGCGGTCTTCGTGTTCGCGTCGCGGATGCAGGAGGACGGCGATCCCTCGACCGACGCGGCGAGCCGGCTGCTCAAGGCCGTCGAGCTGATCGCCGCGGGGCGCGCACCCTACCTCGTCGTGTCCGAGGTGCCGGCTCCCACCGGCTCGCACGCAGCACTCGCGCGCGCCTGGCTCGCGGCGTTCGCGCACCGGGGCGAGGTGCTCGACATCGGCGAGATCACCAACACGCACGACGAGGCGGTCGCGCTGGCGCGGCTCTGCCGCGAGCGCGGGTGGACGCGCATCCTGGCCGTCACGTCGCCGACCCACACGCGGCGGGCCGCCGCCACGCTCGAGAAGCAGGGGCTCGTCGCGATCTCGGTGCCGTCGGTCGAGACCAACTTCGACCTCGAGACCCTGCCCACGGCGAGCGAGAGGCGGCGGGGCTTCGGGCCGGCGGCGCACGAGCGCCTCGGGCTCGTGGTCTACCGCCGCCGGGGCTGGATCGACTAGCTACTTGCCGGTGAAGCTCGTCGCGAGGGCCGTGGTGCCCCAGAGCAGCTTCAGCTCGCCCTTGTCCTTGTCGCCCTTGAGGTCGATCGTGAACTGCTCGACGCTCGCGTCGAGCTTCGACACGGTGAGCGGCACGTCCGCGACCTTCGTGCGCTCCTCCGACTTGCTGAGCACGTTGAGCTGCCACTGGTCGGCGGCCACCTTCGTCGCCGTGAGCACGTACTCGCCCTTCGGAACCTTGACGTCGCCGAAGGAGAGATCGGCTTCCGTCTTGAGGCCGGTGACGGCGTCGGCGCCCATGCGCCAGGACTGGCCCACCTGCGCCTGGCCGAGCATGTCGCGGCCCTTCAGGCTGGGCCTTCCATAGTCGATCGCCACGGCCTTCCCGGCGACGGTCGCCTTGGCCTCGCCGCGCGGGTTCTGGGCGAAAACGGGTGCGGCGACGAAGAGGGCGGCGCCGAGCAGCGCCAGACGCTTCAGCATGCGGGAGTCCTCCATGGCACCGTCACTCGTTGTCGAACGGGTGGGGCGGCTTGGCGGCAGGATCCTGCTCGGCCCGGCGGCGGGCCTCCTCGAACTTCTTGTCGAGGATCTCGCCGGCGCGCTTCGTCTGCTGCACGGAGCGCGCGAACTTCTGGTCGAGGACGCTTCTCTGCGCCTCGACGCGCTGGACCAGGTCGTCGAAATTCTTGGCCGGGGCCTTCTTCTTGTCGGCCCAGACGACCGCCCCCGTCTCGGGGTCGATCTTGAGCAGCGTCTGGCAGCAGGGACAGGTGACGTCGAGCGCTTCCGGCATGACAGCCATTCTAGCTGGAGACGTCGGGACAACGGGGAGCACGAGGGGGCGAAGCCCCCTCGTCTCAAGAGGGAGCCCGGCTTTCAGGCCCCACGAGAGCGGTGATTGGAGAGCCGAAGCCCCTTTCGGCCCTTGCGAGAGCGGTCATTGGAGAGCCGTTTTCCGGCCCACTTGAAAATGAAACCGCTTTTCATTATTATCGGGGTGAGATGAGTTCGGCGGCTGCTGGTCGAGCCGGTCCGCTGCGGGCGCGCGATGACGCGCTGCGAGTGCTCCGGCATGCCGTTCGACGAGATCGCGCGCCGCGTGTGCGACGAGGGCCAGAGCCTCGAGAAGCTCCAGGCCGAGACCGGCTGCGGCCGCCTCTGCACCGCCTGCCTGCCGGACCTGCACGATCATCTCTCCGCCCGCGGCTGAGGCGGGTTAAGATCGCCCTTCCGACGCTCGCCAGAAGGGGATTTCCATGAAGGGGAACGACGAAGTCGTCCAGGTCCTGCAGGACGTGCTCTGCGCCGAGCTCACGGCGGTCAACCAGTACTTCATCCACGCGCGGATGAACGAGAACTGGGGCTACAAGAAGCTCGCGGCCTACATCCAGAAGGAGTCGATCGAGGAGATGCGCCACGCGCAGAACCTGATCGACCGCATCCTCTACTTCGACGGCGCGCCCAACATGCAGAAGTACATGAAGATCAACGTGGGCAAGAGCGTCCCCGAGCAGTTCACGAACGACCTCCAGGTCGAGTACGACGCGGTGGCGCGGCTCAACAAGGGGATCGAGCTCGCGCGCGAGCGGGCCGACAACGGCACGCGCTCGCTGCTCGAGGCGATGCTGAAGGAAGAGGAAGACCACATCGACTGGCTCGAGGCGCAGCTCGGCATGATCAAGGAGATCGGCGTCGAGAACTACCTCGCGCAGCAGATGGAATGACGCGCCGCGCGCTCGCCGGCTCGGCCCTCGCCGCCGGACTCGCGGTCTCGCTCACCGCGACAGCCCCCGCGCAGCAGCGGCCGACTCCGCCGCCGCCGGGGCCGGCGGTGATCCACCCCGAGGAGAAGCACTTCCGCAACCTGCGCCAGCTGACGCGGGGCGGCGAGAACGCCGAGGGCTACTGGAGCCCCGACGGCAAGAGCATCATCTACCAGCGCAAGAACGAGGCCGAGGGGCATCGCGTGCGACCAGGCCTTCGTGGTGGACCTCGCGAGCGGCACGAGCCGGCGCGTCTCGAACGGCAAGGGCCGCGTCACCTGCGGCTACTTCACGGACGGCGGCCGCCGCGTGCTCTACGCCTCCACCCATCTCGCCGACGCCGCGTGCCCGCCGCCCGCCGACTACTCGAAGGGCTACGTCTGGCCGATGTACGCCGGCTACGACATCGTCAGCCACGCGCTCGACGGCAGCGGCGAGAAGCGCCTGACCGACACGCCCGGCTACGACGCCGAGGCGACGCTGTCGCCCGACGGCAAGACGATCGTCTTCACCTCGGTCCGCGACGGCGACCTCGAGATCTACACGATGGCGGCCGACGGCTCGCAGGTGAAGCGCCTCACGCACGAGCCGGGCTACGACGGCGGGCCGTTCTTCTCGCCGGACGGCAAGCGCATCGTCTACCGCCGCGACGTCCACGACGACGAGGCGAGCCTCGCCGGCTACCGCGAGCTCCTGGCGAAGAGCCTCTACCGCCCCAGGGTCCTCGAGCTCTGGGTGATGGACCGGGACGGCGCGAACAAGCGCCAGGTGACCCGGCTCGGCGCGGCCTCGTTCGCGCCCTACTTCCACCCGGACGGCAAGCGCATCATCTTCGCGAGCAACTACGCCGACCCGCGCGGCCGCGCGTTCGACCTCTACCTGATCGGCGACGACGGCAGCGGGCTCGAGCGCGTCACCAGCGAGCCCACCTTCGACGGCTTCCCGATGTTCTCGCCCGACGGCAAGCAGCTCGTGTTCGCGAGCAACCGGGGCGGCAAGACCGCGGGCGAGACCAACCTGTTCCTGGTCGACTGGGTCGAGTAGCGCGCGGGAGGGACGATGGAAGACGAAGCGACGCTGGGCCGCCAGGGGCATCGGCTCCTCCGGGTGGGTAGCGCGCTCTTCCTTCTGGCGCTTCTCGTCGGCATTGCGATTCCGCGGTTCGCCGTGCCGCGCCTCGGGCTGTCGACGCACCTGCTCGGCATCACGCAGGGCATCTTCCTCCTGGTTCTCGGGCTCGTCTGGCCGAGGCTCACGCTCGGCCCCGTGCAGGCGCGAGCCGCCAACGGGCTTGCCGTCTACGGATGCCTTGCCCCCTGGACCGCGAACCTGCTCGGCGCGATCTGGGGAGCGGGCAGCTCGATGCTGCCGATGGCGGCCGGCGCGGCACGAGGCAGCGACCTTCAGGAAGCCGTCATTCGCGTCCTGCTCGTGTCGGGAGCGCTGTCCCTGGTGAGCACGATGGTGCTCGTCGTCTGGGGCTTGCGGCGCCAGCGCTAGCCGCCACGACGTGATCTTCACGAAGCGGCTGCGCGAGGGCGTTCGACGAGGCGAGATCACCACGAGCATCCGCATCTGGATGCGGCCTCACGTCACGGTCGGCAAGCGGTACCGAATGGACGACGGCGAGATCGAGATCGAGTCGATCCTGCCGATCGGTCTCGGCGACGTCACTCCCGAGCTGGCGCGCGAGTCCGGCTTCAAGGGCGTCGTCGACCTGCTGAAGGTCGCGAAGCACGGCCCGGGCGAGAACGTGTACCTGGTTCGCTTCCACTACGTCGGGCCGGCCCGCACGCGATCGGCTGGAAAGACGCCGGGCCAGCGCGTGGCAGCCAGCCGCACGCCAAAGAGGAGATAGGATCGAAGAGTCCGAGTGCGGGAGGGGGAGCGTGAGGAAAAGAATTCTCGTGTATGCGGGCATCGTCGCGGCGGCGTTCGCTGGGCCTGTCCGAGCGGCTGACACGCCCGAGGACCTCGCCCAGACGGCGGCCGAGTCCTGGTTGAAGCTCATCGATGCCGGCGACTGGGCGGCGTCGTGGGAGCAGGCGGCCAAGCTCTTCAAGGGTGTCGTCACGAAGGAGCAGTGGGTGCAGGCACTGACTGGTGTTAGCCCTCCGCTTGGCAAGGTCGTCTCCCGGAAGCTCAAGTCGCGCCAGTACAGCGAGAAGCTGCCCGGTGCGCCGGACGGCAAGTACGTGGTGATCCAGTACGAGACCGTGTTCGAGAAGAAGGCGTCGGCCGTCGAGACCATCACGCCGATGCTCGATCCGGACGGGGTCTGGCGGGTGTCCGGGTACCTGATTCGCTGAGGGCGGGCAGGAACTTGAAGTCCGAGCGAGAGTACCGGGAGGTCGTGGACGCCCTGGAGCGAGGGCCGTCGATCATCCTCCCGCTGGTGCGCGAGGTGCCGGAGGCGCTGCGGAAGCGGCGGCCGAGCCCGGGGAAGTGGTCGGCGCACGAGCACGCCTGTCACCTGGCGGAGGTGCAGCCGATGTTCCTCGGGCGGCTCGATCTGATGATGCGCGAGGAGCATCCGTCGATCCGGCCCTATCTGCCCGAGCGCGAGCACTCTCCCGACGCACTGCGGGAGGTCGATCTCGAGGAGGCCCTCGGCAGTTCCAGCGGCAGCGGAGCGAGCTCGTGGCGCGCCTGCGCGCGCTTCGGCCGCAGGACTGGGAGCGCACCGCCGAGCACGAGGAGTACAGCCACTACTCGCTGTTCATCCTCTTCAGGCACGCGGCCATGCACGACATGCTGCACGCCTACCGGATCGAGGAGTGCCTGTTGAGGAAAGACTGGACGTAGCGCGCTCGGAAGTCAGACGAGAGCGGCGTCCAACGACGGAGGAACGAAGACATGCAGCTCGCGGCGTGCGCACTCTTGATTCTCGGCCAGGCGGCTCGCGGCGAAGCCGCCCGTCACTCTCCTGAGCGGCGCGGAGCTGCTGCGCGCGATCCAGGCGGCGCCGCAGGAGGCGGGCCAGCCGGGCACCCACTCGGTGCGCCTGTCGGCGCCGATCCGATCAGGCGGTGATCGGCCTGCGCCGGACGGCGCCCGGGAGGTCGGAGCTCCACGCGAAGTTCGCCGACGTCTGGTACGTGGTGCAGGGCGCCGGCACGGTGGTGACGGGCGGCTCGATCGTGGGCGGCGTCGACACGCAGCCGGGCGAGATCCGCGGCGCCAGCATCGAGGGCGGAAGCTCGAAGCGAATCCAGGCCGGGGACTTCGGCGTGGTTCCGGCGGGAGTGCCGCACTGGATCAGCGCGGTCGAGGGAGAGCTCCTGTACCTGGTCGTGAAAGTGCCGGCGGGCCAGTAGCGCAAGGAGCCGACCGTGGAACCGTCACGAGCGCCACGACAAGTGGGCCGATGGCGATCGCTACGAGCCCTACGTCGGGACGCTGGAGCCGGCGCGTCGCGCAGGCGTTCCTGGACTGGCTGGCGGTGCCGCAGGACAGGGACTGGCTCGACGTCGGGTGCGGAACGGGCGCGCTCAGCGGGACGATCCTGGAGCGAGCCAACCCGCGCTCGCTGACGGGCGTCGACGCCTCGCCGGGTTTCGTCGAGTACTCGAAGGCTCGCCTCGGCAGCGAGCGGGCGCGCTTCGAGCCAGGCGACGCGCAGGCGCTGCCGCTCGCCGCGGCCAGCGTCGATGCGGTCGTCTCGGGCCTCGTGCTCAACTTCGTGCCGCAGCCCGCGCGAGCCGTGGCGGAGATGCGGCGGGTCGCCCGCCCGGGCGGCGTGATCGCGGCCTACGTCTGGGACTACGCCGAGAGAATGGAGCTGATGCGCTGCTTCTGGGACGCCGCGGTGGCGCTCGACCCTGCCGCGCAGGACCTCGACGAAGGCTCGCGCTTTCCGATCTGCCGGCCCGAGGCCCTGGCGACAGCTGTTCGCCGAGGCTGGGCTGCAGCGCGTCGAGACGCGCGCGATCGACGTTCCAACGGTGTTTCGCGATTTCGACGACTACTGGAAGCCGTTCCTCGGCGGCCAGGGTCCCGCGCCGGGCTATGCGCTGTCGCTCGACGAGGCGCGCCGGGGCGCACTGCGGGAGCGGCTTCACTCCAGGCTGCCGGTCTCGGAGGACGGCAGCATCCAGCTGATGGCGCGCGCGTGGGCGGTGCGCGGAGAGGCGGCGAGGTGACCGAGATGACTTCCCCTGGCGGGCCCGATTTCAAGAGCGGAATCCCGGCCCGCGACGTTCCGGACGGCGGCATGGTGCTGGGGCACGTCGACGACGAGGCCGTGCTGCTCGCGCGGCGTGGCGACGAGTACTTCGCCGTGGGCGCGTCCTGCACGCACTACCACGGCCCGCTCGCCGAGGGCATCGTCGTCGGCGACACCGTGCGCTGCCCGTGGCACCACGCCTGCTTCAGCCTGCGCACCGGGGAAGCCCTCCGCGCGCCCGCGCTCGACCCGGTCAGCTGCTGGCGCGTCGAGCGCAACGGCGACGCGCTCGTCGTCCGGGAGAAGCTGTCGGGCTCCGCGCCGAAGGCGGCGAGCGCGAAAGGCCAGCCCGCCTCGGTCGTGATCGTCGGGGGAGGCGCCGCCGGGCTCGCGGCCGCGGACATGCTGCGCCGGGAAGGCTACGGCGGCAGCCTCACGATGATCAGCGCGGACGACTCGGCGCCCTACGACCGCCCGAACCTCTCCAAGGACTTCCTCGCCGGCACGGCGCCGCCCGAGTGGATCCCGCTGCGATCGCCGGACTACTACCGCGACCAGCGGATCGAGCTGGTGCTCGGATCGCGGGTGTCGTCGCTGGAGCTCCAGGCGAAGCAGGTGGAGCTGGAGAACGGCACGGTGCATCCGTTCGATTCGCTGCTGATCGCGACCGGGGCCGACCCCGTGCGGATTCCCGTCGAGGGCGCGAGCGATTCGCAGCTGCACTACCTCCGCAGCTTCGCCGACAGCCAGGCGCTGGTGGCCCGGGCCGGGGCCGCGAAGCGCGTGGTCGTGGTCGGCGCCAGCTTCATCGGCCTCGAGGTGGCGGCCTCGCTCCGCAAGCGCGGCGTGGCCGTGGACGTGGTCGCTCCGGAGCAGCAGCCGCTCGAGCGCGTGCTCGGGCGCGGAGCTGGGCAAGGTCGTCCGCCGCCTGCACGAGGAGCAGGGCGTCGTCTTCCATCTGGGCGAGACGGTCAAGCGCGCCGACGGGCGCGTCGTGACCTTGAGCGGCGGCAGCACGCTGGACGCCGACTTCCTGGTCCTCGGCGTCGGCGTGAGGCCGTCACTGGCTCTCGCCGAGCGCGCGGGCCTCGCGATGGATCGCGGCATCGCCGTGAACGAGTACCTCGAGACGAGCGTCCCCGGGGTCTTCGCGGCGGGCGACGTGGCGCGCTGGCCGGATCCCCACAGCGGCCAGAAGATCCGCGTCGAGCACTGGGTGGTGGCGGAGCGGCAGGGCCAGGTCGCCGCGCGGAACATGCTCGGCCGCCGCGAGACGTTCAGCGCGGTGCCGTTCTTCTGGAGTCAGCACTACGACACCGCGATCAACTACGTCGGCCACGCCGAGAAGTGGGACTCCGTCGAGATCGAGGGCGACCCGGGCGCGCTCGACTGCGCCGTCCGCTACAAGCTCGCGGGCCGCGTCCTGGCGGTTGCGACGATCGGCCGGGACCTCGAGAGCCTGCGCAGCGAGGCGGCGCTGGAGTCGGGCTCAGCCTCCTAGGCGGGCGACGCTAGCGCAGGCCTTCCTGCCGGGCCACATCCGCGTCCATCAGCACGTACGTCCGCGGGTCGAACGTGACCGACTTCGGCGCACGCTCGAGGGCGAGCGTGACGGTCTCGCGCTGCTCCTTGATCTCGATGCGCTCGAGGCGGGAGCGGGGCTCGTCCCCCTCGAGCTCGAGGCCGAGCTCGATCGGCAGCCGGAAGGGCGGGCCTGCCTGGAGCTGCTCGGCGTCGATCCGCAGCTGCTTCGCGGCCTCGTCCCAGGACCAGCGCGCGCGCAGCTTCGGGAAGCCGCCCCGCGTCAGCCACTGGTCGAAGAACCAGGAGAGCTCGCGTCCCGAGGCCTGCTCCATCGGCGCGGCGGAAGTCGGCCGTCGTCGCGTTGCCGTCGCGGTAGCGACGGTAGTAGTCGCGGATCCCGGTCCAGAACGCCGCGTCGCCCACGATGCCGCGCAGCATGTGGAGCGTCCAGCCGCCCTTCTTGTAGGTGCCCGGGCCCGAGAGCACCTGGCGCCATGTCGTCGAGGTTGTCGTGGATGACCCGGTAGTCGGGGCTCTTCTTGTCGAACTCACGCACCTCGTTTCGGTCGCGCACGAGACCGGCGACCATCTCGTCGCGGCCGTAGGCGTGCTCGACGAAGAGGTGGGTGAAGTAGGTCGCGAAGCCTTCGCTCAGCCAGACGTGGTCCCAGTCGCTCTCCGTGACGGAGTCGCCGAACCACTGGTGCGCCATCTCGTGGACGATCACGTTGCGCCAGCGCGTCGAGCGCGGGTCGTTCACCGAGTCGTCGCCGTAGAAGAT
This sequence comes from uncultured Acidobacteriota bacterium, assembly GCA_963724555.1. GTDB lineage: Bacteria > Acidobacteriota > Vicinamibacteria > Fen-336 > Fen-336 > DATBSL01. The sequence continues at coordinate 59,331 of CAVRVE010000023.1, forward strand.
CGAGGTGGCCGACTCCATGCCGCCGCGCACGCCGTTGGCCTGGACGTGGCCCAGCCGCTCGTAGGGATACGGGCCGATGCGCTCGGAGAAGAACTCGAGCACGGCCTGCGTCGGCTCCGCGAAGAGCGCGAAGCCGTTGTCGCGGTCCTGGCGGTAGACCCAGGTCTCGATCGGCAGGCCGTGCCAGGCCGGCCGGTGGTCCACCGCGAAACGCGCGACGCCGAGCGTGTTGAGCCAGGTGGCGATCGGGACGGACTGGCGCCAGTGGCTGAGTCGGCGGCCGTCGCCCAGGTCGGTCTCCTCGACCAGCAGGCCGTTCGAGACGACCTGATAGTGCGAGGGCGCCGTCACCCACATCTCGGACGCGGCCTTGTCGTAGGGGTGGTCGATCGTGGGCAGCCACTGGCGCGCCTTGATCGGCCAGTTGTCGGAGAAGAAGGTGCGCTCGCCGTGCTTGTTGTTGGCGATCAGCAGGCCCGTGACCGGCACGCCGCGGTAGCGGACGACGACCGCGCGCCGCTCGCCCGCGCGGCCCTTCGGCTCGAGGCGGATCGCGAGGCGATCGTTCGCGTGCTCGTACACGAGGGCCTTGCCGCCCTCGGTCACCGCGCTCACGGTCATGCCCTTGTCGGCGGCGCCGGGCTTGGGCTGGACGAGGTCCAGCGTCAGCGTCGCGAGCCCGTCCTGCAGGACGCGAAAGTCGACCGTCGCCTCGCCCTCGATCACGTCGGTCGCGTCGCTGAGCGTCAGCCGGAAGGAGTACCGGGCGACGTCCACGCCGGGCTGCCGCGGGTAGGTGTCGGCGCGCGCGCAGAGCGCGGGCAGAGCGAGCGCTACGGCCAGGGCGAAGTCGATCAGCGAGCGGCCGTATCTCATGGCGCCCTAGCCTACACGGTCGCGGCGAGCACTGTCCCACGCTAGAGTAGCGGCCGATGCCGGCGGTCCGCGCGATCCTGATCTACGCCGTGCTCACGGTCGCGCTCACCTGGCCGTTCGCCGCGAACCTGCGCGTGATGGACGCGGGCGACTCCGCGTTCTTCGCCTGGGAGATCGGCTGGACCGTCCACGCGCTCACGACCGACCCGGCCAGCCTCCCGCACGGCAACATCTTCCATCCGCTGCGCTACACGCTCGGCATGGACGAGCCGGTGTTCGGCACCACGCTGCTGGTGCTGCCGCTCGCGCTCGTCAGCGACGACGCGGTGCTGCTCTACAACGTCGTCCGGCTGCTCACGTTCCTGGCCTCCGCGCTCACGGCCTGGTGGCTGGCGCGCGAGCTCGGGGCGAGCGAGTGGATCGCACTCGCCGCCGGCGCGCTCTTCGCCTTCTCGCCGATCCGCACCGACCAGGTGGCGCACCTCTCGACGCTCGGCACGCAGTGGTGGCCGCTCGTGCTGCTGTTCACGATCCGCTTCGCGAAGCGCGGACGGCCGGCGGACGCGCTCATCGCCGCGCTCGCGTTCGTGCTGGCCTTCCTCGCCTGCGGCTACCACGGCGTGATCGCCGCGGCCGTGCTTCCGCCCTTCCTCGCCGTGCTCTTCTGGGGCCGATGGCAGCCGGCTCAAGTGGGGCGCCGTCGCCGCCGTGCTCGCGGGCCTCGCGCTGCTGCCGCTCTATCGGATGCACCAGAAGGCGCTCGAGCCGGAGCGCTACGCGCGCGGGACCGCGGAAACGATCCAGTACTCGGCGCCGCTCGAATCGTTCCTGGCGACGAGCTCCTGGAACCGCCTGTACGGGGAAGCGACCGACCGCTTTCGCGCCGAAGGCCCGAACAACCTGTTCCCCGGCCTCGTGGTGCCGGCGCTGGTCGTGGCCGGCGCGCTCGTGCTGTGGCGGCGGGGCGAGCGGCCGTCCCGCGAGGCCTGGGCGCTCGCGGCGCTCGTCGCGGCGGCCGCGCTCATAGCACTCGGCCCGCGGATCCGCGGCTTCGGAGCCGACCTCGGCCCCGGGCCCTGGGCGCTCCTGCGGGAGACGCTGCCGGTCTTCCAGATGATCCGCGTCACGAGCCGGGCCGGCGTGTTCATCGCCTTGCCGCTCGCGATGCTCGCGGCGCTCGCGCTCGAGACGCTGAAGCCCGGGCGTGCCGCGCTCGCGCTCGTGGGCCTGCTCGCGCTCGCCGAGACGCTGATCGTCCCGATCCCGATGCCGGAGTGGAGCAAGGTCATCGACACGCGTCGCGAGCCGCCGCCCGTCTACCGCTGGCTCGCGGAGCAGCCAGGGAGGGATCCCGTCGTGCACCTGCCGATGCTCGACGTCTACGGCCTGGAGCGAAGGCCCGCGTTCCACGAGAGCATCTACATGGTCTACTCGACGCTGCACTGGAAGCCGCTCGTGAACGGCTACGCCGGCATCGAGCCCAGGGCCTACGTCCAGCTCCGCGAGCTGCTGCGCGCGTTCCCGTCCGAGCCGTCGCTCGCGGCGCTGCGCGGCGCGGGCACCCGGTGGATCGTCGTGCACCGCAAGGGCTTCGGCCCGCTGCAGTGGGAGCGCCTGCAGGGCGGGATGCCGCAGGCGCTCGCCACGTCTCTGCGACGAGACGGCGGTGCTCGGCAACGACATCGTCTACGAGCTGCTGCCAAGTCGTTCGATTCATTGAAATAGTCGGTGCGCCGATGCTAGCCTGCGCTGACGTCGCTTTCTCGATCCCGGAGGCCGCCTTGAGCAAGGATTCGCTCACCATCACCGACAACCGCACAGGGAAGACCTACGAGGTCCCGGTCCAGGACGGCACCATCAAGGCCATGGACCTGCGCCAGATCAAGGTCGCGGCCGACGACTTCGGGCTCATGACCTACGACCCGGGCTTCATGAACACGGCGTCCTGCAAGAGCCGGATCACCTTCATCGACGGCGACAAGGGCATCCTCAACTACCGCGGCTACCCGATCGAGCAGCTCGCGGAGCAGGGCAACTACCTCGAGACCGCGTACCTGCTGCTGAAGGGCGAGCTGCCGACGAAGGCGCAGTACGAGGCCTGGGCCGAGAAGATCACGACCCACACCTTCGTGCACGAGAACGTGAAGGAGCTGATGGTCGGCTTCCGCTACGACGCGCACCCGATGGGGATGCTCGCGTCGATGACGGCGGCGCTCAGCACCTTCTACCCGACCTCCAAGCGCGTGCGCGACGCGCACGAGCGCGAGCGCCACGTCAACCGGCTGATCGCGAAGATCCCGACGCTCGCCGCCTTCGCCTACCGCCACTCGATGGGGCTGCCGTACGTGTACCCGGACAACGAGCTCAGCTACGCGGCGAACTTCCTGCAGATGATGTTCAAGACCAGCGAGCTCAAGTACAAGGTGCACCCGGCGCTCGAGCGGGCGCTCGACGTGCTGTTCATCCTGCACGCCGACCACGAGCAGAACTGCTCGACCTCGGCGATGCGGCAGATCGGCTCCTCGGAGGCCGACCCCTACTGCGCGGCGGCGGGCGCGATCGGCGCGCTCTACGGCCCGCTCCACGGCGGGGCCAACGAGGCCGTGCTGCGGATGCTGCAGGAGATCGGCTCGAAGGACAAGGTCGCCGCCTTCGTCAAGGAAGTGAAGGAGTCGGGCGGCGACGTGCGGCTGATGGGCTTCGGCCACCGCGTCTACAAGAACTACGACCCGCGCGCGAAGATCATCAAGAAGATGGCCGACCAGGTGTTCGAGGTGACCGGCCGCAACCCGCTGCTCGACATCGCGATCGAGCTCGAGCGCATCGCCCTCGAGGACGAGTACTTCGTCAAGCGCAAGCTCTACCCGAACGTGGACTTCTACTCGGGCCTGATCTACCAGGCGATGAAGTTCCCGACGGAGCTGTTCTGCGTGCTGTTCGCGATCCCGCGCATGTCCGGCTGGCTCGCGCAGTGGCAGGAGATGCTCGACGACAAGGACCAGCGCATCTCCCGCCCGCGCCAGGTCTACCTCGGCCACGCCAAGCGCGAGTACGTCCCGCTCCACCGGCGGGTGTAGAAGAGGGGTCAGGTCTTGAATCGTGCCTTGTTCCAGGCACGAGCACGATTCAAGACCTGACCCCATCCGTTCCAAGACCTGACCCCTTTCGTTTGCCGTTGACGCGGAGCGGCGTGTCGAGCGACACTGCGTATGGCGGAAGCCTAGGGGTGGCCTAGAACGGCCTGAGATCAAACCCTCGGAACCTGACCCGGTTCGGACCGGCGTAGGGAAGGCGAGAGAGATCGAGACCCGCTCGAAAGAGCGGCACTCCACAGGGTCCGCCTCGATCTCCGCGAAAGCGGAGAAGGAGGCGAATCAGTGAGAACCACGCGAGTCACGAGCCCACCTGAAAGGAAGAGCACTCGGTTCGGCGGGCGACTCGCCCCGGGGCGAGTCAGTTCAAGTAACTTCTCAGCCAACTCCGTCCGGACGGAGCTGTGCCGGTCGGGCGGCTCCGGTCCTGGCGCCAGACGCGCCTGCTGCTGCTCGCCGCGGCGCTCCCCGCGCGGCCCCGGCGGCCCCCAGCCGTCGCCGTCCCCGACGCCGCCCGGCGCCGTCCGCCTGAGCGAGGAGGTCGTGGTCCAGGGGATCCGGGCCGAGGAGCGCACGCCGGTCAGCAAGACGGACATCGAGCGCGATGCGATCGTGCTCGTGAACCGCGGCCAGGAGATGCCCTACCTGCTCGGCGCCACGCCGGGAGTGAACTTCCAGTCCGACAGCGGCATCGCCGCCGGCTACGCGTACTTCAACGTGCGCGGGATCGGCCAGACGCGCCTCAACATCACGCTCGACGGCGTGCCGCTGCAGGACCCCGAGGACCAGGCGCTCTACTTCTCGAACTTCGGCGACTTCGCGAGCGTCGTGGACTCGATCCAGCTGCAGCGCGGCGTCGGCACCTCGAGCGTCGGCGGCGGCCTCGTACGGCGGCTCGGTGAACTTCGCGAGCGTCGGGCCGGCCGACAAGCCGCGGCTCGAGGCGGAGGCCGGCGGGGGATCCTGGGGCAGCGCGCGCGGCACGCTCGCGGCCTCGGGCCCGGTCGGCTCGGGCTTCGGCCTCTACGGCCGCTACTCGGCGCAGACGAGCGACGGCTTTCGCGACCACTCCGGCGTCGACCAGCACACGGCCTGGTTCGGCGCCACGCACACGGGAGCGCGCTCGTTCTTCAAGCTCTTCGGCTTCTCCGGCCGCGAGAAGTCCGAGCTCGCATTCCTGGCGACCGACCAGGCGACGCTCGAGAGCGACCTGCGCCACAACGACCTCACGCCCGACGAGAAGGACGACTTCGGCCAGGACTTCGTGCAGGCGCAGTACACGTGGCTCGCCGGCTCCGCGACGACGCTCAGCGCCCAGGCCTACTACAACGGTGCCCAGGGCTGGTTCCGCATCTGGGACGGTGCCCACGAGAACCTGCAGCAGTACGGGATCGACGGCCACTTCCTCGGCCTCGTGCTCGGGGCCACGCACCACAGCGGCCGGCTCGGGCTGATCTGGGGCGCGCACGCCAACGACTTCACGCGCGACCACTTCATGGACGTGGTGGGCGGCGCGCGCTCCTACACCAACACCGGCCGGAAGAACGAGGTCAGCAGCTTCCTGAAGGCGACCTGGGACCAGGGCCGCACCCGGCTCTGGGCCGACGCGCAGGTCCGCTACGCCCGCTTCGAGTACCAGGGCGACGAGCCGCTCGGCTCGGTGAGCTGGACCTTCTTCAACCCGAAGCTCGGCGTGCGCTTCGAGGCGACACCCGGGCTCGGGCTCTACGCGTCGATCGGCAGGATGAGCCGCGAGCCGGCGCGCAGCGACATGCTGAACGGCGAGGACAACGCGACGCTGCCCTACGACCTCGAGGCGGTCGAGCCGGAGCGGGTGGTGGACGTCGAGGCCGGCGTGGAGCTGCGGCGCGGGAAGCTCGCCCTGCGCGCGGACGTCTACGCGATGGAGTTCGAGAACGAGATCGCACTCTCGGGCGAGCTCAGCGAGATCGGCCTGCCGGTCCGGCGCAACGCCGGCCGCAGCCACCGGCGCGGCGTCGAGCTCGACGTCGGCTACAGCCCGACACCGAGGTGGCGTGTCGGCGCGAACGCGTCCTGGAGCCGCAACCGGATCGAGCACTGGACGCAGTTCTACGACGTCTACGACGCGGACGGCGCCTGGATCGACTCGGCGACGATCGTGCACGACGACGTCCCGCCGCTGCTCACCCCGCAGACGATCCTCAACGGCACGGTCGAGTGGAAGCCGACCGCGGAGATCTCGCTGCTGGCGGCGGGCCGCTACGTGGGCGAGGCGCAGCTCGACAACACCGGCAATCCGGACTTCCGCACGCCGGACTATTTCAACCTCGACCTGCAGGCGAGCCTTTCGCTGCGCAAGCTCGTGCGTCACGGCGAGCCGCGCATCCGGGTCCAGGCCACGAACCTGCTCGACGACGGGCGGATCTGGCCCGCCGGCTACAGCTATCTGTTCTTCACGCGCGAGGCCGGCCAGGACACGCTCGGCGGCACCTCGTACTACTATCCGCAGGCCACGCGCAGCGTGTACGTGACGCTGGACCTGCGCTTCTGAGGAGCTGCCCGGAAGCGATGTCGCTCATCGAGGCGGCCGGCGTGCTCGCCGGCCTCGGCTACGTCGTGTTCGCGATCCGCGAGAGCGTCTGGTGCTGGCCTTCGGGCATCGCCAGCGCGATCGCCTACGTGGTCGTGTTCCAGGGCGCCCGCCTGCCGGGCCAGGCGGTGCTGCAGGCCATCCTCGGAGTCGTGTGCGTCTACGGGTGGTGGGCCTGGAGCCGCGGCGGCGCGGCCCAGGGCCCGCTCGTCGTCTCGAAGGCGAGGCCCGCGGTGCTGGCGGCGCTCGCGGTCGCGATCGCCGTCGGCACCCTCGCGGTGGGATGGCTGCTCCAGCGCTCGAACGAGTCGGTGCTGCCGTTCTGGGACGGCGGGCTCGTGGCGGCGAGCCTCGCGGCGCAGTGGATGGCGGCGCGCAAGTGGCTCGAGAACTGGCTGGTCTGGATCGGCGTCAACGTCGTGTCGGTGGGGGTCTTCTTCTCGCAGCAGCTCCATCTGACGACGGCCCTCTACGTGCTCTACCTGGCGATGGCGTTCGTCGGCTATCGCGCGTGGACGCGCGCGATGGCGCGGGCGGCGTGAGGCCGGCACGCGTCGTGCTGATCGGGCCCGAGTCGACCGGCAAGAGCTGGCTCGCGGGCGAGCTGGCCGCGATCTACGGCGTGCCGTGGTCGCGCGAGCACGCGCGCGAGTACGTCGAGCGCCACGGCGCTCAGCTCGGCTACGCCGACGTCGACCCGATCGGCCGCGGGCAGAAGCGGAACGAGGACGCCGCGATCGCGCGGGCCGTGGCCGAGAGCGCGGCTCTCGTCGTGCTCGACACCGACCTCCTGAGCACGGCGGTCTACAGCCGCCACTACTACGGGGACTGCCCGGGCTGGATCGAGGAGGAGGCCGCGCGGCGGCTCGGCGAGCTCTACCTGCTCCACCACGTCGACGTGCCGTGGGTCGCCGAGGGGAACCAGCGCGAGCAGCCGGAGCGGCGGGCCGAGCTCTTCGAGCGCTTTCGCGCGGCGCTCGCCGCGGCGGGGGCGAAGGTGGCCGATGTCGAGGGCTCCTGGGACGAGCGACGGCGCCGCGCCGTCCAGGCCATCGGCGCGCTGCTCGCGTCCCGGCCCCACGCCGCGGGCTAGAGGTACCATCTCCGGTCGATGGACGACCGCCTGAAGAGCGAGCTGATCCGCGAGATCCAGGACTTCATCGACCGGCGCTGGCCGCGCGCCGAGAGCGACGGCGCCCCGGCGATCACGAGCCGCAAGCTGCAGCTCGCCTCGGCGGTGCTGATGGTGTCCGTGGTGCGCGCCGACCTCGAGAGCCGCCAGGACGAGCACCGCGCGCTCGAGCGGGCCGTCGCCCGCGCCCTCGATCTGCACGCGGAAGCGGCGGCGCTCGTGGTGCGCGTCGCCGAGGAGGCGCTCGCGCGCGGCGTGTCGTTCGGCCTCGTGCTGCAGCAGCTCGCGCGCGAGTGCTCGCTCGAGCAGAAGCGGCAGCTCGTCGAGTCGCTGTGGCGGATCGCCTTCGCCGACGCCGAGCTCGCCGCCCACGAGGAGTACCTCGTGCGCAAGATCGCGGGCCAGCTCGGCCTCTCGACCGCCGATCTCGTCGAGACGAAGGTCCGGGCGCGCGAGGACTTCCTGAAGGAAGAGCTCTAGCTCCGAATCCAGGAACAGGACGATCGTCCAGCACTCAGACCCGGGCGCCACCCGGCGATCACTCGACAACCCTCCTGGATCCAAAGAGTTATCCGCTCGCGCCCGCTCTGGCCGAGCCTGGTACGCGCCTTGCCTCTCTCTATGCCTGGGAAGGGCGCTCGGGGCGCCACCTTGGAGGTGATGTCGCTGATGCGAAGGGGTCTCACCGCGGCGCTCGTAGCCTCTGCGCTCGGCGTGGCCGGCTTCGTCCCGGGGGCGGGAGCCGAATCGGCTTACAGGGTCATCGTCCACAGCCAGGTCAAGGGATCGCAGATTCCGCGCTCGACGTTGAGCTCGATCTTCCTCAAGCAGGCGCCGCGCTGGGGCGACGGTCAGCCGGTGCAGCCGGTGGACCAGTCGATGCGCTCGCGCATCCGCCAGTCCTTCGTGGCGGACGTGCTGCAGCAGCCGATGGTGGAAGTGCAGATCTTCTGGAGCCGCAAGATGGCGACGGGGGTGACGCCGCCGCCCGTCAAGCAGACGGACCAGGACGTCGTGGCCTTCGTCGCCGCGACGCCGGGAGCGATCGGGTACGTCTCGCCCAGCATCCCGCTGCCGGAAAGCGTGCGCGAGATCGCCATCGTCCAGTAACGATTTCATCCTGGAAACAGGCGTTCGAAAAGATCTTCCTGAAAGACGTTCTTCTAGATCACCTGGGAAAGACGTTCACAACACCTCGGAAAGGCGTTCTTCAAAAACCTCGAAGGCCCGGTCGCCGCGTTCGCGGCTCCCGGGCCTTCTCTTTTTTGCGTGCGTCAGCGACGTCGAGCGGCCTACGCCGAGGGCGTGCCCTTCGCCGCCAGGATCTTCTTGAGGCCGTCGAGTGCCGTGTCCTCGGGGAAGCGGCCCTTGTAGACCGTCTCGAGCAGCTGGTTGACGCGGTCCACCGTCGTGGCGCGGCAGGCCCTTGCTGCGGCCGTAGGCGACGAAGCCGGCGGCGGCGTCGATGAGCGCGTCGGCCTCGTTGTTGAGCGCGTCCTTCGCCGCCTTCACCTCGGGCGTGGGCTCGGCGGCGGTCTTGTCGGCGTCCGGAAGCGCGTTGTAGGCCTTCGCCGACCTCGCCGTACTTGCTCTGGCGCAGCGTGACGACGGCGAGCAGGTTGCGGCCGACGAGCGGATCGCTCGGCGCGTGAGCCGTGGACTTCTCGTAGAGCTTGATGGCGTCGGCCGCGTTGCCCGCCCTGCCGGCGTTGATCGCGAGGATCTGCGTCATCCAGGCGAGCGTCGCGCCCTTGTCGAAGCTCGCGACGCCGGTCAGCGTCTTGCCCGCCTCGATGAGCCCGATCCCCTTGTTGGCGAGCTCGACGGCCGCGTCCGCGTTCGTGTAGACGGGCGGCGACGCCAGCAGCTCGTTCCTGCGGATGTTGAACGCGAGCGCGTAGATCACGTTCAGGTTCTCGGGATCCGCCGCCAGGATCTCCTTGCCGATCGTGATCATGTCGGCGGTGCGCTTGTCCTTGATCGCGGCGTCGAGCTGCGTCAGCCGCGCCTGGTCCTTCCACTTCTTGATGGCGTCGGCGTACTGGCCGCTCGGGTACTTGTCGAGATAGGCCTTGGCGGCCGCGAGCGCCGCGGCCGTGTCGGTGCCCTGGCTCGCCTCGTGGAACGCGCGCGTAGGCGGCGGCCTCGTCCGGGGTCGCGTCCTGCGCCGCGGCCGTCATCGGTCCGGAAAGCGACGGCCCCAAGACAAAGACAAAGGCGGCGAGTAGTGCGCCGCCGGCCAGGCGAAGGGTGTTGCGAAGAGTCACGCGGTTCCTCCTGACATAAACCTCAAGTCTACCTTCGAGCGCTTCGCGGCCGCGGCGACGCACCCGTGGGCGGCCCCACGATCGACTGGTACACGAGCGTCCGGAAGCGTCCGTGCAGGTCCGAGCCGCCCGACGGCAGCAGCTGCGTCATGATCACGGCCACCAGCTTCTCGTGCGGGTCGACCCAGTAGTTGGTGTGGTAGGCGCCGCCCCAGCCGAAGGCGCCCAGCGTGCCGTAGCTGCCCGTCCTGCCGAGGTCCTCCACGACGTCGAACCCGAGGCCGAAGCCCTTGCCGGCGTCGGCGGGACCGCGCTCCGCGAAGAGCGAGCCCACGTGGTTCACGGTCATCAGCTCGACCGTCTTGGGGCTCAGCACGCGCACGCCGTCGAGCTCGCCGCCGTTCAGCATCATCTGGAGGAAGCGCCCGTAGTCGCGCGCGGTCGACAGCAGCCCTGCGCCCCCGCTGAAGGCGACGCGCGGCCCCTCGACGTAGTCGCCCTGGCCCTCCTTCCCGTTCGGCGCCCGCTCGATCTTGCCGTCCTTGGTCACGCCGTAGACCGCCGTCAGCCGGTCCTTCTGCGCGGGCGGCAGGTAGAACTGCGTGTCCGGCATCCCGAGCGGGCCGGTGATGCGCTTCTGGAAGAACTCGGCGAGCGTCTGGCCCGAGACCTTCTCGACCACCACGCCGAGGATGTCGGTGTTGTAGCCGTAGACGTACTTCTCGCCGGGCTGTGCGTCCATCGGCAGCGCGGCCATGCGCTCGACGACGGCCGCCACCGGCTCGTTGCGGTCGGCGAAGTACCAGTTCTGGATGCCGGCGGCCTTCCACTGCGGCGCGGCGATGCCGGTGCCGTAGCCGATGCCGGCGGTGTGCGTCAGCAGGTCGCGGATCGTGATCGGGCGCTTCGCGGAGACGATGCTCACCGGCGAGTCGGCGACGGCTCCGGCCGGCGGCGCCACGGCCACCGTCGTCTTCCCGAACGCGGGGATGTACTTCGCGACGGGATCGCCCAGGCCGAGGCGTCCCTCCTCGACGAGCATCATCGCCGCGACGCTCGTGAGCGCCTTCGTCTGCGACGCGATGCGGAAGATCGAGTCCTTCGCCATCGGCGTGCTGGCCTCGACGTCCGACTTGCCGAAGGCCTCGTGCGCCACGACGCGGCCGGCGCGCGTGACGTAGACGACGATGCCGGAGACGCGGCCCTCGTCGACGTAGCGCTGCATTCCCGCGCGCAGGCGCTGCAGGCGCTCCGTGGAGACGCCGACCGCCTCGGCGGCGGGCGGCGCCTCGGCTCGCATCACCGGCGCGAGCGCGATCAGCAGGGTGAGGCAGAGCAGCAGGCGGCGGGTCATGGCGTCCTCCAGGAAGCGGGCCGCGCGGCGCGGCCCGCGCATGCTACACCGGCGCGCGAGCCGCCTCGTTCGTGCGGCCAAAGGGTCGCACCCGAGGCGGGTCACTCTACGATAGGCTCCGCCGCAGCCATCGACCGAAGGGAGATCCAGCATGTCACGCAAGCTGTTCACGGCCGGGTGCGTCGCGCTGATCGTGACCGGACTCGTCCACCTGCTGGGCCACTACCAGCTCACCACGGCCGCGGGCGAGACGGAGCACGAGCGCCAGCTCTTCGCGATGATGCGCGCCGACCCGCAGGACATGGGCTTCGGCATGATGCGCACGATGTTCCACTTCCTGACCGGCTTCAGCCTGACCTTCGCGGTGCTGCCGATCGGGATGGGACTGGCGGGCTTCGCCGTGCGTCGCCACGCGGCGAGCGCTCCCGGGCTGCTCGGCCAGATGGCGATCGTCTACGCGATCACCTGGGGCGTCATGCTGGCGATCGGCCTCGTCTACTTCTTCTCGGTGCCCGACGCCTTCATCGCGATCGTCTTCCTGCTGTTCGCGGCGTCGGCGCGTGACGGCGCCGCGCTAGCAGTCGACCGCATCCCGAGCCGGCCTGCAGACTCCGTCCGGACGGAGTTGCGGCGCCGTCTCGCGCGGCGCCGTCCTAGCTCAGCTTGAAGTTGATCGTGATCGTCATCTTCGCCTCGACGGGCTGGCCGTTCTTGAGGATCGGCTCGTAGCGCCAGGCCTGCACGGCCTCGAGCGCGGCCTTGGCCAGGCGCGGGTCGCCATTGAGCGCCGTGGCGTCGTCGAGCCGTCCCGGGGTGGAGGACGACGCCACGACGCTTGGCGTCGCGGACGGCGCCATCCTTGCCCACGACGATCGCGAGCTGGAACATGCCCTCGGCCTTGTCGGCCTTCGCCGCTTCGGGGTAGACCGGGTTCACCTTGTGGACGAGCTTGGGAACGCCAGCGGCGGCCGTGTCCTCGCCGGGCTGAACCGCAACGGGCACCGGATGGAGCCGCGCGGCGTACACGGCCGGTTTCGGAGCGGTCTCCTCGATCTGGATCAGGCTGTCCGGCCGTAGCTTGAAGAGCGTGCCGTCAGCGAAGCGGATCTCGGCGTTGCCCCCCGGGCCCGTCCGCACCAGGTCGTCCGCTCGCAACTCGGCGGCTCGCGTCGCGGCCACCCACTCCCGGGAACCCGCTTGCTTCACCTGGACGGCGCCATCGATCGTCGCGAAGCGGGCGGCGTCGATCGTGCGCGTGGGCGATGCCGTCGGCGCTGACTGCAGCGGTGCGGCCGAGACGGCCCAGGAAACGGCGAGCAGGATGGCTGCGGCTGTGATTCCGACGTTGACGTGCGTGCGGGCGCGGGACATGACGACCTCCTTCAGTAGCAAATCCACCCGCTCCCGGAGGTGGCTCTTGCCGACGAAGGGCGCAGCGGGGAGCGCACGAGGACGGAGACGCCAATCCGGGCCACTTCCACGAGCGACGCGAGGTACACCTCGCGACCGCCCAGGCGGAGGACCACCGCAGCGTCCACGGTCTGCTCGCGGGCGAGACGGACCCGTCCGACGAGCCAGTGGACGGCGGGATGGAAGAAGAGGACGGCCTTCAGCAGCTCCTCGAGGACCACGGACAGCCAGTCGTGGCGCCGCGCATGGACGAGCTCGTGGGTCGCGATGGCACGCTGGCTCTCGCGATCCATGGACTCGAAGGCGGTGGGCAGCAGGATCGTGGGGCGCCGCAGTCCGAACGTGGCCGGAGTTCTCGTGTCGTCAGAGAGGAGGAAGCGCGCCCGCGGCGCGAGCTCGTCGCGCAGGGCCGACGAGCCACGGCGGTGCGTCCCAGACGCGGCCGTGCCGTCGCAGCGAGCGAATCCGGACGAGCCCGGCGGCGACCCGCGCCAGCTGCACGAAAAGGCCGAGCAGCAACAGGGCGGCGAGCACCGCTGGCCAGGCCGGTGTCACCGCCGAAGAGAGCGCGCCAAAGGTCGTCGCCGACGGGGAGGCACCGACGAGGCGTGATGGCAAGGGACCAGTCGACCTCGAGGGCCGCGCTCCGCCAGGGCTGGAGCACCGGCAGGCCGACGACGAGCACCAGAAGTGCCTGGCCGAACGCGAGTCGCGCGTGCGGCCGCTCGACCGGCAGCAGCCGTGACAGAGCGGCCGCCACCAGCGCGAGCACCGCCACCTGCACGCTCCAGGCGGCGAGGTTGCGAAGGCTTGCCTCGAGCAGCGGATAGCTCACCGTTTCTCCTTGATGCGCCTGGCGAGCGCGTCGAGCTCCTCGGGGCTCAGGCGCTCCTCGACCAGGTGGACGAGCAGCGGCTCGGCCGAGCCGCCGAACACGCGCTCCACGAACTCGCGCACCATGCCGCCGATCACCTGCCGCTGCGGCCGCGTCGGCCGGTAGACGAACGAGCGTCCGGCGGCCTTCTTCTTGAGGTGCCCCTTCCGCTCGAGCACGTTCATCATCGTCATGACCGTGGTGTAGGCGGTGCCGCCGCTCCTCGCGGAGCGCCTCGTAGACGTCGCGCACCGTCGCCTGGCCGCGCGACCAGACGAGCTTCATGAGCTCGAGCTCCGAAGGCGTCAGCGTCGGGCTGGGCTTGCGCATGTCTACTAAAGAAATAGTACGAATGAACCGCCGTGTCAAGCCCGCCGGCCGCCCCCTCGGCCCGCGGGCGCATATAATCCGCCTTCGCCCCGAGCGAGGAGGCGCATGACGACACCGCCGTCGCAGCCACCCGAGCAGGACGCGCCCACCGCCCAGATCAAGCGGCCGAAGAACGTGGCCGAGCTCGATCCGCCGGGCCGGCTGCTGCTCGGGCCCGGCCCGAGCCCGGTGCATCCGCGCGTCGCGCGCGCCCTGGCCGCGCCGGCGCTCGGCCACCTCGACCCCGCGCTCATCGAGATGCTGGAGGAGACGAGCGGGCTCCTGCGCGGCGTCTTCCGCAGCCTGAACCGGTCGACGCTCGCGGTCTCGGGGACCGGCATGTCGGGGATGGAGGCGGTCCTCGGCAGCCTGCTCGAGCCCGGCGACAAGCTCGTCGTCTGCAGCGCGGGCTTCTTCGGGAACCGGATCGCCGAGCTCGCCGCGCGGATCGGCGTCACGGTGACGAAGCTCGAGAAGGAGTGGGGCCAGGTGTTCGAGCCCGACGAGATCGAGAAGGCCGTGGCCATCGCGAGGCCGAAGGCGGTCGCGATCGTTCACGCCGAGACCTCGACGGGCGCGCTGCAGCCGATGCGCGGGCTCGGCGCGATCGCGGAGCGCCACGGCGCGCTCCTGATCGCGGACTGCGTGACGTCGCTGGGCGGCGTCGCGGTCGAGATCGACGGCTGGGGCGTCGACGCCGCCTACTCGGGCTCGCAGAAGTGCCTGGGCGGCCCCTCGGGGATGTCGCCCGTCACGCTCAGCCCGCGCGCGGTCGCCGCGATCAAGGCGCGCACGCGGCCGCCGCACGCCTGGTACCTCGACCTGGACCTGCTCGACCGCTACTGGAACGGCGACCACCTCTACCACCACACGATCTCGTCGGCGCTCGTGTATGCGCTGCGCGAGGGGCTGCGGCTGGTGGTCGAGGAGGGCCTCGAGGCCCGCTTCGAGCGGCACCAGCGCCACGCCGAGATGCTGTGGGACGGCCTGGAGGCGATGGGCCTCGTGCTGCACGTCGACGAGGCGCACCGCGTCCCCTCGCTGACGACGGTCCGGATCCCCGAGGGCGTCGACGAAGTGCACGTGCGCACGCGCCTGCGCGACGACTACGGCATCGAGATCGGCGCCGGCCTCGGCCCGCTCAAGGGCAAGGTCTGGCGCATCGGGCTGATGGGGCACGGGTCGCAGAAGGCCAACGTGCTGCTGCTGCTCGCGGCGCTCGTGGACCTGCTCCGGAAGCCCTAGCGTGCCGCGGCCGAAGGCGAAGGCCGTCGCGCCGACGGCGCCGGCCGGCTACTCCGGGACGCCGCTGCCGAAGAAGCTCGGCATCAAGCCGGGATCCGTGGTCGCCCTGCTCGGCGCGCCTGCCGGATTCGTCAAGAAGACGCTCGGGCCGGTTCCCGAGGGCGCGGTCCTGCGCGAGGACCTGCGGGCGCCGTTCAACGTCGGCGTGCTGTTCGTGGACTCGAAGGCCGAGCTCGCGAAGCGTTTCCCGGCGGTGCAGAAGGCGATGGGGGAGCCGTGCGCGCTCTGGCTCTGCTGGCCCAAGAAGGCCTCCGGCGTCCCGACGGATCTCGACGAGAACAAGATCCGCGACTTCGTGCTGATGGCCGGGCTCGTCGACTACAAGGTCGCCGCCGTCGACGCGACCTGGTCCGGCCTCTGCTTCGCGCGGCGGAGGAAGGCCTGACCCCTACCACGTGTCGCTGTAGCGATAGGCCTCGATCACGGCCTTCTCGCCTTCGACTCCCGGCTTCGAGTTGCCGTGCTCCATGCCGACGACGCCCAGAAAGCCCTTCTCGTGCAGGTGCCGGAAGATGTTCTTGTAGTTCATCTCTCCCGTGGTCGGCTCCTTGCGGCCGGGGTTGTCGCCCACCTGCAGGTAGGCCACCTCGCTCCAGGCGCGGTCGATGTTCGGGATGATGTTCCCTTCCGTGATCTGCTGGTGGTACATGTCGAACAGGATCTTGCACGAGGGGCTCCCGAGCGAGCGGCAGATCTGGAAGGCCTGCGGGACCTTCGTCAGGAAGAGCCCCGGGTGGTCCTTCCAGGCGTTGAGCGGCTCGAGCACCATCACGAGGCCGGCCGGCTCCATCACCTCGATGCAGCGCTTCAGGTTGTCGAGCACGTTCGCGGTCTGGTAATCCCACTCGAGGCCGACGTCGTAGCGGCCGAGCACCACCGTCGTCCACTTCGCGTTGACCCGCTTGGCGACCTCGACGGCGGCCTTCGCCTTGGTCACGATGTCGGCGACGATCTCCGGTTTCGTCGACGCGAAGGTGACGTTCTGGAAGTCGGCCATCGCGACGAAGACGCCCATCGTGATGCCGAGCCGCGTCATCGCCGTCGCGATCTTCTCCTGCAGCTCCACGGGCCTGCCTGCCATGCCGTTGTCCTCCCAGGCGGTGAAGCCCTGGTCGGCGGCCCACTTGAGCTGGTCGATCAGGTCCTCGCCGGCCGACGCCTTGAACATCCCGAAGTGGGGGGCGTACTTGAGGTGGAAGCCGCGGCGGGGGGCCTGCGCGTGCGCGCTCCGCGCGGCCAGGGCCAGCGCTCCCGAGGCGGCGAGCGTCGTCTTCAGCACTTCGCGACGGTTCATGCAGACCTCCAGAACCAACGGTTCATGCAGACCTCCACAGGCGAGGCTCATTCTAGGCGTGTGCTACCCGGTACCCTTGACACAGTGAACCGTTTGGTATAGATTACCAATCTATATGGGAGAGCAGCACGCGGGCGTGCAGGCCGAGGGCTTCGAGGCGGAGTGCCGTCGTCGCGGCCTCGCCGTGACCGTCCAGCGCCGCACCGTGTTCGAGGCGCTCTCCGTCCGGCGCGACCACCCGACGGCCGACCAGGTCTACGACGCCGTTCGCGGCCGCCTGCCGGGCCTCTCGCGCACGACGGTCTACCGGGTGCTCGAGACGCTGGTCGGGGCGGGCTTCGCGCGCAAGGTCCAGCACGCCGGCGGGGTGGCGCGCTTCGACCCGATCACGGAGCGGCACCACCACCTCGTCTGCGAGGCCTGCGGACGGCTCGTGGACCTGGACGACGCAGCCGTGCCGACGCTGCGCCTGCCGGAGACGCGCGGCACCGGCTTTCGCGTCACGGACTACTCGGTGAGCTTCCTGGGGCTGTGCGGCGCCTGCACCCGGGCGAAGCGCTGAAGGCAAACATGGTGCGCACCGAGCGCATGATGAAGGGAACCCACCATGAGTAGCGAGAAGACCGAGGCAAAGTGCCCGTTCAATCACACCGCTGGCGGCGGCACGTCGAACCGTGACTGGTGGCCGAACCAGTTGCGACTGGACCTCCTGCACCACCATTCGTCCAAGTCCAATCCGATGGGCGAGGACTTCGACTACGCCAAGGAGTTCAAGAGCCTCGACTTCGCGGCCCTGAAGAAGGACCTCGCGGCGCTGATGACCGACTCGCAGGACTGGTGGCCCGCGGACTTCGGTCACTACGGGCCGTTCTTCATCCGCATGGCCTGGCACAGCGCCGGCACGTACCGGATCCACGACGGCCGCGGCGGCGGCGGCCGGGGCCAGCAGCGCTTCGCGCCGCTCAACAGCTGGCCGGACAACGTCAGCCTGGACAAGGCGCGCCGCCTGCTCTGGCCGATCAAGCAGAAGTACGGCCGGAAGATCTCCTGGGCCGACCTGATGATCCTCACCGGCAACGTCGCGCTGGAGACCATGGGCTTCAAGACCTTCGGCTTCGGCGGCGGCCGCGAGGACGTGTGGGAGCCGGATCACGACGTCTACTGGGGCGCCGAGAAGCAAGTGGCTGGACGGACAAGCGCTACACCGGCGACCGGAACCTCGAGAACCCGCTCGGCGCCGTGCAGATGGGCCTGATCTACGTCAACCCGCAGGGCCCGAACGGCAATCCGGATCCGGTGGCCGCGGCCAGGGACATCCGCGAGACCTTCAAGCGCATGGCGATGAACGACGAGGAGACGGTCGCGCTGATCGCCGGCGGCCACACCTTCGGCAAGGCCCACGGCGCCGCCCCCGAGTCGCACAAGGGGGCCGATCCGGAAGGCGACGAACTCGAGGCGCAGGGCTTCGGCTGGAGGAGCGACTTCGGCAAGGGCCTGGGCGGCGACACCATCAGCAGCGGCCTGGAAGTCACCTGGACCACCACGCCGACGAAGTGGAGCGGCGATTACTTCAAGCACCTGTTCTCCTACGACTGGGAGCTGACGAAGAGCCCGGCCGGCGCGCATCAGTGGAAGCCGAAGAACGGGGCGGCCGCCGGCACGGTCCCGCATGCCCACGACAAGTCGAAGCGCGTCGACCCGGCGATGCTGACCACCGACCTCTCGCTGCGGTTCGACCCGGCCTACGAGAAGATCTCGCGGCGCTTCATGGAGCATCCGGACCAGTTCGCGGACGCGTTTGCCCGCGCCTGGTTCAAGCTGACGCACCGCGACATGGGCCCGCGCGCGCGCTATCTCGGACCGGAGGTCCCCAAGGAAGAGCTCATCTGGCAGGATCCGGTCCCCGCGGTCAACCACAAGCGTCGATCGACGACAAGGACGTCGCCGCGCTGAAGGCCAAGGTCCTGGCTTCGGGCCTGTCCGTCTCGGAGCTGGTTTCGACGGCCTGGGCGTCGGCGTCCACCTTCCGCGGCTCGGACAAGCGCGGCGGCGCGAACGGCGCTCGCATCCGCCTCACGCCGCAGAAGGACTGGGAAGCGAACCAGCCCGCGCAGCTGGCGAAGGTGCTCAAGACCCTGGAAGGCATCCAGGGCGAGTTCAACAAGACGGCGTCAGGCGGCAAGAAGGTCTCGCTGGCCGACCTGATCGTCCTGGCCGGTGGCGCGGGGGTCGAGCAGGCCGCGAAGAAGGCCGGCCACGACGTGACGGTTCCCTTCACGCCGGGACGCATGGACGCCTCGCAGGAGCAGACCGATGTCGAGTCCTTCGCCGTGCTCGAGCCGTTCGCCGACGGCTTCCGCAACTACCTCAAGGGCAAGCCCACGGTGCCGGCCGAGGCGCATGCTGATCGACAAGGCGCAATTGCTGACGCTGACCGCGCCCGAGATGACGGTCCTGGTCGGCGGGATGCGCGCCCTGAACGCCAACGTCGGAAAGTCACAGCACGGCGTCTTCACCAAGCGGCCGGAGGCGCTGACCAACGACTTCTTCGTGAACCTGCTCGACATGGGCACGGAGTGGAAGGCGGTCTCGGACGCCAAGGACGTGTTCGAAGGGCGCGATCGCAGGACGGGCCAGGTCAAGTGGACCGGCACGCGCGTCGATCTCGTCTTCGGTTCGGACTCCCAGCTCCGCGCCCTGGCCGAGGTCTACGGAAGCTCGGATGCGCAGGCGCGGTTCGTCCAGGACTTCGTGGCGGCGTGGACCAAGGTGATGAACCTCGACCGGTTCGACGTCGCCCAGCCTGGGCAATGACCGAGAAGGCAAGAGTCACGCAATCAGAGAACGTCGAAAGACAGGGGAGAGGACCGATGGCCAATCTGAAGGACACGAAGACGCACAACAACCTCAAGGACGCGTTCGCCGGCGAGTCGCAGGCGAACCGGCGCTATCTCTACTTCGCGAAGGTCGCCGACATCGAGGGCTATCCCGAGATCGCCGGCAACTTCCGCGAGACGGCCGACGGCGAGACCGGCCACGCGCACGGCCACCTCGACTACCTGAAGCAGGTGGGCGACCCGGCGACGGGGCTGCCGCTCGGCGACACCGCCACGAACCTCAAGGCTTCGGTCGCGGGCGAGACCCACGAGTACACCGACATGTACCCGGGGATGGCGAAGACCGCGCGCGCCGAGGGCTTCACCGAGATCGCCGACTGGTTCGAGACGCTCGCCAAGGCCGAGAAGTCGCACGCCGGCCGCTTCCAGAAGCTGCTCGACAGCATCAGCTAGGCCGCGCTCGGCCTCGCGCCGCGGGCGGCCCCGTTCGGGGTGCCGCCCGTGGCGGCTCTCGAGCCGTCGTGTGCCGCACGCCTCGAATTCCATGAGCAACACTCCCTACAAGCCGATCTCGTACCAGCCGACCGACGGGCTGTCGTACGACCCCGAGGAGCCGAAGTACTGGGACGCGCGCGCGCTCGCAGCAGGAGGTGACGCGCGGCTTCGAGCTGTGCCACGGCTGCCGGATGTGCTTCAAGTACTGCGACAGCTTCCCGACGCTCTTCGACCTGATCGACACGAAGCACGACGGCGACGTCACGCGGATGACCGGCGCCGAGACCGACCGCGTGATGGACGCGTGCTTCCAGTGCAAGCTGTGCGAGGTGCAGTGCCCGTACACGCCGCGCGAGGGGCACGAGTTCCAGCTCGACTTCCCGAAGCTCGTCCACCGCTACAAGGCGCAGCGCGCGAAGGCGCGCGGGATTCCCCTTGCGCGAGCGGGTCCTCGCCGATCCCGACGCCGCCGGGCCGCATGGCGCGCGCGAGCCTGGGGCTCGCCAACGTCATGAATCGCGTCGTGCGCTGCACCGCACGTTCCTGCAGGCCGCGCTCGGGATCCACAAGGACAAGCTGCTGCCGGACTTCGCGCCGACGACGTTCGAGCGCTGGGCGGAGCAGAACGGCCGCGTGGTCTCGCAGCCCGACGGCCACGAGGCGGTGCTCTTCCCGACCTGCTACGTGCAGAACAACGAGCCGCAGATCGGCCGCGACACGCTCGAGGTGCTCGACCGCAACCAGGTGAAGACGTGCCTGCGTGAAGGGGCTTGCAGTGCTGCGGCATGCCGGCCTGGGAGCCGGGCGACCTCGAGTCGCTCCGGCGCCAGGCCGCGGGCGAACCTGGAGCGGCTCGCGCCCTTCGTCGAGCAGGGCGCCAAGGTGGTGGCGATCAACCCGACCTGCTCGATGGTGATGCGCAACGAGTACCCGGAGCTGCTGCCGGAGGCGGAGCGACCGCGAGCGCGCGGAAGCTCGCGGCGGCGGTCGTCGACCCGTCGCGAGCTCCTGTGGGAGATCCGCAACGAGCCGCGCTTCAACACCGACTTCAAGTCGACGCCGGGCGTGCACGGTCGCGTACCACGCGCCCTGCCACCTGCGCGCGCAGCGCGTGGGCTTCAAGGGCCGCGACCTGCTGCGCAAGATCCCGGGCGTCCAGCCGAAGATGCACGATGGAGTGCTGCGGCCACGACGGCACGCACGCCATGAAGGTGGAAGGCTTCGAGGCGAGCATCAAGGTCGGGCAGAAGGCGTTCGCGGGCATGAAGGACGCGGCGGCCGAGGTGTGGGCGACCGACTGCCCGCTCGCGGCGCTGCAGTTCCAGCAGCACGCCGGCAAGAAGCCGATGCACCCGATGTCGATCCTGGCGCGGGCGTACCGCGCCGACGGCTTCGAGACGAAGCTCGACCAGGCACGAACGAGCGACAAGGCGCGAGGAGCGATGAAGACAGTCGCGCGCGACGAGATCCTGGACTACGTGACCTACGAGGAGCGGCGCGGGGCGATCCGCGAGGCGGCGATGCCGCGCGAAGGCCGAGCGCCGCATCCACGTGGGCCCGCACCTGACGTTCCTGTTCGAGAACCACGACACGATCCGCTACCAGGTGCTCGAGATGGTCCGCACCGAGCGGATGGTGAAGGACGCCGACATCCGCCACGAGGTCGACACCTACAACGAGCTGCTCGGCGCGCGGGGCGAGCTCGGCGCCACGCTCCTGATCGAGCTCGACGACCCGGTCGCTGCGCGCCGAGAAGCTCACGCAGTGGCTCGCGCTGCCGAAGCACCTCTACGCGAAGCGCGCGGACGGCAAGAAGGCGTACGCCACGCTTCGACGAGCGCCAGGTGGGCGACACGCGCGTCTCGTCGGTCCAGTACCTGAAGTTCGAGGTCGGCGGCGGAGGCGCCCGTCGCCGTCGGCTGCGACCACCCGGACCCCGAGCTGCGCCACGAGACGGAGCTGACGCCGGAGCAGCGAGCGGCTCTACAGCGCGACCTCTCGGAGTAGCTCGGAAGCCGTGGCCGGTCTTTCCGAGCAGTTCCGAGCACCCTCTGACTTAAAGGACGTGGGACGACGAGGCCCGAACTCCGTCCGGACGGAGTTCGGACAATGGCTCGTGCGCTGGGCAGTGACCGCCAAGAGAGCGCCCCAGTCAGGTCCTCAGCCGAGCGGGATGCGCTTGGCGTTCGCCTCCAGCCACTGCGCGAACGTCTGCAGCTGCGGGTTGAGCGAGCGCGAGAAGGCGAGGTCGCGCGCGCCGCAGAACTCGGTCTCGAACGTCGCGCTTGTACTGGAACATGTTGCCGAGGTCCTCGGCGCCGGGGAAGCCGAAGCTTGCGGAAGGCCTCCGGCGGACACGGCGTTGTAGCACGACCGGCTTGCCGAGCGCCTTGCCGAGAGCCGCCGCCATCTGCGCGCCGGTCAGGTGCTCGCCCGCGATGCCCACCGTCTTGCCGATGAGCTCGCGCCCGCTTGAAGACGCCGTAGGCGCAGCGGCCGATGTCCTCGGCCGCGATGCCCGGCAGCTTCTTGTCGCCCATCGGCATCGTGAACGCGAGCGTGCCGTCGGGGCCCTGCTTCGGACCCATCCCGAAGTAGATGAGGTTGTCCCAGTAGAAGCGACGTGCAGCAGGCAGGTCGTCGGACGCCGAGCTCGCGGAAGAAGCGCGTCCGCCTCGCCCTTGGCGTCGAAGTGCGGGACCTTGTACTTGCCCATGCAGCGTCGGCATGCGGTCGTCGGAGAGCGGCACGCGCTGGCGCGTGTCCTCGAGCGTCGACCAGATCACGTGCTTGACGCCCGCGTCCTTGGCGGCCTCGGCCATGCGCGCGCGCCTCGGCCAGCTCCTTCTCGGGCGAGAAGTGGTCCCAGAAGAAGGTCACGCAGAAGGCGCCGTGGGCGCCGTCGAACGCCCGGCGCATCGCCGCCTTGTCGTCCACGTTCGCCGCGACGACCTCCGCCCCCTGCTGCGCGAGCGCCTTCGCCTTGTCGCTCGCCGGGTCGCGCGTCACCGCTCGCGCGGCGTAGCCGCCGCTCGGATCGGCCAGGATCGCCCGCACCAGCCCGCCGCCCTGGGCGCCCGTCGCGCCCACCACCGCGATCGTCTTCTTGCTCATGGACCCTTCCCCTCGGCTCGATTGAAGTGAGCATCGATCGTATCGGACAGCCCGCTGGCCCCGCAATCGGCGCGAGTTAGAATCCGCCCGCGCGAGCGACGCGTAGGGGAGTGAGGGCGGCATGCGGCTCGTGGATGTCGTGGGCTCGGCCGCGCCGATCGTCGGAGCCCTCGTCGGCGCCCTGATGGCCGTCGGGCGGCGCGTGGTGCGGCATTACGAGAGCCGCGCAGCCTTCGGCCCCGAGAGTGCCGTCGCAGCGCCGGTGTCGCGCCTGCCGCTCACCGGCTGGTGGAGGCAGCGCTTGCGCGCGGCGCAGGTGCTCGGAGCGCTGCCGGACGGACGCGAATGGCTGGACGTGGAGCGCTGGGACGGCTACCGTCGCGCCCGTCGCCGACGGGCCCTCGTCGTCGTGCTGTTGCTGGTAGTGTCGCTGCTGCTCGCGGCGTGGTTCGCCGCCACGCGCCGGTGAAGGGAGCCTTCACCGACGCGCGAACGCTGGTGCGTTCGGCTTAGCGGTAGAGCCGGTGCAGCACCGGCGCGAGCAGGAGACCGCCGACCGCGGCCGCAGCCATGATCGGACGCAGAGCCGGGAAAGCGAGCAGGAAGATGAGCGCCGTGCCAACGGCGAAGATCAGCCCGCCCATTCCCTCGGCGGGGATACGGTCGATTCGGATTCCATCGTGATACTTCATATTCGTTCTCACTCACAGTCTACGAGGCGAGAGCGCCCGCAGTTCCTTAGACGTGGAGCGCGGCGTGTGCGCTCTCACAACGGCCTGTTCTTACAGGTGTTACAGGCGCAGGAGGACCCTGCGGCGCTGCATCCACCACAACACCAGCCAGGTCAACGCCAAAGACGTGGCTCCCCGCAGCGTGGCCTCGAATACCCGGGCCGGCGGTCCGGAAGGGCGTCCGTGTGAAATGTCGTAGGAGGGCGGCGACGAGCGGTTTTTCGAAGGCTTCGTGGAGGCAGCGATCGAGTTCATGCCCAGTACAAGCACCGCAAATGACGACGCTCGCTCCTGCCGCACGTCCAGGATCTCGTAGAACAACGCCGTGAACGGGAAGCCGATGCCAGCGCTTCGCCCATCGTGAGCGCGAGCATCAGCCCGCGTTAGGGGGCGAGCGGAACACCCCTGCTAAACTGCGAGGCTCAATGGCAGGGGAGCGCGACCGGCTCAGCGAGGAGATCCACCGGCTCGGCAACCTGCTCGGCGAGACGCTCGTCGAGCAGGAGGGCCGGGCGCTCTACGACCTCGTCGAGGAGGTGCGCGCGCTCGCGAAGGCGCACCGCGCCGGCGACGAGTCGGCGGGGGAGCAGCTGGTGCGCCGCATCGAGGGCCTGCCGCTCGCCGAGTCGCGCGGCGTGCTGAAGGCGTTCGCCTCCTACTTCAAGCTCGTGAACCTCGCCGAGGAGCGCGAGCGCGTGCGCGTGCTGCGGCGCCGCGAGCGCGAGGCCCACGCCGCGGGCGGCCCGGCCCCCGAGACGATCGAGGCGGCGGTGCGTCACCTGAGCGAGTCGGGGATCGCGCCCGCCGAGCTGCAGCCGCTGCTCGACCGGCTGCTGATCCAGCCGGTCTTCACCGCCCACCCGACCGAGGCCAAGCGCCGGACGATCCTGACCAAGCTCGCGCGCCTCGCCGACGTGCTGCGGACGCCCGACCGCGGAGAGCCCACGCCCGTGGAGGAACGCGCCGCCGACGCGGCGCTGCGCGAGGAGCTCGTCTCGCTCTGGCAGACGGAGGAGACGCGCGCCTATCGCCCCGAGGTGATGGACGAGGTCAGGAACGGCCTCTACTACTTCGAGACGACGCTCTACGACCTCGCGCCGGAGATCGCCCGCCTGCTCGAGCGCGCCCTGGCGCAGCACTACCCCGGCGCCCACGTCGAGCCGCGCTTCCTGCGCTTCGGCAGCTGGATCGGCGGAGACCGCGACGGCAACCCGTTCGTCACCGTCGCCGCGACCGAGCAGGCGCTGCGCGCGCACCACGAGCTGGCGCTCCGGCTGCTGCGGCGCGGGATCGAGCGCCTGCACGGGCACCTCAGCACGACCGAGCGGATCGGCGTGCTTCCGGAGCTGCTCGCGAGCCTCGAGCGCGACGCCCTCGCGTTCCCGAGCGAAGCGCGGGACGCGGACGAGCGCTATCGGCATCAGCCGTACCGCCAGAAGCTGCGCTACGTCTATCGCCGGATCGGCGCCATGCTCGAGGCGAGCGCGGGGCCCTGGCGCGCCGACCACGTGCCGCACCCGGGCGCCTACCGCGATGCGGAAGAGCTCGTGGCCGACCTGCGCCTGCTGCAGGCGAGCCTGCGCGCCCACCGCGGCGGGCGCCTGGCCGATGGCCGGCTCGGCACGCTCGTGAGACAGGCCGAGATCTTCGGCTTCCACCTCGCGAGCCTCGACCTGCGCCAGACCAGCGACCGCCACACGAGCGCGCTCGCCGAGGTGCTGGGGCGCTACGGCCTCGCGCAAGCGTATCCGGCGCTGGACGAGGAGGCGCGCGCGCGCGTGCTGACCGACGAGATCCAGCGCGGGCGGCCGTTCGCGCCGCACCTGCTGGACTTCAGCCCCGAGACCAACGAGACGCTCGAGCTCTTCCGGCTCGTGCGCCGCGCCCACGAGCGCGTCGGCCCGCGCGCGATCGAGGCCTACGTCGTCAGCATGACGCGCGGGCCGAGCGACCTGCTCGCGGTGCTGCTGATGGCGAAGGACGCCGGCGTCTCGGACCGGCTCGACATCGTGCCGCTCTTCGAGACGGTGGCCGACCTGCACCGCGCCCCGGAGACCCTGGAGCGGCTGTTCACGAACCCCGCCTACGCCCGCCATCTCGCCGCGCGCGGCGGCGCGCAGACCGTGATGGTGGGGTTCAGCGACTCCAACAAGGACGGCGGCTACCTGACGGCGAACTGGGAGCTGCACCTGGCGCAGCGCGCGATCGCGGCGCTCTGCACGCGCCACGACGTCAGGCTCACGCTGTTCCACGGCCGCGGCGGGACGGTCGGCCGCGGCGGCGGGCCGACGAACCGCGCGATCCTCGCGCAGCCGCCGGAGTCGGTGGGCGGGCGGCTCCGGCTCACCGAGCAGGGCGAGTCGGTCACGAACCGATACGCCGATCCGGCGCTCGCACGGCGGCACCTCGAGCAGATGGTCCACGCGGTGCTGATCGCCGGCGGCAAGCGCCCGATGCGCACGCCCTCGCGCGGGGGGGCGTGGGAGCAGGCCCTGAACGAGCTCGCGCCGCTCGCCGAGAAGGCGTACCGGGGGCTGGTGCACTCGGGGCCGGAGCTCGTGCGCTACCTCTACGCCGCGACGCCGCTCGGCGAGATCGACCGCCTCAACATCGGCAGCCGGCCCTCGCGGCGCTCTCTGGCCCAGGACCTCTCCGAGCTGCGCGCGATCCCGTGGGTGTTCGCGTGGACGCAGAGCCGCGTGGCGCTGCCCGGCTGGTACGGGCTCGGCAGCGCGCTATCGGGGTGGGCCGGTGAGGACGCCTCGCGCTGGTCGCTGCTCGGCACGATGCACCGCGAGTGGGCCTTCTTCAAGACGCTCGTCGACAACGCCCAGCTGGCGCTGCGCAGCGCCGACCTGCTGATCGCGCGCGTCTACGCGACGCTCGCGTCCGAGGCGGACCGCCGCGCCGTGTTCCCGCTGCTCGAGGCCGAGTACCGGCGCACCGAGTCCGCGCTCTGCCGGCTCACGGGCCAGCACGACCTGCTCGACGACTCGCCGTGGCTGCAGCACTCGATCCGCGTGCGCAACCCCTACATCGACCCGATGAACTACGTGCAGGTCGCGTTGCTGCGCCGGCTGCGCGGCAGCCCGGGCGCGGACGAGGAAGAGATCCACGACGCGGTGCGGCTGAGCGTCAACGGCATCGCCGCGGGGCTGCGGAACACGGGCTAGCGGGGCTATCGGGGGGCCGCGGCCTTCCGGCGGCGACGGTTGCAGCCGATGGGTTCGTTGCGGTGGTCGCTTTCCCGTCTGGACCGCGGACCGCCAGCGCGAACTGGACGACCGGATTGCCGACTCCGTCTACGGTGTAAGGGTGTAAGGGTCCATGGTCTAGGGTCGAGGGTCCACCGTCTGCGGTCTGCGGTCTACGGTCAGGTCCCTGGACGTTCATGAGGCGCTCGACCTGCGAATCATCCGCCGCGGTGTCGGCTTGTACGCGAGGCTCGCGCGGAAGATCGCACACTCTCGACCTTGCGACCGATCGCGAACTCTGTCCGGACAGAGTTCTACGCCGGAACCGAGTCTGACGCGATTCGGTCCATGGGCTGTCGTGGAAGCGCGTTGTCGCGCCGCCGGATCCTGCGGCAGCTCGCGAGGCCGCGACCGTTGTTGTGGTGGAAGCCGCGAGGCCGTCCTGAGACCAAGAGACGCTCCAATAGAGACGAGAGACTCGTCTCTTATAGGCCGCAATCGGACCTATTGTGTCGCTTCGCGCGACTAGCATGGGTGCATGGAGCCCAAGACTCTCGCAGCCGTGCCCGACGACGAGCTTCTGCATCGCCTGGCGGAGCTCCTTCGACAGTCGCGCCGCGTCGAGTCCGAGATCGTCGAGCACATCGCGGAAGTGGACGGACGCCGGCTCTTTGCTCGCGAAGCCGCGCCTTCGATGTTTGCGTACTGCACGGACGTCCTGCACTTGTCCGAGGCCGAGGCCTACCTGCGCATCACGGTGGCTCGAGCCTCGCGCAAGCATCCGGTGCTCCTGCGCTACCTGGCCGAAGGCCGTCTTCACTTGACGGGAATGGCTCTGCTCGCTCCTCACCTGACCGCCGAGAATCGCGATGCGCTGCTGGCGAGAGCCGTCCATAAGTCGAAGCGGGAGATCGAGGAGCTCGTTGCGGAGATCGCTCCTCGACCCGACATTCCGGGGCAGATGAGACGGCTGCCTCAAAGAATCGAGCTGCAACTGCCGCCCAGCCGGTGCGATCGCGACGGCGGGCAGCCGCCTGAGTCACGAATGGCGGGAGGGCTCGAAGCGCCCACGACTCAGGCGGTCAATCTGAATGCCGCAGGCGAGCTGACTGGTGCCGGCGGGCTGAATGGTGCCGGCGGGGTCCAACTCCGTCCGGACGGAGTCGCGCCGGCACCGGTCGGTGTCGCTTTCTCAGGCCGTGACGGCGCGCCCGCCGACGGTCGAGGCTCTTGCCCCCGGCCGGTACAGGGTGCAGTTCACGGCCAGCGCCGCACTGCGCGACAAGCTGGAGCGCCTGCGCGCTCTCCTGCAGCCGACTGCTCCGGATGCGGACCTGGCGACCGTAATCGAGCTGGCCATCACCGAGAAGCTCGAGAGGTTGGAGGCGCGACGCTTTGCCCAATCGTCGCGCCCACGCAAGCAATTGTCGGATACCGACACGACGCCACGTTCCCGGCATGTTCCGGCGGCGATCCGTCGGGCCGTTCGCGAACGCGACGGCCGGCAGTGCGGTTTCGTCAGCAAGGGCGGCCGGCGCTGCTCTGAGGGCGACCGGTTGGAGTACCACCACCGACATCCGTTCGGCCTGGGTGGGGACCACAGCCCGGCGAACGTCGTGCTGCTCTGTCGGGCTCACAACGCCTGGCTGGCCGAGCAGGACTACGGCAGGAGCGCAATCGCTCGACATCGCTCCGCGACGCAAGCCACGAAGCCCGGTACAGCCGTAGCGGCACCTGGCGCACACCGCCGGCGGCGCACAGTCATGGCCACCGACGCCTGAGAGACCGACAGCGCGGAGACGCGTCGGCTGACGGACGGCCACGGCCCCCGGTTCGTCAGCCGGCTGAGGGCCCGTCGCCTGCGGCGAACTCCGTCGGGAGGGCTTGGGCCGCGCTACTCGCTGCCGAGCGCGTGGATGTCGTTCAGGATTCCCGCGGCCGTGACCTCCGGCCCTGCGCCGGGGCCGGCGACGACCAGCGGCTCGGCGTGGTAGCGCCGCGTGGTGAACGACAGCAGGTTGCGCGTGCCCTGCAGCGAGCCGAAGGGCGAGTCGCGCGGAACCGCCCGCAGCCCGGCCGACACGCCGCGCGGCGTCGCGATCACGACGTAGCGCAGCACGCGTCCGCGGGCGGCCTCGCGGGCCACGCGCGCGCGCCAGGCGCCGTCGAATCCCGGCAGGCGCGCGAGGAACTGCTGGAGCGTCACGCCGGCGAGAGCGCGGACCACGAGGCTCTCCGCGTGCGGCGTCGCGCCAGCGAAGCCGAGCAGCCGCGCCAGGATCAGCCCCTTGCGCAGGGCGTCGGCACCGGAGAGGTCCTCGCGCGGGTCGGGCTCGGTGTAGCCGCGCGCCATCGCCTCGCGCAGGGCCTCGGAGAAGGCCTTCCCGGAATCGAGGGACGACAGCACGAAGCCGAGCGTGCCGCTGACGCAGCCTTCGACCCGCCGCACGCTGTCGCCGCTCTCGACGAGCTTGCGGAAGGTGTCGATCACCGGCAGGCCCGCGCCAACGGTCGCCTCGTAGCGAAGGCGCCGCCCGGACGAAGCGGCCGTGTCCACCAGCCGCCGGTAGGCCGCAGCGCTCCCGGCGAGCGGTTTCTTGTTGGCGAGCACGAGGTCGAAGCCCTGGCCGAGTGCCGTCACCAGCAGATCGCTCGTCTCCTCGGCCGTCACGTCCACCAGCACCGGCCGCGACACGGCGTGCGCGGCGATCTCGTGCAGCGCCTCCTGGGCGGAGGCGCGGCGGCCGCCCAGGCCCGCCAGCAGCTTGCCCTTGTCCTTGCCCTCGGCGAGCTTCAGCAGCCGTCCGCGCGACAGGCCGCGCGCGTCGAAAACGTAGCCCGAGCGGTCGAGCGCGGCCACGATCCGGATGCGGCCGTTGCCGGCGCCCGCCGCCATCCCCGCGAGCGCCCGCGAGACGCGGCCGAAGCCCAGCAGCACGACGTCGGTGCTGTGGCCCGGCGGGCGGCCGCCGCCGATCTTGCCGAGCTGGAACGCGGTGTGGACGCGCCGCGCCGCCTCCGCCGCCTCGGCCTCCTCGACGACGAAGGAGATGTTGAGCTCCGACGAGCCCTGCGCGATCGCGATCACGTTGATCCGCGAGGCGGAGAGCGCCGTGAAGACGCGCGCGGCGACGCCGGGCGCCCCTGCCATCCCGCGGCCCACCACGGCGATCACGGCGACGCCGTGACGCGCGGACACGCCGTCGACGAGACCGGCCTTGAGCTCCTCGCGGAACGCGGCCTGTAGCGCCGCGACCGCGCGGTCGGCTTCGACCCCCGGCAGCGTGAAGCCGATCGAGCTCTCCGAGGAGGACTGGAAGATGGTCGAGACCGAGACACCCTCGGCGTGCAGCGCCTCGAACGTGCGCGCGGCCATGCCGGGCACGCCCATCAGGCCCTTGCCGGCGACCGTGACGAGCGCCTGGCCGCGGATCGTGGCGAGCGCCTTCACCGGGTAGTCGGCGAGCGTCTGGCGCGTCGAGACCTCGGTGCCCGGGCGCTCGGGGTGCACGAACGAGCGCACGTGGAGCGCGATCCGCGAGCCGTCGAGCGGGATGAGCGCGCGCGGGTGCAGCACCTTGGCGCCGAAGTAGGCGACCTCGGCGGCCTCGCGGTGGTGGAGCTGGGGCAGCAGGCGCGCGTCGGGCACGGCGCGCGGATCGGCCGTCAGGATCCCGGCGACGTCCTTCCACAGCACGACGCGCGCGGCGCCGAGCGAGCGGGCGAGGAGCGTCGCGGTCAGGTCCGAGCCGCCGCGGCCGAGCGTCGTCACGGTGCCGTCGGGCCCCGCGCCGATGAAGCCGGGTACGACAGGGGTGACGCCGCGCTTCAGCAGCGGCAGCAGCAGCGCCCGCGCCTGGCGTCGCGTGGCGGCGAGGTCGGGCGCGGCGGCGCCGTGGCGGCCGTCCGTCGACACGAACGCCGTCGCGTCGACGCGCACGGCCCGCCGGCCGGCGGCGTGGAGCGCCGCGGCCACCACCGCGCTCGCGGCCCGCTCGCCCCGCGCCACCAGCGTGTCGCTCGCGCGCGCCGACAGGTCCGCGAGCGCCGCCATCGCGTGGGCGATCTCCTCGTACTCGCGGGCCTGCGCGTCGGCCGAAGCCATGAGCTTCACGCGCGCCGCCCCGCGCGGCACGAGCGCCGCCGCCAGCTCGCGATGGCGTCGGCGGAACGTGGCGGCGACGGCCGTCGCCGCGGCTGGATCGCCCGCCACGGCGCGCCGCGACCCGTCGAGCAGCGCGTCGGTGACGCCGGCGAGCGCCGACACCACGACCACGAGCGGCCCGCGGTGGGCCCGGATCAGCGCGACGGCGTGACGCACGGCGGCCGCGTCGGCGACCGACGCTCCGCCGAACTTCCACACCTCGAGCCGCGGGCGGCTGCGGCCGGCGCGCTTTCGAGCCATCTCTGGTCCTCATCGGGGGCATGCGCTCCGGCAGGGAGCGCTGCGAGCCGCCGAAGCCCCGGATTGTACGGCCAGCGGGCCCGCTCGGCGTCGGCGGGCGGCTGCGGCCCTAGCGCGCGCTCTTGTAGGTCTGACGCGCCGTCCAGCGGACCTTGACCCTGACGCCGCCCTTGGTCGCCGGCTCGAAGCGCCAGCCGCGCACGGCGTCGAGCACAGCTCTGTCGAGCACGGGGCCCGCGGACTCGATGACCGCGAGCTCGGTGGGGACGCCGGTCTCGTCCACGATCATCGTGACCGCGACGGTCCCCTCGTGGCGCATCGCCCGGGCCGCCGCTCGGGTATGGCAGCGGCGCCGCCGCGGATGCGAACGGGCGGCGTGACGTCGTCGTCGAGCGCCACGAGCTCGCCCTGGACGACCGGCACGGGCAAAGGCGCCGCCGTGGGCGACGGCTCCGGCGGGGAGCGGGGGCGCGGCCGCCGCGAGAGTGACCGTCGGGGACGTCACGGGCTTCGCGAGCGACTCTCACCTGCGGGGCGGCCGGGGGCGCTGGCGACGGGGCATCCACGCGCCGGGCGGCTTCGACGACGGGGGAAGGCGTGGGCGCCGCGGCGGCCACCGGCTCGGGGCCGCGGCGCAGGGCCGCCCATCCGATCGCTGCGACCGCCAGGGCCGCGACGAGCGCGAGGATCGCGGGCGCGGCGGAGGCCTTCCGCTGCCGAGCCCGCGGGCGAGGCTCGGGCAGGTCGAGGAGCGTCGCCACCTCGTCCGCGACCGACGCCGACCCCGGCTCGGCTGCCGCGGCGAGAGCAGGCCGCGGCCGCGGGCTCCGGCATCGGCTCGAGCACGAACTCGAGCTCGCGCAGGTCGAGCGCGCCGATGAACTGCGTGGCGCTCGCGAAGCGCTCGTCCGGGTCCTTGGCGAGCGCCCGCGCGAAGACGTCGTCGTAGCGCGCCGGCAGCGCCGCGTTCCAGTGCCGCGGCGGCGCGGGCTGCTCGTGCATCACGCGGTAGATCACCTGCGTGATCGACTTGCCCTGGAAGGGCGACTGGCCGGTCAGCATCTCGTAGGCGACGACCGCCAGCGAGTAGACGTCGGAGCGGCCGGTGACGGTGGCGCCCGCGATCTGCTCGGGCGACATGTAGGACGGCGAGCCCAGCACCTGCCCGGCCGTGGTCATCACCGAGGCGGCGAGGTGCGCGACGCCGAAGTCCATCAGCTTCGGCTGCCCGTCCGGCTGCACGATCACGTTGGCGGGCTTGATGTCGCGGTGCACGATCCCGGCGCGGTGCGCGTGGTCGAGCGCCTCCGCCACCGGGCCGAGCAGGCGCAGCGTCTCCGCGGGCTCGATCCGCCCGGCCTCGCGGATCATGGCGAAGAGCGTGCGGCCCTCGACGAGCTCCATCACCAGGAAGTCGTCGCCGATGTCGAAGACGCGCACCACCTGCGGGTGGTTCAGCCCCCCGGCGGCCACGGCTTCGCGGCGGAAGCGCTTCAGGTAGTCGTCGGCCGTCGTCGCTCGTCAGCAGCTCGGACTTGACGGTCTTGACCGCGACGACGCGCGAGACCTTGGGATCCCAGGCGGAGTACACACGCCCCATGGCGCCGTCGCCGAGCTCGGCGAGCACCTCGTAGCGTCCGAACCTCTCGGGAAGCATGGCGATGGGGAGGCCGCTCCTCGCCGCGGCCGGCACATCATATTCGAGGTTCGGCGGCCTACTGGTGGGCGCCCGCGTACTCCACCTGGGCCTGCATCAGCGCGGCGCGCGCCGGTCGCGGATCGCGCTGCTCGGCCCGTGCGCGAGCCTCGGCGGCGCCTTTCTCGTCGCCCCGGGCGGCGAGCACCAGCGACAGCAGGTACTCGCCCACGGCCTCGCCGCGGCCGCCGGTCGCGCCGCCGCCATCGACGAGGGCCCGCGCCCGCTCCTCGAGCTGCGCCAGCCGGTTCACCGCGTCGCCCGTCCGCCCGAGCTGCCGCGCCGCGAGCACCTGGTAGTAGGTGCCGAGCGCGGGGCGCGGGTACTTCTCCGCCAGCACGGCCTCGAAAGCCGCGCGCGCCTGCTCTTTGCGCCCCGCCGCGAGGTACGCGCTGCCGAGGCCCCAGTTGAGGTGCGCTTTGAAGTCCGGCGTGCGCGGCGCGACCTCGAGGTTCTTCGGATAGCCGAACGCCTCCTGGTAGCTCGCGATCGCCGTCTTCCAGTCCTTTTGCTGCAGCGCGAGCGCGCCGAGCCGCTGGGTCACTTCCACGAACCTCTGGTGGATGCCGTAGGCGCCTTCCCAGCTGCGGAAGTGGCGCGTGAGCAGCGCGGCGCGCGCGACCGCGAGGTCGCTGGCGGTGCCGACCTGCAGCTTCAGGTCGATCCAGCGCGTGACGAGGTCGTCGCGCGAGTCCATCACCGTGCGGTGCGACTCGAGCCGCGCGAGCCGCTCCTGCGCGCGGCACGCGCAGGCGCTCCTCCACCTGGTCGAGCTCCAGCAGCACGCGGGCGTCGGTCTCGTCGGCGGCGAACGCGTTGCGGTACGCCTGGGCGGCGGCGCGGTCGTCCGCGTGCATCTGGCGCTCGGCGTAGCCGATGTTCCGCCACGCGAGGCCGAGCTCGGGAGACACCCGCGCGGCCTCCCGCCAGTGCCAGAGCGCCTCGTCGCGCCGGCCGAAGCCGTAGAGCACGTTGCCCAGCAGGTGGCGGGCCTTGGAGTCGCGCGCGTCGTCGCGCACGGCCGCTTCGAGCGCCAGGAGCTCGACGACCCGGTGCGGGTTCGCGTAGAGGAGCGGACGCTCGTTCCCCCGCACGAAGCACAGCCGCGCGGTGCCGTTGTCGCCGCGCCGCACCGCGAGGTAGCCCAGCAGGTAGTCGATCATCGGGGTCGTCTGCTGGGCCGAGAAGGGCAAGGGCTGCGGCCAGCGCGGCGCGCGCTTCAGGGCGTCGTTGAGCACCGCCTCGGCGTCCCCGAGCAGGCCGCCCTCGATGTAGCTCGAGGCGAGCTCGAGCTGGTTCTGCACCGAGTCGCGCATGTAGTCGCGCCACGTGCCCACCCACTCGTCGGCCGGGCGGCCCAGCGCGGCGAGCGCCAGCGCTTTCTCGCGGCCGGCCATGAAGTGCAGCGGGTCGATCTCGAGGGCGCGCTGCGCCGCCGCGAGCGCCGCCTCGTGCTCGCCCAGCATCCGGTGGGCGGCGGAGCGCAGCGCGGGCAGGTCGGCGAGCGCGCCGTTGGACGACTCGGCCGCCTTCAGGTGGGCGAGCGCTCCGCGCACGTCGCCGCGGCCGAAGCTGATCCGCGCGAGCGCGCGCTCGGCGACGGCGACGTGGTCGCCCGACTGGCGCGCCTTCCCGAACGCCTGCTCGGCTTCGGCGTCGCGCCCGAGTGCGAGGAGCGCCGCGCCGCGGCCGAACTGCGCCTGGCCGTTGTCGGGGTCGCGCGCGAGCACCTTGTCGAAATGGCCGATGCGCGTCGGTCCAGCGCGTCTCGTCGAGCGCGATCCCGCCGAGCGCGCCGTTCGCGCGCGCGTCGGCCGCGTCGCGCCGCAGCGCCTCTGTGTAGTACGCGATCGCCTCGGGCCGGCGGCGGAAGCGGTCGAGCCACTCGGCGGCGGTGAAGAGCTCGTCCGGGTTGAGCTCGGCGGGCGGCCCCGGCGGCTTCGCGGCCGCGGGCAGCTGGAGGTCCTTCGGTTGCCGTTCCGGGGTGAGCTCCATCAGCACCTGGCCCGCCGCCCCATCGCGCACGCGCAGCTTGAGGTCGTAGATCGTGAGGCCGGGCAGCGCGTCGACCTCGGCCGTGAAGGGGCGATCGGGAGAGATGCGCACGGTCTGGCCGACGCAGCCGGCGCCCGAACCCCCGCGTGTCCTCGAGGCCCACGTACAGGCCGTCGCGCACGGAGGTGGCGTAGACGCCGGCAAAGGCCTTGCCGCCGCTCACGTCGACGTTCAGCGCGAAGTCCTCGGTCGCCTTCTTGAAGCCGCGCGTGCCGCGCACCGGGTACCAGAAGTCGTGGGCCCGCCGCACCTGGCCCGGCTCCATCCAGTGGTAGTCGGGCTGGTTGTCGCTGAAGGCTCCGGCCTGCGGCTCGAAGTAGGGCCCGCCGCCCTCCGTCAGGATGTCCTCCCAGATCCGGCCCGAAGGCCCCGAGCCCCAGGTCCAGAGCTTCTTGCCGGGCATCGTGCGGTGATCCGCGATGTGCACCAGCCCGCCCTGCGCCTTGTGGTCGTAGGTGCCGAACCAGTCGTCCTCGCTCTCCCACGCGAAGAAGCTCGACGCGTTCGGGACGTTCTTCCACCACGACAGGTCGACGCCGTCGTGGACCGGCCAGCGCCAGAACTCGTCCTTGCCGTGGCCCGTCATGAGGTGACCGGGGTACTGGGCCTGCGCGAACTCGTTCGCGTGAGTCGCCGCGGTCGCCCAGAACTGGAACGGATGGCGCTGGTCGGTCGGGTTGACGAAGACGTAGTCGCAGGTGAAGTAGCTGCGCCCGGGGGCGAGCGTGATCCCGACCAGCCAGCGCATCCTGTAGACGGGCTCGGTCTCGCCGACCCAGACGGTGGTGCTGCCGTCCGGGTGCTTCACCACGGTGTGGTCGACCGGCATGAACCCGGAGGGCCGGTGTCCTTGCGGGAAGTTCCACTCGATCCCGCCGGAGATCCAGGCGCCCGTCATGCTGATCAGGCCCGGCTTGATCGTGGGCTGCCAGTAGAGCCACTTGTAGCCGTTCGTCTTGTCGAGCGCGCCGTGGACGCGGCCGCCGAGCTCCGGGAGGATCATGAGCTGGATGTACTCGTTCTCCAGCATCACGGCGCGATAAGTCCGCGGCGCCTTCTTGTCAGTGAGCCGCTCGCTGAGCGTGTAGGGGTAGATGGCACCCTGCGGGCCGGGGTAGAGCGGGTGGATCTCGGGCGGCCCGACCTCCCAGGTCGGCATCGTCACGGCTTCTTCACGCACGGCGACCTGCGCGGCCGCCGGCGAGAGGCCGCCGAGGCACAGAGCGAGAGCCAGCGCGACAGGAGGGCGTGTCACGTGTCTCCTGGCACGATAACGCATAAGGCCGCGGCCCGCACACCGTGCCGGCCCCCGAAAGCACTGGCCCGGACGGCCCGAAATCGCGATAATCCGGGCCTCCACGTCAGGCGCTGCTTCGGGAGGTGACGCGTGCCGCAAGGCATCGAGCTCGGCGGGATCGACTACGTCATCCTGGTCATCTACTTCCTCTTCGTGCTCGGCATCGGCTGGGCGCTGCGGCGCCAGACCAAGACGAGCGAGGACTTCTTCCTGTCCGGCCGCTCGATCCCGGCCTGGATCGCGGGGCTCGCCTTCCTGTCCGCCAACCTCGGCGCGCAGGAGATGATCGGGATGGCCGCCTCCGGCGCGAAGTACGGCATCGCCACCAGCCACTTCTACTGGGTGGGCGCGATCCCGGCGATGGTGTTCGTCGGCGTCTTCATGATGCCGTTCTACTACGGCTCGCGGGCGCGCTCGGTGCCGGAGTACCTGAAGCTGCGCTTCGACGAGAAGACGCGCGGCTTCAACGCGATCTCGTTCGCGACCATGACGGTGTTCTCCTCCGGCATCTCGATGTACGCGCTCGCGAAGCTCCTGAACCTGCTCCTCGGCTGGGACTTCCACGTGTCGCTCTGGGCTTCGGGGGCGATCGTGCTCGCCTACATCTACCTGGGCGGGCTCACCTCGGCGATCTACAACGAGGTGCTGCAGTTCTTCCTGATCGTGCTCGGCTTCGCGCCGCTCGTGTTCCTCGGGCTCGAGAACGTCGGCGGCTGGTCGGGCCTCGTCGCGAAGCTCGAGCCGGTGGCGACCGCCGGCGGCTACGCACCGGGCGCCTTCAGTCATTCCTGGGCGAGCATGGGCAGCCCCGCCGCGAACCCGATGGGCGTCGAGTGGTTCGGGATGGCGATGGGCCTCGGCTTCGTGCTGTCGTTCGGCTACTGGTGCACCGACTTCCTGGTGGTCCAGCGCGCGATGGCGGCCAACTCGATGGCCGCGGCGCGCCGCACGCCGCTGATCGCGGCGGTGCCGAAGATGCTGTTCCCGTTCCTGATCATCGTGCCCGGCATGATCGCGATCGCGCTCACCTACGCCAACGGCTCCGGCTTCAGCCTGCCGAAGATGGCGGACGGCAGCTGGGACTACACGATGGTGATCCCGCAGATGCTCGCGCACTACTTCCCGCCGGGCGTCCTCGGGCTCGGGCTCACCGCGCTCATGGCGTCCTTCATGTCGGGCATGGCGGGCAACGTGACCGCCTTCAACACGGTCTGGACCTACGACATCTACCAGAGCTACATCAAGAAGGACGCGACCGACGCGCACCTGCTGTGGGTCGGGCGGATGGCGACGGTGTTCGGGATCCTCGCCTCGGTCGGCACCGCCTACCTGGCGACGCAGTTCAACAACATCATGGACTTCCTGCAGCTGGTGTTCGCGTTCGTGAACGCGCCGCTCTTCGCGACGTTCCTGCTCGGGATGTTCTGGAAGCGGGCGACCGGCCACGGCGCGTTCTTCGGCCTCGTGCTGGGGACGCTCGCCGCCGCCGTGCACCACGGCGTGACGCTGCCGACGGGCGCGCCGGTCGGCATCAAGGGCGGCTGGCTGGCGGCCCCGCCGATGCACGCCTACTCGAGCGAGATGGCCCAGAACTTCTGGACCGCGATCTGGGCCTTCTGCGTCTGCTTCGCGGCCACGATCGCGATCTCGCTCCTCACGCGCCGCACGAAGACGGACGACGACCTGCGCGGGCTCGTCTACGCCCTCACGCCGCGGCCGAAGGAAGAGCACCTGCCGTGGTGGAAGACGCCCGAGGGCATGGGCGCGCTGGTGCTGGCGATGGCAGTGCTGCTGAACGTGATCTTCTGGTAGCCGGAGGAAGCATGGGACTCGACATCCGCACGCCGATCGGCCTGATGTTCGGGACGTTCGGGCTGCTGCTCGCGGGCTATGGGCTCGCCACCGGCGGCTCCGACATCTACCAGCGCTCGCTCGGCCACAACATCAACCTGACCTGGGGCCTGGTGCTGCTCGCCTTCGGCGGTGTCATGCTCTGGCTGTCGCGCAAGGGCGGCGGCAAGCCGTGATCGGCTGCCAGTTTTGACAGGCTCTCGGCGGCGCGCCGGCGATAATGAGGTCTCGAGCTGAGGAGAGCGATGCAGGCGGCCGCGCACCGGCGGCGGGTGGCGCTCGCGTGCTGCCTGCCGGCCGCGCTCGCCTGCAGCAAGAAGTTCGAAGGCGGCGGCGACCTGCGCGCGCAGCGGGTGGTGCTGCAGCGCGAGGTGGAAGGGTACCGCGAGGCCGCGGCGAGGCTCGAGCGCGGCGAGCCGGTGCTGCCGAAGGAAGACGTGGCGATCGCGATCGCCGACTCGCTGGTGCGCGACCTGATCGGCGCCCAGCTGCCGTTCGAGGCCGACGTCGACAAGTTTCACATCGCTCTGCGAACCGCCGAGGTGAAGTTCCGCGGCAGCCCGGTCGTCGAGCTGACCGGAGCGCTCAACCTGAAGAACCGGCCCAACCTGCAGGCCGCCGCCCGCGTGATCGGCGCGCTCGAGGGAATCGCGGTCGACCCGGCCACGGCGACGCTCAAGGCGCGCATCTCCGTCGACCACCTCGCGCTCGAGCAGGTCGCGGGATTCGAGCAGCTCCTGAGCGGCTCGACGCTCGACGAGGTCGGGCGCATGGTCCGCCTGCAGATCAAGGAGAAGCTGCCGGAGATCCAGATCCCGGTGAAGGTCCAGCAGAGCATCGAGCTGCCGGCCGTCACCCACGGGCCGGTGAGGCTGGAGGGCGCGCGGATGCCGCTGCAGGTGGCGGTGTCGCAGGTGCTGGCCGGCCAGGGAATCCTCTGGATCGCGGTGCACTTCGAGCCCGGCGACCTGGTGAAGACGGCCGACGCGCCGGAGGTCGCAGACAGCCAGGCGTCGGACGTGGACGCCGTCGGCTTCGACGACAAGCCCGACGCCGCCAAGCCCGAGGACGCCAAGCCCGACGACAAGAAAGACGCCAAGAAGAAGGAGAAGGGCCAGTGACGCGCCTGGCCCTCGCCAGGCGTCTCGCGCTCGTCGGCCTCGCCGGCGCGCTCGCCGCCCCGGCCTGCAGCGAGCGCAAGGACCGCGAGAGTCCCGATCAGATCCGCGCGGAGATCGCGGCGCTCGAGAAGGAGCGCGACCTGCTGCGGCCGAAGCTCGACCAGCTGGTCGCCAAGGACCCCCGCATCGCCGGGATGCCGAAGACTCCCGTGCGCGTCGGCGTTCCCACGACGCTCGCCCGCGACCTGGTCGAGCGCGTCACGAGCGGCTTCGTCGACCACGTCACGCTCGAGCTCAAGAACCTCAAGGTCAACAAGAAGGGGACGGTCAAGAAGGTCGTCACGCTCGGGGAGTACGAGCTGCACGTCTTGATCAAGCGCGTGAGCGGCCGGCTCAAGACCGGCAAGCCGAGCGTGACGTTCGGAGGCAACCGGGTCGAGCTCTCGATGCCGGTGACCGTCGCCTCGGGAACGGGCAACGCCACGATCGACTTCAAGTGGGACGGCAAGGGCGTGAGCGACGCGGTCTGCGGCGACATGGAGATCACCCGGGACGTCTCGGGCGGAGTGAAGCCGGCGAGCTACCCGGTCTCGGGGGCGCTCGTGCTGACCGCCACCGCCGAGCAGATCCTGGCCGAGCCGAAGTTCCCGCTGATCAAGATCAATCTCAAGGTCGACCCGTCCGACGAGTCCTGGGCCGCCGTCCAGAAGATCCTCGACGACCAGGAGGGCATCTGCGGCTACGTCGTCGACAAGGTCAACATCCTCAAGATCGTCCAGGGCCTGATCGACAAGGGCTTCAACGTGCGGCTGCCCACCGAGAAGATCAAGCCGATGGCGGTCCCGGTCGGGATCGAGCCGAGCATGAACGTGAAGGGGCGCCAGGTCGACCTCGGCATCAAGGTCGGCGAGCTCGCGATCACCGGGGACATGATCTGGCTCGGCGCGCACGTCAGCGTGGACGTCGGGGAGGCCGGCAGCGCCGCGTCGCCGGATCCGTCGGCGTCGCCGTCACCGGCCGCGAGTCCGGCCGCTTCCGGCAAACCCAAGGCCGCACCCAAAGCCGAGCCCAAGGCAACGCCGAAGGCCGAGCCCAAAGCAACGCCGAAGGCCGAGCCCAAGGCAACGCCGAAGGCCGAAGCGAAAGCCGGACTCTAACAGTCGAGGTTCGACGCGGCTGCGAATCGCCCGTGGGGCTGAATCAACTCGTTCCGGAACGAGTTACGAATCGTAACTCGCGCCGATAGAGCGTCCACCGGCGGGGCCAGCCGGGCGTCAGTTCAGGCCGTTGCGGACCGCGAAGCCGACGAGCTCGGCGCTCGAGCGCAGCGACAGCGTCTCCATGATGCGGTACTTGTGGTACGCCACGGTGCGCGCCGTGATCCCGAGATCGGCCGCGACCTGCTTCATCGACAGGCCCGCGGCCAGGCGCTTCAGCACGTCGCGCTCGCGGGCCGAGAGCCGCTCGGGCGCGTGCTCGGCGCGCGGCGGGGGCGGCAGCAGCTCCGGATCGCCGCCGGCGATGCCGGGGGCGAGAGTCGTCTCGCCTCGCAGCGCCGACCAGAGCGCCGCCTCGAACGCCTTCGGCGTCGAGTCCTTGAGGATGTAGGCGGTGGCGCCGGCGCTGAAGGCTTCGGCGGCGAGCTGCGGATCCCGGATCCCCGTGAGGAACACGATCGGCACGCCCGGCAGCTCGGTTCGCAGTCGTCGCGCCGCCTCGAACCCGCTCGAGCGCGGCATCCGCGCGTCGAGCAGCACCAGGTCGGGCTTCACGCGCAACGCGACGCTCACGGCTTCGTCGCCGTCCGAGGCCGTCCCCACCACCTCGAAGTTGGGCGCCAGCAGCCGGGTGAACGCCTCGAGCAGCAGCGTGTCGTCCTCGGCGAGGACGACGCGGGGTCTAGGTGGGGAAGGGATCTGGGACACTGGAGGCTCCCGCTCGCGGCTGCACTGGAGGCAGCCACGCTTCGATCATTGTACCTCCACCCGGCCGGCTGTCGATCCGAAGGCCGCCGCCCACGAGGCGCAGCCGCTCGCTCATGCCGGCGAGCCCGAGCCCGCGCTGGCCGGTGAGCGGCTCGGGCACGAAGCCGCGCCCGGAATCGCTGACGCGCAAGGACATCCCGTCCCGCGTGCCGCGGAACGCCACGTCGATCCGGGCGGCGCCGCTGTGCCGGACCGCGTTCTGGAGCGCCTCCTGCATCACGCGGTAGAGCACGAGCGCCGTCTCGCGCGGCACGTCGTCGGGCCATTCGCCGCTCGCCACGTCGATCGCGACGCCGTGCGCCGCGCCGAGCTCGGCCGCGAAGCGCCGCGCGGCCGGCAGCAGGCCCAGCTGGTCGAGGCTCGCGGGGTGGAGCTGGTGCGCGATGCGGTGCAGGTCGGCGGAGAGCGCGCGCGCCTGGTCGGCGAGCGCCGGGGCCTTGAGCTGGTCGAGCTCGATCGCGAGCAGCGCGAGCCGCTGGCCGGCGTCGTCGTGGAGGTCGCGCGCGATGCGGCTGCGCTCCTCCTCCTGCGCCGTGATCAGCCGGCCCGAGAGCTGGTGCAGCCGCTCCTCGGCAGCGAGTCGCTTGCGGCGCTCGAAGAGCAGGAGCGTCACCGCGAGGCTCAGGAACAGCAGGACGAAGCCGGTGCCGAGCCCGACCAGGATCGTGCCGTCGTTCACGTGAGCCGGTTCTCCACGGCGAAGCTCACGAGCTCCGCCGACGTGCGCAGGCCCGAGCGACTCCATCATCCGGTACTTGTGGAACGCGACCGTGCGCGTGGCGATCCCGAGCTCCGCGCCGATCTGCTTCATCGTCATTCCTTCGGCCAGCAGCTTCAGCACGTCGCGCTCGCGCAGCGTGAGCTGCTCGAGCGGGCGGTCGGCGATCGCGGCGGCCGGCAGCGCGTCCGGGTCGCCTCCCGCCAGCCGCTTCGACAGGTAGCGCCGCCCCGCGAGCACGGCGCGGATCGCCGTCGTGCAGCTCCGTGGCGGTCGAGCTCTTGAGCAGGTAGCCCGAGGCGCCGAGCGCGAAGGCTTCGGCCGCCATCTGCGGGTCCTCGTTCACCGTCAGGAACACGACGCGCGTGCCCGGCAGCTCGCCGCGCAGCCGGCGCGCGGCCTCGAGCCCGTTCATGCGCGGCATCGACACGTCGGCGACGACGAGGTCGGGCTCGAGCGCCATGGCCTGCTCCACGAGCGCGGCGCCGTCGGCGCACGCGCCCACGATCTCGACCTCCGGCTCGAGCATGCGCCGGAACGCCTCGAGCAGCAGCACGTGGTCGTCGGCGAGCAGGACGCGCGCGCGTGCGGGCATGGCCTCGTCGGATCTTACCGCCCCGGCCCTGCCGGCGTCCCGCCCGCTATACTGGAAAGACCAGCCGATGGCCCTCGCGGACAAGCTCGAGCAGCTCCCCGCGCGGCCGGGCGTCTACCTGTTCAAGGACAAGACCGGCGCGATCGTGTACGTGGGCAAGGCCCGCGTGCTGCGCGACCGCGTGCGCTCCTACTTCCAGGCCTGGCGCCCCGCCGAGCAGCACAAGACCAGCCTGGCGGAGGAGATCGCCGACCTCGAGCTGATCGTCACCGACAGCGAGATGGAGGCGCTCGCGCTCGAGAACAACCTGATCAAGCGCCACCAGCCCTACTACAACGTCCGGCTGCGCGACGACAAGAACCACCCGTACCTGAAGCTGACATTGAAAGAGGAGTACCCGCGGCTCTACGTGGTGCGGCGGCCGGGCGAGGACGGCAACGCCTACGGCGGCCCCTACATCCCGGCGAGCATGGCCCGCCGGACCGGCGCACTCGTCCGGCGCCTCTTCGGGATCCGCTCCTGCAAGGAAGTCGCTGAACGGGAAGCGCCCGCGGCCCTGCCTGCAGTATCAGATCAAGCGCTGCCTGGCCCCGTGCGTCGCCGAGATCTGCCCGCCCGAACGCTATCGGCAGGCCGCCGAGGACGCTCGGCTGTTCCTGGAAGGGCGCACGGAGGAGGTGACGCGCCGGCTCCGCGAGCAGATGGCTCACCGCCGCGACCGACGAGCGCTACGAGCAGGCCGGGTCGCTGCGCGACCAGGTGCAGGCGCTGCAGCGGCTCGAGGCGCCGCAGAAGATCACCACCACCGACATCGAGGAGCGCGACGTCTTCGCGGCCCACGTCGAGGGCGAGCGCGCGGCGGTGCAGGTGTTCTTCGTGCGCGACGGCAAGGTGGTGGCGCGCGAGGGCTTCCTGCTCGACCGCCTGACCGAGCCCGAGCGCGTGCTGTCGGACACGCTGCAGCAGTTCTACGCGCAGGGCCGCTACGTGCCGCGCGAGATCGTGGTGCCGGCCGAGATCCCCGACCGCGAGCTGCTCGAGGCGTGGCTCACGGAGCGGCGCGGAACGAACGTGCGCATCCACCTGCCGCAGCGCGGCGAGAAGGTGCGGCTCGTCGAGCTCGTCGCGCGCAACGCACGGCTCGCCTTCGAGCTCGAGTGGAAGCACCCGCGCAAGCAGTCGCAGGAGATCCTGCGCTCGCTCCGCGACCTGCTCGACCTCGAGCTCGAGCCGAACCGCATCGAGTGCTTCGACATCTCGAACATCCAGGGCTCGGACGTCGTCGCGTCGATGGTGGTGTTCGAGGAAGGCCTGCGCGAAGAAGTCGGACTACCGCAAGTTCCGGATCCGCACCGTCTCGGGCGCCCCGGACGACTTCGCCTCGATGCGCGAGGTCGTGGGCCGCCGCTACAAGCGGCTGCTCGAGGAGTCGAAGGAGCTGCCCGACCTGGTCCTGATCGACGGCGGCAAGGGCCAGCTGTCCGCGGCGGTCGAGGCGCTGGAGGAGCTCGGCCTCGGCGAGCTGCCGGTCGCCTCCCTCGCCAAGCGCGAGGAGCTCATCTTCCTCCGCGGCCGCGAGGCCCCGATCGTCCTGCCCCGCACCTCACCGGTGCTGCAGCTGGTCCAGCGCGTCCGCGACGAAGCCCACCGCTTCGCGATCGGCTACCACCGC
Organism: uncultured Acidobacteriota bacterium; assembly: GCA_963724555.1. Taxonomy (GTDB): domain Bacteria; phylum Acidobacteriota; class Vicinamibacteria; order Fen-336; family Fen-336; genus DATBSL01. The sequence continues at coordinate 103,642 of CAVRVE010000023.1, forward strand.
CAGGTTCGTTCGAAGCGCACGATCGCATCGGAGCTGGACGACATTCCGGGCATCGGCCCGGCCAAGCGGCGGAAGCTGCTGTCGGCTTTCGGGTCGGTCCGGGGTGTCCGGGGAGCGTCCGAGGCTGAGCTGGCCGGCGTGGTGGGGAAGTCGAGCGCGGCGCGGCTACGAGCGCATTTCGACGGCGCGTCCGCCTAACGGTCGAGGGGCGCTCGAGCCCCGTGCGAGTCGTTACGATTCGTTACTCGTTCCGGAACGAGTTGATGGCCGCTCCCTCAACCTGCGCGCCCGTAGCAGGCCTCAGCGCAACGTTCTACGGTTGCGTCCTCGCGTGGAGTCAAGCTCGGATAGGATCGGTGCGAAGCCCAGCCTCGACAGGCGATGGATACGGACGCACGCAGGAACGCGCTCGCTCTGCTATGCGACCGGCACAGACGGTTCTGCGCGCTCTGACGGGCCCGCGCGTGCTCGTGTGGACGACTCGAGCGAAGCCAGTACTCGAGATCGAGGTCGCTGGTAACGCGCTTCCCGACGACCCGCTCGGACGCACGAGCTCGGGATCGAGCTCGCTGTCCTACTCTTCCTCGCAGCCTCCCCGGGCAGTTGTCTTGCCCCGAGAGTACGTCGCGAGCTCACGGAGACCCTGGCAGAGTCGGCTTCGTTGAGCCCGGGGCGCAGGAAGGGACTGGTCGTTGGCGACCGAGCAGTCAGGCCCTGGCCGAGTAGCGGTTGCGCATCGGTCTGAAGTAAGGAAGCAGCCTTCCGTACTGACCGTTTCAGCGACGTCATCATCCGACCAGGAAAGCGACACTCACATGCCCCTCACAGTCGGTCCGAGCCTTCTACTTGCATGCGAGCGCCTCCGGGATGTCTGGGCGTTTCTTCGAATCTCTCGAGGAATGCGTCGTAGTCCTCACCGAGCTCTCAAGCGGCACGGTGGAGCAGCCGATGGTGCCAGGTCCGCAGCCAGTAGTCTGGATCTCTCGACCATAGCAGCGCCTATTCGCAACCGAGCTCTCTCTGCATTCGCTCACTTCCGGTGTGCGTTTCAGGAAGCGTGCATCTCTGGCCAGCGACCGTCAAGGCTCCAGCCAGGGGATCTCATTACTGCAGGAGTCGGCTCTTGCCGGCGAACTGTAGCATCAGCCCGTAGAGCCGAAGCCCTGACGTCTCCTCGCACTCGTGCACGCGACACTCATCTGGCACATCCACGATCCACGACTGGATTGAAAGGTCGGCATGACTCAGCTCCTTGAGCCTTCTGGCTCAAGGATGCGATCCTAACCGCACTAACCAGCGGCGTCCCTCAGTATCCATCCTCGATGTAGCCTCACGCGGGCCCGAAGAATTGCACCAGCCACGTCCATAGCCCTTCGACGCCATGCGATGAATCGCGGACCCTACCGGCATGCGGTGCCAAGGGCAGTCCAGTTCACCAGGTTGAGCTGCCTGCGCTACAGGAATTCCTTCAGGGACCACGACTATGACCTCGAACCTCTGCCAGTTGCGACTAGCCTGTCCTCGACCTGGTCCACAAGCCTACCGCAGCGGATGCCGCCCGCATTTGACCACGGCAGCCCATACTTCATCTCAAGCCACGCGGTCTTGTCGCCAAGCTTGAGGACTGCGTCGATCACTCTCGTTCGCGCAAGCTGGTCAGGTAATACCTGCAGCCCGGGGCGTAGCGCGCGGATAGTGCTAAGGTTACTCTGGAAGCCTGTTGCTTGTGCGTAAGCGCCGATCTCCTGGAAGAACTCTCCCAACACCGGGCCACCGCGCGAAAGAAACGTTCGAGATCTGTGCACCAATGTTGGCCAGCGCCACAGCGACCGCTCCCGCAAGAGCGGAAAGCTGCGCTGGTAGAGACTCGAAGCCCGACGGGTCGAACTTGTTGATCGGGTCCGCCGCAGCGTACAGGTACTTGTGCAGGTCCGCTGGCTCGAAGACGATCCGGACCACGAGGATCCGTCCCGAAGCGAACCTCGTCCGACCGCGGATCCAGCCACCGCGCCCGGTGGTACTGCCAGCCCGAGTTCGGATCGAGCGGCTCGCCGGTGAAGGCGTACGGCTGGGGGTCGGTGCCGGTGTGGGAGAGGAGCTCGCCGAAGGCCGTGTACGTGTAGCCGTCGGTGATGGTGCCGGACTCGTCGGTCAGGCGGCGGATCGAGCCGATGCCGTCGGCGTGGTAGTAGCGGGTCTGCCAGTCCGAGGCCGAAGCCGGGGCCGCGACGAGCGGGCGCATGACGGACAGCAGGTCGTCGCCGCGCACGTACAGGGCACGGAGTGCTGGAGTTACCGGAGACGAATCGACGTCGGCGACGACCTGGCTCAAGGATCCTGACGTGTCGACAAGGTAGTCGACCGTCTCCGTCGGCAGGCCTGGCTTCGTCGTCCGGGTCTGGACGCGAGTGCCGTCCACGTCGTAGCGGTAGTCGACGAGCGTGCCGTCCGCCTTCTGCACGCGGAGCAGCCGGTTCTCGCCGTCCCAGGTGTAGGTCGCCTCGGCGTCCTTCGTGGTGAGGTTGCCGTTCGCGTCCCAGCCGTAGGCCGTGACCGGAGCGGCACCCAGCTGCTCGCTCAGCAGGCGATCGCGGGTGTCGTAACCGTAGGCGATCGTCCCCGGCTGCAGGCTCGGTCCCGCGGAACCGGCAGGGCCGATGACGGTCGTCTGCGTCTGGCGGTTGCCGACGGGGTCGTAGCCGAAGGTCTTGCTGTAGGCGAGGCCGAGCGATTCGGTAGACCGTCTCTCCCGTCAGGCGGTAGAGCGCGTCGTAGCTGTAGTCGAGCGTGCGTTGCTGGGGCAGGCCGGCTGCTTCGACGATCCGTGTGCGGTTGCCGGCCGGGCCGAGAGTGAAGGCGTAGGTCTGGACCGTCCTGGAGAGCGACGCGATCGTCGTGGCCAGGTTCGTCAGGCGGTTCAGGTTGTCATAGGTGTACGCGGTGACGGCGCCGTTCGGCTGGGCGAGGCTGGCGCGGTTGCCATTCGCGTCGTAGCCGTGGTCGTATGCCCGCCCGGCAGGGTCGGTCACCACGTCGAGGCGTCCCGCATCGTCGTAAGTGTAGCCCGTGCCAAAGGACTGGCCGCCGACCGTGGCCGTCAAGGCGAGCCGATTGCCGTTGCCGTCGTAGGCAAAGCCGAGGCGCGCCGTGCCCGTGCCGAAGCCCGGCTGCTCCAGGCTCGTCAGCCTGTCGCGCAGGTCATAGCCATAGCGCGTTGTGCCGCGAGCGTCTGTGGCGGTCTCCCGGCGACCCGTCGCCGTGTAGGTGAAGCTGACGTTCTCGGCCGGGTTGGGATAGCTGCGCGAGACGAGGCGGTTGTTGTCGTCGTAGGCGTACCGCGTCGTCCGGCTCATGAAGTCGACGCGCGTCTCGAGATTGCCCGCGACGTCGTAGGTCATCGCTTCGCGTTTACCGTCGGGAAGCACGCGGGCCGTCTGCCGTCCGAGCTTGTCGTACAGGAACCAGGTGGTGTGGCCGTTGGCGTCGGTCTGGGAGAGTGCGGTTGCCCAGCTCGTCGTAGCCGTAGCTCGTCCGCTGGTGGAGCGCGTCGACGACCGCCGTCAGACGACCGAGGGCGTCGTACTCGAAGTCAGTCGTCTTGCCGGCCTGGTCCGTCTCGCTCGTCCTGCGACCGAGCTCGTCGTAGCCCGTGGTCACCGAGGTCTGGGGAGCCAGCCCGTCGGCCGAGGGGAAGATCGTCTTCGTCCTGCGGTTCAGGGCGTCGTACTCGTAGCGGGTCGTGTGACCTCGCGCGTCCGTGACGGTCTCCTGGTTGCCGTTCGCGTCGTACGTGAAGGACGTCCGGTGGTTCAGGGGATCGACGACGGCCGTTCGCCGGCCGGCCGAGTCGTACTCGTACGTCGTCGTCTTGCCGCGCGCGTCCTTCGTCGCGACAAGCCGGCCGGCCGAGTCGTAGGTGTTCTCGGTGAAGCTCGAGTCGGCATAGCGTCGTCTTCTTGAGGCGGCCGAGCGAGTCGTACTCGTACCCGGTCGTTCTTCCGCCGCGGTCCTTGCTGCTGGTCCGCCGGCCTTCCTCGTCGTAGCCGTGCTCGTCGGCCGTGCCGTCGGGATACGTCGTCCGGACGAGACGGCCCATCTCGTCGTATTCGTAGGTCGTCTTGCGGTCGCGCTTGTCATGGCTCTCCACCTGCCGACCGAGGGCGTCGTAGACCGTCCGCGTGAGACCCCCGTCTGGATCCGTCGTGGTCTCGAGCCGGCCGTTGGCGTCGTAGGTGAAGGTGGTGGTCAGCGTTTCTGTGGCTGAGGGCGAGCAGACAGGAGGCGCGCTGGTCGTACACGCGTAGGCGGTGCGAGTCGTCGTCTGCGTGAGGCGGTTGCCGCTCGAATCGTACGAATAGCTCGTCGAGTGGCCCGTCGCGTCCGTTTCTTTCGACAGCCGCCCAAGGCCGTCGTATTCGTAGCGCGTCACCTGCGGCGTGCCGGCGATCGTGACCGTCTGCGTCAGCACGTTGCCGCGTGCGTCATAGCTGTAGGACGACGAGTTGTTCGCGGCATCCTTCGTCGTGAGCAGGTTGCCCTTGGGATCGTAGGTGTTCGTCGTCGTCTGGTTGCGGGCGTCCTTGCTCGTCAGCACCTGGCGGGTCGCGTTGTACGTGTAGCTCGTGGTGTGGCCGAGCGGGTCGGTGGTGCTGAGCAGGTTGTCCTGACCGTCGTAGCCGTAGCTCGTGGTCGGGATGGGACTCGGAGGGTTCGAGGGATCGTACGGCTCCGTCTCCGTCAGGCGGTTGTTCCGCAAGTCGAAGGTACGCACGACCACCCTGCCCTGGGGATCGGTCTCGCGCACGACGTTGCCGCGCTCGTCGTACTCGAGCACGCGCTGCGCCCCGGTCCGATCCTTCACGATCTCCTGGCGCCCGAGGACGTCGTGGCTGTACTCGATGCGCTTGCCGAAGGCATCGACGTGCGCGATCAGGCGGCCGCTCGGGTCGTACTCGTTGCGGATCGGCCTGCGGCCGAGCGGATCGTCGATCGTTTCGAGGTGATGCGCCGGCTCCTCGAGATAGCCGAAGCGCGTCGCGTGGTCCTCGCGATCGGTCACCGCCTGCAGGTCGCCGTTCGCGTCGTAGGCGTAGACGAGGCTCTTGCCGCTCGGATCGGTGATACGCGTGATTCGACCGTCGGCGTCGCGCACGAAAGCGATCCCGAGCGTCGAGCCCTGAACCTGGGGATGCGACGACGTGATGCCGGCGGGCGTCATCGTCAGCACGTTGCCGGCCCGGTCGGTCATGCTCTTCAGTCCGGCCGTCTTGTCGACGACGAACACCTGTCCGTCCGGGCCCGTGTACCGGTAGAGGTCGGGGTTGAACAGGCTGTAGCCCGAGTCGAAGAGCTGCATCGGGCCCGGCCAGCTGCCAACCACCTCCACGTCGGGGGACCCGACGAGCTCGAGGGTGCCGAGTGTCGGCCCGACGGGCGCGAAGCTCACGCGCACGTTGTCGATCGGGACGAACGACTGACAGGAAGGCGGCAACGACGAGTGGGCGCTGCCTGCGACGGACAGACGCACCTCGAACTCCTGGACGCGCCCGTCGGGGAAGGTCAGCGTCACCACGGGCGGAGCCGTAGGCTGCAGGCAGTAGGTCGCGAAGGCGCTCGCGCTCACCGTTCCGTACCAGGAAAGGCCCAGCGTCGCGGCCGTCTGCACGCGCACGTTGCTGACGTCGAGCCGCCAGCCGTAGCCGAAGTCGCCCCTGCGCTTGTCGCGGCTATCGTAGGTACGGGTCACACGGAGCGGCTGGCCGGCGACGGGCACCTCGAGGTCCACGAACGAGACCGTGAAGTTGCCGACCTTGAGGTTGTCGCGCACCACGACGGTCGTCGTCGCCTGCGCCGCTCGACCGGCGTTGTCGGTGGCGGTCAGGCGTACCTCATGGATCCCGTTCATCAGCATCGACGGGTCGAGCTGCCCGAGTGCGGCGGCCGACATCGGCGTCGTGCCAGAGGCGAAGGCGGTCCATGCACCCTCGCCCCGTATCCGGTGCTCCAGCCTCCACCCAGAAGGTCCGTGCTCGCCACGCTGCCGACGACGTTCACGGGCTGACTGATTCGGGCGCCGCCCAGAGGCGACGCGATCGAGACCGAAGGCGCAGACCCGCTCGCCGTCGCCGCGATGACCACGACCGAAAGGGTGTCGCTCCCGGAGAGCGCGCCATCGCTCACCTTGAGCTGCAGGACGTAGGAGCCCGGAGCGTCGAAGGACGCTGTCGTGCTCGCGCTGTGGCTGTTGGCGAAGGTGACCAGGCCCGGACCGCTCGCGATCCATCGGTAGGCGAGCGCCGATCCGTTCGGCAGGCCGTCGTCGGTCGCCGAGCCAGCGAGCGCCACGGATCGAATCGGAAGCGTTACCGATTGGTTCGAGCCTGCCTCGACCACCGGCGCCTGGTTCACGCGCGATACCGAGAAGGTCACGTCGTCGCTGGCCGTGAGAGCGCCGTCGGTCGCGGTCAGCCGGAGCGTGAAGGCGCCGTCCGCCTCGAACCGAACGACCGTAGTAGGCGAAGCTGGGTTTGCAAAGCTCACCGCTCCAGGGCCGCTCACAAAGGACCACTGCGAGGTCAGGGTGCTGCCGGCAGGCAGCCCGTCGTCGCTCACCTGGCCCGCGAGCGTGAGGACCGCGGTCGTCACCACTCCATCGGCGCCTGCGCTCACGCGAGGCGGCTCGTTGCCGGGGTTCGCCACGACCTCGACGTCGTCACTCGTGGTGAGTGCGCCGTCGGTGGCCGTCAGTCGAAGGACGTACGTGCCAGGTGCGCCGAACGTCACGGCCGTCGAAGCGCTCGCAGGATTCGCGAAGCTCACGGCAGCGGGGCCGCTCACGACGCTCCAGGTTGACTGGAGCGAGCCGCCGAGCGGCTTGCCGTCGTCGCTGACCGATCCCGCCAGGGTCGTCGCGAGGCTCAGCACGCGCTGATCGGGGCCGGCGCTCACCACCGGCGCCAGGTTCGCCGGCTGCAGCACGACCGTAACCTCGTCGGCCGAAGAGAGCTCGCCGTCGCTCGCGCTCAACCGTAGGACGTAGGTGCCAGTAGTCTGAAGCTGTGCCGTAGTGGCCGGCGTGGACGGGTTCGCGAACGTGACGGGTCCCGGAGCAGAGACGACCGACCACGTCGACGTGGTCGCGCTGCTTGCCGGCAGACCGTCGTCTTGGACCGATCCCTGGAGCAGAGCGGTGGTCGTGGGCAGGCTCACGACCTGGTCGGGTCCAGCGTTCACGACGGGCGCGGTGTTCGCCGCGTACACCATGACCTCGAGGAAGTCGCGACTCACAAGGCGCGAGTCCGAGACCTCGATGCCGAGGCGATAGAGGCCCGGCACCGGGAAGGTGGCCGTGGTCGTTGCAGACGCCGGATTCGCAAAGAGCTGGGGCACCAGGGACGGATCGAGCGGTCCCGCGTAGAACCAGTGGACGCTCAGGTCGACGCCGAGCGGCAAGCCGTCGTCGTGAACCTGCGCCGAGAGCACGAGGGTCGCGTTCGGCAGCGAAAGGGTCCGGTCTGGACCGGCCTCGACGGCGGGTGGCTCGTTCAGGAACACGCCCGTGTCGTGGAGGTTGTTGTCCTCGTCGCACTCGGCGATCGTGCCCACCTGACTACCAGCGTCGTCGGCGGCCACGAAGACGGAACCCTGGGCCTCGCGAGTGCTCGGAAGGCGGAGCACCACGTCCTCGTACTCGCCGGGCGCGAGAGCGCGCGACGTCAGGGTCGAGGTGACGAAAGCCGCTCCGAGACGCGGGTTGCCGTTGTAAGCGGCGACCGGTACGCCCGAAGGAGCGCTTCCGACGCCGGCATTCCCGATCCTGGCGGTGAGAACGATGTCGCCGCCGCTCTCGCTGCGTCTCACGAAAGACGCGCTCAGGTCCGCGGCAGCGAACGCCGACGTACCGGGAGGCGAGACATTGGCACGCCAGCTGTTGTCGCCCGGTACGGCGACCTCGTACTGGCTCCAGAGTGGACGCGCCCGCAGCCAGCCGTCGTGCGACTCGCCGAACACGTGAATGCCGACGGCCGTGTTGCCGCTGCACGGAACCGAGCCGACGACGATCTCCGCCTTGCCGTCGCCGTCCAGGTCGGCAACGAGGGGATAGCCGTGCGCCGAGGTGCACGAGCCCACGGCCGCATCGCCGACGAAAGCGCCGTCGCGGCCGCTCAGCACGTGGAGCCCGGCGATGTCGGCGACCACGGCTTCGACCGCGCCGTCACCGTCGAAGTCGAACGCCGACGCCACGGGCGAGACGAGCGTGGGCGGCGCCACCTCCTTGCTCCATTTCACCTGGCCCATCGGCTCGACGACCACATAGTTCGGCCAGCGGCCGACGCCGATCTCCGGTTGCGTGTCGCCGTCGAAGTCGGCAATCGTCACCGCGCTCAGGTTCCCGTTTCCGGGTGGCGTCAGCGGACCCCAGCGCAGCGTGCCGTCGTGCCCCAGCAGCCAGAGCCAGCTGTTGCCCACGACGATCTCGGGACGCGGGTCGGAATCGAGGTTTGCGACCGCCACGACACCGTCGCCGACCGCGGGAACCGACCAGAGCAGCGTTCCGTTCGCGCGATAGGCCGACGCGCCGGCGATCACCTCGGGAATGCCGTCGCCGTCGAGGTCGGCGGCCACCGATCGCAGGCCCGTTACGGCCGAGCGGCCCACCATCGGACCCGTCCCGGTCCACCTCAAGGTGCCGTTGCCGTTCAGGACCTGGCGGCCGATCACGATCTCCTGGCGGCCGTCGCCGTCGAGGTCCGCAAGGAAAGGCGCACCCGCCCCCACGGCAAACTCGAGCGTGGCGCTTCGCCACTTGAACGTGCCGTCGTGCTCGAACGCCAGCAGCTGCTGGCCTTGTTCGGCCACCGCGACGATCTCCGGCCGGCCGTCGCCGTCGATGTCCCCGATCGCGGGGCTGGCCGAGGGGTTGAGATCGTTCGTGGGATCCACCACGGAGAAGAGCGCCTGGCCCGTTCGTCCACGAAGAGCGCGGAGCCGCCCGTCCGTCGTGGCGGAGCCGCTTCCCATGGCCACGAACACCACGTCGGCGACGCCGTCGCCATCCAGATCGCTCGCGGCGGGCGTCGAGAGGACGTTCGCCGTCGTCCAGGCCCATTTCTCGCGAAGCGTGAAGGGCGGCCCCGGCGGCCGCACCTGACACGCGGCACCAGCCCGGCCGATGTTGTTGGTCTCATCGGATTCCGCCACGACGAACGTCGAGTCGACGACGGCACGAACGGGGCTGCCAAGGAACGACAGCGATCCCGAAACCGCGGCCTCGACGACACGCGTCTCCAGCGATCCAAGACCGCCGAGCGTGACGCGTCCGAGGACTGCGTCCGCGGCGCCGAGCATCCCGTCGCCGTCGCGGTCCTCGAAGAACGCGACCTCGAACGGCGTGTCCGACCGTGGTGACGGACTGATTGCGGACACGGGCTCTCGCGAGCCCTGACGTGGCGAGCGAGCGCGCGTTCGTGGCGAGCCCCGAGGCGTCGACGTCGACGACGGCGAGGTCGGGAAGCGCCGTGACGGCCAAGAGCGCCTGGCCGCCATCGAGCACGTTGTTCTGCTCGTCCGATTCGAGGATGCGGCCCTTGAGCCCGCCCGCGTCGTCGGCCGATACGAAGACCGCGCCGTGCGTGGTCGTCGAGCGGGGCAGCTGCAGAGTCACGTCCTCGAATTCGCCTGGCCGCAGGTAGCGGCTCGTCGGAAGTGTCCCGAGCTTCAGGCCGCCCAGTCGCGGGTCGCCGTCGTAGAAGGACACGGCCACGGAAGGCCCGACGACGCGCGCGCCGCCGTTGCCGATGCGAGCGGTGAGCGTCCAGAGCGAGGCGTCGCCGGCGATCCGCAGGGCCGAGGCGGTCAGGTCCGGGCGCGGGAAGGCGCACGACGGCGAAAGCTGGCCGTCCTTGACCGCGCCGGGCTGTGCCCAGCGATGGCCGAGCGCGAGGTTGCGTTGCTCCTGGCGCGGCACACGACCGTCGTCGTCGATGTTGCTGACCGTGTAGGCGAACTGGTTCCAGAGCGGACGAGCCGTTGCCCACGCGCCGGTGCCCTCGCCATAGACGCGCACGCCGGGGACCGCCCCGCCAAACCAGTTGTCGGTGACCGCGACGAGCTCGGCCTCGCCGTCGCCGTCCAGGTCGGCAATCACCGGCGACTCGCTGCCGGTGGACGACCCGGTGCGATCGCGGAACAGGATGACGCCGTCCTTGCCGCGGTGGATGCGCACGTCGAAGTGATCCCCGTACACCAGCTCCGCGGCCCCGTCCCCGTCGAAGTCGAAGGCCGCCGAACCCGTCGCCGTCGTGGTGTCTTCGATGGGCGCGCGCCACTTCTCGGAGCCGTCGGCCGCGTAGACGACGAGCCACCGCTGTCCGTTGACGGCCACCTCGAGCTTTCCGTCTCCGTCGAAGTCCGCGATCGTCGGCGGGCCGGCCCACAGGTCGTGGAGCGTCGGATCGGTGTGGAAGGGCCCCCACTTCACGCGCCCGTCGTGCTCGAGCATCAGCACCCATCCGCGCGTGACCAGCACGATCTCGGGATTCGGGTCGTCGTCGAAGTTGCCGGCGGCGGCGTACCCGTCCTGGATCGTGACTCCCGCCACGTTCGTGACCCGCCACACCACCTGGCCCTGCGTCGGACCCTGGCCGACGTAGGCGGTGTTGCCGGCGACGACCTCCGGTCGACCGTCGAGGTCGAGGTCGACCACGATCGAACCGGCACCGCGGTCGCCACCGTGGCCGGGTCCGGCTCCAGTCCAGCGCACGTGCCCCTGGTTCGTCAGCACCTGGCGACCAATCACGATCTCCGGGACGCCGTCCGCATCGAGATCGGCGATGGACGGTCCGCCCCACGAGACCTGGTCGACGAGCGTGTCGCTGCGCCACTTGAAGCTGCCGTCGTGCTCGAACGCCAGCAGGCTGACGTTGTTCTCGGCACCGGCCAGGATCTCGGGTCGACCGTCCCCGTCGAGGTCCGCCGCCGCCAGCTGCGAGGCCCCGTTGAGCCCGAGCGCCGGATCGGTGACGCTCCACAGCTCGTGTCCATCGCGGCCGCTCAGGGCGCGCAAGCGGGACTGTTGCGCGTAGGCGGTCGCGCCCAGGTAGGCGCTTATGAAGACGAGCTCCGGCTGCCGATCGCCGTCGAGGTCGATCACCACGGGCGGGGAAAGGACGCGGTTCGAGCCGGGGTCGACGCTCGGGTTCGTCCAGAACCACTCGATTCCCACGTGCCAGCCAGACGGCGAGCCTGGCCCGCCGCACGCAGGCGATGAACTGCCGTAGTTGTTGGTTTCATCGCTCTCGGCCACCGACTGCCCGCTGTCGACGAAGGCGTAGACCAGGTTGCCCGCAAACGTCACGCTGCCCGCGACCGGAACCGCCTCCACCTGTGTTGCGGCCGGCTCGAGGCCGACCAGAACCTTTTCGCCGAGCAGGGCGTCGCTCGCGGCCTCGTAGGCTCCGCTTCCGTTGCGATCTTCGAAGACGGTGAGCGTCAAGGGGCCTGCAGCCGTCCCGGGCCCGGAGTTCGCGATCACCACACTCGCTGCTCCGCTCACGACGAGCGACGTCGGATTCACGACGAGGGCCCCGGTGTCCACGGTCTTGACCACGAGGTCGGGCAGGACGGTGGCCGCGGCGTAGAACACGCTGACGTCGTCCGCTGCCGCAAGCTCGCCGTCGCTGGCGGTGAGGCGCAGCCGATAGGTGCCCGGTGCGTCGAACGAGACGCTCGTTGCGATGGCCGTCGCATCCGCAAAGTGCACCGGCCCTGGCCCGCTGACGAGGCTCCACGCCTGGGTGGTCGTGCCGCTCGGCCGTCCGTCGTCAGCCACGGTGCCCTGCAGGACGAGACTTGTCTCCGGCTCGCGCAGCGCGCGGTCCGGTCCGGCGCTGACGACCGGCGCGTGATTCGGAAGCGGGACCAGCGGGCTCACGCTCACGACGAGCTCGTCGCTGGCTGTCAGCTGCGTGTCATCGACCGTCAGGAGCAGCCTGTAGACGCCAGGCGCTGCGAAAGTCGCGGTCGTCGAAGGGCTGGTCGCATCGGCGAACGCGACGGGTCCGGGTGCGCTGACGACGCTCCACACATAGCGGAGCGACACCGCAGCCGGCAACCCGTCGTCGCTCGCCGCGCCGCTCAGCGTTGCCGTGCCTGGCGGAACCGTCACGGCCTGGTCGGGTCCCGCATCGACAATCGGGGCGCGGTTGCTGCTGAACGACCAGGCAGGAGTCCCGCGCCACGCACCGTGACCGTCGCGCGAGACGACGCGCCAGAGGTAGACCCGGCCGTCTGCGGTCTCGCTTGCGGTGTAGCTCGACGCCGGCTCTCCCGCAGAGACGAGCGGAAGCTGGCCGAATGCGTCCCCGAGAATCCAGAGGTCGGCTGGTGGTGCCGCGAGCTTGTTGTTGGCGCCACCAAAGACCAGCAGACGATTCGCACTCGCCGACCACGCTGCGGCCGCGGAGAAGCGGCCTGCCGGAGCCGGGCCGCCGTCGATCCGCACCCACTCCGGGCGAGCCCCGAGGCCGTTCGCTCCGGTCAGCAGCCACGCGTCGGCAAAGACGTAGTTGAGCCCTTCCTCGAGACCGCCGTTCGTGCCGCCATACACCAGCAGGCGATGCGTTGCGGGATCGAAGGCCGCGGTGTGCGCGAAGCGGCCCGCCGGGCCGTCGGTTGCCGGCAGGAGGGCCGTCCACTCGACCGCGGGACCCGCCGGATCCTTCAGGACGTGCACGTCCGCCAGTGCCGCTCCGTCAGCATCACGACCGCCGTAGAGGACGAGCCGGCCACTCGACGGATCGTGTGTCAGAGTCGCGAAGCGGCGCGCCGTCGGGGGCGTGCCGGCGGGCGAAAGGGCGCGCCAGGCTGGCGCCCCGATTCCGTTCGCGTTGTCGAGCACCCAGGTGTCGGCCAAGGGCGGGGAACTCTCGTTCGCAGCACCCCCGTGCACGAACAGCCGGTTGCCTGCCGGATCGAAGGCACCCGCGTGCCCGAAGCGAGCCGCGGGCCCGCTCGCTGCCAGCCGCTGCCAGGTGGGCGTCCCTCCGAGCCCGTTCGCGTTGACGAGCACCCAGGTCTCGTCGCTCGGCGACGCGCACGTGCCCTTGCAGCCGCCAAAGAGGACGAGCCGATTGGCGGCTGCGTCGTACCCGAACGCCGCGTGCGCGAGCGTTCCCGGTCCACCGGCTGGCGAGTAGCGCTCCCACGAGGGCGCGCCGCCGGCCGCGCTGGCGTTGGCCAGCACGTAGACGTCGGTGTCGGCGGATCCGCCCGGGCTCTGGCCGCCGTAGACGATCAAGCGGTCGTTGGCGTCATCGTACCCGCTCGCCACGCCCGATCGCGGTCCCGGATCGGGCCCTTCCGGGCAGGCAGTGAGCCACTGCTGGCCGCTCAGTGAGAAGGCCGTGCCGAGGTAGACGTCGTGAGTCAGGGTGTCGCCAGTGTCCGGATCGTTGGCGGACCAGGACAGCGTGGCGGGTGCCGCGACACCCACGCTGCCGTCGGCCGGGCCGCGGCTCGAGTGAGCGGCCGGTCCGCGGTTCGGGCCGTCGTCGTCCGTGACGGTGACGAGCGCGCGATCGCGGCCGAGTGTCGCTCCCACGGGGTTGCCGATCAGGAACTCGAGGGCCTCTTCGCTCTCGCGGGCATGGTCGCCGACGACCGGGACCAGGACGGAGCGAGTGGTTTCGCCGGCGGCGAACTCGACGAGTGCCGAAACGTCGCCGGTAGTCGCACGGGTTGGCTGCTGTGGCGTCCTGCGTCACGTAGTCGACGCTCACGGGTGCCGTCCATGCCTTGGACAACCGCACCTCGACGCTCGCGCCGGTCAGCCCTTCGTCGCCCTCGGGCACGCTCCCGTCCTGGGCATCGACGCTCGGAGGCGGCTCGGGAACGACGCTGACGCGCACGTCGTCGGTGGACGTGAGCTGTCCGTCGAACGCGGTGAGCCGCAGGTCGAAGCTCCCGATGCCCGGGCAGCGTCACCGCCGTCGTAGCGCTCGACGGCTGGGCGAAGACGACGCCCTGCGGACCGCCGATCTGGGTCCACGCCAGCGCCGGGCTCGCGAGCAGTCGCCCGTCGTCCACGACGCTGCCGTCGAGAGTTGTCGTCGTGGCCGGAAGGGCGATCGTGAGATCGGGTCCCGCGCTAACGACCGGCGCCAGGTTGGCTGCGTTGACCACGACCTGCACGTCGTCGAAGGACGAGAGGGCCCCGTCGCTGGCCGTGAGGCGGAGCAGGTACGTGCCGGGCGCTCCGAAGCGGGCCTGCGTCCTGGGCTGCGTCGAGTCGGCGAAAGTAACGAGACCCGGCCCGCTCACGGCGCTCCAGGAGACGGTCAGAGCGCCCGGTGTCGGCCGACCGTCGTCCGCGACGGAGCCGTTGAGCTCGGCGGCGCCTCCCAGCTCGATGCCCTGGTCGGGGCCGGCGTCGACGATCGGGGCCTGGTTGACGACATCCAGCGCCCCCTCCACGAGCAACGAAAAGCCCGCGGGCGGGGCCGAGGCCTCGCACGCCTGAACAGCCGCGGTCGCCTGAGCGCGCGCGGCGTCACGGTCTTTCTTGCTCTGCGACTTGGGGACGACGACGGCCGTGCACGCGCGTCCCGTCGCTCCCGAGTGGCTCGCCGTGGCCACGATGAGGTAGATGCGTCCGTCACCGGTGCCTTGTCGCTCGCTGCGCAGGTACAGGTCCGGAGGGTCGAGCTGAGCGTCGTGGATCGTCGAACCATCGCCCGTTGCGTCGTCGGGCTCGTCCGAGTAGACCGCGACCTGCCTCGAGGCGAGGCCGAGGCAGAGCGGTCCCAGATCCACGCGCAGGCCCACATCGACGAGGGCATGGTTCGGGGGCCACAACTCGCTCTGCGCCGTGGACGCCGTCGGGAAGGCTCCGCTGCTCAGGGACTCCGCACAGGACGGAGCCGGCGGCACGTCGGTCGAGGGCTGCGTCGCTGCAGTGGGCGAGGGCGCCGCCGACGCGAGCGGTGCCGGACAGGCGAGCGTGGCGATCAGCAGGCGCGCGACGGCGCGGCGGAAGCTCTCTCCTCGAGTGTGACCCGGCGCGACTCCCTGCATGTGCGCCTCCCACCGCCCGGGCTGGGAGAGGGCCACGCCCGTCGGTCCTGCTCGTTGGAACGTCGAAGGCCGTGGAGGCTACAACAGCCGAATTACTATTGCAATAGTAATGTGAATGCAGTGTGAACCGTTCGCGTGAATGGAAAACGGTGCGCTCCTATCCATTTGTTGACACAGCACTCACGCGGCTATGACTTCCGCTATCCGAATCGAGCCGCGAGACTGATGCCAGCGATCGGATCGCTCGCTGGTACGTCTTTGTGTGGAGGCGGGATCATGAGAAGCGTATCTTTGGGTCGGATGTCGGCAGGGCGGCGAAGGCGAGGATCCAGCCGATCGTGGACGAGATGAACTAGCTCCGCACGACCACGGCTGATCCTTACGTCGGCTGGCTCGTTTACTAGAGCAGTCGCCCAGTCTCGGTTCGGCGGCGGGCGTTACGCTTCGTAACTCGTTCCGGAACGAGTTGAGTGTGGCCGACGCACGTATCCGCAGGCGATCACGGCCGTGCCGTGGAGCGATGGCTCGCGCGAACCCAAACCTAGCGCGCCCGCAGCCAGAGCCAGAACGCGGCGATCGCGAGCGTCACGAGCGTCACGGGAACCCCGACGCGCGCGTGCTCGCGCCAGCCGATCGCGCACGCCGAGCGCCGCCGCCTGGTCGACGACGATGATGTTCGCGATGCTGCCGACGATGAGCAGGTTGCCGGCGAGCGTGCGAGGCGAGCGCCAGCACCGGTCCGGCGAGCGGGTGGGTCGCGTGCGGCAGCAGCAGCATCACCGCGGGCACGTTCGAGACGAGGTTCGACAGCACGACGGTGACGGGGAACAGGAAGCGCACGGTCGGCGAGGTCGACGCCCGCGGCGCGCAGCGAGGCGCTCGCGCGCGCGGTCGAGGCCGGCGTCGGCAACGCGTGGTTCACCACGAACAGGCCGATGAACAGCACGAGCAGCTGCCAGTCGACGAGGCCGATCATGTCGCGCGAGGCCATCCGCCGGCTCATCAGCAGGATCGCCGCGCCGCCGAGCGCCAGCACCTCGCGCGGCACCGGTGCGAACAGGAACGCCGACCACGAGCAGCGCCAGCGATCGCGAGGCCCTTCGCCGTCTGCCAGCGCGTCGAAGGGCGGCGCTCGACGCGCGCGGCGCCCCCGGTCGCTCGCCCAGCGGTCCCGCGCACGCGCGAGCGGATCAGGCGCCAGACGGCACCGAGCCCGAGCGACCGCCGGCACCAGCGGCATCGCGAGGTAGCCGGCGAACGAGAGCCGCAGCGTCTGCCCGATCAGCATGTTCTGCGGGTTGCCGATCAGCGTCGCCGCCGAGCCGACGTTCGCCGCGCAGGCGAGCGCCAGCAGGAACGGCAGCGGGTCGAGCCGCCGGCGCAGGCAGCCCTCGACGAGCAGCGGGCGCGACCGCGAGGCACACGATGTCGTTCGTGAGCACCGCCGAGAGCGCCCCGGCGGCCCCGACCACGGCGGCGAGCAAGGTCGCGGGGCGACACGTCGGCCGACGACGATCCGGCGCGTGACCCACGGCGTAGAAGCCGCCGAGCCGCAGCTGCGCCGACACCACCATCAGCCCGAAGAGCAGCGCGAGCGTCGGCACGTCGACCGCGGCCCAGGCGGCGGCCGGCGTGACGCGCTCGGAGGCGATCAGCACCAGCGCCCCGAGCAGCGCGACGCCGGTGCGGTCGAGCGCGAGGCCCGGGATCTCGCCGAGCAGCATCCCGAGGTAGACGACCGCGAAGACGACGAGGACGAGCGTGTCCAGGGTCAGGAGGCCTTGAGCCGCGCGAGGCGCCGCAGCCCTTCGTCGAGCGTCGCGTCGTCCTTGCAGAAGGCGAAGCGCACCAGGTGCCGGAGCCGCCCCTCCGCGGCGAAGGCGCTCACGGGGATCGCCGCCACGCCGACCTTCTCGACGAGCGACAGGCAGAACTCGCGCCCGTCCTCGAAGCCGAGCGGCCGCACGTCGGCGAGCGCGAAGTAGGTGCCCTCGGGCCGCCGCACGCCGAAGCCGGCGGCCTCGAGCCCGTCGCAGAGGCGGTCGCGGCGGCTGCGGTAGTCGTCGCGCAGCTCGCGGTAGTACGCGTCCGGCGCCGCGAGCGCCGGCCGCGATCGCGTGCTGGAACGGCGTCGCGACCGCGAAGGTGACGAACTGGTGCACGGCGCGCAGCGCCGCGGTGAGCGGCGGCGCGGCGCAGGCCCAGCCGATCTTCCAGCCGGTCAGGCTGAAGGTCTTGCCGCCCGACGAGATCGTGACCGTGCGCTCGCGCATCCCGGGCAGCGTGGCGAGCGGCACGTGCTCGCCCTCGTAGACGAGGTGCTCGTAGACCTCGTCGGTGACGACCACGAGGTCGTGCCGCACGCAGAGCGCCGCGATCTCGGCGAGCTCCGCGCGCGTGAAGACGCGGCCCGTCGGGTTGCTCGGGCGAGTTGAGGAGCAGCAGCCGCGTGCGGGGCGTGATCGCGCGCTCGAGCTCCGCGCGGTCGAGGCGGAAGTCCGGCAGCCGCGAGCGGCACCACGCGCGCCTCGGCCGCGCGAGCGCGATCCCCGGCAGGTAGGAGTCGTAGAACGGCTCGAACACGATCACCTCGTCGCCCGCGTCGAGCAGCGCGCCGAGCGTGGCGCAGAGCGCCTCGGTGGCGCCGGCGTGGATCGTGATCTCGCTCGCCGGGTCGTACGCGAGGCCGTAGAAGCGGCGCTGGTGGTCCGCCACCGCCTGCTGCAGCTCCGGCAGGCCCGGGCATCGGCGCGTACTGGTTGTGGCCCGCGCGCATCGCCTCGATCGCCGCCTGCTTCACGAACTCGGGCCCGTCGAAGTCGGGAAGCCCTGGCCGAGGTTGACGGCGTCGTGCTTGCGGGCGAGCGGCGTCATCTCGGCGAAGATCGAGGTGCCGAAGCCCGCGAGGCGGCGCGTGAGCACAGGCCGGTCCATGCGCCCGCGAGTTTACCGCGAGGGAGCGAGGCCATGCGCTCAGTCGTGCGAGGCCGTGGCCATCGTCGCGGACGGCCGAGCGCGACGAGCCGCAGGGGGCCACAGTCTCGCGGGGACTCGTGCTCGAACCCCGCCGACGAGCGAACGACAGCGGGGGGTGGGCCCTCGGCAGCGAGTCCCCGCTACCCGTGGCTCTCGGCTGTGCGAGGCCGTGAACATCGTCTACGCGGGAACTGCTACTCGCCTCTGCCTCGCTGACGGCGAGCAGCAGGGAGGCGGGGACTCGATCGACTCTGTCCGGACAGAGTTGGTTGAGAAACTACTTGAACCAACTCGCCCCGGGGCGAGTTGTCGGTGGGCCACTGTTACCTTCGGGCTGGAACTCGTTCCAGAACGAGTCGCCGAACGGCAGATGCCGGCTCGAAGATGGAACGCGGCTCGGATTGCGCGTCGTCCGGGGCGCGGGGAGAATCACCGTGCCGTCTTCATCCTATGGAGCGAACGTGAAGAACTGGATCGCGCCTGCACTCGTGCTGTCGTTCGCGACCACTCTCGCCACGGCGGCGCTCGCAGCAGGCCAAGCCGCCGGCCGAGGGCGAAGCCGAAGCCGCGAAGCCCCGGCCGGAAGCCCGCGCCCCGAAGCAGCCGCGAAGCAAAGCCCGCGGCCAAGCCGGAGCCGAAGGCCGCCGCCAAACCCGAGGCGAAGAAGCCGACGAAACCCGCCGACAAGCAAGGAAGCCAGACAAGAAAGGCAAGCCGACAAGAAAGAAGAGGACAAGCCCAAGGTCCCCTGGTCGGCCGACGGCTGGTCCGGCCTGACGCTGCGCGGAATCGGGCCGGCCGTCACCAGCGGCCGCATCGCCGACCTCGCCGTCGACCCGACCGACAAGAAGCGCTGGTTCGTGGCCGTCGCCTCGGGCGGCGTCTGGCGCACCGAGAACGCCGGCACCACCTGGACGCCGGTCTTCGACGGCGAGGGCTCGTACTCGATCGGCTGCGTCGCGATCGACCCGAGCAACCCGAGCGTCGTCTGGGTCGGCACGGGCGAGAACAACTCGCAGCGCAGCGTCGGCTACGGCGACGGCGTCTACAAGACCGAGGACGGCGGCAAGAGCTGGAAGAACGTGGGCCTCAAGAGCTCCGAGCACATCGGCAAGATCCTGATCGACCCGAGGGACTCGAACGTCGTCTACGTCGCCGCGCAGGGCCCGCTCTGGTCGCCCGGCGGCGACCGCGGCCTCTACAAGACGACCGACGGCGGCAAGACCTGGAACGCCGTGCTCACGGTCAGCGAGAACACCGGCGTCACCGACGTCGTCATGGACCCGCGCGATCCCGACGTCCTGCTCGCCGCCGCGTACCAGCGCCGGCGCCACGTCTTCACGCTGATCGACGGCGGCCCCGAGTCGGCGCTCTACAAGATCGACCGACGGCGGCAAGACCTGGACGCAAGATCACGAGCGGCCTGCCGAAGGAGGAGATGGGCCGCATCGGCCTCGCGATCGCGCCGACCGACCCCGACATCGTCTACGCGCTCGTCGAGACCGCCGCCGCCAACAAGCGGCGGCATCTACCGCTCGACGAACCGCGGCGAGACCTGGGAGAAGCGCTCCGACTACAGCCCGCAGGCGATGTACTACCAGAAGGTGTTCGTCGACCCGAAGAACGCCGACCGCGTCTACTCGATCGACGTCTTCCTCAAGGTGTCGGACGACGCCGGCAAGACCTGGCGCAACCTCGGCGAGCGCTACAAGCACGTCGACAACCACGTGATCTGGATCGACCCCGACGACACCGACCACTACCTGGTCGGCTGCGACGGCGGCCTGTACGAGAGCTTCGACCGCGCCGCCACCTGGCGCTTCTTCGCGAACCTGCCGATCACCCAGTTCTACCGCGTGGACGTCGACAACGCGGCGCCCGTTCTACAACGTCTACGGCGGCACCCAGGACAACAACACGCTCGGCGGCCCTCGCGCACGCTCACCGAGCACGGCGCCACGAACAGCGACTGGTTCGTCACCAGGGGCGGCGACGGCTTCCACGCGCGCGTCGATCCCGAGCGACCCGAACATCGTCTACTCGAGGCTGCAGTACGGCGTGCTCGCCCGCTTCGACCGCAAGAGCGGCGAGCGCGTCCTGATCCAGCCGCAGGCAGGCGCCGGGCGAGCCGCCGCTGCGCTGGAACTGGGACTGCGCCGCTCGTGATCAGCCCGCACAAGCACACGCGGCTCTACTTCGCCGCGCAGCGCGTCTTCCGCAGCGACGACCGCGGCGACAGCTGGACGCCGATCAGCGGCGACCTCACGCGCCAGCTCGACCGCAACAAGCTCAAGGTGATGGGGAAGCTGTGGGGCCCGGACGCCGTCGCCAAGAGCCAGTCGACGTCCTTCTACGGCAACATCGTCGCGCTCGACGAGTCGCCGCTCGTCGAAGGGCTGCTCTACGTCGGCACCGACGACGGCCTGATCCAGGTGAGCGAGGACGGCGGCCAGAGCTGGCGGCGCCAGGACGAGAGTTCCCCGGCGTGCCGCGAGCAGAGCTACGTGAGCGACCTGTTCGCCTCGCGCTTCGACAAGGACGTGGTCTACGCCGCCTTCAACAACCACAAGAACGGCGACTTCAAGCCCTACCTGCTCCGAAGCGCCGACCGCGGCCGCAGCTGGACAGCGATCGCCGGCGGACCTCCCCGCGCGCGGCAGCACCTGGACGATCGCCGAGGACACCGTCGAGCGCGAGCTGCTCTTCGTCGGCACCGAGTTCGGCCTCTTCTTCTCGCCGCGACGGCGGGCAGCAGTGGCTCCAGCTCAAGGGCGGCATGCCGACGATCGCCGGTCCGCGACCTCGCGATCCAGCGGCGCGAGAACGACCTGGTGGTCGCGACCTTCGGCCGCGGCATCTACATCCTCGACGACTAATCGCCGCTGCGCGCGTCGCGACGGCCGCGCGCTCGAGACGCGGCGGCGAGCTTCCCGTGCAAGCCAGGCGCTCGCGTACATGCCGCAGACGCCGCTGGGCCTGCGCGGCAAGGCCGTTCCAGGGCGAGACGCTTCTTCACCGCGCCCAACCCGCCGTTCGGCGCCGTCTTCACCTACTACCTGAAGGACGAGATCAAGACGAGCGCAAGGACGCGGCACGACGCCGAGAAGGAGAGCCGACAAGAAGGGCGCGGACATCGTCCTACCCGACGCACGACGAGCTGCGCGCGGAGGCCCGCGAGGAGGACCCGGCGGTCGTCCTGACGGTGACGGACGCGGACGGCAACGTCGTGCGCCGCCTGAGCGGCCCCGTGAAGGCCGGCATCCAGCGCGTCGCCTGGGACCTGCGCTTCCCGGCCGCCAACCCCACCCGCACTGACGCCGCCCCACGACAACCCCTTCTTCGATCCGCCCGGCGGCCCGCTCGTCGTCCCGGGCCGTACAGCGTGAGCTTCGAGAAGCGCGTGGACGGCGCGATCACGCCGCTCGCCGCACCGCAGAGCTTCGTCGTCGAGTCGCTCGGCCTTGCAGACCCTGAAGGCGCAGGACGGCGCTGAGCTGCCTGGCGTTCCAGCGCAAGACCGCTCGGCTCCAGCGCGCGGTGCTCGGCGCGGTCGACGCCGCCGAAGAGGCCGAGACCCGCCTCAAGGCCGTGAAGAAGGCGCTCGACGACACCCCGGCCGCCGCGCCGGCGCTCGGCACCGAGGCCCGCCGCATCGATCGCGCGCTCGACGACCTGCTGATCGGCCTCCGCGGCGACCGCGTGCTGCGTCGCGCAACGAGCCGACGCCGATGTCGACCGCCGACCGCGTGCACGCGATCGTCGGCACCCAGTGGTCGGCCACCGTCGCGCCAACCGGCACCAGCCGCAAGGCCTACGCCGACGCCGCCGACGCCTTCGAGAAGCAGCTCGCGACGCTGCGCACGCTCGTCGAGACCGACCTCGCCGCGCTCGAGGACGCGATGGAAAAGGCGGGCGCGCCCTGGACCCCCGGCCGCGTGCCGACCTGGGTCAAGGAGTAGGAAGCGGCCGCCGCGCGCTACTGCCGGACCATCCCCGTCCCCGTCACGCTGAACTCGAGCGCAGCCGTCACGCCCGCAGGCAGCCCGTCGCGGACGACTTTCGTGAGCTTCGTCCCGTTGAGCGAGATGTCCTCGAGCACGGGCGGGTAGTTGCACGCGTCGACGCAGCAGGCCCCGATGTCGCGCCCGTAGAGCCGCAGCGGCGCGTTCGTTGGCACCTGCAGCAGGACTCCCTCGTAGCGGCCCGGCGCGGCCTCGGTGAGCCGCAGCGTCTCCGCGCCCCAGAGCGGAACCACCGCCTGAAGCCCGGCGAGGCGGCATTGGTGGTCGCGCGCATCCCGGGTAGCAGATGTTGCACGAAGGTGGGACGCCCCTGCCGGCCGCCGCGACCTCGTAGGCGACGCGGACGTTCAGGAACGCCGGCCCGTCCATGCCGGAGTCCCCTCCACAAAACGCCGTGGCGATCGCTGCAGCGACAAGCGTAGCTGGGAGCGCGCGACGCGGGATCACGAAATCAGTGTAGGCCCCGCGTCCTTCGCCAGTGAATCCAATTCCCGTATGCCGCCCGGACCCATCCTGTCCCCTGCCCCCATTACTCTCCCCGCTCACCGCGCCGCCGCTCTCCCGCCGGCGCGCGACCGGAGGTGTTGGGTGCCGTCTCAG
>CAVRVE010000024.1:0-14481 GCA_963724555.1 uncultured Acidobacteriota bacterium
CTGCCCCTGCTAGGATGAGCAAATGCCCCGTGACGAGCGTGCGCGCACGCCAGCCGACGTGCCGGTGTCGGAAATGGAGCGACTTCTGGGTCTGGCGCTCGCCCGCGGGGGCGGTTTCGCCGACCTCTACTTCGAGCACGAGACCACGTCCTCGCTGTTCCTGGAGGAGGGGATCATCCGCTCGGCCTCGGCCGGCGTCACGTGCGGCCTCGGGGTGCGGGTCGTCGCGGGCGAGCGAACGGGCTATGCCTACACCGACGACTTGAGCTGGGAGGCGATGGCGCGGGCCGCCGAGACGGCCGCCCACATCGCCAGCGACTCGAAGTCGCTGCCGCCGCAGCCCGTCTCGCCGGCCCCGGTCGACCGGCGCTACGGCGAGACGAGCGTCGGGGTGCTGTCGCTCGCCGAGCGGATCGCGCTCGTGGAGCGCGCCGACCGCGCCGCCCGCGGCTACGACCCGCGGATCGAGAAGGTGTTCGCGAGCCTCGGCGAGCAGACGCGGAGGGTGCGGATCGCGAGCTCGCTGGGGGTCCTGGTCGAGGACGTGCAGCCGCTCTTCTCGATCCGTGTGAGCGCCATCGCGAGCGAAAAGGGCGTGCGGCACGAGGGCAGCGCGGGGGGCGGCGGGCGGCTCGGCCCCGAGTTCTTCGAGACGAAGTCTCCCGAATACTTTGCGAAGGAAGCCGCGCGCATGGCGGTGACGCTGCTCGGCGCGGTGCCGGCGCCGGCAGGACCGATGCCCGTGGTGCTGGCGCCCGGCTGGCCCGGAATCCTGCTCCACGAGGCCGTCGGCCACGGCCTCGAGGGCGATTTCAACCGCAAGGGCCTCTCGGCCTTCTCGGGCCGGATCGGCGAGCGCGTGGCGGCTCCCGGCGTCACGGTGGTGGACGACGGCTCGATCCAGGACCGCCGCGGCAGCCTCAACGTCGACGACGAGGGCAACCGCCCCGGCCGGACCGTGCTGATCGAGGACGGCATCCTGCGCGGCTACCTGCAGGACCGCATGAACGCCACGCTCATGAAGATGGCGCCGACCGGCAACGGCAGGCGCGAGAGCTACGCGTCCCACCCGCTGCCGCGGATGACGAACACCTTCATGCTCGCGGGCCAGGACGACCCCGACGAGATCGTGCGCTCGGTGCCGCGCGGGCTCTACGCCAAGCACTTCGGCGGCGGGCAGGTGGACATCACCAGCGGCAAGTTCGTCTTCTCGGCGACCGAGGCCTACCTGATCGAGGACGGCAAGATCACGCGCCCGGTCGTCGGTGCGACGCTGATCGGCAACGGGCCCGACGTGCTCACGCGAGTCACCCGCATCGGCCACGACCTCAAGCTCGACGAGGGCGTCGGCACCTGCCAGAAGGCCGGCCAGAGCATCCCGGTCGGCGTCGGCCTGCCGACGATCCTGGTCTCGGAGATCACGGTCGGGGGGACGGCGGTTTAGTGCTGTTCTTCGCGACGATCGTCCTCTACGGGTCGTGCTGCTCGGCGTCGGAGTCTGGAAGAGCCGCACCACGAAGACGCAGGAAGACTTCATGGTGGCCGGCCGCAGCGTCTCCACCTGGTACCTGGTCGGCACGCTGATCTGCACCTGGATCGCTCGGGCAGCCTCTTCGGCGGCAGCCGGGCTCGCGTTCCGCGAGGGGATCGGCGACCTGTGGATGAGCGCCGGCGCCTGGGTCGGGATCGTGATCGTCTACTTCCTCGCGCATCGGTGCGCCGGATCGCGAGTTCACGGTGGCGGACATCCTCGAGAAGCGCTACACGCCGCTCGCACGCGTGCTCGGCACCTTCACCGTGATCGGCCTACTTGGCGATCGCCGGCTACCAGTTCCGCGGCTACCGGCCGCCAGCTCGACTCGTCACAGGCCTGCGTCGGGCGCGCAGGCTCTGGACGCTGATCGGCGCTGCCGTGATGTGACGCGCGAGCGGCGGCTCGCTCGATCAAGCCTTCGATCGTCGTGCATCGTGCCACGTCACGCTACTCACGACGGAGACGGCTCTCGCTCGGCTACTCGTCGACGCATTCGCGCTCGTGAGCCCATCGGCGGCGCGGTCGTGGGCCGTCTCGGCGTCTTGCTGGTGCGCCCGACCTTCGGGATTCCTCGCTGCTCGGCGAGAGCAGCATGTACCAGAAGTTCTTCTCGGCGAAGGACGAGCGCTCGGCGCGCCGCGCCGTGCTCGGGATGATCGTCGGAGTCGTGATCATCGAGACCGCCGCTCGCACTGCTCGCGGCGATCGGCGCGGGCAAGTACTGAGCGCGTCGCGCCCTTCCGCGGCGCGGACGGCTGCTCGTGACATCCGGCGCCACCGAGACGATCATTCTGTACCTCGCCCGCCACGACCTGCCCGTGGTCGCGCGGCTGCCTGCTGCTCGGAGCGGCGCTCGCGATCATCTTCTCGACCGCGAACACCTTCCTGATGATCCCGTCGACGAACCTGGCGCGCGACGTCTACCAGCGCTTCCTGACAGCCGCAGCGCGACGCGAGGTGCAGGTGGTTCGCGCTTCCAGCGCGTGATGATCGTGGTGCTGCGCGGCCGACGCTCGCCTACGCGTCGCCGCGATCATGCTGTTCACCGATCGGCGATGGCTTCACCGCCTACACCATGGTGGGCGCGGGGCTGACGCCCGCGCTGCTCGCGGCGTTCCTCTGGAAGCGCGTCACCGCCGCAGGCGGCACGGCCTCGATCGCCGCGGGCATGCTGGTGACGACCCTCATCACCTGGCGGCAGGACGCGCTCTCGGGATGGCTGAGCGCGCGCTGGGGCCATCCCGTCGACGTGACCGAGTACATGATCTACCCTGCGGTCCTCGCCTCGAGTCGCCTGCCTCGTCGGCGTGAGCCTGCTGACGCCGCCTTCGCCGCAAGAGCGCTGGAAGCCTTCTTCAGTGCCTGACTACCGCGACCTCGCCGCAGAGCTGCTGAAGGCCGCGCGCTCCGCCGGGGCGGACGCGGCCGACATGATCGTGTCGGAAGGCACGGAGTTCTCCGTGACCGTCCGCAAGAGCGAGATCGAGACGCTCACCGAGGCCGGCAGCAAGGCGCTCGGCCTGCGCGTCTTCGTCGGCCGGCGCACCGCCTCGACCTACACCTCCGACTTCTCCTGGCCGACGCTGCTGCGGCTCACCGAGGAAGCGGTCGGGATGGCGCGCGTCACGAGCGAGGACGCAGCCGCCGGCCTGCCCGACGAGACCTTCCCTCCCGAGGCGATCGAGCTCGGCCTCTTCGACGCCTCCTCGCTCGAGCTGCCGCCCGCAGAGCGGATCGAGCGGGCCCGACGCGCCGAGGCGGCGGCACTCGCGGTTCCCGGCATCGACAACTCCCAGGGCGCCTCCTGGGGCTCGGGCGAGGGCTCCCTGGTGCTCGCCAACTCGCGCGGCTTCATGGGCGGCTATCGGACGTCGTCGGTGTCGCTCTCGGTCGTGCCGCAGGCGGAGCGCGACGGGCAGATGGAGCGCGACCACTGGTACACGACCGGCCGCGGCCTCGCCGACCTCGAGAGCCCCGAAGCGGTGGGACGCAAGGCCGCGGAGCGCACGCTGCGGCGGCTCGGCGCGCGCCAGGTCAAGACGGCGGAGGTGCCGGTCGTGTTCGACCCGGAGACGGCCGGCGAGATCCTGGGCACGCTGTTCGCCGCGATCTCGGGCTACGCCGTGTTCCGCAACGCCACGTTCCTGAAGGACCGGCTCGGCCAGCCGGTCGCTTCACCGCTCGTCACGCTCGTCGACGACGGGCGCCGCGTGCGCGGCCTCGGCTCGCGCCCCTTCGACGGAGAGGGCCAGCCGACGCGCCGCAACCAGCCGATCGAGAAGGGAGTGCTGCGCTACTGGCTGTGCGACGCGTACTCCGGGCGCAAGATCGGCGCCAGGCCGACGGGCACGGCACGGCGCGGCGTGGGGGGCGGCCCGGGCGTGGGCGCCTCGAACCTCTACTTCGAGCCGGGCGAAGCGACGCCCGAGGCGATCCTGGCGTCGACCGCGCGCGGGCTCTACGTCACCGACCTGATCGGCTCGGGAGTGAACGTGGTGACCGGCGACTACTCGCAGGGGGCGGTCGGCCACTGGATCGAGAACGGCCGGCTCACGTACCCGGTCCACGAGGTCACGATCGCAGGCAACCTGCGCGAGATGCTGATGGACGTGGACGCGGTCGGAAACGACCTCGTGTTCCGCGGGGCGAGCGCGTCGCCGACGCTGCGGATCCGGAAGATGACCGTCAGCGGAAGCTAGTCGCCCCGGACCCGCCGGGACGGCTACTTGGCGGCCGGAGCCGCGCCGAGCTTGCGGACGTGGGCGACGAGGGCCTTGATCTCTTCGGGGGTGAACTGCTTCTCGAAGGAGGCCATCAGGGTGCCCTTCTTGCCCTCGCGGATGGACTTCTCGAGCTGGGCATCGGCCGTCGCCTTCTGCCACTCCGGGTCCTTGAAGCTGCGCACGCCCATCTTGGCGAAGGTCTCGTTGGGCTGGCCCTCGGGCCCGTGGCAGAGCGCGCAGGTCTTCGCGTAGATCTTGGCGGCGTCCGGCTCGGCGGCGCGCGCGGGCGCGGCGAGGAAGGTCACGGCGAGGACCGACGCTGTGGCGAGGCTCGTGCGGCAGACACTCATCAGGGCATCCTCCGAAGGAATCCCCCACCATTCTGGGCCACAAGCGAGCGGGGCGCAAAGCACCGGCTCCGGGGCTCGTGAAGCGACGCGGCCTATACTCGGTCTTCTCCAGGAGAGCGACGCTTGAGCCTGGAAGTCGGAGAGCGGCTCGGGCCGTACGAGATCAGGAGCGCCCTCGGCAGCGGGGGCATGGGCGAGGTGTACCGCGCGCTCGACCCGCGGCTCGGGCGCGAGGTGGCGGTCAAGATCCTGCCCGAGGAGCTCGGGCGCGACGCCGACCGCCTCGCGCGCTTCGAGCGCGAGGCGCGGCTGCTGGCGGCGCTCAGCCACTCGGGAATCGCGGTGATCCACGAGGTGAGCGAGACCCAGGGCAAGGGCGGGACGCCGCTCCACTACCTGGTGATGGAGCTCGTGGAGGGCGAGACGCTCGCCGAGCGGATCGCGCGCGGCCCGCTCCCGCTTGCCGAGGCGCTGCGCGTGGCGCGCGACGTCGCGAGCGCGCTCACGGCGGCGCACGACAAGGGCATCGTCCACCGCGACCTGAAGCCGGCCAACATCAAGGTCGCGCCCGACGGACACGCGCGCGTGCTCGACTTCGGTCTCGCCACCGCGCTCGAGACCGCCGCCGGGTCCGGCGCCCCCGAGGCGAAGACGCTCACGCGCGGCGTGACGCGCGCCGGCACCGTGCTCGGCACGCCGCTCTACATGAGCCCGGAGCAGGCGCGCGGGGCGGCGGTCGACCGCCGCAGCGACATCTGGTCGTTCGGCTGCGTGCTCTTCGAGATGCTGACCGGGCAGCTCGCTTTCGACGCCCCGAGCGTGCCGGACGTGATCGCCGCGGTGCTGACGCGCGAGCCCGACTGGTCGAAGCTGCCGCGCGCCACGCCCGCTCCGCTGCGGCGCCTGCTGGAGCGCTGCCTCGAGAAGGACGTCGACCGGCGGCTGCGCGACGCCGGCGACGCGCGGCTCGAGCTCGACGAGCTGCTCGCCGCCGCGACCGCCAGGCGCTCGGCGAGGCGGCCGTCGTGGGCGTGGCTGGTCGCGGCGGGGCTCCTGGTCGTGCTCGCCGTAGTGCTCTTGCGCCCGCGCGGCGAGGCCGCGCGCGACAGCCTGGCCGCGGCGCGTCTCAGCCAGCTCACCAGCAGCGACGGCATCGAGAGCGGGCCGGCCTTCTCCCCCGACGGCAAGAGCCTCGCGTTCGTCTCGGAGGAGTCGGGCGTGCGCTCGATCGTGGTGAAGCGGCTCGACGACGGCCAGGAGCGTACGCTTCCGGGATCCGGCTTCGACAACGTGCAGCCGGCGTTCTCACCCGACGGCAAGAGCCTCGCCTTCGTGCGCGGCCAGCAGCCGGGCCGACGGCTCGAGCCGGGCGACGTGTTCGGCTCGTACATCGAGGGCGACGTCTGGACGCTCGACCTCGGCTCGGGCCGCGAGACGCTGCTGCTCCGGAACGCCTTCAACCCGAGCTACTCGCCGGACGGCTCGAAGCTCGCGGTGGACGCGTCGTTGGCGGGCCCGCGGCGGCTGTGGGTCACCGACGCCTTGGGGCGCAACCCGAAGCAGGTCGGGAGCGACCCGTCGGAGGCCGCCGCGCACCTGCGGCCGCGCTGGGCGCCCGACGGCCAGCGGCTGGTGTTCCAACGCGTGGAGCGGACGCGCTTCGACATCGAGGTCCTGGACCTCGCGAGCCAGGCGGTGACGCCGCTCACGAGCGACGTCACGCTCGACATCCATCCCGTGTTCGCCCCCTCGGGCCGCCACGTGTACTTCTCGTCGCCGCGCGGCGGCGGCCTCAACATCTGGCGGGTGCCGGTCACGGCCGACGGAAAGCCCGACGGCCGGCTCGAGCAGGTCACGACCGGCGCCGGCCAGGACATCGAGGCCGCGTTCTCCGCCGACGGCACGCGGCTCGCCTTCGCGATCCTGCGGCAGAACGCCGACCTCTGGCGTCTGCCGCTCGCGCCGGACTCGAGCCGGCCCATAGGCCCGCCCGAGCGGCTGGTGTCCTCGACGCGCGAGGACAGCCGCGGAGCGTGGTCGCCCGACGGCCGCACGATCGCGTTCAACTCCGACCGCTCGGGCGAGATGAACATCTGGCTGCGCGCGCTCCAGGACGGCTCGGAGCGCGCGCTCACGACCGGGTCCGGCGGCGACTTCCAGCCGCGCTTCTCGCCGGACGGCTCGAGCGTCGTCTTCTTCTCGAGCCGCGCCGGCAGCGCCGACATCTGGAGCGCCGACGTCGCGACGGGCGCGCTCAGGCAGCTGACGAAGAGCGGTGCCATGGACGCCAATCCCTGCTACTCCCCCGACGGCTCGAGGATCGCCTATCAGTCGGACGAGGGCGGCCGGCTCGAGGTCTGGATCATGGGCGCGCGTGGCGAAGCGCCGAAGGCGCTCACGCGCTCGGGCGTCAGCGGCCACTTCCTGCGCTTCACGCGCGACGGCAGCGCCGTGGTGTTCATGGCCGCCGGCAGCACCGGACACCTGATGACCGTCCCCGTCGACGGGGGGGAGCCACAGCCGTTCGCGGACGTGACGGGCGGCAGCCACATCTCGTTCACGCCCGACTATTCGAGGGTCGCCGACGTGCTCGGCCACCAGACGGTGTGGCTCTCGCCCGTGGCGGGCGGCGAGCGCACCAGGCTCTTCGCGTTCGACGACCCGCGCGACCGCATCGACTACCCGGTGCTCTCGCCCGACGGCCACGCGCTGCTCTTCGACGTGTTCCGGCCGAGCGGCGGCGACATCTGGGCGCTCGAGGGGCTGGCCGCAGGCCGCGCACGCTGAGGCGCACTCCCGCGGGCCGGCGCGCCGGATGGCGGTATAGTCGCGGTTTCGGGAGGCGAAGCGACGAGGTGAGGGCCACAGGTGTGCGGATCGGGCGCTGGCGCAAGAGCGTGGCGGCGCTCGCCGTGGTCGCGCTCGCGGCCGGCGCCGCGTCGTGCAACCGCAAGGCCTCCGCGCGCGGACGCGCCGCCGCGACCGTGTTCCCGATCTACGACCTCGCGCGCCGCGTGGCCGGCGACCGGCTCGAGATCCGCCTGATCCTCGCGCCGGGGCTCGACCCGCACCACTACGAGCCGCGCCCCAAGGACGTGGTGGGGCTCGAGGACGCGGGCCTGATCTTCGCGGTCGGGCTCGACCTCGACCCGTGGGCGCAGGCGCTGGCGCGCAGCGCCGGGGCCGGCGAGGCGCGCGTCTTCGAGCTCGGTCCGCTGATGGACCCGATCCTCGCGCCGCCGGGGATGATCCGGCCCGAGCCGCTCATCGACCCGCACTTCTGGACCGACCCGGTGCGCGCGCAGCGCGCGGTCGACGTGATCGTCGAGGCGCTCTCCGGGCTCGACCCCGAGAGCGCTCCCTTCTACCGGGAGCGCGCGAGCGCCGTGCGCCGCTCGATCCAGGCGCTGCACGTCGAGGTGGGCCGCGAGTCGCAGACCTGGAACAACCGCAAGATCGTGACCTTCCACGGCTCGCTCTTCTACTTCGCCTCCCGCTACGGGCTCTCGGTGGTCGGCGTCGTGCAGCCGGTGCCCGGCAGCGAGCCGTCCGCCCAGCACATGCAGGCGATCGTCGCCGAGCTCAAGGCCGAGCCGCCCGCGATGCTGTTCACGGAGCCGCAGCTCGAGTCGCAGCTCGCGTTGGCACTCGCGCGCGAGGCGGGCGTCGCCGCGCACCCGGTCGACGCGCTCGGCGGCGGCCCGGGGGCCGAGAGCTACGAGGAGCTCGTCCGCGGCATCGCCAAGGCACTCGGCGGGGCGCTGCGATGAGCGAGGCGCTCGTCGCGCGCGACGTCGTGGTCGAGCTCGGCGGCCGGCGCGTGCTCGAGGGCGTGAGCTTCGAGGTGAAGCAGGGCGAGTTCGCGGCGCTCTGCGGCCCGAACGGCGGCGGCAAGACGACGCTGCTGCGCGCGGCGCTCGGGCTCGTGCCGCTCGCGGGCGGCGCCATCGAAGTGCTCGGAGCGCCGGCGGGCACTGCGTCGGCCGCGGTCGGCTACCTGCCGCAGGCGAAGCCCGTGAGCACGTCGTTCCCGGCGCGCGTCGTGGACGGTGATCGCGGCCGCGCGACGCGGGTCGTGGCCGCTCCTGGTGAGCGCCGAGGAGCGGGCGCGCGCGCGCGAGGTGCTCGCGAAGGTCGGCGGCGAGCGCTTGCTCGACGCGCCGCTGCGCGGCCTCTCGGGCGGCGAGCTGCAGCGGGTGTTCCTCGCACGCGCGCTCTGCGCGGAGCCGAAGCTGCTGCTGCTCGACGAGCCGACGGCGGGCGTCGACGAGAAGGGGCGCGGCGAGTTCCTCGAGCTGCTCGACGGCATCGCCGCGCGCACGGACCTCGCGGCCGTGCTCGTGACCCACAGCGCCGAGGCGGTGCGCCGGCTGGCCGAGCGTGCGGTCTACCTCGACCGCACGCTGCGCGCGTGGGGGCCGCCGGCCGAGGTGCTCGAGCGCGAGTGGGCGCGCGGCTCGGCGTTCGGCAGCCACGACCACGAGACGCGGACCGACGCGCACTGCGAGAGCGCCTGATGCGCGGGCTCATCGAGCTCGTGGCCGCACCGCTCGGCCAGGCCTTCGTGCAGCGCGCGCTCGTCGCGGGCCTCGCGCTCGGGACCGCGGGGGCGCTGCTCGGCGTGTTCGTCGTCCAGCGCGGGCTCGGCCTCGTGGCGGACGGGCTCGCGCACGCCACCTTCGGCGGCCTCGCGCTCGGGCTGCTGCTCGGGGCGACGCCCGACCGGGCGATCTGGATCGCGCTGCCCTTCACGGTCGTGGTGGCGCTCGGGATCCAGCAGCTGCGGCGGCGCACGACGCTCGGCGGTGACGTCGCGACGGGCGTCTTCTTCGCCGTCTCGTTCGCTGCGGGCGTGCTGTTCCTGGGGTTGCGCGCCTCGAGCGCGCCGCCGGCCAACGTCGAGGCGCTGCTCTTCGGCAGCCTGCTCGCGGTCTCGCCGGAGTCGCTCGTGGTCACGGGTCTCGTCTCGGCGCTGGTGGTGGCGCTGCTGCTCGGCGTCGGGCCGCAGCTCGCCTACGCCACCTTCGACCCCGAGCTGGCGCGGCTGTCGGGCGTGCGGGTCGCCCTGCTCGAGTCGCTGCTGCTCGCGGTGACGGCGCTCGTGGTCGTGGTCGGGGTGAAGACGGTCGGCGTCGTCGCTGGTCTCGGCCTTCGTCGTGATCCCGGCGGCGACCGCGCAGCTCGTCGGCCGCACGCTCGGGGCGATCCTGGCGCTCTCGCTCGCGACCAGCCTGTGCGCGACCGTGTCGGGACTCCTCGCGTCGTATCACTTGAACGTCGCCCCGGGAGCGACCATCATCCTCGTGCTGGGCGCGATCTTCCTCGTCGCGCTCACGCTGCGGCGACGGTGAGCGAAGCGACCCACACGGCGGCACGCGCCCGGCTCGCGAGGCTCTTGGGCGGCCTGGGCCTCGAAGCGTCGCCGCCGACGCCGTGCCCGTACCTCCCGGGACGGGACTCGCGGCTCGTGGCGCTGCGGCCGAACCGGCTGACGCCGCGGCTCTACGAGCTCTTCCTCGAGCTCAACTTCCGGCGCCTCTCGGACCTCGTCTACCGCCCGCAGTGCGACGGCTGCCGCGAATGCCGGCAGCTGCGCGTGGACGTCCGCACGTTCCGCCCGAGCCGCGCGCAGCGGCGCTGCCTGAAGCGCAACGCGGACGTCGTGGCCGAGACCGGCAGGCCGGCGCCGAGCGAGGAGAAGCACGCGCTCTACCGCCGCTACCTGGAGGCGCGTCACGACGGCAAGATGAGCGGCAGCTGGGACGAGTATCTCGATTTCCTCCACGCGGCCCCGGCCTTCACCGAGGAGGTGGTGTTCCGGACAGGGGCGCGTCTCGTCGGCGTCGGGATCTACGACGCGACGCCTTTGGCGCTCTCGGCGGTCTACTTCTACTTCGACCCGGAGCTCGAGCCCCGCTCACCCGGTACCTTCAACGTGCTGTGGCTGATCGAGGAGGCGCGCCGGCGCGCGCTGCCGTGGCTCTATCTGGGGTACTACGTGGCGGGCAGCCCGCGCATGGCGTACAAGGCCGGCTTCCATCCGCACCAGCTGCTCGACGACGAGCTGCGCTGGCGCGGGGAGCCCGCGCGGAGTGGCGGTAGAATGACGGCATGATGCTGCGTGCCGAGCCGGCGCGGCCCCACGACCTGCGCGGGGCGCTCGAGCTCCTCGGCCGCTCCGAGCTCACCCAGCAGGACGTGGGCGACGGGTGGGGCCACTACTTCGTGGTGCGCGAGGACGACGGCCGCGTGATCGGCGTCGCGGGCCTCGAGCTGCACGGCGAGGACGGCCTGCTCCGCAGCGTCGCCGTCGACGAGGACTATCGCGGCCAGGGCCTCGCGGGGGCGCTGATCGAGGCCGTGCTCGAGCGCGCGCAGCGCGTGGGCCTGCGCTCGGTGAACCTGCTCACGACCACCGGGCGGGACTACTTCGCGCGCCGCGGCTTCAAGGACTGCGCGCGCGACTCGGCGCCTTCGGCGATCCGCGAGTCCTGGGGATTCAAGAACGGCTGCCCCTCGACCGCCGCGTTCATGCAGCGACAGGTCGGCTGAGCGCTTACGCCCCGTGCGGGTAGAGCACCCGCGAGCGCTCGATCTCGGCGTCCATGCGGTCGCGCCACAAGAGCGCGTACATCCGGATGTCGCCGCGCAGCGACCACAGCGGATGGCGGAAGGTCGCGGGCTTGTTCTTCTCGAAGCAATCGTGGCCGATCCACGCCGGCCCGTAGCCGGCGAGCGGCACCACGAGCGCCCACCACGGCGACAGCGTCGCGGCCGCGGCCACGCAGGCGACCGCGAGCGACGTGCCGAGGAAGTGCAGCGTCGGCAGGTGCTGGCGGGGTCGCGGTGCTGGGCCACGTCGGCAAAGGCCTCGAACAGTACCTTCGACCCCGCGAAGAAGTACCCGCTGCTGGTGCTGGTCCACGGCGGGCCGCAGGGCGCGTGGCCCGACGGCTGGAGCTTCCGCTGGAACGCGCAGGTGTTCGCGAGCGCGGGCTACGTCGTCTTCCAGCCCAACCCGCGCGGGTCGACCGGCTGGGGCCAGTCGTTCACCGACGACATCAACGGCGACTGGGGCGGCAAGGCCTTCGAGGACGTCATGAAGGGCACCGACTTCGCGCTCCTGCTGCCGGGCGTCGACAAGGCGCGCGTCGCGGCGGCCGGCGCGAGCTACGGCGGCTACCTGATCAACTGGATCGCGGGCCACACCGACCGCTTCAAGGCGCTCGTCACCCACGACGGCGTCTTCGACCAGGTGTCGATGTACGGCTCGACCGAGGAGCTCTGGTTCCCGGAGTGGGAGCTCGGCGGGCCGTACTGGTCCCACGCCGAGGGCTACGCGCGCCAGAACCCGCGCGACTTCGTGAAGAACTTCAAGACGCCCACGCTCGTCGTGCACGGCGAGCGCGACTACCGCGTTCCAGCGCTGGGCCGCGCCGTCCGCGGTGCTGAGCGCGGTCCGGGATCCCGCGGCGCCCGCCGGCTACCGGCTGCTGCCGTCCTTGTGCGCCGGGTCGCTCACGCTCGGGATCGAGAAGACGCTGGCGCGGCTCGGCGACGAGAGCCCCGAGAGCCTGGCGCGGCCGACGCTGGTGCGCGGCGAGGAGGTCCCGGGCATCCGCGTCCGCGACAACGTCGTGGTGCCGTGGTGGTGCGAGGGCGACTCGGGGCTGCTGGTGCTGCGCGGCGTCCCGCGCCCGGTCCCGCCTGGGCCTGGCCGAAGCGCTCGCGCTCGTCGCGGCCAGCGTGTGGCCGCGCCTGCTCGGCTCGCCCGCGGCGCGCGTCGAGGAGCTGCTGAACGACCTCCGGGAAGGCGCCGCCCGTCTCGAAGGCGAGGTGGGCCGCCAGGTGGAGCGGCTGCGCGCCACGGCCGCACCGCCCCCGCGGCGCCGGACGCCGCGCTCTACGGCGCGCGTCTCCGAGCTCGAGGGCGAGCTCGCCGCGGCGGCGCAGGCCAGGGACGCGCTCGCACGCGAGCTGGAGACGGCGCGCCGGGAGCGCGAGACCGCCGGCCTCGACCTGGCCGCGGCGCGGCAGCAGACCGACAACGCACGGCGCGAGCTCGAGACGACGCGGGAGGAGTGTCGCGTGGCAGAGCGCGATCTCGACGCGACGCGGCGCGAGCTCCAGTCCTTGAAGCGAGCGCCCGCCCAGCCCGCCGCCGACGCGCCGGCCCAGGGGGCTCCAGCCGCTCCGGCCCGCGAGGCAGACGACGCGACGCGGGCGGCGATCGACGTGGCGATCGCGGCGGTCAGGCGGACCGCGTTCGTGCCGCCGCTCTTGCGCGTGTCGATCGAGGAGGTGGCCGCCCTCGGCGGCAAGCATGAACGGCCGGCGCGAAAGATCGGGATCGCGCTGCTGGACCGGGACGTGGTCGCGCTCGAGCCGGTCGCGAGCGAGCTGGAGGCGGTCGGGATCGAGGTGCGCCTCGCGCACCAGCCCGAGGAGCTGGCGCTCTTGCTGCGCTCTCCCGACGCTGCAGCCGTCGACGCGGTCGTCTGCGACGTGATGAGCTTCCGGCCCGACCAGAACGTCGCCGGGCTGCTGCGGGGCTGGGACAAGGACCGCCCCGGCCTCGCCTTCTACCTGAGCTACGACGCGCAGAGCCCGGTCGAGCTCGAGCGGGCGCGGCGGACGCCGATGTCGCTCACGGCGGGCCACATCACGCGCCCGCTCACGTCGGCGCGGCTCGTCGAGACGTCCGACAACCTCGCGAAGCGCCTCGGCCGGACAGGTCCGTAGGCGGAGGTCAATTCCCATGGCGGCTAGCGACGTGCGCATCGGCGTCCTGCGCGGCCGCGAGAACTCCTTTCCCGACGCCTTCATCGCCAAGGTCAACTCGATGGGCAAGGGCGTGACGCGCCGAGTTCATCCAGCTCGGCGGCACCAAGCTCAACGAGCCGGTGCCCTACCGCGTGGTGCTCGACCGCATGAGCCACGAGGTGCCCTACTACGCCGTCTACCTCAAGATGGCGGCGCTGCAGGGCACCTACTGCATCAACAACACCTTCTGGCGCACGCGCCGACGACAAGTTCTTCGGCTACGCGGCCGCCGAGAAGCTGGGCATCGCCGAGCCGAAGACGGTGGTGCTGCCGAACCGCGAGTACGTCGACGACGTGACCTCCGAGAGCCTGCGCAACCTGTGGCCCACCGACTTCGCCGATGTACCTCGACTACGTGGGGCTGCCCTGCATCATGAAGCCGGCCTTCGGCGGCGGCTGGAAGGACGTCAACAAGATCCACAAGCCTCGAGGAGCTGCGACGAACCACTACGACGCCTCCGGGCAGCAAGACGATGATGCTGCAGGAGTTCATCGACCTGGGACACCTACATCCGCGTGCCCACGATCGGCCGGCGCTGGGCGCGC
Source organism: uncultured Acidobacteriota bacterium (assembly GCA_963724555.1). Classification (GTDB taxonomy): domain Bacteria; phylum Acidobacteriota; class Vicinamibacteria; order Fen-336; family Fen-336; genus DATBSL01. The sequence continues at coordinate 13,977 of CAVRVE010000024.1, forward strand.
GCGATCCGCTACGACCCGGCGCCGATGGGCATGGGCGGCTACAACCAGGACTACGACATCCTGCCGCGCGGCGCTGCGCGACAAGGCCGAGGAGCTGTCGCTGCGCTTCAACCAGGCGCTCGGCTACGACATGAACGCGCATCGAGTTCGCCGTCAAGGACGGCAGCTACTACGGCATCGACCTCACCAACTACACGCCCGACCTGGACTACCGCAGCCTCAAGGACGCGCACTTCCCGTGGGCGGTCGAGAAGATGGCGGAGTTCGCGGTCGAGAAGGCGCTCTCGAAGGAGAGGACGCCCGAGGCGCCGGACTGGAAGAGCTTGCTGTTGAGCTGAGTCGGACTGAACGAGGCTGGAGCAACGGACAACATGAACGGACAACAGCAACGGACGACGGACACGAGCCAGGCAAGAAATCGTTGACGGCGTGGGGGGCTCGTATGCCGCCCCCCACACCCCCCGCTACCCCCAGCCCGCCGGGGTCCCGAACTCGTCGCGCGGGA
>CAVRVE010000025.1:0-32672 GCA_963724555.1 uncultured Acidobacteriota bacterium
GCCCACGTCGTAACGCCCATCGGGGCGCGACGTCTATAGCCGTTGACAATATAGCCATGGTGGCTATATTGGACTCCATGGCTCCGCCCCGCGAAGAGCGCCAGGAAATCGAGGCGCTGCTGCCGCTGCCGCTCGCGACGTTCCACATCCTGCTCGCGCTCTCGGACGACGACCGCCACGGCTACGCGATCCTGCAGGAGGTCGAGCGCCGGACGGGCGGCGAGCTGCGGCTCAGCGCCGGCACGCTCTACCGCTCGATCCAGCGCATGCTCGAGCAGGGCCTGCTCGTGGAGCTGCGCGAGCGGCCGGCGCCCGAGCAGGACGACGAGCGGAGGCGCTACTACCGGATCACGCCGCTCGGAAGTGCCACGGCCCGCGCCGAAGCCGCTCGCCTGAGTGCGCTCGTGCGCATGGCGCGCGCCAAGGGCCTGGCTCCGGGGCGGGCGTGATGCCGCTCTATCGGGCGCTGCTGCGGCTGCTGCCGGCGTCGTTCCGCACGGAGTACGGCGAGGAAATGCTGGAGCTGGTCGCCCGTGGCCTGCGCGACGCGCACGGGCCGCTCGCCCGCAGTCTCGCGGTAGCGAGCGCCTGCTTCGACCTGCTCGCTTGCGCCCTGCGCGTACACCTCGACGTCCTGCGCCAGGACCTGCACCACCTCGGCCGCAGCCTGCGGCGCGCGCCCGGCTTCGCGCTCACCGTGGTCCTGGTCTCGGCGCTCGGGATCGGCGCCACCACGGCGGCGTTCTCGGTCACCGACCACGTGCTGATCCGGCCGCTGCCCTTCCCCGAGCCGGACCGGCTGGTGGAGCTCTGGCAGATCGACCGCGGGGAGGGCTACCGCAACGAGCTCAGCCCCGCCAACTACCGCGACTGGCAGCGCCTCACGGCTTCGTTCGAGGCGATGGGCGCGTTCTACAAGAACAGCGTCAACCTGGTGGGCGACGGCGACCCGGTGCGGCTGCAGTCGGCGGTCGTCACGCACGAGGTGCTGCCGCTCGTCGGCACGCGGCCGATCCTCGGGCGCACGTTCGCGGCGGACGAGGGCCGCGAAGGCGCGCCGGGCACCGTCGTGCTCGGCCAGGGCCTGTGGCGCGAGCGCTTCGGCTCCGACCCCGGGGTGCTGGGCCGCACGCTGCGGCTGGACGACGAGCCCTACCGGGTGATCGGCGTGATGCCGGAGGGCTTCCAGTTCCCGCAGCGCGGGACGCAGCTCTGGCTCCCGCTGCGGTTCGAGAAGGACGCCTTCGAGCGGCGCGACGACCTCTTCCTCTATTGCGTGGCGCGGCTGCGGCGCGGGACCTCGCTCGAGGCCGCGCGCGGCGAGCTCGCGCTGGTGGCGGCGCGGCTCGAGCGCGAGTACCCGGCCGAGAACAAGAACGTCGGCGCGAGCGCGATCGGGCTGCGCGACGAGCTGTCGCAGCAGTCGCGCCTGCTGCTGCTGGCGCTGCTCGGCGCCGCGCTCTGCGTGCTGCTGATCGCCTGTACGAACCTCGCGAGCCTGTTCCTCGCGCGCGCGCTCCAGCGCCGGCAGGAGCTCGCCGTGCGCAGCGCGCTCGGCGCCGGCCGCGAGCGGCTGGCGCGCCAGCTGTTGACCGAGAGCCTGCTGCTGGCCGGAGCGGGCGGTGCGCTCGGCGTGCTGCTGGCGTTCACGGCGCTGCCGCTCGTGGTGCGGCTGGTGCCGAACGCGCTGCCGATCGGGGAGGCTCCGCCGCTCGACCTGCGCATCCTCGGCTTCGCGGGCCTGATGACGCTCGTGACCGCGCTCGGCTTCGGCCTCGCGCCCGTGCTACGCGGCCTGGGCGACGGCGCCGCCCAGTCGCTGCGCGAGGGCTCGCGCACGCTCGTGGGCGGCCGCGAGCGCCTGCGCTCGTCGCTGGTGGTCGCGGAGGTCGCCGTCTCGGTCGTGCTGCTGGTCTCGTCCGGCCTGCTGATCCGCGCGCTCGTTCGCGTGCAGTCGGTCGACCCCGGCTTCCAGCCCGCCGGGGTCGTCACGCTGCGCACCGCGCTGCCGATGCCGAAGTACCAAAGCGTCGACAAGCGCGCGGCCTTCCATGCCGGCGTGCTCGAGCAGGTGCGCGCGCTGCCGGGCGTCGCGAGCGCCGCCTACATCAGCGCCCTGCCGATGGTGATGACCGGCGGGATCTGGCAGATCGAGGCCGAGGGTCACCCGAACCAGCCCGGAGACGAACGCTTTGCGAGCATGCGCTACGTGACGCCGGGCTATTTCCGGACACTCGGGATCCAGATCATCGCAGGCCGGGACGTGAGCGACGCGGACACCGCCGGCGCGCTGCAGGTCGCCGTCGTGAGCCGCTCGTTCGTCGAGCGCTACTGGCCCGGCCAGAACGCGATCGGCCGGCGCTTCCGCTTCGGCTTGCTGGGCGGCGAGACGATCACGGCGGCCCGCCCCTTCCAGGATCGCACCATCGTCGGCGTCGTCGGCGACGTCAAGGTGCGCGGCCTCGAGCGCCGCAGCGAGCCGCAGGCGTACCTGCCGCACCGCCAGCAGCCCGAGGACGCGATGGGCTGGTACACGCCCCAGGACCTGGCGGTCCGGCATACCGGCGACGCCGCGAGCCTGGTGCCGGCGTTGCGGCGGATCGTCGGCCGCGCCGACCCGGCGCAGCCCGTGGCCGATGTCCGCACGCTCGAGACGATCCTGGAGGGCCAGACCGCGCCCCGCCGCGTCCAGGTGCGGGTGCTCGCCGGCTTCGCGGCGCTCGCGGTGCTGCTGGCGGGCGTCGGCATCCACGGCCTGCTCGCCTTCGTCGTCGCCAGCCGGTCGCGCGAGATCGGGGTCCGCCGGGCGGTCGGCGCCCGGACGCGCGACATCCTCGGCCTGGTGCTGCGGCAGGGCCTGCGGCTCGGCGGAGCGGGTGTCGCGCTCGGTCTTGGCCTCGCCTATGCCGCGAGCCGCAGCCTCGAGGTCCTCCTCGCCGGCGTGAGCCCGCGCGACTCGGCCACCTTCGCGCTTTCCGCCGCGGTCGCGGTGGCCACCGCCCTCGCCGGCAGCCTGCTGCCGGCCTGGCGGGCGGCCCGGGTCGACCCGCTGACGGTGATCCGCGTCGACTAGCGGCCTTTCGCGCCACGCGGTTTGACGCTCGCGCGGGGCGCCCTTAGGCTCGCAGCGTGGAGGCGAGGGCGCGGCGCGGAGACAAGACCGAGAAGGGGCTGGTGCCGCGCCGTGCGGTGCGGACGCGCCCGCGCCTGCCGCAGGCCGAGTGGGCCGAGGCCGAGGACGACGCGCTCCTGGACCTGCGCCTCTCCGAACTCGAGCTGAAGGTCGAGGGCAGCGATCTCGAGGAGCGCATCGCGGAGCTCGGGAAGGAGCTCGAGGCCAAGGGCCTGCAGTTCCGACCGCACTTCTGGCTCGCGGACGAGTGGTTCTGCCCGGACGGCGTCCCGGGCATCGCGATCCCCTTCTACCTCGCCCACCCGCGGCTGCGGCGGCTCGAGCTCACGCAGATGCTCGAGATCGAGGGCGGCACCCGCGAGTGGTGCATGATGATCCTGCGCCACGAGGCCGGCCACGCGATCGAGAACGCCTACAAGCTGCGCCAGCGCCCGAAGCGGCAGGCCATCTTCGGCAAGAGCTCCGAGCCCTACCCCGACAGCTACGCGCCCAAGCCCTACAGCCGCAGCTTCGTCGTCCACCTCGACTCCTGGTACGCGCAGAGCCACCCGGACGAGGACTTCGCCGAGACCTTCGCGGTCTGGCTGACGCCCGACTCCAACTGGCGCGAGCGCTACCAGGGCTGGCCGGCGCTCCGGAAGCTCGAGTACGTGGACGCGCTGATGCGCCAGATCGCCGGGCGCGACCCGGCGATCACCACGCGGCGCACGCCGTTCTCGCTCGCGTCGCAGCGGCGCACGCTGCGCGTCCACTACCGCAGGAAGCGCCGGCACTACCGCGTCGACGCCCGCGACACCCACGACCGCGACCTGCGCGCGCTCTTCACGGACGCTCCCGAGCACGCGGGGAACGCGCCGGCCGCGCCGTTCCTCACGCGCATCCGCCGCGAGGTGCGCAACCGCGTGCGGCGCTGGACGGGTGAGCGGCTCTACGTGATCGACCAGGTGCTCGGCGACATGGTGACGCGCTGCCGCGAGCTCGGGCTGCGGCTGCGCGGGGCCGAGGACGAGGCGCGGCTCGAGTTCACGACGCTGCTCACGGCGCGCACCATGACCCACCTGCAGCTCGGCCGCCACCGGGTGCCGCTGTGACGCCGCGGCGCGTGAGAGAGGCGCGCCGCAAGCTGCGGGTGCTGGCGCTCGTCCACGAGGCCCTGGTGCCGCCGGACAATGCGGACAAGCGCAAGGCGGCGCGCGCCGACTGGAAGACCGAGTACGACGTGGTCCACGCGCTGCGCGCGCTCGGCCACGAGGTGCAGGTGCTCGGGATCGGCGGCGACCTCGGCCCGCTGCGCCAGGCGATCGCCGACTGGAAGCCGCAGATCGCCTTCAACCTGGTCGAGGCCTTCGACGACGTGTCGATCTGGGACGCGAACGTGGTCGCCTACCTCGAGCTGATGAAGGTGCCCTACACCGGCTGCAACTCGCGCGGCCTCGTGCTGTCGCGCGACAAGGCGCTCGCCAAGAAGGTGCTCTCGTACCACCGCATGCCGCTCGCCGACTTCGCGGTGTTCCCACGCGACCGCATCGTGAAGCGCCCGCGCCGGCTGCGTTATCCGCTGATCGTCAAGTCGCTCACGCTCGACGCCTCGATCGGCATCTCGCAGGCCTCGGTGGTCGAGGACGACACGAAGCTCGTGGAGCGCGTGGGGTTCATCCACGAGACGATCGGCACCGACGCGCTCGTCGAGGAGTACGTCGAGGGCCGCGAGCTCTACGTCGGGATCCTCGGCGACAAGCGGCTCGAGGTGTTCCCGATCTGGGAGCTGTCCTTCGACGGCATGCCCGAGGAGTCGCGGCCGATCGCCACCGAGCGGCTCAAGTGGAGCCTCACCTACCGCAAGAAGCACGCGATCGTGAGCGGCCCGGCGCGCGAGCTGCCCGACAAGGTGGCCGCGCGGATCCGCGAGACCTGCCGCCGCGTCTACCGCAACCTGATGCTGAGCGGCTACGCGCGCATCGACATTCGCCTGCGAGAGGACGGCGAGCCCTGCATCCTGGAGGCGAACCCGAACCCGCAGCTCAGCGCCGACGAGGACTTCGCGCTCTCGGCCCGCGCCGCCGGCGTCGAGTACTGGTCGCTGCTGCAGCGCATCGTCGAGCTCGGCCTGCGCTTCGAGCCGTCGCAGCTCGGCTGACGCAACGGGGGTCAGGTCTTGAATCGAGGCATCGTCGTGTCCCGAAGCTGGAATGCCGCGCGCGGTTCCAGGAATCGGACGCTGCGACGCGCTATTTCAAGACCTGACCCCCGGGCTGACTCGCAGCCGAGCGTCTCTGATACGCTCGGCACTCTCCGAGGGACCCCACGCCATGCGCAGCTCCGACCGCCCGCTCATCGTCGACGTCGAGGCTTCAGGCTTCGGCAGCGCCAGCTATCCGATCGAGATCGGGCTGGCGCTCGACGAGGGGCTCAAGTACTGCACGCTGGTTCAGCCCGCACCCGGCTGGACGCACTGGGACGACGAGGCGCAGAAGGTCCATCGCATCCCGCGTGACGTGCTCGAGACCTATGGCCGGCCGTGTCGCGAGATCGCCGAGATGCTGAACGAGCTGCTCGCGACCCGGACGGTCTACACGGACGGCTGGGTGGTGGACAAGCCCTGGCTCACGACGCTGTTCTACGCCGCCCGCACCGAGATGCGGTTCCACGTCAGCCCGCTCGAGATGATCCTGTCCGAGCCGCAGATGGAGCGCTGGCACGGCGAGAAGGACCTGGTGCTCGCCAGCATGGACCTCTCCCGTCACCGCGCGAGCCACGACGCCTGGATCATCCAGGAGACCTACATGCGTACGCGCGCGCTCGCCGACTCTCAGGCCGCCTTGCGGACGTCGTAGACGTAGAGCGTGTCCTGCTCGCGCAGGTAGAGCTTGCCGCCCACGACGACGGGGTGCGACCAGCTCGGCTTCTCGACGCCCGGGATCGTGAACGAGCCGCGCTCGTGGTAGCCCTCGGGTGTCGCCTGGATCAGCATGACGACGCCGTTCTGGTAGCGGAAATAGAGGTTGCCGTCCGCGTACACGACGGCCGCGGACCCGGTGCCGGCATTGCGAATGTCGCCGCCCCAGGCGACCTTGCCGGTCGTGAACTCGATGCAGATCGGGAAGCCCTTGCTCTGCCCGTTGCCGCCGTAGATGTGGTTGCCCACGAGCACCATGCCGCCGTGGTGGTTCTGGAACGTCTTGGCCGGCAGGAAGTAGAGCTCGCGCGCCTGGACCCCCTGGTCCGCCGATTTCGACAGCTCGACGAGCGCCGCCCCGGTCTGGTAGCCGGTCGAGGCGAAGGCCCAGTTGGCGCGCACGAGCGGGGTCGAGATGTTGGCGACCTGGTTGGCCACGCGGTTGTAGCCCCACAGGAACTTGCCGTCGCTCGCGCGCACGCCGACGAGACCGCGGCCCAGCAGCTGGACGTACTGCTTCACACCCGACGCGTTCGAGATCACGACGGACGCGTAGCCCGCGCCGTCCTTGCCGGCGGGGCCGAGATCGGGCACGGCGCTGCGCCAGACCTCCTTGCCGGTCGCCTTGTCGAGCGAGACGAGCGTCGCATCGGACGCGCCCGGGGTGACGATCACGCGGTCCCCGTCGACGAGCGGCGACTCGCTCCACTTCCACATCGACATCACGTGCCCGCCGAAGTCGGAGGGCAGGCTGCGCCGCCAGCGCTCCTTGCCGGAGGCCGCGTCGACCGCCACCAGGTCGCCCTCGGTGCCCATCGCGTAGACGACACCGCCGTCGACGCTCGGCGTCCCGCGCGGGCCGCCGTACTCGTCGCTCCAGACGGGTCCCACGCGGCTCTTCCAGACGAGCGAGCCGTCCTTGGCGCTGAGCGCCAGCAGGTACTGCGCGCCGTCGCGGTCGCCCATCGTGTAGATGCGGTCGTCCACGACGGCGACACTCGAGAAGCCGGCGCCGATGCCGGACGCCTTCCACGCGAGCGGCGGACCCGACGCCGGCCACTGGCTGGCGAGGCCGGTCTCGGTCGAGAGCGCGTCGCGCGACGGCCCGCGCCAGCCGGGCCAGCCGGGGCCGGCGGCGCGCAGATCGGGAAGCACGACGAGCGCCACAGCGGTCGCGAGAGCGATACGTGGATGATGCATGTTCACTCCTTTGAACCCCACACGACAGTCGTCTCACCGATTCTGCGAGGGCAGCCGCGGCGTGTCGAGCGGGGGCGCTTGACGCGGCCGTGCGCGCACGAAAGGATCGACGGATTGCCGCCTCGACGGCGCAACGAATGAAGAACGCACTGCTCGGCCTCGCGACGCTCGCCCTCTATCTGCTGCACCAGGACGTCTGGTTCTGGCGCAGCGCGCGCCCGTTCCTGCTCGGCTTCCTGCCGGTCGGGCTCGCGTACCACGCCCTCTACTGCCTGCTCGCGTCGCTCTTGATGCTGCTGCTGGTGAGGCACGCCTGGCCCGCGCAGCTCGAGCGCGAGGCCGACACTCGCGACGAACGACACCGCCGCCCGTGATCCCCGCGCTGATCGTCTTCGCCTATCTGGGCGTCGTCGTCTACATCGGCGTCTTCGCCTTCCGCCACGCGCACGGCCGCAAGGAGGTGGAGGACTACTTCCTCGCGAACCGCTCGCTCGGCCCGTTCGTGTTCCTGATGTCGCTCTTCGGCACGAACATGACCGCGTTCTCGATCCTCGGCTCCTCGGGCCACGCCTTCGCGAACGGGATCGTCACCTTCGGGCTGATGGCCTCGCCCGCGGCGCTGGTGATGCCGCTGATGCTCTTCCTGGTCGGCACGCGCGTGTGGGCGCTCGGCAAGCGCCACGGCTTCATCACGCCGGTGCAGCTGTTCCGCGACCGCTGGGAGACGAGCCACGTCGGCACGGTGATCTTCGCGGTACAGGCCGTGCTGCTGGTGCCGTACGTGATCATCGGGGTGATGGGCGGCGGCACGACGCTCGCCGCCGTGAGCGGCGGCCGCGTGCCCTACTGGCTGGGCGGCGCGCTCGTCGCGGCCGTGGTGATGAGCTACGTCTTCTTCGGCGGCATGCGCGGCACCGCCTGGGTCAACACCTTCCAGACGACGCTCTTCCTCGTCTTCGGCGCCGTTGCCGTGCTGGTGATCGGCTGGGGCATGGGCGGATTCCGCGCCTCGGTGGAGGCGCTGGCCGCTTCGCCGCAGGCGTTCCTGCTCACGCGCGAGCGCTTCTCGACGCTCGACTTCTTCAGCTACACGTTCATCCCGCTCTCGTCGATCGCGTTCCCGCACATCACGATCTTCTGCCTTACCGCCGAGCGCATGGCCCACTTCAAGAGGACCGTCATCTTCTACCCGCTGTGCCTGCTCGCGATCTGGCTGCCCTGCACGTTCCTCGGCGTCATGGCGAACCGGGCGGCCGACGTGCCGGCCGTCCAGGCGAAGCTCGAAGCACGCGCCACGCTCGTGACCCAGGCCTCGACGCTTCCGGCCGAGGAGCGCGCCGCGCTCCGCACGAGGGCGTCGGGCGACGACGTGCTGGTGCAGCTGCTCAACCACTACGCGCCGGCCTGGCTCGCGGGCCTGCTGGCCGCCGGCATCATGGCCGCCGTGATGGCCACCGACTCGCAGATCCTCGCGCTCTCGACCATGTTCACGGAGGACGTCTTCGCTCACTACGAGGGCACGGCACGCTTCGGCGAGGCGGCGCAGGTGATGACCGGAAGGGCGTTCGTGATCGGCCTGACGGTCGTCGCCTACTTGATCGCGCTGCGCATGCCCGAGAGCATCTTCGCGATCGCGGTCCAGTACGCCTTCACCGGCTACGCCGCGCTCGCGCCGCTGCTGATCGGGGCGCTCTTCTGGCGCGGGAGCACGAAGTGGGGCGCGCTCGCCTCGACGCTGTTCGTGGCGACGGGCGTCCTCGGGATCGCGGTCGTGAACGCCTACGTGCCGGCGCCGCTCCCCGGACAGCCGACGCCCGTCTGGTCCCTCGCGGGACAGGACGTGGTCGTGCGGACGGCCGGCGGCCTGAGCGTCCTCGGCTTCATGCCGGTCGTGCCGATGGTGCTGGTCTCGTCGCTGCCTGCTCGTGGTCGTCTCGCTGCTGACGCCCCGGCCGAGCGCGGCGACGCTCGCGCGCTACTTCCCCGAGCGCGGCTGATTTCGGCAGTTCCCATCGCCCGTACTGTGGTGCGAGAATCCGGGCAGCACCGACAGACGCGGGGAGGCACCATGGCGACACTGAAGCTGCACGTGAACGGCGTCGATCACGAGATCGACGTCGACCCGGAGATGCCGCTGCTGTGGGCGCTGCGCGACGTGCTCGGCCTCACCGGCACGAAGTACGGCTGCGGCGAGGCGCTCTGCGGCGCGTGCACGGTGCACCTCGACGGCAAGGCCGTGCGCTCGTGCGTGACGCCGGTGCGCCGCCGCCGAAGCAGAAGGTCACGACGATCGAGGGGCTCTCGGCCCGACGGCGATCATCCGCTGCAGAAGGCCTGGTTCGACATCGGCGTCCCGCAGTGCGGCTTCTGCCAGGCCGGCCAGATCATGACCGCCGCCGCGCTGCTCGCGGCGAAGCCCAAGCCGACCGACGCCGAGATCGACACGGTCGCTCGCCGGCAACCTGTGCCGCTGCGGCACGCTACCTGCGCATCCGCGCGGCGGTGAAGAAGGCCGCCGGCCAGCCCGTCAAGGCAGGTGCGCGATGACCGCGGCTCCCGCGCTCCCCGTGCTCGCGCTCAGCCGGCGCTTCTTCGTCGTCGCGCTCGGCGGCGCCGCCGGCGGGCTCGCGCTCGGCCTGCGCCTCTCGCCGACCGCCGAGGCCGCAGGGCAAGGCCGTCGCCGTTCGCGCCGACCACGTTCGTGCAAGATCGGCACCGACGGCGTCGTCACGATCGTCTGCCCGCGCTCCGAGATGGGGCAGGGCATGCGCAGCTCGCTGCCGTTCGTGCTCGCCGACGAGCTCGGCGCCGACATGGCGCGCGTCAGCATCGTCCAGGGCGACGGCGACGCGCGCTACGGCGACCAGAACACCGACGGCTCGAGCAGCGTCCGCGAGCTTCTACGACGCGATGCGCGCTGGCGGGCGCGACCGCGCGCAGATGCTCGTCCGCGGCGGCGAAGCGCTGGGGCGTGCCGGCCGAGCGGCTGCATCGCGCGCGACCACGCGGTCCACGATCCGGCGACCGGCAAGCAAGGCCGGGTTCGGCGAGCTGGCCGAGGCGGCCGCCGAAGCTGCCGGTGCCGACCGAAGAGCGTCAGCTGCGGCCCGACGCCGAGCTCGTGACGTCGGCAACGGCCAGCTGCCGCTCGTCGACGGCCCCGCGTTCGTGACGGGCAAGGCGCAGCTTCGGCGCCGACGTGCGGCTGCCCGGCATGCTGACCGCCGTGATCGCGCGGCCGCCGGTGGTCGGCGGCAAGGCGCGTCAAGCGCGTCGACGACGCGAAGGCGCTCGCGGTGCCGGGCGTGCGCAGGTCGTCGCAGCTGCCCGACTGCGAAGGCGCCCGCCGGCTTCCAGCCGCTCGGCGGCGTCGCGGTCGTCGCCGACCACACCTGGGCCGCGCTGCGCGGCCGCGCGGCGCTCGACGTCGACGTGGGAGGACGGGGCGCAACGCGAGCTACGACTCGCGACGCGTACCGCGAGGCGCTGCTCGCGGCGGTGCGCGCACCGGGCAAGGTGGTCGCGCAAGGTCGGCGACGTGGACGCGGCGCTCGCCGGCGCCGCGAAGCGGGTCGAGGCCGAGTACCACGTGCCGCACCTCGCGCACGCGCCGATGGAGCCGCCGGCGGCGGTCGCGCGCGTCGACGCGAGGTCGTGCGAGGTGTGGGCGTCGACGCAGGACCCGCAGGACGGCGCGAAGGAGGTCGCGCAGGCGCTCGGCTCGACGAGACGCAGGTGACGGTGCACGTCACGTTCCTCGGCGGCGGCTTCGGCCGCAAGTCGAAGCCCGACTTCGTCGTCGAGGCGGCGCTGCTGTCGCGCGCGGTCGGCGCGCCGGTGCGCGTGCAGTGGACGCGCGAGGACGACATCCGCCACGACTACTACCACACCGTCAGCGCCCAGCGCCTCGAGGCCGGCCTCGACGCGGAGCGGCAAGGTCGTCGCGTGGCACCATCGCACCGCGTCCCGTCGATCGGCTCGACGTTCGACGCGAAGGCGCGACCGTCTGCCGGGCGGCGAGCTGCAGGCGCTCTCGATCTCCCGCTCGCGATCGCGCGACCGTGCGCGTCGAGAGCTGCGAGGCCCCGGCGCACGTGCGGATCGGCTGGCTGCGCTCGGTCTACAACATCTACCACGCGTTCGCCGTGCAGAGCTTCATCGACGAGCTGGCCGCCGCGCACGGGCCGCGACCCGAACGCGGTGCTGCTCGAGGTGCTCGGTCCCGCCCGCAAGCGTCACGGCGCAAGAGCTCGGCGTGAAGGAGCTGACTGAACGCGCCCGACGCTGACACGCACCGACGTCGGGCCGCCTGCGCCACGTGATCGAGCGCGTGACGGAGCTCTCCGGCTGGGACGCGGCACGAAGCGCCGGGCGCGCGCTCGGGCTCGCGGGCACCGCAGCTTCCTCACGTACGTCGCCGTGGTCGTCTCGGTGTCGTACGACGCGAACGAGCAGCTGCGGGTCGACGAGGCCTGGATCGTCGCCGATCGCCGGCACGATCGCGAACGTCGATCGCGTGCGCTCGCAGCTCGAGGGCGCGGTCGTCTTCGGCCTGAGCCTCGCGCTCTACGGCGCGATCACGGTGAAGGGCGGCGCCATCGAGCAGGCGAACTTTCGCGACTATCCGCTGCTGCGGATCGGCGAGGCGCCGCGCACGATCCACGTCGAGATCGTCGCGAGCGCAGGCCCCGCCGGGCGGCGTCGGCGAGCCGGGCGTCCCGCCGGTCGCACCGGCGCTCGCCAACGCGATCTTCGCGCTCACCGGCGAAGCGGGTGCGCGAGCTGCCGTTCATCACGGCCTCGAGCGCTCGGGCCTAGAAGACCGAAGCGCTAATCCTCGCGGAGCACGCGCATGGGGTCGAGGCGCGCGGCGCGCACGGCAGGCACCAGCGACGCGAGCGCCGCCGTCACGGCCACGTACCTTCTCCGGAAGATCGCCGGAGGTCTCGGACACGTCCTCGATGAAGTAGCCGCTGATGGCGCTGAGGCTGGAGTTCTGGCGGTTCCACTCCTCGAGCCGTACAGGCGCGATTCCGGACTCGGAGCTCGTCTCCCGCGTCTGGACCAGCCGCACCAGCGGATCGGCGTGCGGGAAGGGCAGCGGCCGCAGTAGCACCGCGTCGAGCGCGGAGAAGACGGCGGTGTTCGCGCCGATCCCGAGCGCGAGCGTCGCGATGACCGTGAGGGTGAACCCCGGAGCCCGCAGCAGGCTGCGCACGGCGTGGCGCAGGTTCCGGAGGATGCCGTCGGCCCAGAGCGCCAGGTCTACGTCGCGTGTCCGCTCGGCCTGCAGCAGGGGATTGCCGAGCTGCACGCGCGCGCGGCGCGCCGCCTCTTCGGGAGCGACCCCCGACGCCCGCAGCTCGTCGGCCCGCTCCGCTGCGTGAAACTCGGCTCGCGCCGGATCTCCCGCTCGAGCTTCCCGGCCCGCAGCACGTTCGCCAGCCTCTTCAGCCACGACATGGGCAGCCTCGCTTCACGCGTACCGCAGCACGCGCCCGACCCCCTCGGTCAGCCGATTCCAGCTCTCCTGCTCCAGCTCCAGGCGCTTCGAGCCCCTCGCGGTGAGCGCGTAGAAGCGCGCCTCGCGGTTCTTCTCGGTCATCCCCCACTCCGACTGGACCCAGCCGGCCTGCTCCATCCGGTGCAGGGCGGGATAGAGCGACCCCTCCTCGACCCGGAGCAGGTCCGGAGACCCGCTGGATGTGGGTGGTGATGGCGTACCCGTGCAGCCGCTTGTTCGACGCGAGCGTCCGGACACCAGCAGGGACAGCGTTCCCTGCAGGATGTCGTTCTTCTGCAGAGCAGCAGTCATAGCCTAGCTATCTAGGCATAAGACGCCGGAGGCGTCAAGAAAGTTGGGCGAGCCCGATAGAATGCCGGCAAGGGACACGATGGGCGCTTTCCGGGAGGACCTCGCACACGCGGTGAGACGCCTGAAGCAGCGGCCCGGCTTCACGCTGGTCGCTGCGGGAACGCTCGCGGTGGGAATCGGGGGCGCCACCGCCCTCTTCAGCGTCGCGCACGCGGTGATCCTGCGGCCGCTGCCGTATGCGGCGAGCCGGATCGGCTGGCGCTCGTCTGGCAGAGCGACCGCGAGCGCGGCCAGCCGTTCGTGGAGATGTCCTACCCGGCCTTCCGCGACTGGCGCGCCTCCAACCCGGCCTTCGAGGACATGGCCGGCATGCCGAGCACGAACCAGTCCTGGACGCTCAGCGGCCGTGGCGAGCCGGTCGAGCTCGTGGGCCGCCTCGTCTCGTGGAGCTTCTTCGACGTCCTCGGCGTCCCGCCGGCGCTCGGCCGCACGTTCCGGCCGAGGACGATCGCCGCGGCGCGCCGCGCGTCGTCGTGCTCTCGCACAGGCTCTGGCGCGAGCGCTTCGCGTCGGACCCGGGCATGGTCGGCCGTTCGCTGGTGCTCGACCGCGAGCCGTTTACCGTCGTCGGCGTGATGCCGGAGGGCTTCGCGTATCCCGCGGGCGTCGAGCTGTGGACGCCGCTCGTGCCCGGCGTGAGCGAGCTCGCGGAGCAGCCCGGCGTCTTCTGGATGAGCGCGCTCGGGCGCCTGAAGCCCGGCGTCACGCTCGCGCAGGCGCGGCGCGACATGGCAGCGTTCTCGTCGAGCTACAACCGCGAGAAGTACCAGGCGCCCGGCATCACGGCCGTGGTGACGCCGCTCGCCGAGGCGGTGCTCGGGCCGACGCGGGAGGCGCTCCTGGCGCTGCTCGGCGGCGTCGCGCTCGTGCTGCTGGTGGCGTGCGCCAACGTCGCGGCGCTCCAGCTGGTCCAGGTGGACGAGCGCTCGTCGGAGATGGCGCTGCGGCTCGCGCTCGGGGCGAGCCCCGCGCGCCTCGGCCGCGGCCTGCTCGCCGAGAGCCTCGTGCTCGGCGTGCTGGGCGGAGGGCTCGGCGTGGTCGGGGCGCTCGCCGGCGTGCCCCTGCTCGTCGCGCTGTCGCCGCGCGAGGTGCCGCGGCTCGGCGAGGCCGCGCTCGACACGACGACGCTCGCCTTCGCGCTCGTCGTCACGCTCGCCGCCGCGGCCGCGACCGCGCTCGCGCCGATCGTGGCGGGGCGCCGCCGCTCGCTGCGCGAAGCGCTCCAGGGAGGCGCTCGCAGCGTGGCTGCCGGCGGCAGCCGGATGCGCACGGCGCTCGTCGCGGGCGAGGTGGCGCTGGCGCTCGTGCTGCTCGTCGGCGCCGGGCTGCTCGTGCGCAGCTTCGTGGCGCTGCGCGACGCGCCGCTCGGCTTCGACCGCGCGAATCTGCTGGCCTTCGACGCCGGCGCGTCGGAGAAGAGCTATCCGCAGCTCGCAGCAGCAGCGACGCTACGTCGAGGAGCTCGTCTCGCGAGTCGCGGCGCTGCCCGGCGTCGAGTCCGCCGCGGCGGTCACGCTGCGGCCGCTCTGGGGCACGGTCGGCATGGACTGGCCGTTCACGGTCGAGGGGCAGTCGAAGAAGGACGCCGAGCGCAATCCCCTGCTCAACTTCGAGACGGTCACGCCCGACTACTTCCGGACGATGGGCATCCCGCTCACGCGAGGGCGCGCCTTCGAGGCGCGCGATCGCGACGGCCAGCCAGGAGTCGCGATCGTGAGCGACGCGCTGGCGCGCCGCTACTGGCCCGGGCAGGACCCGATCGGCAAGCGGCTCAAGATCCCGTTGCCGCCGACCGCGTACCACGACGCCTGGCTGACCGTCGTCGGCGTCGCCGGCGACGCGCGCTACCGGGAGCTCACGGCCACGCGCCTCGACCTCTACATGCCGCACCGGCAGTCGGACCACCGACCGCACCACGTGGTCGTCCGCACGCGCGGCGAGACGGCGGGGCTCTCCGCGGCGATCCTCGGCACGCTGCGCGAGCTCGATCCCGAGCAGCCGGCCCCGAGGGTCGTGGCGATGACCGACGTCGTGCACGAGGCGCTCGCCGGCCCGCGCTTCGCCGCGCGCGTCCTCACCGCATTCGCGCTCGTCGCGCTCGCGCTCGCGGCGCTCGGGCTCTACGGCCTGATCGCCTACGCGGTCGGCCGCCGCACGCGCGAGATCGGCGTGCGCGTGACGCTCGGCGCCCGGCCGCTCGACGTCGCGCGGCTGGTCGTGCGCGAAGGACTCTGGCCAGCGGCACTCGGCGTGGCGCTCGGCCTCGCGGGCGCGCTCGTGGCGGCGCGCCTCGTCTCGAAGCTGCTCTTCGGCGTCGGCCCGACCGACGCCGTCACGCTCGCCTCGGCGGCCGTCCTTCTGCTGCTCGTCGCGGCTCTGGCCTCGGCGCCTGCCCGCCCGGCGCGCGCTCCGTGTCCAGCCGTCGGTCACCCTGCGCGAGCCTTAGCGGCAGGGCGGCGCGAGGTCGAGCGACGCGGTCTCCACGCGGTAGACGTCGCGCAGGCCGTTCTGCGGGCCGCGGATGCGCGCGACCAGCGATTTGAAGCTGAGCGCCCGCTCGGGCGGCCGATCGGTGGTCGAGCGGTTGCTGGTGAAGAAGAGGAAGCGGCCATCGGGGCTCTCCCGCGGCCCGAAGTCCCAGCCGGACGAGTTGACGTCCGCTCCGAGCGGGCGGGGCGCGCTCCAGCTCTCGCCGCAGCGGTGGCTCACGTAGATGTCGTAGGAGCCGCGCGGTGTCCGGGCGGCCGTTGGAGGCGAAGAGCAGCAGGCGCCCGTCGGCCGAGATCCAGGGCTCGATGTCCTCTCCGGCGCGTGTTGAGGATCGGGCCCAGGTTCTCGGGAGCGGAGAAGCGATCGCCTGCGAGACGCGCGCGCCAGAGGTCGCTGGTCGCCGGGCGCGCCGAGGTTGCCCGCCGCGCGCTCGGAGCCGAAGTAGAGCCAGCCGTCCGCCGTCATGTTCGGATACCACTCGAAGCCGTCGCTGCCGAGCTCCGCCACGTGCTCGGGCTGGGCCCACCCCTTCGCGGTGCGGTGGAGGCGCCAGATCTCGGTGTCGGCGCGGGCTTTGGTCGCGGGCGGAACCGGACGCGTCGAAACGAAGTAGGCCGTCTTCCCGTCCGGCGCGAACGAGAGATCGCCCTCGGCCCAGCGCCCCGAGAACGGTGCGACCTCCGGCGTCCCCCAGCCGGTGCCGGTCCACTCGATCACCGCGATCGTCCAGAACCGGAAGTCCGGCGTGGCCTTCAGGAAGTAGACGTGCCGGCCGTCGGGCTCGAACGTGACGTGGGCGTCGTCGTCACCGGTCGAGATCACGCCCCGCTGCGAAGAGGCGCGCGCGCGGCGCCTTCCCCTCGGCCTCCCAGGGCTTGACCGCTCGTGGAGGCTCGGCCGCCAGCAGAAGGGGAACGGCGACCCCGACTAGAGCCAGAGCGCGACCGGTTCGTGCGAGCGACGGATGGCGCATGGCGCCATGCTAATGCGGGATCGCAGCAAAAGAAGAAGCCCCTGCGGCCGAGCCGCAGGGGCTTGTCACCTTTCGGCCCAGTGGCAAATCGACTTAGAGCGACTTGCGTCTCCGAGCCGCACCGAGACCAACGATGCCCGACCCGAGCAGGAGCAGAGACATCGGCTCGGGAACGGCGTGTACCAGAAAAGCGCCATCGCCCGTGTCGCCCGTGCGATCGATGTCGAAAATCGTGATCGAGTGGGCTCCGTCGCCGAGGACGAAAGTGCCAGAACTGGCGCCCCCTGCGATGCAGGCCTCAGGGTCGAAGCCGCAGTACCCTACTGTGGACACCCCGGCGGGCGGAGTCATTCCCACGAAAACCCCGAAATCGTAGATCGCAAAGGAATCGATGTCGGCCTCCAGGTCCGTGACTGTCAGCCTGGCAGGGCCATCAAAAGTCCATGGCGAGGCCGGGGCATCCACGACACCGGCCCCGAGCCCAAAGAGATGGCCGCCAGTGGTTGGAAGGGCTCCGTCTGTCGCCACATGCCCCTCCCAATCAAAGCTGTACCAGGTATCGAAGCCGACCGCGCCTGCATGCGCCACGCAGGGGGCGGCCAGCACGGCTACGAGCGCTACCAGACTCAGCCAAGTTCGCCTCATGTCCATCCTCCTCGATTGGCAGTCGCAGTGTAAGAAGCACCTGCCGTGCCAAAAATTACAAGTGCTTGATTCGGAAGAGACTACCTTTCCGGCCGCGGCTCAAAGGTGTCAGGCCTTCCGACAGACTTGTAAGGGATACCGACACCAGGGGCGAGGGCCCAACACGGTCGCGGCTAGCGCCCGACGGGCCGGATCTCGTAGCCTTCCTTGTCCTTCGCCTCGCGCACGATGCGGCGCACGTCGGCGAGCAGCTTCCTCGCGTCGTACACGATGCCGTCCTTGATCGTGTAGCGGATCCCGCCCACCCGCACGACGTCGTTCGTGTCGCTGAGCTTCACCGCGCCCGTGCCGTAGAGCACCTTCAGGTTCTGGACCGGGTTCTCGCCGACCACCACCATGTCGGCGAGCTTGCCGGGCTCGACGCTCCCGACCTTGTCCGCCATCCCCAGCGCCTCGGCCCCTTTCAGCGTCGCCGCGCGGATCACCTCGAGCGGGTGGAAGCCCGCCTCGCGGAACAGCTCCATCTCGCGCACGAACGAGAAGCCGTAGAGGTTGAACAGGTAGCCGGAGTCGGTGCCGATGCCGACGCGGCCGCCGCGGTTCTTGTACTCGTTGACGAACGCCATCCAGAGCCGGTAGTTGTCGCGCCAGTCGACCTCGTCGTCGGTCGTCCAGTAATAGAAGAACGAGCCGTGGTTGGTGCGGTTCGGCAGGTAGAAGCGCCAGAGCGACGGCAGCGTGTACTCGTCGTGCCACTCGGCCCGGCTCATGCGCATGAAGTCGCGCGACGTCTCGTAGGCGTGGAAGGTCGGCGAGATCGTGAAGTCGAGCTTCAGCAGCTCCTCCATCACGGCGTTCCAGCGCGGGCTGCCGGGCGGAGCCGCCTGGCGCCAGAGCCGCCCCGCCTCGGAGAAGCGGTCCTGCTCGTTCGCGTAGTTGTAGTCGCGCGGGTAGTCCTGCAGCGTGCGGTCGGTGAAGAGCGCCTCGGGCAGGCCGTACCAGTGCTGCATCGAGGTGAGGCCCCATGCGCGCGGTGTCGAGCACGTTGAGCCGCGCCACCGCGAGCTGGGCGTGGTGGCAGGTCGTGCGCAGGCCGAGCTTCTTGGCCTCGTCGATCGCGGCCGCCATCAGGTCGGGCCGCAGGCCGAAGAACTTGAGCCCGTCCGCCCCGCGCCGCGCCGCGTCCTGGACGAACGCCCGCGCCTCCTCGGGCTTCGTGATCGGCTCCTTCACGCCTTGCGCGAAGGTCACGTACGGCTTGAGCCGCGGCGCCGTGATCTGGTTGGCGTCGCTCTTCTTCTTGTGGTCGACCATGAAGTCGAGCCCGTTGCCGCTGCCGGGGTCGCAGCTCGTGGTGATGCCGTGCCCCATCCAGAGCTTCAGCACGTACTCGGCGGGCGTCCCCTGCTCGTAGCCGCCCATGTGCCCGTGCAGGTCCACGAAGCCCGGCAGTACGTAGTGCCCGCGCAGGTCGATCTCGTGGTCGCCGGCTTCGGCCTTGGGCCGCTTCGACTCGTCGATCGGCGCGCCCGGCGCGCCCACGCTCTTGATGTCCTTGATCCGGTTGCCCTCGACGACGATGTCCACCGGTCCGATCGGCGGCGCGCCGGTGCCGTCGACGAGCGTCGCCCCGCGCAGGATCAGCCGCTTCCACGGCCCCTCGCCCTCGGCGCGCGGCGGCGCCGGCGGGATGCTCTTGACCTCCTGCTGCGCCGGGGTCGCGGGCGCGAGCAGCGCGAGGGCCAGGGCCGAGATCAGCGTGCGCGCCGCGCGCGAGATCACAGGCATCATCGCCTCCAGGTGCCAGTGGTGTGCGTGGCGCGGAGAATCTTACACGCGCGCGAGCGTGAAGAGTCGAAGCCCTGGAGCGCGGACAGAGAAACGGCGGGTCGCGGCTCTTGGGCCGCGGCCCGCCGTTGCGAGTCGGTGTGGGGTCGATCGGGCTCGGCTACTGCCTACGCAGCCGCCGCCGTCCGAGAGCGGCCATGCCGGCTCCGAGCAGAAGCAGCGTCCCGGGCTCGGGCACGGGTGTCTCGCCGCCAGGGCGGACCGTGATGTTGTCGATCGCGATGCCGCCGGGACCGCCGGTGACGCTGCGACCCGAGAACACCGCGGACACGACGTTGTCGAGCCCGACACCAAAGGTCTGGAAGCTCGGCGCGTTGTCGCCTCCGAAGCTGAGGAGCGTCGTGCCGCCACCGCCGAACGTGATGAACACGTCGAAGACCGACGCGTTCGGGAAGCCGCCGGCCGCCGCCGCCGCCGAGTCGTTGAACGACTGATCGGCATCGAAGAGGTCGAAGCTGAACGTGCCCCCGCCGGTCCTCGTCATCGTGATCGGCTGACCCAGGGGTCCGGCCTCCTCGAAGATGTACTTCGTGGGAGGGACGCACCCGCCGAACAGGCAGGCGAGCGTATCGATGATATGGAAGTGGCCCGACGTGAAGTCGAACCCGTCGACCGTCAGCGTTCCCGAGCGGATGGAGTTTCCGGTGTTCGGGACGCTTTCGAAGTCGATCACTGCGGCCCACGCGGGAGTGCTGACGACGGCCAGCGCCAACGTGAGCTTTGCGAGTCTGGTGCTCATGTGCGTCCTCCGTTAGTACCCATAAAGTGTGCAATCGCCGCGCCAATTGGCTCGCCGACGAGAGAGCCAGGCACTAACTCATTTAAAATCAGATAGATTTAGAACTTGACCATCTGTTCAGTCTGAGTCCACGCGGAGTGCGAAAACGTAAAGAGATTCGACACTTTACGGATGGCTTCCAGCGTTCGCAGACGCGCATGGTCCAGGTCCAGAGCAGCTGGTTCCCCGCTCTACGACCGCAACCCCCAGACGTTCGTGCCGAACATCATGACGGCGCCTTTGGAGTCCTACCGCCTGCAGAAGCACCGCGTGCACCACAGCGCGGCTCACGCGACGCACCTCGAGCTGCTGGTGGACCCGGCCGCGCGCTAACGGCGCCGTCGCCGGCTGCGGATCGGGCGGCATCCACTGGTCGCCCAGACTCATGTAGCATCGCGTCTTCGCTTGGGGGGGGCAGGAGGGAGCATGGACTCGATCTTGGACACACCGGAGTCGAAGCCGTCGACCGAAGGGGGCGGCCCGGGGAAGGTCCTGGGGATGATCGGCACTGGCTTGGCGGTCGCCGCCCTGGCAGGGGCGGCCTACCTTTTCGTCGAGCTGCGGGACGCACGCCGGCAGATCGCCCGGCTGACGGAGCAGGCCTCGAACGCCGACAAGAGGACGAAGGAGCTGGACCTTGGACTCGCGGCCGTCCGCGGACAGACCGCGACGATCGCGGAGCGGGCCGGCTTCACCGAGGCGGAGCTCGAGAAGACGGCCACGGCGGCCAAGCAGCTTCGCGAGGAGCAGCGCAAGGGCCAGGAGCACCTGACGACGCTGGGCGGCGAGGTCGGGCAGGTGAAGGAGGACGTGGCCGCCAGCAAGGCGGCGATCGAGGAGACGCAGGCCCAGCTGCAGCGCGCGGTCGGCGACCTCGGCGAGCAGAGCGGGCTCATCGCGCGCAATGCGGAGGAGCTCGACGCCTTGAAGCGCACGGGCCTGCGCGAGTACTACGATTTCGACCTCGCCAAGGGCAAGACGCCTTCTCCGATCGGCCCGGTGGCCTTGCGCCTGAAGGACGCCGACGCCAAGCGGCACAAGTTCAACATGGTGCTCGTGGTGGACGACATCGAGATCGAGAAGAGGGACAAGACGCTCCTGGAGCCCGTGCAGTTCTACCGCAAGGGCTCCCGTCAGCTGAACGAGATCGTCGTCTTCGCCGTCCAGAAAGACCGGATCACCGGCTACCTGAGCACGCCGAAGGCCGGGGACGCGACGGCCTCCACGAAGTAAGTGGCCCGGCGCGCGCCGCTGCTGTCGGCCGTGTCACTCGCCACCGGGCTCGCCGCGGCATCCCCCGCCGCGGCGCAGCCCGTGGCCGTTTTCTCGGCCGAGACCTCGCTCGTCAACGTGGCCGTCACCGTCGAGGACGCGCAGGGGCGGCCGATCGACGGCCTGACCGCGCGCGACTTCGTGGTGGCCGAGGACGGCCGCCGGCAGAAGATCGCGATGTGCGCCCGCATGGGCCAGGATGGCGGCCGGCCCACGTCCCTCGACGTGGCGCTGCTCGTCGACACGAGCGACAGCATGCTGGAGACGCTGCGCCGGTCGCAGGACGTGGCCGTCCGCTTCCTGACGAGCCTGCCGAACGCGCAGGAGATCATCGTCGTCTTCTTCGATCAGACCCAGCGCCTGGAGCACTTCGACCGGGAGCATCCCGAGGCGCTGTTCGAGCGGGTGCGGACGCTGCCCGAGGGCGGCAATACGGCGGTGCGCGACGCCATTGCCTTCAGCCTGCGGGCGCTGGCGAAGTCGAATGGCCGATCGGCGCTCGTGCTGCTCACGGACGGGATCGACACGGTGAGCGCCACGGAGCCGGCGGCGCTCGAGAAAGCCGTCCAGTCCCACGCGGCCACGATCTACCCCGTGGCCTATCCGGCGTCGGCGGACGGCGACGGGCCGGACCCGCAGGTGGCCTTGAAGGAGCTCGGCCGGCTCGCCCAGATCACCGGCGGTCGGCTGTTCAAGCTCCCCAACGAGGCGGCGCTGCCCCACGTGCTCGACGAGATCGTCGCCGACTTGCGCGCCCAGTACGTCCTCGGCTTCACGC
Organism: uncultured Acidobacteriota bacterium; assembly: GCA_963724555.1. Lineage (GTDB taxonomy): Bacteria > Acidobacteriota > Vicinamibacteria > Fen-336 > Fen-336 > DATBSL01. The sequence goes on from CAVRVE010000025.1 coordinate 21,889, forward strand.
CGGACGACGCGGGCGCGCCCGGCCGCCTGCGAAAGCTCTCGGTGAAAGTGGTCGGCCACGGGAAGGTGGTCGTGCGCCACCGGGTGGGCTATCGGCTGCAACCCTGACGCTCGACGGCCTCAGTCCTCGCGCAGCGCGACCGTCGGCTCGACCGACGCGGCGCGCCGGGCCGGCGTCCAGGCGGCCAGGAGCGCGACGCCGAGCAGGAGCGCCGCGACCGATGCGAAGGTCACGGGATCGAGCGGGCTCGTGCCGTAGAGCAGGAACGACGCGAAGCGCGTGACGCAGGCGGACAGAACGAGCCCGATCACGAGGCCGATCCCGGCGAGCCGCAGGCCGCGTCCGACCACGAGGCGCACGACGTCCTCGCGGCGGGCACCGAGGGCCATGCGGATGCCGATCTCGCGCGTGCGCAGCGTCACGAGGTAGGACAGCACGCCGTAGAGGCCGACGGCGGCGAGCAGCAGCGCGAGCGCGCCGGTCAGCCCGAGGAGCGTCGCGGCCGCGCGCGCCGGGAAGAGCGCGGTACCGAGGTGGGCCACGAGCGTCTTCACTTCGTAGACCGGCAGCGTCGCGTCGAGCGCCGCCACCTGGCGCCGCATCTCGGGCACGAGCGCCGTCGGGTCGCCCTGCGTGCGCACCACCACGGCCATCTGCGAGCGGTAGAGCTGCCGCTGCGGGTAGAAGATGTAGGGCGTCGGCTCCTCGCCGAGCGAGGAATACTTGCCGTCGCGCGCGACGCCGACCACCTCCATCTCGACCTCGCCGTCGTGCCACGGCGCCACCAACCGCTCGCCCAGGCCGTCGTGGCCCGGCCAGAAGCGGCGGACGAACGCCTCGTTCACGACCACGACCGGCCGCGTGCCGGGCGCGTCCTGCAGCGTGAAGCCGCGGCCGCGCACGAGGGCCGTGCGCATCGTCTCGAAGTAGGAGGCGCCGACGAAGCTCGACGCGACCTCCATGTCCTCGCCGGGACCCGGCTCGTAGCCCACCGCGCGGAAGCTGCGCCGTTCACCGCCGAGGGTGAGCGGCAGATAGGAGGAGAAGCTCACCGCCTTCACGCCCGGCGTCGCGGCGATCCGCTCCTGGAGCGCCGCATAGAAAGCAGAGCCGCGCGCCTCGTCGTAGCCCTGGGCCGCGAGGTCGAGCGAGAAGACGAGCGCCCGCTCCGGATCGAAGCCGGGATCGATCGCCTGGGCTCGCGACAGGCTCCGCAGGAACAGGCCGGCGCCGACCAGCAGCACGAGCGAACCCGCCACCTGCCCGACCACGAGCACGTCGCGCAGCGCGATCAGCCGGCGCCGCGGCGTCTCGCCGCCGCGGGCCTTGAGCGACTCGACGAGACCCGTCCTCGAGGCGCGAAGCGCCGGCAGCAGGCCGAAGCCGACGCCGGTCGCGAGCGACAGCAGCAACGCGAAGAGCAGCACGCGCTGGTCGAGCTCGAGCCCGAGCGCCAGCGAGAACGGCAGGGGCGGCTGGAAGGCCAGGATCAGCTCGAGCGCCACCGCCGCGAGCGCCACCCCGAGCGCTCCGGCCACGACACTCAGCAGCAGGCTCTCGGTCAGCAGCTGGCGGACCAGCCGAGCGCGCCCCGCGCCGAGCGCGAGGCGGACCGCGATCTCGCGCCGCCGTACGTTGGCGCGCGCGAGCAGCAGGCTCGCGACGTTCGTGCACGCGATGAGCAGCACGAGCCCGACGGCGGCGAAGAGCACGCCGAGGAACGCCGACAGCGGCCCGCGAATCATCGGCAGCACCCGCGAGGCGTCCTCGGGCAGCACGCTCACCACGCGCGGCTCGCCGCGGCGGTCCGTCCAGTAGTCCTTGAAGCTGGCGTGGAGCCGCCGGGCCACGATCGCGAGCTCGGCCCGAGCCTCCTCGACGTGCGCGCCCGCGCGCAGGCGGCCGATCAGCAGCAGCCCGCGGTTGCCTCGCGAGTCGAGCGAGTCCCCCGTGAGCGACTGGTCCATCACGACGGGGACGAAGAGGTCGACGCCGATGCCGCGGACGAGTCCGCTGAAGCCGGCCGGGCCGATGCCGACGACCGTGTAGGGCTTTCCGTTGAGGGCAACCGTGCGGCCGACCACGGCCGGGTCCGCCGCGAAGCGGCTGCGCCAGAAGGAGTCGCTCAGGACTACGACCGGATGCTGGCCGGCCGTCTCCTCGGCCGGGAGGATCGTGCGGCCGTAGGCGGCGCGCAGCCCAAGCACTTCGAAGAAGTTGCCGCTCACGAGCTGGGCGAGGATGCGCCGGCTCTCGCTGCCTTCCGTGAACAGGAGCGGCTTGATGCCAAAGGCTGCGAGCCCTTCGAACGCACGGCTGCCCGAGCGGAAGTCGAGGTAGTCGGGGTACGCCGACGCGCTGTAGAGGGGCCCGCTGTAGTCGCTCGTATAGACCGTGGCGAGCCGGGCCGGCTCGCGGCCAGGCAGGGGTTGGAGCAGGAAGGCGTTCAGCAGGCTGAAGATCGTGGTGTTCGCGCCGACGCCGAGCGCGAGCGAGACGATCGCCACGGCCGTGAAACCGGGGCTCCTCGCCAGCAGCCGAGCGGCGTACTTCACGTCCGACCAAACCTGCTCCACACACACCTCCCCCGGCTCTGCCCGCGGGTACGCATCCCGCCGGGCACGAGTTCACACAAGAAGCGGACCGGGCGGCACGGCGCCTTATAGTGTCCGCAGGGGGAGGCCATGAAGACACGGCGCGGGTTCCTTCAGGGATCGGCCGGAGGCGCCCTGGCGGCGCTGGGTGTGCGGGGAGCGCCGCTGCCCGCGAGCGCATGGTCCGGACCCGATTCGGGCTCCGACATCGGCTCGCTCTACCCCTTCGTGAAGAGCCAGGCCGTCGCGGGCGAGTTCCCGCTCTCCTTCCTCCAGGAGGAGTTCAGCGACCTGCGGGCATGGAAGGCCAAGGCGCGCGCGAAGGTGCTGGAGCTGCTGCACTACGCTCCGCCACCCTGCGACCCGCGCGCCGAGGTGGTCGAGCGCGTCGATCGCGGGGACTACGTGCGAGGAAAAGGTCCTCTTCAACACCACGCCCGACGTCCGCGTTCCCGCGTTCGTCCTGGTTCCCAAGAAGGCGAAGGGGCCCGCGCCCGCGCTCGTCGCTCTGCACGACCACGGCGGGTTCTACGTCTGGGGCAAGGAGAAGCTGGTCGAGCTCCCGGGCGAGCACCCGGCGCTCACGGATTTCAAGCGGCAGCTCTATGGGGGCCGCAGCATCGCGAGCGAGCTGGCGCGCGCCGGGTACGTGGTGGTCGCGATCGACATGTTCTACTGGGGCGAGCGCCGCATGCTGCTGGCCGACGACCCGGCCGACTGGCGCGAGCGTCCCGCAAGCCTCACCCCCGAGCGGATCGCGGCCTTCAACCGACGCGCCGGCGAGTCCGAGCAGCTCGTCGGTCGCACGCATCGAAAGCGCCGGGTTCACCTGGCCGGGCGTGATGTTCTGGGACGACATCCGCACTCTCGACTACCTGGCCCGCCGGCCGGAGGTCGACCCGGGCCGGATCGGCTGCGTCGGGCTGTCGGTCGGCGCCGTCCGCTCGCTCCACCTGGCGGCGCTCGACGACCGCATCAAGGCCGCGGTCGTGGTCGGCTGGATGACGTCGTTCCCCGCGCAGCTCGAGCGCCACGTCCGCAACACCATCGGCTTCACGAAGCTCGTGCCCGGGCTCTACCGCCACCTCGACTACCCCGACGTCGGGTCGCTCGCCATGCCGACGCCGATGCTCGTGATCAACGGCGGCAAGGACGCGCTCTTCGAGCCGTCGGGTGTGCGCGCCAGCTTCGAGAAGCTCGCCGCCTGCTACCGGAAGGCCGGAGTCCCCGATCGGATCGAGACGCGTCTCTACGACACGCCTCACGAGTTCAACCGCGAGATGCAGGCCGAGGCCTGGGGCTTCCTGCAGAAGCATCTCGGCCGCCCGGCATGAGCCGCTTCGACGTCGTCGCGCGGCGGCTCGCCAACCAGCAGATCGCGGCGCCACGGCTCGCGAGCGTTTCCGAGCTCGTGCGCTGGATGGGCGCCGTCCAGGCCCAGGACTACCGCGGCGGGCTCTGGGCGACCGGGCTCCGGCTCGCGAAGGGCGACGCGAGTGCCATCGAGGATGCGATCGCCGCGCGCACGGTCGTCCGCACCTGGCCGATGCGCGGGACGCTGCACTTCGTTCCGGCCGAGGACGCGCGCTGGATGCTGAGGCTGCTCACGCCGCGCATCGTCGCGGGTGCGGCCGGCCGCCACCGTGCGCTCGCGCTCGACGACACGGCCTTCGCTCGGAGCGCTCGCGTGCTGGTCCGCGCGCTCGAGGGCGGCCGCTCGCTCACGCGGCCCGAGGCCTATGCGACGCTCGAGCGGGGCGGCGTCTCGCCGGCCGGCCAGCGCGGGATCCACGTCCTCGGTCAGCTGGCGCAGCAGGGGCTCATCTGCCACGGCCCGCGCCGCGATCGACAGCCGACTTTCGTGCTGCTCGAGGAGTGGATTCGCGCGTCGAAGTCGCCTTCGCGCGAGGAGGCGCTGGCGACGCTCGCCGTGCGCTACTTCTCGAGCCACGGACCGGCAACACTCGCGGACTTCACCTGGTGGACGGGGCTGCGGGTGAAGGAAGCCCAGCAGGCGATCGCGGAGGCCGGCGCACGGCTGTCGAAGGAAACGCGAGACGGCCGCAGCTTCTGGTCGGGAGCGGAGTCGCCCGCGCGGCGCTCGCGCCGTGGCGGAGCCGTGCTGCTGCCGCCCTGGGACGAGTACATCGTCGGCTACAGGCACCGGGAAGCCGCCGTTGGCCATCTCTCGAACCACGCGGCCGAGCGGCTCAAGACGGTCGGCAGCTCGCTCGTGGTGATCGACGGGCGCGTGCGCGGCGCCTGGAAAGTGAGTGCGCGGCGGAAGGAAGTTCGCCTCGTCCCCGAATACTGGACCCGGGTCACGGCCGCGGAGCGGCGGGCCGTGCGGGAGGCGGCGGAGCGCTACGGCCGCTTCTTCGGGATCGAGTTCGAGACTTAGGCGGCGGCGCGGAGTCGATAGCGCGCGACGAGCGCGATCGGGAGCCCGACGAGGAGCGCGTGCCCGACCATGAGCCGCCAGGACAAGGAGAATCCACGGCCTCCTGCCTTCGACAGCGGGACGACGACGAGGTTCATGAAGAAGTAGACGGCGACGCCGAAGGCCAGCCCGCAGGGCACGGGCTGACTCAACAGCAGCTTCAGTCGCATGCTCGCCGCGACGTAGACCGCTGCGGCCGTGGTGGCGATGAAGAAGTGCAGGAACATGCCGAGCGCCGCGGTGGCGAGTCCCCCCTGGAACGAGTCGCGGCCGAGCAGCCCGGCGGCGACCGACTGGTAGATGCGGACCGGGCTGACCTGGAACAGCACGAGCGCCAGCAACGTGTCGCCGATGCCCGCGGCGAGCCCCGCCCAGAGCACCGTCGTCCAGTAGCGAGGATTCGTGGCCATGGTGGCCAACGATATGCGCTCGGGCGCGCGGGTGGCAATCCGTGATATCCACGCCATTGTGAGCGCTCCGATCACGGTCGCCGGCAGCCTGAACATGGACTTCGTGGTCCAGGTGCAGAAGCTTCCCCAGCCGGGCGAGACCGTCCTCGGCGGCGGCTTCGTGACGATTCCAGGAGGCAAGGGCGCGAACCAGGCCTGCGCGGCTCCAGAGTCTGCCGAACGCGGTTTGGATCAACCCGCCGGAGACAACGAGCGGATCCACGCGGTACAGCTCCAGCCTTGTGGGAGCCTCGACCGCTCGCGTACCCTTCCAGCCAACGCTCGCAAAGGTGTGGGCCCCGAAGAAGGAGACTCGCCGATGACTGTATGCAGTTCCGTCGCTCGACGCACCGCGTTAGCGCTCACCCTGCTGGCGGCAAGCGCGGCCCTCAGCTGGGAACAGGCGCCTGAGCCCGCGCTCAACACGCTCGCCACGGACCCGAAGATCGCCTGGGGCCCCTGCCCGCAGATCTTGCCGGCGGGCTGTCAGATCGCACAGCTTCACGGATATCCCTCGAATCCGAACGCCGACATCTTCCTGAAGCTGCCGGCCAAGGCCAGCTTCGCGAAGCACCTGCACTCGTCCGCGGAGCGGATGATCCTGCTGTCGGGCGAGCTGCACGTGACGTACGAGGGGCAGAAGCCAACCGTCGTGGAGGCCGGCAGCTACATGTACGGCCCGGCCGGCCGGCCGCACGCGGGCACGTGCGCGAGCACCTCGCCGTGCGTGCTGTTCATCGCCTTCGAAGAGCCGGTGGACTTTAAGCTCGTGAACTGAAGCTCGGCGGGCGCCGGCGCGGGCTTGTGCCACCGCGATGGACGTATCGGCGGCCGGGTGCTTCGGGCGGGGATGAACGCCCTTGTGGCCCGACGGGTGAGCGTGCGAGGCGCCTTTCTCGCCTGCTTTGGACCTGCCGAACAGTCTCGCTTCGGCGGATCCATCGCCTCGAAGTTGCGGCCTCGCAGCAGCTCGTCGAGGTGCTGCTCCACAAGCCGGTAAAGCGGCCACTCCCGCGGCCGTCTCGGTTCGGCCGGCCGTTGCCGGCCCCGCTCGCCCTGGTCCGGCGACGGCCCGACAGGACGCGTAGAATGCTGGCCGGGATCGCGATCTCCATCGGCGTGCTCGCTTAGTCCTCAGGTGCTCGGCCACGGCCTCCGCGCTGCACTGCGCGAGATCGAGCAGCAGCTCGCGCCGCTTCCGAAAGATCCCACGCAACAGGCGCGGATTCGTAGCTATGGTGGCCTACGATATGCGCTCGGGCGCGCGGGTGGCAATCCGTGATATCCACGCATTTGTGAGCGCTCCGATCACCGTCGCCGGCAGCCTGAACATGGACTTCGTGGTCCAGGTGCCGAAGCTCCCCCAGCCGGGCGAGACCGTCCTCGGCGGCGGCTTCGTGACGATTCCGGGAGGCAAGGGCGCGAACCAGGCCTGCGCGGCCGGCCGGCTCGGCGGGCGTGTGCGGATGCTCGGGCGCGTGGGAGACGACGTCTTCGGACGCCAGCTCCTGGAGAGCCTCGGGCGCGCGGGTGTCGACACGAAGGCCGTGCGCGTCAGCGCGGCGACGCCCTCGGGCGTCGCGCTCATCTTCGTCGAGGCGGGAGGCCAGAACGAGATCGTCGTCGCCTCGGGCGCCAACGCGCTGCTGTCGCCGGAGGACGTCGCCCAGGATCTCGGCGACGCCGCGGGCTTCCTGCTGCTGCAGCTCGAGACGCCGCTCCCGACGATCGAACGCGCCGCGGCGCTCGCGAGCGAGCGCGGCGTGACGGTGATCCTCGATCCCGCACCGGCGCGGCCGCTCCCCGAAACGCTGCTCGCCCTCGTGTCCGTCCTGACGCCCAACGAGAGCGAGGCCCTGGTCCTGCTCGAGCGGCGCGGGGCGATCGTCTCGCTCGCGCAAGCGCCGGAAGTCGCGCAGGCGCTGCTGAAGCGCGGCCCGCGCGCCGTGATCCTGAAGCTCGGCGCGCAGGGGGCCTGGTTCCAGGACGCGTCGGGCGGCCGGCACTTCCCCGGCTTCGAGGTGAACGCCGTCGACGCGACCGCCGCCGGCGACACCTTTGGCGGCGCGCTCGGCGTGGCGCTGGCCGAAGGCCGCTCCCTGGACGAAGCCATCCGCTTCGCGAACGCCGCGGCGGCTCTGTCGGTCACGCGCCTGGGTGCCCAGGCTTCGATGCCCGAGCGGCACGAGGTCGAGGCGCTGCTGGCGGGTCGGACCCAGTGATGAGGTGCCTCTCGATGCGCAATGCCCTGCTGCGCCGCGCGCTCCCCGCGATCGCCGCGCTCGTCGCCGTGCCCGCTGTCGTCCACGCCCAGCACACGTTCGACGACGACGTCGCCTTCCTGCGCCAGCGCCTGGAGGTCGTCGTGCTCGGCGAGGAGAAGGGCGCGCGCGTCGCCGTCGTCCCGGCCTGGCAGGGCCGGGTCGTCACCTCGACGATCGGCGGTGCGGACGCGCCCAGCTACGGCTGGATCAACCGCGAGCTGGCCGCGTCGGGAAAGCTGCTGCCGCACATGAACGCGTTCGGCGGCGAGGACCGCTTCTGGCTCGGCCCCGAGGGCGGCCAGTTCTCGATCTTCTTCCCGCACGGCGAGCCCTTCGACCTCGAGCACTGGCAGACGCCCGCGCTCATCGACTGGAGCGCGTGGACCGTGGCGGAGCGGACGGCGCGCCAGGTCGTCTTCAAGCGTGACAGCAAGCTCGACAACTACAGCGGCACGCGCTTCGACTTCCGCATCGAGCGGACGGTGCGGCTGTCGAGCGCGACGCGGCCGCGAAGGCCCTCGGCGCCGCTCTTCCGGCGGGCCTGAAGCTCGTCGCCTACGAGTCGCAGAACGCGCTCGACGAACACGGGCAAGAGCGCGTGGACGAAGTCGAGCGGCCTGCTCTCGATCTGGATCCTCGGCATGTTCCAGCCCGACGCCGACCACGACCGTGGTCGATCCCGTTCCAGCCAGGGGCCCGAGGCCGAGCTCGGTCCGGTCGTGAACGACGCGTACTTCGGCAAGGTGCCCGCGGATCGCCTGCGCACGACGGACGGGCTCGTCTTCTTCCAGCGGCGACGGCAAGCAGCGCGGCAAGATCGGCATCTCGCCGAAGCGCGCGACGGCCTCGCCGCAGCTACGACGCCGCGCCGTGGCGTGCTCACGGTCGTCCGCTACGACCAGCCCCCGGACGCCAGCGGACTACGTGAACTCGATGTGGGAGATCCAGAAGGAGCCGTACGCGGGCGACGTCGTGAACAGCTACAACGACGGCCCGCCGGAGCCGGGCAAGAAGCCGCTCGGCCCCTTCTACGAGCTCGAGACCTCCTCGCCGGCCGCGGCGCTCGCTCCCGGCGCGAGCCTCACGCACGTGCACCGGACGTTCCACGTCCAGGGCGACGCCAAGGACCTCGACGCGCTGGCTCTCAAGCTCCTGGGCGTCTCCCTCGCGACGATCGAGAGCGCGCTCGCGGGCCCGCCCGCGCGCTAGCCGGCGCCGAGGCCGCGGTCAGGGCTTCAGCGGACCGGTGGGAGGCTTGGCGGGCGGCTCGGTCTTGTGGCCCTTCGCCTTCCAGTCGTTCAGCGGACAGAAGGTCGCGGTCGTGTAGCCGTTCTTCTCGAAGAGCTCCGCGGCACGGGAGCTCCGGCCCCCGCCGTTTCAGGTGAAGACCAGCTGGACGTCCTTCGGGACGTCCTTCATCCGCGCCTCGAGCTGCTCCATCGGGATGTGGATCGCGCCGGGGATCGAGCCCGTCTTCACTTCTTCGTCGCTGCGGACGTCGATCACGAGAACCTTCTCGCCCTTGTCGAGCTTCGCTTTCAAGGCGTCGGCGGAGGTCTCCTTCGCCGTCGCCGAGCGCTGGGCGGCGGCCGGGCCCGCGGCCATGGCGACACCGAGCACGTGACACGCGACCGTAGTGAGCCGCATGCGGCCTCCTTATCTTCCGATCTCGGGATCGTGCCTCAGCCGAAGGTGCTGCCGCAAGCCGGACCCCTTCGGTCGGCCGGGCGAGCGCTACTTCTTCTCCTTCTCGTTCCCCCAGAGCTGGCTGCCGGAGCCGTGCGCCTTCCGCCAGGCGTCGCGCCACAGGTGGATGTCGACCTCGCCGATCTTCGGCTTGGGCTTGCGCGCCTCGCGCGAGGGGAAGGCCGGAAACGGCTTGTGCGGCTCGCTCTGGTACCAGTAGGCGACGCTCGAGAGATCGAGCGTCAGGTTGTTGTCGTGGCCGTGCTCGATCGAGAAGCGCAGCGAGCGGTCGAAGTAGACGGGATCGGCCAGGTGGAAGCGGTAGACGTGGGTCCGCCCGAGCCAGCCGGTCCCGCCGTTCACCCGCGCGTAGCCGAAGTAGGGATGCTGGAACAGCACGTTCGGCGACCACGAGGTGTTGAAGTAGTCCTCGGTCCCGGTGCCGTGGAGCGACGACGGCCAGCGCTCGCCGTCGATGAAGAACATGTCGTCGCCTTCGCCGTACCACATCGGGCTCGGGCAGTCGACGTAGTAGTTGACTCCCACGTAGTGGCCCTTGCCCTCGATGTCGGCGATCAGGTAGTTGCGGTCGCCGGTCGTGTTCTTCCCCTGCGGGCCGAGCACCGACCACTCGTTCTCGCCCTCGGGCGACGCCTCGGTGAGCGCGTGGTTGTAGAAGGCGTGGAAGCGCCCGAGGTCCGCGGGCAGGCTCGCCATCTCCTGGTAGTCGACGTAGTAGTAGAAGGCGTCCACCTTCTGGGCCGAGTCGTTCTCGATCTCGATGCGCGCCCCGCTCGCGAACGGCATCGGGAAGTAGCTGACCATCGCGCGCCCCTCGCGCGGCCCCGCGGCGAGCGGCAGCACCGAGAACGGATAGCTCTCGTCCCAGCCCTGCCCGAAGAAGTCGCCGACCGGCGCCTCGACGCTCGGGTTCGCCTCGCCGTCCCAGTACATGCGCAGGATCAGGTCGTGGCGGCTCAGCGCGGGCGGGGGCGGGGCGATCGTGATCCAGATGTGGTCGATGACACCCGCGCCCTTGACCTCGAAAAGCGTGCGCCGCTGGCCGGGTGCGATGCCTTCGAGGCGGTCGTTGTTGCCGCCCGCTTTGTCGTAGCTGCTGACGCGGCGCGTCTTCACGCCTTTCTGGAGCCGCGCGAGCTCGAGCGTCGGCGTGCCGGCGCCCTGGGCATGGACGGGGCAGCCGGCGCGAGAGCCATGAGGGGAACGATGGCGACGGTCAAGGCCGTGTGTCGCATTGTGACCTCCTTGTTCCTCTGGTCCGGTCGAGCGCGCGAAGGCTACTTCCTGGGAATCGGAAGCTCAAGTGAATCCTGAAGCGACTCTGTCCGGA
>CAVRVE010000026.1:0-101607 GCA_963724555.1 uncultured Acidobacteriota bacterium
GTCTCTCGGTCGTCCAATCCGAAGCCCGACTTTCATTCTGTCCCCCGCTCCAGTGCGGAGAGAGTGTGTTCGGGCATCCAGGTCCTTGCATGCACAGCCAAGGTGGAATCCGGGGATGGCAAAGAGGGGCACTGTCGAGGCCAGCTCTGCCAAGACCTCGGGCACGCGATTCCATTCGCTCATCCAGCCCCAATCGGCGTAGTCGTGCCACACGAAGACACCTCTGTCTGCCAAGAGAGGGAGTAGCATCGAGGTGTCGCGCCTGACGGCCGCGAGACCATGGTCGGCGTCGAGGAAGATCAGATCGAACTGGAGTGCTCGCAGAGACGACTGCACGACCTCGTCGACAGAGCCCACATGCCTTCGAATGCGGTGCGCGATCCCTTGGTCTCGATAAGCCTCGCCATGATCCGGCGCCTTGTCGACGCAGTGAATGACGCAGTCTTCATCCACGTTCTCCGCGAGCAGTCTCGCCGTGTAGCCACGAAAGCTTCCTACTTCGAGGATCGCCTTCGCATTGATGGCCTTGACGATCTTGGTCAATACGACCTGATCGGCCAAGGGTGTCGACCAGCTGCCGCGGGGCAGCTGAGACACTGCTACGGGTACATCGGAGAAGCCAGGGAACATGACCTCGGCGTCGAGCTCATGTAGGCGTAGCCGTCGGTGGCCAAGACCCTGACAGAGTCTCTCCAGAGCCTCCTGGGACTGCCATCGACCCGGCACCGCGAATTTCAGCATCTCGCGCACGCAGAGGTGCCGTGTTCTCCACGACTCTCTGAGGATCTGAGCCCGCCCCTTCCAGTCGACCATTTGCATCCCCGCGAGGCTGCCGGCCGCTCCCCCGTAATGCGAACCGGTCGCGGGCGGCCGCGCACAACCTTGACGTAGCCTACTATGGGAAGATCCTTGGAGAACTGTCGAATGCCGCAACGGCGTCGTCTACTTGTACTGCCTGCCGAATACCCGGACCTAGCCGACCCCCTCGAGTTCAACGGCAGCTGGGCCGAGGAGCAAACTCGAGTGGTCGCGAGGCGGTATCAGGTTACGGTGGTGTATCCCCTGCTCATCCGTGGCCGTCCCCCCGCCATCGAGGAGTATCGCTCCACCGACCTGACGACCCACATCGTTCGTTACCGCCACTTGCCCAAGAGCTGGCTTCTCTCGTATGGCATGGCGGTGCGCGGGGCGTGAAGGCGTCGGGGCTTCGTCCCGAGTGCATCCACGCACACGGTCTCTACCCCGCGGGACTCGTGGCCCTCGGGCTGGGCAAGTGGCTTGGCGTTCCGGTTGTCGTGACGGAGCACTGGGGTAGGCTGCGCGAGCGAGTTGCTGGGAGCAAGCTCATGGCGGTGGTACTACCCCTGATACTGCGGGGAGCGAGGACTGTCGTCGCTGTGAGTGAGGCGCTCGCTTCTGAGATGTGTGGGTATCGAGCCTCGGTGCCGGCCCGTGGTGGTTCCCAACACCGTTCTCCCAGGGTTCTTTCGAGCTGCCGCTGGTGCCGACAGCGGGCCCGATCGACCGCTTGCAGCTGCTTTTTGTCGGTAGCTTGCACGATCAGCGAAAAGGGCTGGCGGATCTCCTGCAGGCTTTGGCGCTCTATTCCCGCTCACCGGACAGCATCGCTGTCCATCTCACGGTGATCGGCGAAGGGGCGGCCCGTCCGTGGCTTCGAGCGGCTCGTGACGGAACTGGGCCTGTCGGACTGCTGCACCTTCCTCGGCAATCGGACTCGCCGGGAAGTCGTCAGCGCCATGGGGAAGTGCCACGCTCTAGCGGTTCCTAGTCGCTACGAGACCTTCGGTGTCGTCTTTGCCGGAGGCCATGGCGGCGGGAAAGCCGGTGATTGCCTGTCTCGGCGGACCAGCCGAAGAGATCGTGCCCCGCTGGGCAGGCGTGCTCGTGCCCCCCGGTGATCCTGCGGCTCTATGCTCGGCCATCGATTCCCTGGCCAGAGCACCGAGGCGTCCTTCGACGGCGCCCGAAGTCGATCCCATGCGTGGGAGAGGTTCGGCCCCGATGCGTTCCTGGAAGCCATCACCTGCCGTGTACGAAGAAGTAATGCGGCCACTTCACAGTGGAGGGCGCTAAGGGTCATGGCGGACATCACTGTCGTGATTCCCACGTTCAACCGCGGGCCGCTTCTCGCCCAGACCGTCGAACCATCTGCTTCTGAGCCGACTCGACGGCATTCGCGAAGTCGAGATCATCGTCGTCGACGACGGGTCCACGCCTCCCGCAGCGGAGCATCTGGCTGCCATATCTGCCTCGCCACCGTTCACGCTTCCGAGTGGTTCGCCAGAAGAACGCCGGGCCCGGGGGCCGCGCGAAACACGGGCTTCCGGCAGTCTCGCGGAGTCTTGGTAGTCTTTATGGACGACGACATCCTGGCTCGACCCAGACCTCCTCTCAAGGCATCTCGAGGCCCACCGTCTCTTTCCACAGCTCCGTCGTGTTCGGCCCCTGCGCCCTTGCCGATGAGCCGGATACGCCTCTCCGGCGCTTCGTCAACGCGCCTTCACACCAACCCGCCGCCGAGCCTTTCACCCGGGTTGGAATCGTCGCGAGCGGCCAACTCTCGGTAGAGCGAGCGCAGTTCGAGGACGGAAGGAGCCGTCTATCGAGACGATCTGAGGGTTCCCTGCGCCGAGGAGTTCGAGCTTTCGTTTCGGCTCCGGACGAAGGGGATACCGATCATCATGTTTGCGAGCGTCCTGGCCACGCACAATCAGCCGGTCCGGCTCGGCTCCATCCGAGACCAACAGCGCAAGTACGGGTGGGAATCGCCGAGGCGTCCGTCAAGTGCCCGGAGCTCGCGTCAATGCCGGAGTTCGCGGCGATCCTGACGGCGAACGCACCCGCTGAGCCAGTCGGATACCTTCGGAGAGGCGGCGAGGAAGGTTGGCCAAGGAGGCTTTGCGGTACCCCCCGATCGGCACCATCGCGGAAAGGGCCTGACCCTCGTCGAGCGGTTCTTCCCGACATCCAGCCTGCTCCAGGCCGGCTACCGGGCATTGCTGGGTGCCAGCCTCTACGCGGGCCTGCAGGAGGGTCGGCGTCAGTTTGGCAGCGCCGACTGAGCAGGCACGTCCGTCGGCCGAGCGGGGCTGTTATCGGGCAGCTTCAGGGCCAGGCGGGCAAGCAAAGTACGACCGGCGTCGCCTGCCCATCGACGTCAGATAAGCCAGTCACGCTGCCCTCGTGACAAGGTCTCTGCGGCGCATACACCGTCTGCGCGCACCGTCTCTATACCGCCGCTTGCGCGTAGGTATGGGAGCGAAGCGGACGAGGATCGCCGAGCGGCAGCCGGACGTGCCGGGCTCGCCGTGGTGGGGCGAGCACTTGGCGCGCTACCAGTTCGCCGAGAACATTCCTTCGGCCCGGCATCCTCACGCTGGACATCGCCTGTGGCACCGGCTTCGGCCTGCGGCTCCTGCGCGAGGGCGGCGCCCGCGTCGTGGGCGTGGACATCGACGCCGAGACGACTCGGCGCGCAGCCGGATACCGTCGCGGGCGACAACGCCTTGGTCCTGCGCGGCGACGGTCGTCGGCTGCCGTTTGCCAGCCGGGTCTTCGGTCTCATTACCTCGTTCGAGACCATTGAGCACCTCGAGGAGCGCGCCGCTTTCGTGGCCGAGCTGCGCCGGGTGCTGGCGCCCGACGGAGTGTGCCTGATTTCGACGCCCAACGCGCTTTACAGCCGCCCCGTCGATGGCAAGCCGCGCAATCCGTTCCACGTTCACGAGTACGAGCCGGCCGAGCTCGAAGCCGAGCTGCGCGACACCTTCGGCAGGGTGCGGATCGTGGGCCAGATCCTCGACGGGCGCTTCCGCGTGCCGCCGTTCTGGGAGGATCAGCAGCGCACTACCACGCACGCCCGCCACTCTGGCTGGGCTGTGGACTCGGCGAATCATGTACCGGCTCCCGGCAGCGGCGCGCGATCGCGCCAGCCACCTGGTCTGGGGGCACGAGTTCTTCCCGGTCGCCGCGGACTACCATTTCGACCTCGTCCACGTGGAAGATGCACAGGTGCTCGTCGCCATTTGTGGCTCGGCCTGATCGCGCGTGGAGTGGGATCACCATCGGCGCAAGTGCTACACTGCGTGTCGACCCAATGCCGTCCCCGCTCGTCAGCGTCGTCATCTCGAACTACAACTACGGCCGTTTCCTTCCGGCCGCTCTCGATAGCGTCCTCCGCCAGACGTACACCGCTCTCGACGTGATTGTCGTCGATGACGGCTCTACCGACGAGTCTGCGGAGGTCTTGGCCCGTTATGATGGCCGCGTGCGCATTCTGCGCCAGAAGAACGCGGGCGTCTCGGCCGCCCGCAACGCGGGCATACTCGCTAGCCGCGGCGAGGCCGTCGCGTTTCTCGATGCCGACGACGTCTGGGACCACGACAAGATCGCCGCTCAGGTCGAACGCCTCTCAAAGGCCCCCGTCGGCCTCGTTTACTGCGGAATCGAGTTTATCGATGCCCAGGGCGGCTCGTTGGGTGTCGACGTCGAGGGCGAGGAGGGCCGCATCGTGGTGCCGCACGCGCTCCTGCGCGCCAAGACGGTTCGCACGGGCAGCTCGGCGCTCGTCCGCCGCGTCTGCTTTGACACGCGCGGGCTTTTCGACGTGAAGCTGTCGACCTCCGCCGACTGGGATATGTGGCGGCGCATTGCATGCTTCGTACGACGTGGCGATGGTGCGGCGGCCGCTGCTCAGTACCGCGTGCATGGGGCGCAGATGCACCGAAATGTGGAGCGTCTTCGAGCGCGACATGCTGCGCGCCTTCGGCAACATGTTCGAAGACCCCACCGCCGCAGCGATCCAGCCCTACCGTCGCATCTGCTACGCCAATCTTTACGCGACGTTGTGTGGCTCGTACTTGTATGACAAGGGAGATGGGCGAAGACGGCGTCGTACGCGGCGAAGAGCCTGTGGCAACGCCCCGATAGCCTGATTTCGCGGATCATCGGGCTGCCGCTGCGCCACGCGCGACGTCTCATTGCTCGGAGACCCAGCCGTTCTGATTCATCAGCGAAGAGACACCGTCCGGGACCTGACCGACGTTAGGGCTCGCGACTGCTCTAGGACCGCTGTGGTGGAGCGAGGGAGGCCTGCTGCAAGAGCGGTAAGGCCACGAACAACCGGCCTCGCGCGGTGAGACGGATCGACGCAAGAGTTCGCGCTCCACTTCGAGCAAGCCTCTACGTTCATTCAGTACGCGATTCCCGAGGTCAAACTCTTGAGGAGCGCGCGCTGATCGGCGCGTTCGAGCCCGGCACCCCGTGCTGAAGCACCTTCTCTTCTACTATTCGGCCAATCGGCGAACCGTGGCTCTCGAGACACTGTTCCAGGCGGTGCAGGGGCTCGGGCACCAGAGTATACCTGCCTGACCACCGCACCGCGCGGCGAATTGCACCGAGGAGCTTGAGCGCCATGGCATCGAGTCTCATGCGTACAGCCCGGCGCAATCGGGCGGTGTACGTTACTACCTCGATCACGTCCGGTTCCTGGCAAGGTTCTGCCGCGAACGCAAGGTCGACACGGTCTGGAGCCACCTGCAGGGCGCGAATCTCATCGCAGTGCTCGCCCAGTTCCTGATCAAGAGCCGAGTAGTTGTCTTCCGGCACCATTTCCACTTCATTGTCAGCGAAAGCGACACGAAGATGCTCAACAGGAACGAGCGGGTCGTCGACAGGATCATCAACAAACTCGCTCGTGAGATAGTGGTGCCATCGCAGGGAGTTTACGACGGCATGCAACGACTGGAGGCAGTCGACATGCGCAAGGTGGCAATCGCGCCATACATCTACGACTTCTCCAAGTACCCGCAACCGAACCCCGCGCGCGTGCGCGAGATCGAGGCCTCACTACCATGCCGCCTGCGTATCATCATGGTTGCGCGGCTCCTTAATCTAAAACGCCATGCCGTCGTCTTTCCTGTGTTCAAGCGCCTGATCGACGAGGGGGTCGACATCAGGGTTATGGTAATGGACGAGGGCGAAGAGAAGCCTAAGCTGCAGCAGTACGTCGCGCAGCATGGCCTCGGCGACCGGATTGTGTTTTGTGGCTTTCATGACGACATCATCGATTACATGGCGGCCGCCCATCTGATGGTTCATCCCTCGGTCACCGAGGCCAGTAACAATGCGGTTAAGGAGATCGCGTTACTCCGGAAGGCTGTGGCCGTGCAGAGAGGGGTAGGCGACTTCAACAACTACATCGTTGACGGCGAAAACGGTTTTTTGGTCCCGATCGAGGGCGCCGCGCCGGCATTTGAGGCCGTGATCCGCCGCGTCTACGCCGACGAAGCGCTGGTGACTCGCGTTGGCGCGAACTTGCGCGAGACTGTCCTCATGCGCTTTTCGCCCAGCCCGGCCTCGGTCGCAGCTTACACGAGGCATATTTGAAGTATGCGAGCAGCGAATCGTCCCTTGCCCCTGACGTCGACGCATGTCTGCTGCGCCGGTTGTTAAGCATTGGCAATCCGCTGGCCACGGAGGCGTAGGTGCCCATTCGATCGGTGCTCGCGGGCCGAGAGGCGGTTGAGTCGACCGGTGGGTCGCACCCTCCGCACGCTGGAAGACCTCATATTGCTAGAAAGACTTCGGCCGCGCCCGCGGTGAGGGGCCTCCGCGACCGGGGGCGATCACCTGGCAAATACCGGCACCTGGATGCTGTCTCGCAGTGAGTTCCTTTCGGTAGTGTGTGCCTTCAAGATGCCGCCGCACGATGCAGTGCCTAGGCCCAGTTTGTCTGGCACAAGCCCTTAGTAGCGCCTTCGATCCGGCTATGCTCAAAATGTTTCATCGGCTAGCGCCCTCCGGTGGTTCGGCCGCGTTCTGGCGCGAAGTGTGGAGCGATGCCGCCTTCGAGGAAGGTCTGCGCTTCTGCAACCTCGATCCCATCGGACCCCTAATGCGGAAGTACGTACACCCCGGGCAGGTAATGCTGGAAGGTGGGTGCGGGCAAGGTCACTACGTGGTTCATCACGCAGCGCGTGGTGTCCGGGTGGTAGGCCTGGACTTCGAAAAAGACTGCTTGGCTGAGTTGAAGAGACGGAGGCTCGAGCCTCTCGCTCTGCGCGGGCGATGTCGCGAGACTTGCCGCTACGCAACTCCACCGTCGACGTCTATTACTCAGGGGGCGTGCGTCGAGCACTTCGAGCGAGGGGCCCGAGGTCGCCCTCCGGGAGGCGCGGCGAGTCTTGCGTGACACACGGTGTGCTCCTCGTCAGCGTTCCCTACTTGAGTCCGCTGCGTCGCGTGCTGGCGTGGCTCGGGCGGCCTCTCTGGCATTTCGTTTCTGATACTCGACAGACCACAGGCCCTCCAGGCTCGACCTTTTTCCAGTACGCTTTCACACCCGGCGAGTTTCGGACGGCTTCTGGAGGACGCTGGTTTCGAAGTTGTAGGCACGCCAAGGTTATGCCATCCTCTGGGGCTTGGGGGAGGTCCCCGGCTTCGATTGGCTTGTCCGCCACCGTTTACAGCGCGGTGGCGCTGGTGCACACCCAGCCACCGTGGAGGCAGGTCGCGAGCGGGAGGCGCGTGATTCGCGTCGCTCGCCCGACCCCTTCCATCGCCAAGCGCCTACTTGTAGCCGAGGACCCGACGGTTCCGGTGGCGGGAGTGTTCGTCCGGCTTCTGTGCTGGGCTGCCGCCAACATGATGATGTACACGTGCGTACTTCGGGACTCGTCAGAGACCCTGAGGTGCCCCTAGCGGCGGCCGTCACCACCTTTTTCCCGGCACGGTCTTGAACGCTGGATGTCGAGTGCCAGGTCCAATGGACCAAGGGGTTCGGCGCCCTCCCAGTGCCTGAAGAGCAGACTAACCGGGGCCGCGATCCCGGATAGGATAATGGCCAATGGGCGCGAGACTCGCGAGAAGGAAGAGGCGGAATTGGCTGGTCTCGCTGGTCTACGGAGTCTCACGTCTCCTCCCAAAACTGAGCCCTCGAGGACGACTGCGTGTTCTGCTCGATCTCGAGTGGATCTTGGAGCGGCGGGCGCACGAGGAGTCGTTCCGTGTGTTTGACTCCGGGGAGCATCCGGTCCGCACCAGCTCCATGGGATTCCTAAGCCGACACCTCCTCCGCACCGACCGCGTGCTGGACTTGGGGTGCAAGGAGGGTGAGATGACCGCGCTCCTGGCCAGGATGTGTCGGGAAGTAGTGGGAGTAGATATGGATGAGATGGCGATCGCAGTCGCAAGAGCGCGCACTCCGGCCGAAAATGTAACCTTCGAACACGGTGACGGCGTCGCGTACTTCCACAGCCACAGCAGGCAATTCGACGTTGTCGTTGTGAGCCACCTCATCGAGCACCTCGACGACCCTGGGCCACTCCTCGCGGCGGCTGCGCGCGCCTGCCGCAGTGTCTATGTCGAAGTGCCGGACTTCGAGCGAAGCTTCACGAACGCCTACCGGCTCTTGTTGGGATCGGAGCTTCTTTACTCGGACGCCGACCACGTGTGGGAGTTTGACCGCCGCGAATTGCACGAGCTGGTCTCGAACTGCGGCCTCACCCTGCGCGATGAGGACACAACTCACGGCGTGATCCGATTGTGGTGCGACGGCGCTCTCACGCGTGAGCCGTCGATCGAGCCAGCAGACTCGACCTCACGTTAGAATTCGGTCGTGATGTATCCCGACGTTGGACTCAGCAGGTGTAGCCGATATCTGGCGCCCCCTCAACGGGCTCGAACGCTGCCACTCTCGTCGGCTTCACGCGCTGGATCACCGCGAGAGGACCCCGTTGAGGCCGAGCGGCGACCGCGGACGGATCCTCTACCTCTCGCACAACGGTCTCACGGAGCCGCTGGGCCGACGCCAGGTCCTGCCTTATGTCGTGGGACTGGCCTCGCGTAACTTCGAGCTGACGGTCGTGTCCTTCGAGAAGGCCGAAACGGCCGTGCCGGAAGCCGTGGCCCGGGTCAACGACATGGCGACAGCAGCTCGCGTTCGCTGGAAGCCGTTGCGCTATCACAATCGACCCCGTCTTGTCGGCACGGTGGTCGACATCGTTCAGGGTCTCGCGCGTTTGCCTGCGGCTAGCGCGTCACAACGACCTGATCCATGCACGCTCCACGGTGCCGGCGTTCATCGCTCGGCTCACGTCGAGAATCACGGGCAAGCCGTGGATCTTCGACCTGCGTGGTTTGCTGGCGCAGGAGTACGTCGATGCCGGCCACTGGCGTCAGGATGGCTGGGTGACCAAGTTGACCGCAGGCGCCGAAGCGGAGTTGCTGCGGACGGCGCACGGGCTTGTCACGCTCACTCACCGCGTCGTGTCAGAGCTCCCGCCGTCCGTTCGCGCGGCTCACGGGCGTCCCACAGCCGTCGTCCCCTGTAGTGTCGACCTGGGCGTGTTCCAGCCCTCCGAAGCCTGGCGGCGCGAGGTGCGCATGGAGCTCGGCTGGGGGGACGAGCGCGGTCCTCGTCTACTCGGGGAGCCTTGGGAGCTGGTACCAGCTGGGGGAAATGCTGGACTTCTTCGAAGCGGCGAGCGAGTCGATCGACGGCCTGCGCTTCCTGCTCCTCACGCCGCATGTCGCGCTGGCCCAGCCGGCCATACAAGCGAGGCGGCTCGAGTCGCGCGTGATCGTGCGCCAGCTGGGCCCTGACGCCGTGCCCCGCTTTCTCGCCGCCGCCGATGCAGGCATCTGCTTCCTGGGCCGGTATCCCTCGAAGATCGCTTCGTCGCCGACGAAGTACGCGGAATACCTCGCAGCCGGATTGCCGGTCGTCACCAACGGCTGGATCGGCGACGCGGCCAAGCTGGCCGGCGAGGCGCCCTGGATTCTGGTGGATGAGTTTTCGCGATCCGCTTACCAGCAGGCGGCGGCACGCCTCTCGGTCTTGCTCGCGACGCCGGGTCCGACTCGAGCGGCATGCCGCACGCTGGCAACGCGCGAGTTCGGACTCGAAGCCGCAATCGCTCGCTACGAATCGCTCTATCGTCAGGTCTTGAGCCGATGACCGACCGAGCGCGCGTGCGAGTCCTGGCTGTGGTCCCCTACCCACTCGGAACTGCGCCCGGGCAGCGCTACCGCATCGAGCAGTGGGCGCCCTATCTGCGTGAGGACGGGATCGAGCTCCATTTCACGCCGTTTGCCGGACCTGTGCTGGCGAAGACGATCTACGAACGGGGGAACCACGTTGCCAAGGTCGCACTGATGACGCAGGCCTGGCTCGCGGGCATCGATCACGCGTGGCGAGCCGCAGCCTTTGATGTGGTCTACCTGTATCGCGAAGCCTCGCTCGTCGGGCCGGCCCTGCTTGGAGAGGCTGATCGCCTGGCGCAACCCGAGGATCGTCTATGACTTCGACGACGCGATCTGGCAGCGCTACGTGAGTCCGCGGAACCGCTACTTCTCGTATCTCAAGGCACCGGGGAAGACCCGCACGCTGTGTCGGCTGGCGGCATCGGTCGTCGTGGGCAACGAGCACCTCGCGCAGTTTGCGCGGCGCTACAATCCATCCGTGACGATCATTCCGTCCACGGTGTCGCTGCGGCGAGTATCGTCCGGCGCCACGTCGGAGCCAGGCCGAGCGAGCGCATTATCGGCTGGACAGGCAGCCACAGCTCGATTCAGTACCTCGGGATCGTCGAAGGCGCGCTTGCAGCGCCTGGCCCGCCGTCGGCGCTTTCGCCTGCGAGTCATCGGTGTCGAGGGCTTCTCGATACCCGGAGTGGACGTGGAGTGCCGCCCTTGGAAGGCTTCGACCGAGGTCGAAGACCTCTGGCCGCTCGACGTGGGCATCATGCCGCTCACCGAGGATCCCTGGACGCTCGGCAAGTGCGCCATGAAGGCCATCCAGTACCTCGGCGTCGGCGTCCCTGCGGTGGTGAGCCCGGTCGGGGCGAACAAGGAAGTCGTCGAGCACGGCGTCACGGGCTTTCATGCGCGAACCGAGGACGACTGGGTTCAGGCGCTCGAGCGCTGCATCGACGACGATGCCGTTGCGTTTGCGCATGGGAGCGGCGGGACGGGACGTCGTCGAAGCGCGTTATTCGGCGGAGACCCAGGCGCCTCGCCTCGCCGCGATCCTGAGGAGCCTCTGATCGATGACAGGCTTCCTCGACGGCCTGCTGGCGATCCTCGTGGCGGCCGTTCTCAACCTGGTGGTGATCTATCTGATCCGTGCCCGGGCGCCGCAGGGCGAGTACGGGTTCCTCGTGAGGGTGTACCTCTGGACGGTTCTGATCCGCTACTCGCTCGCCGTGCTGTTGAACGTCTTTGTGACCGATTCGGCGGTCGCAGCGGCGTTCTGGGGCGACTCGGGCTCGTATGACACGGGCGGCTACCAGCTTTCTCTTCGATGGTCAGGCGAGCCGATCACGAGCGCGTACATGTCGACTTCGCTCAGCGGCTATGGGTGGGTGTACTTCGTTGGATCCATCTACTACGTCTTCGGCCGGAACCAGCTGCTTGGTCCAACTGCTGAACGGGCTCATGGGCGGACTAACCGTTCTGGTCATCTATTCGATCGCCGCGCGGCTCTTCGACCGTGCAGCCGCTCGGTGGGCGGCCGTGTTCATGGCGTTCTTTCCGCAGATGGTGTTCTGGTCGACCGGGATGTACAAGGATCCCGCGATCCTTCTCTGCATAGCCGTGGCCATGTTTGCGGTTCTCCGGCTTCGAGACAACCTGTCCGTGCCGTCGATCGTCATGTTCGTCGTGGCGGAAGTCGTTCTGATCACGCTGCGCTTCTACATCGCGTACTTCGTCATCTTCGCCGCGCTCGCCACGTTCGTGTTCGGCACAACGCCGCGGCGCTGTTCGGATGGCGGTCACCTATGGCTGTGCTCGGTTTGCTCTTGTTGGCGCGCTGAACATGGCCGTCAAGCGCGAGACCCTCGAACAGCAGACGACCTACGTGACACTCGAACGGCTCCAGGTGACGCGCGAGGACCAGGCCATGTGGGGCCGCTCGGGCTTCGGACAGGAGCACGACGTCTCGACGCCCGCGGGAGCGCTCGCGACGCTCCCGGTGGGCCTCGTCTACCTGTTGTTCGCTCCCTTTCCTTGGACCGCCTCCGGGCTGCGCCAGGCGCTCGTGGCTGCCGGAGACCCTCGTTTGGTATGCGCTGATGCCGGCGTTCGTGCGAGGACTAGCCGTCGGACTCAAGCGGCAGTTCGGCGCGATCCTGCCGATCATCGTGTTCGCGGTGAGCCTGACGCTCGCTTACGCGCTGATGCAGGGGAACGTCGGGACGGCTTATCGACAGCGAACGCAGATCAGCATGTTCTTTTTCATATTCATGGCGGTTGGAGTGGTCGAGAAGCGGCGTCAGCGGGCGATGGCCGTCGCGGACGTTGCAATGCCGCTCGCCGAGCCACGCCAGCCGTGACTGGGTCTCGTAGGCTCGAGCCCACCTGTTGAGGTCGAGCTTCGCCGGAGCACTGCGGTGCCCTGAGTGTAGTGAGCCGCTCGTTCTCGACGGCAATGCTCCCGGCCGTGCGAACGAGGGGACGCTGAGCTGTGGTCGCGGTCATGCAGTTCCGTTGATCGCTGGTGTCCCGCGTCTGCTGCCCCATGGCAGCGCAGCAGTTCTACACGCTGCCTACCCCGACTATTTCGAACGGCACCCGCAGCTGCGGCTCGAACGGCTTGTCACCCGTGCCGAATGACTCGATTCGTACACTCCGTGCGTTCGGCGACGAGTGGCAGCGGTTCCCCGAGATCCACGACGTCCACAGGCGGATCTTCGACTGGTATTTCGAGGGTCCCGAGCCGGTGCGATGGAAGGGCTTGCGTGTGCTCGATGCGGGCTGCGGCATGGGCCGCTGGCTGCATTTCGCGCGGCAGGAGGGTGCCGAGATCGTCGGGATGGACGTGAGCGCCGCGATTGATGTTGCGGCTGCGCGAGACGGAGACGGTGCTGACTTCGTCCAGGCCGACCTTCGGTTCCCGCCCTTTGCTCCCGACAGCTTCGATCTCGTCTACAGCCTTGGAGTCGTCCACCATCTCGAAGATCCGCTGGCGGGTGTGCGTGCGCTGGCCCGGCTAGTGCGTCCGGGCGGCGAGCTCCGGCTCTACGTCTACCGTAGCTTGGACGATGAGCCGCTCTGGCGACGTCTCCTGCTGGGCGCCGTTACTGCGCTTCGCCGCGTGACCACTCGGTTGCCCTATGCCGCGGTGCACGCCGTCGCGTGGCTGGTCGCGGTCACCGCGAGCGTGCTCTTCCTCTGGCCTCGCCGTCTGCTCCGACGTTTTCCGTTGGGTGATCGGCTGACGCGCGGCCTACCGCTCGTCCACTACGCCGACGTCCCTTTCCGCATGCTGGTCGCCGAGCAGTTCGATCGCCTCGTCGCACCGATCGAAGGGCGCTTTCGCAAGGACGAGGTGGAGGCCTGGCTCCGCGAGAGTCGGGCTCGACGTCATTGCGGTGCTGCCGGGCCTGGGTTGGCGGGTGATCGGCAGACGTCGCCCGTCCTGACCGCGTCGGACATTCGGACATGCTGGCGCGCTCCTTATTAGATGCCGCTCCCTTCACCCATGATTTCAATCAGTTGAAAGCGCTTGGACCCTGGCACCGGCCGTGCAATCAAGCTTCAGTGGTGGTGGTAGCGCGGTCGGTGCGATAAATGCTTGATCATGATACGCTTATGGTCGTGAAGCCTCGGGCGCGCGCCGGCGTAATCGCCAGGCCTGTCGGGAATGAAGTCGTCGTCTACGACCCTGACACTCATACCGCCCACTGCCTGAATCGCACGGCCGCGATCGTCCTTCGTTCTGCCGACGGCGAGAGCAGCGTCGGCGCAATCGCGCAGAGGCTAGCACTGGAAACTGGAACGGAGCCCGACGAGGACGTCGTCTGGGCAACACTCGAGCGCCTCACCGAGACGAAGCTGCTCGAATCGACGCCGTCGTCAGAGGTCTCGGTGTCGCGCCGTCGCGCGCTCCGTCAGGTGACCATCGGTGCTGCGGCTCTCGCCCCGTTGGTGGCCTCGCTGCTGGTGCCGACGCCAGCGCAGGCGGCCGCCACATGCATTCAGCAGGCCGCTTGCGACGCGACGACCATCGGCAATAACTGTTACATACTGACGACGGCCGACTGCCCGACCCACGTCTGTACGGGTGTCGGCGTCTGCCAGTAGGCCGCCGTAGGCCGCGCCGACTGACCGCGAAGCGCTAGTCGCCTAGTTCGACGGAATGTCGAGCTCGCTCACCTGCGGCACGCCCGGTGGAATCGTCTTTTCCAAGGCGGCTTCGCGCTCCGGAGCGGAGCGCATCCAGCTCGTCGCGCAAAGGGCGACGCCCAGGAGCGCGACGGCCGGAATCATCCAGAACAGGAAGTGCTGCAGCGGGCCGAGGGTCAGGAAGGGTGCACCGATGCGGGCGTACTCCCCGCGGAAGGGCCACGGTGCGATGCGCTCGCCGACGCGCAGATAGAGCCAGGGCTCGGGATAGAGCACGTTACCTGCGAGCAGGTGCCGGAAGTGTTCCTTCTGATGGGCAACCTCGGCTTCGGCTGCTTTGGTGAAGCCAAACGGGCGCCACTCGAGGCTCGCCGGTTGCGCGAGGAGATCGATCGCGGCACGCGACGAAGGGCCGATCACATACCCGCCGCTCGAGGGATCCACTACGGTCCAGCCCAGCGCATCGTCCCATACCTCGACCAGGGTATGACCCTTGTCGTCGAGAGGGACGAACTGAACGACGCGCGCGGGAATCCCCACAGACAGGAGCTGCGTTGCCAGGATCGCGCTCCTCGTCATGCAATGCCCAGGCGCTCCCGCCATGTGCTCTTTGAAGTGCGCCACGGGATCGAAGTCGGTGCGCACGAATTCGCTCGTTGGAGCGCCGACCGGGACGCGGTCCGTGAGCACCTTGGTTGCGCACTCGGCCGCCGCGATGCCCTTGGCGTCGCCGCACGAATCGCGCATGGCGCTGCGAAACGGCTGCAGCGCGGGTGAGGCCGCCAGGTCGCTCACTGGCCAGTGAAGCGGGCCCACGTCGAAAGACGTTGTCGGCGGTCGGGTGGCTTCCGACTGGTCGACGGCTGCGAGGCGGACCGACGAGTACGGCAGCGCTCGGAGTCCCATGACAAGGCCGCCCGCCAGGGCGACGAGGCCGATGCCTGCCGTTAGCCGCATCCACGTTCTCCCGAGTTCGCTAGACGGCGAGGAATATCGGGCCATTAAGACTCAAAGGTTGAGAGTATACACGAGCTTTGGAGGCTCTGCAAGAGCCGTGCGGGCAGGTTCAGCGTGAGAGGTTGCGGGCGGCCTCTCGGACGCCTGCATTCGTAGGATCGAGCCGCTCGGCCCAGGCCGCAAGTTGCGGCGACGTAGACGTTTCCGTCTGGTTGAGCCAGGCCAGGGCCATCCAGGCTCTGGCCTCGGCCGGTCGCTCGCTGAGGTGGCTGCGAGCTTCGCCTTCGAGAGTCGCCCGTCTCAGAGCGGTGGCAGCAAGGGGTCCGGCCCGGCGCAGCGGTTCGGGATCGTAGCGCGCCGAGTGCCAGGTCGTCGTGAGTGCGAGCGCCAGACTGGCGAGAACCGCTGCCCCGGTGAGCCCCGCCAGGCCGCGCGGGTGCGCCGGGGCAGGCACGTACGCGAGCAGCACTGCAGCAAGAGCTGCGAAAAGGAGCGCGTTCGACGGCAGGTGCAGGTTGAAGTCGAACAGGCTGTGCACGCCGAGGGCGAGGACGCCGGCCAGGGCACCGGTGGCGACTGAGCGCTGGAGGCGCTGCGGCTCGGAGCGCGCAGCGCGCAGGCCCGCGAGGAGAACGAATCCCGCGAGGCTCGCGATCACCAACGCTCCCACCGCTCCGCCCTCCGCGACGGCCTCGAGGACGTCGCTCTCGGCGTGCTCGACGTCGACCTCGCCGGCCGCGGTCCGGAACCGTCGCAGCGCGTCCGCGTAGGCGCCGAAGCCGGAGCCGACGAGCGGGCTCGAGGCGATCAGGCGTCGCGTGTCGCGCCAGACGGCGAGCCGATAGGAGCCCGAGGCCTCGGACGTCACGGCGCCCAGCGAGATGACGCGGTCCCGCGCTTCCGTCGGAAGAAGCGAGGCGACACCGATCGCGGCCAGCGCGAGCAAGGCGATCGCCGCGAGCATTCCGCGGGGCGAGAGGCGCGACGAGCCTCGTGCCCAAAGCCGAAGCAGCACGAAGGCCACGAGCCCCGCCGAGACGGCGAGGACGCCGCCGCGCGAGAGCGAGACCAGCACGGCCAGCACGAGCACGAAGGCCGTTCCCCAGGCGAGCACGACCCACTTCGCGCGGCGGCTTTCGATCCAGCTCAGCCAGCCGCGATCGCGGCGGGCTTCCTCGGCGAGGCCCGTCGCGAGGCCGACGGCGAGGAGCGCCGCGAGCTCGACGTAGCCCGCGAAGTGGTTCTTGCTGACGAAGGGGCCGAAGGGCGCGACGGTGGGCACGCTCCACACGCCGTAGAGCTTGTTGCCGAACGCGAGCCGCGCCACGAGGCCGAAGACCGCGACTGCGGTTCCTCCGGCCACGAGCGCGATCGTCGCGCGCAGAACGAGCGTGCGCTCACGCAGCGCCGGCGCCGCGGCCAGCGCGAGCGCCACGAGCCCGCTCGTGAACGCGAGCCAGCGCCGGGTCGCCTCGGGGTGAAGCGAGATCGGGAACGGCCCCGGCCCCAGGACGGCGGCGGCTTCGCTCACGTCGGGGTGCCAGACGAACGCCGAGCCGGGCGCCAGGGATGCGTGAAGCGCTGCCGGCAAGGGAAGGAGTTGCAGGACGGCGAGAAGCCACAAGCCCAGCCAGGCCCAGGTCGGGAAGCGAGCGAGCCGGAGCGCGCCGTGTCGCGCGTCCCACGCCATCGCGACGAGCGCTGTCGCCAGAGCGACGAGCGCGATCGCTCGCGTCGCCCAGGGATCGACGCTGCCGAACGGCCACGGCGACAGGACGGCGAGCGCCACCAGGACGACGAGGGCGAGCTTCGATCCGGGGCCCGCGAGAGGCGAGTCGGAAGGCTCGAGGGACATGCCGGGCTATCCTAGCGCCGCATGTGCGGCATCTGCGGGTTCCTGGCGCGAGGCGCTTCGCCCGACCCGAAGACGGCGAAGGCGATGGCCGGCATGCTCGCTCACCGTGGTCCGGACGGCGAGGGGCTGCACCTCGACCCGCCGGTGGCCCTCGGGCATCGGCGGCTCTCGATCATCGACCTCTCCGAGGCCGCCAGCGAGCCGATGACCAACGAGGACGGCACGCTCTGGCTCGTGTTCAACGGCGAGATCTACAACTTCCGCGAGCTGCGCAAGAGCCTCGAGGGGCGCCACCGCTTCCACAGCCAGGGCGACGGCGAGACGATCCTGCACCTCTACGAGGAGAAGGGCGACGACCTCGTCCAGGAGCTCGACGGCATGTTCGCCTTCGCGCTCTGGGACGCGAAGCGAAGGCGGCTCCTGCTCGCGCGCGACCGCGCGGGCAAGAAGCCGCTCTACTACCACGACGGGCCGCGCGTCTTCGCGTTCGCCTCCGAAGCGAAGGCCCTCTTCGCGCATCCCGACGTCCCGCACGAGCGCGACCCGGCGGCGCTGCCGCTCTTCCTGACCTACGGCTACGTGCCGACGCCCGGGCACCTTCTACCGCGGCATCCGCTCGCTGCCACCGGCTCACCGGATGGTGGTGACGGAGGCCGGAGCGCAGCCGCCGGAGCGCTACTGGCAGGCGCGCTTCCGGAGCGATGCGCTCGACATGAGCGACGCCGAGGCGGAGGAGCGCTTCCGCTCGCTGCTGCAGCGCGCGGTGGAGCGTCGGCTCGTGGCCGACGTGCCGCTCGGCGCCTTCCTCTCGGGCGGGCTCGACTCGGCGACCGTGGTGGCGCTCATGGCGCGGGCCGCGTCCGGCCGCGTCAAGACCTTCACGATCGGCTTCGCGGACCACAGCGAGTACGACGAGCGCGAGCACGCGAAGGTGGTCGCCGACCGCTTCGGCACCGAGCACACCGAGTTCGTGGTCGAGCCGAAGGCCCTCGACCTCGTCGACCGGCTCGTCTACCACCACGACGGGCCTTTCGGCGACTCGTCGGCCGTGCCCACGTACCTCCTGTCCGAGCTGACGCGCAGCCGGGTGACGGTCGCGCTCAACGGCGACGGCGGCGACGAGGTGTTCGCCGGTTATCTCCGGCTCTACGGCGGTGCGCTCTCCGAGCGCGTGCCGCGCGCCGCGTTCCGCGGGCTCGCGCGCGTGCTCGAGCTGCTGCCGGAGCCCGCCGACCGCCGCCATCCGCTGCGCTTCGCCAAGCGCTTCGCCGAGGCGGGAAGCCTGCCGCTGCTCGAGCGCTACCTGCGCTGGAACGCGTACTTCACGGGCGACCTCGCTCCGTTGCTCCAGCCGGAGCTCGCGCGCTTCGTCGAGCCCGATCGGCTGCTCGACAGCTTCCGCGCGGGCTACGGCAACGGCAACGGCTCGACGCTCGCGCGGCTGCTCCAGCTCAACTTCGAGACCTACCTGCTCGACGACCTGCTCGTGAAGATGGACCGCATGTCGATGGCCCACGGGCTCGAGGCGCGCTCGCCGTTCCTCGACACGGCGGTCGTCGAGTTCGGCGCGAGCCTGCCCGACCGCCTGCGGATGCGGCTCGGCAAGGGCAAGATCCTGCTGCGCCGCGCGATGCGCGGGGTGCTGCCGGAGTCGATCCTGGCCCGCGGCAAGCGCGGCTTCGGCGCGCCGCTCGGCGCCTGGTTCCGGAGCGACCTCGCGGGCTTCGTGCGCGAGCGCCTGCTCGACCCGGCGAGCCCGCTCCACGAGTACGTCCGGCCCGAGGCCGTCGCGGCGGTGCTGACGCGCCACGGCACGTCGGACCTGAGCGCGCAGATCTGGGCGCTGCTGACGCTCGAGAGCTGGCTGCGTCAGGAGAAGGAGTGGGGACGCTAGCGGGGGCACGGGGGCGCAGCGGCGCGTCTCGTCCGTGCGACGCCTCGCGCTCGCGGCGGTCTTCGCCGACGAGCCGGCCTTCTACCTGATCGCACGCGACGCGCCGCGTCGCGCCGACGCTGTGCTGGTGCTCGCGGGCGACCCCGACTACGAGCGCACGAAGTCGGCCGCCCGCCTCGTGCTCGCGGGCGAAGCGCGGCTCCTGATCGTCACGGGCGGAGAGCCCGGCCCCGGCGACAGCGCGGCGAGCCTGCGCGAGGAGGCGATTCGTCTCGGCATCCCGCCCGGAGGCGATCCGGATGGAAGAGGTCTCGCGGAGCACCCACGAGTCGCTCGTCGCCGTGCGGCCGATCCTGGAGCGCGAGAACGTGCGCCGCCTCGTCGTCGTCACGTCCCCCTACCACCAGCGCCGGGCGCTCTGGGCCGCGCGGAGAACGCTGACCGGCGTCGAGATCGTCAGCCGGCCGGCCGATCCATCGAGTTGGCACCCCGCAGGCTGGTGGAAGAGCCGCTCGAACCGGCGCATCGTGCTGGGGGAGTACCTGAAGCTCGCCTACTACATCTTGCGGGGCTGGGCCTGACCTCCGACAGCACGAAAAGTGCCCGAATCTCACTCATTCAGCGCAAGTTAGGTTGACGCACTTCGAGCCGGGTGCTACCCTCCGCCAGCCCGGCGGCGTGTGCCCGGGAGAGGTCGTGGTGTGCGAGTGTCTATGACCGAGGCTTGGGGTGAATGATGCGGGGGGGCCGAGGGCGCGCGTCCTCCGGCTGTTCTCCCGTCTGAACATCGGAGGACCGTCCCTGCACGTGATCCTCCTGAGCCAGGGTCTTCGTCCCCTCGGGTACGACACGAGGCTGGTGATCGGCCGGGAGTCGCCGCGAGAAGGCAACATGCTCGCCCTCGCGGCGGAGCGGGATGTCGCCTGCGAGACGATGTCCGGGCTCGGGCGCGAGATCGCGCCGCTCTCGGACCTGCGCGCGCTCCTCGGGCCTGGTGCGGCTGATGCGGGCGTGGCGGCCCGCGATCGTGCACACGCACACCGCGAAAGCCGGCGTGCTGGGGCGGCTCGCCGCGCGCGCCGCGCGCGTGCCGACGGTCGTGCACACGTTCCACGGCCACGTGCTGCGCGGCTACTTCTCGCCGCCGAAGGAGAAGCTCTTCCGGGGCCTCGAGGCGTTCCTGGCCCGCGCGGCCGACGCGCTCGTCGCGGTGTCGGAGTCGGTGAAGCGCGATCTGGTCGAGCTGCGCGTGGCGCCCGCGCCGAAGATTCACGTGATCCCGCTCGGCCTCGAGCTCGGGGCGCTCGCCGGGACGCTTCCGCGCGGGACGCTGCGCCGCGAGGCGGGGATCCCGGACGACGCGCCGCTCGTGGGCATCGTCGGACGCCTCGTGCCGATCAAGGACGTGCCGAGCTTCCTGAACGCGGCGCGGCGCGTGCGCGAGCGGCGGCCCGACGCGCGCTTCGCCGTGGTGGGGGACGGCGAGGAGCGCGCGGCGCTCGAGCAGCAGAGCGACGGCGCTCGGCCTCGCGGGCGCCGTCCATTTCTTCGGCTGGCGCCGCGACCTCGCGGCGGTCTACGGCGACCTCGACGTGGTCGTCAACGCGTCCTTGAACGAGGGCACGCCGGTCGCGCTGATCGAGGCGCTCGCCGCCGCGCGCCCGGTGGTCGCGACGGCGGTCGGCGGGACGCCCGATCTCGTCGGGCGCGACGAGCGGGGCCTGCTCGTGCCGCCGGGCGAGCCCGAGGCGCTGGCGGCGGCGGTCGTGTCGGTACTCGAAGGGTCCGAGGCCTCGCGCCGGCGCGCGCAGGCTGGTCGGGAGCACGTTCTAGCCCAGCACTCGTCCGAGCGGCTGTTCCACGACATGGACGCGCTCTATCGCGAGCTGCGGGTATCGAGGGCCGCATGACGCTCGCCTCGTGACGACAGCGCTGCTGCCCACCCTGGTCCTCGTCGCGAGCTTCGTGCTCGCCGCCGCCCTCGTCCCGGTCGCGGTGCGCGTCGCGCGCCGCTACGGTGTCCTCGACGACCCGGGTCCGCGCAAGGTCCACGCCGCGCCGACGCCGCGCGTCGGCGGCGTCGCCGTCTGGGGCGCCTTCACGGCCGTGGTCTTCGCCGGCTACCTCGGCTTGCCGGTGTTCGCACGCCTGCCGTGGATCGAAACGAGCCTCGCGGGCCCGCTCACGATGCTCCAGGAAGCGTACCGCGTCGAGGTCAAGCTGCTCGCGATGATGTTCGGCGGGGCGATCGCCTTCGGCGTCGGGCTGCTCGACGACGTGCTCGGCAACCGTTTCAAGGTGGGCTTCAAGCTCGCCGGCCAGGTGCTCGCGGCGCTCGTGCTCGTCGCGGGCGGGATCCGCACCGACTTCCTGGTCTACGAGCCGGCCAACATCGCGTTCACGATCCTCTGGGTGGTCGGGATCACGAACGCCTTCAACCTGCTCGACAACATGGACGGCCTCTCGGCGGGCGTCGCGTTCGCCGCGTGCCTGGTGCTGCTGCTGAACGCGTGGCTGCTCGGCGAGTTCTTCATCAGCCTGGTGCTGGTCGCGCTCATGGGGAGCCTGCTCGGCTTCCTGGTCTACAACTGGCACCCGGCCTCGATCTTCCTCGGCGACTGCGGCAGCCTCTTCATCGGCTTCACGCTCGCGTCGCTCACGCTCCTGCAGCGCTTCGTGTCGCACGCCTCGAGCACCTACTTCCCGGTGCTGATGCCGGTGCTGGTGCTCGCGCTGCCGATCCTCGACACGGCCACGGTCGTGGTGATCCGCTGGCGCGAGGGGCGGCCGATCTACGTCGGCGACAGCCGCCACCTCTCGCACCGGCTGGTGTCGCTCGGGATGCGGCCGCCGCTCGCGGTCGCCACCATCTACCTGATGTCGCTCGGCATCGGCCTGGGCGCCGTCGGGCTCGCGCACGCCGACCTCGTGCACTCGATCCTGATCCTGGTCCAGGCGCTCGCGGTCGTGGCCGTGGTGCTGGTGCTGCTGTTCTACGAGCGGCGGACGCCGAGCCAGGCGGATGGCCCGTGACGCGGGCGCTCGCCCTGGTGGCTGCGTTCGCGGCGACGGCCGGCGCGGAGGAGCCGGAGCTGCGCGCGGTGCGGCTCACGAACCTCGACAACCGGCCGGCGCTGCGCGTGCTGATCGCGCCCGAGCTGCCGGCGGCCGAGGTCGTGCGCGAGGGCGAGTACGTGCTGATCAAGGTGAAGGGCGCAGCGGCCGACCCGCTCGCGCTGCCGAAGCTCGAGCCTCCGCTCGAGGAGCTGCTGCTCGACCGCCAGCCGGGCCAGAGCGTCCTCAAGGTGAAGGTGGCGCCCGAGGTGCCGTTCGAGGCGAGCCACGAGCCCGGCATGCTCACCGTCGTGTTCGGCGAGCAGCCGGCGCCCGAGCTGCGCGGGCCGGTGACGCCGGAGCTCTACGGACGGCTCTTCCCGCCGCCAGGCGGATGCGGAAGGAGTGGCCACCGCTCCCGAAGCCGCCCCTGTGGCCGGCGCGAGCGAGGGAATCACGGTCGGCCGCCTGACGCTGCGCCCCTACGTCTCGGCCTCCTACGTGGACGCCGACGTGCTCGCCTTCTCGAGCCCGGTCCCCGTCCGTGACCAGTACCTGCAGGTGGCCCCCGGCGTGACGGCGTCGCTGCCGATCGGGCAGGGCACGCTCGCGGCGGAGTACGAGCCGCGCCTGCGCTTCTTCTCGAGCATCCCGGAGGTGGGCGAGACCTCGCACTTCGCCGCGGCGCGGCTCGAGCTGCCGCTCGGGAGCCGGACGCTCGTGCGGCTCGCGCACCGCTACACGCGCGCCACGCTCGAGACCACGGTGGTCGACCCGGGCCGCGAGTACTTCTTCGACCTCGAGCGCTACACCTACAACGAGAGCTCGGCTCTGGCGCGCGTGGACGTCGGCGCGCGGATGTGGGTCGAGGGCGAGGGACGCATCAGCTGGAACCGCTTCGACGAGCAGCAGCAGGCGGGCTTCTTCGACTACGACCACCGGGCGCTGCGAGCCGGGCTGGGCTACGATATCGCCAACGATTTGAGGGCTACGGTGAGCTATTCCTACGATCGGCTGCCGCCCTCGCCGGACCGGGCCATCGTCGAGTCGGGCGCCCACAGCGTGATCGGGGCGCTCGCCGGGACGCTCGGGCCGCAGACCCAGGCGACGGTCCAGGCGGGCTTTCGCCACCAGACCAATCCCGCTCGCGACCGGCGAGAGCCGCTCCTACGACGGCCTCATCCTCGGCGGCTCGCTGCGGCGCGAGCTCGGAAGCGCGACGTCCGTCGAGCTGGGGTTCAACCGCTCGACCGACCCGTCGGGCTACGACACGAACGCCTACTACGTCAACAACTCGGTCGTGCTGTCGCTCAATGCTCCGCTGCCCTTCGAGGCCTGGTTGCGCGGCGCCGTCGGCTGGCTGCGCAACGACTATCCGAACGTCGCGCCCGGGCTCGCCGAGCCGCGCCGCGACGACATCGTCGGCTGGAGCGTCGGGATCGGCCGCAACCTGGGCTGGCGCGGCTTCATCCGCGCCGACTACCGCCGCGATCGGCGCACCTCGAACGTCCAGGGCTACGACGTGACGACGTCCGGGTTCGTGATCCAGCTGGGGCTGGGGCTGTTCGGGCCGGGGCCGACCGCCGATGATCCTCGCGATCGCTCTCTCGGCCGTCGTGCAAGCGGCCCCCGCGTCCGCCGTCCAGACGCAGGCGCCGCCCGCCGCCACGACGAAGCCCGCCGAGGCGCCGGCGCCTCCCGAGCCACAGACGGCGCCTCCCGGCGACGCCGCCGCGGCGCCCGCCACCGAGGGCGACTACGAGGTGGGCGCCGGCGACGTGCTGGAGATCAACGTCTTCGGCAACGACGACCTCTCGCGCGTCCCGACCGTCCAGACGAACGGCGCCGTCTCGCTGCCGCTCCTGGGCGAGGTGCAGGTCTCCGGCCTCACCATCGCCGAGGTGAAGCGCAAGGTCACGAACCTGCTGGCGAAGGACTACCTGATCAACCCGCAGGTCGAGGTGAAGGTCAAGGAGTACCAGAGCCAGTACGTGTCGGTGGTGGGCGAGGTGAACAACCCGGGCCGCAAGCCGATCCGCGGGCGCATGCGCCTGCTCGACGCGCTCATCGAGTCGGGCGGCTTCAAGGCGACCTCGTCCGGCGACGTCATGATCACCCGCACCGACGGCAGCTTCGACGACGGCAAGAAGTCGATCGCCGTGCGGATCTCGGCGTCGGCCACGATCCAGGACCAGATCAACCTCGAGCTGCGGCTCAAGAACGGCGACATCATCAGCGCGCTGCCGAAGGCGTTCGTGACGGTCGACGGGGAGGTGAATCGCCCGGGCCGCTACGCGATCGAGTCCGACCTCACCGTCACCGGCGCCGTCTCGCTCGCGGGCGGGCTCACGCGCTTCGGCAGCAGCGACGTGAAGGTGCGGCGCATCGACCCGCAGACGGGCAAGGTCTCGATCATCGAGGTCGACATCAAGGACGTGCAGCAACGGCAAGAAGCCGGACGTGACGCTGCTGCCGAACGACGTCGTCTCGGTCGCGCGCCGGGTGTTCTGATGGCGAGCGTTCCGGTCGGCTCGGCGGACCCGCCCCTCGTCGGCGATCGCGACATCGACCTCCGCTACTACGCCGGGCTGGTCTGGCGCCACCGCGTGTTCCTCGCGGCGTGCGCGGCCGTGGGGCTGCTCGTCGGGCTGGTGGTGGCGCTCGTGCAGACGCCGGAGTACCAGGCCGGCGTGATGCTGCAGATCGAGCCGCCGCCGCCCGCGTTCGCGTCGGTCTCCGACGCCCTCATGGTCGGCTCCGGGAACTACTGGCAGAACACCGACTTCTACAACACGCAGTTCAGGGTGCTGCGCTCGAAGGGCCTCGGCGAGAAGGTGGTCGCGCGGCTCAAGCTCACCGATCGCGAGCCGTTCAAGTCGTCGATGGACTCGGCCTCGCTGTTCATGAGCTACGTGGGCGTCGAGCCGGTGCCGGAGAGCCGGCTGGTGCTGGTGACCGTCACGCACCGCGACCCGCGCGAGGCGGCGCTCTGGGCCAACACGCTCGGCGACGTCTACATCGAGCAGTCGCTCGCGACCCGCGTCGAGTCGGCGCGCCGCGCGATGGAGTGGCTGCAGGAGCGCCTGTCGGCGACCCAGCAGGGGATGCGCGACGCGCAGGAACGGCTCTACCAGAGCCTCCGGACCCAGGATCTGTTCGTGCCCGAGGGCAGCGTGACGGCGGTCAGCACCTCGATCGCCAAGCTGCAGGAGGACTTCGTCCAGGCGCAGGCCCGGCGGATCGCGATCGAGGCGGCGCTCAAGCAGGCCGCCGAGATGAAGGGCCGCCAGGAGGAGCTCGACTCGCTGCCGCAGGTCGCCACGGACGCGGTCGTCGCGGGCTTCAACGCGCAGATCGCGGGGCTCTCGGTCGAGCTCGGGCGGCTCGGCGAGAAGTACCGCGAGGGCCACCCCGAGGTCCAGAAGATCAAGGCGCAGCTCGAGCAGCTCAAGAAGGCGCGCCAGGCGCGCGCCAGCCAGATCCTGGAGGCGCTCGCAGGCCGAGTACACGCAGCTCAAGAAGCGCGAGGAGGAGCTGCGCGGCGCGATCGACGTCCAGCGCTCGCAGGCCGCCAACCAGAGCCGCAAGTCGACCGAGCTCGAGGCGCTCAAGAAGGAGACGGAATCGCAGAAGAGCCTCTACGAGGTGCTGCTGCAGAAGCTCAACGAGACCGACATCGCGGCCTCGATCCGCAGCAACAACGTCACCGTGGTGGATCGCGCGAGCATTCCGCAGTACCCGGTGCGCCCGCAGAAGCGCAAGATCGCGGTGGCCGGCCTCGTGCTGGGGCTCCTGGCCGGGCTCGGCCTGGTCCTGGTGCGCGACCAGCTCGCCAACACGATCCGCGACCCCGAGGAGATCGAGCGCTACCTGCACCTCGACCTGCTCTCGGCGGTGCCGCGCTACGACCAGGAGCAGGACTCGCTCGCGACCGAGGCCTACCAGAACCTGCGCACGGCGCTCATCTTCGCGCGCCGCGACGAGCGCGGCCAGGTGGTGCTCGTGACCGGCACCGCGCCGCAGGAGGGCAAGACCACGACGATCGTGAACCTCGCGCGCCTGCTCGCGGGCTCGGGCGAGCGGACCGTGGTCGTCGACTGCGACCTGCGGCGCGCGCAGCTGCACCAGCGGCTCGGGCTCTCGCGCGAGCCGGGGTTCACCGACGCCTTCGTGCGCAAGGAGCCCGTCGCCTCGCTGCTGCGCGAGACCTCGATCCCCAACCTGTTCGCGCTCACGGCCGGGCCGCTGCCGCCGAACCCGCCGGCGCTCCTGGCGCGCAAGCTGTTGCCGGAGCTGCTCGCCGAGCTCACGGCCGAGTTCGAGTGGGTGCTGGTCGACTCGCCGCCGCTCGCGTCGGTGACCGACGCGCTGCTGCTGGCGCGCCACGCCGACCACACGGTGCTCGTGGTGCAGCACGACAAGGTCGACAAGAAGCTGATCAAGCGCAGCGTGAACGCGCTGCGCAAGGTGACGACGCACCTGCTGGGCGTGGTGCTCAACGTGGTCGACGTGCGCGGGCACGATTACCACTACTACTACTACCCGCACCGCGAGGCGCACGGCGATGCATCCAAGGCCGCGACCACGGCGCGGACGCCGACCGGATGAGGCGGCGCACTCCCCGCGCGATGCGGGGCGGCACGCTCGTCGTGGCTCTCGCGTTGCTCTCGGCCACGGCTTCGGCTCAGTCGTCGCACCCGACGCCCACGCCCGCGCCGACCCCGCGGCCACGCGGGGCCGGGATCGGGATCGGCACGCTGTCGTGGCTGGACCGCGAGCTGGAGCGTGCCGAGCTGCCGGCCAAGAGCTCGTGGCAGCGCCTGCGCGAGGGCGACAAGGTTCGCACCGGCGACAGCTTCAAGACCGGGCCGGACGCGACGGCGCGGCTCGACTTCCCCTGGATGACGGTGACGCTCGGCGGCTCGTCGCTCCTGACGATCCCCGCGAGCACCGTGCTGTCGACCGTGCTCGAGCAGGGCCGCGCCGAGTTCTCGGGCGAAGGCCGCGACATCGTGAAGATCGTGGTCGGCGACGGCGAGGTGCGGGGCGGCGGGCGGCTCGTGCTGCGCCGCTCGGTGGGCCGCACGAGCGCGGCCGCCCTCGCGGGCAGCTTCCGCTTGCGGGCCGCGGGCCGCACCGTGGAGATCAAGAGCGGCGAGGGCACCGTCATCAACGACGGGCGCCCGCCGGAAGCGCCGCGGCCGCTGCCGGCGTCGCCCGGCGGCCTCGTGCCCGGCAAGGACCCGGCCTTCGTGCGTGAGGGACGCCCGGTCGAGCTGCGCTGGGCGGCCGGCCCGACGCCCTATCACGTCGAGGTGCTGGCGCTCGATCGCGAGCAGGTGCTGCTCGCGCGCGACGTGAGCGCCCCGCCCGTCCGCCTCGAGCTGCCGTGGCGCGGCACCTACCGCTGGCGCGTGAGCGCGCGCGACGGCCTCGGCATCGAGAGCCGGCCGTCGAGCGAGGGGCTGATCTGCTCGGTCGAGCGCTAGCGCGCGCCGCCGCCCGCGGGCGCGACGCTGGTCGGGCTGCCGGGCGGTAGCGGCGGGATGATCGGCGGCGGGACGTTGCCGCCGCCTCCGGTGTTGCCGCCCCCGCCGGTGTTGCCGCCGCCCGTCGTCGCCACCCGGCTGTCCGCCGCCGGTCGTGTTCGACCCGGAGGTGATCTCGGCGACGAGCGTCCCGGGACGCAGGATGTCGCCGCACAGCTCGCGCTGCCGCTGCGCGCGGCGGCCCTCGAGGAAGCGCCGCGCCTCGTCGGCCTTGTCGCGCGTCACCGGACCGGGAGCGCCGAGCGGGAGGCCGAGGCGCTCGAGCGTCGCCAGGTAGTCGGCCGGCGTGTCCTTCTTCTGCTCGATCTTCAGCCGCTCGACGCTGGTCTCGGGCCCGAGTGTCGCGGAGAAGTAGTGCTTGCCCTTCGGGAAGACGCCGCTCAGCACGTCGCGCCAGCGCGCGGCCTCGTCGACGTGCGGGCAGATCAGGCAGGTGCGGCAGCCGTCGGCGAGCCAGCGTTGTCCGCCGGTGGCCGTCCCGAAGACCGAGAGCGTGTAGAGGCCGCTCTCGGGGATGTCGACCATCAGCACGACGCGCGAGCCCCGCGATCCGCTGCGGAAGCCGCCCTCGCCGGAGCTGGCGCCCGCACTCGAGCCTTCCTCGAGCTGCAGGTCGCCGCCGTGGAACTCGAGCGGCGGGGCCGCCGGCGGCAGCTCGGACTCGAGGTCGAGCCCCTGCAGCACCGTCATCCCCACGTCCTCGGTCGAGGCGATCGCGGTCGGCTTCCATCCGCCGCGCGGCTCGATCGGGTGGACGCACGGCGGCTGGAGCTCGACGTAGTCGAGCGAGCCGCCGTCGGGCAGCAGCACCGTCGTCTCGTAGGCGCCCGGGTCGAGGTGAAGCGCTCCGGCGTCGATCCAGCCCATCGTGGCGGCCGCGGGCACGCTGAACGAGCGCAGCACGTTCTCGGAGCCGGCGGGCGTGATCTCGGCCTCGGCCGGGGCGGGCGCCGCGAGGTGCAGGCGCAGGCGGTAGTCGCCGCTGCGCGCGACGCCGAAGGCGTAGCTCGCCTCGCCGATGCCGCCGGCGGCGCGGATGCCCTTGGCACCCGCGGCCTCGAACGTCTCGACGCGCTGCCCGCGCACGTACTGCGGGCCGGGCCAGGAGCGGCTCTCGCGGCCCGAGAGCGTCGCGAAGACCTGGGCGGCGCTGTCGTTGATGCCGGGGTCGTCGCTCAGCAAGTCCAGGCCGCGCAGCATCATGCGGGCCCATTCCGGGTGGGTGACGATGTCGTTGGGCCGGACGTCACCGTAAAGCGGTAAGAGAGCGACCGCAGCGATTCCGCTCAACAGCAGAAGGCCCCGAAACGCGCGCACGCTCGCACCCCCGCGGTTTGACAACCCCGCGAATCCAAACCTACGCTCCTTCGATGGTTCCGTCAAAGGCGCGGGCCTACGTGCGCGAGCTCGTGACTTCCGGCGCACTCGCCCCGCTGCCTGCGGACCTCCGCGCCGAGGCCGTGCTCGAAGCGGCGTGCGAGCAGGGTCTCGCGTCGCTGCTGCTCGCGGCGCTCGATCGCGAGCACCCGGCGTGGGCCGCCGAGCTCGAGCCACGGCTCGCCAACGAGCGGCGCGCGCTTCTCGTGCGGACACTCGGGCAGATCGCCCTCGCCGCGAGCAGCATCGAGCGGCTCGGCGCGCGCGGGATCCGGGCGCTGCCCATGAAGGGCGCGGTCGTGGCGGAGACGGTCTGCGGCGTCGAGTCGGAGCGGCCGATGTCCGACGTCGACGTGCTCGTGCTCGAGCGCTTCCAGGACGCCGTGGCGGCGCTGCGCGAGGCGGGCTTCGCCGAGGTCGCGCGCGGCGACCACGCGTGGGCGTTCCGCGACCCCGCGGGGAGCGGGATCGTGGAGCTCCACCGGAGCGTGGTGTCGGCGCCGGGCCTCTTCCCGCTCGACCGCGAAGGGCTCTGGCAGCGGCGCCGCGCGGGGCGCAGCCAGCTGCCGGCCTGGCCGTCGGCCGAGGACCTGCTGCTGCAGCTCGCGCTCCACGCGGCGTTCCAGCACGGGCTCGTGCTGTCGCTCGTGCAATGGCTCGACTTCCGCCTGCTGCTGGAGCGCGAGGCGCTCGACGTCGGGCGCGTGCTGGAGCTCGCGGCGGCGTCGCGCGCGCGCGCTCCGCTCGCGGCTGCGCTCCGCGTCGCCGAGGTCGTGGTGGGGGCTCCGGTGCCGAAGGCGCTCCTCGCCGGCGTGCCGCGCGGCCTGGCGTCGTTCCTCGACGCGCAGCTCGCGACACCGCTCGCGTTCGTGGCGCCGTCCGAGCCCGACCTCGCGCGCGTGCGGCTCGACCTGCTCGCCGGCCGGCGCGCGGAGCTCGTCTGGCGCACGCTGGTGCAGCCCGAGACGCCGGACGGCGACGAGCGGCTCGTCTCTCGCCTGCGCTTCGCGTTCTCGCGCGGGTGGCGCCTCGCGCGCGAGAGCGCTGCGGTCGCCCCGCCGCCGAGCGTCCGCGATCTCGGCGAGCCTCTGGCTCCCGCGGCCGACGGGGTCGAGGTGCCGTTCGGCGAGGAGCTGCTGCGCGACTGCCTGGCGTCGTTCCCGCACGTGCGGCTCACGGTCACCGGCTGCTGCATGGAGCCGGCGATCGCCCACGGCGACAAGGTCCAGCTCGTGAGCGCCGCGCGCGAGAGGCCGCGCGTCGGAGACGTGGTGCTGTCGCGGCAGAAGGAAGGCCTGCGGCTCCATCGCCTGGTGTTCGGGCCTCCCATCGCGCTGCCGGGCAGCCGCTGGCGCACCAAGGCCGACCGCGGGCTGCTGCTCGACCCGCCGCTCGACGCGCGCGACGTGCTGGCCAAGGTCGTGGTGATCGAAGGACGGCCAGAGGTGCGGCCGCGGCGCGCGCTGCGGGCGCTCGTCTCGCTCGCCCGCGGCCTCGCCGCGCGGGCGCGCGGCGTCGCGCGGCAGGACGCCGAGGCGCTTTCGTGAGCCGCCCCGCGCAGGGCCGGCTCGCCGAGGTCTGGGCGCGCTCGGCGCGCATGGTCGGCCGCCGGATCGGCGACGAGTACGTGCTGGTGCCGCTCGCCGGCCGCGGCGCCGACCTCGACTCGATCCTCAACCTGAACAGCGTCGCGGCGTTCGTGTGGGAGCAGCTCGACGGCTCGCGCAGCGGCGGCGAGGTGGTCGACGCGGTGATCGAGCAGTTCGAGGTCGAGCGCGCGCGCGCCGAGCAGGACTACCTCGAGCTCGTCGAGACGCTGGTCGAGCTCGACGCGGTCAAGCGCGCCTCGAAGCGGGCCTGACGCGTGGCCGGTCCCGCGCGTCCCACGCTCGCGCGGCTCGCAGGGCGCGCTCGCGTACCAGCAGCTGCTGCTCGGCGACGCGCGGCGCAACCGCGCCTTCGCCCGCGCGCTCCGGGCGCGCGTGCGCAAGGGCGCGAGCGTCCTCGACCTCGGCTCGGGCAGCGGCGTGTGGGCGGTGCTCGCCGCGCGGCTCGGCGCGCGGCGCGTGGTCGCGATCGAGCGCGAGGCCGTGCTGGTGCCGGTGATCGAGGCCTTCGCGCGCGAGGCGGGCGTGGCCGACCGCGTGCGCGTGCTGCGCGCGGAGGCGGGCCGCGTGCGGCTGCGCCGCGAGTTCGACGTCGTGATCGGCGAGCTCGTGGGCAACGAGGGGTTCGAGGAGGGACTGCTGCCCGTCTTCGAGCGCGCGCGCGACCGCTTCCTGCGCCGGGGCGGGGCTCTCGTGCCCGAGTGGCTGGCGCTCGTGGCCGCGCCGGCGCGCGTGCCGGTCGGCACTCGGGATCTCGCCGCCGATCCTGCCCGCGCGCCGCGTCGCGTCGCTCACGACGCACGCGCCCCGCAGCGTGCACCCCGCCGAGCTGCGAACGCTCGCGCCCGGCCGCGAGCTCTTCCGGATCGACCTGCGCAC
This sequence comes from uncultured Acidobacteriota bacterium, assembly GCA_963724555.1. Lineage (GTDB taxonomy): Bacteria > Acidobacteriota > Vicinamibacteria > Fen-336 > Fen-336 > DATBSL01. The sequence goes on from CAVRVE010000026.1 coordinate 31,321, forward strand.
GGCGCGCGCCCGCGACCGGCTGCCCGTGGCGCGCGCGCGCTTCCGGGTGAAGGATGCCTCCGCCGTCTCCGGCATCGCCGTCTGGGTGCGGATGGGCCTCGCGCCGGGCGTCGTCCTCGAAACGCGCTCCGGGACGCACTGGCGGCCCACGCTCCTGCCGATCGAGAGGCTGCCGAAGGGGCCCGGAGCCTGCTCGAGGTCGAGATCGACTGGACGCCCGCGCGGCGACGCTGGACGGTCGGGCTCGCGGGCTCGCGCGCCGGCGCAGCCGGCGAGCAGCTACTCGCCGCTCTTCGCCTGGGGCATCGTGCGGGCGGCGCTCGCACGTCGTTGACAGGCCCGCCGTTGACAGGCCCGCCGTTGACAGGCGAAAGCTGCGGGGAATAGGCTCGACTCCACCATGACCCCCACGGCGAGCCGCGCGGCCCTGACGCCGCCGCGCGAGGAGCAGCGCGTGCTCTCGGAGTACCTGACCCAGCACGGCCTGAAGCGCAGCACGCAGCGCGAGGTGATCCTCGACGCCTTCCTGCGCTCCGGCAGCCACGTCTCGGTCGAGGACCTGCTGAGCATCGTGAAGCGCAAGGACCCGGCGGTCGGCCGCACCACGATCTATCGGACGCTGAAGCTGTTCCAGGAAGCGGGGCTCGCGAGCGAGCTGCTCGTCGGCGCCGAGGCGCGCTTCGAGCCGCTCTGGAACCGCGACCACCACGACCACCTCGTCTGCGTCCATTGCGGCGAGATCATCGAGTTCCAGAGCCCGGAGATCGAGGATCTGCAGGACAAGATCGCGAACGGGCTCGGCTTCGTGATCGAGGGCCACCGCCACACGATCTTCGGCCGCTGCCAGAAGTGCGCGCACAAGGCCCCGCGCGCGGTCCGGCCGCGCTAGCCCGCCGTCCCCGCGGATCGGAGCGCGCCACTTGAAGCTCGAGCGCATCGAGGTGCGCCGGCTGACGCTTCCGCTGCGGACGCCGTTCGAGACCTCGTTCGGCCGCACCGAGGTCAAGCAGTTCCTGCTCGTGAGCGCCACCGCCGACGGCGTCACCGGCCTCGGCGAGTGCGTGGCGGACGTCGATCCCTTCTACCTGCCCGAGACCAACGAGACCGTGCTCCACGTGCTGCGCGACTTCCTGGCGCCGATCGCGCTCGGGCTCGAGATCGCGCATCCGCGCGACCTGCTGCCCGCGTTCGCGCGCGTGCGCGGCCACCAGATGGCGAAGGCCGCGCTCGAGATGGCGGTCTTCGAGCTCTGGGCGCGGCGCGAGGGCGAGCCGCTCTGGCGCGTGCTCGGCGGCCGCTCCGGCGAGATCCAGTCCGGGGTCTCGATCGGGCTGCAGCGCGACGACGCCGCGCTCGTCGAGAGCGTGGCGCGCGAGGTCGCGGCCGGCTACAGGCGCGTCAAGATCAAGATCAAGCCCGGCCGCGACAGCGGCGCTCGTCGAGGCCGTGCGGCAGCGCTTCCCCGAGCTGCCGCTGATGGTCGACGCGAACAGCGCCTACACGCTCGCCGACGCCGAGCGGCTGGCCGAGCTCGACGGCTTCGACCTCATGATGATCGAGCAGCCGCTCGGCTGGGACGACATCGTCGACCACGCGGCGCTCCAGAAGCGGCTCACGGACGGCGATCTGCCTGGACGAGTCGATCCACGGCGAGGACGACGCGCGCCGCGCGCTCGAGCTCGGCGCCTGCCGCATCGTCAACGTCAAGGTCGGCCGCGTCGGCGGCTTCGCGGGAGCGCTCGCGGTCCACGACCTCTGCCGCGCGCGCGGCGTGCCGGTCTGGTGCGGCGGCATGCTCGAATCCGGGATCGGCCGGCTCGCGAACGTGCACCTGCAGACGCTGCCCGGCTTCGTGCTGCCGGGCGACACCTCGGCGAGCGCGCGCTACTTCGAAGAGGACCTGGTCGATCCGCCGGTGGTGGTCACGCCGCGCGGGACGATCGCGGTGCCCGAGCGGCCCGGGATCGGCCACGACGTGGTGTGGTCGCGGGTCGAGCGCGCGACCGACTTCCGCGAGGACTGGCGCGCTTGAGCCGCAGCACCGCGCCGACAAGGTAGAGGCTGCCGGCCACCACGACCTGCGTCTTCGGGCCCGTGGGCGCGCGCCAGGCGACACGCGAGGGCGAGCGCCCGGCCGACGCGCGGCTCGTGGCGCGCCCCCGCCGCGAGCGTTCCGGCGCGGCGCGCGAGCGCCCGCGGCGTCGCGGCGCGCGAGACGCGCGGGCGTGGTGAGCACGATCCCGCTCGCGAGCGGAAAGAGCGGCCGGGCGAGTCCGCGCACGTCCTTGTCGGCCATCGCGCCGAACACCAGCACGAAGGGCGGGCCGCCCGCGAAGGTGCGCCGCGAGCGCCCGCGCACCCGCGGGGTTGTGGGCGCCGTCGAGCAGGATCGGCGGACGCCCGGGCAGGCGCTGCAGCCGTCCGGGCCATTCGACTCGCGCCACCGCGCGCGTCACGCGCTCGAGCCGGGCCGCGATCCCCGCGCGGCGGGCTTCCTCGAGCAGTCGGATCGCGACCAGCAGGTTGTCGCGCTGGTGGGCGCCCGGCAGCGGCACCACGCCGCGGTAGCGGTGCGCCCGGCGTGCGGAGATCGAAAGCCTCGGGCTCGTCGGGGCTCGCGCCACGCAAGGGAACCAGGCGTGCGCCGCGCCGCGCCTCCACGACGCGGGCGCCGCGGGCCCGCGCCAGGGCGAGGACGGCGCGCCGCGCGTCGGGAGCCAGCGGGCCCACGACCGTCGCACGCTCGGCCCGCAGCACGCCGGCTTTCTCGCGCGCGATCTTCGCGAGCGTGCGGCCGAGGTAGATCTCGTGGTCGAGGTCGACGCTGACGATCGCCGAGGCGACGGGCTCCGCGACGTTCGTGGCGTCGAGCCGCCCGCCGAGGCCCACCTCGAGCACGGCCACGTCGACGCGCTCGCGGCGGAAGTGCGCGAAGGCCGCGGCCGTGAGTATCTCGAAGAAGGTCGGATGGCCGCGCAGCACGCGCCGCGCCACGAGGCGCGCCGCGGCGTCCCTCACCTCGTGCACGGCGCGCGCGAAGGCGGCATCGGTGATCGCCCGCCCGTCGACCGTGATGCGCTCGTTGACCCGCACGAGGTGCGGCGACGTGTAGCGCCCGGTCCTGAGCCCCGACGCGCGCAGCGCCGTCGTCGCAGTACGCCGCGACCGAGCCCTTGCCGTTCGTGCCCGCGATGAGCAGCGTCGGGTAGGCGCGCTCGGGATGGCCCATCTCGGCCACGAGCGCCCGCATCGTCTCGAGGCCGAACTTGATGCCGAAACGGACGCGCTGGGCGAGGTAGCCGCCGCGACGCGGATGCTGGCGGGAACGTCGACGGCAGCATCCGCGGCCGAGTCGCACTCGCAGACAAGGAACGAACGTGGACAACGGCATCGACTGGAACGACGGGCTAGGCACGGACAACAGCCGGACAGCACGGAATTGCCAGAGATCCCTCGAAGACCCTCAACGCCAGACGGGAGGGTCTTCTCAGGATGGCAAGTGTGGAAAAGTGGAAGAAAGTGTGGAATAGTCCTAGGCCGCTGTGTTCAAAGGGACTTATCGGCACAGGATCGACGGGAAGGGGCGTCTGCCGATACCGGCGGTGTTCCGCCGGGCGCTCGGCGACGAGGGGCGCGTCGTCGTGACGCCGCTCGATCAGTGCCTGGCCGCGTACCCGCCCGCGGAGTGGGCGAAGCTCGAGACGCAGCTCGCGGCGCTGCCCGCGTTCAGCAAGCCCGTGAAGGCGCTCACGCGCCTGCTCGCCAGCCGCGCGGCCGATTGCGAGATCGACGTGCAGGGCCGCATCCTGCTGCCGCCCGCGCTGCGCGCGGCCGCGGGGCTCGAGCGCGACGCGGTCGTGATCGGCGTGCTCAATCGCTTCGAGGTCTGGGCGCCCGAGCCCTGGGCCGCATTCGTGCGCGACTCGGAGCGCCTGCTCGAGGACGTCTCGCTCGACGTCCAGTGGCCCCCCCCGCCCGGACCCCCCGCCGGGGTCCCCGGCCCCCCCTCCAGGCGCCGTTCCTCCCCCCGCGATCCACAGGCAAACTCCAACGGCTAGTGCAGTTTCGGCTTGACACTGCGTTTGGCCGACGCATAGACTTCCTGTGGAATTTTGTGGAGTGAAGTGGTCCAGTTGTCGCCCGCAGTGGGTGACAGGGGGATGACTTCGTGCGAGGCGAGTCACTGGATGCTGCGCGGCAATCATCCGGCGCGGATCGACGACAAGGGACGGCTCAAGGTCCCGAACGGCTTCCGCACCGCGATCGAAACGCAGTGGGGGCAGGAGCTCTTCGTCACAAGTGTGACGGGAGAGTTCGTGCGCCTGTATCCGATGGCGGTGTGGCTCGAGATCGAGCGCCGTCTCGCCGCGGTGCCGGGCGCGCATCCGTCGAAGCTCCGATTTCTCGACCGCGTGAACTTCTTCGGCCAGGCGGGGACGCTCGACCGCCAGGGCCGGATCGTGATCCCGCAGCCGCTGCGCGACAGCGCCGCGATGGCGGGCGAAGTGAGCGTCCTCGGCCAGCACAACTACGTCGCGGTCTGGAACCTCAAGCGGCTCCAGGACCGCTTCAAGAAGGAGCCCTTCAGCGACGAAGACGGGAGGCTGCTCGCGGAGTATGGGATCTGATGCGGGGCACGTTCCGGTCCTGCTCGCGGAGACGCTGGAGCTGCTCGGCGTGAGACCGGGGGGGCTCTGGGTCGACGGAACCGTGGGCCTCGGCGGCCACGCCGAGGCCGTGCTGCGCGCGACGGCGCCCGCGGGCCGCCTGCGCGGCTTCGATCGCGACAGCGAGGCGCTCGAGCGCGCGCGCGCGCGGCTCCTGCCCTTCGGCGACCGCGTGCGGCTCGAGCACGCCGACTACCGCGAGATTCCCGAACGGCTCGCGGGCGAGGCCGCGGACGGGATCCTGCTCGACCTCGGCGTCTCGTCGCTGCAGCTCGACGACGCCGAGCGCGGCTTCTCCTTCCAGCGCGAGGGCCCGCTCGACATGCGGATGGACCGCTCCGAGCACGGCAGCGCCTCCGAGCTCGTGAACCGCATGCGCGAGAACGATCTCGCGGACCTGATCCACGAGTACGGCGAGGAGCCCTTCTCGCGGCGCATCGCACGCGCGATCGCGCGCGCGCGAGAGAAGGCGCCGATCGCGACCACGACCGAGCTCGCCGATATCGTGCGCCGCGCCGCGCCGAAGAGCCGCCGCCCCGGCTTCCACCCCGCGACGCGCACCTTCCAGGCGCTGCGGATCCGCACCAACCGCGAGCTCGACGGCCTCGAGCCCGCGCTCGAGCGTGCCGCGGAGTGCCTGCGGCCCGCCGGGCGCATGGCCGTGATCGCGTTCCACTCGCTCGAGGACCGCGCTGCCAAGCAGGCGTTCCGCTCGCTCGAGACGCGCGGCTTCCGTGTTCTCACGAAGAAGCCGCTGCGGCCCGGCGAGCCGGAGACGCGCGACAACCCGCGCGCGCGCAGCGCACGGCTGCGCGCGATCGTTCGCGAGGAGGCCGCATGAGGGATGCCGACGTGGTGCGGCTCGGCAAGCCGATCGACAACTCGCGCGTCGTGCGCCAGGTCGACCCGCGCTCGCGCCGCGAGCTGCTGCTGCTGATCCTGCTGGTGAGCGTCCTCGCCGCGGGGCTCGGGCTCTACGCCTGGCCCGCGCTCGAGATCCGCCGCGCCAACCAGGCGGGGGCGCAGCTCGACCGCGAGAAGCAGCGCCTGATCGAGGAGAACCGCAAGCTGCGGCTCGAGAAGGCCGCGCTCGAGAACCTGCGCCGCGTCGAGCAGCTCGCGACGCGCGAGCTCGGGCTCAGGGCGCCGGCCCCCGAGCAGTCGGTGGTGGTCGAGGTCGAGAAGCCGAAGGCGGCGGGCACCACCGTCGCACGGCGCGAGGCGCGCAGCGACGTGCCCGCGGCGGAGGCACGCCCCTGAGACAGCAGCGCCTTCCGCTGGTGCCGTCCGCGGGCTACGCGGAGCCGAACAAGCCGCGCGAGCGCCGCACGCGCCTGCGGCTGATGCTGCTCGCGCTGTCGGTCTCGCTCTGGGCGCTCGTGATCTTCATCCGGCTGGTGCACCTGCAGGTGCTGGGCCGCGAGTTCTTCGAGCAGCAGGGCACGCGCCAGAGCGAGCGCACGCTCAACATCGACCCGCGGCGCGGCCCGATCCTCGACCGCTCCGGCCGTCCGCTCGCCGTCTCGGTCGACGCCGAGAGCCTGTACGCGGTGCCGCAGGACATCGTCGACGCGCCGGGCACCGCCCAGGCGCTCGCGCGCGCTCTCTCGCTCGACGCCGCCGAGCGGCGCGAGGTGCTCGGCAAGCTGCAGCAGCGCAACAAGGCCTTCGTCTGGATCCAGCGCAAGCTCGACCCCGGCACGGCGCACCGCGTGCGCGAGCTGCAGCTCGAGGGGATCGGCTTCCTGACCGAGCACCGCCGCTACTACCCCCAGCGCGAGCTCGCGGCGCACGTGCTCGGCTACGTCGGCCTCGACAACGACGGCATGTCGGGGATCGAGCACGGGTTCGAGAAGGAGATCCGCGGCCGCGCGGCCAAGGTCGTGGTGCACACCGACGCGCGGCGCCGGCCGGTCGCGCAGACCGAGCGCCCCTCGACCGACGGCGCGGCGGTGACGCTCACGCTCGACGAGCGCGTCCAGCACATCGCCGAGCGCGAGCTCGAGCGCGCGATGGCCGAGACGCAGTCGCAGTCCGGCAGCGTCGTGGTGGTGGAGCCGTTCACGGGCGAGGTGCTCGCGATGGCGGGCCGGCCCACCTTCAATCCCAACCGCTACAACGCCTACCCGAGCTCGCGCTGGCGCAACCGCATCGTCTCGGACGCCTTCGAGCCCGGCTCGATCTTCAAGATCGTGACCGCGGCGGCGGGGATCCAGGAGAACGTCGTCTCCCCGAACGAGACGCTCGACTGCGGCAACGGCAAGATCGAGATCGCGGGCACCACGATCAACGACCACGCGATCTTCCAGCAGCTCACCTTCACGCAGGCGGTGGCCCACTCGAGCGACATCGGCATGATCCGCGTGGCGCAGCGCCTCGGGCGCGACAACTTCGCGCGCTACGTGAAGGCCTTCGGCTTCGGCGCCGCGACCGGCGTCGACCTGCCGGGCGAGTCGGCGGGCCTCTTCCGCCCGACCGCGCGCTGGAGCGCGCTCTCGCTGCCGACGCTGTCGTTCGGCCAGGAGATCGGCGTCACCGCGCTGCAGATCACGATGGCGGCCGCGGCGGTCGCCAACGGCGGCTACCTGATGAAGCCGTTCGTGGTGAAGCGCGTGGAGGACAGCGAGGGCCGCGTGCTGCGCGAGACGAAGCCGGTCGTGGTGCGCCGCGTGCTCGAGCCCGCCACGGTGGACACGCTCACGGAGATCCTGCAGGAGGTCGTGCGCGGCGGGACCGGGAGGAACGCCGCGGTGCCCGGCTACGTCGTGGCCGGCAAGACCGGCACCGCCCAGAAGATCGACGCGAGCGGCCGCTACTCGATGATCGACCACGTGGCGTCGTTCGTCGGCTTCACGCCCGCGGCGCGTCCGGCGCTCGTGGTGCTGGCGTCGCTCGACACCCCGCGCGGGCTGCACAACGAGGGCGGCGACGTCGCGGCGCCGCTCTTCGCGCGCGTGGCCGCGGACGCGCTGCGCGTGCTCGCGGTGTCGCCCGACGACCCGGCGCGCGTGCTGCACGCGGTGGCGGCGATCCCCGACACGCTGACGCCCGCGGCCTTCCGGCCGCAGGCGCCGCTGCGGCCACAGCTCGCGCCGCCCGCGGACGAGCCGGGGCTGATGCCCGACCTGCGCGGCCGCCCCGCGCGCGAGGCCGCGATCGCCGCGGCGCGCCGCGGCCTGGTCGTCGAGCTGCGCGGCTCGGGCCAGGTGATCGCGCAGAGCCCGGAGCCGGGGGCCGAGATCGAGCCGGGGCTGACGTGCCTGCTGACGCTCGGCCGGGAGCCGCACTCGTGAGGCTCGCCGACGTCGTCGCGCGGCTGCCGGGCAGCGAGATCACGGGCGAGCCGGGCCTCGAGATCGCCTCGGTGACGCACGACTCGCGGCGCGCGGGTCCGGGCGCGCTCTTCGTGGCGATCCGCGGGCTCGCGACCGACGGCAACGACTTCGTCGACGCGGCCCGCAAGAAGGGGGCCGTCGCGGTCGTCTCCGAGAACGCTCCGCGCGGAGCGGGCACCTGGGTGCGCGTCGAAGGACGCCCGCGCGGCGCTCGCGCTCTTCTCGGCCGCCGTGCTCGGCGACCCGGCCCGCTCGCTCGAGCTCGTCGGCGTGACGGGCACGAACGGCAAGACGACGACGACCTACCTGATCGACTCGGCGCTGCGGGCGGCCGGCGAGACCGTCGGCCTCCTCGGCACGGTCGAGTACCGGATCGGCCGGCGCATCGCCGAGGCGGTGCGGACGACGCCGGAGTCGTCCGACCTGCAGGCGCTCTTCCGCGAGATGGTCGACGCCGGCTGCCGCCGCGCGGTGCTCGAGGTCTCCTCGCACTCGTTCGCACTCGAGCGCGTCCACGGCCTCGAGTTCAAGGTCGCGGTCTTCACCAACCTGACGCGCGACCACCTCGACTTCCACGGCGACATGGACGCGTACTTCGCGGCCAAGCGGCGTGCTGTTCGAGACGCTGCTGCGCGCCGACGGCCACGCGATCGTGAACCTCGACGACGACCGCGCCCCGGACCTCCTGCGCGCGAGTCGCGGCAAGGCGTGGACCTACTCGCTCGCGAACCCGAAGGCCGACCTCTTCGCGGAGGAGATGCGGCTCGGGCTCGACCGCACGCGCCTGCGGGCGCGCACGCCGATGGGCGTCCTCGAGCTCGAGACGGCGCTCGTCGGCCGCTTCAACGTCCAGAACGTGCTGGCGGCGCTCGGCGCCGGCCTCGCGCTCGGCCTGGCCCCCGACGCGGCGCAGCGCGGGATCGCGACGCTGCCGGGCGTGCCCGGCCGGATGGAGAAGGTCGCGGCGGGCCAGGACTTCACGGTGCTGGTCGACTACGCCCACACCGACGACGCGCTCAAGAACCTGCTCGAGACGGTGCGCGGCCTGTCGCCGCGCCGCGTGATCACCGTGTTCGGCTGCGGCGGCGACCGCGACCGCACCAAGCGGCCGCTGATGGGCGCGGTCGCGGCGCGGCTGTCGGACGTCGTGATCCTCACCTCGGACAACCCGCGCACGGAGCCGCCGGAGGCGATCCTCGAGGAGATCCGCCGCGGAATCCCGGCCTCGCGCGCGCAGGACACGCTGCGTGATCCCCGACCGCCGCGACGCCATCGCGCGCGCGCTCGAGATGGGGCGCGAGGGCGTCGTGGTCGTGATCGCCGGCAAGGGGCACGAGGCGTACCAGGTCCTGCGCGAGCGCACGGTGCCGTTCGACGACCGCCAGGTGGCGCGCGACGTGCTCGCCCGCCTCGCCGGGGCGGGAGGGAAGAGGTGAGCGCGGTGACGACCGCGGCGGGGCTCAGCCTGCAGAGCGTGGTGGACGCGACCGGCGGGCGCCGCGTCACGGGCGCCGGGGCGCAGCCGATCCTGACGCTCCGTCTCGATCGACTCGCGCACGCTCGAGCCGGGCGCGCTCTTCGTGGCGATCCGCGGGCCGCGCTTCGACGGGCACGACTTCCTCGCCGCGGCGCACGCGCGCGGCGCCCGTGCCGCGCTCGTCGAGCGCGACGCTGCCGCCCCGCCCGAGCTTCAGCTCGTGCGCGTCCCGGACACCACCCGGGCGCTCGCGGACCTCGCCCGCCACGTGCGCCGCAGCGCCGCGCTCCCGGTCGTCGCGGTGACCGGCTCGGTCGGCAAGACCACGACCAAGGACATGACGGCCGAGCTGCTCGGGGCGCGCGGGCCCGTGCTCAAGACCGAGGGCAACCTCAACAACCAGTACGGCCTGCCGCTCACGCTGCTCCGGCTCGAGCCGCGCCACACCGCCGCGGTGCTCGAGCTCGGCATGTCGGCCGCCGGCGAGATCCGCGCGCTCACGACGCTCGCCGAGCCCGACGTCGCCACGATCACCCGCATCGCCCCCGTCCACCTGGAGTTCTTCGCCTCGCTCGACGCGATCGCGGACGCGAAGGCCGAGATCCTGGAGGGGCTGCGCCCCGGCGGGACCGCCGTGCTGAACGGCGACGACCCACGCCTGCGCCGGATTGGCGAGCGCTTCGCGGGCCGCACGGTGTGGTTCGGGCGCGACCGCAGCTTCGACGTCTCGGCCGAGCGCTGGCGCGGCACGGCCTTCGGGATGCGCTTCGACCTGCGCGTGGCGGGCCGCTCGCTCGACGTGGCGCTGCCGCTCGCCGGGCCGCACTTCGTGGAGAACTTCCTGGCCGCCGCCGCGGCCGCCCACGTGCTCGGCATCCCGCCCGAGACCATCGCGGACGAAGCGCTCCGCCTCAAGCCGGCCCGCCACCGCGGCGAGCTGCTGCGGCTCGGCGACGGCGTGCTCGTGCTCGACGACTGCTACAACTCGTCGCCGATGGCGCTCGAGGCCGCGGTGGTGGCACTCGGGCTCGTCCCGGGCCTGCGCCGCGTGGCCCTGCTCGGCGACATGCTCGAGCTCGGCGCCACGGGCCCGGCGCTCCACCGCGAGGCCGGCCGCGCGCTCGCCGGGCGCGTGGACGTGCTGGCCGGGATCGGCCCGCTCTCGCCGCGAGATCGTCGAGGGCGCGCGCGCCGCCGGGTTCACGGGAAAGGGGCTCGTGCATTTCGAGGACGCCGCGCAGGCGCGCGCCGCGGTCGCGAGCCTCGTGGCTCCGGGCGACGCCGTGCTCGTGAAGGCCTCGCGCGGCATGCACCTCGAGCAGGTGGTGGAGGCACTCGTCGCGCGCTTCGGGACAGCGGGAGAAGGGGCGGGGGAGCCTTCGAGCTGATGCTCTACCACCTCCTCTACTCGATGCGCGGCGAGCTCAGCGTGCTGAACGTGACGCGCTACATCACCTTCCGCACCGCGGTCGCCGCGCTCACCGCGCTCTTCCTGGTGCTCGTGCTGGGGCCCTGGGTGATCGAGCGGCTGCGGCGGCTCTCGATCGGCCAGTACATCCGCGAGGAGGGGCCGCAGGCGCACAAGAGCAAGGCGGGCACGCCGACGATGGGCGGCGTCCTGATCCTGGTCGGCATCCTGGTGCCGACGCTGCTCTGGGCCGACCTCACGAACCGCAGCATCTGGATCCTGGTGCTCTCGACGCTCGCCTACGGCAGCTCGTCGGCTTCGCGGACGACTACATCAAGGTGGTGCAGAAGCGGAGCCTGGGGCTCACCGCGCGGCGCAAGCTCGCCTGGCAGCTCGCGATCGGGCTCGCCGTGGGGTTCGCGGTCTACGCGCTCGCGCAGGCCGACCCCAAGGAGTACTCGACGCGCGTGCAGTTCCCGTTCTTCAAGCAGCTGGTGCCCGACCTCGGGCTCTTCTACATCGTCTTCGCCGTGTGGCTGCTCACGCTGTCGTCGAACGCCGTGAACCTGACCGACGGGCTCGACGGGCTCGCGATCGGCACCACGCTGATCGCCGCCGCGGCGTTCACCGGCCTCGCCTACGTCACCAGCCACTTCCGCTTCTCCGAGTACCTCGACCTGCTGCACCGCGCGAGCGCCGGCGAGGTGACGGTCTTCTGCGGAGCGATGGTGGGCGCGGCGATGGGATTCCTGTGGTGGAACTGCTACCCGGCCCAGGTCTTCATGGGCGACGTCGGCAGCCTCGCGCTCGGCGGCGCGCTCGGCACGGTGGCGGTCCTGATCAAGCAGGAGCTGCTGCTGTTCCTGGTGGGCGGGCTCTTCATGATCGAGGCGTTCTCGGTCATGCTGCAGGTGGCCTCCTTCCGCCTGACGGGCAAGCGCATCTTCCGGATGTCGCCGCTCCACCACCACTTCGAGCTCGTGGGCTGGAAGGAGCCGCAGATCATCATCCGCTTCTGGATCGTGGCGTTCATCTTCGCCACCTTCACGCTCATGACCCTGAAGCTGCGGTGAGGAGCGCATGCTGAACGCGGGCAAGCGCGTCGTGGTCGTGGGGCTGGCGCGGTCCGGCGTCGCCGCCGCGGCGTTCCTCGCGCGGCAGGGTGCTTCGGTCACCGCCGTCGACCGCAAGCCCGAGAGCGAGCTTGGGCCCGAGGCGCTCGCGCTCGGGACGCTCGGCGTGCGCCTCGAGCTCGGCCCGCACCGCCGCGAGACGTTCCTGGGAGGCGAGCTCGTCGTCGTCTCGCCCGGCGTGCCCTGGGAGCTCGAGGAGCTGGAGGCGGCGCGCGGCGCCGGCATCCCCGTGATCGCCGAGATCGAGCTGGCGTTCCAGCACCTGCGGGGCGAGGTCGCGGCGATCACCGGCACCAAGGGCAAGTCCACGACGACCGCGGCGCTCGGCGCGATGCTGCGCGAGGCCGGCCGCGACGCCCGCGTCGGCGGCAACATCGGCGCGCCGCTCGTCGGGCTCGTCGAAGGCTCGACCGAGGCCACCGCGTTCGCGGTCGAGGTCTCGAGCTTCCAGCTCGAGGGCACGACGAGCTTCCGGCCGCGCATCGCGGTCTGGCTCAACCTCTCGGCCGACCACCTCGACCGCCATCCGACGCTCGACGCCTACGTCGCGGCCAAGGCGCGCATCTTCGCGAACCAGCGAGAGGAGGACTGGGCCGTCGTCAACGCGGACGACCCGGTCGTGCTCGCGCAGGCGCGCCGCGCGCGCGCGCGCCAGCTGCCGTTCCGCGTCACCGGCGAGCCGCTCGCGGCGGGCGACGGGGCCTTCTTCGCGGGCGACGCCGCCCGCCTGCGGAAGGACGGCGCGGAGGAGACGCTCTTCGCGCGCGCCGACCTCTCGCTGCCGGGCGCGCACCTGCACGGCGACATGCTGGTCGCGGCGACCGCCGCGCGCCTGATGGGCGCCCCCGCGGAGGCGATCGCGCGCGCCGTGCGCGGCTTCCGCGGCGTCGAGCACGTGCTCGAGCACGTGGCGACCGTGGACGGCGTCGCCTATTACAACGACTCGAAGGCCACGAACGTCGAGGCCGCGCGCCGCAGCCTCGAGGCGTTCGACACGCCGGTCGTGGTGATCCTGGGCGGCCGCTACAAGGGCGGCGACTTCGCAGAGCTGATCCCGTCGCTTCGCGCCCACGGCCGTGCGGTGGTGGCGATCGGCGAAGCGACGGAACGCGTCACGTCCGCTCTCGCCGGGACACTCCCTCTCGAGCCGGCCCCGTCGCTCCGTGACGCCGTTCTCCAGGCTCGCTCCCTGGCCAAGCCCGGCGATGTCGTGCTGCTGGCCCCGGCCTGCTCGTCCTTCGACATGTTCAAGGACTACGCCGAGCGCGGCCGTGCGTTCAAGGCGGAAGTCGCGAAGCTCCGCGAGGGCGGCCGTGGCTAGGAAGCTCAACACCGACATGGTGCTGCTCGGCGTCACGCTGGCGCTCCTGGGCTTCGGGCTCGTGATGGTGTGGAGCGCGTCCTCGGCGCTCGCGCAGGAGCGCCACGACAGCCCCTACTACTTCCTGGTGAAGCAGATCGCCTGGGGCTCGATCGGCCTCGTCGGGATGGTGCTGGCGCTGCGGCTCGACTACAAGACGCTGCGGCGCCCGGCCTTCATCTACCCGCTGCTGATCGTCTCGACGCTGCTCCTGATCGTGGTGCTGTTCCTGCCGGCGGTGAACGGCACCCACCGCTGGATCCGCCTCGGCGCGCTCAGCTTCCAGCCGGCCGAGCTCGCGAAGATCGCGATCGTGGTGTTCCTCGCCTACCACATCGAGCGCCGCGCCGAGCGCATCAACGAGCTCGTGCACGCTCTTCCCGGCGCTCTTGCTCTTGTCGTGGTTCGGCTTCCTGGTGCTGATCCAGCAGGACCTCGGCAGCGCCTTCTGCCTGGTGCTCACGGGCTGCGTGATGCTGTTCGCCGCCGGCGTGCGGCTCAAGTACTTCGCGGCGCTCGCGGTGCCGGCGCTCGTCGTGCTCTACGCCGCGGTGATGGCGGTGCCGTGGCGGCGCATGCGCATCACGAGCTTCATCAACCCGTGGGCCGATCCGCAGGGGGCCGGCTACCACGTGATCCAGAGCCTGATCGCGGTCGGCACCGGCGGCGTCACGGGCGTCGGCCTGATGGAAGGCCGCCAGAAGCTGTTCTACCTGCCGTACCCCTACAGCGACTTCGTGTTCGCGGTGATCGGCGAGGAGCTCGGGCTGCTCGGCGCGATGGCGGTGGTGATCGCGTTCGTGGTGCTGCTCTGGCGCGGCCTGCGGGCGTCGTGGAGCGCGCCCGACGAGTTCGGCCGCTTCCTCGCCGCGGGCCTGACGCTGTCGATCGTGCTGCAGGCGCTCATCAACATCTCCGTGGTGCTCGGGCTGCTTGCCTCCCAAGGGGATCCCGCTGCCGTTCATCAGCGCGGGCGGCTCCTCGCTCGTGTTCGCGCTCTTCGGCGTCGGCCTGGTGGCCAACGTGTCGCAGCACGGGGACTGACGTGGCGCGCACGATCCTGATCGGCGCGGGCGGCACCGGCGGCCACATCTTCCCGGGGATCGCGGTGGCGGACGAGCTCGTGCGGCGCGACGCCGCGACGCGCGTCGTCTTCGCCGGCACGCCGCGCGGCCTCGAGACGCGGCTCGTGCCGAAGGCCGGCTACGCGCTCGAGCTGCTGCCGATCCTGCCGCTGAACGGCGTCGGCGTGCTGCGGACGCTCGGCGGGCTGCTCGCCCTGCCGTGGGGGCTCCTGAAGTCCGCGCTCGTCGTGCTGCGGCTGAAGCCGGCCGCCGTGCTCGGGATCGGCGGCTACGCGGGCGGGCCGATCACGCTGATCGCGGCACTCATCGGCGTGCGCGCGGTGATCCTCGAGCCGAACGCGCGGCCCGGCTTCACCAACCGCGTCCTCAAGCCGTTCGTGGACGCCGCGGCCTGCGCCTACGAGGAGGCGCGCGTCTCGTTCGGCGCCAAGGGTGTCCTCACCGGCAACCCGGTGCGCGGCGGCTTCGCGGCGCTGCCCGAGAAGCCGCACCGGCCGCCGCTCACGCTGCTCGCGTTCGGCGGCAGCCAGGGCTCCCGCGTGCTGAACCGGGCGCTCGTCGCCGCGCTGCCGAAGCTGCCGGGATCCGACGCCCTGCGGATCGTGCACCAGACGGGTCCGGCGATGCAGCCCGAGGTCGAGGGCGCCTACCGGGCAGCCGCCCGCCCGGCGGAGGTGGTGGCCTTCCTCGACGACATGGAGCGGCGCCTCGGCGACGCCGACCTGGTGCTCGCGCGAAGCGGCGCCACGACCTGCGCGGAGCTGGCGGTAGCCGGCAAGGCCGCGCTGCTCGTGCCGTTCGCGGGCGCGGCCGACGACCACCAGACGACGAACGCGCGCGCCATGGAAGCCGCGGGCGCGGCGCGCGTGCTCGAGGAGCGCGAGCTCACGGGCGAGTCGCTGGCCCGCGCGATCGGCGCGCTCGTCGAGCAGCCGCAAACGCTGACGGCGATGGACCAGGCGGCGCGTCGCCTCGGGAAGAAGGACGCGGCCGCGCGGGTCGCCGACCTGCTGGAAGCCGGAGGCCCGCGTGCTTAGGCGCATCCAGCACGTGCACTTCGTCGGCATCGGCGGCTCCGGCATGAGCGGCATCGCCGAGGTGCTGCTGAACCTCGGCTACACGGTCTCGGGCTCCGACCTGAAGCTCACGCCCACGACCGGTCACCTGCAGGCGCTCGGTGCGAAGGTGTTCGAGGGCCACTCCGCGGGCCACGTGACGGGCGCCCACGTCGTGGTGACGTCGACCGCGGTCCGCCCCACGAATCCGGAGGTCGCCGAGGCGCGCCGGCTCGGCGTGCCCGTGATCCCGCGCGCCGAGATGCTCGCCGAGCTGATGCGGCTCAAGTACGGCGTCGCGGTGGCCGGCAGCCACGGCAAGACCACCACCACCTCGATGGTGGCGCTGGTGCTCGACAAGGGCGGGCTCGATCCCACGGTCGTCGTGGGCGGAAGGCTCAACGTGCTCGGCTCGGGCGCCCGGCTCGGCAAGGGCGAGTTCCTGGTCGCCGAGGCCGACGAGTCGGACCGCTCGTTCCTGAAGCTCACGCCCACGCTCGCCGTGGTGACCAACATCGACCGCGAGCACCTCGACGCCTACCGCGACCTGGCGGACGTGCAGGAGGCGTTCCTGGGCTTCGTCAACAAGGTGCCGTTCTACGGCTGCGCGGTGATGTGCCTCGACGACGCGCCGACCGCCGCGATCCTGCCGAAGGTCGAGCGCCGCGTGGTGACCTACGGCCTGACGCCGAAGGCGAGCGTCTCGGCGCGCGACCTGAAGCTCGGGCCGACCGGCTCGAGCTACACGGCCACGCACGGCGGGCGACCGCTCGGACCCATCACGGTGGCGGTTCCGGGCGCCCACAACGTGACGAACTCGCTCGCCGCGGTGGCGGTGGGCCTCGACCTCGAGCTGCCGTTCGAGGCGATCCAGCAGGGCCTCGCCTCCTTCAGCGGCGTCGACCGGCGCTTCCAGGTGCGCGGCGAGGCGGGCGGCGTGCTGGTGATCGACGACTACGGCCACCACCCGACCGAGATCAAGGCGACGCTCGAGACGCTGCGACGCCGCGCCGGCGGGCGGCGGACCGTGGTGCTCTTCCAGCCGCATCGCTTCACGCGCACGCAGGCGCTCTGGGACGACTTCTGCCAGGCTTTCGGCGACGCGAACGTGCTGCGGCTCGCGGACATCTATCCCGGCGTCGGAGGACGCGATCCCGGGCGTCAGCTCCGAGGCGCTGGCGCGGGCGATTGCCGAGCACGGCCACGGGGACGTCGCGTGGGCGGGCGAGCTGCGCGCGGCCAGCGAGCGGCTGGCGACGGACGTCCGCGAGGGCGACGTGGTGCTGACGCTCGGCGCCGGCAGCGTGTGGACCGCCGGCGAAGAGCTGCTCAAGAGGCTGCGCGCATGACGCGCCGCGGCTTGCCGGTGGGACCGCCGCCCGAGGACCTCGTGGACCTGCCGCTCGATCCCACGCCGGACGAGTCGCCGTTCCTGCGGCCGCGCCGCCGCACGCCGATCCGGCCGCGCCGCCGCGGCTTCTCGGGCCGGGCGATCGTGGCGGTGCAGATCGCGGCGGTGGCGCTCCTGGGCGTCGCCTCTGCCTGGACCGCGTGGCAGCGCGTGTTCGCGAGCGATCGCCTGCGCGTCGGCCGGCTGGAGGTGCGCGGCAGCCACTTCCTCTCCGAAGGCGAGGTCCGCGAGATGATCGGCCCCGCGGTCGGCGAGAGCATCCTGGCGCTCGACATCGAGGCGCTCAAGGCGCGCCTGCGCGCGTCGCCCTGGGTGGCCGACGCGACCGTGACGCGCGCGCTGCCCGACACGGTGCGCGTCGAGATCCACGAGCGCGTGCCGCTCGCGCTCGCCGAGCTCGACCATCTCTACCTGATGGACGAGGACGGCGGGCTGATCGACATCTACGGGCCGCGCACCGGCGCCTTCGACCTGCCGATCGTGCGCGGGCTTTCGGACGTCGAGGAGGGCTCGCGCCGCGAGCGCGCGCGGCGCGCGGGGGCGCTGCTCGCCGACCTCGGGGAGCTCGGCGCCGAGATCTCCGAGGTGTTCGTCGAGCCCTCGGGCGACCTGCGCGTGGTGCTGCGCGGCCCGGGCGAGGTGCTGCTGTTCGGCGATCCGCCCTATCGCACGCGGCTCGTGACGTTCCTGAGCCTGCGCCGCGAGCTCGCGGAGCGCGCGCCGGGCGCCGAGCACTTCGACCTGCGCTTCCGCGGCCGCATCTTCGCGAAACAGCCGAAAGTGCCCGTCACACCTTCCGAGCCGGGTGCCGCCGCACCCTCCCACCCGGCGGCGGAGCAGAAGAGACTCGCCGCGCCGCGTGCGACGCCGCTTACACCCGACGCCGCCGAGTCCTCAACGACCGACGCGACCAGCATGCCGGCAACGGGCTCGCGCGGCGTAGCCGGATTCACTCCGGCGGAGCGGCGGGGGTCTGGGGGGTGCGACGCAGCACCCCCCAGAAGAGAGAAGGGAGGCAGATCCTGGCGAAGAAGAAGGATCGTTACATCGTGGGCCTGGACGTGGGCACCCACAAGATCTGCGCGATCGTCGCGGAGATCACGGACGAGGGCCGCCTCGACGTGATCGGCATCGGCCAGACCGAGTCCAAGGGCCTGCGCAAGGGGGTCGTGATCAACCTCGAGGCCACCGTCGACGCGATCAAGCGCGTGCTCGAGGAGGCCGAGCTGATGGCCGGGGTCGAGATCGACTCCGTCTACGTCGGCATCGCCGGCACCCACATCAAGGGCTTCAACTCGCGCGGCGTGATCGCGGTCTCGAGCAAGAACCGCTCGATCGACCGCGAGGACGTGCGCCGCGTGATCGACGCCGCCAAGGCGGTCTCGATCCCGATCGACCGCGAGATCCTGCACGTGCTGCCGCAGGAGTTCGTGGTCGACGACCAGGACGGCATCGGCGACCCGAGCGGCATGACCGGCACGCGGCTGGAGGTGAACGTCCACGTCATCACCTGCTCCACGACCGCGGCCCAGAACACCGTCACCTGCGTCAACCGCGCCGGGCTCGAGGTGGTGGACACCGTGCTCACGCAGCTCGCGGCCTCCGAGGCGTGCCTGACGCCCGACGAGAAGGAGCTCGGCGTCGCGATCGTCGACATCGGCGGCGGCACCACCGACCTCGCGATCTTCGAGAAGGGCTCGCTCTGGCACACCGCGGTGCTGCAGGTGGGCGGCGAGCACTTCACGAACGACGTGGCGGTGGCGCTGCGGACGCCCGTCAACGAGGCCGAGAAGATCAAGAAGAAGCACGGCTGCGCGCTCACCTCGATGATCCCGGAAGAGGACTCGATCGAGGTGCCGAGCGTCGGCGGCAGGAAGCCCCGCATCATGGCGCGCCAGGTGCTGGGCGACGTGCTGCAGGCGCGCGCCGAGGAGATCTGCCAGCTCGCGCTCACCGAGATCCGCCGCGCGGGCTTCGAGCGCAGCCTCAACAGCGGCGTCGTGCTGACCGGCGGCGGCGCGATCCTCGAGGGGCTGCCCGAGATCGCGGAGCAGATCTTCGACATGCCGGTCCGGCGCGGAACGCCGACCGGCATCGGCGGGCTCGTCGACGTGGTGGCGAGCCCGGTCTACGCGACGGCGGTCGGACTCGTGCAGTGTGGCTACCGCAACCGCGCCGGACGCGCGCTCGGCGGGGGCCGTCAGGCGGCGACGGGGACATTCGGCAAGGTCACCGGGCGTCTCATGGGCTGGCTGTCGGACTTTTTCTGAGGGAGGGGAGATGGAGACGAAGCGCGAAGGCGCTGCACTGCCGCCGCTGCCCGTGACCGACCCGCGCGTGGCGCGCGCAAGGCGCGGTCCCTTTCCGATGACCGACAACGGCGAGTTGCCGTGTGAGATGTGCGGGGCGGCCGTTGTCGCATACCATTGCAAGCGCATCTGCCTCCACTGCGGTTTCATGACGGGTTGTTCCGAGGGGATTTGAGGAGCATGACCAAAGAGACCGATCGTCCGGGCCGCATCCAGTTCGCCGACGAAGAGGTCCACGGCGCCCGCATCAAGGTGGTGGGCGTGGGTGGTGGTGGTGGCAACGCGGTGAGCCGCATGATCGCGTCCGGGCTGCAGGGCATCGAGTTCATCGCGGTCAACACCGATCTGCAGGCGCTGCGCGCGAACCGCGCTCCGGTGAAGATCCAGGTGGGCAACAAGCTCACCAAGGGGCTCGGCGCCGGCGCCAACCCCGACGTCGGCCGCCAGGCTGCGATCGAGGACACCGAGAAGATCTGCGACGCGCTCGAGGGCTCGGACATGGTGTTCATCACCGCCGGCCTCGGCGGCGGCACCGGCACCGGCGCGGCGCCGGTGGTGGCGTCGATCGCCAGCCAGCTCGGCGGCGAGACCGGCAACGTGCTGTCGGTCGCCGTCGTCACGCTGCCGTTCGCGCTCGAGGGCAAGCGCCGCATGGCGCAGGCGCTCGACGGGCTCGGCCAGCTGCGCGAGTGCGTCGACTCCGTGATCGCGATCCCCAACGACCGCCTGCTCACCTCGGTGGCGCGCAACACGCCGGTGACGGAGGCGTTCCGCGTCGCCGACGACGTGCTGCGCCAGGCGGTGCAGGGCATCTCCGACATCATCACCGTCCCCGGCCAGATCAACCTCGACTTCGCCGACGTGCGCGCGGTGATGAAGGGGATGGGCCAGGCGGTGATGGGCACGGGCGTCGGCCAGGGCGAGAACCGCGCGGCCGAGGCCGCCCAGCGCGCGATCTCGAACCCGCTGCTCGAGGACTCCTCGATCGAGGGCGCCAAGGGCATCATCGTCAACATCACCGGCGGCTCCGACCTCTCGCTGTCCGAGGCCTCGGAGGCGACGGCGCTCATCACCAAGGTGGCCGACCCCGACGCCAACGTGATCTACGGCATCGTCACCGACGAGTCGATGGGCAACGCCGTCAAGGTCACCGTGATCGCGACCGGCTTCGGCAAGAGCCCGCGCAAGGCCGCGACGACGCCGGTCGATCTCGCCAACTACATGACGACGCCGCAGACGCAGGCGGCGGCCCAGGCCGCGGCCGCTGCGGCCGGCGGCGCCGACTTCTACCGCAAGACGCCGAACGCCAAGGCGGCCTCCGGCGGCAGCCGCTTCGACCTCGACGTGCCGGCGTTCCTGCGCAGGAAGGGCAGCGAGCCGGCGAGCGGAGGCGAGTGAAGCCCTTCGAGCGCGACGGCCGCTGCGGGAGCTGCGGACGAGAGTTCAAGATCACCGGAGTCGCCCTCCACCCGGGCGCGGAGACCGAGGGTCCCACGCGGCTGCGCTGCGCCTGCGGGGGCTTCATCGCGGCCTTCGTCCCCGGCAGCGTCAACACCGAGAGGCTGGTGGTGACCCCGAAAGGCGAGCCGAAGCAGGCCTAGGGCCGAAAGGGCCTAGAATAGAAGGTCGGCCACTCCTCCGAGGGCCGGCCCTTCTATGTCCCGACTCCTGCACGAACGCCACCGCCGTCTTCGCGAGGCGGAGGTGTTCCTGGAGGACATGCCGCGCCAGGGCTCGTTCCGCGTCGCGCTCGTCTGGCCGAACCTCTACTTCGTCGGGATGTCGAACCTCGGCTTCCAGGCGGTCTACCGGCTCCTGAACCGGACGGCCGACGTCGTCTGCGAGCGGGCGTTCCTGCCGGACGACGAGGACAAGGCCGAGCTCGAGCGCACCGGGAGCCCGCTCACCAGCTTCGAGACGGGGACGCCGCTGCGGGACTTCGACGTCGTCGCCTTCTCGATCTCCTTCGAGAACGACTACCTGCACGTGCTGCAGGTGCTGCGGCTCGCCGGGATCCCGCTCCGCGCGAAGGACCGCGGCCCGCACGACCCGCTCGTCGTGCTGGGCGGGGCCGCGATGTTCCTGAACCCGGAGCCGCTCGCCGCGTTCGCGGACCTGATCGCCGTCGGAGAGGCCGAGCCGATGGTGCCGCGAATGATGGAGGCGCTGCTCGGCGCCGAAGGTCCGCGGGCGGGTCTCGAGTCGCTCCAGCCGAAGGACGGCTTCTACGTCCCGAGCCGCTACGAGGTCCGCTACCACGAAGACGGCACCGTCGCCGCCTACGACGGCCCGGGCCGGCTCGTGCGCCAGCGCGGCTGGCCGGGCGCCATGGGCTTCCCGCAGTCGGTGATCCTGACGCCGCACACCGAGATGTCGATGAAGTACATGGTCGAGATCTCGCGCGGCTGCCCGTGCATGTGCCGCTTCTGCTGGGCCGGCTACAACTACCTGCCCGTGCGCGGCTTCACGCGCGCCGAGCTCGTGGCGCGCGCGCGCGAGGTGCGCGGCGTCGCGAGCAAGATCGGGCTCGTCTCGACGGCGGTCTGCGACCACCCCGAGATCGACGGGATCGTGGACGACCTGGCCGCACTCGACTACCAGGTCTCGGTCGCCTCGCTGCGGCTCGACGACCTCACGCCGGAGTTCGTGTTCAAGCTCGCCGACACCGGCGTCCAGGGCCTGACGCTCGCGCCCGAGTGCGGCTCGGACCGCATGCGGAAGATCCTGAACAAGCAGTTCACGAACGCCGAGATCCTCGACAAGGCGACCTGGATCTTCGAGAACGGCATCGAGAACCTGAAGCTCTACTACATGGTCGGCCTGCCGTTCGAGGCGCACGAGGACGTCGAGGCGATCGTCACGCTGACCGCGCAGATCCGCGAGCGCATGCTGAAGGTCGCGCGCGGCCGCGGGCGGATCGGGCGCATCCACCCTTCGGTGAACCCCTTCATCCCCAAGCCCGGGACGCCCTACCAGTGGCTGCCGATGGAGGATCCGAAGGAGACCGACCGCAAGCTCCAGTACCTGCGCAAGGCCTTCGCGCGGATGCCGAACGTCGACGCGATCTGCAAGAGCGCGCGCACGGGCGCCGTGCAGTCGGTGCTCGCCGTGGGCGATCGCCGGGTGGGCGACGCACTCGAGCTGCAGGCGACGCAGGGGCTCGACCTGAAGCGGGCGCTCCGCGAGAGCGGGCTCGATCCCGCCTTCTACCTGTTCCGCCGCCGGACGAAGCAGGAAGTGCTGCCCTGGGACCTGGTCGACAACGGCGTCAGCAAGGACTACTTCTGGCGCGAGCTCGTGAAGAGCGAGCAGGAGCTGCTGTCGCCCCACTGCCCGGAGCTGCAGGGCTGCATCCGCTGCGGCGTCTGCATCGAGACGCCGAGCCCGTCCTACGCGGTGCCCGAGAAGTGGAAGGGCCTGGCGGTGCTGCCGCTCTACGAGAAGCTCGGCGCCCGCGGCGCCTGAGGCCCTGGCCTCGCCCTACTCCGGACGGTTGCGCCAGTGCCGCTCGTAGGCGCGCCAGTCCTTCTCGTCGGTCGTCCACTCCGCGTAGATCGCGACGCCCTCGAAGGTCCCGCCGGCGCCGAGCCCGCGCAGCCCCGCGACGACTCCGGCGAGGGCGTTCTCGGGCGTCTCGACGCCGCGCCGGTGCATGAAGCTGTAGGGCTCGTAGGTCGGGATGCCCATCAGCACCCGCGTCTTCGAGCCCGAGCTGTCGAGAGCACCCGCGACCGAGCGCGCCGCCCAGCTCACGTAGCGCCTGTAGAGCGACGACGTGGGCAGCGCCGTGTCGTAGGCCATGATCACGAGCTGGTCCACGATGGCGGCGACGCGCGCGTAGTAGTCCGGGCTCCAGGCGAAGTTGGGAGCCCGCGGCAGGCCGAGCGGCGCGGGCCGCGTCGCGGCGACCGACAGCAGGCGGTGCTCGCCGACCGCCGTGCGCAGCGCGCGCAGCAGGGCCAGGAACTCGACGTTGTCGTCGTCGACGGGCTCGACGTTCACGTGCACGCCGTCGAAGCCCTCGTCGACGAGCCCGCGCACCTCGGCCACGATCCGCTGGCGCTGCGCGAGGTCGTTGAGCTCGATCGTCCCCGGCCGCTGGCGCTTGTAGCCCTTGCGCAGGCCCCCGACCCACGGCAGCAGCTTGAGCTGGGGCGCCACGCGCCGCGCGCAGGCCAGGAACGCGCGCATCTCGTCGCGCGAGTGCGGCGGCAGCTGGCCCGACGCGTCGAACGGGATCAGGTGCGGGTAGGCGTAGGCGATCCCGCGCTCGTGCAGCCTCGCGAAGAGCGCCTCCATCTCCGGCACGGAGTGGGCTTGCTCGAGCCAGCGGTGCTCGAGCCAGACGGCGTTCCTGTCGTGGTTGAAGGGATGCGCGGCGTCGTCGCCGAACGGCGCGTAGGCGAAGTACACGAGCCCCGCCGCGCCGGCGACGAGCCCGAGCGCGGCGAGCCGCGCGACGAGCGGGCCCGGCTTCAAGCCTCGTCCCGCAGCAGCAGCACCAGCGCCGCGGCGTGTCGCCGCTCGTGGGTCAGGCTGACGAGCGCGCGCGAGGCGCCCAGCGCCAGCAGCCGCTCGCGCGCGCGGCCGGCGAGCGCGAGCCGCGGCGGGCCGTAGTCTCCGCGCACCACCTCGACCTCGAGCGGCACGGCCCCGCCGCCGAGCAGCTGCACGGCGGCGCGCTTGGCCGCGAGCCGCGCGGCGAGCCGCCGCGCCGGGTCGACCCGGGCACCGGCGAACGCCAGCTCGCCCGGGCAGAAGACGGAGTCCGCTCCCGAGGCGAGCAGCGCCTCGGCCTCCTCGAGCGCCACGAGACAGACGGCGCTCGCGACGACACCGTCGTCTGGCGCAGGCGTGTTCATGCGCGAGGAGCTCTCATCGGCTTAGTGTAGTCCGCCCGCCGCTGCTAGCATGGGCGAGCGAGTGGAACGAACGGCTGAGGTCGAAGCGCTCGCCGCGATCGCGGGCCTCGTGCACGGCTTCGGGCGGCGCGCCCCCGGCCCCCACCCCGAGACGCGCGACGAGACCGTGCGGCGCGTCCGCTCCGGGCTCGACGCGGCCGGAGAGCTGCAGCTGCTGCGGCAGGTGCACGGCTGCGCGGTCGCCCTCTCGCCCTGGGACGAGCCGCCCGAGGCGGACGCCGCCGTCGCGGCCGCGCCGGGGCTGCTGCTCGGCATCCAGACCGCGGATTGTCTGCCGGTCCTGCTGGTCGACCCCGTGCGGCGAGCGGTGGCCGCTGCCCACGCCGGCTGGCGCGGGACGGTTCGGGGCGTCACGCGCGAGGCCGTGCGCGCCCTCGAGACGCGCGGCTCGCGGCCGCAGGACCTCGTCGTCGCGCTGGGCCCCGGCATCGGTGCGTGCTGCTACGAGGTCGGTGACGAGCTGCGCGAGGCGTTCGGCCCGGCCGGGGCGTCGTTTTTCCGCACGACCCCGAAGGGAAGCCTCCACCTCGACGTGCGCGCCGCCAACGTGCGCCAGCTCGAGCAAGCCGGCGTGCCCCCCGAGTCGATCTACCACGTCCCGGAGTGCACCTACTGCCTCCCCGGCGCCTACCACTCCTATAGGAGAGACGGCAAGGGTGCCGGACGAATGATCAGCTACGTCGGCTACAAGAAATAGGCAACCCAGGGGGGTCTGGGGGGATGGAATCCCCCCAGTTCAAGGAAGGAGGAAACAACTTCGTTGTCGTTTCGTCCCCCTCCGAGAGCGGCTCTTGAAGAGCGACGAGCCAGTGCTGCCGCTCTTGTCGTCCCCTCGAGAGCGGCTCTTGAAGAGCGACGAGCAAGTGGCTGCTGACGTCGTGGAGGGGGTTGCCCCTAGACGTTCGACCCCCGCTCGTCGACCGCGCGGTTGGCGAGCGCGTCGGCTTCGCGGTTGCGCTCGCGCGGGACGTGCGCGACCCTCGCCTTCGCGAAGCGGGCGATGAGCGACTGCGCCTCGCGGTGCAGCGGCTGGAGCCCGGCGTTCTTGACCTTGTAGCGGCCCTCGAGCTGGCGGACCAGCAGCTCCGAGTCCGAGAAGACCTCGACCGTGGTCGCGCCCTTCGCGAGCGCGAAGCGCAGGCCGTGCAAGAGCGCCTGGTACTCCGCGACGTTGTTGGTGGCCTTTCCGATGTAGCCGAAGAGCGAGGCGACCAGTCCGCCCTGCGCGTCCGTCACGTGGATTCCGAAGCCGGCCTCGCCGGGGTTGCCCCGGCTCGCGCCGTCCACGTGGAGGCGCAGCGCCAGCGGCGCGGTCACGGCTCGGCGACGACCGTCGGCGGAGGCGGCTCGTAGTAGAGGATCCGGCTGCACGACTCGCACTGGAAGATCTGCTCGTTCTTGCGGACCTCGACCCAGATCTGCACGCGCATGCGGACGTGGCAGGCCTGGCACATGGCGTCCCGCACCTCGGCCACTCCGGTGCCGCGCGCCTTCGCGATGCGCGTGTAGCGTGCGCGGGCCTCCTCGGGAACCGAGGCGGCAACGCTGTCCCGCTCGGCGCGCAGCTTGACCGCCTGGCTCTCGAGCCGGCCCGCCGCCGTGTCGAGCTCGGCCGCGGCCTTCTTCGCCTCCGTCTCGACGGCCTTGAAGTCGATCTCCTCGCGCTTGACCTCGGCTTGCAGGCCCTCGGCCTTCTCCATCTCCTCGAGGATCAGGTCCTCGCGGCCCTTGATCTCGCGCTCGACTCCCTCGATCTCGTGGAGCACCGCGGTGTACTCCTTGTTGGTCTTGACCTCCATCAGCTGGCCCTTGTACTTCGAGCGCTTGGTCTCCAGGTCCTGGACCTGTGCCTCGTGCTGCTTGCGGGCCTTCTGGGAGACGTCGAGCGCGGCCCGCGCGGCGTCGAGGCGGGCGCGCTCCCGCGCCGTCGCGTCCTCGCCCTCGCGTCGCCGGTGCGGGATCTCGGCGAGCTCGGCCTCGATGCGCTTCAGGTCCGCATCGACGTGGTGCAGACGGACCAGCTTCTCGAGGTCTGGGTTCATGCGCAGGGGGTTTGCGGCGCGGGCACGATAGGAGCTGCATTCTAGCATCGCTCCGCGGCGCAGGACCGGGGCGAGGGGGGGAATGGGCCTGGAAGGACTCGAACCTTCGACTAGCCGGTTATGAGCCGGCCGTTCTAACCAGCTGAACTACAGGCCCATCGGGAAGCCTAGCAGAACCGGCGCGGCTTCTCTCCACGACCGTGAAATGCCGCTCGACGCTCTCGCCGCGCTCGTCCACCAGCACCAGCCGGTGCACTCCCGGCCGCGGGGCGAGCGCCATCTCGTGCCGCTCGACGGTCTCGCCCTGGTACTCGTCGTCGAGGTGCCAGAAGACGCGCGCGAGCGGATCGCGGTGTGCGGCCTCGAAGACCACACGGCCGCTCGAGCCGTCGAGCTCTCTCGGGACGAAGACGAAGGCGTCCTCGCGCGGAGACACGAAGGACAGGGAGGATCCTCCGAGCGCGCCGAGGCCGGCGCGGCAATCGGACCGGTAGGGTGGCGGCGGCTGGTAGTCGGCGTGGAGCCGGCGGAAGTGGGTCTCGAGCGCCGGCGGAAGCACGAACCACGACACGCTCCGGATCGCTGCGAGCGGCTCGCAGTCGGCGTGAACCTGCCACGCGAGCGCCTGGTCGGCGTGGATCAAGCCGGCAGTAGGCGCACGGCGGCGAGTCGAGCCCGGCCCGCGGCACGAGCTCGCTGCGCCGGCTCGCGCAGTAGGGGCCGGCGCGCATGCCGCTGCGCGCGCAGACGTCGATGTCCTCGAGGCCTCTGCCGGGCTCGCCGAACCACGCTCCGCCGCCCAGCGTGCCGACGAGATCGAACAGGATCGGCGCGGCCGCCGAGTGGCCGGTGAGCCCGGCCCGGCCCTCGCCCGAGGCGTTGCCGACCCAGATGCCGACCGCGTGCTCGGGTGTCACGCCGATCGCCCAGGCGTCGCGGAAGCCGTAGCTGGTGCCGGTCTTCCAGGCGACCCGGCGCGACGAGGCGAACGCGCGCCACGCGAGATCGTCGCCCGGCCGCTCGACCTCGAGCATGGCCCGCAGCGTCAGGTAGCTGGCCGCCGGCCCGAGCGGCGAGGCGGCGGGCCGCCTCGCTCCGGGCGGCACCGGCCTGAAGCTCGGCGCGAAGAAGGGATAGTCGTCCCTTCCGAGCGCGGCCCGCGCGAGGCCGGCGTAGACCCCGGTCACGTCCCAGAGCGAGCCCTCGGCGCCGCCCAGGATCAGCGCGAGGCCGTACTCGGAGCCGGGGCGATCGAGCGTCGTCAGACCCAGCCGCCGGAGCTCGGCGGCGAAGCGCTCGACGCCGTGGCTGCGCAGCAGCCGCACGGCGGGCACGTTGAGCGAGCGCGCGAGCGCCTGGGCCGCCGGCACCGCGCCGGCGTAGGCCCGGTCGAAGTTCTCGGGATGGAAGCTGCCGAGGTGGGTCGGCACGTCGGGTACGAGCTGCTGCGGCAGCACCTCGCCGGCTTCGAGCATCGAGGCGTAGAGCAGCGGCTTCAGGACGCTGCCGGTGCTGCGGCGCGCGGGGATCACGTCGACGTGCTCGCCGTGCTCGTCGCCGCCGGGCGGCCACTGGTTCCCGACGTAGGCGAGCACCTCGCCGCTCGGCGCGTCGAGCACGAGCGCGGCCGCGTTGCGCACGTCGTTCTCGGCCAGCGTGCGGCGGTGGCGCGCCAGGATCTCCACGGCCCGCAGCTGGACGCTCTTCCTGAGGGTGGTCACGACCCACGGGCTCGGGTCGCCGGCCCGGAAGCGCCGCTCGCGCCGCTCCGCGCTCACGCGCGCGACGAGGTGCGGCGCCAGCATCGGCAAAGGCTCGGGCGAAGGCGGCAGCGGCTCCCGCTTCGCGAGTGCTTCGGTCGCCGCGTCGATCGCGCCCCGCTCGCGCAGCAGGTCGAGCAGGCGGTCGCGCTTGGCCAGCAGGCGGTCGCGGTTGCGCCCCGGATGGACGAGCGCGGGCGCGTTCGGCAGCACCGCGAGCGTCGCGGTCTCGGCCCAGGAGAGCCGGCTCGCCTCGCGGCCGAAGTAGCGCCAGGCCGCGGCGTCGAGCCCGACGGTGTTGCCGCCGAACGGGGCGTAGGCGGCGTAGAGCCCGAGCACCTGCCGCTTCGAGTGCGAGAGCGTGAGGCGCAGCGCGAGCACGGCCTCGATCGACTTTTCCGCGAGCGTGCGGGGCTGTCCCTTGCGCGCGAGGCGCACCACCTGCATCGTGAGCGTGCTGCCGCCGCTCACCACGCGTCCGCCCTGCAGGTTCCGGAGCGCCGCGCGTGCGAGGGCGATCGGGTCGACGCCGGGATGGAGGTAGAAGCGGCGGTCCTCGAAGCACAGGATCGCCTGCGCGAACTTCTCGGGCACCTCCGGGGCGACGCCGAAGCGCCACTGGCCGTCGGCCGCGATCGAGGCGCCCAGCAGCTCGCCGTCGCGGTCGAGCACGACGGTCGAGAGCGGGTCGTCGAACGCGACGACCGGGACGAGCAGCCAGAACCCGAGCAGCAGGCTGAGCCCCATCCGGCGGGACGCACCCACCGTCCCATCACGTCGCCGTGCCACCTATCGGACATGCCAGGACTCGCTGGACTGAGCTTCCGGGGGGCGATCGCCCGGCCCCGCTACGTGCCGGCCTCCACGATCTCGACCCACTGGCCCTTGGCGCGGGCGTTGATCGTGGCGTCGTACATCGCCTCGACCGCGATCATCGGCTGGTAGAAGCGGCCGAGGTAGCTCGCGTTCGCCGCCAGCGTCACCGTCTTGCTCTCGCCCGCCTTCAGGTCGAAGTAGGTGTAGACGCGGTCGTCGCGCACGTCCTGGTAGGCGAAGGGCGAGCTCGCGCGCGCGCGGCTCGGGTCGAGGCGGTCGTTTCGGATCTCGAACCCCGAGGCGACCACGTGCGACAGCGCGAGCTGCTGATAGGCGCCGCGCACGCCGGTGTTCGTGACCTTCACCACCACCTTGAAGTCGGTGCCCTGGGCGAGCCGCGACGGCTCGAGCGGCTTGTCGTCGGGTGTCAGGTACTGGACGTCGAGCGAAAGGCCGCTCGCGCCCGCGGTCTCGCGGCCGACCGGGGGCAGGCCCGAGAGGATGAGCCGCGGGTAGAGCGTCGCGCTGCCCGTGTTGCGCACCACGAGCTTCGGCGCGGTCGCCTTGGAGACGTCGAGCGTCCGCTCCACGAGCGGCGCCGCCGCGCTCACCGCGGTCGCCGCCCCGCCGTTCCACTCGAAGCTGAACGCCGTCTTCGCGTCGCCCTTCGGGTCGTTCACGGCCTTCGACAGCGCGAGGAGAGCGTAGGCCGTCTCGTGCGTCGAGAGCCACTCGTTCTTCGAGAGCGACTCGGAGAGGCTCTTCGCGAGCGGACCGACGTGCTCGGAAAGGCCGAGCAGCACGACCGCCTCGAGCACCATCGCCTTGTCCCGGAGCTCGGAGCCGAACGTGCCGCCGAGCTCCCGGTACGGCTGGACCTGGGGCGGCCCGGCGCTCGCGAGCGCGCGCGCCGCCTCGGGCTGGCCGGCGAGCTGGTACGCGGCCGCGAGCCGCCACTTCGCGGCGACCGGCAGGCTCGGCCGCTCGCGCAGCTGGTTCATCGCCGGCAGCTCCGGCGCCCCCGCGAGCGCCAGCGTGAAGAGCCGATAGGCCTGCGTCAGCTCGGCCTGGCCCTCGCCGGCCACCCACGCCCGCGCGCGGCGTCGCTGGAAGCCGGTCCACTGGTCGAGGAGCCCGACCGGCGGCAGGTAGCCGGCCTTCTGCGCTTCGATCGCGAAGTGGCCGCCGTAGCTCGTCGCCCAGTCGTTGGAGTCGTCGTCACCCGGCCAGTAGCCGAAGCCGCCGTTCGTCGCCTGGAAGCGGCGCAGCTTCTCGAGCGCGGCCTTGACGTTGGTCTCGGTGCGCGCCTGCCTGTCGGGCGAGAGCTCGACGAGCTTGTCCAGGTAGAGCTGGGGGAACGCGGCCGACACGGTCTGCTCGAGGCAGCCGTGCGGGTAGGCGATCAGGTACTCGAGCCGGCGGCCGAGGTCGAGCGGCGGGACGCGCGAGACCTCGAGCGTCGCGAGGTTCGTGCCCGCGAGCCCCGGCAGCGCGACCGTCGGCGTCCAGGCCTCGCCGGGCTTGATCGTCCCGCCGAGCACGTCCGTCACGCGCGCGGTGGAGCTGCGCACGTCGAGCTCGATCTTCTGGGACGCCTTCTCGCTGCCGGAGCTGGCGGTGACGGTCGCGCTCGCGACGCCGAGGCCGGGCTTGCTGCGCAGCCGGAACTCGACCACCTGGTCGCCGACCTCCTTGAAGCTGGCCGTCCGGCTCGCCTCGGCCGCGACCTCGAGCGGGCCGGACGTCGAGACCTGAAGCGCCACGTCCTTGACGCTCGGCTCGAGCGCGAACACCGAGACCGGCAGCGCCACGCTCTCCTCGGGCCCGAGCACGCGCGGCAGCGTCGCGAGCAGCATCAGCGGCCGGCGCACGAAGGCGGCCTGCTCCGCCGCGCCGAAGGCGCCGTCGCGGCCGGCGACGACCATCACGCGGACGGCCCCGACGTACTGCGGGATCGCGACGTCGTGGGTGGCGGTGGCCTTCGCCGCCAGGCGGAAGGGTCCCAGGAAGCGGACCATCGGCGGGAAGCGGTTCGCGCGGCGGCCCTTGGCCGAGACGCCCGCCTCGTCGCCGCCGATCGCGAGCATCCGCTCCATCGCCGCGCCGAAGGCGCCCACCACGTCGTCGTAGAGGTCCCAGGTGCGGACCGCGAGCGCTTCGCGCGCGTAGAAGGAGTCCCACGGGTTCGGGGTCTGGAAGCGGGTGAGTCCGAGCAGGCCCTCGTCCACGACCGCGAGCGTGTAGGTCATCGGCCGCCCGCTCGCCTCGCGCACGCGGAGCGTCGAGGTCGTCTCCGGCGCCAGCACCGCGGGCACCTCGAGCACCGGCGTAAGGCGCGTCGTCGGGTTCACGACCTTGATGGGCGCGACACCGTAGAGGCGGATCGGCAGGTCGTTCTGCGTCTGGGCGTGAGGCTGCAGCAGCGTCACGTGGGCGTAGATGTTCGGCGCCATCTCGGGCGTCGCCTTGAAGGCGTAGCGCGTCTCCTGCCCCTTCACCTCGATCCACTCGGTCTGCAGCACGCGCGAGCCCGACTCGAGGCTCACGAGGCCGCGTCCCTTCTGTGACGTCGGGATCGCGAGCGTCACCGTCTCGCCGGGCGCGTACTCGGGCTTGTCCGCGGCGAAGGCCAGCACCGTGGCGCCGCCGCCCTGCTCCTTCTGGCCGCGGCCGGCCCAGCCCGGCCAGTCGATGTAGAGCGTGCGCGCGGCCCGGTGCCCGCCGGCCTTGTCTTCGGCGACGAGCAGGTAGCGGCCCCACTCGGGGTACTTGATCTCCAGCCCCCAGGCGCCTGCGCCGTTCTTCACCTTCACGACGCCCGTCGAAAGCGGCGAATGGACGTTCGCCTCGGCCCAGGTGGCGAGATCCTCGTCGCCCTTCTCCCACCACCAGCGCCACTCGACCTTGTAGAGCTTGAGCTCGACGTCGCCGTCGCCCGCCGGGCTGCCGTCCGCGTTGAGGAGCGCGATGTCGACCTGGTGCTTCGTGTCGGTGAGCAGCATGCCGCGCGCCTTGTCGCCCTTCGGCGTGCGGATCCCGACGTAGCGCGCGTAGGGCGAGTACGGGATGCTGAAGCGGTCGATGCTGAAGGCGCCGCCCGGCTCGAAGACGCGCGTCGTGAAGTCCGCGCGCAGCTTGCCGGGCGCCACCGCCTGGGTCTCCACCGCCGCGTCGACCCGCGCCTTGCCGGTCTCGTCCAGGCTGCCGTCGAAGATCGTCTGCCGCTCGGTCTCGTACTTGCGGGTGGGATCGTCGAACACGTACTCCTCGTAGCGCTTGAAGCTGGTGCGCGCGGGCGAGAGCGCGAGCTCGACGTCGGCCTTGAGGCTGCGGGCGGGGGCGCCGTGGAGCCAGGCCGAGCTCAGGAGGCCACCGACCCGTCCCTGCGAGCGAAGCTCGTCGGCCCCGAAGTCCATGGCGATCTTGAGCCGGTTGGGCATCACCGTCTCGACCTTCAGCGTCTTGTCGAAGGTCGCGCCGCCCACGCTCACGCGCGCGTTGTAGTTGCCGGTCGGAGCGTCCGGGGCCGTCGCCACCTCGAAGGCGTAGAAGCCGTCGATCGACTGCGTGCGGGTGTAGCTGCGCACGAGCTGGCCGCGCGGATCGACGAGGTCGAGCCGCACCGGGTGGTCGGCCGCGAGCCGCTTCGTCGGATCGTGGAGCACGAAGGTCAGGTGCATCGCGTCGCCGGGCCGCCAGATGCCGCGCTCGCCGTAGAGGAAGCCCTTCAGGCCCTTCGGCGCGCGAGCGCCCGCGACGTCGAAGTGCGCGACCGGCAGCGCCGAGCCCGGATCGAGACGCAGGTAGCCGGTCTGCCCGCCGTGGCGGACGGTCGCGAGGAAGGCGGGCCGCGGCACCGAAAGCCGCGCGAAGCCGTCGCGATCGGTCTTGCCGTTCGCGAGCGCCTGCTGCTGGAAGTCCACGAGCGTGACGTCGGCGCCGGCAACGGGGTCGGTGCTGCGCAGGTCGTTCACGACCACCGTGACGCGGTCGTCTTCGCCGACCTTGGCCATGAGCCCGAGGTCCGAGACCAGCACGTTGCGCGCCGCGGCGACGTTGTGGTCGTAGAAACGCTGGTAGTAGCCGGGATGGCAGGGGTTCTCGCGGTTCTCGTAGCGCTCCTCCCAGTTGCCCGCCTCGTTCTCCGCCCAGCTGTCCCAGTAGCTCTGCTCCTGCTCGTCCTCGTCGCTCGCCCGCGTCTCGGCGAGCTCGGCGGCCGCCGGCTGGTCCGGGCACGGCCAGGCCACGTGGGGCCGCCGGAACGAGAGCGTCAGGCGATACATGCCGCCCGCGCCCTTCGCGAGCAGCGGCTCGACGTCGAGCCCGACCTTCAGCCAGTGGTTCTCCTTGTCGGGCGTGAGGTCGAGCGACAGCGTCTTCTTCCAGACCACGCGGCCGACGCGCCGGAGCTCCTGCTCGCCGTCGAGGTTGTTGACCTGCAGGAACTGCGGCATGTTCGAGGCGGCGATCTGCAGCGCCTCGACCGTCACCGCGCGCAGGTTCACGGTCTCGATCGGCACCGTGAAGCCGGAGGAGGTCGGCACGATCACGCCCTTGCCGGCGAAGCGCACCGCGGGCTTCAGCTGCTCGAACAGCACCTCGAGCTCCTTCGCCTCCTTCATGCGATAGCCGAGCACGTTGCGCACGCCGGTCTCGACGCGCACCGTCAGCTTTCCCTGCCAGCCCTTGCTGCCGTAGATCTCCACCCGGCTGCCGTCGACGACGAAGCGCAGGTCGTCGCGCTCGGCGATGCGCAGCAGGCCCTTCAGGTTCTGGCCGGGCTTGAGCGGATCGGTGAAGCGCAGCTCCACGTGCGGCTCGGGAGCCGGCACCGCGCGCGCCTCGGCGACCGTGAAGGTGTCGAGGCCGGGCACGCTCACGTCCTGGCCGTCCTTCTTCTGGACGCCGATCGGGGCGCCGTCCCAGCTCACGCGCACGACCGAGGCCGCTTCGCCGCGCTCGATCCCCGAGGCGCTCCACGAGTGCACGCGGCGGTCGGAGTCGTGCACCCATGCGACCTTCAGCTCGCGGCCCGCGTGCTCTGCCTTGAGCAGCTTCTCGACGCCGGGCGCGTCCTCGACGTCGGCCGTCAGCAGGCGGCCGGCGAGGGTCTGCTGCTTGACGTCCGATGCGTCCGAGGCCTCGAGCCCTTCGACGCTGACGTCGAACGACTGGCGCATCGTCCCGAACACGAACTCGAAGCGCGCGAGCGGCGCCTGGCCGGGCGGGAAGAGCGAGGCGAGGTCGAGCCGGGCGCTGTAGGCCTGGCCGTCCGGCAGGCGCTCCTTCGGACGGAACTCGATCCGGTCGGGCGCCGCCCAGACCGCCGTGCCGGCGATCTCTGGCTCGAAGCGGAAGGGCGAGGGCGAAAGCGGCGCCCCCACCTGCTCGGGCCTCGCGAGCGGCTCGTGGAAGGCGACGCGGATCGGGCTCTCGCGCGAGATCGTGCCGCTCGTGAAGGCGGCGATCGTGGACTTCTCGACCTCGGTGAGCTCGCCACGCTCGCGCGGCGCGCGGCTGCGGGCGCAGCTCGACGAGCAGCCCGCCATCGCGGCGGCCGCCGCGAGAAGGCACGCGAGAAACCCGAGCCCATGGCGATGCCGCCGCATATCCACCCCTGTCTGAAGGCGAAACCCGGAGGCGCCCTCGACCCGCCGCGCATTGTAGTGGCGCTTGACTCGACCCGGCGGCGCCCGCACGATGTGCGCCCAGGAGGGAGTGCCGTGTCCAACCGAAGGCTGTCCCTGCTGGCCGCTCTGATGGCGCTCGCCGCAAACACGCTCGCCGATACGCTGGTGCTGCGCTCGGGGCGGCGGGTCGAAGGCGATCTCGTGGGCGTGCGCGGCAGCACCGTCGAGTTCGACGAGAGCGGCTCGACGCGCCGCTACGACCGCTCCGAGGTGGCCCGCATCGAGCTCGGCTCGGGCAGCTCGAGCTCCTCGAGCTCGTCGAGCTACGACCGCAACGGCGGGCGCCCCTCGGGCCTGCGCGAGCGGACGACGTCGGTCGACGCCGCCTCGCAGTGGAGCGATACCGGGATCGACGTGCGCTCCGGGACGAGCGTCTACTTCGAAGCGAGCGGCAAGGTGCAGTGGGGACCCGACCGCAAGGACGGCCCGGCCGGCGAGGGCGGCAACCACAAGAACCCCGGCCGCCCGATGCCGAACCGGTCCGGGGGGGCGCTGATCGGACGCGTCGGCGGCTCCGAGCCCTTCCTGATCGGCGACGAGCGGGGACCGATCCGGATGCGCGAGTCGGGCCGCTTGAGCCTCGGCGTCAACGACGACTTCCTGGAAGACAACCGCGGCAGCTTCCGGGTGACGATCTACTACTGAGCGTCCCACTCGTGCCGAGGCTCGGCCTCGGCTGCATGCGGCTGTCGACCGCGGCCGGCCGCGACGACGCGGCGGCCGTCGCGCTGCTGCACGCGGCCTTCGACGCGGGGGTCGACTTTCTCGACAGCGCCGATGCCTATTGCCTCGACGCGAGCGAGGCCGGCCACAACGAGCGGCTGATCGCCCGGGCGCTCGCATCCTGGAACGGCGACCGTTCGCGGATCGTCGCCGCGACGAAGGGCGGGCTCGTGCGGCCCGAGGGCCGCTGGGTGGCCGACGGCCGCGCGCGCCACCTGGTCGCCGCCTGCGAGGCGAGCCGGCGCGCGCTCGGAGTCGAGCGCATCGCGCTCTACCAGCTCCACGCGCCCGACCCGCGCACGCCGCTCGCCACCAGCGTGCGCGCTCTCGCCGCGCTCAAGCGCTCTGGGCTCGTCGAGCGCATCGGTCTCTGCAACGTCGGCCTGAAGCAGCTCGAGGAGGCGCTCCGGCTCGCGGAGATCGACGCGGTCCAGGTCGAGCTGAGCGTGCTCCACGACGACAGCCTCTGGAACGGCGTCGCGCGAGCGCTGCCTCGCGGAACGGATCCCGCTCGTCGCCTATCGGCCGCTCGGCGGCTACGAGAAGCGCGCGAAGCTGGCGCGCGACCCGGTGCTCGTCGAGCTCGCGGCGCGCCACGGCGCGACGCCCTTCGAGATCGCACTCGCCTGGCTTCGGAGCCTCTCGCCGCTCGTGCTGCCGATTCCGGGCGCGACGCGGCTCCAGTCGCTGCGCTCGTCGCTGCGGTCCGCAGCGGTCGTTCTCGACGACGCCGATCGCGAGCGGCTCGACGAGCGCTTCCCGGCGGCGCGCCGGCTCCGCGGCGAGCGCCCCAAGGGGCCGGCCGTGCCCCGGTCCGAGGGCGAGCTGGTGCTGGTGATGGGCCTGCCGGCGGCCGGCAAGAGCACGCTGGCCGCGCGCTTCGTCGAGGACGGCTACGCGCGGCTCAACCGGGACGAGCAGGGCGGCCGGCTGGCGGATCTCGTGCCCCAGCTCGAGCACGGGATCGCGGCCGGCACGCGCCGCTTCGTGCTCGACAACACCTACGCCACGCGCAAGTCGCGCGCGCCGCTCGTCGAGCTCGCCGCGCGCCACGGCCTGCGCACGCGCTGTGTCTGGCTGCGGACTGGGATCGAGGACGCGCAGGTGAACGCGGTCACGCGCATGCTGGGGCGCTACGGCCGCCTGCTCGGCCCCGAAGAGATGCGCGCCGCCTCCAGGAGCGACCCCGGGGCCTTCCCGCCGGGCGTGCTGTTCCGCTACGAGCGCGCTCTCGAGCCGCCCGACGCCGCGGAAGGCTTCTCGGCCATCGAAGAGCTGCCGTTCCGGCGGGAAGCCGACGCATCGTTCGAGAATCGCGCGCTCGTCGTCTGGCTCGACGACGTCGTGTGGCGGAGCCGCTCGGGAGCGCGCGTGCCGACCTCACCGCAGGACGTCGAGATCCTGCCGGGACTCGAGCTGCTGCGGCGCCACGCGGCCGAGGGGTTCCTGCCCTTCGGCCTGACGTGGCGGCCGGACCTCGGCGAGGCCGACGGGATCTCGAAAGAGTCGCTCGAGGAGTGCTTTGCGATGCTCCGAGAAAAGCTCGGGCTGTCGTTGCCGATCTCGTACTGCCGCCACGCCGCCGGGCCGCCCGTGTGCTGGTGCCGAAAGCCGCTGCCGGGGCTGGGGATCGAGCTGGTCCTCAACCACAAACTCGACGCGGCGCGCAGCCTCTTCGTGGGCCGAAGCCGCCTCGACCGGACCTTCGCGGAGCGCGTGGGCTTCGCCTATCGCGACGCCGCGGCCGCGCTGCGGGGCTAGGGGCGCGGCCCTCCGAAGGCGTAGAGCGCCTTTTGGGTGCGGACGTAGATTCGGCCGTCGGCGATCGCGGGAGTGGCCTGGGACGCCTCGTCGAGGTCGCTCGAGCCGAGCACCTCCCACTGCGCTCCCGCCTTCAGCACCGTCAGCTTGCCGGAGTGGCTCAGCAGGAAGACCTTGCCGTCCGCCGCCACCGGCGAGGCGAAGTACTCGTCGATCCCTTCGACCGTCCGTCCGGCCTTGAGCACCTCGCCGGTCCGCGGGTCGAGCGTCGTCACGATGCCGCCGTCCTTCACCAGGTAGAGGACACCCTGGTAGACGAGCGGCGTGACCAGCTGCGAGAACGCCTTCTTGTAGCGCCAGACGAAGTTCGACGCGGTGCAGTCGCCGCGGCCGCCGATCCGGCTTCCGGTGGCGCCGTGCTCCGAAACGCTCTCTTTCTGCCGAGCCTCCCACTCCGCCCGCGTGATGCGCGCGTCCTTGTCCGCGTCCAGCCAGCCGAAGTGGTCCTTGAACTCGTGGTGGCTCCACTCCTCGGGCGAGAGCCACTCGTCCTTGTTCGTGTCGAGCTCTTTCAGCATCGCGTCGAACGCCGGATACGCCGGCGTGTCGCCGCCCTCGCTGACCGCGATCACCATGTCGCCGAACAGCACCGGCGAGCCGATCGGGTAGATCCCCTGCCGGCCGATCCACCACAGGTTCTCGCCGCTCTCGAGGTCGTAGCCGTCGACGCGATAGGTGCCGCTCACCACGAGCTGCGGCCGCCCGCCCGGCGGCACGTAGACGGCGGGCGTCGAGTAGCCCTCGGTCGTCGCCTGCTTGCGCTCGGTCCGCCAGCGCACGCGTCCCGTGTCCTTGTCCACGGCCAGCACGAACGCCCCGGACGGCTGGTCGCACACGAGCGCGAGCGTGCGCTCGTGCACGACGGGCGACGACGAGATGCCGTAGAAGCTGTCGAACGGGCCGAGCGCCAGCCGCCAGCGCTCGGCGCCCGCGGCGTCGAACGACACGAGCCCGAGGTCGGGGAAGAACACGTAGAGGTTCTCGCCGTCCGAGGCGGCGGTGGGGGTGGCGGTGGAGTTGCCGGCGTAGATCCTGGCGCTGCGCGCGCGCGGGATCTCGCGGCGCCAGCTGGCCGCACCGGTCTTCGCGTCGAGCGCCAGGGTGACGAGCGTGTCGCCCTCGAGTGCCGTCAGGTAGAGGCGGTCCTTGACGACGATGGGCGAGGAGCGACCCATCGGCACGTCGACGCGCCACAGCAGGTTCTTGCCGGGTCCGAGCTCGACGGGCAGGCCGGTCGAGCCGGAAACGCCCCCGCCCTCCGGTCCGCGGAAGCGCGGCCAGTCCTCGGCACTCGCGAACGTCGCCAGGAGCAGCAGCCAGCACCAGCGCACGGCGGTCACTCTAGCGCCGCACCCTGCGCGAGTACAGCGCTCTTCGGCGAATCCGACCGCAGCCTCAGGAAGGCGTGTCCGACGCGCCACGCCACCGCGATCGGCCGCGAGCGGCCGTCGAGCGTGCTGAGCGCGAGCGTCACCGACTTCGCCGCGGGATGCCGCTCGCCCCAGCGCCGCAGCCCACGCGTCACGTCGACGCGATAGCTGACCGGCGCCCGCGTGCCTTCCGCGCCCGCCGCGTCGGCGAGCACTCCGAAGCCGCCGAGCGGCACGTCCGCATCGCCCTCGCTGCGCGCGCTCACCTGCACCTTGAACGCGATCCCGCGCGGCGTCGTCACGTTCTCGAGCATCAGCACGACGTGGACGCCCAGCTGCCAGTCGGGCGGCAGCGCGAGCTCGAGCTGTTGGACCGCGCCCGGCGGGGGCGGGTCGTTTCCCGCCGCGAGAAGCATCGCGAGCACGAGGCCCGCCGGGCTACGGCCGTGGCTCACTCGACCTGCGCGACCGAGAAGTGCATGGCGCGCGCCCGCAGCGGCAGCACGCGGCCCTTCTCGCCCCGGGGGCCCCGTTCGACGAGCACGAACTCGAGCGGCGCCTGGCGCTCGAGCAGCCGCGCCAGCCGCTTCGTGACGTTGAACACCGCCCGCCGCTCGGGCGGGGTCGGATGGCGATTGTCCTTGTCGTTGAGCACGACGGGCACCACGCCGATGAAGGCCGGGCTCTGCGCCCCGCGGGCCGCTTCGGCTTCCCTCACGTCAGCGTACACCGAATAGACGGCGCTCTTGTCCACCGGCACCTGCAGGCCGTCGAAGTGGATCCGCACCTGCGCCTCGCTCGTGACCGCCTTGGCGAGCGTCTCGCGCAGCCTCGCGTCGATCGCGAGCGTGCGCTGGAACGGGCGCGGCGGCTGCACCTCGACCCACTCGAGCAGGCGCGGCAGCACGGCGCTCTCGATCGAGGGTCCGTAGCTGTAGCGCAGCTTGCTCTCGTGGTCGAGAACCCGCGAGGCTCGGATCGAGCGCCAGTTCTTGTTCTCGTCGTAGAACCGGAACTGGAGGCTGAGGAACGCGGACGCCGACGGATCGTCGTGCGTGGAGGAGCCCTTGTTCCAGTCCGACCAGATCTTGTCCACGTTCGAGTGATGGGCGTAGAAGATCGGGTCCTTGCCGGCCGTGCCGAA
Source organism: uncultured Acidobacteriota bacterium (assembly GCA_963724555.1). GTDB lineage: Bacteria > Acidobacteriota > Vicinamibacteria > Fen-336 > Fen-336 > DATBSL01. The sequence goes on from CAVRVE010000026.1 coordinate 70,849, forward strand.
GGCGCCCATGTCGCCGCCGACGTCGACGTGGACGGCTCCGTGGGGCGCGCCTTCCGGGATGCCCGAGGAGACCGCCGTGCCGCCGAAGTCGCTGAAGTCGGCCGCGGTGAGCACCGCGTCCATCACGTCCGTGCCGACGTCCTCGTCGGGGACCTCGTCGTTCGCGTCCATGATGCGCGTGCCGTTCCAGAGCGGGTTCGACGCGTCGCCGGGCGTCGCGTACGCGGGCGGCAGCTTGCGGTGCGCCGGCACGTCCCAGTCCCAGTACGGGAGCCTGAACTCCATGTCGCCGATCAGCTTGCCCAGGATCCGCTCGTGGAAGTAGAGGTACGCGCGATGCCACGCGAAGAACTGCCAGCTTCCGTGGACCTGGATCGTCGAGCCGACGCCGCCGCAGTTCCAGCAATGGACGTTCGCCTGGTGCGCGAAGCCGCGCGGATCGCTCGGATCGCTCGCCGAAAGATCGCGCATCGCCTTGTAGGCGTCGCGCAGCTTCTGGACCTCGGCCGAGCTGAGCGTCGAGGCCGCCTTGCGCTGACGGATCGGCCGGTTGTCGCGCCGCCACGCTTTCGCGGTGCCGGGAGGCCCGGGGGGCGCGCAGGCCTGGGCGCTCGCCTCTCGCGCGACGGACAGGAAACCGGCCCCGAAGAGCGAGATCGCCCCCGCGCCGAAGCCGATCTGTTCCAGGAAATCACGACGTGACTCGTCGTTTCGCCGACCGCCGCTGGTCATTTGCGCCACTCCTTTCGCGGGCGCCCCAAGCCCGCCTTGCCCGGTGGTGAGAATCGGGAATCTCAGGAGTTGTTGAGCGAGTAGCCAGCAGGCGTATATCAATCGCGCCGACTCAGTGTCAACGAGATTCTTGGGCTGAGGGGGCGGATTGCGAAGCGCCCTCGTTCAGCCTGCCGCGCTCTGCACAATAAAGAACCCCCACGGGCGAGCGTCGCCGTGGGGGTTCATTCCCCGAGGGCCCGAGGGCCGTGCCGGGGTCCGTCGTGCAGTCTAGTTGCGCCGGCGACGCCGGAGCGCGAGGCCCGCGAGCCCACTGCCGAGCAGCAGCAAGCTGGCGGGTTCGGGAACGGGGGCGGCGTCCACCCGGAACACGTGTGCCCCAGGTCGGCCCGCGGTCTTGAAGAAGTCGAGGGAATGGTCGCCGGCGCCGAGCACGAAGGAGCCGCGGCTGAAGGCGGGATTGGCGATCGCGCCCGCGATGCTCCCTCCTACGTCAGAACCAGGAGTGGGCGCCGAGGTGAGCCCCAGCGACACGGCGTTGTCGAACACCTCGAACTGGTCGACGCTCAGGAAGAGGTCCAGGACGAACAGGACGGCTCCCTGCGCCGGGACAGTGATGGTGTAGTCGGCATCGCCGGGTTCCGCCGACGGGGGGACCGTCGGGCTACAGGAGCCAAAACAGCCATGTGCATCGTCGCCAATGCCACCGGACAGAAACTCATACCATTGCCCGAAAGCGATCGGTCCGGCCGACACGATCGGGGCCGCGAGCAGCAGGGCCAATAGGGCCACCGCCAAACGGGTGAGCCGTTTCATCCTCCACCTCCTACCACCAGAACCGTCAGCTCGTCCTGGTCGAAACCAACGTTCAGGGATGAAGCACAATCCGTTCCATGTGTGACGGATACACAGAAAGCGCATCGGATGAGAGAGTTGGGTCCTGGCACCCGCATCGACCAGGCGTGGTGATGTGTAAAGAGGCCTTCCAGTCTGTAAGGCCCATGCTGGTCGAGCCCGTCGACACTCCTGCTCCACACGGGGCGAGCGTCCGCCCGCGTGGCGAGCTGTGGGTCTGCGCGGCGCAGCGCTACAAACGACGGGCGGCGAGCGCAGCGGGATTCACTCCCGCCTAGCGACAGGGGTTGTGGGGTGCATCAGCGAGAGGCAAATGAACAACGGGCGCGGATCGGAGCCGGATTCACTCCGGTGGCACGCGGGGAGTCTCAGGGGGCGGCGTAGCCAGCGCCACAAGCCACGGGCGGCGAGCGCAGCGGGATTCATTCCCGCGTAGCGAGCGGGGGGTCTGGGGGGCGCGACGTAGCGCCCCCCAGAAAAGACTCAGATCCGGCTGCCCTCCAGGAACGCCTTGAGCTTGCGGCTGCGGCTCGGGTGGCGGAGCTTGCGGAGCGCCTTCGCCTCGATCTGGCGGATGCGCTCGCGCGTCACCTGGAAGCTCTGGCCCACCTCCTCGAGCGTGTGCTCGGAGCCGTCGCCGATCCCGAAGCGCATCTTGATCACGCGCTCCTCGCGCGGCGTGAGCGTCTTCAAGAGCGCGTCGGTCTGCTCCTTGAGGTTGAGGTTGATCACGTTCTCGGCGGGCGACACCGCGGAGCGGTCCTCGATGAAGTCCCCCAGATGCGAATCCTCTTCCTCCCCGATCGGCGTCTCGAGCGAGATCGGCTCCTGCGCGATCTTCAGCACCTTCCTGACCTTGGAGACCGGGATGTCCATCCGCTTCGCGATCTCCTCGGAGGTGGGCTCGCGGCCCAGCTCCTGGACGAGCGCCCGCGAGGTGCGGATCAGCTTGTTGATCGTCTCGATCATGTGCACGGGGATGCGGATCGTGCGCGCCTGGTCGGCGATCGCGCGCGTGATGGCCTGGCGGATCCACCAGGTCGCGTAGGTCGAGAACTTGTAGCCGCGCTTGTACTCGAACTTGTCGACGGCCTTCATCAGGCCGATGTTGCCCTCCTGGATCAGGTCCAGGAACTGCAGCCCGCGGTTCGTGTACTTCTTGGCGATCGAGACCACCAGGCGCAGGTTCGCCTCGACCAGCTCCTTCTTCGCCTGCTCGGCCTGCGCCTCGCCCAGGATCACGACGTCGAGCGAGCGCTTGATCTCCTCCGGCCGGGCGTCGAACTCCTCCTGGATCTGGTCGAGGACCTGCTTCTGGTCCCGGACCATCTGGCGCACCTGCTTGCGGTAGTCGTCGGAGACGTCGCGCCGGAGCTTCTGCTCGAGCCGCGCGACGCGCTCCTCGGCGTCGCGGATGCGGTCGACCGCCTCGCGCACCCGCTCGACCAGGCGCCGCTTGAAGGCCTCGGCGAAGTCGATGCGGCGGATCGAGAGCGACATCCCGATCCGCAGCCGCGCCAGGCGCCACTTGCCCTTCACGAACGAGCGCGACTTCTTCTCGAGCTTCACGAAGTGCTTGCGGTAGGCCAGGTACTCCGTGTGCGCGTCGTTGGCCTTGCCGATCAGCTTCAGCGTCCCCTTGATCTTGGCCTCGAGCTTCTCCTCGGTGACCTCCTCCTCGTTGAAGACCACCGCGTCGCGCACGCCGATCTCGCGGGCCCCGAGCCGTTCGCCGAGCCGCGCCACCTCCTGGGCCGCCATGTTGGTGCGCGAGATCGCGCGCAGCATCGCGTTCTTGCCGCGCTCGATGCGCTTGGCGATCTCGACCTCGCCCTCGCGCGTCAAGAGCGGGACCGTGCCCATCTCGCGCAGGTACATGCGCACCGGGTCGTTGGTCTTGTCGAGCGTGCCGGGCGTGAGGTCGAGCTCGACGCCCTCCTCCCCCTCCGACTTCTCGCGGAACTTCTGCTCCGAGTCCACCACCTCGATGCCCATCGACCCGAACATCGAGAAGATGTCGTCGAGCTCGTCCGACGAGCCGATGTCGGAGGGCAGGAGGTCGTTCACCTCCTCGTAGAGGAGATAGCCCTTCTCCTTGCCCATCGTGATGAGCTGTCTTACCTCGTCGTACTTTTCCTCGATCGTGAGCGCCATGCCGTTCCGCCTGCTCCTTCTGCTAAAGCTCCGCCATTTGCCGCCTGAGGCGCATCTTCTCCGCGAGGAGCGCGTCCTGCGCGTCCCCGCTCGCCCCGGCGAGACTCTTCTGGATCTCCGCCATGCGCGCTTCGAGCGGCTGACGCCGCAGGACGCGCACACACTCCACGGCCGACAGGTGCTCGGCGGGAGCCCCCGCGACCGCGATCTCCGACATCAGCCGCCGCGCGTCCTCGTCCAGCTCCGCGAGCACCAGCGGCAGCGTCACTCGCTCGTCGCGCTGCGCGAGCGCGCGGGCCGCGCGCAGCAGCTCCGCCGCGTGCAGGCCCTCGAGGTGCTGGTCCTCGAGCTCCTTGAGCGCCTCCTCGACGCCCGCCGCGCTCTGCGCGACGAGCGCCAGCAGCCAGCGTTCGGCGGGCAGCAGGGTCCGCACCTGCGAGACCGCCGGCTTGCGGGCCGCGGCGTCCGCCACGGCCGAGCTCTTGCCCGGCCGGCCGGCCATCGTCCGGCGCAGCTCCTCGCGCGCCGCCGCCGGGTCGAGCCCGCCGCGCTCGGCCACGCGCGCGAGCCACGCCTGGCGCTCGACCGCGTTCTCGGTGCGCACGAGCGCCGGCAGCACGTCGGCGAAGTACGCCGCCTTGCCCGCGGGCGTCGTGACCGCGTGGCGCGCGAGCGCGCGGCGTATCAGCCACTCGACCGCCTCCGGCGCCTCGTCGAGGCGCCTCCTGTACGCGTCGGCGCCCTCGGCCTTCAGGAAGGTGTCCGGGTCGTGGCCCTCGGGCAGCTCGACGATGCGGACGCGCACGCCCTCCTCGAGCATCACCTCGAGGCTCTTGCGCGCGGCCTTCTGGCCCGCCTCGTCCTGGTCGAAGTTCAGCACCACCGTCTCGGCGAAGCGCTTGAGCAGCCGTGCGTGCGAGCCCGTGAGCGCGGTGCCGCAGGTCGCGACGACCTCGGTGACGCCCAGCTCGAGCGCGCGCGCGACGTCCAGGTAGCCCTCCATCAGCACCGCGCGCTTGCCCTGCACGACCGCGTCGCGCGCCCAGTTGAGGCCGTAGAGGATGCGGCTCTTCGAGTAGAACGGCGTCTCGGGCGAGTTCAGGTACTTGGGCTCGCTGCCGTCGAGGCTGCGCGCGCCGAACGCGACCACCTTGCCCTGCTCGTTCAGGATCGGGAAGACGGCACGGTTGCGGAAGCGGTCGTAGTGGCCTTCCTTGCCCTGGCGCTCGAGCACGAGCCCGGCCTTGAGCAGCAGCGCCGGAGCGAACTTGCCGCGCAGCGCCCCCAGCAGGTCGTCCCAGGCGTCGCGTGCGGCGCCGGCCCGGATCTTCTCGAGCGTCTCCTTCTGGAAGCCGCGGCCGAGCAGGTACTCGCGAGCCTTGGTGCCCTGCGCCGTCCAGAGCGTGCGCGTGAAGTGCTGCGCGGCCGCCTCCATCAGCGCGAGCAGCTCCTCGCGCTCCTTGCGGTCGGGGCCGGGCTCGACGCGGCCCTCGGGCACCGGCACGCCGAAGCGCCGCGCCAGCATCTCGACGGTCTCGGGGAAGCTGGTTCGCTCGCGCAGCATCAGGAACTTGAAGACGTCGCCGCCCTCGCCGCAGCCGAAGCAGTGGAAGACGGCCGGCTCCTGGCGCACGTTGAAGGACGGGCTCTTCTCCTGGTGGAACGGGCACAGCCCCTTCCACGAGCTGCCGGTCTTCTTCAACGGGACGTGGTCGGAGATCACGCGCACGATGTCCGCCACCCGGCGGACGTCCTCGACGAAGCTCTCGGGGAAAGCCATCGCTAGTCCTTGAGCTCCACGACCGTGGCTCCGCCGCCGCCCTCGCTCGGGCCGCCCGCGCGCCACGACGAGACGAGCGGATGCTGCTCCAGCAGCTTCGCGACGGCCTTGCGCAGCTTGCCCTCGCCGAAGCCGTGGACGATCCGCAGCTCGCGCCGGTCCGAGAGCGCGGCGTCGTCGAGCAGCTTCGTCACGCGCTCGCTCGCGTCCTCGACCGTGAGGCCGATCAGGTTGAGCTCGGCGGGCACCTGCTTGGTCGGGAACGAGACGGACCCGCCACTCGAAGGGGGCCGATGGATAGGAGTAGCGCCGGAGGAGCCCACGGCATCGCCTGGCTTTCTTTGAGCTGGGTGGGCTTCGCCCCCCCAGGCCCCCCCGTGAACGCTGACCAGTTCACTCGTAGCCACCTTCAGGCGTTTGCCCGAGATCGCCAGCTCGGCCTTGTCGCCCTGGAGCGCCATCACCTCGCCGGTCACCCCCATAGGCTTGAAACGCACGCGCATTCCCACCGCGACCGGGAGCGAGGGGGCCTCCTGCTCCTCGGGCAGCCCGAGCGCCGGGTCCTTCAGCACGGCCTCGTGCGCGTCCCGGACCTTGGCCACGGCCTCGCTCCTGAGCCGCGGCGCGGCGGCCTCGGTCTTGCGCGCGGCTTCGAGCTTCTGGACGGCTTCGCGGATCGCCTCGGCGGTCTTCTGCTCGGCCTCCTCGGCGCGCCGCCGGAGCTCCTTGGCGAAGACCTCGACCTCGCGGCGCTTCTTCGCCTGGATCTCGCGCTCGGCGGCCGTGGCGCGCGCCAACGCCTCCTCGGCCTCGGCCTTCAGGCCGTCGAGACGCTCGCGGTCCAGGTCCTGCGCGGCCTTCTCGCGCTCGAGCCGCGCCAGGAGCGCCTCGGCCTGCTCGTCCTTGTCGTCCCGCCGCGCGCGCGCGTCCTGCACCACCTCGGCCGGGAGCCCCAGCCGCTCCGCCATCTCGAGCGCGAGGCTGCGGCCGGGCTTGCCGATCTCGAGCCGATACGTGGGCTGATAGCTCGTCGGGTCGTAGCCGAACGAGGCCGCCTCGACTCCCGGCGTCGACTGCGCGTAGGCCTTCATGAGCCCGTGATGCGTGGTGACGACCACCATCGCGCCGGCGCGCCGGAAGTGCTCGACGATCGCGACGCCGAGCGCCCCGCCCTCGGTCGGGTCGGTCCCGGCCCCCACCTCGTCGAGCAGCACGAGCGCGGGACGCGCGAGATCGCGCGTCATCGCGGCGATCGCCGCGAGGTGCGCGGAGAACGTCGACAGGTTCTCGGCGATCGACTGCTCGTCGCCGATGTCCGCGAACACGCGGCGGAACACCGGCAGCCGGCTGCCGGGCGCCGCCGGCACGTGAAGTCCGCACTGGGCCATGAGCGCGAGCAGCCCCACGGTCTTGAGCGCGACCGTCTTGCCGCCGGTGTTGGGGCCGGAGATCACGAGCACCGGGTGCTCGCCGCCCATGCGCAGGCTGACCGGCACGGGCTCCGCCGAGCGCTTGATCCCGAGCCGCGCCGCGAGCTCCGGCATCAGCAACGGGTGACGCGAGTCGAAGAGCTCGAGCTCGGGCCGCGCGCCCTCCACGACCTCCGGCGGGTGCGCGTCCATCGCCACCGCCAGGAGCGCCATCGCCTGGACGGCGTCGAGCTCGCCCAGTGCCTCGGCCATCGCGGCGATGGCATCGGCGCGCTCACCGACCCGGGCCGTGAGCTCCTGCAGGATGCGGACGACCTCGCGCCGCTCGGCGTCCTGCAGCTCGACGATGTCGTTGTTGAGCTCGACCGCGGGCAGCGGCTCGACGAACAGGCTCGCGCCCGAGCCCGAGCTGCCGTGGATGATGCCCGGCAGCTGCCCCTTCTGCTCGGCCTTCAGCAGCAGCACGTAGCGGTCGTTGCGCGTGGTGACGATGCGGTCCTGCAGCAGGCGCTCGCTCTCGGCGCTGCGCAGGTAGCCTTCCATCACGCTCGTCAGCTGGGCGCGCAGCCGCACGAGCGAGCGCCGCAGCTCGGCGAGCCGCGGCGAGGCGTCGTCGCTGAGCTCGCCCGAGGGCAAAAGGGCCCGCCGGATGGCGACCGCCACGGCGCTCGTGTCCTCGACGCGCGAAGCCAGGCCCGAGAGCGCGGGAGTCCCGTCGACGCGGGCGACGCGACGCGCGATCTCGACGCCGCCCTCGACGAACGAGGCCAGGTCGGCGAGCGCCCGCGGCTCGAGGTGGCTGCCCCGGACCCGGGCGCCGGCGAGCGCCTCCTGGGTGTCCGGGAGGTCGTGGTACGGCTGGCGGCCGAGCTGCCGGAGGAGCGAGACGCCCTCGCTCGTCCGCGCCAGGGCGCGCCGGACGGCCTCCGGCTCGACCAGCGGAGCGAGCCCTTCGAGCCGGGTACGCCCCGGACGGGAGCCCACCTGCTGGAGCAGAAGGGTGAGAATGCGATCGAACTCCAGTGTTTTAAATGAGTTGGCGTTCACGCGCGTCGGCCCGGCCGTTTCGTTTCGACCCCCACCGCGCTCCGCGCGCCCCTAGGGGGCGCATATCGCGCACAGCCGAGGCCCTCTTGCGCGTCGCAGGGTGGGACACGGCGGGTACAGAACAGAATACAAGATCAGCAGAATCAACGCTTTTGTCAAGGACGCGCTAGGCCCTATGACGTAGGTTTGACACCTTCCGGAGGGCGTTTTCCGCGCAGGATCAGGCAGGCCAGATGGGCCGCCCCGAAGCCGTTGTCGATGTTGACGACCCCCACCCCGGAGGCGCAGGAGTTGAGCATCGCCAGGAGCGCCGCCAGGCCCTGGAAGGAGGCGCCGTAGCCGACGCTCGTCGGGACGGCGATGACCGGGGTCTCCAGCAGACCGGCGACGACCGAAGGCAGCGCCCCCTCCATCCCGGCCACCACGATCACCACGTCGGCGCTGCGCAGCGTCTCGGTGCGGTCCAGCAGCCGGTGCAGGCCCGCGACGCCGACGTCGTAGATGCGCTCGACGCTCGCGCCATGGAACTCGGCCGTCACCGCCGCCTCCTCGGCCACCGGCAGGTCGGAGGTGCCGGCCGCCGCGATCGCGATCCGGCCGGGAAGCGGCTCCGCCGCCTCGACCTCGACCGTGATGCAGCGCGCGGCCTCGTGAAACCGGGCCTTCGGCTGGACCGCCGCCACGCGCGCGTGGACCTCCGCGTTCGTTCGCGTCACCAGCACGCGCTGTCCGCGCGCCGCGATGCGGCCCACGATCGCCAGGATCTGCTCCGGTGTCTTGCCGGCCCCGAAGATGGCTTCCGGAAAGCCGCGGCGGAGCGCGCGGTGGTGGTCGAGCTTCGCGAAACCGAGGTCCTCGTAGGGCAGGGTCGCCAGGCGCGCCGCCGCCTCGTCGGGGCTCAGCACGCCCTTGCTGACCTTCTCGAGCAGCTCCTTGAGGTCTCGGGGATCCATTGACTTGCGCCGCGCCTCCGATAGACTTATGCCGTCTTGGCCGTGCGGCCCGCGCGGGCCCGCCGGCACCCGAAATCGGCATCTTCCACCGGCGTTTCGGAAACTGTCAAGGAAGGCGCGTTCGCTCCCGTGCGCGTTGGCGCAGGGGTGCGGAGGGCGCGAGCGGAGAGGCTGGCGAAGGGGCGATGAGCGTGGTCGAGTTCGGCATCCTGGGGCTCTACTTCCTCACCCTGGTGATCCTGGCCATCATGGGCTGTCACCGCTACGTGATGGTCTGGCTGTACATCAAGCACAAGGACAAGAAGGCCGCGCCGGCGCCGCTGCCGGCGGTGCTGCCGCGCGTCACCGTCCAGCTGCCGATCTACAACGAGATGTACGTGCTCGACCGGCTGCTCGCGTCCGTCGCGGCGATCCGCTACCCGAAGGACCGGCTCGAGATCCAGGTGCTCGACGACTCGACCGACGCGACGACGGCGATCGCCAGCCGCGCGGTCGAGCACTACCGCGCGCAGGGCTTCGACATCCACTACCTGCACCGCAGCGACCGCACCGGCTTCAAGGCCGGCGCGCTCGACGCGGGCCTCGAGCGCGCGACGGGCGAGTTCGTGCTGATCTTCGACGCCGACTTCATCGCACCGCCCGAGATCCTCGAGCAGACGCTCGGCCACTTCGACGACCCGAAGGTCGGGATGGTGCAGGCGCGCTGGGGCCACATCAACCGCGACTACTCGCTGCTCACCGAAGTGCAGTCGATCATGCTCGACGGCCACTTCATCCTGGAGCACGGCGCGCGCAGCCGCTCGGGCCGCTTCTTCAACTTCAACGGCACCGCGGGCGTCTGGCGCCGCAGCGTGATCGCCGACGCCGGCGGCTGGCAGCACGATACGCTCACCGAGGACCTCGACCTCAGCTACCGCGCCCAGATGAAGGGCTGGCGCTTCGTCTACCTGCCCGACCTCGTGGCGCCCGCCGAGCTGCCGGTCGAGATGAACGCCTTCAAGACGCAGCAGCAGCGCTGGGCGAAGGGCTCGGTGCAGGTGTGCAAGAAGCTCTTGCCGCGCGTGCTCGCGTCGGACCTGCCCTGGCGCGAAAAGGTGGAGGCCACCTTCCACCTGACCGCCAACCTCGCCTTCCCGCTGATGGTGCTGCTCGCCGGGCTCATGTTCCCGGCGATGGTGCTGCGCTACAACATGGGCTGGGCCGAGATGATCGTGGTCGACGTGCCGATCTTCCTGGCCGCGACGGTGTCCGTCTGCACCTTCTACGCGCTCTCGCAGAAGGAGCAGTTCAAGGACGGCTGGAAGCGCAAGCTGCGCTACATCCCGGCGGTGCTCGGGATCGGGATCGGGATCTCGATCAACAACGCGCTCGCGGTGATCGAGGGCCTCTTCGGCAAGCCCTCCGAGTTCGCGCGCACGCCCAAGTACGGCATCGAGGGCGCGTCCGACACCTGGAAGCAGAAGGCCTACAAGGGCAAGTCCAACTGGGTGCCCTACGTCGAGCTGCTGCTCGCCTGCTACTTCACCTTCACCTCGATCTACGCGATCGCCTACGGGCTCGTGGGGACGCTGCCGTTCATCGCGATCTTCCAGTGGGGCTTCCTCTACACCTCGGGGATGTCCCTGGCACAGAGCTACGACTGGCTCGTGCCGCGCCAGCAGGAGGCCTGAGGGCCCTCGTCATCGACACCAGGGTCCAGAGCCGCGGCGTCCGTCGCGTGCTGCTCGTCACGCTCGGCCTGAACGTCGCCGTCGCCGCGGCGAAGGTGGTGGTCGGCCATCTCTCGATGAGCCTCGCGATGGTGGCGGACGGCTACCACAGCCTGGTCGACAGCTCGAACAACGTGATCGGCCTGGTGGTGGCGGCGTTCGCGTTCCGCCCGCCCGACCGCGGACACCCCTACGGCCACCGCAAGTTCGAGACCGCGGCGACGGTGGTGATCGGCCTCGCGCTGCTCTCGCTCGCCTGGAGCCTGCTCGCGGGCGTCCTCGGCCGGACACGAGCGCCGGCGCTGCCCGAGATCTCGCTCGTCAACTGGGCGGTGATGGGCGGCACGATCGCCGTGAACCTCTTCGTGAGCGCCTACGAGGCGCGCGAAGGCCGGCGCCTCCAGAGCGCGTTCCTGGTCGCCGACGCCACGCACACGCGGGCCGACCTCTACGTCTCGCTGGGCGTCGTGGCGTCGTTCGTGGCGGCGCTCGCGGGCCTCGGCTGGGCCGACCCGCTCGTCGCCGTGCTGATCGCGGCGATCATCGCCTGGCAGGCGCTGCGGATCCTGCTCTCGGCCTTCGACGTGCTGACGGACCGGGCGGTGCTGCCGGCGGAGCGGCTCGCCTCGCTCGCCGCCGCGGTCCCCGGCGTGCGCGAGGTGCGCGACGTGCGCACGCGCGGCCGCGGCGACGCCGTCTACGTGGACCTCATGGCGCGCCTCGACGGCGGGATGACGCTCCACGCGGCCCACGACGTGGCCGACCGCATCGAGGCGGCGCTCCAGCAGGCGCATCCCGAGATCGCCGACGTGGTCGTGCACCTCGAGCCGGACGGGTCCGAGGGCCCGTCGCGCTAGCGCTTCTCGCCTCCGCAGGCGTCGCACGGGCAGAGCTTGCGCAGCAGCCGGAAGCTGTAGATGCCGGTGCTGTGCCCGTCCTGCCAGGTGAAGGCGACCGCGTAGTTGCCGACGCCGTCGAGGTGCACGAGCTCCTGGCCCTCGAGCCCGAGGTAGCGGGCGACCGGGTCGTGGCCCTGGCAGCTGGCGCACGGGCACCAGCTGCGCAGGTAGTCGAGCGGGAAGACCGACTGGTGGCCGTCCTCCCAGGAGACGACCACGCGGCGGGCGGCGCGCTCGTGCCGGATCTCGACGCGGCTCGGGAGCCGACGTGCTCACGGTCGCGAGGCTACTCGATGCCGAGCGTGACGCTGTCGACCTTCCAGCCGCCGCCCTCCTTCACGAGCCGGATCACGACCGGCTGCGGCGACCCGCCGCCGGTCAGCACGCCCGGTGAGCGTCGCGCGGTCGTTGTCGACCGAGCGCATCGGGAAGGTGGCGTCCTTGGAGCTCGCGATCACCTGCGTGAGGTGCTCGAGCTCCTGCGCGTCCACGCGGTTCTTGTAGCCCTCGCTGAGACCCGCCTGGATCGCCTCGGTCTGGCCCTGGCGGACCTGGCCGAGCCAGGCGTGCGTCGCATCGGCGGCGCCGCGCGTCGCGAAGAAGGGGATGCCGACGACCGCGGCTCCGATGAGCGCGCAGATCAGCAGGCAGCCGCAGCAGCCGACGCCGATCCAGACGAGCGGGCCCTTGCCCTTCTTCATCGGGGCCGCTCCCGCCGGCATCTGAGGCACCGGCGCGGCGGCGGCCGCGGCAGGTCCCGCCGTCGGCTTGAAGCGCTCCTTCGCGGCGGCAGCGCTCGGAGGCGCACCCGCCGGCAGCGGCGGGAGCGGCGCGGCCTTCGGCAGCGGGGGGGGCGGCGCGGGCTTGGGAGCCGGCGGGGCCGGCTCGGGCTGGGCCATCACGGTGGCCGAGTTGTCGACGAGCGCGATCGGCGTCGCGACGGTGGCCTCGGGATCCTCCTTGAGGTCCACCCGGTACGCGAGCGCCCCGAAGCGCAGCTCCTGGCCGTGCTTCAGCGCCTGCTCCGCGATGCGCAGGCTGTTGAGGTAGGTCCCGTTCGCGCTGCCCTGGTCGACGACCCACCAGGCTCCCGCGCGCCGCTCGAGCCGCGCGTGGCGTCTCGAGACGGAGCCGTCGGATACGACGATCTCGCAGCTCGGGTCGCGCCCGACGACCGATTGGTCCTTGACCACGTCGATCGGCTGACCGGACACGGGCACGAGCCTTAGGGATGCCATCTCGGACACCTCGCCGTGCTTGCCGCCGCGCCGGGGCGGAAGTCGCTGCCGATTCTAGAGATGCGGTGGTGGGGCGTCAACCGGCACGCCCGCTTAGAATGACCGTCTCGCCATGAACCGCTGCCGGAAGACGACGCTCGCCGTGTGTCTCGCGCTCGCGTGCGGCCGCCTCGTCGGCGCGACTCCCTTCGCTTCGAGCGGGACCTCGAGGTGCGCATGCGCGACGGCGTCGTGCTGCGCGCCGACGTGCTGCGGCCGGATCGCCCGGGCCGCTTTCCCGCGCTCCTGGTGCGGACGCCCTACGGGAAGACCTGGGAGCGGAGCGACGACAGCTTCGCCGTCCGTGCCGCTCGCGCCGGCTACGTGGTCGTGTTCCAGGACGTGCGCGGGCGCTACCGCTCCGACGGCGTCTTCGATCCGTATCGCCAGGAAGGCAAGGACGGCTACGACACGATCGCGTGGGTGGCCGGGCTGCCGTACTGCGACGGGCAGGTGGGGCTCACCGGGCTCTCCTACCCGGCCGCCGTCCAGTGGCTGGCGGCCGTCGAGTCGCCACCGCAGCTCAAGGCGATGGCGCCGGCGATGACGTTCTCGAGCGGCCGCAGCTTCGTCTACTTCGGGGGTGCGTTCGACCTGTCGTGGCTCCCGTGGTTCTACAGCAACATCGCGCCGGACGTGCGGCGCCGTCTGGGGCTGCCGGGCCCGCGCTCGGACGCGGAGGCCGAGAAGGCCTGGACGGCGAACGGCGAGGCCTGGCTGCGTCACCTCCCGCTCGGCACGCACCCGGCGCTCGCGGGCGTGGCGCCCGCCTTCTTCGAGTGGCTCGATCACCCGGACGACGGTCCCTACTGGGACTACCTGCGGATCGAGAGCCGCTACGACCGGGTCAGGATCCCGGTGCTGAACCTCTCCGGCTGGCACGACGAGGGGTACGGTCCGAACGGCGCGGCGCACAACTTCCTGGGAACGCGACAGTGGGGCGGCCGGCTCGTGATCGGGCCCTGGACCCACGGCACGCCGACGCCGAAGAAGACGCGCGTGGGTGCCATCGATTTCGGCAAGGACGCGGGGCTCGACTACTTCGCGCTGCTGCTGCGCTTCTTCGACCGCTGGCTGAAGGGCGTCCCGAACGGCATCGACCGCGAGGCGCCCGTGCGGATCTTCGTGATGGGCGACAACGTCTGGCGCGACGAGACGGAGTGGCCGCTGGCCCGCGCGCAGGCAACGGCCTACTACCTGCACGCCTCCGGCCGGCTCGCGACCGATCCCCCCAGCGAGCCCGAGTCCTCGGACGGCTACGTCTACGATCCGGCCGACCCGGTCGTCGATCCGCACGAGGGGCGGCTCGGGCCCTTCGACCAGAGCCCGCTCCAGGCGCGGCGCGACGTGCTCGTCTACAAGAGCGAGCCGCTCGCGCGCGATCTCGAGGTCACCGGCCCGATCGAGATCGAGCTGTGGGCGAGCTCGAGCGCGCGCGACACCGACTTCGTGGCGCGGCTCCTCGACGTCCATCCGGACGGCAAGGCCTACAACCTGATGAGCCCGACGCTCGAGGTGCTGCGGGCGCGCTACCGGAACGGCGAGGACCGCCCGGAGCCGCTCGAGCCGGGCCGGCCGGTGAAGCTCCGGCTCGCGAACGGCATCACCGCGAACGTGTTCAAGGCCGGCCACCGCATCGGCCTGCTGGTGACGAGCTCGCTGCACCCGCATCTCGACCGCAACCCGAACACCGGCGGGGTGATCGCGACCGAGCCGCGGACGCTACGGGCGGAGCAGCTGATCTTCCACGACGCCGGACACCCGTCCCGCATCGTGCTGCCCGTCGTCCCGCGCTGAGCTCTCGGAAAGCACAGCCTGCGGAAGCTGCAGCGGCGGCACACGCTCGGCCGGTCGATCATCGGGAAGTCCTCGAGCCGCGCGAGGTTCCCGAGCGGGTCGACGAGCAGCGCCTTCATGTTCCCGGCGCTCTTCTCGATGAAGCGGCGGGCGTGCTCGATCTTCTTGCCGTCCACCGAGCGGCGCACCGCCTTCGGGATCACGAGGTAGCTGAGCTCGGTCGAGATCTCCTCGGGCTGCTGCACCCAGCCCTGCTCGGCCGCGTAGAGCGCGTAGCCGGCGACCTGCACCTCGTTGAAGCGGCCTTCGTTGCGGCCCGTCTTCCAGTCGACGATCACGACGCGGCCGTCCTTGTCGCGGTAGGCGAGGTCCATGCGCAGGAAGACCTCGGTCTCGCCGACGTGGAAGGAGACGAGGTCCTCGAGCGCCAGCCAGCGCTCGCGGCCCACCTCGAGCGCGCGCCGCAGCGTGTCGCTCTTGAAGAAGTGCTGGAGCGAGCGCATCACGATGTTGACGGCGAGGCGCTTGTCTTCCTGCTCGACCGGGATGCCGTACTCGTGCTCGAAGAGCCGGAACGGCAGCGGTCCCGCTTCGAGCTCCGGGACTTCACGGCCTTCCGGGGGGCGCTCCGCCGCCGCGCCCCCCGGCCCCCCCTGGGCGGGGCGGGCCTCGCTCACGCGCCAGTCGCGTGAGCATTCCGGAATGGACCACGTCGCGGATCAGCGCCTGCTGCTCCTCGGCGGAGGGCACGGCGTCGTGCGCGCGCAGGAACGCCTCGATCGTGTCGTGCACGACGCTGCCGGCCCAGAGCGGCAGCGCCGAGAGCTTCTTGAGCCGGTAGATCTCGGGGTCGTCGACGGACGCGTAGTAGGAATAGTAGTAGCGCCGCTTGCACGACATGAAGGTGTCGTGGCGCGAGGCCGACCACGAGAAGGGCTTGGGAGGGCCGCTGGCTTTCTCGCTGCTCGGCAGAGTCTCCGACATTCGTTCGGACTCTAGCACGCGGTCCTGCGCGGGCAGGACCGCTCCTGGCGGGGGAAGGGGGGTGCGGCGCAGCACCCCCCTAAACAGGAACGCTGCGTCCGAGCGCCGTGAACACGACGAGCCGCTCGCGCACCGGCAGCCCGATCGCCTGCGTGAGGCCGCGGCCGTAGAGCTGGAGCTGCAAGGCGTGGTGCGCGGCCTGGTCGCGCTCCTGCTCGTCGGCGATGGCGTCCGACTTGTAGTCGACCACCACGAGCTGGCCGTCCTCCTCGAACACGAGGTCGACGATGCCCTCGACGAGATCCGCGCCGTCGGGGAACCACAGCGTCAGCTCGCGCCAGACGCTCTTCGCCTTGCGCGCGCGCTCGAGCAGCGGCAGCGAGAGCACGCGCTCGACCTGCTCGCTCGCGCGCGCGGCGGCGGCCGCGTCGAGCCCGAACGAGGGTGCGAGCGCCTCCGCCATCCTGCTGACGCGCGCCGCGCGCCCGGGATCCGCGTCGTCGAGCGGAATCCACTCCAGCAGGCGGTGCACCAGGCTGCCGAAGTCGCGGCCGCCGGTGCTCGCCACCGCCGCAACCGGCGCCGGCGCGCTGCGGCGCGCGAGGCGCGTGGCGGAGACGGGGAGATACGGCCGCTCGGCCGCGCGCGCGACGAGCTCGCGCCTCGCGCTCTGCCAGCGCGCGGCCAGCGCGTCGCCGCCTTCGGCGCTCGACAGCGCCCAGAGCTCCCTGCCGCGCCCCGGCGTGTCGGGCCGCGGGAGCGTCTCGGCGTCGACCAGGCGCACGTCGGCGTCGCCCGTGGCGGGCAGCGCTTCGATCAGGTTCTTCCAGAAGACGCCGATCGCGGCGTCGACCGGCGGGCGCGGCACGACCAGCAGGTCGCGGGCGCGCGTGCAGGCGACGTAGAGCAGGCGGCTCGCTTCGGCGCGCGCCTTCTTCTCGTCCTGGCGTACGAGCACGTCCCAGCCGGGCGGCTGGCAGCCGACGCGGAACCCGATCGCGATCTGGCCCTTGTCCCAGAGCGCCACGGTGTCGGTCGGCGAGTAGGCGTTGTCGTCGGTGTCGAAGAGCGCGATGACCGGGGCCTCGAGGCCCTTCGACTTGTGGATCGACAGCACGCGGACCGTGTCGGGATCGCCCGGCCGCGTCGACGGCAGGTCGGGCTCCTCGCGCGCGTTCTGGATGCGGTCCGCGAGCAGGTTCGCGAAGCCGCGCAGCGTGAGCGCCCCGAGCGCCGCCGCCTCGCGCGCGAGCGCCGCCACCTTCTCGAGGTTCGCGATCTGGGCCTCGCCGCGGCGCGAGCCCGTGAGCGCCGCCAGGATGCGCGTCTCCTCGTAGAGCCGCTCCAGCACCGCCGGCACGCTCGCATGGCGGCGCCGCGCGTGGAGCTCCTCCAGCATCCGCAGCGCCGGGCCGAGCGCTGCGGCGCCCGGCCGCTTCTCGTCGACGGCACCCGCCGCCCACACCGGCCCGCCCGAGAGCGAGTAGCCCACGATGTCGCGGTCGCTCACGCCGAAGAACGACGAGCGCAGCGCCGCCACCAGCGCGATGCGGTCGCTCGGGTCGTCGATCGCCCGCAGCACGGCGAGCGTCTCGTGGACCTCCTGGCGATCGAAGAACGACTTGCCGCCCTCGACGCTGAAGCGCAGCCCCGCGGCCTCGAGCGCATCCTCGAGGATCGGGGCCTTCGTGAGCCGGCGCGCCAGCACCATGACGTCTCCGGCGCGGCTCGGCCGCGTCTCGCCGCTGACCGGGTCGCGGACCGCCTCGGACCCGCGCGCGATGCCCGCGAGGAAGCTCGCGAGCGCGCCCGCCTCCGCCGCGAGCAGATCGGCGCCCCCGGCGTTCGGCTCCGCGAGGAAGCGCAGGGCGACGACCGACGGCTCCTCGGACAGGCCCGGAGGCGCCGCGATCGGCTCGTACGCCGTCTGGTCCTGCTCCGCGGACTCCTGGATCAGGTTCGCGAACACGCGGTTGACGAAGCGCAGGATGGCGGGCCGCGAGCGGAAGTTCTGCGTCAGGTGCAGGAGCGCGCCGCGCGGGGCCGCTCGGACCAGCTCGCGGAAGAGGCGCACCTCGGCGCGGCGGAAGCGATAGATCGACTGCTTCGAGTCGCCCACCACCACGAGCGCGCCGGGCCGCTCGCCGGCGATGAGCCGCGCCACCTCGACCTGCAGCGGGTCCGTGTCCTGGAACTCGTCGATCACCAGGAAGCGGAAGCGCTTCTGGAACCAGGCGCGGACTCCCGCGTGATCGCGCAGCGCGTCGCGCGCCTTCACCAGCAGGTCGAGGAAGTCGAGGACGCCGCGCTCGGTCTTGCGCCGCTCGTAGATCTGGACGACGCCCTTGAGCGCGCGCACCAGGCCGCCGTGGAGATCGGCGCCGAGCGCCGCCGTCCAGCGCTGGCGGGCCTCCTTGGTCCAGCCGGCGATCTGGCGCCCCTCGGCGAGCGCCTCGGGAGTGGGCCAGTTCGGCTTGAAGCCGAAGCTCGCCTGGATCGGCTCGAGCCGGAGCACGTACTCGACGCGCTCCTGGCCCGTGCGGAAGCGCGAGGCCTCGGCGAACTCGGCGAGCTTCGTGAGGCGCGCCGCGAGCAGGTCGCCCTCGCGCACCGTCGCGGCGAGCTGGGCCGCTCGCGCGCCCTTCTCCAGCAGCTCGCGGTGCACCGCGTCGGCATCGAAGGTGCTCTCCGCGGCGAGCGGCGCGAGGTCGCGCTGGTCGATCAGCTTGCGCGCGAGCCCCCGCAGCGACGTGCGCTCGCCCCAGCCGTCGCTCTCGAGCGGGATGCCGCGGTCGAGCGCGTCCATCAGCACGGTGTCGCCGCCCGCCAGCCGCTCGCCGAGCCACTCCTCCCAGGCCTCGGCGAAGAAGGCGTCCGCCTGCGCCTCGTCGGCCATCCGGAAGCCGGGCAGGACGCCGCACTCGAGCGGCCGCTCGGAGAGCAGCTGGGCGCAGAGCGCGTGGATGGTCGAGACGCTCGCGCGCTCCAGCACCTCGAGCGCGCCGGTGACGCGGGCGAGCTCCTCGGCGCCGAGCTCGGCGCTCGCGCGCGCGCGCTCGAGCCGCTCGCGCAGCCGCAGCTTCATCGTGGTGGCGGCGTTCTCGGTGAAGGTGACGGCCGCGATCTCCTCGAGCCGCGCCGCGCCCGAGCGCACGATCGCCTCGATGCGGTCCACGAGCAGCGTCGTCTTGCCGGTGCCCGCGCCGGCCTCGAGCACCAGGCTCGTGGCGTGGTCGCGCCGCGCGCGCTCGCGTGCGTCCTCGTCGGCCGGGCGGAAGGGGCTCACGCGATGTCCCGCAGCCGCAGGTACGCGAGCAGCGCCGCGTCGCGCTGCTTGTAGAGCTGGCGGCGCTGCAGCAGCCCCTTCGGCCCGCACACGACCTTGAAGTCGCAGAAGTCGCACGCCGTCGGCTCCTGGACGAAGACGCCCTTCGTGATCAGGTCGACGAGCTCGCGCAGCAGCGCCTTGAACTTCGGCCCGGTCACGAGCTCGGGGCGGAACGCCACCTGGCGGCCGCCGTCGACGTAGTCGAGGAAGGCGCTCTCGACGCTCTCGCCGGGGAACAGCTTCGCGGCCGCCAGCACGTAGAACGGGATCTGCAGCTGCTTGCCGCCGCGGAAGACGCCGCCGTCGTCCCGTGGGCGCCCGGCCGGTCTTGTAGTCGCGCAGCACGAGCCCGCCCTCGGCGCGGCGGTCGATGCGGTCGATGCGGCCCGAGACCTGGAGCACGCGGCCGTCGCCGAGGTCGATCGCGAGCGGTTCGGGATCGTGCGGCTCGCTCGCGTCGCGGCTCACGCCCAGCCCGAAGCTCAGCTCGAAATGCGCCGGCGTCGTGCGGCCGGCCGCGCCCGCCTCGCTCGCGAGCCACGCCTGCATGGTGTCGTGGAAGCGCCGCTTCTCGCGCTCCCAGAGCAGCGTGAAGCGCGGCGGGTTGCCGGCGACGAGGCCCTGAAGCGCCTCCTCCGCCATCTCCGCGAGCCGCTCGCGCGCGGCCTCGCTGTCCTGGACCGGCAGCTCGCCCTTGTCGCGGCGCTCGCGGAGGTATCGCTCGGCCACCTCGTGAAACAGGTTGCCGCGCTCGAGCGGCTCGATGCGCCGGCGCTCCTCGGGCTCGGGCGCCGGTTGCAGGCGGAGCACGTACTGCAGCAGATACTGGAAGCCGCAGCGCGCGTAGAGCGCGAGCTTGCTCGCGGAAACGGCGTGGCGCGCCTGGAGCGGGTCGAGCCGGGCCGCGAGCGCTCCCGACTCGTCGGCGACGAGGCCGTCGTAGCGCGTGAGCTTGCCCGACCAGCGCGCCAGGCTCGCGAGGCGCGACTGCTTGAAGAAGGCGGAGCCGGCGGCGATCGCGTCGGCCGCGGCGTCGTCGCGCAGCACGCGCAGCCGGTCGCGCTCGCCGGCGTCGACCGCGTCCTCGAGCGGCAGCTCGAGCGGATCGTCCTCGACCAGCATGCGGTCGAGCTCGGCGCCCGCCACGGCGCGCCCCGCGAGCGTCGCGGCGGCCGCGGCGAAGAAGAGCGACGGCAGCCGCTCGCGTCCGCTGCGCGCGTCGGCGCGCGGGTACGACAGGATCAGGCGCTCGCTCGCCTGCGAGACGGCGCGGTGGAAGAGGCGGCGCGCCTCGAGCAGGCGGTCCTGGCTGGTGGGGAGCAGGGTGGGAGAAGGACGCAGACGCGGCGGAAGACGGACAGGAGACGGCCAGGGCGGGCTGCGGGCTCGACCGAAGAGTCGCCGAACAAGTCGAGCTGAGCGGGCTTGCGGGACGACGCGGAACCAAGGGCAGGCGGGACTGCTGGAGCAACCAGAGATCCCTCGCGCGCCGGCGAGACCGCGCTCGGGATTCCGCAGCGCCTCCCGCTCCGAGTCGAGGAGAAATGGATCCGGCCGGAAGACTCCCGGGTAGCCGCCCTCCACGAGTCCGGGGATGGCGACCACGCGGAACGGCAGGCCCGCCATCGCGTCGAGCGCGCCCACGTGAACGGCGCCGCCCTCGAGCGGCTCGAGCGGCAGGCGCTCCCACTCGAAGCGCGCCTCGATCACCTGCTCGACCTCGCTCCACGGCGCGCGCGCCGCGACGGAGCCGAGCCCGCCCAGGTCGGCGATCACGTCGAGCACCGCTTCCCGGTCGCGCTCGGGGCCGAGCCACTGGTCGACGACCGTCTTGAGCCGCTCGACCCACTCGGCCCAGGTCGCCTCGCCCGCGAGCGCGTCGAGCGTCTGGCTCAGGTACTCCACGGCGCCCAGCAGCGCGTCGGCGTCGGCGACGTTGCGCAGCCGCCGCTCGCGGCGATCCGGGTCGCGCTCGCTCTCGGCCGCGTCGCGCTCGTTCTCCGACCAGGCGCGCAGGCCGACCATCCAGCGGCTGTAGCCGGAGACGATGCCGGCCTCGCGGCTGATCTGGTCCCAGCGCGCCGGCTGTGCCGTCACCGAGGCGCCGAGCATCGTCTCGAACGGCACCGGGGCGAACGTCAGGAACTCCATCACCGCCGCGCGATCGAGGCCGCGGCTGCGGAACAGCAGCAGCAGCGAGCGCGCCGCGCGTCCAAAGCGCAGCGGCAGCGAGGGGTGCAGCCGGTGCGGCACGCCGAGCCGCGTCAGCAGGTCGGTGAAGAGCGGCGCGTAGCTCTCGGGCCGCGGCAGCACGACGCCCATCTCCTCGAACGGGACGCCGCGCGCCGCCTCGCGCAGCAGCCGGCGCACGATCGAGCGCACCTCTGCGGCTTCGCCCGCGGCGGTCACGAGCTCGACGCCCGCCGTCTCGCCCGCGGCCTGCGGGATCGGCCGCGGCGGCTCGAAGAGCCCTTCGCGCAGGCGCTGGAGCGCCTCGCCCGGCTCGGGCGGCGCGGCCGCGGCGAGCGGCGTCTCGGACCAGGCGACCTCCCGCACGCCGTGCGCGGCGAGCAGGCCGCGGAACGAGTACTGGCGCAGCGACGGCGGGCAGCGGCCGGCGCAGCACGTGCACCGGGACGCGCGCGGCGAGCGCCTTCACGAGCTCGATCTCGTCGGGCTCGAGCTCGAGGTCGTCGGCGATCAGCACGTACGCCTCGTCGAGCCAGCGCGCGCGCTCCAGGCCCTCGCGCGCCGCGGCGATCAGGGTCACCGGATCGGCGACGCGTCCCGTGAGGCGCTCCTCGTACGCGGCGTGGAGCCGCGCGAGCGCCGTCAGGCGGCGCGCGTCGTCGGGTGTCGCGTCCTTCGCCGCGGCGAGCGCCGCCACGCGCGGCGGCGCGATCCCCGCGCGGCGCAGCGCCGCGAGCGTGCGCGCGAGCGCTCCGGCCACCGGCGCGCGCGGCGTTCCTTCGGGGAGCGCGAGGCCCGCGCCCGAGGTCTCCGCGAGCAGGCGCGCGGCAACCAGCGCGTCGTGGCCGCTCGTCCAGGGCATGAGGCCGCGGCCCAGCAGCACCGGCTCGGCCAGGATCCGCGCGAGCGCGAGCGGCTTCATCGCGTAGACGCCCGCGATCGCGCGCCCGGTCGGGCCGGCAGAGGCGAGGCGCCGCGGCAGCTCGACGGCCGCGGCGATGGAGGGGGTGAGGAGGACGAGGGGGCGCAGGCTCACCGGTCCTGGCAATGCTAGCACCTGGCCCCGTCGCACCTGGTCCCGTCGGGGCTCGGGCGATAATCGCGACGTGGACCCGCTGGTTCGGCTGGAGTCGTACGTCGAGTGGCTGATCAGCCACCCGGTGGCCGAGCTCAGCAAGGCGCAGCGCTCGCTGCGCTTCACGCTCGACCTGATACGCCACTGCAGCCGCGAGCTCGAGGACAACGACGCCGCGCAGATGGCGGCGGCGCTCACCTACCGCACCATCTTCGGCCTCGTGCCGCTCCTGATGGTGAGCATGCTGGCGTTCCGCATGTTCGGCGACATGGAGGTGGCGGGCCGCCACCTGCAGGTGGCCGCCTACGCGTTCTTCAACTACCAGGTGGACGCGACGGCCCCCGAAGCCACGGCCTTCAAGCAGGAGCTCGACGAGCGCGTGCTCGACCTGATGCGCAGCGTGAGCGGGCTGAGCTTCGAGGCGATCGGAGCCGTCGGCGCGCTGCTCCTGATCTGGGCCGCGCTCGGCCTGCTGATCTCGCTCGAGAACGCCGCCAACCGCATCTACCGCGCGCCGAAGGGCCGCCGCTGGACGATGCGCGTCGGCATCTACTGGACCGTGCTCACGCTCGGCCCGATCCTGCTGCTGCTCGTGATCTACGCCGCCGAGTTCTGGCTCGGCCGGGCCGAGGCGCTGCCTTTCGTCGGTCCGCTCTTCGCGCTGCTCGCCGAATTCGGCGCGCTCTTCGGCAGCTTCCTCTCGCTCACGCTGCTCTACAAGCTGATGCCCAACACGCACGTGCGCTGGCGGCCGGCGCTCTGGGGCGCCTTGCGTGGCCGCCGTGCTGACCGGGGCCACGAAGTGGGGGTTCGGGCTCTACGTCAGCCAGGCGCTGCCGTACATGAAGCTCTACGGCGCGATCGGGCTCGTGCCGCTCTTCCTGTTCTGGCTCTACCTCAACTGGCTGCTCGTCCTGTTCGGGCTCGAGATCGCGTACACGCTGCAGGCGATGAAAGGGCGCGTTTTCGAGCACCGGGAGGGCCGCGGCGCCCTCGCGACCGCCGACCCGCAGTGGCTCATCCCGCTCATGGTGGTGCTCGCCCGCCGCGGCCTCGACGGCCGCCCCGTGAGCCGCCAGGACCTGGCCGAGGACCTGGAGCTGCGGCTCGAGGCGGTCAACGAGCTCGTGGGCCGGCTCGAGGCCGAGGGGCTCGTGCTCCAGGTCTCCCGGGAGGGCGACGACGTCGGGCTCGCGCTCGCCACCGGACCCGACCGCATCCCGCTCGCGCGGCTGCTCGAGCTGGCGGCGCGCTCGACGCTCGGGACGCCGCCGCGCGGCGGCCCGGAATGGGACGCGCTCCAGTCGCTGCTGGCGCAGCAGCGGCAGGGCGCCGGCGAGCGCACGCTCGCCGAGATGCTATGAGGACGCGGTGCTGAGGCGCACGGTCTGGCCGAGCGCCACCGCCAGCACCAGGTAGCTCCAGAAGGCCGCCGGGAAGAAGCCCACGCAGCAGAGCACGACCCCGAACTGCGCGACGAAGGCGGCGACCAGGTAGCCGACGAGCGAGAGCGCGTAGTTCGCGAGGTTGTGCTTGATGAACGCGAGGTTCTCGCGCCACTCGAGGCCGGCGCCCACGCTGCCGGCAAGCGAGCTGCGCACGAGCGCCGCGGGCAGGTAGACGGCGACGGCCAGCGAGACGACCATGATCAGGCCGTACATCGCGACGATCAGCAGCGCGCCGAACGGGCCGAGCGCCTCCGCCGGATCGTGCGCCTTCGAGAGGATCATCGGCGCGAGCAGGATCCCGACGAAGACGCCCAGCACGACGATCACGGCGAGCACGTGGAGCAGGTACACGCCGGTGAGCTGCAGGCCCTCGCTGAAGAGCCCGCCCAGGTCGTCCCAGTCCGGCAGCGGCCGCGCCAGGCCCGCCACCACGTTGCGGAGCGTGCGCGAGAAGTAGCCGAGCACGAACGGGACGCCCACGAGCAGGCTGCACGCGAGCACGAAGACGCCGCCGATCAGGATCTTCGAGACCCATTCGGGGTCTTCGCTCGTGAACGTGAAGGAGCGTCCGAAGTCGATGCTCGGCGGCGTCGCGGCGGGTGGCGCAGTGGTCATGGGCTCCTCGGCCTCGTCGAGCGAGGCGACGAGAGCTTACACGCGCGCGGGCCGTTGTCGAGGTCGTCGCGCTGGCATATGGTGGCCGCACCCAAGGAGGTGTCCGTGGCGGCTCCGCGACGCGGTTTCCTGAAGGCGCTCGCCGTCGCGCCGATCCTGCCGGGCGCGCTCGTACGCGAGCTTCCCGCGACACCGCCGCTGCAGGCCCGCAGCGGCGAGCGCGCCCGATGCCGTGGCCGAGGCGCTCACCGAGGCCGTGCGGCGCCAGTTCGGCGCGCACCTCGACGCCCAGGAGCTCGAGGAGGTGCGCAAGGAGCTCGAGCGCAACCGGGCCGCTGCGTCGCGGCTGCGCGCCGCGTCGCGGCTCGAGAACGGCGACGATCCGGTGGGCCGCTTCGAGGCGCGTCCGCCCGCGAGGCGGCAGCCGTGATCACCGAGCAGGCGCTCTTCGGCGGCATCCGCGAGATCGGCGCCCAGCTGCGCGCGCGCACGTTCAGCGCGGTCGAGCTCGCGGAGCTCGCGCTGCGGCGGCTCGAGGCGATCGGCCCGAAGCTCGGCGCCGTGGTGACGCTCACGCGCGAGCGGGCGATGAGCGAGGCGCACCGCGCGAACCAGGAGCTGCTCGAGCGGCAAGGACCGCGGGCCCCTGCACGGCATCCCGTACGGGCTCAAGGACCTCGTCGCGGCGAAGGGAGCGCCGACGAGCTGGGGCGCGCTGCCGCTGCGCGAGCAGGCGACCCCCGCCGACGCGACGGTCACGAGGCGCCTCGAGCAGGCGGGCGCCGTGCTCGTCGCCAAGCTCGCCCTGGTCGAGCTCGCCGGCGGCATGGGCTACAACAACCCGGACGCGAGCTTCACCGGTCCGGGGCGCACGCCGTGGAACCCGGACTACTGGAGCGGCGGCTCCTCGAGCGGCTCGGCCGCTGCGGTGGCGGCCGGGCTCGTGGCGTTCGCGATCGGCAGCGAGACGTCGGGCTCGATCCTCACGCCCGTCGGCCTTCTGCGGCGTGACGGGCCTGCGGCCGAGCTACGGGCTCGTCTCGCGCCACGGGGCGATGGCGCTCGCCTGGACGCTCGACAAGCTCGGCCCGCTCGCGCGGAGCGCCTCCGACTGCGCGCTCGTGCTCGCGGCGATCGCGGGCCCCGACCCGGAGGACGCGACGACCAGCGGCGACACCTTCCGCTACAAGGCGCCCGCCGGCAAGCCCGCGCGGCGCTTCCGCCTCGGCGTGCTCAAGAACGCCACGCTCGAGGCCGACGCCGACGTCGAGGCGGGATTCAAGCAGGCGGTCGCGGCGCTCCACGAGCTCGCCGACGTCGAGACCGACGTCGCGTTTCCCGAGCGGCCCGTACGGCGACGCCGTGCGCCTGATCGTCTCCGCCGAGGGCGCCGCGGCGCTGCGGGAGCTCGTCGAGAGCGGGAAGGTCAAGCAGCTCCAGGACCGCGCCGATCGCGTGCGCGGCTTCGCGCGGCTGATGACGCCTGCGGTCGACTACATCGACGCGATGCGCGCGCGCGTCGCGATGCGGGCCGAGCTCGACGCGCTCGCTCTCGCGCTACGACGCGCTCGTGGCGCCGACCCGCACGAAGCTCGCTCCCCGGATCGGGGAGGACTTCGACGCGCCGACGCCGGGCTCGCCGCCGCAGCCGGAGCCGAAGCCGGGCGCGCCGCGCCCGCCGGCCACGATTCCCGCCGGCAACCTCGCGGGCCTGCCCGCGCTCGCGCTGCCGATGGGGTTCGGCAAGGACGGCCTGCCGGTCTCGCTGCAGCTGCTGGGGCGCGCCTTCTCGGAGTCGACGCTCGTCGCGATCGGCGACGCCTACCAGCAGATGACGGACTTCCACCGCATGAAGCCGCCGGCCTGAACGACGGAACGCTCGCAGGCAGCCGCTCGCGCTCGTCGAGCGGCTGCCGCGAGCCGGTCTCAGGCCTTGCCGGCCGCGACCACCTGGACCGGCGTGACCGCCGCGCGGTCCTCCTCGCCGGTGCGGATGCGATAGATCTTCTCGACGGGGAGCACGAACACCTTCCCGTCCCCGACGTCGCCGGTCCGGGCCGCGGCGAGGATCGCCTTGACCGCCGGCTCGACGAAGTGGTCGGAGACGCCGATCTCGAAGCGGACCTTCTCGGAGAGCTCCACCTTCACCGTGGTGCCCCGGTAGGTCTCGACCCTCTCGGTCTCGCCCCCGTGGCCCTGCACGCGGCTGATGGTGAGGCCCTGGA
Organism: uncultured Acidobacteriota bacterium; assembly: GCA_963724555.1. Taxonomy (GTDB): domain Bacteria; phylum Acidobacteriota; class Vicinamibacteria; order Fen-336; family Fen-336; genus DATBSL01. The sequence continues at coordinate 97,347 of CAVRVE010000026.1, forward strand.
CGTCGGAGCGGAACAGCGCCTCGATCACGTCGTTCGCCTTCTCCGGTCGCACGACCGCCACTACGAGCTTCACGAGCGACCTCCCTGCGCCGCCGGTGCGAGCGCTCCGGCGCCTTCGGACGCCGTCGAATCGGGCCGCTGCAGCACGAGGATCGCGCCCTCGCCGTCCGCGTAGGCCTCTTCGCCGTGCTGGCTGAAGTCCATCCCGAGGCCTTCCTCCTTCGTCACGGCCTTGAGCGACATCACGACGCCGATCAGCTTCAGCAGCAGGTAGCTGGCGACGCCGCTGTAGGCGATCGTCGCCAGCACGCGCGATCGCCTGGGTCCCGACCTGGCCGGGGTTGCCGGCGACGAGACCGTCGGCCGACGCCGTTCCAGGCCTTGATCGCGAAGACGCCGGTGAGCAGCGCGCCCACCGTGCCGCCGACGCCGTGCGCCGCGATCACGTCGAGCGAGTCGTCGAGACCGGTGCGGGCGCGGAACAGGATCGCGAAGTAGCTCGGCACCGCCGCGATCGCGCCGAGCGCGATGGCCGCCGAGCGGGCTCACGAAGCCCGCGGCAGGCGTGATCGGCCACGAGGCCGACCACGATCGCCGTGGCGGCGCCGACCGCGGTCGCCTTGCCGCTGCGGAAGAGGTCGAGCAGCGTCCAGACCAGGAGCGTGGCGGCCGGGGCGAGCATCGTGTTCGTGAACGCGAGGCTCGCGATGCCGTTCGCCGCGAGCGCGCTGCCGGCGTTGAAGCCGAACCAGCCGAACCAGAGCAGGCCCGCGCCGAGCAGCACGAACGGGACGTTGTGCGGCAGGATCGCCTGGCGCGCGTAGTCCTTGCGCTTGCCGAGCACGAGCGCCGCCACCAGCGCGGCGGTCGCCGGCGTTCACGTGCACGACCGTGCCGCCGGCGAAGTCGAGCGCACCCAGCTTGGCGAGGAAGCCGCCGCCCCAGACCCAGTGCGCGATCGGGCCGTAGACGACGAGGCTCCAGAGCGTGATGAAGACCAGGTACGGCGCGAAGCGCATGCGCTCGACGATCGCGCCCGAGATCGAGCGCCGCGGTGATGATCGCGAACGTGCCCTGGTAGCACATGAACAGCAGCTGCGGGATCGTGCCCGGCGCCTCGAGCCCGACTCCGTTCAGGAAGGCCTTCGACAGGTCGCCGACGAGCGGCGAGCCCTCGGCGAAGGACAGGCTGTAGCCCAGGAGCGCCCACGCCACGCCCACGAAGCCGAGCGCCGCGACGCTCATCATCATCGTGTTGAGCGCGTTCTTGGAACGCACCAGGCCACCGTAGAAGAACGCGAGCGCGGGCGTCATCAGCAGGACGAGCGCGGTCGCGACGAGCATGAACGCCACGTCGGCCGGAACGATCACGGGTGTCTGCAAGGAAACCTCCTCGCCGGGCATGTTGCGACGAGCGTGCCAGGCCGCAAGCGTCTCGCTCCGCGGCTGCGCCGGGCCGCAAGGCACGATGGATCAACGCGATCGGTCCGCGGCTCGCGTGTCCTCCCGCCTCATGGCGGGCCCGACAGAAATGTCGGCCCATTCCGGAAAGCCCGACGGGACTGTCGGGGTCGAAGCGGCCTCAGCGGAAACGTTCGGGGTCGAGGCGGTGCTTGCGGACGGCGTAGCCGAGGATGCGCTCGGTGGTGTCGAGCAGGCGCGCCGCCTTGGCGCGGTTGCCGCGCGCGCTCTTGAGCGCGTCGAGCACCAGGTCCTTCTCGTAGGCGTCGATCGCCTCCTTGAGCGACTGGCGCGCGAGCGTCCCCGAGACCTCCGCGGTCTGCAGCGTCGGGGGCATGTGGTGGGCGTGCAGCGCGCCGCCCTCGCACACGAGCACGGCGCGCTCGATGCAGTTCTCGAGCTCGCGCACGTTGCCCGGCCAGTGGTAGCTCATCAGCATGTCGATCGCCGAGGTGGCGATGCGCCGCACGTCCTTGGCGTGGGAGGCGGCGTGCTTCTCGACGAAGTGGTCGGCGAGCAGCGGGATGTCCGGTCTTGCGCTCGCGCAGCGGCGGCAGGTAGATCGAGTAGACGTTCAGCCGGTAGTAGAGGTCCTCGCGGAAGCTGCCTTCCTTGACCGCGGCCTCCAGGTCCTTGTTGGTGGCCGCGATCACGCGCACGTTGAGCTTGATCGGCTGGACGCCGCCCAGGCGCTCGATCTCGCGCTCCTGGAGCGCCCGCAGCAGCTTGACCTGCGTGGCGGGCGACAGCTCGCCGATCTCGTCGAGGAAGATGGTGCCGCCGTGGGCGAGCTCGAAGCGGCCTTTCTTCTCCGTGCGCGCGTCGGTGAAGGCCCCCGGCTCGTAGCCGAACAGCTCCGACTCGATCAGGCTCTCGGGCAGCGCGGCGCAGCTGACCTTGACGAAAGGCTTCTTGGCGCGGGGCGACGAGTAGTGGACCGCGTGCGCCACCAGCTCCTTGCCGGTGCCGGACTCGCCGCGCAGCAGCACGGTGGTGTTCGCGGGAGCCACCTGCGCCACCTGCTCGTAGACGGTCTGCATCGGCCGGCTCGAGCCGACCAGGTTGCGGATGTCGTAGCGCTCGGTGAGCTCGCGGCGCAGCTTGGTGTTCTCGTCGAGCAGGCGCTTCCTCTCCGCCTCGACCAGGTGGTGCACGCGCAGCGCCTGTCCGATCATCGAGCCGACCAGGCCGTAGAACTTCGCCTCGTGGTCGTAGACGCGGTCCTTGTGGTACGGCAGCGCCACCCCGAGCGCGCCGGCGGTGCGCTGCTCGGCCCGGATCGGCACGCAGACGTAGGACATCTCGTTGCGGCCCGAGCGGCGGAAGACGCCGGAGCGGTCGAGGAACAGCGGCTCCTGGCTCACCTGCGGCACCACCACCGGCCGGCCGCTCTGGGCCACGCGGCCGACGATCCCCTCGCCGACGCGGTAGCGCGCGTTGCGGACGGAGGATGACGCCCCGCTCGCGGCCTCGACCGCGAGGTCGGAGGCGGTCTCGTCGCGCAGCACGATCAGGCTCGAGAGCGTCCCGCGGCTCTCCTCCAGGATCGAGAGCACGCGCTGCAGCGCCTGGCGCAGGTTGAGCGTGGCGCCGAGGGTCTGGCTGACCTCGAGCAGGTCGGACAGCTGGCGCGGGTCGGGGGACCGGGAGGCCATTGGCGCATTATTACAGAAATGTAGGCCCCGCCGTCGGCCGCCGACAAAGCTGTCTGGGGTGGATTCGGCGCCGCCGCGGCGGCCTGGTGCCCGCGACGCCTAGAAGGGCGAGAAGCCGAAACGCGGGCCCGCGCTAGCCGCCTGGGCGCGGCCGCGCGTGATCGCCTTGAACCAGGCCTGCGCCATCACCTGGTAGCCGGCGTCGTTCGGGTGCACGTCGTCGGAGTAGAGCGAGGCCAGGTTGGGCTGTGCCTTGAACTCGGCGTTCATGTCGCAGAGCAGCACCTGCCGCTGCTGCGCGAGCGCCTTGATCTGGACGTTCATGTCGTCGTACCAGCGGTTGCGGCCCTCGGGCGTCTTCGCGGGGTTCACGGGCGGGATCGTCGCGAGCACGGGCAGGCTGTCCCAGTCCTTGATGTCGTCGATCATGTCGCGCAGCGCCTCGATCGTGTAGCAACTCGACGCCGGCTTGCCCTGGCACTGCTGGTCGTGCCAGTCGTTGGTGCCGTAGAGGATCAGCACGTAGGCCGGGTCGTACCAGCGCAGCGTCTCCGTCGTCTTGCGCGCGCCCTCGACGCTCACGGTGCCGGGCCGGCCCCAGGCGCGCACCTCGGCGCGCCCGAAGTACGGCCCGAGCAGGTTCTGCAGCTTGAGGACGTAGCCCTGCTTGTCGCTCGAGCCGTCGCCGTAGGTGATGCTGTCGCCGAAGCCGAGGTAGAGGTTTGCGTGGTTGTCGCCGATCGGCAGCGTGAGCGGGATCCGCACCTCGCCCGCGGCCGGTACCTGCACCGACAGCTGCGACTCCGGCTGGAAGTAGGCGGGCAGGCTGTCCATCCGCAGCGCCACGCTCTGGGAGCCCTCGGTGACGCCGCTGACGACCGCCTGGCCGGTCCCGGGAGCGCTCTTTCCGGTGCCCGGCCCGATCACGACGTCGACGCCCGGAACCCGCGTGTTCTCGCCGGCGTCGAGCTGGCCGTTGTGGTTCTGGTCGTAGAAGACCGTGGCCATCACGGAGTAGGTCGGGACGGACGGTGTCGGAGCCGTTCCGGGGGAGGTGGGACCGCCGCCCCCGCCGCAGCCCGAAAGGCTCAGGGCCAGCGCGAGTGGCGGGGCCCAGATGAGGGGCTTCGGCGGCATTCCAACCA
>CAVRVE010000027.1:0-67428 GCA_963724555.1 uncultured Acidobacteriota bacterium
CGAACGAGGACATCTCGGCGATGCTGGCCGAGGCGGCGAAGACGGCTCCTGCGGCCTCGCCTCAGCCGGCACCGGCAGCTGCGGCTCCCGCGTCCGCGACGCCGCACCTGCCGCCCAGCAGCGCCAGCCCGGCCCGGCACCGCCGCCGGCCCCCCCGCTCGCCGCCGTGCCGGCTCCCGCAGCCGCTCCCGGAGGCCGCGTCAAGTCGAGCCCGCTCGCGCGCGCGATCGCGGCGCAGAAGAACGTGCCGCTCACCCTCGTCGCGGGCAGCGGACCGGCGGCCGGATCATCAAGCGCGACGTCGAGGGCTACATCGCCTCACCTCGTCCGCCGCCGGGGCGCCCGCAGCGGCTCGGCCGGCGGCTCCGGTTCGCGGGTTCCCGCGGGCACCGCGATCCCGGTCTCGAACATCCGCCGCGTGATCGCGAAGCGGCTGTCCAAGAGCGCGTTCACGGCGCCGCACTTCTACGTGACGGTCGAGATCGACATGGACGCGGCCGTGTCGCTGCGCGAGCAGCTGATCCGCGCCGAGGAGATCAAGCTCTCCTACAACGACCTGGTCGTGAAGGCGTGCGCCAAGGCGCTCGCGCGCTTTCCCACCGTCAACGCGTCCTGGACGGGCGAGACGATCCAGACCCACGCCGAAGTGCACGTGGGAATCGCCGTCTCGATCCCCGACGGCCTCATCACGCCCGTGGTGAGGAACGCCGACCGCAAGCACGTCGTCGAGATCGCGAGCGAGATCAAGGACCTCGCCGCGCGGGCGAGGGACCGCAAGCTGAAGCCCGAGGAGTTCACGGGCTCGACCTTCACGATCTCGAACCTCGGCATGTTCGACGTGACGGAGTTCACCGCGATCATCAACCCGCCCGAGAGCTGCATCCTGGCGGTGGGCGCGGTCCGCAAGCAGCCGGTCGTGAAGAACGACCAGCTGGCCGTCGGCCACCGCATGAAGGTCACGCTCAGCTCCGACCATCGCGTGGTCGACGGCGCCCTCGCGGCGCAGTTCCTCGCGGAGGTCCGTCGCCTGCTCGAGAGCCCCGTCAGCCTGCTGGTCTAGTCGGAGCGGGCCGTGCTCGTGCGAACCCATCCTTGACGCCGCGGGTGCGCCTCCGCTAGCGTCCCACGGTAATTACGACGGAGGAGACGATGGCCTCTCTCGCCGCCCTGACGGTGCTCGCACTGGCAGGCGATCCGACGCCGCCGCCGCCGTCGCTGCGCCTGCCCGGCAACGTCCGACCCGTGCGGCAGGCGATCGACCTGACGCTCGACCCGGACGCGCGAAGCCGTTCTCGGGCTCGGTCGAGATCGACCTCGAGCTGAAGGAGCCGCGTCCGCGTTATGTGGCTGAACGCCGCGCGGCTCAAGGTGAAGGAGGCCACGCTCCGACGCGACGGGGTGGTGAGCCACCTGCGGGTCGTGCCGGGCGGCGACGACTTCGTGGGCTTCCGGGCCGACGCGCCCCTGGCCGCGGGCCCGCGCATCTCCACGTCGTCTTCGAGGGCACCGTCTCGCGTCGCGACAACGAGGGCGTCTTCGCCGTGCAGGAAGAGGACGCCTGGTACCTCTTCACCCAGTTCGAGGCGGTCGAGGCGCGCCGCGCCTTCCCGTGCTTCGACGAGCCCGGCTTCAAGATCCCCTGGCGTGACGCTGCGCGTGCCGCACGGCGCCGTCGCGCTCGCAACACCGCCGCCGCCGTCGACGACGGCCGAGGACGGCGCGCGACGTCGCGTCGCGTTCGCGCGAGACGCCGCCGCTGCCGAGCTACCTGGTCGCGTTCGTCGGTCGGGCCGTTCGACCTGGTCGACGTCGCGCCGGCGGGCCGCAAGCACATGCCGACCCGGCTCGTCGTGCCGACGGGGCGCGGCGCCGAGGACGCCGCCTGGGCGCGCGAGTCGACGCCGCGCATCCTCGCGCTGCTCGAGGAGTACTTCGACCGCCCCTACCCCTACGACAAGCTCGACCAGGTCGCGATCCCCGGCGGCGGGCTTCGCGATGGAGCACCCCGGGCTCGTGACCTACGGCCAGACGCTGATGGTCCAGCGCCCGGCGACGAGACGATCGCGCCCGGCGCGAGGCTGGGCGAGCGTCGCCGCCCACGAGCTCGCTCACCAGTGGTTCGGCGACCTCGTCACGATGGCCTGGTGGGACGACACCTGGCTCAACGAGTCGTTCGCGAGCTGGCTGGGCGAGAAGGTCACCGACCGCTTCCGGCCCGAGTGGGGTGTGGCGATCGAGCGCGCCTGCGAGCCGGTCGAACGCGCTGCGACGGGACAGCGTGGCGAGCGCGCGCCGGATCCGCCAGCCGATCACGTCGAAGGACGACATCGCCAACGCCTTCGACGGCGTGACCTACGGCAAGGGCGAGGCCGTGCTGGAGATGGTCGAGGCCTGGCTGGGCGAGGACGTCTTCCGCCAGCGGCGTGAAGACCTACGTCGAGCGCCACGCCGGGGGCAACGCCACGGCAGCCGACTTCATCACGGCCTTGTCGGCGGCCGCCGGCGGCGACGTCGCGAGGTGCTTCTCGACCTTCCTCGACCAGACCGGCGCCCCGGTGGTCTCGGCGGAGCTCCGCTGCGACGGCGAGCCGCGGCTCGCTCTTGTCCCAGCGGCCCTACCGGGCGCTCGGCTCGCCCGCGGAGCCGAAGACCTGGAGGCTGCCGGTGTGCGCGCGGGCTGCCGGGCGCGACCGTGCCGGCGTGCACCGTGCTCCCGCCGCGACGGGCGAGATCCGGCTCGACGGCGGCGCGTGCCCGGACTGGTTCTCCGCGAACGCCGGCGCCGCCGGCTACTACCGGACGCGTGACGAGCGCCGCCGAGGCTCGCCACGTGCTCGAGACCGAACGGCTGACCACCGCCGAGCGCGTGGCGCTCACCGGCGACGTCGACGCGCTGATCGCGACGGGCGACGTGGCGGCCGCCGACGCGCTCGCAGCTCGTGCCCGCTGCTGGCCAGCGACCCCGACCGGCAGCGTCGTGAGCGCCAGCGTCGAGCCTGGTGCGGGGCCTGGAGGGGCTCGTGCCGGATCCGCTGCTCGCCGCGCTTCGCTGCGCTCGTGCGCGACGTCCTACGGCGAGCGCGCCCGCTCGCTCGGCTGGGCCATGCGGCCCGGGGAGAGCGAGGAGACGCGCGCTGCTGCGCCGGCGCTCGTGCTGCGGGCCATCGTCGGCGAGCCGGGCCGCGACCCGGAGCTCGGCGCACGAGGCCGATCGGCGCTCGTCGGCGCGCTGGCTGACGGACCCGAGCGCCCTCGACCCCGAGCTCGTGACGACCGCGCTCGCGGCGGCGACCGTGTGGGGAGGACCGGCGCTGGTCGCGCGGCTCAGCAGGAGCGTCGTGCGCACGACGGACGCGAACGGCGCGAGCGCCTGCTCGCCGGCCTGGCGGCGTGCGCGAGCCGAGCGCGCGCGCGAGCTGCTCGCGCTCGACGCTCGACGAGCGCGTCGACCCACGCGCAGTCGATCGGCGCTGCTGTGCGGCTCGGCCGGCAGCGCGAGACGCGGCGGGCCGCCTTCGACTTCCTGAAGGCGAACTACGACGCGCTGGTGGCGCGCCAGCCCCAAGGCGAGTTCTCGCCGGTCCGTCTACTTCCCGTGGGTCGGGCCGGCCTGTGCGCGGAGGACACGCACGCCGGAGATCGACGGCTTCTTCGGAACGCGCGCAGCGGGCCTGACCGGGGCGCCCCGCGTGCTCACGCAGGTGCTCGAGAGCGTCGACCAGTGCGTGACGCGCAAGCGCGCGCAGCAGGCCGCCGCTCGCCGCCTACCTCGAGTCGCTGCGGGACTAGTCGCTCGACTGGCGGGCGAGGTAGTCCGCGACGATCTGCTCGATCCGCGTGCGGACGTCCGCCGACAGGTTGCGGAAGGCGACACCGAATCCCGGCGGCAGGCTGTGCACCGGATGCTCCTGCTGCGGGTTGGTCCACGCGACGACGCCGTCGGTGACCAGGTCGAGCTCGTTGCCGGGGATCTGGAAGCGGCAAGACGACGCGTGCGTCCGAGAGCCGGCATCGTCTCGCTCTCCACGTACGCGCCGAGCACGTTGATGTTGACGATGAAGGCGCTGTCCGACTGCCCGTCGCCGTAGTCGAGCTGGCAGCGCCTCACGAACGGGACGCGGATCGCACCGCCGGCGCGTCGCTTCTCGTTGGCCTTCTTGTCGCCGCCCTTGTCTGCCGCCATCGCGCTCGCATTCTAGGAGATGCGGCTCGCAAAGGGCCAGTTACAGCAGGACGCGATCGGCTCCGGCGCGGCGCGTGACGCGCTCGCGGTCGAGGTACTCGAGCAGCGGGATCACGTGCTTGCGCGTGAGGCCGGTGAGCTCCTTGACCACTCCCACCTCGAGCTTCGCGCCCGGCGCGAAACGCTCGCGCAGCTCGTCGCTTGAGCTGCTCGAGCGCCTCCCGGTCGACGAGCCCTCGCTCACCCACCCGCGCCAGCACCTTCTCGTTCACGAGCACGCGCGCGACGCGCTCGACGAGGGCGCGCTCGCTGCGCGCGCTCTCGGCCAGCGCCAGCACCTCGACTCCGGCGAGGCCGGCGGCGCGCGCCGCTTCGGTGAGCAGGCGGCGCGCCTCCTGCTCGCCGGGGCTCAGGCGCACCTCGTGCCCGGAGAGCGCGACGGCGTCGGGCGCGAGCCGGACGCGACCGCGCGGCGGCGAGATCGCGCAGCACGCGCTCGAAGGCCGCGGCGGGAGCTGCTCGCGAACGCGCGCTCGCGCAGCACCTCGCGCGGCATCGCTGCGCGCAGCGGCTCGGCCGCGTGATACGGCCTCGAGCACCCGCAGCGCCGCCGCGCCCAGCTCTTCGAGGACACTCGCCGCGAAGATCACCGCCGGCTCCTGCCCGAGCGACACGAGCGACGGGCTCGCCGCCACCGCGGCGGCGACGCTCGTCGACGGGCAGCGTGAGGCGCGCGGCGAGCCGCGGCGCCTCGATTCCCGCGGCGCCGGCCTCGGACACGAGCGCGAGCGCGGCTTCGGCCGGGCCGGCTCGCGTCCCGCAGCCGCTCGACGCCGGCACGGTCCTGCAGGCGGCGTCGGGGGGGCAGCGGGTCGACGACCACGGCACCGCCGATCGTCGCGGCCGGCGAGTAGGAGCGGATCACGAGCCGGTCGCCGCGGCCCGGCCGCGACGCGCGACTCGAGGCGGAGCTGGACGAGCGCCGCGCCGCCGGGCACGAGCGGCCCCGGCTCGAGCAGCCGCACGCGCGCGAGGGCCTCCGCGCTCGCGACGTGGACGCGGACGCGCGCGCCGTCCTTGAGCGGCTTCGCTTCGGGCAGCAGCCGGAGCTCGACGTCGAGCATCGAGGTCGCGGCCAGGCTTCCGGGACGTACCAGCACGTCGCCGCGTCCCAGGTCCTCCTTCTCCACGCCCGCCAGGTTGACCGCCGTGCGCGTCCCCGCGACGGCGCGCGTCGCGCTCTCGCCGTGGACCTGCAGCCCCCGCACGCGCGCGCGCCGGCCCGCCGGCAGGATCTCGAGCTCGTCCCCCACCTCGAGGGCGCCGGCCACGAGCGTGCCGGTGGCGACGGTGCCGAAGCCCTTCATCGTGAAGACGCGGTCGACCGGCAGCCGCAGCAGCCCCGTCCGCCGGCCGCGGCGCGGCTTCGAGCGCGAGCTCGAGAAGCGCGGCCCGCAGCGCGTCGAGCCCCTCGCCGGTTCGCGCCGAGACGCGGACGACCGGCCGTCCCTCGAGGAACGACCCCGGCACGAGCTCGGCCGTCTCCTGCTCGGCGACCGCCTGGGCCGTCTCGTCGGCCAGGTCGCTCTTGGTGAGCGCCACCAGCCCGCGCGGGACCCCGAGCAGGCGGCAGATCTGGAAGTGCTCGCGCGTCTGCGGCATCACCGACTCGTCGGCCGCGACGACCAGCACCACGGCGTCGATGCCGTGGGCGCCGGCCAGCATGTTGCGCACGAAGCGCTCGTGGCCCGGAACGTCGACGAACGAGGCGACCAGCGACGGCCCGAGCTCGGCGTGCGCGAAGCCGAGGTCGATCGTGATGCCGCGCTCCTTCTCCTGCGGAAGGCGGTCGGGATCGGTGCCGGTGAGCGCGCGCACGAGCGCGCTCTTGCCGTGGTCGATGTGGCCCGCGGTCCCGACGACGAAGGAGCGCAGCGCCCGCGTCAGTCTTCGCGCGACGTGGTCACGCCGAACACCGACTCGGCGGTCTTGTGCAGCTTGGCGGCGAGCGCGAGGCGCGCCTCCTTCTCGGCGCGCGCGATGAACGAGTAGTTCTCGCGGGCGACCTTGATCAGGAACAGCAGCTCGTCCCGGCTCAGGTTCAGCACGACACGGCCGCTCTTCTGGTCGATCGACGCCTCGACCAGCTTGTCGCGCAGCCGCAGCCTCGCCTGCTGCTCGTCCTCGGTGATGAAGTGGTACTCCTGGCGCGTGACCTTCTGCAGGAACACCAGCTCCTTCGACGACAGGTTGAGCGTCACCATGCGGACGTCGGAACTGCGGGTGGTGGGGGGCTTCTGGGCTCCAGTGCTCACGCTTGGCTCTCTTTCCGGGGCGGCTCGTCTATACAGCGATTCTAGACAGCGCCGTCCCCGTGTCCAACTGTCAATTCTTACGGCCCCTGCGACCGCGTGGGCCCTTTCCGCGCCCCGCGGCGCGCGTCTTGTCGAAGGCGGGCCGCGACGCGCGCGTGCCCGCGTTTCTTGCCGCTCCCCGCGGCAGTGAGCCGCGCCCGGCGCCCGCGTGCTCGATCACCGACGTGAGCACGAAGTCGAGCTGCCTGCGCTCGAGGTCGACCCGCGCCACCTGCACGGAGACGCGGTCGCCCAGCTGATAGGTCTTCTTCCTATTCTCACCCCGAAGCCGGTGCGCTTTCTCGTCGAAACGATAATAGTCGTCGGTCATCGAGGAGACGTGCACCAGGCCCTGGACGTAGATCTCCTCGAGCTCCACGAACAGCCCGAACGACTGCACGCCGGTGACGTAGCCGGAGAACACCTCGCCGAGCTTGCCCGCCATGAAGCGGACCTTCTTCCACTCGATGAGCTCGCGCTCGGCCTCGGACGCGCGGCGCTCCATCTCCGAGAGGTGCAGGCCCATCCCCGGCAGCTTCTCGCGCAGCCACGCCTGGCGCTCCGCGTCGTGCCCCTGGCGGAGCGCGCGCAGCGCCCGGTGCACCACCAGGTCCGGATAGCGGCGGATCGGGCTCGTGAAGTGCGCGTACATGTCGGTGGCGAGCCCGAAGTGGCCGAGGTTCGCCTCGTGGTAGCGCGCGAGCTTCATCGTGCGCAGCAGCAGGTACGAGACCAGCTTCTCCTCGGGCTTGCCCTCGATCTGGCGCAGGATCAGCTGGAAGTGCTCGGGGCGCACCGTCTCCTGGTTCTCCGGCATGCGGTAGCCGAGCGAGGCCACCAGCTGCGAGAACTCCTCGATGCGCTCGGGGTCGGGCTGCTCGTGGACGCGGTAGAGCGCCCCCGCGCCGGCCTTGTGCAGCGCCTCCGCGACGGCCTCGTTGGCGGCGAGCATGAACTCCTCGATGAGCCGCATGCTGTCGAGCCGCTCGTGGCGCACGATCGCGGTCATCTCGCCGGACGCGTCGAGCACCAGCTTGGGCTCGGGCAGGTCGAAGTCGAGCGAGCCGCGCTCGTGGCGCCGCGCGCGCATCAGCTTGGCGAGCTCGTCCATCGCGACGAGCGCCGGGACGAGCGCCGCGAAGCGCTCGCGCGCCGCGGGGTCGCCGTGCCACGATCGCCTGCGCCTGCTGGTAGGAGAGCCGCGCCGCGCTCCGGATCACGCCGTCGTGGAACACGCTCCGCTCGACGCGCCCGCGCGCGTCGACGTCGATCACGGCGGTCTGCGTCAGCCGGTCCTGCCCCTCGACCAGGCTGCAGACGTCGCTCGACAGCGCGTGCGGCAGCATCGGCACCACGCGGTCCGGGAAGTAGACCGAGGTGCCGCGCAGGTAGGCCTCCTCGTCGACGGCCCCGCCCTCGCGCACGTAGTGCGCCACGTCGGCGATGTGCACCGCGAGGCGGTAGCCGCCGTCGGGACGCCGCTCGATCGAGACGGCGTCGTCGTGGTCGCGGGCGGTCTCCGGGTCGATCGTGACGGTCAGCCAGCTGCGGAAGTCGGTGCGGCCCGCGGTGTCCGCCGCCGAGACCGGGCGCGCCACGCGCTCCGCCTCGCTCTCGACGGCCGGCGGGAAACGGTCGGGCAGACCGTACTTGGCGACCACGACCTCGAGGTCCACCCCGGGGTCGCTGAGCGGCCCGATCACGCGCGTCACGCGGCCCACGGGATTGCGCGTCGCCGTCGGCGGACGCGTGATCTCGGCCGTGACCATCACCCCTCCCGCTGCCCCGCCCTCGTCCCCCGCGGCGACGAAGACCTCGTGCAGCACCCTGCGGTCGAACGGAACGACCCGGCCGCCAGAGCGCCCATCGCTCTCGTAGCGGCCGACGATCCGCTGGTTCACTCTCTCGAGTACACGAATAATGCGCCCTTCCGGACCACGCTGTCCGTGACGCTCGACACGTGCCACCACCCGGTCCCCGTGGAGGGCCTCCCGGATGTTCGCAGCGGCGACGAACAGGTCCGGCTGGCCCTCGCTTCGCTTCTCGGGCACCACGAAGCCGTAGCCGGACGGGCTGCAGGACAGCCGCCCCACCACCAGGTTCATGCGGTCGGGCAGGCCGAAGCGGCCCCCCCGGATCTCCACGAGGGCGCCCGCTTCGATGAGGCGGCCCAGGACCGACTTGAGCTCGGGCTCGGCCTCTGACTCGAGCGAGAGGCCCTGCACGAGGTCGCGGACGGAGACCGGCTTGCCGAGGCTCGACACGGCGTCGAGCACCCGGCTTTCGAGGTTGTTTACGTTGTCTATCGGGGACTTCCGTTTATGAGGATGGTGCCGGAGGTGGGACTTGAACCCGGAACCCGCCTCCACGGCATCCGACTCCATCCACTCTAGCATTGAATCCAAAGGAGTTTCCACCACCCACGCTGGTGGACCGGGAGGACCAAACGGAGGCCGCCCCTTGGTCACGTCTCCCGACGACGGCTCGAGTCTGGGGCTAGGAGTGATCCCAGCGAACGATCGAGACCTGGCGTCAGAACTACCGTCCGGCAATGGATGCTTCATCGACGTTTTGCGTTGACGAGCGGATCGTCCTTGTATTACCTATGTACTCAGCTAGGTAGCAAGCGTCCATAGAGCGCATACGTCTGCAGCAGCGAGAGCGCGCTCGGACACGAGGTGGCTCGTGAGCTTCACGCTGTCGATCCTCCGGCCCGACGACTTGCTGAACCTGCGCGTCACGTGCGTCGACTTGAACATCGAGACCGACGCATCCGGTAAGGCACGCCTCGTACCCGGTAGCGACGCGGATGCCTTCCTCGTATTCACCTTCCCTCCGCAGACGATCACCGAGCGCGCGTACTACGACGCCGCGAAGGCGTATCCGCCGAAAGATCCGGATGATGGCGGGCCGTATGACAAAGCGCCTGGTGGCGGACCGCCCGTGATTGGAAACCCGGACGCGCCGGGAGACGTGCCGGCGCGCATCGGGGGGCAAAGCCGCCTCGTATTCCGGCTCGGTCCAGCTGCACGCGCCGCCGGCATCGAGCTTTCGATCGAAGGTCTGCTGGATTGGTCCACGCTCGAGCTCGTCGTCGCACCACTCGCGGATCTCACTGAAGACGCCGATGCTGCGGCGCGAGCGAATGCGCCGGCCATCAGGCCTCCGGCCGCGCTCGAGACGGCGATCGAGCTTCCCTACCGGCTCATCATCTCCCCGAACCGTGGCGCGCAGTGGCGGCACGCGGCGAACGTCGTCGCACACGGCGGACGCGCTGAGCTCTGGCACACCGCCATCTTCCGCGATCCTGGCGACGGATCGCTCGTGCTGACCGACGCAGCGCACCCTGAACCGTTGCGCGCGATCTGGTCACCGGATTACAACCCGGCCGCTCCTCCGGCCTTTGGCGTTGACGATCCCGCTTTGCTCCTCACGGCCATGGCGCCGTACGACCGCCACCAGATCGTCATCCTCACTTCCGACTTTCACAACTTCCTCACGAACGAACAGCTCCCGTACATCCCCGCGCCGTTCCGGGCCGAGCTGTTGATGCTGTCACCGCTCGGAGGCTGGCTGAAGTCGCGGGGAGCGTGGGCGCCACCGTATGCGCGAATCCCGCGGCGGCGCAGACCGGACTTTCCCTGGCCGGACATCGTCAATGGCATCGTTCAGGGCTCTGTCCGGTTCGACGACATCACCATCGCTGCAAGGCCGAACGCCGCGTCACTGCTCGAGCTGTTCGGCGGTGTCGCGCCCGTAGCGCCTGTTCGCCCCAGCTCCACCCGCCAATCTGGGAAACATCGCACTGAACGAATCGGCCATCGGCGGCCTGCCAGGGTTGAGCGGCGCGATCACCGTGGGCGGTGCCGCGATCGTCCTCCCGGACCTCGGCACACAGCTCGACCTCTCCGAGTGGGTACACGTCGCGACCCAGGCGCGCGATCACTACGTGCGCATCGTATACGAGGGACGCCTGTATCCCTTCGGTCATCGCGCCGCGCTCATCAAGATCACCGAACGCAAGTTCCGCAACTTCACGCTGCCCGATGGCACCACTACGCCGGTCGCGTACATGGTGCAGAAGATGTTCATCGTCGTGCGCGAGCGCGTGCGCGATTTCAGCAATGCCGCCGCGATGTCGCTGAGCTACAACGGACGCGCGATGCTCCTCAAGCGTGTGCGACTGACGACGACGGTGACACCGACGATCACCTATCCATACTCCGGCGAGCCTCCGGTTCCGGGCACGAACGGCGTCTTCTGGGTCATGGTCGATGAGGCAACCGGTGCCGCGGACTTCCGCTTTCACGCGGTGGGCACCGACGTCGCCGGTGACGACATCGACTTCACAGCCGCGCTGATCTTCGTCCCCAACAGCCGCTGCGGGGAGCTTGCCGACCTCAAGGCCGTGCGCAAGACGTACGCGCAGAGCGGGGAGCGGCGCGCTTGCCTGACCACCGGCCAGCGCATCACGCTCGCCCCCCGTGAAGCAGGGAGCACCGAAGAGACCACGTCGGTCGAGACCGACGCGCTCTACTTCGAGACGGAGAAGGCGAATGGCTCCAGCGCCGAGCAGGTACGCGCGTATTTCTTCACGCCACGCTTGTACAAGGCGAAGGTAAACATACCGGCGGCTGCGGCGATCGTCGGCGCACGTACGGCAACCACGATCGCCTACTACGACGACTACCTCGCGAACGAATTCGCCGGTGCCGGCGGCGTGTTCGCGAAGGTCGTGAAAGAGGGACCGCTGGATGCCGACGGCATGCCAACCCTCGCTGGCGATGCAATCGGCGCGGCCTTCTCCGCGGAACGCGGAGGCGGCATCGCGACGCCGAACATGAACATCACGTCGCTCTCGCGGCGACATGGTCCGCTGGCAGGCGATGTTGCGCAGGCAGCGGCCAACACGTTCGACCCCGCCTCGTTCTTCCCCAAGGGTCTGCCCGACGCGGGCAAGTTGTTCGGCTCGTTCTCACTGGCTGACCTGATCAGGCTCCCGGCCGGCGGACAGACGATGGACAAGGATGCGCCCAAGATGCGCGTCCGCACCGAGCTGATCGTCCCCCCGGATCCGTTGGCACCAGCGACGCGTATCGTGGCCGACCTCGATTGGCACCCCAACGTGAGCGACGTCGGCAACGGAGGACTCGTCAAGTTCATCGCGTCCGATCACGGGGCATCTGCGGTCCTCGACATCACAGCACGCATCGAGACCCTGGTCACTGCTGCGGGAGGCAACAAGAGCAGCACGCAGATCGACGGTTCCCTGAGGAACTTCCGCGTCGAGTTCGTGGACGCGGTCTGGGTGCACGTCGACGAGTTCGCCTTCTCGTCGAAATCCGGCAAGAAGCCAGATGTCAAGGTGCATCTCAACGGGACCCAGCCGGTCACCTTCGTCGGTGACCTGGAGTTCGTGGAGACGCTGCGCGAACTGATTCCGCCGGGACTCCTGGGCGACGGTCCGAGCCTCGACATCAACGAGCAGCGCGTGCACGCCGGCTTCTCCGTCGCGATTCCGCCCGCGAGTGTCGGCGTCTTCTCACTCTCGAACATTCGTCTCGGCGCGTTCGTCGAGCTGCCCTTCACCGAAGGGCGGCCGCTCTTCGACTTCGCGTTTGCTCTGCGGCAGGATCCGTTCACCCTCGCCGTGGCGATTCTCGGCGGCACGGGCTTCTTCCACGTGCAGCTCGACACGGATGGCATTCGCCTGCTCGAAGCTGCGCTCGAGTTTGGCGCCATCGCCGCGCTCGACATCGGCATCGCGAGCGGGAGCGTGCACATCCTGGCCGGGATCTACTTCAAGCTCGAAAAGAAGGAACCGGGCGGCGACCTCGAAGCCACGTTGAGCGGCTACATGCGCGTGGGCGGCGAGATGGCCGTCCTCATCGTGCACGTGTCCGTGGAGTTCGTGCTGAGCTTCACCTACCACGACGGAAAGGCAACCGGACGCGCGACCCTCACCGTCAAGGTCGAGATCGCGTTCTTCAGCGTGAGCGTCGAGCTGTCCGTCGAACGAAGTTTTGGCAAGGACGGCGGAGACCCAGCCTTCGATCAGATGCTGCCCGCTCCGAGTCTTTGGTCCGAGTACGCTGCTGCCTTTGCCTGATCACCGGCGCGCACAGGGCGCCGCGAGCGAGAGATACGAATGGCCACTTCACAGATGATCGTGCTCACTCCGATCCCGACCGTCTCGGTGAAGGTGAACGCCGACACGGTGCCGGTCTCGGTACTGGTGTCTCCGCGCTTGAGCGGCAGCACGAGGCTCGGGGATTACGGAGACTGGCTGCACTGGACTGAACGCGTGCGCAGCCTTCGGGCTCACGGTGACGTTCGAATGCCAGGGCCAAACGATGGACGTTGCGTTACCGGTCGAGCAGCTCAGGCCCGACTTGTGGGATGCCACGTTCGATGAAGACACGCTCGTGCAGGCCGTTCGTCTTCCCGGACCGGTCGGAGCAGCGGGTGCAGTCGTGGCCGTACCGTCTGGGCATGAGCCTGCTGAAGTCCGTGTACCTGACGACCGGCATCGTGCATCACGACCTGGAAGGCTTTTCACACGGCGACCAGCAAACGCCGTTGCAGGAAGTCCTCGCGGGACTCGACGTACGCTGGGACCCGGACCGGGCAGACGCCCTGCGCGCCCGGCACGGCAAGACCATGAAGTCGATCGGTCACACGCCGTCGGGCCTCAAGGGAGTGCCGCCCGGAGCAATCGCCCCCGACGGGAGTGTGCCGGTGGGCCTGGGAGGCGGCAGCGCGGGCAGCATTCGCTCCGTGATTGCCGAGCCGTTTTCGACGTTCTCCCATCCGCCGGTCGACCCGCCGCTCGCCGAGGATCCGACTGATTTCGACACCGTGCTCGACTTTCACCAGGCGCTCTCCTCGCTCAACGAGCATCGCGAGGTTCAGCGCGTACTGGGACTCGCGTTCGATGTCGCGCTTGCCGGCGACGCTTCGTGGCGCCGGCGCTGTTTCCTTTCGGAACGCTCTCGATCATCGGCGCGACGCTCGGCGGCAACGGCTGGGACAGCGACACGACCACCAAATCCCGCGTCAGGCCGTCGCGTACGTGCATAGCGTCGACAGCGCAGGGTCGCGTGTCTTCTTCCCAGCGCCACGCGTCACGCCGGGCGAGGGCCTGCGCACCGTCGCTGGACATGCTCGCCCTGCCGCCGAACCAGTTCGGCATCGCTCAAGTCGACGTCGACGGTGGGCTGATGAAAGCGATCGGGCTTGCCGAGACCGTCATCGGCCAGCCCTTCGATCGCCGGGTGCAGCCGGAGGATGAGGACGGCTTCGACGACACATCCGCGCTGGCGACGCTGCGCAGCTCGGGGATCACGCTGTTTGCCGACGACCGCGCGCTCGAGCTGCTGCAGACGTTCGACCAGTCGGCCAAGGCGAACACCGCAGCAACGGGTAACCCGCCCCCAGGCACCGACACGCGCTTCTTTGCCGAAGACCTGAACCGTGGTTATCGCCTCGACATCTGGGACAGCACGTCGAACGAGTGGCGCTCACTCCACGCGCGAAACGCGGTTTACAACTTCGGCGATCTGCGCCTGCCGAGCGACGACGATGACACGCTCGCCGAAGAAGGCTTCGTGCAACTCGCGGCTACGACGCCGTCCACCAAAGACGGAACACAGGCGTCGACCGACCTCTATCTGCACGAGGCTATTGCCCGCTGGGGAGGGTGGAGCCTGAGCGCACCACGCCCGGGGAAAGCGCTGAGCCGCTATGGCGATCCGGAGAAAGCGGTCCCGCCCGATGACCCCGACGACCCGGACTATGTGATCAACCCTGTCGGTCGAACCGTTCGACGTGCGGCCCGTGTACACGGTCGCGCCGGGAACACTTCCGAGCCTGCGTTTCGGGCGTGCGTATCGACTGCGCGCTCGACTCGTGGATCTGGCCGGCAACGGGCTCCCCGTGGATTCTCCGCTCGCAGGCTTTCTCGCGATTCTTCTCGGCCTCCCGCTGCGACCCGAGGGTTTGCCGTACTTGCGCTATCAACCAGCGCCGAGCCCGGTCCTGATCGCGCGCAGCACCGCTGCCGTTCTGCTCCCCGGATCGGCGATCAACCGCATCGTCATTCGCTCTTTCAACGACGGCGCAGCCAACGACGGCATCACGCCCGACCTCACGGCCAACGACCGGCACGTCGCCCCACCGCGCGCAAGCGTCGAGCTCGGAGAGCAGCTCGGCATGTTCGACGATGACAGCGGGCAAGCTCAACGGAAGCGCCGCGATGTACGCGCTGATCGCCGAGCGCGACAAGGGAGATTTTGCGCAGTCGCCACCGTTCACGCTCGCCGGCGAGGATGACCGTACGATTCCGCTCGAGCCGGCCGACAGCGTCGACGATCTGCCGTATCTGCCGGACGTGCTCGCGCGCGGTGCGGCGCTTCCGCAACCTCCCGGGTTCCGGTGACAAGACACGCGGCAAAGTCGCTCCTGATGGCGGTGCCGCCGCACCGGTGGCGTTCGAGACGCTCGACGATCCGAACCCACGCTCCGGCTCGGCCACGATGGTGAGCTACGGAGGAGAGAGTGACTGGCAGGAGATGCAGCCGTTCCGTTTCGCACTCGAGGAAGGAAGTGGAGCACCGGTCTGGGACGGGGCGAACCGCCTGCTGACGGCGTTCTTGCCGAAGGGAACCGCGAAGACCGTGCTCCTCAGCTCGTATCTGAATCCTGAAGACCTCAAGCTGATGGGAGTCTGGCAGTGGATTCGTGAGGGCATCGAGCTGGGCACAGTGTTCCTCCCGGGTCAGCAGCACCTCAGTCCGGGCACCGACACCGAGCTCGTTGCGCACATCCTGCAGCGCGCCGTGGAAGGCGGGCACTGGATGCTCACCCCACCGCGCACGCTCAAGCTCGTGCACGCGGTACAACAGCCGATCGGCATTCCGACGTTCGTGCCGCTGACGGTGCGACGGGCGGATCCCTCGGTCGGCCAGCCGGACCCGCTGCTCACCATGCCCGAGCTCGAGCCGACTGCGAAGGAAGAAATGGCGGTCGCGACGTCCTGGCGCAGGCTCTTCGGGACCGATGCTTTCCTGCTGGGTGGCCTGCGCGTCCACGGCGCGAGCACCGCCAAGGTCGACGTGCGCGCGGAATGGACCGATCCCGTGGACAACCTGCTCGATGCCGGGCCCACCGAGATCGTGAAGTCCCAGACGATCGACGAAGTGCCGCTGCCGTCGACGAAAGCCACCGCGCTGCCCGCATCGGGGAAGGACTTCCGTCTGGTCGGGCAGTACGACGCTGCGCACGACACGATCCAGTTCCTGCGTTACGGCGACGAGCTCGGGAGCAAGACCGAGGGCGTGAAGCAATTCTTCGACGCCGCGCCGCGCCACCAGTTCGGGGACACGAAGCACCACCTCGTGCACTACACAGCAGTCGCCACCTCGCGCTTTCGCGAGTATTTCGACGCGACGGCGGAGCTGGACTTCACCCGCAGCAGCGAACCGGTGCCCGTGCACGTCCCGGCCTCGGCACGTCCGCTCGCACCGCTGGTTCGCTACGTCATCCCTACGTTCGGATGGCAGCGTGAAGCGTCGACCAACGTCAAACGCAGTATCCGGTTTGGTGGCGGGCTGCGGGTCTATCTGGATCGTCCGTGGTACTCATCAGGCGCCGACGAGCGGCTGGCCGTCGTAACCGCGCGCAGCGGGTACCATGCTGACCGACGACCTGCGCGAGGAGTGGAAGGCGCTCATCACGCAGTGGGGCCAGGACCCGATCTGGAAGACGGCGCCTCTGCCGCATTTGCCGGCGCCCTGGAATTTTCCTGACGCCGTCAATCAGGAGTTCGATCTCCCGCTGGAGGAACGACAGGCCGCTGTTGCGGGCGGAGGACGCCGGCAACGTAGACGTCGCGGCGTTCGGCGTGCACTACGACGAAGGTCGGAAGATGTGGTACTGCGACCTCACGGTAGACCTGCCCAATCCGACGTATGGCGCATTCATCCGCCTCGCGCTTGCGCGCTACCAGCCGTACGCAATCAAACAAGTGCAGCTTTCGCGCGTGGTGCTCGCCGATTTCGCTCAGCTCACGCCCGATCGCGCTGCAGTGGTGTCGGCCGATCCGTACTCCCCGCGAACTCTGCGCGTGACCGTATCGGGCGTGGCGCCCCGCGGGCCGGCCCCGGAGCTGGCCGTCGAGCCGCAACCTCAGGTTGTTGTGCACCGCCCGACAGAAGTGAACGTCAGGGTGCAGAAGCGTCGCACGGACTTCAGTGGCAACCTCGCCTGGCAAGACGCGCTGCCGACCGAAGCGACGGTTACTGTCGACTGGCATGCACCATTCCCCACGCAGCCCGATCTGACGCACTGGACGGGTCGTATCCAGTTCCTCGTGGATCCCGAGCCGGGCGACTTCCGGCTGGTCATCGAGGAGCACGAGTACATCTCGGCCAATCACACCTTCGACGAGACGGTAGGACGCACAGTCCTGCACGAACAACCGAGCCGCCTCATTTACGCTGAGGTGTTCGAGCTCGACCACGCGCTGATCGAAGGGCCGGAGGGCTCCACGGGAACGGAGGTGTAGGGGCGGGCGGTCCGCGCCGGTCACCCGCGAGAAGGGGGACGCCCGGAGTCTCGGAGAATCCAGCTGGGAAGCGAGGATGGGTGGTGCCGGAGGTGGGACTTGAACCCGGAATCCGCCTCCACGGCATCCGACTCCATCCACTCTAGCATTGAATCCAAAGGAGTTTCTACCTCCCCACCGGTGGACCGAGAGGACCACACGGACCCAGTTCAGGGACATTTGGGGGACAGCGAGCACCCCGAGGATCCCGGGGACGGAGCGTGATGAAGCGGGGACAGCGCGTCGTTGTAGTGGAGCTCGACCCCTCGCGCGCACCTGGCCTCGTTGTGAGTGCGCTAGGTATGATCCGGGGCATGGCCAAGGTCACTAAGCCGAAGAAGACGACGGACGCTGCCACGTATGACGTTGTGTTCAGGGGTTCCAGGTTCACCGAAATCGAGATGAGGCTGCAGCGAATCGAACGCCGTCTCAAGATCAAAGGCCGGACAATCGTGAGGGCTAAGGACGGCTCGTACATCATGAAGTGACGGCAGGCCGGCGAGGTGCGGGCTCACGCGGCGTGCTGCTCCTGGGCGTAGCTCGGCGAGAAGACGAGCCCCGTCAACGGTCTCGACAGAGATCCGCAACAGGGAACCAAGTCGGCTCGCGGCAGCACCGTGGCAGCGCTGACCCCCGCTGGAGCGTGACGAGCCAGCGTGCCTTAGTCCCGGTCCAGCGCAGCGGGCCACCGCTTCAGCCGATGGAGGTGGCCGTCGTTCTTGATGCGGTAGACCGCCAGCGTCCGCGAGCCGTCCCTGAGCACGACATACTCCAGTCCCTTGTACTTCGCCATGCCCGAGAGGGCGGCGGCCAGCTGGTCTACCGGATGACCCTTTGCGAACCGGAAATACGCCGCATACGCACGCAGCTCCTCGTCCCGTTCAATGCGCCTGGCCATCGGACCGCCCCTTTCTTGTGAAGGATAGCTCCCTCCTATCGCGAAGTGCGGTCTGCGAGACCCCACCGCCGCTCTCGGATCGGATCATCGCCAGGCCGATGATTCATCGACGAAGTGCGCGCCTCAACCATGTGGACGCCAGCCGGTATTCGGTACACTACCGCGCCAGTGGACGAGACGGCGGCCCGGTCTCGCGGACGAGCGATCCGCTGGGTGTGGCTCGTCGCTTGCGTGTGCCTCGACCTCGTCCTCCTCTCGGCGCTCGCCGTCGTCCTGTTCGTCGTGACGACGGGCGGGACGCGGCTGCAGGTCGGCGGCCTCGTCGTCGGGTTGCGGTCGGTCGGGGGCCCGCTGGTGCTGGCCTACGCCGCGGCGTCGCTGCGGTTCCTGCTGCGGCAGCGTGCGCCTTTCCTGGGTCTCGGCTCCCTCGACCTCGCGCAGGTCGACGTTGCGGCCGTGCGCGCGTGCGCCCGGGCCGAGGAGTGGCTGTCCGCGCTGACGCCGCGGCGCGGAGCCGCCGCGGGGGCGCTCGTGATCGGCGCCTCTCTCGCGCTGAAGCTCGTGAACGCGTGCCGGCACCCGGGGTTCTTCAGCGGGGACGACGTCGAGATCCACGAGATGACGCTCGGCCGGCTGTACGGCCTCGACTGGCCGGTGTGGGACCTGCGGAATCCTTTCTACCCGATGGCCTTCATCTACCCGGTGCAAGCCGCCCTCGCCGCCCTGGGCGTCACCGACACGGCGACTCTCGTGGTCGCGGGACGCCTGGTGGTGGTGGCCATCGCGACAGCCACGCTGTGGCTGCTGCTCCGGCTCGCCGGCTCGCACTACGGGACAGGCGTCGGCCTCGTCGCGGTTGTGATCCTGGGCTCGAGCCGCCTGCACGTCGGGTTCGGCGGGAGCGAGCTGCCCCGGCCGGTCTCCACGTTCTTCGTCCTGGGCGCGTTCTTCTGCGTCTCCCGGGCGGGGCGGCCGGCGGCGGCCGTGCTCGGCGGCGTGCTCCTGGGCGTCGCCGCGGCGATGCGCTTCAGCGAGGCGCTCTTCCTGGTTCCGGCGACGGTGGCCCTGCTCGCGGAGAAGCGCGTGCGCGACGCCCTCCTGGTGGCCGTCGCGGCCTGTGTGAGCGCGGCCCTGATCGTGGGGACCGCCGACGCCCTCTACTGGGGCCGGCCGTTCCACAGCCTCCTGAGCGCGCTCGACTTCACGCTGGTGAGACGGCTCTCCACGAGGGGCTACGAGCCCGTCTACCACTACGCGGCGACGTTCGGCTCGTGGACGAACCTCTTCACCGCCGCGCTCGCGCTGTACGCGCTGCGTCTCCGCCGGCTCCCGCTCGCCTGCTGGACGTGGCTGCCGATCCTGATCCTGAGCGCGCTGCCGCACAAGGAGCCCCGCTACCTGGTCCCGGTCCTGCCGTTCCTGGCGATCTCCGCCGCGCTCGCCCTGCGCCATCTCCTGCGGGAGCTGCCGCACCTCGGCTCGCCGCGCGCGCAGGGCGTCCTCGCTCTTGTCCTCCTCGCGGGTGGTGCCGGCGCGCTCCTGCTTGAGCTGGGTCGGTTCCGGCTGCCGCGTTCCGATGACGCCGTCCGGCTCGCCCGGCAGCTGGCACCTGCGGCTCCCGGCGGTGCCGTGGCCGTCGAGCAGATGTGGCGCGTCGGGGGCCGCCTCTATCTCCGCGCGTTCGCGGGCGCGGCGGAGCTCGAGACCGGGCGGATCACGGAACCCGGCTACCTGCACTTCGCGCTCGCCGATCCGACGATCTGCACGGTCGCCGTCCTGCGTCACTCGTGTGCGTCCGCCGCTTGCGAGGAGGCGCTCGCCCGGGAAGGCTTTCGGGACGCCGACCTGCCCGCCGCGGCTGGCTCGCCCTACCGGGTGTTCGCTCGGCGCGACGGGCCCACGTGCGGAGCCGGTCTTTCGAAGCAGGATGGGTAGTAGGGCCCGAGCTTCGACCGCAGGACACCCGGAGCCTCGGAGAATCCAACTGGGAAGCGAGGATGGATGGTGCCGGAGGTGGGACTTGAACCCACACTAGCCGAAGCCAACACGGCCCTGAACCGTGCGCGTCTGCCAATTCCGCCACTCCGGCAGCGGGTGAAACCCCATGCTAACAGCACCCCACGCCGAGGGGCAAGCGAGCGAGAGCGCCGCGCCGAAGCGCGGATGCACTTGCGACGCGAATGCTCTCGCACGAGGACGCGGCTGGCCTCGTCGCGGGACAGCGAGCCCCACGGCGACTGCGGCAACGCGAATCACATGAACGATTTGGCGCTCGCTCGCTCGCGGCACGCCGTTTGCTGCTGTTCTTTCGCGGAGCGTGTCCGCTCCCTGGAGAACGTGCATGCGGTTTCCCCTCGTCCGAGCCGCCAGCCTCGTCGCCCTGTTGGTTCTCTCCGCCCCTTCCGGCGCGGGCGGAGGAGGGCTATCGCCACGGGCGCCTGCGCTATCGTGGAGGCCGGGGTCAGCCTGCAGCGAGCGACCGAGGTGAGCGCCGAGGAGGCGCTGGTCAACCAGCCGTTCCTGCCCGGGGACCGGGTCTGGACGGACGCCTACGGCCGGGCCGAGTTCCAGTTCCCGGACGGGACGGTCGTGCGGCTCGACTCGCGCAGCAAGATGGACTACTCCGGCCACGAGGAGGACCGCCCGGAGCGGATCGTGCTCCGGCTCTGGTCCGGCAGCCTGATGGTGCGCGTGCGCACCCGGGATGCGGCGCGCTTCGAGATCGAGACCCCGGCCGGCACCGTCGAGGCGCTGGAGCAGGCGATGGTCCGGCTCGACGCCTCGCGGCGGCGAGACGCGCGTGAGCGTCTACCGCGGCGAGGCCGTGCTCGACGACGGGCGCGGCCACGTGCGCCTCGCGGAAGGCCAGCGCACCTACTCGCGCTGGGGCGGCGAGGCCGAGGAGCCCGCCGCGTTCGACATCCGCGAGGAGGACGACTTCTCGCAGTGGGACCTCGAGCGCGAGTCGCAGGACCGCTGGGCCGCGCGCTCGTCCGAGTACCTGCCGCGCGAGCTCGACCCGTACGCCGGCGAGTTCGAGAGCAACGGGAACTGGCGTTACGAGAGCGAGGTCGGCTACGTCTGGTCGCCGCACGTGGCGGCCGGCTGGAGCCCCTACTCGAACGGCCACTGGAGCTGGACGCCCTACGGCTGGACCTGGATTCCCTACGAGCCGTGGGGCTGGGCACCCTCCCACTACGGGCGCTGGGGCTTCTCCGTCTCCTTCGGCTGGTACTGGTCGCCGGGGCGCGTCTGGGGCCCGGGCTGGGTGAGCTGGGGCGTCGGCCACGGCTACGTCGGCTGGTGCCCGCTCGGCTGGCGCGACAAGCCCGTCTACGCCTGGGGCGGCTGGGGCGGCCACAACCGCGGCTACGCCGTGCCGCGGACCGGCACGTACGGCAGCTGGATGGTCCTCCGCGATGCCGACTTCGGCCAGCGCGACGTCGCCCGCCGGCGCGTGCCGCTCACGGGCCTCGACCCGCAGCTCCTGCGCGTCGCCGACTCCCCCAACCTGCGCCCGACACGGGATGCGCGCGCGCTCCTCGCCACGAACCCCGTGGCGCGGCGCCATCAGCCGGCGTCCCGAGCGCGGCGACTTCGTGCGCGAGCTTTCGGTCGACAACACGACCACGTCCCGGCGCCCTGGATGCGGCGTCCGCGCGCGGGGGGCGTCGAGGCTGCGTCCCGCGGCGCCCGCGACAGCGCGGTCGGCGCTCGCCCGCGCGGCGACGGTGGCCGCGAATCGGCGAGCGCGGGCCGGACGGCGGCTCCCTCGGCGACCGCCGACTCGCAGGAGCGCCTCGCGGCGCGCCCGCGCGGCTCACGCTCCGTGCCCTGGTTCGCTCCCCGTGAGCAGGACCAGGGCGCAACGGCCGAGCGGCCGCAGGCCGAGCGAGCGCAGGCCGATCGCGGCGCGGCGGCGCGGCGCGAGCCGCAGCGCTCGCGTGGAGACGACAGTCCTCGACCTGAGGTGGACGCTGCAGCGGCGGCTGGCGCGGCCGCGGCACGATCGCGCCGGCAGGAACGCGAGAGCTCGTACCGTCGCGAGCCGCAGCAGGAGACCCCGCGCGAAGCCCCCCGCTCCCGCTCGGACGGCAGCAGCTCTCGCCCGCCTCGCGAGGCCGCGAGCCCTCGCGAGCACGGCGGCGAGGCACGGGCCGCCAGCCCTCCAGGCGACGGCGCCCAGGCCCGAGCCGGCGCCCAGGCGCGTAGCGGCGGCGAGTCCCGCGGGCGGCGGAGGCGGCGAGTCCCGTGGCGGTGGACAGTCCCGCGGCGGCGGGCATAGCGCATCGCGGCCGCCCCGCTCGCACTAGAGGCGAGCCGTTCGGCGCATTCCGCGTCCTCCGCTTACCATCGTTCGATGGTCGAGCGCTTCTGGCTGGGCTGCGCCCTCTTTCACGGCGTCCTGCTCCTCGCTTCCGCAGTCGTTGCGCGGCGCTGGGCCCGCCGCCTCGCGCCGGGCGGGGCGCCTGTCGGAGTGGTTCCTGGCCGTCGTGGGCGACTCGGGGCTCTGGGGCGCGACGGCTGTGACGCTGGCGCTCGTGGCGGCCCTCCTCGGAGAGGACGGCTTCATCGCGCTCCGCCTGATGTCACAGGCCGTCTTCGGCGAGCTCGTCGCGCTCACCGCCTGGATCGCCGTGCTCTTCTGGCGCCGCGGCCGGCGGCCGTGGGCGGCCGTGGTGGCCCTCGCGTGCACGACGCTCGTCGCGGCCTACGCCGAGGCCTACCACCGCGAGCCGACGGACCTGCAGGTGCGACGGTACGCCGTCGACGTCACGCACGGCGCCCCGGTCCGCGGGCGCATCCGGATCGCGCAGCTCTCGGACATCCAGGCCGACCGCATCGGTCCCTACGAGGAGCGGGCGCTCCGCACCGCCGCGGATCTGAAGGCCGATCTCGTCGTGCTGACCGGCGACTACGTCCAGCCGCGGTTCGACTACGCGGGGCCGCGGCTCGACGCCACGCGGAAAAGGACCACGGCCGACCTGAATCGCCTGCTGCGCGAGGTTCGCTTCGACGCGACGCTCGGCATGTTCGCGGTGCGCGGCGACGTCGATCTCGACTGGCCCCGGGTCTTCGACGGGACGCCGGTCACGACGCTCACGGGCGAGATCGCGACCCGGCCGCTGCCGGGGGGCGGCACGCTCTGCCTCGTCGGCGTCACGCCGCGCATGAGCCACGGGGGCGACCCGGGCGGCCTGCTCGCCCTGGTGCGCCAGGCCCCGAGCGACAGCGTCCGCATCGTGATCGGCCACGGACCCGACTTCGTCCAGGACCTGGCGGGGACGGTCCCGGTCGAGCTCGCCCTCGCGGGCCACACCCACGGCGGCCAGGTCGTGCTGCCCTGGCTCGGCGCGCCGATCACGAAGATGCGGCTGCCGCGGCGCTACGCCTCCGGGCTCCACGACTACGCGGGCGTGCCGATCCACGTCTCGGCCGGCGTCGGCATGGAGCGCGGCACCGCACCGCAGCTGCGCTTCCTGTGCCCGCCGGAGATCTCGCTGATCGAGGTGACCTATTGAGCGGCCGGCCTCATACTTACCGCTGATGCCGCCTCCCGCGGCGACGCCGCGCATCCTGACGCTGCGCCGGGTCGTCGTGACCGCCCTTTTGGCCGCCGCCATCTTCGGCGGAGCCATGCTCGGCGTCTTCCTGGCCTTCGAGAGCGACCTGCCCCAGGTCACCTCGCTCGAGGAGTTCCAGCCGAACATCATCACGCAGGTGTTCGCGAACGACGGCAGCGTGATCGGCGAGTTCGCGATCGAGAAGCGCGTGGTGGTCCAGTTCCGCGACATCCCGCCGGTGCTCCGCAACGCCATCGTGGCCGTCGAGGACGCCGACTTCTGGAAGCACATCGGGATCAACCCGTGGCGGGTGCCGGGGGCGGCGATCGCCAACCTGCGCTCCGGCCGCTACAGCCAGGGCTTCTCGACGCTCACGATGCAGCTCTCGCGGCTGCTGTTCCTCACGCCGGAGAAGACGCCCGAGCGCAAGATCAAGGAGATCATCCTCGCCTTCCAGATCGAGAAGAACTTCACGAAGGAGGAGATCCTCACCCTCTACTGCAACCAGGTCTACTTCGGGCACGGCAACTACGGCGTCGAGGCGGCCAGCCGCTTCCTGTACGGCAAGGCGGTGAAGGACCTGACGCTCGAGGAGGCGGCCCTCGTCGCCGGCACCGCGCAGAGCCCGATCCGCCAGAGCCCGATCGAGAACCCGGAGCGCGCGCTCGCTGCGCCGGAACCACGTGCTCGACCGCATGGCCGAGGAGAAGTACATCAGCAGCGAGGAGGCGGAGGCGGCCAAGGCCAAGCCGCTCGGGCTGCTGCCGCGGCGCGACCCGCCCTCGATCGCGCCGCACTTCCTGGAAGAGGTCCGCAAGTACCTCGAGAAGGAGTACGGCAGCCAGCGCATCTACCAGGGCGGGATGCGCGTCTACACGACGCTCGACCCGCAGGCGCAGCGCGCCGCGGTGCGGGCGCTGCGCGACGGGCTGCGGGTGCTCGATCGGCGCGCCCGCGGGTTCGTGAAGCCGGAGGCGAGCGTCCTCACGCCCGACGGACTGCTGCCCGAGCCGCTCCACCTCGACGAGTGGGACTGGCCCTTCGCGGCGGGGGACGTGGTGCGGGGCGTGGTGGTGGCCTCGGACCGGATGAGCGCGGTCGTTCAGCTCGGCGACTACCGCGCGCGCCTGTTTCCGGCCGACGTCGCCTGGACGCGCCGCACGAGCGTCGTCGACGTGCTGCCGCGCGGCGCGATCGCGCCGTTCCGGATCCTCGCGCTCTCGGACGAGGGCGGGCGCAAGGAGGCGAAGCTGGCGCTCGAGCAGGAGCCGAAGGTCGAGGGCGCGTTGCTCGCGCTCGACGTGCGCACGGGCGCCGTGCGCGCGATGGTGGGCGGCTACGACTTCGAGAAGAGCAAGTTCAACCGCGCGACACAGGCGATGCGCCAGGTCGGCTCGGCCTTCAAGCCGATCGTCTACGCGGCCGCGCTCGAGACGCTCGGCTACACGCCCGCCACGATCCTGATCGACTCGCCGCTCAGCTTCCCGAACCAGTGGAACGGCTCGGTCTGGTCGCCGCAGAACTACGACGGCGCCTACCTCGGCCCGATCCCGCTGCGCAAGGCCGTCGAGCAGAGCCGCAACATCCCGGCGGTCCGCACGCTCCAGGCCGTCGGCCTCGAGAAGGGCATCGAGTACGCGCGGCGGCTCGGCCTCGCGGGCGAGCTGCCGCCCTACCTGCCGATCGCGCTCGGCGCGGGCGAGGCGACGCTCACGGAGATGACGGCCGCCTTCGCCACCTTCGCCAACCAGGGCCTGCGCATGAAGCCGTTCCTGATCGAGCGCATCACCGACCGCGACGGCAACGTGATCGAGCAGGGGCTGCCGCGCGCGACGGACGCGCTGCGCGCCGACACCGCCTTCATCCTGACCTCGCTGCTGCGGGGAGTGGCCGAGCACGGCACCGCGGCGCGCGCCAGGCGCCTGCACCGGCCGATCGCCGGGAAGACCGGCACCACCAACGACTTCACCGACGCGTGGTTCATCGGCTACGAGCCCTCGCTCGCGGCCGGCGTGTGGGTGGGCTTCGACGAGAAGAAGGACTCGCTCGGCCGCGGCGAGACGGGCGCCGACGCGGCGCTGCCGATCTGGATGGAGTTCTGGCAGAAGACGATGGGGAGCCGGCCGATCGAGGAGTTCCCGATTCCCGGCAACGTGGTGTTCGTCCCCGTCGACGAGATGGGCCGCCCCGGCGTGCCCGGCGTGCCCGGTGTCCACATGGAGGCCTTCGTCGCCGGCACCGAGCCGCGCCCGCCGGACCTGGCGCCGGAGCCGGCGGTCGTGCCCGCGGCCCAGGTCAGCGCGGCGGGCGGTAGTCGGGATAGCGCGCCGGGCCCGGACCAAAGGTGACGCGCCAGGCCTTCCCGTCCGCGAGCCGCTGCCGGTAGACCTGGTACTCGCCCGTGATCTTCGAGGCGAACGCGAGCTCGCTGCCGTCCGGCGAGTACACGGGGTCGTAGTTGAGCGCGGGCCACGAGACGAGCGCGCGCTCCTCGTCGCTCGCGAGATCGTGCTCGACGAGCCGCGACTCGCTGCCGAGGTGGCGCCGGCTCACGTAGACGACCTTCCGCCCGTCGCGGCTGAAGTGCGGCTCGCAGCCGCCGCTCGTGATCGGCGAGATGCGGCGCTCCTTCCCCGTCGCGACTTCCACGACGTAGATCTGGTGGCCGATCCGGTAGTTCGAGGAGAAGGTGATCATCTGCCCGTCCGGGCTCCAGTGCGGGTTGCCGAAGATCACCCCGTCCCCGTGGCGCACCAGGTCGCGCACCGCGCCGGTCTCCCGCTCCTGGATCACGAGCCGCTCCGGGCCGTCGAGGTTCGTGAGGAAGGCGAGCCGCTTGCCGTCGGGCGAGTAGTCCGCCTGGTACTCGGTCGCGGCGTTCGTGCGGACCCGAAGCGCCGGACCGCCGCCGGCAGGCACCTCGTACAGCTGGTAGTTCCCGGTGCGCAGCGACGTGAACAGGATCCGCTCGCCGTCGGGGCTCCAGCGCGCGAGCCCGTCCTCGCCGGGGGTGTCGGTGAGACGGCGCTCCGGCCCGCCACCCGCCGGGATCAGGTACAGGTCGAGGTTGCCGTTCACCTCGCGCTCGAACACCAGCTCGAAGCGCGACGACTCCCCGTCGCCCGCCACGGGAGCCGCGCGCGACTTCGGCGCTTGCTTCCGCTTCGAGCAGCTCCCGGCCGCGCACGCGGCGGCGGCGAACAGCAGGCGCCTCGCGGCCTCGCGCCTGCGCATGGCTCCCCCGCTAGTCCTCGGCCGCCGCGGCCGGCTGGCCGAGCGTGCCCTTCGCCTTCGCCGCGAGCGTCGCCTTGATGAAGTCGTCGAGGTCGCCGTCGAGCACGCGGTCGGGGTTGCCGGTCTCGTGCTTGGTGCGGTGGTCCTTGACCATCCGGTAGGGGTGCAGCACGTACGAGCGGATCTGGCTGCCGAAGGCGATGTCCTTCTTGCCGGCCTCGACGGCGTCGAGCTTCTCGCGCCGCTTCGACAGCTCGAGCTCGTAGAGCCGCGCCTTCAGGATCTTCATGCCGACCTCGCGGTTGCGGATCTGGCTGCGCTCGTTCTGGCACGCGACCACGATCCCGCTCGGGATGTGCGTGATGCGCACCGCCGAGTCGGTCACGTTGACGTGCTGGCCGCCCGCGCCGCTCGAGCGGTAGGTGTCGATGCGCAGGTCCTTGTCCTGGATCTCGATCTCGATCTCGTCGTCGATCTCGGGCCACGCGAAGACGGAGGCGAACGAGGTCTGGCGCCGCGCGTTGGAGTCGAACGGGCTGATCCGCACCAGCCGGTGGACGCCCGCCTCGGCCGCGAGGTAGCCGAAGGCGTACTCGCCCCCGATCAGCACCGTCGCGCTCTTGATGCCGGCCTCCTCGCCCGCCTGGATGTCGGTGATGTCCTTCTTGTAGCCGTGGCGGTCGCACCAGCGCAGGTACATGCGCAGCAGCATCTCGGCCCAGTCCTGGCTGTCGGTGCCCCCCGCGCCGGCGTTGATCGTGAGGATCGCGTTGGCGCGGTCGTGGTCGCCGCCGAGCATCTTCTGGAACTCGCAGCTCTCGACCGTCTGCTCCAGGGCCGCGAGCGCCGTCTCCAGGTCCTTCGTCACGTCCTCGCCGCCCGCCAGCCATTCCTCGAGGACCTTGGCGTCGTCCTCTTGCGTCTTGAGCCGCTTCAGCAGCTCGAGGTCGGCCTCCAGGCGCTTGCGCCGCTGCATGACCGTCTGCGCGGCCTTCTGGTCGTTCCAGAACGCGGGCTCGGACATGCGGGCCTCGAGCCCGTCCAGCTCTTTGCGAAGCTTGGTTTCCTCAAAGGTAGCCGCGGATGTCCGCGGCCCTCGCGTGCAGCGACGCCAGCTGCTGCCTCAGGTCTGCGCTCAACGTGTCTCCCCTGCTTCAGGCAATTCTATCCGGAGTGCTCGTCAGGCACCGACTCGGCACTTCCGGTCGGGCAGAACGGGCTACTGCCCCATCCGATTGGCCGGATCCCAGTGCTCGTCGGCCTTGCCGTCCTTGAAGCGCCACATGTCGAACCACGTCGTGGTGTAGCTCTTCGCCGGATCCTTGGCGTCCTTCACCTCGCGCACGAAGGCCACGACCACGAGGTCGCCTTCCGCCACGACCGAGACGACTCTTGGTCGCCATCTTCTCCGGGATCGGCTTGGGCTTGACCTTGAGGACCTCGGTGAAGAACTTCACGACGCCGGCCCGCCCCGACGCGGCGTTCGGGTTGTGCTGGATGTAGCGCTCGGTCAGGTACTGGTCGGCCAGCTCCCAGTGCCCCGCCTCGAGCAGATCCTTGACGATGTGATACGCGGCCTGCTTGTTCACCTGCAGCTTCGGATCGCTGCTCCGGAAGAGAGCCTCCGGGTCGGCTGCAGGGACGACGGGGTCTTGCGCATGCACGGACGTGAACAACCGCCATCAGTGCGGCAGCAAACGACAGGTACGAAAGTCGACGCATGAGTACCTCCTGTTCAGGCTTGTTGTCGCGGCACCGAGACTGCGTGTGGTTCGGGCGGCGGGCAAACGTCGCGGCCAGGAGCGCGAGGGCGAGCGCCGAGCAGGCCTGGGCGAAGAGGTCGCCGTGGCGGGTGTAGAAGCTGGTCTCGGCCACGAACGGAACCTCGCGGACCAGCACCGTGCGGTCGAAGAGCGTCGTGGGCTCGTGGATGCGTCCCCAGGGGTCGACGACGGCCGTGATGCCCGTATTGGCTGCGCGCACCATGTAGCGGCGGTTCTCGACGGCGCGGAAGGCGGCCATGGCGAGGTGCTGGAAGGGGGCCGAGGTGGTGCCGTACCAGGCGTCGTTCGTGATGTTGACGAGGAGCTCCGCGCCCTGGGCCGGGAAGCGGCGGACGAGGTCCGGGAAGATCGCCTCGTAGCAGATGTAGCCGCCGATGCGGTGGCCTTCGACCTCGCCGGTGACGGCTTCGCTGCCCGGGGTGAAGTCGGCCACCTCCTGCACGACCTTGGCCACGACGCGGCCGCCGAACGTGAAGACCGCCTTCAGCGGGACGTACTCGCCGAAGGGCACGAGGTGCATCTTGCGGTAGCGCGCGGTGACGTCGCCCCGCGGGTCGAGCAGCTTGGCGCCGACGAAGATGCCGCCGGCGTCGCGGTCGTCGTTGCCGAAATAGAGGTAGAGCGAGTCGCGGCGGACCGCCTCCTGCAGCTGCTCGGCGAGCGTCGGCTCTTCGTCGTAGAGGAACGGGACGGCCGACTCCGGCCAGACGACGAGGCGCGCGCCGCGCCGGGCGGCCTCGCGCGTCAGCTCGAGGTGGCGGCCGACGTTGCTCCAGGCATTCTCCGGCAGCCACTTGTCTTCCTGGCGGATGCCGCCCTGGACCAGGCCGACGGTGATCCTTCCCGTCTCGTGGACGGGACGCGAAAGGAGGAAGGCGCCGCCCCCCCACGCCAGCGCCTGGAGCGCCACGAGACCCGCCAGCGAAGAGCGGCGGTCGCGCGGCGCGAGGAGCGCGATCGCGACGAGCGTCGAGCTCGCGACCAGCAGGAACGACACGCCGTAGACCGCCGTGAAGGACGCGATCTGGATCACCGGCAGGAACGGCTGCTGGCTGTAGCCGAGCAGGCACCACGGGAACTCGAAGAAGGTGTGGACCCGCAGCAGCTCCGTCGCCACCCACAGGACGGGCGCGCCGAGCAGGCCGCGCGTGCCGAAGGCGGCCACCAGCCGGCCGGTCGCCCAGCCGAAGACGAGCGGGAAGACCGCAAAAGCGAAGCACAGCGCGAGCGTGATGAGAACGGCGACGACGCGGGGGATCCCGCCGCCGTACTGGAAGACCACGAACGCCGTCCAGTAGAGCAGGCCGACGGCCGAGACCGCCCCCGTCACGTACCCGAGGCGTGCCGCGCGCCAGCCGGTCGCGCCGTGAAGCGACACCAGCAGGGGGACGAGCGCGACCCACGCCACGAGGCCGTTCCCGAACTTGGGAAAGGACAGGATCAGCAGCACGCCCGAGAGCGCCGCGAGCGCCTCGCGCCGCAGGCCGTTCCTCAGTGCGCGCCCCCGGACTGGAAGACCTCGAAGGCGTTGTACGAGGAGCGCACGAAGACGCCCGCGTAGACGGTCGCAAACCCGATCGCGCGCGCCTCGGCCGCGAGCGCCTCGAAGGCCTCGGGCGCGAGGTAACGGTCCACCGGCTCGTGCTGCCGCGTCGGCCGAAGGTACTGGCCGAGCGTCACGATCTGGACGCCGTGCTCGCGCAGGTCGCGCAGCACGTCCCGGATCTCGTCGTCACGCTCCCCGAGCCCGACCATGAGGCCGCTCTTGGTCGGGACGTCGGGACCGCAGCTCGCGCGCGGCCGCGAGCACGCTCGAGGCTCAGGCGATAGCGGCCCTGCGGACGCACGCGCCCGAAGAGCCGCGGGACCGTCTCGATGTTGTGGTTGAAGACCGTCGGCGCGGCCGCGAGCACGGTCGCGAGCGCGCGGCGGTCGCCCTTGAAGTCGGGCGTCAGCACCTCGACGCCCGCCTGCGGCAGCGCGCGCCTGACGGCCTCGACCGTCGCGGCGAAGTGCGCGGCTCCGCCGTCGTCGAGGTCGTCGCGGTTCACCGACGTCAGCACCACGTAGCGCAGGCCCAGACGGACGGCCGCTTCGGCGACACGCTCGGGCTCGGCGCCGTCAGGCGGCAGCGGCTTCGCGGTTGCCACCGAGCAGTACGAGCAGCGGCGCGTGCAGCGGTCGCCGAGCAGCATGAAGGTGGCGGTGCCGCGGCTGAAGCACTCGCCGAGGTTCGGACAGCGCGCCTCCTCGCAGACGGTGTTGAGCGCCTTCTCGCGCAGCAGCACCCGCATCGCGCGCGCGCCCGGCGCGAGCGGCGAGGCGGGACGCGCCCACGCGGGCAGGCGCAGCAGCTCGGCGCCCACGCTACTGCTTGATGATGTAGGGCTTGAACTTGTCGTCGTTCAGGCGGCCCTGCACGGCCTCGGCGTCGGCGCGGTCGCGGTAGATGCCGACCCGCACGGTGAAGAGCCCGCCGCTGTTCGCCGCCGGCGGCACGGTGTAGGCCGGAAAGCCGCGTGTCTTGAGGCTCTTCACCACGGTGTCGGCGCTCGCCTTGTCCCTGAAGGCGCCCACCTGGATCGCGAAGCCGGCAGCGGTCGTGGGCTGCGCCTTCGGAAGCGGTCCGTTCGCTCGCTGCGGCGACGGCGCGGGGGTCGTCGCGACGGCGGGAGCGGGCGTCGCCGGGCGTCGTGGCGGCAGGTGTCGAGGTGGGTCGCGGCGTCGGGACGGGAGGCAGCGTCGTCGGCGCCTGGCTGCGCGCGGCCGCGGGGGTCGGCGACGCGGACCGTGCCGCCGCCGGCGTCACGCTCGTCGCGGCGCCCTTCTTCTCGAGCCCCTCCTCGGGCTTGTCGGACTCGAGCCGCTGCGGATAGCTGTAGTCGCTCGGAGCCGGCGTCGACGTCGCCTGTGCCTGCGGCTGCTCGGCGACGACGCGCTCCTCGCTCACGGGGCGCGTCTCGACCGCGCCCAGCGCGCTGCCCTCGACGCCCCGCCCGACCATCACGCCGGCGAGGAAGCTCAGGATCAGCCCCGACGCGCCCGCCATGAAGTAGAAGACGAGCTGCTTGTTGGTGAGCTGGATCTCGTAATAGTAGTCGTCCTGCGCCACGCGCTTTCTCTCCCGCGCGGCCCCCGTGGCCGCCCTTAGCCGACCCCGAGCTTGCGGTACGCGTCCTTGATTATGCCTGAGACGACGGCAATCTCCTGCGTCCCGAGGCGCTGCCGGACGCCGAGCTGGATCGAGGCGACGAGCTCGTTGAGCCCCGCCAGCATCAGCCGCCGCCGCTCCTCGGGCGGCAGGTCGGCGACGTTCGCCAGCAGCTGGTCGTAGTCGGCGCGCCCGTACTGCTTCAGGTCGACGCCGTAGAAGAGCAGCTCGTACTGCCCGGCGATCCGCGCCAGCGCCTCGTCCATGAAGGCGTCGACGTCGGTGCCGATGCGCCCCTGCAGGAACGAGTGGATGCGGTTCATCATCTGGTTGAAGCGCTCGACGATGCTCTCGAGGTCGAGCTCCTGCTCGCGCTGCGCCACGTCCTCCTCGCGCGCCGCGGCCTCGCCCGGCTGCCCGCGCCGGAGCACGCCGAGCACCATCATCGCCCACAGCAGCCGGCAGGTCTCCAGGTTCGAGAGGTACGACCCCTGGCAGATCTGCTCGATCGTCGCGCGGCCGTTCGCGTGCGCGACGAGCTCCTGCTCCTCCTCGCTCAGCTCGACCTTGAGCAGCGCCTCCTGGTTCCCGGTCGGCATCGGGGTCGAGTCGAGGTCGCCGCCGACGCCGCGGTAGATCGCGCGCCACGAGCGCATGCGCCGCATGCCTTCGACGATGAGCGCCTCCGTCTGCAGGTTGAGCGCGATCACGTCGTCCTTGCCGGGCTCGGTCATCGTGAGCTCGTACTCGCCCGTGGACCAGCTGAAGACGTCGAGCAGGATCTCCTTCACGTGGTGCTCGATCGCGGGCAGCAGGTCCTCGGACTCGAGCGCGCCGAGCTCGATCAGGATCGTGCCGAGCCTGCGGCCCGGGGCGATCAGCCGGCTCGCCTCCAGGTACTGGCGCACGCTGATCTTGCCGCGCAGCAGCAGGTCCTCGCCGAGCCGCTCGTCGGGATTGCTGCTGCGGGCGTAGATGATCCGGCCCATGTGCAGGTGGACGTCCTTCGTGACGTCGTCCTTGCGGAACGTCAGCACGCCCGTCTCGCCGCTGCCCAGCACCGACTTCAGCAGCTCCGGCACCGAGGTGCCCTCGATGCTGCCGCGCAGCGTGAGGCCTTCGTCCTCCATCATGCTGTCTCGCGACTCCTCTCCGCTATGCCTATCTACGCCTTGCGCGACCCGTCGCCCATCAGCGCCTTCAGCCAGTCGATCGGCACCGGGAAGACGATCGTCGAGTTCTTCTCGGCGGCGATCTCGACGAGGGTCTGCAGATAGCGAAGGTGAAGCGACACCGGCTGCGAGTTGAGCTCGGCGGCCGCCTCGGCGAGCTGCTTGCTGGCCTCGAACTCGCCCGAGGCGTGGATGATCTTGGCGCGCTTCTCGCGCTCGGACTCGGCCTGCTTCGCCATCGCCCGCTGCATCTCCACCGGCAGGTCCACGGCCTTCACCGCCACCTGGGTCACCTTCACGCCCCAGGGGTCGGTGTGCTGGTCGATCACCTCCTGCAGCCGGAGCGCCAGCCGGTCGCGCTCGGAGAGCAGCTCGTCGAGGTGCGCCTGGCCGAGGATGCTGCGGAGAGTCGTCTGCGCCTCCTGGCTGGTGGCGTAGAGAAAGTTCTCGACGGAGATCACCGCCTTGAGCGGGTCCATGACCCGGAAGTAGACGACCGCGTTCACCTTCACGGTGACGTTGTCGCGCGTGATCACGTCCTGCGGCGGCACGTCGAGGACGACCGTGCGCAGGCTCACGCGCATCATGCGATCGATCGGCCAGGCCACGATGATGAGCCCGGGGCCCTTCGGCGTCGGCAGCACCTTGCCGAGCCGGAAGATGACGCCGCGCTCGTACTCGTTCAGCACCTTCACCGAGAGCAGCAGCCAGAACACCACGAAGCCGAACACGAACACTACGGGCGGCATCACTCCCCCTTTCGGACCTGGAGCACCAGTCCATCGACGGATTCGACGACGACCGGATCGCCGGGCCAGCCGTCTCCTTGGCGCGCGCGCGCCAGCGCTCGCCCTGCACGATCACCCAGCCCTCGGGCGCGAGCTCGCTCGCCGCCTGGCCGCGCTGCGCGACGAGCGCCTCGCGGCCGGTGCGGGCCGTGCGCCGCTGGGCCTGCAGCACCAGCCGGACCAGCGCGATCGTGAAGAGCGCGAAGACCAGGATCACCGGCAGCAGCGTCCACGGGTTGACGCGCAGCTCCGGCAGCGGCGAGTCGACCAGCATCATCGCGCCGAGGATCATCGCCACCAGCCCGCCGACCGTCAACAGCCCGTAGGACGCCACCTTCACCTCGGCGGCGAAGAGCGCGATCGCGAGCAGGATCAGCAGCACGCCGGCGCCGCTCACCGGGATGATCTGGCTCGCGAACAGGAACAGGATCAGGCAGAGCGTGCCGATGATCCCCGGAAAGATCAGGCCGGGGTGGCTGATCTCGGCTCCGAGGCCGGCGAGCGCGCCGAGCAGCAGCAGGAACAGGATCTCGGGCCGCGCGATCGTGCTGAGGATCGCCTGGCGCCAGTCCATGCGAACCAGGAAGGTGCGCTGGCCCTGGAGCTGGAGCGTCACCTTGCTGCCGTCGAAGCGCACGACCTCGCGCCCTTCGAGCTTCTTCAGCAGGTCGTCCACGTCGGTCGCGACGAGGTCGATCAGCTTGAGCTCGAGCGCCTCCTTCTCGGTGAAGGACTTGCTCTCCACCACCGCCTTCTCGGCCATCTCGACGTTGCGGCCGCGGCGCTCGGCCTTGCTGCGGATGTAGGCCGCCGCGTCCTGGGTGACCTTCTTCGACATCACCTCGTCCATCTGGCCCATCCCGGACACCGGGTGGGCGGCGCCGATGTTCGTGCCGGGCGCCATCGCGGCGATGTCGGCCGCGACCGTGATCACGAAGCCCGCCGAGGCCGCGCGCGCCCCCGACGGCCCCACGAAGACCGCCACCGGCGTCCGGCAGTTGAGCATCTCGTCGATGATCTGGCGCATCGAGCTGTCGAGGCCGCCCGGCGTGTCCATCCGGATCACCACGAGCGGCGCGTGCTCGGCGTCGGCCCGCTCGATCGCCTGCACGACGTGCGCGGCGCTCACCGCGTGGACGACGCCGTCGAGCTCGACGATCGGGATATCGGCCTGGGAACGGGCCGGGACGAGAAGCGACAAAGGCCAGGGCGGCAGCGGCTAGCCACCTCTCGCGCATACGCAACTCTAGCACCCCGCGGTGATAAGATCCTGGATACAGTCATGTTTGGAACGTTGGGCGGGCCTGAGCTGTTCCTGATCTTCGTCGTGGCCCTGATCGTGTTCGGGCCGCGCAAGCTGCCCGAGATCGGCAAGAGCCTCGGAAAGATGATGGCGGAGTTCCGCCGCGCCTCGAACGACTTCCGCAACACGATCGAGAGCGAGGTCGAAGCCGAGAAGATCCGCGAGTCGATGCGGATCGAGCCGCCCAAGGTCGAGCCGGTCGCGAGCCCGCCCCAGGAGGCGGCGCGAGCCCCCACGAGCCCCGCCTCCGGCGGAGGCCGCGACGGACGGGGCCGCGCCGAAGGTCGAGCCCGTGGCCGAAGCCGTCAGCCGGGAGAGCACGCCGCCCACTGCGGAACGGCAGTAGCCGAACCGCCGCTCGATGACCCGCCCCCATCCGGACAAGATGACGTTCCTCGAGCACCTCGAGGAGCTGCGCCAGCGCCTCGTGCGCTCGTGCGTCTACCTGGCGCTCGGCTTCGGCGCCTGCTGGGGCTTCCGCGAGCAGATCTTCCACTTCATGGTCGAGCCGATGCGCAAGGCCGGCTTCGCGGACAAGTTCATCTTCACCGGTCCGGCCGAGGCGATCATGCTCTACATGAAGATGTCCTTCTTCGTGGGCATCTTCGTGGTGGCGCCCTTCATCCTGTGGGAGATCTGGGGCTTCATCTCGCCGGGGCTCTACAAGCACGAGAAGAAGTGGGCGGTGCCGTTCATCGGCATGGGCACGTTCTTCTTCGCCGGCGGCGCGCTCTTCGGCCACTACGTCATGTTCCCCATGACGTTCCAGTTCCTCTACACCTTCGGCGGCGCGGACATGCAGTTCATGCCGCGGATCGGGGAGTACTGGGAGTTCTACTCCTGGTTCCTGCTCGGGCTCGGGCTCGTGTTCCAGATCCCGGTGGTGATCTTCGTGCTCGCGCGGCTCGGCCTGGTGACGCCGATGGGCCTGCTGCGCGTCTGGAAGTGGGCGGTGCTCGGGAGCTTCATCGTCTCGGCGGTCGTGACGCCCTCGCCCGACGTCGTCAACCAGACGGCGCTCGCGGCGCCGAT
Source organism: uncultured Acidobacteriota bacterium (assembly GCA_963724555.1). GTDB lineage: Bacteria > Acidobacteriota > Vicinamibacteria > Fen-336 > Fen-336 > DATBSL01. Next base: position 36,067 of record CAVRVE010000027.1, read on the forward strand.
GATCGGCCTCTACCTGCTGGGCGTGCTCGTGGCGTGGCTGTTCGGCAGGCCGCGTCCCAAGGAAGACTGAGGGAGCTGTCCGACCCGCTCGAGCTCCGGCTTCGTTCGGAGCCCGAGCGGTCACAACGACAGGTCAGGGCTTCTTCGCGGGCGCCTTCGCCGCGGCCGGGGCCTTCGGCGTCCAGAAGGCCGGGTCCTTCTGCCGCGTCTCCGCGGGGACGAAGCTCTGACCGGCGTCCAGCCGGTAGCGATTCGTGACCGTGCTCAGCGCAGCGTCGGCAAAGTACTTGTCGAGCGTCGCGCGCTCGTCGAGGTTGAGGCCCTTGAACGTGGCGTCGCCATCGGCTCCCGCCTTGTCGAAGGCTCCGAAGTTGGCGTGCGACGAAAACACGAGGTAGGTGCCACCCGGGGCGCCCGCCACGACCTGGTAGGTTCGCCAGCTCGTACCCGGCGCGGAGCGCGCAGTGGCGGCGGCCCAGGCTTTCGCGGCCGCGTCGAACGCGTCGTCATGGCCGGGCTTGACCCGGTAGGTGGTGATCTCCCAGAACCGCATCATCGCGAGGTCCGGGAAGTTGCCATAGCTCAGGTCAGGCCGCGCCAGCGCCTGCAGCGAGGTCGACTCGCTCACGAACTCCGCGTCGCCGCGCGACAGCCGATCGAGCTCCGCGCGCAACGCCGGATCGGCGTCTTCGCGAGCCAGGGTGTCGCCGAAGGCCGCTTGTGAAGCGAGCGGCGAGACGTACAAGACTTCGTTGGGACCGGTCACCGACACGAGTGCAATGTAGCTGTAAGGGCTCTTGTTCTTCTCGTAGGCGGCCGGCCAGCCGGCTTCCCACTTGGCGTGGTCGCCCGTGCGTCCCATCTTCACCTGCTCGCGGTAGATCTGGAGGAACTTGGGTTGCACGGTCGGCATGCCCTGCGCCAACACGGTGCTGGTGGTCGTCGCAACGAGGGCCAGCAGCGTGAGGCTCGTCATGGTCTTTCGCATCGATAGGGCCCCCTCCTGAGGGGCTGGTTTGCGTTCTTTCGGTAGGATCGGCTCGGGATCGTGTGCCCCTGGGTCCGGTGTGTCAACCAACGTCCGTATGCGACCCGTAGTCCCGGATCACCGGTGTCGCGAGACCCACGACGGCCGCAGCGATCAACGTCATGACGCCGCCGAACACGATCGAGACCGTCACGCCCGTCACCGCCGAGGCGAAGAGCGACGCGACGAGCCCCGCCTCCACCTCGCCGAGCTGCGGCCCGCCGATGAAGAACATCATGTTCACGCCGGTCATCCGCCCGCGCAGGCGGTCGGGCGTCAGCAGCTGGCGCAGCGTCTGGCGGATCACGGTGGAGACGAGGTCCGCGAGCCCGGTGAGCGCCAGCGCCACGAGCGTGAGCGCGTACGACCGCGAGAGCCCGAACACCACGGTCGCGATGCCGTAGAGCGCGATCGAGCCCAGCAGCACCCGGCCCTGCCGCACGGGCAGCGGGCGCGCGGCCGTGTAGAGCGAGCCGAGGAAGGCTCCCACGGCCGGCGCGGCCACGAGCGCCCCGTAGCCGGCCGGCCCGACGCCCAGCACCTTGTCGGCCACGATCGGCAGGAGCGACATCGCGCCGGCGAAGAAGGTGGCGACGAAGTCGAGGCCGGTCGACCAGACCATGACGGGCGTCGTCAGCACGAAGCGCAGGCCCTCGCGCAGCGAGCGCAGCGGCGGCTCGTGCCCGCCCTCGGGGGCGTCGACGCGGCCCGAGGTCTTGAGCGTCGCCAGCACGGCGAGCACCCCCAGGAACGACAGCGCGTTCAGCGCGTAGATGAGCGCGATCGAGTGGGTGCTCGCGGCGCCGGGCAGCGCGGGGCGGATGCTGCCGCTGAAGCCGCCCGCCCCGCTGCCGGCGAGCAGCAGGCCCGCGAACGCGGGGCCCATGATGAGCGCCGTCTGGAACATCGCGAGGTTGAGCGCGAGCGCGCCGGGCAGGCTGGCGGCCGGCACCAGGCGCGGGACGAGCGCCTGCCGCGACGGGTTGTCGAAGGCTCCCGCGGCGGCGCCGAGCGCGTTCAGGACGTAGAGCGCCCAGAGCGTCTCGCGCCCCGCGAGCGTGAGCACGGCGAGGGCCACGGCCACCACCGCCATTGCCGACTGGGCCGCGAGCATGACCAGGCGGCGGTCGCGGCGGTCGGCGACGACGCCGCCCCAGAGCGAGAAGAGCGCGGTCGGCAGCGCGCGCGTCAGGCCGACGAGGCCGAGCGCGAGCGGCGACCCCGTCAGCAGGTAGATGTGCCAGTGCAGGGCCACCGACTGCATCTGGGTGCCGACCTGCGAGACGAGCTGGGACAGCCACAGACGCCGGAACTCGGCGTGCCGCAGCGCGTAGTAGGGGCGCGTCATCCCGTGCATTCTGGTCCGTATGGCTCAGGAAACCGTCCGCGAGGAGGCTTGACAGCAAAGAGCCCGGTCCCGTATCCTTCGTCCTGAAATTGAAACCCGATTTCATTTTCATCAAGGAGCTGCCGGATGCGTGACCTCGCGATCGTCCTCCCCCTCGTCGTCCTGCTCTCCCCTGCCCCGTCCCCGGCCGACGTCTTTGCCAGCCCGGAGCCGGCCGCCGCGGCGAAGCCCGCGGCAGCGACCCGCTCCGTGACCGGCACCGTCGTGGACACGACCGGCGCCGTGGTTCCGGGGGCGACGGTGACCCTGAAGCCCGGCTCGGGGGCCGAGCGCACGACGCAGAGCGACGAGGCCGGCCGGTTCGTGTTCGACAACGTCGGCCCCGGCCCGGCCCGCGTCACGGCCCAGGTCGCCCTCTTCACGCCCGCCACGCAGGAGCTGGACGCTCCCCGCTCGGACCTGCGGCTCGTGCTCGCGCCGCTGCCCTACACGGACCAGGTCACGGTGCAGGCGCCGAGCCTGGTGGTCCCGCGCGTCACGAGCGCCACGCGCACGGACACGCTGCTGCGCGACGTGCCGCAGTCCGTGAGCGTCGTGACCCGCGACCTGGTCGCGGACCAGAAGATGCAGGGCATCGCCGACGTGGTGCGCTACATGCCGGGGGTCGGCATCGCGCAGGGCGAAGGCAATCGCGACACGCCGATCTTCCGCGGCAACAGCTCCACCTCGGACTTCTACGTCGACGGCATCCGCGACGACGTCCAGTACTTCCGCGACCTCTACAACGTCGAGCGCGTCGAGGCCCTGAAGGGCCCGAACGGCGATGATCTTCGGGCGCGGCGGCGTGGGCGGCGTGATCAACCGCGTGAGCCGGCAGGCCGACTGGCAGCCGTCGCGCGAGCTCGCGCTCCAGCTCGGCTCGTGGCAGGACCGCCGCGTCACCGGCGACCTGGGGCAGGCGCTGAGCCCCAGGCTGGCGCTGCGGGCGACCGGGGTCTACGAGAAGTCCGACTCGTACCGCGAGGACACGGGCCTCGAGCGCTACGGCGTCAACCCGACCGTCGCCGTCGTGCTCGGCGCCCGCACCATGCTGCGCGCCGGCTACGAGTTCTTCCACGACGACCGCACGGCCGACCGCGGGATCCCGTCGTTCGAGGGCCGGCCCTTCGCGACGGATGCCAGCACCTTCTTCGGCAACCCGGACGCGAGCTACTCGAAGATCACGGCGAACGTCTTCTCGGCGCTCCTCGAGCACCGCTTCTCCAGCCGCTACACGCTGCGCAACCGCACGAGCTACGGCGATTACGACAAGTTCTACCAGAACGTGTTCCCGGGGGCCGTGAACGCGGCGGGCACCGAGGTGAGCCTGTCCGGCTACAACAACGGCATGAAGCGGCAGAACTTCTTCAACCAGACCGACCTGGTGATCTCCGCGCACACGGGAAGCCTCGCGCACACGCTGCTCGTCGGGGCCGAGCTCGGCCGCCAGGTGTCCGACAACGTCCGCACCACCGGCGTACTTCACCACGATCAGCCCCATCACGACCAGCGTCGACGCGCCGGTCTCGGATCCGGTGACGTCGCTGCCGGTCGAGTTCCGCCCGAACGCCACCGACGCCGACAACCACGGCGTCGCCACGCTGGCGGCGCTCTACCTGCAGGACCAGCTGGTGCTGTCGTCCCGCCTGCAGGCGGTGGTCGGGCTGCGCTACGACGACTTCGGCATGGACTTCACCAACAACCGCACGGCCAGCGACCTCGCGAGCGACGACGGCCTCGTCTCGCCGCGCGTCGGGCTCATCTACAAGCCGCGTGGTTCCGGTGTCGGTCTACGCGAGCTACAGCCTCTCCTACCTGCCGCGGGCCGGCGAGCAGCTCGCCTCGCTCTCGCTCACCAACCAGGCGCTCGAGCCCGAGGAGTTCAGGAACTACGAGATCGGCGCGAAGTGGGACCTGACGCCCGGCCTCGCCTTCACGGCCGCCGGCTACCAGCTCGACCGCAGCAACGTGGTCGCTCCCGATCCGACGGACCCTTCGCGCTCGATCCTGGTGGACGGGCAGCGCACGAAGGGCGTCGAGCTGGCGCTCGGCGGCAACCTCACGTCGGCCTGGAGCATCGTCGGCGGCTACGCGTGGCAGGACGGCGAGATCACGCGCTCGCTGTCCCCCACGGCGCAGGCGGGCGCGACGCTCGCGCAGCTGCCGAAGAACTCGCTCTCGCTCTGGAACCGCTACGACATCTCGCCGAAGTGGGGGGCCGGCCTCGGCGTGATCTACCGGAGCTCGGTCTACACCTCGACCGACAACACGGTGCTCATGCCCGGCTTCACCCGGGTCGACGCCGCCGTCTTCTTCAAGCTGAACGCGAAGCTGCGGGCGCAGCTCAACGTCGAGAACCTGTTCGACGTCGACTACTACGCGTACGCCCACAGCAACAACAACATCACGCCCGGCTCGCCGCTCGCCGTGCGCTTCGGCATCACCTCGCGCTTCTAGCGGCTACTCGTGGCGCAGGGCCTCGACGGGGCTCACGGCCGTGGCGCGCCGCGCGGGCGCCGCGGCCGCCACGAGCGTCAGCGTGTCCATCGCGAAGTGGACGCGCGCCGGGTGGCGGGCGAACATCCCGTCGAACACCTCGTTCTGGGCCTTCAAGTCCCTGAACAGCGGGCGCGGCAGCAGGTTGCCGCTGCCCCAGCCGCTGCCGACGAAGGTGCCGTTCCAGCTCAGGAGCACGAGCCGATCGGGATCGCGAACGGGCAGCTGGCGGAAGACGCCGCGCACGCGCGCAGGGTTGCATCCGGCGCTCCGAGCAAGACCGTTCATATGCCGGAGCCCACTGTGTCTGCCGTCACTGAAGCAGTTTGTATCTCCCGACGTAGGCTCCGTCGCGCCGGGCAGGAGCGCCCGGCTTCGCTCGTTGCCGATCGCGCCGTCCTTGCGACCCCACGGGGCGGGCTGGCACGACTCGGCGCACACGTGGCGTCCCTCCGCTGATGCCCCTCCGGGCATTGCGCGTGTAACGACAACCGAAAGCCTAAGGGGGCTCCCGATGCGAGTCGCCCGCACCCTCCTTCTCGTCACGCCGTTCGTCACGGCGGTCGTCCTGTGCTTCAGCACGGGTCGCACCTCCGCCCATGCCAGCCGTTTCGAGCTCGGCCGCCCGATCGAAGGCCTCAGCTTCCAGGAACGCAAGCTGTTCCGCGACGGCAAGGAAGCCTTCGAGCAGGTAGAAGCCGAGTCCGACGGGCTGGGGCCGATCTTCAACAACACCGGCTGTGCCACATGCCACTCCACGCCGGTGGTCGGCGGCGGCAGCCCGCTCAACGAGACACGCGGCCAGAAGCTCAGCGGCAACACGCTCATCGAGCTACCGGGCGGATCGCTCTTCCAGAGCGACGCGATCAGCGCCGCCTGTCGCGAAAGCGTGCCGCTCGAGGCGAACGTGCTCGCCCCGCGCCAGACCACCCCGCTCTTCGGCATGGGGCTGATCGAGGCGATCCCGGACTTCCAGATCGAGGGGTACCGCTTCCTCCAGGCGCGGCTGCACCCGGAGCAGGCCGGGCGTCTCGCCGTCATCGACGACGTCGCGAGCGGCACCCGGCGCGTGGGGCGCTTCGGCTGGAAGAACCAGCAGGCGACCCTCCCGGCCTTCAGCGGGGACGCCTACCTGAACGAGATGGGGATCACGAGCAAGCTGTTCCCCACCGAGAACGCGCCGAACGGCGACCTGACCAAGCTCAAGGCCTGTGACAAGCACGCCGATCCGGAGGACGAGGACGACGACGTCACGCTCTTCACCAACTTCATGCGCCTGCTCGGCCCGCCCCCGCGCGACGCCAGCCTGAGCCACCTCGACGTGAGCGACGCCGACTTCGAGCGCCGTTTCGACCGCAGCGGCGGCGGGGATCACGGCGATCGCGGCGACCACGGGGATCGCGGCGATCGCGGAGCGGCCCGTGGAGAGCGCGTGTTCCAGCAGATCGGCTGCGCGGTCTGCCACTACGCCGGCTACGTCACCCGCAGCCGGATCGAAGCTCTCGACGGCAAGCGGGTGGGTGCGTACTCCGACTTCCTGCTTCACGACATCGGCACGGGCGACGGCATCGCGCAAGCCGCGGCGAGGCCGAACGAGCTGCGCACGACACCGCTCTGGGGCCTCTCCGAGAGCGCGCCCTACCTTCACGACGGCTCCGCCGCGACCGTCCGCGACGCCATCAAGCGCCACGGCAACCAGGCGGCGGCGGCGCGCAGCGCCTACGACGCGCTTCCGTTCGAGCTGCAGAGCGCGCTGCTCGACTTCCTGGACGCCATCTGAGACCGGCTATCCCTCGCGCAGCACCGCGGCCGGATCGATGCGGGACGCGCGCCGCGCGGGCAGCAGGGCGGCCAGGAGCCCCACCCCCACGAGGACCGCCACGGCGCCGGCAAGGGTCGCCGGATCGCGCGGAGGAAGGCCGTAGAGCAGCGCCTCGACGAAGCGCGACAGCAGCAGGCTGATCACGACGCCTGCGACGACGCCGACCGCGATCAGCCGCGAGGCGCGGCCCAGCACGAGGCGCACGACGCCTCTCGAGTCGGCGCCCAGCGCGATGCGCACGCCGATCTCCGTGCGGCGCCGGTTCACCGCGTGCGAGGTGACGCCGTAGAGGCCGAGCCCGGCCAGGAAGAGCGCGAGGAAGCCGAAGAAGCCCGACAGCATCGCGACGATCCGCTCGCGCATCATGGCGGCGCCGACCTGGTCGGACAGGAGCTTGAAGGTCAGGGAGAGCTTCGGGTCGACGCGCCCGATCGCGGCCGTCAGCGAGCGGCTGAGGAGCACCGGCGAGCCCGCGCTCGCGCGCACGGCGAGGCTCGCAAAGGGCCAGCTGTCCTCGTTCGGCAGCTGCGCCATCGGCAGGTACACGGTCGGCTCGTCCGCGTCGCGCGGCGAGCGGTACACGGCGTCTTTCACGACGCCCACGATCTCGAGCGGCGGTCGTCGCACGCCGGGCTCGCCCTCCTGGTCCACGACGCCGCCAAGGGGCGCTGCCGCGCCGACGAAGCGGCGCACGAACGCCTCGTTGACGATCAGGACGCGCGGTGCGCCTTTCCCGTCCCGCGCGTCGAAGTCGCGCCCCGCGACGAGAGCCGTGCGATAGGTGGCGAACCAGCCCGGCGTCACGGCGTTCATCCACGCGCTCGCATCCCGATCGTTGAGCGTCGGGCCGCCCCGGACCTGGAAGTTGTTGTTCCAGCCCATCCCGCTCACGGGAGGGACCACCGAGACGGCCGCCGCGGCGACGCCCGGGGCAGCTGCCGCCTCCCGGGCGACCTGATCGAAGAGCGCGCCGCGCCCCTGCACGTTCCGGCTGCGCTGGGCGTCGACGTTGACCAGCAGCAGCGCGTCCTCGTCGAGCCCGAGGTCGCGCGTGGCGAGCCCCGAGAAGCTCCGCACGAAGAGCCCCGCCGCGAACACGAGCACGAGCGAGAGGGCCACCTGGGCCACGACCAGCGGCCCGCCGAGGGCACCCGGACCTTCTCCTGCGAGGGTTCTGCCCTGGTGCCGGATCGCGTCCTGCGGGGAGAAGCCCGTTCCCCGCAGCGCGGGCGCCACGCCGAAGAGCACGGCCGTCGCCGAGAGTCAGCGCGACCGTGAACAGCAGCACGCGCCAGTGCAGCGACACGTCGAGCGACACGAGCTCCTGCTGGGCCGTGATCTGGCGCACCAGCAGGCGGCTGCCCCACTGCGCGACGAGCAGGCCGAGCGCCGCCCCGGGCAGCGCGAGCAGCAGGCACTCCGCGAGCAGCTGGCGGGCGAGGCGCTGGCGCGAGGCGCCGAGCGCGAGCCGCGCGCCGAGTTCCTGGCGCCGCGCGTTGGCGCGTGCGAGCAGCAGGCTCGCCAGGTTCGCGCAGGCGATCAGCAGCACGAGCACCACGACGCCCATCACCGTGAGCAGCGGCCGCTCGTAGCTGCCGCGCATCTCGGAGAAGCCGTTGCTCGCCGGCACGAACGTGAGCGACCCCTCGCTCAGGTACGTCTCGAGGTCCTTGGGACGCCAGTTGGTCGGGAGGGTGGCCTCGCGGATCTGCGGGCGCGCCGCCCGCAGCGCCGAGCTCGCCGCCTCCACTGTCTGGCCGGGCCGCAGGCGCGCGATCACGTCGAGCCACCACGTGGAGCGGGCGTCGAGCCAGCTGCGGTCGTTCCCCTGCACTCGGTCCACCATCCCGATCGGCACCGCGACGTCGAACGACCGGCCGACGCTCGGGCCGAAGAAGCCGGGCGGCGTCACGCCCACGACAATGAACGGGATGCCGTTGAGCGTGAGCGGGCTGCCGATCGCGTCGGCGGCGCCTCCGTAGCGGCGCTGCCAGAAGGCGTAGCTCAGGACGGCCACGGGCCCGGCGGCGCCGCCTCCGCGGCGGTCGTCGTCGCGCGTGAAGGTGCGGCCCAGCATGGCCGGGACACCCACGACGTCGAAGAACTCGCCGCTCGCGTAGAAAGCCTGCGCGAGCTGCGCCTCGCCGCCCGAAGCGAGGTCGAGCTGCGTGTCCGAGCAGGCCGCGGCGCCCTCCACGAGCTGCGGCACGCGCTCGCGGATCGCCTCCCAGATCGGGTTCGTCCAGGAGCCGTCCTTCAGGCGCACGAGCTGGCCGGGGTCGCGCACCGGCAGCGCGCGCAGGAGCAGGCTGTCGACGAGCGTGAAGATCGCGGTGTTCGCGCCGATCCCGAGCGCGAGCGAGGCGATCGCCACGAACGTGAAGCCGGGACTCTTGCGCAGCATGCGCAGGCCGTAGCGCAGGTCCTGGGCGAGATCGGACACGAGGCGGGTGCCACGCGCGTCGCGGCACTCCTCTTTCCTTTGCTCGAGCCCGCCGAACTCGAGCACGGCGCGCCGCCGCGCCTCGGCCGCGCCGAGCCCCGCCGCGACGTAGTCCGCCGTCTGGCGCTCGATGTGGTCGCGCAGCTCGCGGTCGAGCTCGCTCTCCATGCGCGCGCCGCGCAACAGCCGGCCGAGCCAGGTCACGACGGCTCTCCGTCCGAGGCCAGGATCAGCGACACCGCCTCGGTGAGCCGCCGCCAGCTCTCCTGCTCGGCGCCCAGGTGGGTCCTCCCCCTCGCCGTGAGCCGGTAGAACTTCGCCTCGCGGCCGGTGTCGGAGATCTTCCAGTCGGAGGCGAGCAGCCCCTTGTTCTCGAGCCGGTGCAGGGCCGGGTAGAGCGAGCCCTGCTGCACCTGCACGACGTCGCGCGAGATCTGCTGCAGGCGCTGGGCGATCGCGTAGCCGTGGAGCGGACCGAGCGCCAGCACCTTCAGGATCAGGAGGTCCAGGGTTCCCTGCGGCAGGTCCGTCCGGGCTTCAGGCATCGACGCCTCCGTCTTCTACATATGTACCTGTAGAAGGCATAGGTGTCAATCCAGGGGAGCGGCTGGCGGCGTGAGAGCGGGGGCGGCTGAACGGCGCGAGACGCGAGTGCCTGCCGAGAGGATACTTCCGCAGGGAGGAACACATGAGACTGGTCACGCACCTCGCGCTGCTGGGCGTCGCGGGCCTGGCGCTCGCGACGGTCGGCGCGGCTGCCGACTCGCGAGCGGCCGACGAGAAGGCCGTCGCCGACCTCGACACCCGGTACCAGGCCGCCGTCGAGAAGAACGACGCGGACACGATGGCGCGCATCCTGCTCGACGACTTCGTGCTCGTGGTCGGCAACGGCACGGTCTACAACAAGGCGGACCTGATCAAGTCGGCGAAGGACAAGGACTTCGTCTGGGAGCACCAGGTCGAAGATCCCGGCACCCAGAAGGTCCGCGTCCACGGCGACACCGCGGTGGTGACCGCGAGGCTCTGGCTCAAGGGCACGAGCGGCGGCAAGCCGATCGACAAGAAGCTCTGGTTCAGCGACACCTACGTGCGCACGCCCCAGGGCTGGCGCTACTTCTTCGGCCAGGCCTCGCTCAGCCTGCCGCCGGCGAACTGAGCAATCGAGGAGGGCGCATGTTCACCAAGCTGTCGCACTTCGAGCGCGCGTGGGAGTTCGAGAGCGAGGGCACGCTCAAGGTACTGCGCGCGCTGACCGACGCATCGCTCGCGCAGGCGGTCGCGCCGCAGGGCCGCACGCTCGGGCGCCTCGCCTGGCACATCACGACGACGCTCCGCGAGATGATGGGTCGCACGGGGCTGAAGCTCGCCGGACCCGGCGAGCACGCGCCGCTCCCCGCGACGGCCGCCGCGATCGTCGCCGGCTACGAGGCGGCCTCGGCGTCGCTGCTGCCCGCCATCCGGGCCAGCTGGACCGACGAGACGCTGCAGCAGGCGGACGACATGTACGGCGAGAAGTGGAAGCGCGGCCTCACGCTGACGGCGCTGATCACCCACCAAACGCACCATCGGGGACAGATGACCGTGCTCATGCGCCAGGCCGGGCTCAAGGTGCCGGGCCTCTACGGCCCCGCCCGCGAGGACTGGGCGGGCATGGGCATGCCGCCCCCCGAGGCTCTGATCGCGGCCGCGGCGCGATCGCTAGAGGGCAGCTTCGGGCGTCGTCAGGATGAAGCCGAACGTGGCGCCCAGCACGGCCTTCTCGCGCTTCGCCTGGCCGGCGTTGAGCTCCACGACGTAGGAGGCTCGCCGGAGCGGGTTGTAGACCGGGCACGGCTCGGCCTTGCACGGCGGCACCGATTCGGCGACGTGTACCACCTTCTTCTCCTCGTCGAGCCAGACGATGTCGATCGGGAAGCGGCAGTTCTTCATCCAGATGCCGTGGAAGTCGGGCCGCTCGAAGATGAAGAGCATGCCGCGGTCCTTGGGCAGCGAAGGCCGGAACATGAGGCCCATCGCACGGTCCTCGTCCTTGACCATCACCTCGACCTGCAGCACGGTGCCCGAGGGCAGCGTGAGCGGGATGACCGCCGGGGTGGCAGCGGCGCTGGTGGCGAGCGCTGCGGCGGCCGCCAGCAAGAAAGGACGCGGAAGCCTCATGGGTTCGATCCTACCACCCCGTAGCCGGGGCGGACGGCTACTGTCGGACCTTGCCGGTCATCGGCACGAAACGAACGGCCAGCAGCCGGTTCTCCTCGAAGCGCTCGCCGCGCCGCGTCACCACGATCAGCTCCTGCCAGTCGTCGCCGACCGGCAGCACGAGACGCCCGCCGTCCTTCAGCTGCTCCTTGAGCGGCGCCGGGATCCGCGGCGCCGCGGCGGTGACGAGGATCGCGTCGAAGCGGGCGGCCTCCGGCCAGCCGAGGTAGCCGTCGCCCGCACGCACCGACACGTTCGCGTAGCCGAGCCGCTTCAGGAGCGCCGCCGAGCTCGCGGCGAGCGGCGCCACGATCTCGATCGTGAAGACGCGCGCCGCGATCTCGCTCAGCACGGCCGCCTGGTAGCCGGAGCCGGTGCCGATCTCGAGCACGGTCTCGCCGCCGCGCAGCCCGGCCGCCTCGGTCATGAACGCGACGATGTAGGGCTGCGAGATCGTCTGGCCGTGGCCGATCCCCAGCGGGTGGTCCTCGTAGGCCTGCCCCCGCGCACCCTCCGGAACGAAGAGGTGGCGCGGCACCTTGCGCATCGCCGCGAGCGTCTTCGGGTCCTTGACGCCGCGCGCGGCGATCTGCGTCGCGACCATCTCTTCCCGCGCGCGCGCGAACGCCGCGTCGTCGGCGCCGTTCGCCGCGAGGCTAGCGAAGAAGGCCATGCCCAGAAGCTCGGGCGCGAGGAACATCGGCGTGCACCGACGCCTATTCTAGTGCCACGGTGCCAAGCCCCGAGCGCGGCTTGCTCCGGCCTGGCCGGTCGCGACGATCCGGGTGTAGCCTACAAGTGTCTGCGATGCGTTTGCTCCTGGAGCTCCCATGACTCGTGCCGGACGCCCGTGGCTTCCGGCGGCGGGCGCATTCTCGCTCGCGGCGCTCGCCGCTGTTGCGCTCGCGCAGACGCCACACCCGCCGAGCTTCCAAGCGGGTGTCGACGTGATCCGCCTGAGCCTGTCCGTCACCGACGGCCACAACCGGCTCATCACCGGGCTCTCGGCCTCCGACTTCGCCGTCCTCGAGGAAGGGATCCGGCAGGAGATCACGCTCTTCAGGGCAGACCCGCTCCCGTTGTCCGTGGCCCTCCTCGTCGACTGCTCGGCGTCGATGGAGGAGAAGCTGCCCGTGGCTCAGCAGGCAGGCGCCCGGTTCATCGAGACCCTGCGCCCCGAGGACCTGGCCGAGGTCGTCCAGTTCAACGATCGGGTCGCGGTCCTGCAGGAGTTCACAGCGGACCGCGCGGCGCTCGATGCCGCGATTCGCAAGACGCAAGCCTCGGGGCCGACGGCGTTGTACACGGCGATCTACGTCACATTGAAGCAGCTGCGGAGCCAGGGCAGCCCGGAGGCTCCGCGGCGACGCGCGATCGTGGTGCTCACGGACGGCGAGGACACCCTCTCGCCCGTGAGCGACGACCAGGTGCTCGAGCTCGCGCGACAGGCGGACGTCGGCGTGTACTCGATCGGCCTGCGGCCCGGCCGGGCACAGGACAGCCAGCGGCTCGCCTTCCAACAAGCCACGCACTTCCTGACCATCCTCACGCGGGACACCGGCGGAGAGGTCTACTTCACGAGCGCCGTATCCGAGCTGGGGGCCGTCTACGGACGCATCGCCGAGGAGCTGCGCAGCCAATACACCGTCGGCTACGTGTCGCGCAACGACCGCCGGGACGGCAGATGGCGCCGGATCGTGGTGAGGACACCGGAACGCGACGAACTTCAGGTGCGACACAAGCTCGGGTATTACGCACCGAAGGGCTGACGACAACGTCTATCGCTTCGCGTCCGTCCCGAGCACCACCTCGAACTCCGTGCCGCCGCCGTCGCGCGGCCGGCAGGCCACGTCTCCACCGTGCGCGCGCGCGATCTGCCGCACGAGCGCGAGGCCGAGGCCGTAGCCGCTCCCCGTCTCCGGCGCGCCCGGCGGCCGGTAGAACGGCTCGAAGATCCGCTCGCGCTCGCTCTCGGGAACCCCGGGTCCGCGGTCCGCCACGCGGAGGCACGCGCCCCGTGGCGTCGGCTCGACGCGCGCCGTCACCTCCGTGCCGCCGGCGTGGCGCCGCGCGTTGTCGAGCAGGTTGCGCACGAGCCGCCGCAGCAGGCGCGCGTCGCCGCGCAGCTCCACGGACTCGCCCGAGACGACGGCCTCGGTCCGCGCGGCTTCCTCGGCGACCAGCCCCAGCAGGTCCAGGAGCTCCGCTCGCTCCCCCGCTCCCACGGCCTCGAGCCGGCTCGCCTCGAGCAGCTCGGAGATGAGCGCGTCGAGCTCCGCGACGTCGCGCTCGGCTCCCGCGCGCACGGCGTCGTCGCCCCGCAGCATCTCGAGCGCGACCCGCAGCCGCGCGAGCGGCGAGCGCAGCTCGTGCGATGCGAAGGCGAGCTGGCGACGCTGCGCCTCGACCAGCCCCTGGATGCGCTCGGCGGCGCGGTTGAAGCTGCGCGCCAGGTCCGCCACCTCGTCCTCGCCCTCGACCGGCGCGCGCGCCGCGAGGTCGCCGCGGCCGAGGGCCTCGACGCGCGACTGCAGGCGCTCGAGCCTTCGCGTGAGCCGGCTCACGAGCGGCCACGCGCCGACGCCGACGGCCAGCGCGAGAAGCGCCAGCGTCGCGAGCAGCCCGAGGCCGTGCTGGAAGTCGGGCTGGCGCGCGGCCACCAGCCGCCGCCCGTCCGCCAGCTGGACGGCGAGCAGCAGGTGGCCGCGGATGCGCGACCAGTGCCCGCGCGCACCGCTCTCCGCAGGCAGCGGCAGCGGGCGCCCCACCCAGGCGACGAGCTCCCCTCCCGCCGAGTAGACCGCGGCGTCGACGCCGAAGCGCGGGCCGAGGCGATCGAGCGTCGCCTGCAGCTCCGCGACCGGGCGCTCGGGCCCGGGCAGCAGCTCGGCCGCGGTGTCCGCGACCGCGCCCGCGAATCGCCCCTGCTCGCGCAGCCCCGCCGCGTGCCACCAGGCGGCGCCCGCCAGCACGAGCGAAGAGCGCGAGCACGGCGACGATCGTCAGGTGGATCTGCGTCCGCAGCCTTCGCATCACTCCTCGTCCTGCTTGCGCGCGAAGACGTAGCCGGCGCCGCGCACCGTCAGCAGCCGGCGCGGGCGCCTGGGGTCGTCCTCGATCGCGGCGCGGATGCGCGAGACGTGAACGTCGATCGAGCGGTCGAACGCCTCGCTCGCTGCGTGGCCCGCGCGCGCCATCAGCGTCTCGCGCCCGAGCACGCGCCCCGCCGACTCCGCGAGCGCCACCAGCAGGTCGAACTGGTAGCTCGTGAGCACGCGCTCCTCGCCGTCGAGGCGGACGGCGCGAGCGTCCTGGTCGATCTCCAGCCGGCCAAAGCGCAGGACGGCGGCCTGCGGGCGGCCCGACTCGCGCCGACGCAGCACCGCGCGCAGCCGCGCCAGCAGCTCGCGCGGGTTGAAGGGCTTGGGAAGGTAGTCGTCGGCGCCGATCTCGAGCCCGACGATGCGGTCCTCGTCCTGCCCGCGTGCGGTGAGCATCAGCACCGGCACGTCGGAGCCCGCGCGGATCCGGCGGCAGACCTCGAAGCCGTCGAGGTCCGGCAGCATCACGTCCAGCAGCACGGCGCTCCACCCTTCTGGCAGGCGCCGCAGGCCCTCGGCCGCGGTGGTCGCCGCCGTGACCTCGTAGCCGAAGGGCTTCAGGTAGTCGCGCACGAGACCGGCGAGCGCCGCGTCGTCTTCGATGATCAGGATGCGCTCCATTGGGCGGGATCGTAGTACGAGAGGGACCGGGCTGGACGGACAACGAACGACCGAAACGGACAACGAACGAAGGCAAACGAAAGAGCTAGCGGGGGGGCATCGCGCCCCCCCGAGCCTCCCGCGGGCGTTACTCCTCCTGGCCCCCGTGGAAGCGGTGAGCGAAGGCGATCAGGTCCTGGCGCTGCTCGGCCGTCAGCACGTCGGCCAGGTCGGCGAAGCCCGTGACGGCCAGCTTCGAGGCGCGGTCGGCGAGCTCCAGCTCCTGCTGGCGCAGCCTTTCGATCGCCGCGCGGTCGATCTGCGGCTTCGCGAACTCCTTCGCGATCGCCTCGCGGTTCACGCGGTGCGTCTCGGCCATCGGCCCGAGCTCGTCGACGAGCCTGTCGGTGATGCGGCGCGCCTGCTGCTTCTGCTCGTCGGTCGCGTTCACGCCGCGCAGCGCGAACTCGACAGCCGTCGCCGCGTGCTCCTTGGCCGCGGCCGGGTCCTTCAGGATCTGCGCCCCGAACCCGTGGCGGCCGTGCCCGAACGAGCCGTGCAGCCCGCGGAAGGCCATCGCCCGCGGCGCCATCACGCCGAGCGCGGCGAGCCCGGCGAGAGCGCCGCCGCCCAGCCAGAACGTGCGCCGCCGCCAGAGCGGCGTTCCCCCTGCCTGCGATCCCTGGTTCGTGTCGACCATGACTTCTTCTCCCTCTCCCCCGGGGCTTCCCGCCCCTCACAACAGAAGGATGGGACGGCCGGCTTTCGCCCGTGTGTGGGACAGATGAAGAAGTGTGAAGAGCTACTCCGACCGGAGCGTCGTCATCGGATCGACGCGCGAGGCGCGCACCGCCGGGAACCAGCTCGCCGCGAGAGCGGTCAGGCCCAGCACGAGCACCGCCCCTACGAGCACCACGGGGTCGTGCGGAGACACTCCGAACAGCAGGCTCGAGATCTGGTTGGCCGCAGCGACCGATGAGAGGGCCCCGAGGACCATGCCGACGACCACGACACCGAGGCTGCCCATGAGGACGCTGCGGCGGATGTCGGCGGTACGTGCGCCAAGAGCGATCCTTATTCCCATCTCGCGCGTCCGCTGCGAGGCCAGGTAGCTCGTCACGCCATAAGTGCCACCGAGCGCGAGCAGCACCGCGAGGAGCGCGAAGACGGCGAGCAGCCAGGAGTACGTCGCGCGCGCCGTCATCGAGCGGCGCAGCGCCTGCTCCATCGTGCGCACCTGGAAGACCGCCAGGTCGGGGTCGAGCTCGCGCACGGCCGCTCGCGCGCCTGGCAACGAGGCTTTCGGGATCGCCCGCCGTCTTGAGCGCCACCGTCAGGCTGTCGACGGGCTGCGCCGTGATCGGGAAGTAGACGCCCGGACGCATCGGGCGTTCGAGCCCGTAGTGTTTCACGTCGCCGACGACGCCGAGAATCGGGATCCAGGGTGTCTCGCTCGAGCTCGCTCTCCGGAAGCGGCGGCCGACGGGGTGCGCCTCGCCCGGCAGGAACTCGCGGACGAACGCCTCGTTGACGATCGCGCCGCGCGGCTCGCCCGGGCCGAACTCCGCGGGCTCGAAGAGCCGCCCGTCCCGTAGCCGGATGCCCATCGTCTGGAAGTAGCCGAGCGTCGCGTAGCGCTGCAGCACCACCGGGTTCTTGTCGTCCTTCCCGCGCGGCGGCGCACCCTCTACCGAGAAGAAGTTGCCCCAGTGGCAGCCGAGCGGTGGGCAGGTGATCGCGGCGGCCGAGGTCACGCCCGGCTGCGTCTGCAGGCGTTCGATGAGCCGATTCCAGAAGGCGAGCCGCTTGGCTTCGTCCGGATAGGACGCAGCAGGCAAGTAGACGCCGAAGGTCAGCACGCCGCGCGGCTCGAACCCGGGGTCGATCTGGCGGACGCGCGTGTAGGCCTGGAGCAGCAGGCCGCCGCAGACCAGCAGGAGCGCCGCGAGCGCGAACTCCGCGCCCACCAGCAGCCGCAGCGTGCGCCGTCCGCGCGGCGAGGCGGTGCTGCCGGACGCGGCCGTCGACATCGCCTGGCGCAGGTCGCCGCGCAGGGCGTGCAGCGCCGGCGCCCAGCCGAAGAGCACGAGCGTGAGAGCCGTGGCGGCGAAGGCGAAGCCCACGACGCGGGCGTCGAGCCCGAAGACGGCCCAGCTCGGGATCTCCTCCGGGAGCGCCCTCACCAGCGCGCGCAGAGCCGCGTAGCCGAGTGCCAGACCGAGCGCGCCGCCGGCGAGCGCGAAGAGCAGGTTCTCCACCAGCAGCTGGACCAGCAGCCGCCCGCCGCTCGCGCCGACGGCGACCCGGATCGCGATCTCGCGGCGCCTGGCGAGCGCACGCGCCAGCATCAGGCTCGCGACGTTGGCGCAGGCGACAACCAGCAGCAGCCCGACGGCCCCGGCGAGCGCCCGGGCGCTCGTGCGGAAGTCGCGCACCAGCTCCTCGCGCAACGGGACCGCGTAGGGCGAGACGACCTTCTCCTTGTCGCGCGCGTCCCAGATCGGCTGCTGCGTGCGCAGCAGGTCGGCCTCGCCCTGTGCGGCCGTCACGCCGGCCTTGAGCCGGCCGATCCCGTTGCCGGAGTAGCTCTGGCCGTCGTTCCGGAGCTCGGCCGCGAGCGGCACGTAGCAGCGCACGCCGCCCGGGAAGTCGACGCCGCGCGGCATCACGCCGATCACGGTGCGCGCGACGCCGTCGAGCCGCAGCGTCTTGCCGAGCACGTCGCGCTCCCCGCCGAAGCGGTCCTGCCAGAGCCCGTAGCCGATGACGACGACCTGCGGGCCTTTCGGACGATCCTCCTCCGCCGTGAAGAAGCGGCCGAGGATCGGCTTCACGCCGAGCACGGCCGCGAAGTCGTGGGTGACCTGCGCGCCCTCCAACCGGAGCGCGTTCGTGCCGTCCGAGGCGTTGAAGCTGGCGCCCTCGTAGTAGGCGATCGCCTCGAACTGGCGCTGCTCACGGCGCCACTGGTCGAGGTCGGGGTAGTTGATTCCCACCACGTCGAGGTTCCAGCGCGGCGCACGCTCGTTGATGTAGACGAGCCGCTCGGGCTCGGGGAACGGCAGCGGCCGCAGGAAGAGGCCGTTGATCAGGCCGAAGACGGCGACGTTCGCCGCGAGTCCGAGGGCGAGCATCGCCACCACCAGCGCGCCGGCGAGCCTCTGGCGCAGCAGCGAGCGAAGCGCGTAACGCAGGTCGTGTCCGATCATGTCCGTCCTCCGAGCCTTGGTTCCGGCTTCCCACGCACGACGACCCGCATGCCGCCGATCGCGCAGCCTGGCGCGCGCGAGATCGAGGATGGCGCTCGCCCAGACGGCCGCCGCGAGGCCACGGCTCTCGGACCAGCGCTCGAGGAACAGAGCCTCCATCTCGTCGGCGTGCGTCTCGCGCAGCTTCCGCGGAGCGAGGCGCAGCAGCGCCCGGTAGACGCGGGCCGCCTGGTGCGGGCTCACGCCGTCTCCCCGCGCGGCCGGACGCGCGAGCGCGCGATCTTCACGAGCAGCGCGAGCCGCCGCGTCTCGCCGCGCGCCACGGCCTGCCCCGCGCGCGTGATGGCGTAGACGCGCTTGCGCTCGCCCGCGCCCGGCTCGTGCCGCTCCTCGATCCAGCCGTAGCCGAGGAGGTCATCGAGCGCCCCGTAGAGCGTCGCCGGCCAGAGCCGCACCCGCCCCTCGGACAGCCGCTCGACCTCACGCGCGATCTCGAGCCCATACGCGTCGCCGGCGAGCAGCGCCACGAGGATCAGGAAGTGCCGCGTCTTGGGAGTCGGAGCCATTCGAGTCGAGCCAGAAGGCTGGATTATATAGATTCATATAATCCGAGCAAGAGCCCACTCGAAGCGTGAGACGCTGAAGATGCTCGGGGGTTGGCGCTTTCGATCCGGGAGCTGCCCGAAACAACTCCGTCCAGACGGAGTGAGCTGAGAGACTACTTGAAGCGAACTCGCCCCGGGGCGAGTTCGCGCTGGCGGCGGAGGTGGGACGGAAACGGACAACGGAAACGGACAACGGAGATGACGAAATAGCCAGAGAGCGTCTCTTTTCGCGTCTGCTCGGCGGGGCGAAAAGAGACGCTGGTCAGGCGAAAAGAGACGCTAGTACGCCTGTGCGAAGACTACTTCCTGGCCTTTCTGGCCTGTCTTCACGCAGGGGGCCTCGACCGGCTCGCCCATCGGGATCACGCGGATCGTGGCCTTCGTCTCTTCCTTGATCTTGGCCTCGACGGCGGCGTCGCCGTTCCAGCCGGCGACGATGAAGCCGCGCTTGTCGGCCATCACCTGCTTGAACTCGTCGTAGCTCTTCACCCGCGTGGTGTTCGCCGCGACGAACGCCCGCGCGCGCTCGAGCATGTCCTTCTGGATCTCCTCGAGCAGGGCGGTGAGTCGCGCCGCCGCACCGGCGAGCGGTACGAACTCCTTCGCGCGCGTGTCGCGGCGAACGAGCACGCACTGGTCCTTCTCGATGTCCTTGGGCCCGAGCTCGAGCCGCACCGGCACGCCGCGCATCTCCCAGTCGGCGTACTTGTAGCCGGGCTGGAACTGGTCCCGCGTGTCCAGATGGATGCGCAGGCCCGCGCCGCGCAGCATCGCCTGCACCTCGCGCGCCTTCGGCAGCACCGTTTCGGCGACGTCGCCCTTCTTGGGCGGGATCGGCACGATCACGGCCTGGTAGGGCGCCACCCGCGGCGGCAGCATCAGCCCCATGTCGTCGCCGTGGCTCATGACGAGCCCGCCGATCATGCGGGTCGAGGTCCCCCACGAGGTGGACCAGGGCTTCGCGCGCTGCTGGGTGCGGTCGAGGTACTCGATCCCGTAGGCCTCGGAGAAGTGCTGGCCGAGGTTGTGGCTGGTGCCGGCCTGCAGCGCGCGGCCGTCGCCCATCAGCGCCTCGATCGCGTAGGTCCGGAGCGCTCCCGCGAACTTCTCGCTCTCGGTCTTGCGCCCGGTGAGCACCGGCATCGCCAGCTGCTCCTCCGAGAAGGCCCGGTAGACGTCGAGCATCTTGAGCGTCTCTTCCTCGGCCTCGGCCTCGGTCTCGTGCAGCGTGTGGCCCTCCTGCCAGAGGAACTCGGTCGTGCGCAGGAACGGCCGCGTGACCTTCTCCCAGCGCACCACGTTCGCCCACTGGTTGATCAGCACCGGCAGGTCGCGCCAGGAGCCGACCCACTTCGCGTAGGTCGAGCAGATGATCGCTTCGGAGGTCGGCCGCACGGCGATCGGCTCGTCGAGCTCGGAGCCGCCGCCGATCGTCACCCAGGCGCACTCGGGCGAGAAGCCCTCGACGTGCTCCTTCTCGCGCTCGAGCAGGCTCTTGGGGATGAAGAGCGGGAAGTAGGCGTTGACGTGGCCGGTTTCCTTGATGCGCCGGTCCATGTCGCGCTGCATGTTCTCCCAGACGGCGTAGCCGTAGGGCTTGATGATCATGCAGCCCTTCACCGGGCTGTAGTCGACCATGTCGGTCTTGAGCACGACGTCCAGGTACCACTGCGAGTAGTCCTTGGCTTTCGGCGTGATCTCCTTGGAGACGCGATCGTCCATGTTTCCCATTTCCTATGCGGCGTCGGGGCCCGCCACCGCGTGGCGCCGCCACTGCCGGCCGAAGGCCGAAACGGCCCCCGCGCGGCGGCGGTCGGCCAGGATCCGCGCCACGCCCAGGAGCGCGAGCGCGCCGTAGACCCAGATCAGCTCCTCGCGCAGCGAGGGCACGCCGAACTGCAGCACCCAGAGCGCGAAGAGCACCGCGGCCTCCCCGGCCGTGAAGCGCATGTTGAGCAGCAGCACCACGCCGAGCAGCGATTGCAGGATCGTCAGCAGGATCTCGGTGCGGTGCATCGCGTCGAACGGGATCGTCTGGACGTGGCCCTGCCCGAAGGCGTACGCAACCGGGATCATCGCCACCAGCATCGTCCACTGGTTGACGTTCGAGGACACGAGGTTCATGAGCGCCATCGGCGCCTTGCGCACGCTCTTAGCCCAGCGGAAGGCGGAGAAGAACTCCGGGAACTCCGAGAGGAACGGCGCCACCCACTGGATGAACACGAACTCGCTGATCCCGATCGAGACCGCGAGCGCCTCCAGGCTGCCGACGAACGGGTGCGCCGCCAGGTAGAGCAGCAGGCCGCCGCCCACGAACAGGCCCGTGATCGCGGCTCCCCGCACGCCCGGCTTCAGCCGCATCACAGTGCGCGGTACGAGGTCGAGCTCGTCGATCGACTCCTCGTCGCCCGCCGGCATCCGGTTCAGGATCCAGAGGTAGACGCCGTACATCGCCGCCAGCACCAGGCTGTCCCAGAGCGTGAGCGTCGCCTTCCACCAGATGAGCGCGAAGTACGCGATCGGGACGATCAGGCCGACGACGCCCACGGAGTCCTCGTCGTCGAGCACGATCTCCCGGAGCCACTTCCCCGTGCGCCGGCGCTCCATGAGCGCCGCCACGCCGAACACCATCGGCCAGCCGAGCCCCACGAGCAGCCGCAGGCTGCCCGTGAAGTTCGCGGTCATGTTCGAGACGTCGCCGCGCCAGGCGATGTCCGCCTCGACGGCGAACTCGGGCAGGGTCTGAAGCCAGGCCAGGATGGCGAGCGCCAGGCCCTGGCTCATGAAGAACTGGGCGGCCTCCGCTCCCCAGCCGATCGCGAACGCGGACAGCAGGATCGACGGGAAGGTCCAGAGCGCGGCACCCGCGCCTCCGGCGGCGACGACCGCGCCGGGCACGGCGCTCGCGCCGGCCTTGGCCCCGGCGGAAGCCGTAGCACTCGCGGCCGCCGTCGCACTCGCCGTCGCCCAGGCTGCTCGAACCAGTTTCAACATGCGCTTTCCGCTCGCGAGTCCAAAGCCTCGCATGATACCAGAAGCTCTTCGGGCGACCCTTGACGCGGGACGGCTGCGGCTGATAGCGTTCCGCTCGGCCTCGCGGGCCGCCTTTCCATCTCCTCTCCCGGAAAGGCGCCGTTCCCATGACATACCGACCGACGTTCCGGGCGAAGGCCCTCGGCCTGTCGCTCGTCCTCGTGGTGCCGCCCGTGCTCGTGGCGGCCGACGAGAAACCCAGGCCGCCGCGACAGCCGGCGCGCGTCTACACCAACGAAGACCTCGATCGCGTGCATCCGTTCGCCGCCGAGACGGGCGGAAGCTCCGTTCCCGCCGTGGCGGCGGACGAAGCGAGCCCGGCGCGACCGGCCCCAGACTCACCGCAAGGGGAAAGGCGAGGAGCACTGGCGCGCCGAAGCGGCGCGCGTGCGCGAGCGGCTGCGGGCGCTCGAAGAGCGGGCGGCCGAGCTGCGTTCGCAGATCGCCGAGCGCTCGAGCCAGAGCGAGGTCTTCGGCCGGCGCCGCTCGTCCGCCGGCAAGACTTCCGTGGCTGCGCTCCAGGCATCGCTCGCGGCGGTCGAGCGGCGGGCGCGGCTCACCCAGGAGGATCTCGAGGAGCGCGCCCGGCGAGACGGGGCGTTGCCCGGCTGGCTGCGATAACCCGCAGAATACGCGTGCGTGTGCCGAAGCAATTGACATTCGTGTGGCGCCGTCGATACAAAGGTAGCGCCAACGAATCCACCAGTTTGGACGCCGTCGAGCGAAAAACGCTCACGGCCTCGACAGGAGGCGCACATGGGTGTCGCACGCAATCGTTTCGCAGCATTCGTCGCCATCGCTCTGCTGGGGCTCGTTCCCTCGCTCCTGGCGCAACCGGCCAACGGACGCGTGAACGGCGTCGTGCGCGACGCGAGCGGCGCCGTCGTGCCGGGCGCCACGGTCACGCTCACCAACCAGGCGACGAAGGCCACGCACACGGCCACGTCCGCCGCCGACGGCAGCTACAGCCTGAGCGTGCCCGCGGGCGTCTACTCCGCGAGCGTGGTCGCTCCGCGGCGTCGGCCACCAGTCGCTGCGCGACCTCAAGCTCGAGCCCGGCACCACGCTCACCACGGACTTCGCTCTCACCACCCAGCTCAGCGAGGAGATCACCGTGACCTCCCTGAAGCGCGAGTCGACGCTGCTGGAGGTGCCCTTCTCGGTGGCCGCGCCGACCGAGGACGAGCTGCGCAAGCGCGGCGTCGACGACATCGAGGGCGTGGCTCGCAACGTGGCGAGCTTCAGCGTGCAGAACCTGGGCCCCGGGCAGAGCCAGGTCGCGATCAGAGGCGTCTCCTCCGGCCAGATCGCGCGCGACCAGCCCGGCGTCAAGGAGCAGGTGGGCGCCTACCTCGACGAGTCGGTGATCTCGCTGTCGCTCTTCACGCCGGACATCGACCTCTTCGACATGAACCGCGTCGAGGTGCTGCGCGGGCCACAGGGCACGCTGTTCGGCTCCGGCTCGGAGTCGGGCACGGTGCGCTACATCAGCAACCAGCCCGAGCTCGGCGGCAAGGCCCGCGCGTTCGGCGAGGTCTCGGGCAACACGATCGACGGCGGCAACCAGGGCGGCAACGTCAAGCTCGGCGTGAACGCGCCGCTCGGAGAGAAGGCCGCGCTGCGCGTCGTCGGCTACTACACGCGCTTCGCCGGCTACATCGACAGCCCCGGCATCCAGCGCACCAGCACGGGCGCGATCCAGCCGAATCCGGGCGCCCGTGAAGAGGACGTCAACACCGGCGACCGCACCGGCGTGCGCGTGGCCATGAAGTTCGCACCGAACGATCGCCTCACCATCACGCCGCGCATCGTCTACCAGCAGGTGAAAGCGGACGGCTGGAACCGCATCGACGCCTTCAACATCCTGGCCAACGCCTACACGACGACGCGGCCCGCGGTGGCGCTCGGCGAGCGCGAGCAGTTCCGGCAGATCGGCGAGCCCTACGACGACAAGTTCACGCTCGCCGACCTCAACATCGGCTACCGGTTCGGCGACGTCACGCTCACGTCGATCACCTCGTACACGCACCGCACCGTCGACGTCGTGCGCGACGCCGGCGCCCTCACCTCCAGCATCACCGGGGGCTCGATCGGCCTCTCCGAGGCGGTGTACTCGCTCAACGCGCCGCTCGACGACCGCACCGACCCGGCCGAGTCCTTTACGCAGGAGATCCGCTTCTCCGGCGGCAAGAGCCGCTTCCAGTGGGTGGCCGGCGGCTTCTACGCCAACGCCAAGCGCCACTACGGCCAGTCGCTGCTGGTGTCGGGCTTCGAGGACATGACCGGCATCCCGACCGCGGGCCAGTTCGGCGCCGGCAAGGACGTGCTCTTCTTCTCGGACCTGGACTACAAGCTCGACCAGTACGCCCTCTTCGGCGAGGGCACGTACTCGTTCAACGACAAGTTCAGCCTGACCGCCGGCCTGCGCTACTACCACTTCTCGGAGGACCGCACCCAGGTCTTCGACGGGATCTTCGCCGACCCGGCCAGCAAGCCCGGCTCGATCGACGCCGACGGCGTCGCCCCCCGCTTCATCGCCACCTTCAAGCTCTCCGACAGGACGCACCTGAATGCCCAGGTCGCGAAGGGATTCCGGCTGGGCGGGATCAACGACCAGCTGAACGTCCCGCTCTGCACGCCCCAGGACCTCGCGACCTACAGCGGCCTCGACCTCTGGAAGGACGAGACGACCTGGAACTACGAGGTGGGCGTCAAGTCGCGCATCCTGAACAACCGCGGCTCGCTCAACGTCGCGGCGTTCTACGCGGACATCAACGACCTGCAGGCGACGGAGACCGCGGGATCCTGCTCGTCGCGCGTCGTCCTCAACGTGCCGAAGTCCCGCAGCCAGGGCGTGGAGGTCGAGTTCGCCGCCGCCCCGAACAAGAACTTCGACTTCGCGATCTCGGGCAGCTACAACGACTCGACGCTGCGGTCGACCTTCAGCTCCGCCGGCGGCGACCTCGGCATCCGGGAAGGCGCCCGCCTGCCGAGCGTCCCCGAGTTCCAGATGTCGGCCGCCGCGACCTACCAGTGGCAGATGAACGGAAGTGCCCTCGGCTACGTGACCGGGACCTACCAGCACGTGGGCTCGCGCTTCACGCAGGTAGGCGACCAGGACCTCGGCACCCTCAACCTGCTCTCGTTCGGGGCGAACACGATCGGCGCTCCGCTGACGCAATCGACGTTCAACTACGAGACCGAGCTGCCGAGCTACGACCTCCTGAACCTGCGGCTGGGCTACGTGAAGGGCCGCTGGGACCTGGCGCTCTTCTGCAACAACCTGACCGACGAGCGCGCCTTCCTGGCGCTCGACCGCGAGCGCGGGACCCGCGCGCGCATCGGCTACCTGACGAACCAGCCGCGCACTTTCGGCCTCACCGCCCGGGTGGCGTTCTAGCGCCAGGTGCTATGCTCCGCCCGCGATGCTGGAGATCCCCGTCGAGCTCGGCCCGCGGCGCTACGTCATCTCCGTCGGTCACGGCATCGCCGGCTCGCTGCCCGACCTGCTCGAGCCGCTGCGCGGCCGGCGCACGGTCGTCGTCGCGAGCCGGCGTGTCTGGGGACGGCACCGGAAGGCCCTCGAGCGCCCGCTGCGCGCGCTCGGCCCGCTCGCGGTGTGCCAGGTGCCGGACGGCGAGCAGTTCAAGAGCCGCCGCACGCTGGACGCGGTCTATGACGCCTTCCTGAAGGCCCGGCTCGGCCGCGACGGTCTGGTCGTCGCGATCGGCGGCGGCGTCGTGGGCGACCTCGGCGGGTTCGCCGCGGCCACGTGGATGCGCGGCGTCGACTGGGTGGGCGTGCCGACGACGCTCTTGGCGATGGTCGACAGCTCGATCGGCGGCAAGGTCGGCGTGAACCACGCGCAGGCCAAGAACATGATCGGGGCGTTCCACCAGCCGCGCGCCGTCGTGATCGACCCCGCCTTCCTCGCGACGCTGCCGGCGCGCGAGCTGCGCTCCGGAGCCTACGAGATCCTGAAGTGCTCGATCCTGGGCGACGCCGACCTCTTCGCGTCGCTCGAGAAAGCGCCGCGCGGGCTCGCGGGCTGGGCGCGGCCCGAGCTCGACAACGCGATCGCCACCGCCTGCCGCATCAAGGCCGACGTGGTCGAGCGCGACGAGCGCGAGGGCGCCTTGCGCTACGTGCTGAACCTGGGCCACACGATCGGCCACGCGCTCGAGGCCGTGACGCGCTACCGCCGCTTCACCCACGGCGAGGCGGTCGGCTGGGGCCTGATCGGGGCATCCTGGATCGCCTGCCACCGCGGGATGCTCGCGCAGAGCGCCTACGACCGGATCGCGTCGGCGGTCGACCGCCTGGGTCCGCGGCCGCGGCTGCCACGACCTGCGGCCGGCCACGCTGCTCGAGGCGATCTCCCACGACAAGAAGGCCCGCGCCGGACGCGTCCCGTTCGTGCTCCCGACCTCGATCGGCAGCGTGGTGGTGCAGCACGACGTGAAGCCGCCCGAGATCCGGCGCGCGCTGCGGGTGCTGGCGGGCCGCGAGGCGCTCTTCGACTGAAGATGCGCAAGGCGGGAGACGCCGCATCCGTGGCGGCCGCGCTCGTGGTGATCGTGCTCTTCGCGCGCTGCGCCGCGCAGCTCGTGGCCTACCCGTGGGACTGGAGCCCGGACGAGGGGCTCTTCCTCGATTGGGGCCGGCGCCTCGTGACGGATCCGGCCTCGCTCTACGCGAGGTCGTTCGTCCCCTATCCCGCGGCCTACGGGCCCGGGCTGCCGGCGCTGCTCGCTCCGTTCGCCGGCCTCGGCGAGCGCATGCTCGCGGGCGCGCGCCTGCTGGCGCTCGGCTGGAGCCTGGCTCTCGGCCCTCGCCGTCTACGTGCTCGTGGAGCGCCCCGCCGGCCGCGTCTTCGGGGTCGCCGCGGCGGCCCTGGCGCTCGCGGCCTTCGACGTGAGCTTCTGGCTGATGCTGGTGCGGCCGGACGGGCCGATGATCGCGCTGTGGCTGCTCGCGGCCATCCCGCTGCTTCCGGCGCGCCTGGAGAGCGGCGGCGACCGGCTCACGAACGGCCGTCTCGCCGCCGGAAGCCTCCTGATCCTCGCCGCGGCGCTGACCAAGCCGACCGCCGTCGTCCACGCCGCGCCGCTCGTGCTCGGCTGGCTGCTCGTGGACCGGCGCAGCTTCCTGCGGCTCGTGCTGCTGCTGTGCCGCGCTCGGCCTGCTGTCGCTCGGCCTGCTGCAGCTCGCGACCGCCGGAGGCTTCCTCTGGCTGCAGCGCGTCTGGTCGACGCACGGCACGATGGCGGGGCTGATGCAGGTGATCCTCGTCCACTCGCTCGGGCGCCTGTGGCCGTTCGCCGCGTTCGCGGCGCTTGCGGGCGCGCTCGCGTTCCGCACGACGCGACGCGCACGTCCTCTCCTCACCGACGGCGCGTGGCTCCTGGTGCTGGGCGGAGCGGTCGTCGTCCCGCTCTTGTCCAAGTACGGCGCCTCCTGGAACTACCTGGTCCCCATGATGCCCGCGCTCGTGGTGCTCGCCTGTCGCTGGCTGGCGCTGGCGCTTCCCGCAGGCGCTCCCGGTCCGCGAGGCGCCTGCGGCCCGGCGCTCGCGGCCGCGGTCGCGATCGCACTCGTGCTCACGCGCCCCTTCCCGCTGCCGACGGCACTCGACCGCCGCACGGCGGACGCCTTCTACGCCTTCGTGAAGGAGCACACGCGGCGCAGCGGGGGGCCGATCCTCGCGATGCGTCCGGAGCTCGCCTACTTCGTGGTGGGCCAGCCCGTCGAGATGGAGGGCAGCACCTTCGTGAGGCTCGCATTGCACAACGTGGCGGGCAGCGAGCTGCTGCTCCAGCGCCTGCGCGAAGGGCGCTACACGCTGCTGGTCGAGCTGCACGCGCTGCCGGATACGGGCGGCTACCTCGAGGCCAAGGAGCGCAACTACGTCCACGCCGGCGGCTGCAACCTGTCTTACTACTTCGCGACGGCGCCGGTCCACCTCTTCACGCGCCGGGACCTGCCGCTCTACTTCACGCCGCCGGCCGACACCCGCTGCGGCGGGCCCGCCGCAGCGGCAGCCGCTAGTCCTCTCCCGCCCCCATGAGCGTGACGAGCACGGCCTTCTGCACGTGGAGCCGGTTCTCGGCCTCGTCGAAGACCGCGGACTGCGGGCCGTCGATCACCTCGGCCGCCACCTCCTCGCCGCGGTGCGCCGGCAGGCAATGCATGAAGAGCGCGTCGCGTCCCGCCGCCGACATCAGCTTGGTGGTCACGCTGTAGCCCTGGAAGGCGCTCACGCGCTCCTCCGCCTCCGCCTCCTGGCCCATCGAGGTCCAGACGTCGGTGTAGACGACGTCGGCGCCGGCCACCGCCTCGAACGCGTTCTGCGTCACCTCGGGCACCGGCGAGCCGAGCTTCTGCGCCTCGCGCTGCGCGCTCTTGAAGATCAGCGGGTTCGGCTCGTAGCCCTTCGGGCAGCCGATGCTGCAGCGCATCCCGAGCTTCACGGCGCCGAACATCAGCTCGTTCGCGACGTTGTTGCCGTCGCCGACGTAGGCGAGCTTCAGGCCCTGGAGCGTGCCGCGCCGCTCGCGCAGCGTGAAGTAGTCGGCGAGCGCCTGGCACGGGTGCAGCAGGTCGGAGAGCCCGTTGATCACCGGCACCGAGCCGTGGCGCGCGAGGTCGAGGATGTCCTGGTGCGCGAAGACGCGCGCCACGATCCCGTGCACGTAGCGCGACAGCACGCGCGCGGTGTCGGCGATCGTCTCGCCGCGGTTCAGCTGGATGTCGTTGCTGCCCAGGAAGAGCGCGCGCCCGCCGAGCTCGTACATCCCCACCTCGAACGAGACGCGGGTGCGGGTCGAGGGCTTCTGGAAGATCATCGCCAGCGACTGGCCGGCGAGTGCTCTGGCGTACGCCTCCGGAGTCGCCTTGATCGCCGCCGCCTGCTCGAGCAGCAGCTCGATCTCGTCGCGCGACCAGTCCTTGAGCGAGAGGAAGTGTTTCTGGGCCATGGTGTCGTCGCGGCATGATAATTCATGCGCGCATGCGCGTCGCGGCGGTCGTGCTGGCGGCCGGCGAGGGCCGCAGGATGGGCGGTCCGAAGGCGCTCGCGCGCCTTCGGGGATCGACGTTTCTCGCGGCCGTCCTGAAGCGCTTCGACCGCAGCGACGTCTCGGCACGGATCGTGGTGCTGGGAGCTTCCGCGGATCGCGTCGCCTCGGCGGCCGGGCTCCCCGAGGACGCCCGGATCGTGGTCAACGCCCGCTACGCCGACGGCATGCTCACCTCGGTCTGGGCCGGGGTCGACGAGGCGGAGCGCCTCGGAGCCGACGCGGTGCTGCTCCACCCGGTGGACAACCCCCTCGTGGAGCCCGAGACGATCGGCGCCGTGCTCGCGGCGCTCGCCGCCGGCGCGCGGATCGCGGTTCCGAGCCACGCGGGCAGGCGCGGGCACCCGGCGGGGTTCGCCCGGGCGGCCTGGCCGGCCTTGCGCGCCGCCGCGCTCGAGGCCGGAGCGCGCGGCGTGCTCGCGGAGCACCCCGACTGGGTCTCTCACGTGCCGGCGGGGCCCGACTGCCTCGTCGACCTCGACACGAAGGAGGCGCTCGAAGCCGCGCGCCGCGCGCTGTCGGAGCCGGGCTCGCGCGAAGGCTAGCGACGCGTTAAGATATCCGGTTCCCTGACGCGCAAATTGACCCGAGGAGCCCTGTGAATCAGCTTCGCAACGTCGCCATCATCGCCCACGTCGACCACGGAAAGACGACACTCGTCGACGCGATGCTGCGCCAGAGCGGCGTTTTCCGCGCCAACCAGGAGGTCCGCGAGCGCGTGATGGACTCGAACGACCTCGAGCGCGAGCGCGGCATCACGATCCTCGCCAAGAACACCGCCGTCCACTACGGCGACGCCAAGATCAACATCGTCGACACTCCCGGCCACGCCGACTTCGGCGGCGAGGTGGAGCGGGCGCTCAAGATGGTCGACGGCGTGCTGCTGCTGGTCGACGCGTCCGAGGGCCCGCTGCCCCAGACCCGCTACGTGCTCCGCAAGGCGCTCGAGGCGCGGCTGCCGCCCGGTGGTGGTGATCAACAAGATCGACCGCGCCGACGCGCGGCCGAAGGAGGTGCTGAACGAGGTCTACGACCTCTTCATCGACCTCGACGCCACCGAGGACCAGCTCGACTTTCCCGTGGTCTACACGAACGCCAAGCAGGGCTTCGCGCGGACGGCGCCCGACGGGAGCGGCGACGACCTGCGGCCGCTCTTCGACGCGCTGGTGAAGGCGATCCCCGCGCCCCCCGGCTCGGCCGCCGACGTGCTGCAGCTGCTGATCGCGAACCTCGACTACAGCGACTACCTCGGCCGGCTCGCGATCGGGCGCGTGTTCTCGGGCACGGTGACCGTCGGCGACACCGTCGCCGTCTCCAAGCGCGACGGCCGGCTCACGACCACGAAGGTCACGAAGCTCTTCGTGTTCGACGGCCTGAAGCGCATGGACGCCGACGCCGCGGCCTGCGGCGAGATCGTGGCGCTCGCGGGCTTCGAGGGCATCGAGATCGGCGAGACCGTCACCTCGGCGACCGATCCCAAGCCGCTGCCGCCGCTGCACATCGACGAGCCGACGATCTCGATGGTGTTCTCCGTGAACACCTCGCCCTTCGCCGGCAAGGACGGCCGCTTCGTCACCTCGCGCAACATCAAGGACCGGCTCGAGAAGGAGCTGCTCACGAACGTGTCGATCAAGGTCGAGCCCACCGCCTCGGCCGACTCCTTCAAGGTGCTCGGGCGCGGCGAGCTGCAGCTCGCGATCCTGATCGAGACCATGCGCCGCGAGGGCTTCGAGCTCGCGATCTCGAACCCCGAGGTGCTGACCAAGACCGAGGACGGCAAGCGCAAGGAGCCGCAGGAGCTCTTCAACATCGACCTGCCCGAGGCGTACATGGGCGTGATCCTCGAGAAGATGGCCCTGCGCAAGGGCAAGATGGCGAAGATGGTCAACCACGGCTCGGGGCGCGTGCGGCTCGAGTTCCAGGTCCCCACGCGCGGGCTGATCGGCGTGCGCACGGAGCTGCTCACCGACACGCGCGGCACCGCCGTGATGAACAGCCTGCTCGAGGGCTGGGTCGAGTGGCAGGGCGAGATCCCGCGCCGCCAGACCGGCGTGCTGGTCGCCGACCGCTCGGGCGACACGACGGCCTACGCGCTCTCGCACATGGAGGACCGCGGCGAGCTGCTGGTCGGCCCGGGCGTCGCCGTCTACGAGGGCATGCTGGTGGGCGAGAACGCGCGCCCCGACGACATGGACGTCAACGTCACCAAGCAGAAGAAGCTCACCAACATGCGCGCCTCGACCGCCGACGAGGCGATCCGGCTGACGCCGCACCGCCAGCTCAACCTGGAGCAGGCGCTCGAGTTCATCGCGCAGGACGAGCTCGTGGAGGTGACTCCGTCCGCGATCCGCCTGCGCAAGCGCGCGC
>CAVRVE010000028.1:0-294442 GCA_963724555.1 uncultured Acidobacteriota bacterium
AGACGGTGAGTCCTGCACCGCGCCTGCTCCAGCTTTCCGAGAAGCCGCCCTTGGCCCGTCGCCGGATCCCGCAGGAAGCAGGGGCGGCGGTGGTCCGCTCCAGAAATCCACGGTATAGACCCCCGCCAGACCCACGGCGAACGTGGTGCCCACGCTCTGCACGAGTCGTCGTTCCGGCCCTCCGGCGAGCGACTGGGCCAGAAGCGCCGAGCCCGAGCCATCGGGCAGATTCCTGATGAAGAAGAGCGTCTTGCCGTCGATCGACTCGCTGGCGCCGTCGCCGCCGTCCGGAGTCATCCGCTCCTCGGCCCCTCCCGTGGCCGGAACCCGCCAGACGCCCGAAGGGCCCTGTGGGATGTAGTCGCCCTCACCACCCCTTGTGAAGTAGATGAAGCGGCCGTCACGCGACCAGTCCGGCAAGTGCTCGTCGCCGGGGTCCTGGGTCAGCCGGCGCGGTGAGGCGCCGTCGGCATCGATCGTCCAGATGCTGTAGACCCCCTCCACTGACCTCGAGTCGAAGGCGATCCGCCGGCCGTCGGGCGACCAGCGGGCCGACCCTTGCATGAGCCCCGGCCCGTGGGTGAGCTGCCTCGGGCTCGAGCCATCCGCCTCGGCGAGCCAGACCTCGTGTTCGCCGGTGCGCTCGGACTCGAAGGCCACCCGCCGGCCGTCCGGCGAGAACTGGGGGTTGCCATCACTCGATGTCGACGTGATCACGCGCTCGGTCGGCCGCCCCACTTCGAACCGGTAGATGTCCGTGTCCTCTTGCTCTTTCACGAACACCAGTCGGTCGCGCGAGGCCGCGACGGTGGGGCGGATCGAGCCAAAGCCCGCGATCTCGACCGGCTGCGCCGCGCGGTCTCCAGTGATATCGACCCGCCACAGGCGGTGGACCCCCCACTCCACGTAGAGGATCGACTTCCCGTCGCGCGTCCAGCAATAGCCCCCGTCCGGGTACATCGGCCGCTTCGTGACGCGCCGGGGCGTTCCGATCGGCACGTAGTCGGCACCCAGGTCGACGACGGCGAGAATGTTGCGAGGCACCGAGAGCCGGACAGATAGGCCAGGTGGCGTCCGTCAGGGGCCAATGCGGGGCCGCGACGACGTCGCGACGGCCTCCTCCGGGATTCGGAGGGCGCGTGGTTCGCCGCCATTCACCGGCAGGAGGTAGAAACCGTCGGACCCGATCGCAAACGGCCCTCCTTTCGGGGCGCGGGCCACGGCCAGCCAACGACTGTCGGGAGACCAGGAGGGCGTCGCGAAGGCGAGGGGGAAATCGCTCAGCTTGCGGTCCGACCCACCGATGGGCGAGACGAGGTGGACCCTGTTCCCGTCGGGACCGAGGCGAACGTAGGCGATCTGCTTCCCGTCGGGGGACCAGCTCGGCATGATGTCCATCGCTGGATCCGTCGTGAGGCGGTGCATGTCCGACGAGCCGATCAGCTTGACGTAGATGTCGAAGTTGTCCTCCTTCTCGCCGTTCCACGTGAACGCCACCTGCTCTCCGTCGGGCGAGAGCCAGGCGCCCTCCTCCTTGCCGCGCATCGAGGTGAGGGGCGGCGCAGCCTCGGGGGGTCGAGCCGGACGTCACGGGACCGTCGCCAGAGCTCGGTCGCGAGTGCCAGGCCCAGGGCGACCGCGAGCCCGGCGGCGATCCAGGGCAGACGCCTCCATCGGCCCGCTCGCGCCCCTCGCCTCGGGTGCGCCTCCTCCTGGATCTGCTCGAGCTCGAGCTTCGCGTCCCGCATGTCCCGCAGGCGACGCTCCGGCTCCTTGCGCAGGCAGCGCTGGATCAGCCGGTCCAGCTCCTTCGGCACCCGAGGCACCACCTCGCTCGGTGGTTTCGGCTCCTCCTTCATCAGGGCCGCCAGGACCTCGGCCGTGGAGTTCCCCGCGAATGCTCGCCGCCCCGTCACCATCTCGTAGAGCAGCGCCCCGAAGCTGAACACGTCGCTGCGCGCGTCGATCGCGCCGCCCGACGCCTGTTCCGGAGACATGTAGCCGATGGTTCCCGCGATCGTTCCCGGGCCCTCGTACGTCTCCGTCGCGCTCTCCTTCGGGATCGTCTCCCGGGGCGTCACCAGCCGGGCCAGGCCGAAGTCCAGAACCTTGACCGTCCCCTCGGCGCTGACCATCACATTGCCCGGCTTGAGGTCGCAGTGCACGATGCCCGCGGCGTGAGCGCGTGCCAGGGCGTCCGCGATCGGGATCGCCACCTTCAGCACCTGGTCGAGGCTCATCCCTTCGCGCGGGATCGCGTCCTTGAGCGTCAGGCCGAGCGCGTACTCCATGACGATGAAGTCGATTCCGTCCACGGAGTCGACCTCGTGGACGGTCACGATGTTGGGATGGTTGAGCGCCGAAGCCTCCCGGGCTTCCTGAACGAAACGCCGGCGGCGGCTCTCGTCCGCCATGCGCTCCGCGGGGAGCACCTTGATCGCGACCTCGCGACCGAGGCGCGGGTCGCTCGCGCGATAAACCTCGCCCATGCCTCCCGCGCCCAGCAGCGAGAGGATCTCGTAAGGCCCGAGCCGCGACCCGGGTGAGATGGACATGGTCAGCTCGCGTCACCCCCCGCGCCCCGGAACTGGTCCGCCTCGTCGGCAAAGAGCACGTTGAAGCTGGTCAGGCTGCCGTAGCAGGCCGTGACGTAGGCCTGGAGCTTCAGCTTCGCGTCCTCGGGCAGCTCCGCCGCGTTCACCTGCTGCTCGAGCGAGCGCAGCCGGTTGCGGATCATCACCACCTTGTGGAAGAAGCCGTCGATCGGCCACTTCTTCTCCTGCAGCCCGGGCTTGCCCGGCCGCAGCACCAGCTCGCCGCCCCGCCACTTGTCGGCGGGGACCACCGGCGTGAGGCCGAGCTCCTCGCGCAGCACGCGCCGCAGCACTCGCTCCAGGTCGTCGTCGTCGTCGGTCGCGATCATCGCCGCTCCCGTCCTTTCGCCCTCGCGCGATCCTCGGTACCGCCGCCGCACGCGGTGCGGGCTGCGGAACGGGCGCTCGCAGCACGGTGGAAGCGTCCTCCCCGCCGCCGCGGTAGTTGTGCTGGCTGCCGCAGAAGTCGCACATCACGCGCAGCACGCGGCCCTCGGCGTCGACCGCGATCGCCGTGTGGGCCCGCTCCGCCTTGCAGGCGCGGCACAGATCCGTGACGGGCTCGCCCGCCCGGTAGCGCCTGCCGCCGCCCTCGTCCAAGGAGCCTCCGCGGGGATCTTGCCACAGCGGCCCCGTCCCGGGGGTGCGCTATGATTCCGCTCGAGGAGCCTCGCCATGACGACCGCGCTCGGCGCGAGCGGGACGGCCGCGCGCGCCGCGATGCCCGCGCGCAATCCCGGAACGCCGCTCGACCTCGGGGTGCTCACCCGCACGCGCATCAACCGCAGCGCGGTCGAGCGCCGCGCGGCCACGATGGGCACGCGCCGGACCGTGAAGAAGCAGTGGCAGGCCGCCTGGCTGCTGCGCGCCGTGAGCGTCATCGACCTCACGACGCTCTCGGGCGACGACACGCCCGGCAACGTGCAGCGGCTCTGCGCCAAGGCGCGCCAGCCGGTGCGCGACGACCTGCTGCAGGCGCTGGGCATGGCCGGCAAGGGCCTGCACGTCGGCGCCGTGTGCGTCTACCACGCGCGCGTGCCCGACGCGGTCGAGGCGCTGCGCGGCAGCGGCATCCCGGTGGCGGCGGTCTCGACCGGCTTCCCCGCCGGCCAGACGCCGCTCGACCTGAAGCTCCAGGAGGTCCGCCGCTCGGTCGAGGCCGGCGCCGACCGAGATCGACATCGTGATCTCGCGCGCGCCAGGTGCTGACCGGCGACTGGCGCGGGCTCTACGACGAGGTGCGCGCGTTCCGCGAGGCCTGCGGGTCGGCGCACATGAAGTCGATCGTGGCGGCCGGCGAGCTCGGGACGCTCCGCAACCTCGCGCTCGCGAGCCACGTCTGCATGATGGCGGGCTCCGACTTCATCAAGACCTCGACCGGCAAGGAGCCGGTGAACGCGACGATCCCGTACGGGCTCGTGATGGTGCGCGCGATCCGCGAGTACCAGGAGCGCACCGGCCACAAGGTCGGCTTCAAGCCCGCCGGCGGGATCCGCAGCGCCAAGCAGGCGATCGAGTGGCTGCTGCTCATGAAGGAGGAGCTCGGGCGCGAGTGGCTCGACGCCTCGCTCTTCCGGCTCGGCGCGAGCGCGCTCCTCACCGACATCGAGCGGCAGCTCGAGCACTTCGTCACCGGCCGCTACTCGGCCGCTCACCGACACCCGATGGTGTAGGAGGAGGAACCGGCATGAAGGTGGCGGAGATCTTCGAGACGATGGAGTACGGCCCGGCGCCGGAAGCGGCGGGGCCCGCGGTCGAGTGGCTCGACAGCCACGGGCGGATCTTCGGCCACTTCATCGGCGGCGCCTTCGCGCCCGGGCGCGAGCACTTCGACAGCATCAATCCCGCCACCGGCCAGAAGCTCGCCCGCATCGCGCAGGCGTCGCCCGACGAGGTCGGCGCCGCGGTCGAGGCCGCGCGCCGCGCCTTCCCCGCCTGGAGCGGCCTTTCCGGCCACGAGCGCGCGCGCCACCTCTACGCGCTCGCGCGCCAGGTGCAGAAGCACTCGCGCCTGCTCGCCGTGCTCGAGACGCTCGACAACGGCAAGCCGATCCGCGAGACGCGCGACATCGACATCCCGCTGGTCGCGCGCCACTTCTACCACCACGCGGGCTGGGCGCAGCTGCGCGAGCGCGAGTTCCCCGGCCTCGAGCCGCTCGGCGTCGTCGGCCAGATCATCCCGTGGAACTTCCCGCTGCTGATGCTGGCCTGGAAGATCGCGCCCGCGCTCGCGGCGGGCAACACGCTGGTGCTGAAGCCGGCCGAGTACACGTCGCTCACGGCACTCGCGTTCGCGGAGCTGTGCGTGGCCGCGCGGCTGCCGGAGGGCGTCGTCAACATCGTCACGGGCGACGGGCGCACCGGCGCCGCGCTCGTCGACCATCCCGGCGTCGACAAGGTCGCCTTCACCGGCTCGACCGACGTCGGGCGGGCGATCCGCCGCGCCACCGCGGGCAGCGGCAAGCGGCTCTCGCTCGAGCTCGGCGGCAAGAGCCCGTTCCTGGTGTTCGACGACGCCGACATCGACAGCGTCGTCGAGGGCGCCGTCGACGCGATCTGGTTCAACCAGGGCCAGGTCTGCTGCGCCGGCTCGCGGCTCTTGGTCGCGGAGTCGATCGCCGACAAGCTGATCGAGAAGCTGCGCGCGCGCATGGAGAAGCTGCGCGTCGGCGACCCGCTCGACAAGGCCGTGGACATCGGCGCGATCGTGGCGCCGGTCCAGCTCGAGCGGATCCAGAAGCTGGTGCAGCAGG
Organism: uncultured Acidobacteriota bacterium; assembly: GCA_963724555.1. Classification (GTDB taxonomy): domain Bacteria; phylum Acidobacteriota; class Vicinamibacteria; order Fen-336; family Fen-336; genus DATBSL01. Next base: position 5,348 of record CAVRVE010000028.1, read on the forward strand.
GCGTCGAGGAGGGCGCCATGCTCTGGCAGCCCTCGTGGGCCGTACCCAAGGACGGCCTCTTCTATCCGCCGACGCTGCTCACCGGAGTCCAGCCGTCGGCGACCGTCGCGCAGGTCGAGATCTTCGGGCCCGTGCTGGTGGCGATGAGCTTCCGCACGCCCGCCGAGGCGATCGCGCTCGCCAACAACACGACCTACGGCCTCGCCGCCAGCGTCTGGACCGAGAACGTCAACCTCGCGCTCGACATGGCGCGCAAGATCAAGGCCGGCACCGTCTGGATCAACGCGACCAACCTGTTCGACGCCGCGAGCGGGTTCGGCGGCTATCGCGAGAGCGGCTACGGCCGCGAGGGCGGGCGCGAGGGGATGTACGAGTACCTGCACGAGAAGCACGAGCCCGCCCGGCCGGTGAACTTCCCGCCGGCCACGCGCACCGCGAAGGCGCCGCTCGTCGACCGCACCGCGAAGCTCTTCATCGCAGGCAAGCAGGCGCGGCCGGACCAGGGCTACAGCCTGAAGGTGCTCGGCCCCGACGGCCAGGGCGTGGGCGAGGTCGCCGACGGCAACCGCAAGGACGTCCGCAACGCGGTCGAGGCCGCGCACGCAGCCGAGGCCGGCTGGGCCTATGCGACGGCGCACCTGCGCGCGCAGATCCTCTATTACGCGGCAGAGAACCTCTCGGCCCGCGCCGTCGAGTTCGCGGATCGCCTCGGCCAGATGACCGGCCGCGACGGCGCGACGGAGGTCGAGGCCGCGATCTCGCGGCTCTTCAGCTACGCCGCCTGGGCCGACAAGTACGACGGCGCCGTGCACGGGGTGCCGCTGCGCGGCCTGACGCTCGCGCTCGTCGAGCCGATCGGGGTGATGGGCCTCGTCTGCCCCGACGAGGCGCCGCTCCTGGGCTTCGTCTCGCTGCTGGGCCCCGCGATCGCGATGGGCAACACGGCCGTGATCGTCCCGTCCGAGCGCCACCCGCTGTCGGCCACCGACTTCTACCAGGTGCTCGAGACCTCCGACCTGCCGGCCGGCGTCGTCAACATCGTGACCGGCAAGCGCGACGTGCTCGCGCCGGTGCTGGCGGCGCACGACGACGTCGACGCGATCTGGTACTTCGGCAGCGCCGCGGGCGTCGCGGAAGTCGAAAAGCTGTCCGCCTCCAACATGAAGCGCACCTGGACCTCGCACGAGCCCCGCGGCTGGTTCGACGCGGCCACCGGCGAGGGTCCCGAGTTCCTGCGCGAGGCGACCCAGGTCAAGAACATCTGGACGCCGAGCGGCGAGTAGCCGCTCGTCAGCGCAGCGCTTCCGCTGCGGCCGCCTGCGCGACCCGCGCATCGGCCGCCGGCACCTCGATCGTGCGGCCGCCGCGCAACGACAGGCGCGACGGCAGCCCGACCGGCGACGCGCCCGAGAGCCCGCCGTAGATCGCGAGCGCCGCGAGGTACGAGCCGAGCAGCGTCGGATGGAAGCCGTCCGTGCCGTAGAGCTTCAGGCCCTCGTCCTGCCGCCAGGCGGCGACCCACGCGTCGCCCGCCGGCAGGAGGATGCCACCCACGTCTTCGGCGGCGAGGCGGTACGAATCGCTCACGTCGGGAAACGCCTGCGGCCGATAGCTCTCGGGCCAGACCATGTAGAGCGCCGTTCGCCCTCCCGCCTGGCGGATCACCTGGTCGAAGCGCCGCGTCCACTCGCGCAGGTTGACGCGGCTCTCGGCGAGCGCCGACGGCCCCTGCTGCAGCACCACGAAGCGATAGCCGCCGCCGGCGATCCGATTCTGGGTGCCGCGGCCCCAGTGGTCTTCGAGCGAGAAGCCGCCGTAGGTCACGGCGTCGACGGCGAACGGCCGTCCGCCGGCGCGCGAGAGCGCCTCGACGATGAGCGGCAGGTCGTTGCCCTCGGTCAGGCTGTTGCCGACGAAGAGGACGCGGTCGCCTCCGGCCGTCGATGGCGGAGTCGTCGTCCCCGAATCGACCTCGGCCGGGCTCTTGTCGCCGCCGCAGCTCGCGGTCGCGGCCAGCAGCACGAACGCCAGGACGTGTGCGGCACCCAACTTCTTGGACATCGAGGGCCCCGCGAGATGATGGCGGTTTTGGCTCAGCCGCGCGAGCGTCGCTTCCGGCGCGCCGGCTCGGGGCGTGAGGCCGCGTGGCGGAAGTAGAGGTGGTAGGCGCAGTCGGGGCCGACCAGGCGGCGCGCCGCGTCGAGCGGCAGCCGCGCGCGGCCGAGCAGGACCATCCGGCGATAGCGGCTCAGGATCCGGAGCGCTTCGAGCCGCTCGCTCATCGCGCCAATCATCGCCGGGCGGCCGCCCCGGCGACAAGCGTCAGGCAGGTCAAGCCTGACAGGCCATAATGCGGCGCGATGAGGAGCCTCGCGCTCGCCCTCTTGCTCGCGGCGCCCGTGACCGCGGCCGAGAAGGCGCGGCCGAACGTGCTCCTGATCGTCGCGGACGATCTCGGCTACACGGACCTCGGCGTGACGGGCTCCGAGATCCGCACGCCCCACCTCGACGCGCTCGCCCGTTCCGGCCTCCTGCTCACGAGCTTCCTGGTCTCGCCCGCGTGCTCGCCCACGCGCGCGATGCTCCTCACGGGAGTGGACACGCACCCGGCCGGCCTCGGCACGATGCTCGGCCGCGCGGACGAGAACCAGAAGGACCAGCCCGGCTACGAGGCGGCGCTTTCCGACCGCGTGGTCCCGGTGACGACGCTGCTCCAGAAGGCCGGCTATCACACCTACATCGCCGGCAAATGGCACCTCGGCTCGGAAGACGCGCAGGGACCCCAGGCAAGGGGCTTCGAGCGCTCGTTCGTGCTGCTGCCGGGCGGCGCGAGCCATTTCGAGGACGCGACGACGGTGACCGAGGAGGCCGCGCGCGCGCAGTACCGCGAAGACGGGCGCGAGGTGGCGCTGCCGGCGGGCTTCTACTCGACGGCGGCCTACACCGACAAGCTGATCGAGCAGATCCGCGGGGGGCTCGCGGACGGACGGCCGTTCTTCGCGTACGCCGCCTACACGTCGCCCCATTGGCCGCTGCAGGTGCCCGACGCCGAGCGCGACCGCTACCGCGGCGCCTACGACGGCGGCTACGACGTGCTGCGGGCGCGTCGTTTCGAGGCCGCGCGGCGGCTGGGGCTCGTGCCCGCGAGCGCCCCCGTCCCCGCACGCACGCCGTTCGCTCCACCCTGGGACGCGCTGTCTGCCGACGAGAAGCGCCGCTCGGCGCGCGTGATGGAGCTCTACGCGGCGATGGTCGAGAACCTCGATCGCCACGTCGGGCGGCTGCTGCAGTTCCTGAAGGACAGCGGCCGCTACGACGACACGCTCATCCTCTTCTTCTCCGACAACGGCGCCGAGGGCAACCCGATCGACCGCCTGGGCGCGAACGCCGAGTGGCTCGCGCGCCGCTTCGACAACAGCGTCGCGAACCTCGGCCGCGTCAACTCCTACGCCTGGCCGGGCGCCGGCTGGGCGCAGGCGGCGACGCCGTTCCGGCTCTGGAAGAGCTTCCCCACCGAGGGCGGCATCCGTGTGCCCGCGATCGTGCGTTTCGGGGCGACGGGGCGCCGCGGCCGGGACGACCGCGTCGTCACGGTGAAGGACGTCGCCCCCACGGCGCTCGAGCTCGCGGGCGTGACACACCCCGGCACGAGCTTCGAAGGCAGAACGGTCGCGCCGCTCGAAGGACGCTCGATGGTCTCGTTCCTCGCGGGACGAGCGCCGCGCGTGCACGGCAGCGACTTCAGCATGGGCTTCGAGCTCTTCGGCCGCCGTGCGCTCCGGCAGGGCCGCTACAAGATCGTCTGGCTCTACGAGCCGTACGGGCCCGGGCGCTGGGAGCTCTTCGACCTCGCGGCCGACCCGCTCGAGTCGAACGACCTCGCGGCCTCGCAGCCGGCGAAGCTCGCGGAGCTCGTGCGCGCGTGGGACGCCTACGCGGCCCGTGCGGGCGTGGTGCTACCCACGCGGGATCAAGGCTACGCGCTCGAGCCGGCGCCGGTCGAGTCGAAAGGCCGAGCGCCCGAGCGCGAGTGGCGCGTCAACTCGGGGACCGCCGACGGCCGGCGCTTCTCACCGCTCGACCAGATCAACCGCGAGAACGTGCGGCAGCTCGCGCCGGCGTGGGTCTACCGCACGGACGACATGAAGAGCGCGCCGGCCTCGACGATCCAGTGCACGCCGATCGTCGTGGACGGCGTGATGTACCTGACGACGCCCGGGCTCAAGCTCGTCGCGCTCCAGGCGGCCTCGGGCCGCAAGCTCTGGGAGTTCGACCCCTTCCCCGGCGAGCGCGCGCGCGGCACCAACCGCGGCGTCACCTACTGGAGCGACGGCCGCGAGCGGCGGATCTTCATGGGGGCCGGCAACTACCTGCACGCGCTCGACGCCGCCACCGGCACGCTCGTCGCGAGCTTCGGCAAGGACGGCCGCGTGGACCTGCGCGAGGGGCTCGACCGCGACGTCTTCTCGCTCTCGGTGATCGCCACCTCGCCGGGCATCGTCTTCGAGGACCTGCTGATCGTGGGCTCGATGGTCGGCGAAGGGCCGGGACCCTCGGCGCCCGGCCACGTGCGCGCCTACGACGTGCGCACCGGGAAGCGCCGCTGGATCTTCCACACGATCCCGCACCCGGGCGAGCCCGGCTACGAGACCTGGCCGCCCGACGCCTGGAAGACCGCCGGCGGGGCGAACGCCTGGGGCGGCTTCACGCTCGACGCGCGCCGCGGCCTCGTCTTCTTCGGGACGGGATCCGCGGCCTACGACCACTGGGGCGGCGACCGCGTCGGCGCGAACCTCTACGCGAACTCGATCGTCGCGCTGCGCGCGCGCACGGGCGAGCGCGCGTGGCACTTCCAGGCCGTGCACCACGACCTCTGGGACTACGACCTGCCGTGCCCGCCCGTGCTCGTGAGCGTGAAGCGCGACGGGAAGCTCGTCGACGCGGTCGCGCAGACGATGAAGGTCGGCCACCTGTTCCTGCTGGACCGCGACAGCGGAGAGCCGCTCTTCCCCGTCGAGGAGCGCCCGGTCCCGCGCTCCGACCTGCCGGGCGAGGCGAGCTGGCCGACGCAGCCCTTCCCGACGCGTCCGCCGCCCTACGCGCGGCAGCGCTTCACCGAGGCCGAGGTCACGGATCTGTCGCCCGCGTCGCGCGACGCGATCCTGAAGCAGCTGCGCGGCATGCGCACCGGCGACGTCTTCCTGCCGCCGGGGCTGCAGCCGAACGTGGTGCTGCCGCAGTTCAACGGCGGCGCGGAATGGGGCGGCTCGGCCTTCGACGCGGCGAGCGGGCTCCTCTACGTGAACGCGAGCAACGAGGCCGAGTGGATCTCGATGGTGCCGGCGAAGCCGGCCGGCGAGATGACGCTCCACGAGATCGGCGAGCACCTCTACCAGGCGGTCTGCACGAACTGCCACGGCGCGGCCGACCGCTCGCTCGCGGGCGTCAAGGGCCGCCTCTCGCGCGAGGAGATCCAGAGGACGATCGCGGCCGGCCGCGGCCAGATGCCGGCGTTCGCGATGCTGAAGCCGCTGGAGCTGCGGGCGCTCGCGGCCTTCCTGCTCGGCGAGGGTCAGGACGAGAAGACACTCCGGCGCCGACCTCGAGCTCTCCTTCGCGGGCAAGATCCCGTACGTGATGACGGGCCACAACGAGTTCCGCGATCCCGAGGGCTATCCGGCCAACAAGGGCCCGTGGGGCACGCTCACGGCGATCGACCTCGCCGCGGGCGAGCTGCGCTTTCAGGTGCCGCTCGGCACCTACCCCGCGCTCGAGGCGCGCGGCCTGCCGCCGACCGGCACCTTCAACATCGGCGGCCCGCTCGTGACCGCGGGCGGGCTCGTGTTCATCGGCGCCGCGATGGACGAGCGCTTCCACGCGTTCGACGCGGCGACCGGGAAGCTGCTCTGGGAGTTCCAGATGGACGCCGGCGGCTACGCGAGCCCGGCCACCTTCGAGGCGGACGGCCGCCAGTACGTCGTGATCGCCGCGGGAGGCGGCGGCAAGCCGGAGACGCGGCCGGGCAACGCGTACTACTGCTTCGCGCTGCCGCGCGCGAGCTCGAGCGCGCCGCTAGCTCGACGCGACAGCCGCCGGCCCTCGGAATACGATGGGCGGCCTGGAGCAGGGATGACGAAGGGAAGACTCGAAGCCTTCAGCGACGGCGTCGTCGCCATCATCATCACGATCATGGTGCTGGAGCTGAAGGTCCCGCACGGCGAGGACCTGCAGTCGCTGCGGCCGCTGACGCCGATCTTCCTGAGCTACGTGCTGAGCTTCGTCTACGTGGGCATCTACTGGAACAACCACCACCACCTGCTGCACGCCGCACACCACGTGAACGGGCCGGATCCTGTGGGCCAACCTGCACCTGCTCTTCTGGCTGTCGCTCTTCCCCTTCGTCACGCACTGGCTCGGCGAGACGGGCTTCGCCGCCTGGCCGGTCGCCGCGTACGGCGGCGTGCTGCTGATGGCGGGCCTCGCGTACAGGGTGCTGGTGCTCGCGCTGCTGGCGCGCCATGGCCAGGACTCGGTGCTGGCGCGCGCGATCGGCAGCGACCTCAAGGGCAACCTCTCGCTCGCGGCGTACGTGCTGGGCATCCTGCTGGCGGCGGCGGGCTTCCGCTGGGTGGCGTTCGCCGTCTACTCCGCCGTGGCGCTGACCTGGCTCGTCCCCGACCTGCGGATCGAGCGAGCGCTCGCGGAGCGCAAAGAGCCGTGAGCCGCCGACGCCTCGACAACACGCGGCCCGAGGTGCACGCCGACGAGGCGCGCACGCTGCCCGCGCGCTACTACACCGATCCCGGCCTCTTCGAGGACGAGCTGCGGCTCATCCACCAGGACATGTGGCTGCATGCCGGCCGCAGCGAGGCGCTCGACGCGCCCGGCCGCTACTTCCTGGTGCGCTTCGCGGGCGTGAACGTCATCGTGCTGCGCGACGAGGCGGGCGGCATCGCCGCCTTCCACAACACCTGCCGCCACCGCGGCACGCTGCTCTGCCGCGACGAGGCCGGGCGCCTCCCCGGCCGCATCCAGTGCCCGTACCACGCCTGGACCTACGGCCTCGACGGCAGCCTGAAGAGCGCGCCGATGATGGAGAAGGTGGTCGGCTTCCGGCCGGAGGACCATCCGCTCGGCAGCGTCGCGACGGCGGTCTGGGACGGCCACGTCTTCGTCAACGTGTCGGCCCGGCCGCGGCCCTTCGCCGAGCACCTCGCGGGCCTCGACCGCAAGTTCGCGCCCTGGGCGATGGGCGCCCTGCGGCGCGCGGAGCGGCGCGTCTATCACCTGAAGACGAACTGGAAGCTCGTGGTCCAGAACTACTCCGAGTGCCTGCACTGCCCGATCGTGCACCCGCTGCTGAACCGCCAGTCGCACTACATGAGCGGCGACAACGAGCCGCCGCAGCCCACGTACCTCGGCGGGAGCATGGAGCTGCGCGACGGCATGAAGACGCTGTCGCTCGACGGCCAGACCCGGCGCCAGCCGCTGCCGGGGCTCTCGGAGAGCGAGCGGCGCTGCATCTACTATTACGCCCTGCTCCCCAACCTGCTCCTGAACCTGCACCCGGACTACATGCTGACGTTCCAGATCTGGCCGCTCGCCGTCGACCGCACCGACGTCGTGTGCGAGTGGCACTTCCACCCCGACGCGATCGCGGCGGCGGACTTCGACGCGAGCGACGCCGTCGAGTTCTGGGATCTCACGAACCGCCAGGACTGGGAGCTCTCCGAGCGGGCCCACGAAGGCATCGCAACGCTCGGCTATCGCCCCGGGCCCTACTCGAACCGCGAGGAGCTGCTCGTCGGCTTCGATCGCTTCGTGCTCGAACGACTCTCGCGAAAGGACGGCGCATGAGCCCAGCCCGCTTCGCCTCGCTCCTCGCCGCAGCGCTCCTCGTGGCGCCCGGCGTCCTCGCCCATCCGCGTCCGAAGCTCGCGCGTGCCACAGCAGGCCGCTCCGACGCCCGCGCCGCCCGGCACGGTCGAGCCGGGAGCGAAAGGCGTGACCGGCCAGGGTGCGCTGCGGTTCCGCGTGCTGATGACCGGCGCCCAGCTCCCCGACGAGGCACGCAAGGTCGTGGTGTCGGCCCACGGCGGCTTCGCGGTCGACCGCCGCGAGGGCAAGGGCGAGACGTACTTCGCGCTTCCGGGCGCCGGCGTGCTGCGGCTGAGCGCGGACTTCAAGCAGGTCACGGAGGTCGCCACCGCGCCCGAGATGAAGGACACGAACCTCCACAACACGGCGATCTGGTACGGCAAGGACGGCAGCGCGATGCTGACCTTCCCGGCGAACGACCTCGGGCGCATCTTCACGACCGCGCTCTCGGGCGAGCTCCTGAATACACTCGGCCCGCCCGGCGCCGACGAGGACCTCGGGCTGCCGGCCGTGCGCGACTACTTCGCGGGCGGCGGCGCGCTCGTGCCGACGGACGTCGCGTACCTCGACGGCTGGCTCTACATCACCACCGGCTACTCGAGCCTCGACTTCGTGCTCACCGCGCGCGTGGCCAGCGAGCGTCCGTTGAAGACGGTCTGGAACGACCTCGCCTTCGGCGGGTCGCGGCACCGGCCCCGGCCAGCTCGGCACCGGCCACGGGATCACGGTGCCGCCCGGCACGAAGCGGATCGACGTCGCCGACCGCGCCAATGCCGAGATCGACCGCTACACGCGCTACGGCCAGTACCTCGGGACGCTGCGCACGCCCGCCGGCTCGTTGCCGTGCGACATCGACTACCTCGGCCGCTATGCCGTGGTGGGTGCCCTCGACGGCCCCGACCGCAGCAAGGGCGCTCCGATCTACATCTACGAGGACGATCGCCTGGTGTCGACGCTCTTCCCGAAGGACGACCTCGGGCTCGCGAACTTCAAGCACGTCCACAACGCGGTGCTGCGCCAGTGGAACGGAAAGCTCTACGTCATCGCCCAGGCCTGGAACCCGGGCGACTTCGCGGTGCTCGAGCAGGTCGCACCGTAGCGCCGGCTAGAAGCGGACGGCCCCCGCCAGCTCGAAGTGCCGCGGGAAGAGCCGGTAGTACTGCGCGTCGCCGAGCTCGCTCTCCGCCACCGCGTCGCGCTGATCGGTGAGGTTGCGGCCCGAGAGGCGCAGCTCGTAGCGCCCGTGGCGCCAGCCCACGAGCGCGGCGAGCGTCGAGTACGACTCGGCGAGCGCGGTGTTGCGCTTGTTGAGGTAGCGGCTGCCCACGTAGTTGAGCTCGCCCGAGGCGAAGAAGCCCTCCGCCGGGGACCAGGAGAGGCCGAGCGCCGCCAGGTGGTGCGGCGACATCTCGAAGCGGTTGCCGCTGAGCTGCGTGGGGACGCCGTCGAACTGCGGTCAGGTAGTCGCCGAAGCGCGCGTCGTGGAGCGCGTACGAGCCGCGGACGTAGACGTTTGCGCCGATGCGATCGACCACCGTGAGCTCGAGGCCCTTGAGGCGCACCGCCCCGGCGTTCGCGAGCGCGGGCAGGCCGCCGACCGACTGCGAGACCACGAGGTTGTCGAGGTCCGAGAGGAAGCCCGCCAGCTCGAGGTGCAGCCGGCGCGCGAGCAGGTCCGTCTTCAGCCCGGCCTCGTAGCTGTTCGAGGACTCGGGGTCGAGGATGCCGCCCTCTCCGCCCGGAGCTTCGGCCTCGGCGAGGTTGAAGTCGATCGCCGCCGGCTTGAAGGCGTTCTTCCAGTTGGCGAAGGCGACGAGGCGGTCGTCGCCCGAGCGCCACGCGGTCCAGGTCAAGCCGATGCCGCCCGACAGCCGCGTGTCGCTGCGCTTGCCTTCTTCCTCCCCCGCCGCCTCTTCGGCCGCTTCGCCTTCGCCACGCTCCTCCGAGGTGTGGTTGAGGCGCAGCCCCAGGTCGAAGCGCAGCGACTCGGTCGCAAGCCACTCGAGGTTCGCGTAGAGGCCCATGAAGTTCCGGGTGTCGTCGATGCGCCGCAGCTCGCCCGGCGGAATCGAGGACGGCGCGCCGCTGCCGTCGAGCTCGACGCCGTAGTCGAAGGTGTCCCCCTTCGCCTCGGCCTTGCCGAAGAGGTAGTCGGCGCCGGCCACGAGGTGCCAGCTCGGCGACTTCGCCCACGCGAGATGCGTGTCGAAGTAGAGGTCGTTCGTGTCGATGTCGGCGCGGAAGCCCCGCGCGTTCGGGAAGACGCTCGACACCTCGCTCAGGAAGCCGCGGAACTGCTGCTGGCCCGAGTGGGTGAAGGAGAGCGTCGTCGACCAGTCGGCGCTCGAGAGCGTCCGGTCGTAGCCGAACCGCGCGAAGAAGCGGTCCTCGTCGAGCTGGGCCCCCTCGGGGTTCTGGTTCGAGTCGATCGGCACGCGGTCGGACAGGAAGCGCCCCTCGCGCGGCGTCGGGCTCGCCGGCTGCTGGCGCAGGAAGGTGCCGTCGAGGTCGAAGGAGAAGAAGCCCTGGCCCGCGGCGCGCCGATTGCGCCAGAGCAGGTGGGTCTTCTTGAAGGAGCTGCGCTCGTCCTCGAAGCCCCGGCGCTCGAAGTCCGCGCTCAGCGAGGAGTCGAAGCCGGCCCAGCTCGGCAGCGACGTCCCGACGCCCAGGCTGCCGCTCGTGTGGCTGCCGCCGCTCGCGGCCAGACGTGCGTCCCCTTCTGGCCCGGCGCGCGGCGCACCACCTGGATCACGCCCACGAAGGACGTCGCCCCGTACATGACGGGCGCGGGGCCGCGCTGCACCTCGATGTGGTCGACGTCGCGCAGGTCGAGCGTCGCCAGGGCCGGGTTGAAGGCGCCGCCCCAGGGCACGCCGTCCACGACGAGCAGGAACGCGTCGAACTCGCGGAGCCCCCAGAACTCGGGCACGCTGGCGGCCGGCCCGCCGTCGCCGCCGGGCGCGATGTCGACGCCCGCGGCCATCGCCAGGGCGCTCTTGAGGTCGGTCGCGCCGCGGTCGCGCAGCTCCTGGGCCGTGATGACCTGGATCGATTCGGGCACCGAGGCGGTCGCCTCGGGAATCCGGCTCGCCGTCACCTGCACCGTCTCGCTGTACGCGGGCGACGCCGGCGTGGGCTGGGACGACTGGGCGTGTGCAAGGTCGGACGACAGCAGCAGCAGAGCCAGGGCGGCGGGTCGGATCATGAGAATTCCTCGTGCAAGTCTGGAGGGGACGCTAGGCTAGGCGGGCCGTCCACCTACTACCAACGCTAGTAGGCGCGCGACGACGCCGCGCGCGACTCCTGCACGGGGACGATCAGCGAACGAGGAACAGCTTGTCCTGCCGGCGAAGCGCCCAGCGTACGCGCCCTTCGGCGTCGATGATCGCGTCCTCCTCCTGCGCCATCCGGACCGGCTCGCCGCCCCACTCCGCGACCGGCGTCGTCGCCTGCAGCTCGATCGACCACCACATGCTCGGAATCACCGGCGCGTCGCCGCGGCCGGCGACGCCGTCCTGGTAGTCCCAGAGGCCGATGAGCGGGCCGGCGCCGTGGCCGTGCAGGCCGATCGGGTGCGAGTAGATCGTGCCGTCGATGCCCTTCTCCTTCATGCGAGCGCGAGCGGCCGCGAGGATCTGGTTGCCGGTGCGGCCCGGACGCAGCTCGTCGATCACGATGTCCTGGAGCGCATTCGAGCTCTGCAGCGCGCGGCGCAGGCCCTCGGGCGCGTCGGTCTCGCCCGACTGCAGCACGTACGCCATGTGCTGCGTGTCGGTGTTGAGCCGCGCCACGGTGATGCCGACGTCGCAGTGCAGGACGTCCCCGCGCTCGATCACCGGGTCGTCGCCGAGCTCGGTCGACGTGGCGCCCCGCCGCTGGACGTCGACCGACGGGTGGAACCAGGTGCCGAGGCCGAGGTCGTTCACGCGCTGGCGCCACCACCAGACGAGGTCGCTCGTGCGGGTCTTGCCCGGGCTCACCACGCGGCTCGAGAACATCTCCTGGGTCAGCGACCAGACGAGCTCCTGCAGGCGCTGGTAGAAGGCCTCTTCCTCCGGCAGCCGGGACGCGATGAGGTCGAGCGGGAGGCCTTCGGCGTTCTTGAAACGCGCCGTCCACTTGCCGCCGAGCGCCTGGCTCATGCCCATGAGCTCCCCGGCCGTGAGCCCGTCCGAGAAGGCGAACACCGTCGAGCGGTCGATGCCGATCACGGTCGGGTTGCGCTCCTCGCACGACGGCCAGGAGCGCCTGCCACTGCTCGTCGCCCCAGAGCTCGGCCTGCCGGCCCTGCCGCGCGTCACCCGTCACCGGCTTCGAGGAGCGAAGCGCCTCGAAGACGCCGCCCTGCGACGTCCCTCCGAGCGCGATGCGCTCGACGCACGCAGCGGCGGGCGGCTGGCCGGACGCCGCGCACTTGTCGAAGAACACGTAGATCGTGCGGCGCCGCGCGGCGAACGTCTGCGGCGCGGTGATCGCGGCGAACACGGGATCCTCGTTGTACTCGCGCATCGGCACCACCCAGAGGTCGATGCCGTGCGTGCGCATCAGGACCGGCAGGAAGCGGTCCAGGCGCTTCGTCAGCCAGTCCTGCTGCAGCGCGGCCTGCTCGCGCAGGGTGCCGAAGGGGCGCTCGGGGACGGGCTGGCTGCTGCCGCGGGCGGGCAGTGCCGCGTTGAGGCAGGCCGAGAGGATCAGGACAGCGGTCGGTCTCATTCAGGCCGCGCGGAAGAACGCGGGCAGGCTCGACTGCAGCAGGAAACGCGGGCCCGCCTTGAGCAGGCGCCGCTTGAGGCCGACGTAGCCCTGGTCGCCGAGCACCAGATCGCCCAGCACGTCCCGGATCGCCGTGCTGCGCGCCGAGTAGCGGACCATCCGCCGCGCGAAGCCGGGAGCGTAGAAGCGATCCTGCAGGGCGGCCGCCTTCAGGAGCTCGCGGCCGAAGTCGGCGAGCGCCCGCTCGGGGTATCGCGCCGGCGAGCCGTCCGCGCGCAGCGTGTCGGCCAGCACCTCGGCGGAGCGCAGCGCGTAGTAGATGCCCTCGCCCGTGATGGAGTCGGCGAGGGCCGCGGCGTCGCCGACGAGCGCCCAGCGCGGGCCGGCGATCTCGACGAGCGACGCCGGATCGGAGGTGAGCGAAGGGATCGTGTGCGCGTAGCGTCCGGCGTCTGCGTCGGCGAACGCCGGGAAGTGCCGCGCGACCTCCGCCTCCAGCCGGGCCCACAGCTGGCGCGTCGGCACCGCGGCGAGCGGCGCGGCGATCCCGACACCCACGTGGTCGGGACGGGGAAACAGCCACAGGTAGCCGGCGAGACCCGGCGTGAAGCGGACGAGCATCGGCGACGTGCCGCGCGCGAACCAGCCGACGGCCATCGCCAGCCGCGACGCCGGCGTCGGCGCGAGGAAGCTGCGGCGCACCAGGCTGCCCGCTCCGTCGGCGCCGACGATCACGTCGAAGCGCTCGTCGCGGCCCTTGCCGGTGCGCAGGCGTCCCGAGCCTTCCACCTCGACCACGCGCTCGGGGGCGTGAACGGCCCCGGCTTCGGTCGCTCGCCGCAGCAGCCACTGGTCGAGCTCGAGACGCGAGGCCACCGCGACCGGACGCTCGAGAGACACGTCCACCCATTCGCCCTCGCCCGAATCGATGCGGCAGCTCGACAGCAGGCGGGCGGGCAGCGGATCCCCGGCCGGTGCCTGCGGCATGAGCGCGAGCGCCTTGGCGGTGACGCCGCCCCCGCACGGCTTCTCCCGCGGGTGCGACGGATCGAACACGGTCACCGCCGCGCCGGACCGGGCCAGGTGGTACGCGAGCAGCGACCCGGCAGGCCCCGCGCCGACGACCGCGACCTTCACGCGTGCGCCTCGCCAGTGGGCATCGAACCTCGCGATTGTACGCGACGCCGCAGACGGCGTCGGCGGGCGAGCAGAAGCGATAGAATTTCCGTCTGACCATGGGGCGCAGCGCCCGGCTTGCCGTTCCGTTCGTCGTGACGCTCACGGCCACGCTCGCGCTCTGCGGTGCCGTCGCGGCGCGCGTCTCCCCTGCAGCCGAGGCGCCGCCGGACTTCGTGCGCGAGGTGCTGCCGATCTTCTCGGCGTCGTGCATCCGCTGCCACGGCCCGGGCGAGAGCAAGGCGCTGCTGCGGCTCGACAGCGAGGCGCTCTTCCGCGAAGGCGGCGACTCCGGCGAGGTCGTGGTGCCCGGCGATCCCGCCGCGAGCCTGCTCTACAGGAAGGTGACGAGCACCGATCCGAAGCACCGGATGCCGCAGGAAGCCGCGGCGCTCGACCCGGCACAGATCGAGACGATCCGCCGCTGGATCGCGTCCGGTGCGGCCTGGCCGGAAGGCGTGACGATCCAGGTGGCCGAGGCGCGGCCGGCGGTGCTGCCGGCGCGGTCGACCTCGCGGCCGCGCGATCCGCGCCACCTCGGCTACAACCGCGACGTGCGGCCGATCCTGGCCGAGAACTGCTTCCCGTGCCACGGTCCCGACAAGGCCGCCCGCAAGGCCGGCCTGCGGCTCGACCGCGAGGAGATCGCGAAGGGCACGCTCGCCTCGGGCACGGTGCCCGTCGTGGCCGGTGCGCCGGACAAGAGCGCGCTCGTCGCCCGCCTGCTCCACGCGGACGAGGAGCGAAGGATGCCGCTCGCGAAGAGCGGTCGCGCACGGCTCTCGTCCGAGCAGATCGCGACGCTGCGGCGCTGGATCGCGGAAGGCGCCGAGTGGGAGCCGCACTGGGCCTACATCCCGCCCGTGCGACCGACGCCTCCCGCCACTCGCGACTCGCGTTGGGCCCGAAACGCGGTCGACGCCTTCATTCTCGCGGGAGTCGAGAAGGCGGGCCTGCGCCCCTCGGCCGAGGCCTCGCGCGCGCAGCTCGTCCGCCGCCTCAGCTTCGACCTCACGGGCCTGCCGCCCACGCCGGAGGAGGTCCGCGCCTTCGAGACGGACACGCGGAAGGACGCCTACGAGCGGCAGGTCGACCGCCTGCTCGCTTCGCCCCGCTTCGGCGAGCGCATGGCGCTCTTCTGGCTCGACCTCGTTCGCTACTCGGACAGCGTCGGCTACCACAGCGACAACGCGCGCCCGATGTGGCGCTACCGTGACTGGGTCGTCTCGGCCTGGAACGCCAACCTGCCGTTCGATCGCTTCACCGCCGAGCAGCTCGCCGGCGACCTGCTCCCGGGCGCGAGCGACGCGGACAGGATCGCCTCCGGCTACAACCGGCTGCTCCAGACCACCGAGGAGGGCGGCGCTCAGCCCAAGGAATATCGCGCGATCTACCTGGCCGACCGCGTGCAGGAACGCCTCGAGCGTCTGGATGGGCGCAACACTCGGCTGCGCGCAGTGCCACGATCACAAGTTCGACCCGTACCTGCAGCGCGACTTCTACGCCTTCAGCGCCTTCTTCGCCGACATCAACGAGCTGCCCGTCGGCCGCCGCAAGCCCGACGTGCTTCCCGACGCGGCCCGGAAGCCGGCGCTCGACGCGCTCGACGCGAAGGTGAAGGAGCGCAAGAGCGCGCTCGAGGCGGCGGAGCCCACGGCGGAGTGGGAGAAGGCGCTCGCGGCCCGCCATGTCGCGAAGTTCACGACGCTCGAGCCGGTGCTCGCCACCTCGGCGAACGGCACGCGCGTGATGATCCAGGGCAACGACTTCTCGATCATCGCCTCCACCGTCGAACGGACCGAAGCCTCCCACGGACACCTACAGCGTCCGCTTCAAGACCGAGCTCGAGCGGCTCACGGCGCTGCGGCTCGAGGCGCAGACCTTCGAGGAGCTCCCGCGCGGCGGACCGGGGCGCGACCCGACGGGCGGCTTCGTCGTCTCCGAGATCGAGGTCCGCGACGCGGCCGGCCGGCCGCTCGCGCTCCAGAACGCGACGGCCTCCACGCCCCGACGGCGACGGCTCGTCCGCCGCGGCCGCGATCGACGGCAACACGAAGGACGGCGGCTGGGCGCTGCGCACGGCCGACGGCGAGAGCCACCGGCTGGTGGTCGAGCTCGCGGCGCCGGTCCTGCGCGAGGGCGAGACCACGACGCTCACGCTCGTCGTGCACCAGAACGCGGGCGGCCTGCGCACGCTCGGCCGGCTGCGCCTCGCGGGAACGTCCGACGCGCTCCCGGTCCGCACGACGCCGGGACCCGAGCCCTGGTCCGATCTGATCGAGGCCGCCGCCCTCGATCCGAAGGCGCGCAGCAAGGACCAGCAGACCTCGCTCGCGAAGTTCTACAGGCGCGAGGCGGCCGAGCTCGCACCCGCGCGCGCCGAGCTGCGCGCCGCCGAGCTCGAGCGCCAGGCGCTCGTCGACGCGCTGCCGCAGCCCTACGTCACGACGGCGCAGGACCCCGAGCCCGTGCGCGTGCTGCCGCGCGGCAACTGGCTCGACGACTCGGGCGAGGTGGTGACGCCCGCCGTCCCGCGGTTCCTGCAGCCCGCCGGCGGAGGCGACGCGGCGGCTCGGGCGACGCGGCTCGACCTCGCGCGCTGGCTCACCTCGCGCGACAACCCGCTCACCGCGCGCGTGCTCGCCAACCGCCTGTGGAAGCTCTGCTTCGGCCAGGGCCTCTCGCGGAGCGTCGAGGACCTCGGGGCGCAGGGCGAGTGGCCGACGCATCCGGAGCTGCTCGACTGGCTCGCGCTCGAGCTGGTGGACCGCGGCTGGGACGTGAAGCACCTGCTGCGGACGCTCGTGACCTCCGCGACGCTACCGGCAGTCGTCGCGCCTGACGCCCGAGGCGCTCGAGAAGGACCCGGCCAACCGGCTCTACGCGCGGCAGTCGCGCTATCGGCTCGACGCCGAGCTGGTGCGCGACAACGCGCTCGCGGTGTCCGGGCTGCTGGCCTCCCGGCTCGGCGGGCCGAGCGTCTTCCCGTACCAGCCGGCGGGCTACTGGGCGTACCTCAACTTCCCGCCGCGCGAGTGGGACGCCTCGCCCGGCGACGACCAGTACCGGCGCGGGCTCTACACCTGGTGGCAGCGCACCTTCCCGCAGCCGAGCCTCGTGGCCTTCGACGCGCCGAGCCGCGAGGAGTGCACCGGCGAGCGCGTGCGCTCGAACGTGCCGCAGCAGGCGCTGGCGCTTCTCGGCGACCCGAGCTACGTCGAGGCGGCGCGCGTCTTCGCCGAGCGCATCCTGCGCGACGGCGGGACGAGCGTCGCGTCGCGGCTGCGCTTCGCCTACGCGCGGGCGCTGCAGCGCGCTCCGAACGCGGCCGAGCAGCGCGTGCTCGAAGAGCTGCTGCGCCGCGGTCAGGACGAGTTCGGGCGCGATCCCGCCGCGGCCGGCCGGCTCGTCGCGACCGGACAATACGAGGTCGCCGCCGACTTGCCGGCCGTCGAGCTCGCGGCCTGGACGCAGGTGGCGCGGGCGATCCTGAACCTGCCGGAGCTGGTGACGAGGTCCTGACGATGCGACCGCTTCTCGACGTGCTCACGGACGATCTCGGCGCGATGCGGGAGCGCGTGACGCGGCGCGCCTTCCTGGGCCGCGGAGGCACCGGCCTGGGCTCGGTCGCGCTCCTGTCGCTGCTCGACCCGCGCCGTCTCGCCGCCGCGGCCGCGGACGACGCGGCCGCGACCGGCGTCGTGCAGCCGCTGCACTTAGCACCGCGCGCGAAGCGCGTGATCCACCTCTACCAGGCGGGCGGCCCGTCGCACCTCGAGCTCTTCGACTCCAAGCCGAAGCTCGCGGCGATGAACGGCCAGCCGATGCCGGAGTCGATCACCCGCGGCCAGCCGATCGCGCAGCTCCAGAACCAGGAGCTGCGCTGCTTCGGCCCGCAGCACTCCTTCGCCCGCTACGGCAAGTCCGGCCAGGAGCTGTCGACGCTCCTGCCGAAGATCGGCGAGGTGGCGGACGAGATCTGCGTGATCCGCTCGATGCAGACCGAGCAGATCAACCACGACCCGGCCCACACCTTCATGAACACCGGCACCCAGATCTCCGGCCGGCCGGCTGCGGGCTCCTGGGTCTGGTACGGCATCGGCTCCGAGGCTTCGGACCTGCCGGGCTACGTCGTGCTCACGTCGCAGGGCCGCGGCGGGCAGATGCAGCCGATCGCGGCGCGCCAGTGGTCGGCGGGCTTCCTGCCGAGCCGCTTCCAGGGCGTCCACTTCCGCTCGAAGGGCGACGCCGTGCTCTACCTGCGCGACCCCGAGGGCACGACCCACGCGCAGCAGCGCGAAGTGATCGACGCGGTGAAGGCGCTCACGGACGCGCAGCCCGACTGGGTCGACGACCCCGAGGTGAGCGCCCGCCTCGCGCAGTACGAGATGGCGTTCCGCATGCAGACGAGCGTGCCCGAGCTGGTCGACTTCGCGAGCGAGCCCGCGAGCGTGCGCGCGATGTACGGGGTCGAGAGCCTCGACGGCAGCTTCGCGGCGAACTGCCTGCTGGCGCGGCGCCTCGTCGAGCGGGGCGTGCGCTTCGTGCAGCTCTACCACCGCGACTGGGACCACCACAGCCGGCTCAAGGGCGACATCGCGATCAAGGCGCGCGAGGTGGACCAGCCGACGGCGGCGCTCATCCGCGACCTGAAGCAGCGCGGCCTGCTCGACGACACGCTCGTGATCTGGGGCGGCGAGTTCGGCCGCACGCCGATGGCGCAGAGCGACGGCCGCGACCACCACATCAAGGGCTTCTCGCTCTTCCTCGCGGGCGGCGGCATCAAGGGCGGCGTCTCGCACGGCGCGACGGACGAGCTCGGCTACTTCGCCGTCGACGACGTCGTGAGCGTCCACGACCTGCACGCGACGATGCTCCACCTCCTGGGCATCGACCACACCCGCTTCACCTACCGGCACCTCGGCCGGCCGTTCCGCCTCACGGACGTCCACGGCCGCGTCGTGCAGGAGATCCTGGCGTAGTCGACAGCCGCTACTGGCCCTCGCACGTGACGTGGTTGTTCCAGTCGACGAACGCGCCGTTGGGGTTGTCCCGCCAGGCCCAGACGTGCAGCTCGAAGAACGGCGCGGGGATTCCGTATCGGTTCGGAGCGCCGACGAGTTGGAAGCTCTGCCCTTCCAGCACCGGCGCGGAGGGATGGCTCGCCAGCCAGGTCGCCGCGTCCACGATGAACTCGACGCCCACGAGTCGCAACCGGCCTGCGGACGGCTCGTAGATGAGCGCCTCCGGCCGCGTGGCATCGATCTCGCCGTCGCCCACCAGCGCACCGTTGACGTAGTGGATTCCCATGGCGCCGTGGTCGGGGCCGCTGACACAGCCGAGAAACGGCTCGTAGCCGGCGGGGCCGGCGGCGTTGACGTCGATGAACTCCCGGGTTGCGTCGCGAACGATCTGGACGAGCCTGGCCGGGACGGTATGCCCGTGCCCGGCGTCCGTGGCGAATAGCGGTGCGGTCATGGCAAGGCCGCACAGCGGTGACACAGCCAGGATGATCCTGGTCGAGTTGCGGAAGAGCGTCCTGATTCGCGTCGTCATGAGCCTTCTCCTTTGGGATTTGTCGTGAGATCGCAACGTGCTATCGGTCCGACAGTCACTCCGGATCCGCGGGGTCGTTGAAGAGGACGGACAGCTTGATGCTGCCGTGTCCCGTCTGGGGGAAGCCGGCCCTCGTCGGATCGCCCGGATCGAGATTCGAGGCCGTGTCGTCCGGCGGAAACAAGACCAGCGCGTCCAGGAACCGGAGCAGATGGTCCGCCTGACCCTCGGAGAGCGCGGCGAAGGCGTCGCGTTCCGCCTCTGCCTCGCCTCCATGGCGAAGGATGACCTCGCGGAGCGTGATGCTGCGCCCGTCGTGTCCATAAGGGCCGGTGGAGCCCACGCCCCACAGAGGCCGCGTGAGGAACGTCTTCTGGGTGGTCCCGTCCCAGTTCCGCTCGTAGAAGTTCGGCCCCAGGTCGTGGCGCTTGAAGTCCGTGAAGATGTTCCTCACCAGGAACGACGAGCCTGCCGCGACCCGCAAGGGCGGGTTCCCGCTGCCGTCGTCGACGTCTTTGAAGAGGGGCGCGGCGGTAGCGAAGAGGCTGTTGAAGATGCCCCGCGCGGGATCGTAAGCGGTCTCCACGTCGGCCACGCGGCGGTCGTGGTTGATGGTGAGGTCCGGCACGTGGCAGGACCCGCAGCCGATGCGCTTGAAGAGGGCGCGCCCCTGATCGGTGGCTGACGTCTGCTTGTAGAGCGCCGGCTTGAAGTAGTTGAGCAGATAGAACTCGAGGTGGTCGACGAGGGCCGGGTCGATCTCGTTCCCGTTGTGTGCGTCGGGCTCGGGCGGGCCTTCGATCCGGTCCTGCGAACCGTCGAGCACCATGCCCGACGGGGTCACCACTCGGCCGCCGGCGCGGGCGCCCGTCAGGTCCGGGTCGTCGCTCGCCTCGAGGCCCATCTCGTTGTGGAGGGCTCCGACCACGAACTCGCGAATGGAAATCGTGGAACCCTCGGCGAAGAAGGGTCGCACGCGCAGATCCGGGTCGACCCCGCGTACGCCTGACGTGTCGAGGGAACCGCTGGCGGCTGCCGTGAGGCTTCCGTACTGGATTCCCTTGCCGACCAGCTTCAGCGTCACCGGTCGATGGCGCTGCCGCGCCAGGGCGATGGCCGTGTCGCGGATCGCACGCAGATCGGCGGTGATCTCGTCGGCCAGCATCTCCTTGAGGCCGAGCCCGAACAGATGCGGCGCATCGCGGCTGTCCGGCCGCGTGACCACGTCGCCCCCGGCGCCACCCGATCCGCGAGGGCGCCCGTGGCAGGAGGCGCAGCTGTCGCTGAGGCCGGCGCCGATCCCCTTGTCCAGCGCGATGTCGCCGACGCCATCTCTCTCGTTGGGCCCCTGGCCCTGCAGGTTGGTGAACTTGCGCTGAAAGAGCTGACGCCCGCGGCGAATCGAGCGGAAGGGATCGCGGGCGATGATGTAGGCGGACGAGCCAACGACGCTCGCGCTGCCGCGTCCTGCTCCTATCTCCTCCGACAGGGACTTGTTGATGCCGGCGTTCAGCGGATTCGTGGCTTGCGTGTTGTCGATCATCTGGGCTCGAGCGGCCCCACCCAGCGCCCACGACGAAGCCGCAAACGCACTGGCTCTCACCCAGGGCCTCATGCTCCACCTCCGCGAGCGGATACTGCGGTCCGCGGCGACGCGCGGCCATGGCGAGCGCCTGAAGATGCTCTTAAGCCAGCTGAATCCGCAATCCGTTGATGGCATGCGGCTTCTGGAAGGCTCGGCGGCGGTTGTAGAATGGCGAGACAGTTCTTCAGGGTGGCCATGGACTCCCCGCCACTGCACACCGCCAATCCGCTCCGGCTAGGCGACGGTTTTGTGCTCGATCCGAACGCCTACGAGCTGCGGCGGTCCGACCGGGCCCTGAAGCTCGAGCGCATTCCCATGGAGCTCCTTCTCCTCCTGGTCGAGGAGAGAGGGCATCTGGTCAGCCGTGACCGGATCGTCGAGAGGGTCTGGGGCAAGGACGTCTTCCTCGACACCGACAACAGCATCAACGCCGCCATCCGCAAGATTCGCCAGGTGCTGAAAGACGATCCGGAGCAGCCCCGCTTCGTGCAGACCGTGACGGGTCGGGGATATCGGTTCATCGCTCCCGTCACGAACGTGAGGGCCGCTGCGACGGACGAGCGGGTCGTCGCCGAGCCTGCCAGCAACCCGCCCCAGCGCGACCACCGATCGCGGAGTCGCCTGGTCCTGACCCTGACGGCGCTGGGCCTCGCCGCCGCTGGCCTCGTTCTGGCTCGTGCGCAGGGTCGGCCCCGGGCCCGGCGGGACTCCAAGCCTGCGCTCGATCGTCGTCCTGCCCCTCGACAACCTGTCCGGCGACGCGTCACAGGATTACTTCGTGGACGGCATGACGGATGCGCTCACGACCGACCTGGTGAGGATCAGCGCCCTGCGCGTGATCTCCAGGACGTCCGCGATGCGCTACAAGGGCACGAAGAAGGGAGCCCCCGAGATTGGCCGGGAGCTGAACGTGGACGCCATCATCGAGGGATCGGTCGTGCGCGCGGGGCAGCGCGTGCGCATCACCGCCCAGCTGATCCACGCCGGATCGGATCGGCACCTCTGGGCGGAGACGTACGAGCGTGACCTGGGCGACGTCCTCAGGCTGCAGAGCGAGGTGGCCCAGGCCATAGCCCAGCAGGTCCGGGTCCAGCTGACGCCCCAGCTCCAGGCCCGGCTCCGCTCCTCTGCGGCCGTGAATCCGGAGGCGTACGACGCCTATCTGAGAGGGCTCCCGTACATAAACGGGATGGCTGGCTTCGAAACGGCGAAGGGCTACTTCCAGGAATCGATCCGCAAGGATCCCGGCTTCGCGCCTGCCTACGTGCGGCTTGCCGATACCTACGTCCAGCTGGGGTCATCCCGTCAGCTGTCGCCGGAGCGCGCCTACGGCTCGGCAATGGGCGCTTTGCGGAAGGGTCTGGAGCTCGACGCCAGCGTCGCCGAAGCCCACACGACGCTTGCGGTGCTTCGCTGGCTATCACGAGTGGGACTGGGCGGGCGCCGCGCGAGAGTTCGACCAGTCGGTGGAGCTGGCGCCGAACTACACTTTTGCCCACTCCTATCACGCGAACTTTCTCGCTTGGGGCGGCCACGCCAGCGAGGCCGCGGCGGAGATCGTCAGGAGCCGTGAGCTGGATCCCGGTCTGAGCCACGCGGCCTGCGAATCCGCGGACTTCTTTCAGCTTCGGGACTGGGGACACCTCGTGGAAGTCAGCCGCAGGGCGGCGGTCTCGGACCCCAATGACTGGCTCGAGCGCCACTTTCTCGGCATCGGCCTCGAGGGCCTGGGGAGACCGTCCGAAGCCATTGCCGAGTACCAAAAGGCCGCGGAGATGTCGAACGGCGATCAGGATCCGGTCGCGGGGCTAGCGCACGCGCTTGCGGCGGTCGGCCGAAGGGCCGAAGCGGAGTCGATTCTTCGCGACGTGCAGCGAAACCCCAAGCATGTCTATCCCTCGCCGTACCTGATCGCCGCGATTCACGCCGGCCTCGGCCAAACGGACCAGGCGTTCGAATGGCTGGAAAGGGCTTTTCAGGAGCACAGCTGGGATGTCGCGTGGCAGATCAAGGCCGACCCCCGGATCGACAACCTCCGCTCCGACCCACGCTTCCAGTCTCTCCTGCGCCGCGCCGGACTCTAGCGGCCGACAGTCGACGCGGCTCGGCGGTCCGACGCGGATCAGGCTCCTGCTCGAGCCTGGCGCAGCAACTCGAGCGCGGCGGGGTTCTTCGGGTTGCGCTGCAGCAGCAGCTCCACCACCTGGATCGCTTCGCGCCTGCGCCCGCCCTGGAGGTAGATCCGCGCGAGCGTCACGTAGGCTGCTTCGAAGTCCGGCGCCTCCCCTAGCAGCCGCTGGAGAACGGTGATGGCTCCCGCCGTATCGCCGCGCGCGGTGAGCACCAGCGCCAGGTTGTTCGCGGCCTCGCCGTAGCCCGGATCGGCCTCGACCGCCTTCTTGAATGCGAGAGAGGCGCGCTCGAGGTCGCCGCCCTGACCGTAGTAGATGCCGAGGTTGTTGAGCGCCTGCGCGAAGTCGGGCCGGTACGAGAGCGCCTTCTTGTAGAGCTCGAACGCCTGGTCGGCCTGGCCGGACTGGTAGAGCGCGTAGCCGAGGTTGTTGAGCGCGTCGGGGAAGTCGGGGCGGACGGCGAGCGCGGCCTTGAAGCGCTCGACCGCGCGCGGCAGGTCTCCTTTCTGCGCGAGCAGCGCCCCCAGGCTGTTGGCGGACTCGTAGTGCTCGGGCTGGAGCTCGAGCGCGCGCTCGAAGGCCGTCTCGGCCTGCGGCGTGCGGCCGGCCTTCATGTAGAGCGTGCCGAGGTTGAAGAAGGCCGCCGCGGTGGGGTCGGCCTTCGCCACCTGCTCGAAGGCGCCGAGCGCCGGCACGTCGAAACCCTGCTCCGACAGCTCCAGCCCGTACTGGAAGTAGCTGCGCGCACCCGGACTCGAGTACGGGTTCCCGGGGAACGGCAGCGCGCGAGCGAGGCGCTCGGCCTGGGAGGCATCGATCGTCCGAAGGTCCTCCGCCATGGTCGGAAAGGCGCCCGGATCGCGGTAGAGCTTCACGATCTCGCCGCGCCCGCTCACCAGGAATAGCGTGGGCAGGATCAGGTCCCCGCGGCGGCTGAACAGGTGGTTGTGGAGGACGTTCCAGGCACCCGCGACTTCTTCGGTCGCGATCGCCACCGGCACGCCGGCGCCGCGGGCGGCCTCGCGTACCTTGGCCTCGTCCTCGCGCGCGTCGACCGAGACGGCGACGACGGAGACACCCGCGGCCTCGAGCGCCTCGCGCTGGCGCGCCAGCGCCTGGAGCGCCTCGACCGCGGGCGGCGCCCACGTCGCCCAGAAGAGGACGAGCGCGGGCCGGCCCGCCCGCCCGGTGAGCGCACGCTCCTGCCCGTCGAGGTCGCGCAGCGTGAAGTCGGGCGCCGGGAACGGCTGGTAGAGCCAGACGCCGGCCGAGGTCGGAGCGGCCGCGGCGACCGTCGTGACCGAAGCAGGCGCCGTCGCGCCGGCCTTCCGGAACGGCTCGGCGCGCAGATCGTCCTTGCCTTCCTCGACGTACACGCGGCGGTCGATCGGCACGTCGCGCAGCGTCTGGACGAGCCCGCTCGGCCACGTGATCGTCACCTTCGCGATGCGGGTGCTGCGGCCGAGGCCGAACAGCAGCTCCTTCGAGTGCTGCGAGACGAACCCCGAGCCCGCCATCAGCACGCGCGTCGGGCGCACCTGGTCGGCTTCGACCGTCACGCGCGCGCCGATGGCGTCGCGGTTGCTCTTCGTCCCGGTGAGCCGCAGCGCGAGCGCGGCGTGGCCCGCCCCGAAGCGGTTGCGGAAGAGCCGAAGCTGCGGCGAGGAGCGCGCGGCGAGCAGCACGACGTCGGGCCGGCCGTCCCCGTCGTAGTCGAATACCGAGAAGGCCCGGCCGTCCTGGTCGAGGTCGAGGCCGACGGTGCCCGAGACGTCCTCGAACCCGCCTCGGCCGTCGTTGCGAAGCAGCACGTTGCGCTCGTGCTGGGCCTGGGCGCCGTCGTTCAGCAGGATGCGGTTGGTGGCGCGCCAGCCGTCGTCGTAGGGCGTTCCGGCCTTGCGCTCCATCGGCGACTGGGCCACCACCTGGCGCCAGAAGAAGCTGTCGACGTCGACGGACGGCTCGTCGGCCGCGTGCGTGAACATGCCGTTGACGACGTAGAGGTCCTGCCAGCCGTCGCCGTCGAAGTCGAAGGCGTCGGACGACCACGCCCAGCGGCCGAACTCGGCGCCTGCCTTGAGCGTGACGTCCTCGAACGTGCCGTCGCCCCGGTTGCGGAAGAGCGAGTTGCCGCGGGCGTGGCGCCTGTAGATCTCGCGGATCTCGGCCGACGCGTCCGGCATGAAGCCCGGCAGCGCCGTGACGCGCTGTCCGGCCGCGGCCCACATGTTGCCCGCGTAGAGGTCGAGCCTCCCGTCGTTGTCGTAGTCGAGGAAGGTCGCGCTCATCCCCGCCCCGTAGTCCTCGACGCCGGCGGGCGCGGCGACGTCGCGGAAGCGCGGCTTGCCACCGGCGACGCCCTCGTGGTGGTACAGGTTCTTGCGGCCGAAGTCGTTGGAGACGAAGAGGTCGGGCCAGCCGTCCTCGTCGTAGTCGGCCCACGCCGGGGCGAAGCTGAAGCGGTCGTTGCCCTCGTCCAGTCCCACGTCGGCCGTCGTCTCGACGAAGCGGCCGTGGCCGTCGTTCCGGAAGAGCACGCTCGGGGAGCCGTTGCGCGCGTCGTGGTAGGGCGCAGGGGGCCCGGCCTTGTCCTCGCTCACCCCGATGAAGTAGCCGTACGTGCAGAGGTAGAGGTCGAGGAAGCCGTCCTTGTCGTAGTCGGCGAGCGCTCCCGAGGTGAGCGTTCCCTGCAGGCGGTCCTTGAACCGGAAAGCGGCGGGGTCGCGCGCGAAGCGGCCCTTGCCGTCGTTCACGAACAGCATCGGGCCCGTTCGGGTGAGCAGGATCAGGTCCTGGTCGCCGTCGTTGTCCACGTCGGCGAAGAGCGCCTGCGACGTGCGCTCGAGCACGGCGACGCCGGCCGTGTCGGTCACGTCCGAGAACGTGCCGTCGCCGTCGTTGCGGAAGAGCCGGTTCGGCAGGCCTTCCGGCTGGCAGACGTAGACGTCGTCGAGGCCGTCGCCGTCGTAGTCGCCGACCGCCAGCCCCTCGTGCCCCATGCCGCCGCGCGGCATGAAGAGCCCATCGAGGTTCGCGGCCCACTCCTCTTCTCCCGGGACGAGCTGGCGCCGGAACGAGGCGTTCGCGCCGAAGGCCGCCTCGGTCTCCTCGCTGAAGACCGGCTGCGGCGCGCGGCTGCGCACGTGCGCGAGGGCCGTCCACTCCGTGACGCGCCACGCGGCGTCCGCGCCGCGCCGCCAGCTCATCTGCCAGCGGCCGACGCGCTCGGCCCTTCCTCCGCCCCGGGCCGCGCCGCTCAGGTCGAAGCGCACGGTCGTGCGGACGAGCGGGTCCGGCCTCCCCGTCACCTCGATCGCCGTGATCAGGAACTCGGCCGTCTGAAGCGAGTCGAAGTCGGCGACGAGTGCTTCGAGCTCTCCGTGGAAGGAGCCACGGTCGAGGACTGGCTCCGCCGCGAGGGTGCGGGCACGGTAGACCTCGAGCTGCGGGCTCGTGCCGAGGGCGACCTCGTCGGCGGGCGTGAGACGACCGCCCCTGAACTCGGGGGCGAGGAGCGGCTCCACGGCGTCGCCCGCGCGGGCCGGGCTCTCGCGCAGGCGCGCGCCCAGCTCGCCGAGCCGGGCCGCGAGCTCCTCGGCCTCTTTCTCCTCGGGAAAGGCGTCGCTTCCGGCCGCGAGGTACTTCTGCGCCGCCAGCGAGCGAGGGCGGCACGCGCCGCTTCGGGTGATAGCGATAGACCTTCGGCGTGGAGGGCTCGGACCCGGCGACGGAAGCGGCCCCGCTGCCCAGTTGGAACGGCACGAGGAGCGCGAGACAGACGCGCACGGCTGCACGGCGTCGGGTGTCCGAGGTCGGCCTCCTCGAGCGGTTCTCTCCGAAAATTCTGACAAGAAGGGGGGCTGGAGACCAGCCCCCCTTCGAGTCACGACCTGTCGAGCGCGGCTAGAAGACGAGCTTCAGCGCCAGCTCGATGATGCGCGGTGCCGAGATGGTGCCGGCCACCTTCCCGAAGCTGCCCGGGTCGGCCATGTTCGCATGGCCGAGGTCCACGTTGAAGTTGGGATGGTTGAACACGTTGAACGCCTCGGCCCTGAACGACAGGTAGCGTTTGTCGTCGAGGTAGAAGTTCTTGCTGATCCCGAGGTCCACGTTCCAGTAGCCGGGGCCGCGCAGGATGCCGACTCCGGAGTTGCCGAAGGTGCCCGCCGCCGCGTGCTGGAAGCAGCTGATGTCCATCCAGGTGTCGTTCGGGCCGCTCGCGTTGGTTTCGCCGCTGCAGGTGATGTTCGGCCGCTCGACGGTTCGAGGCGCCTGAAGCGACTGCCCGGCGCCGTCCCAGACGGTGATCGGGAAGCCCGTGCGCGCCATCAAGATGGTGTTGACGTTCCATCCGCCGAGGAGGGCGTTCTTCGCCCCGCTCCAGTCGCTCCCGTTCTTGCGTCCCTTGCCGAACGGCACCTCGTAGTTGGCGGCGAAGCTGAAGGCGTGCCGGACGTCGGTGGGCGCCGGTCCGTAATCCTTGAGCGGGTCCGTGCTGTCCAGGTAGTACCAGCCCTGGATCGCCGTGCCGGTGCCGTAGTAGCCGACGTTGTCGGCCATGGCCTTGCCGTAGGTGTAGGAGGCGAGGAACTCCAGGCCCCCTTTCGAGCGCTCACGCAGGCTGACCTGCAAGGCGTCGTAGGCGCCGACACCGATCGAGTTCGTGCCGCTGGTGGTGCCGATGTCCGGGGTTCAGCGGGAAGAGCGGCCGCCGCTCCTGGAGAGGCGCCCAGGTCGAAGGGTCGCCGCTCCCGGGGTTGGGCTGGTTGAAGTCGAAGGGTACGACCATGTGGCTCGAGCGGCTGCCGACGTACCCGGCCTGGGCCGAGAGCGAGTCGGTCAGCTTCCGCTCCACGAAGAGATTCCACTGCTTCGTGAACTGAGGCCGCAGGTCCGGGGCGAAGATCCGGTAGAGCGTGCTCGGACCGCCGCCGACCTGAACGACGTCCGCGAAGCCGATCGCGGCCGTGCCCGAGCCGGTCGTGGCGTCGAAGCTCCGCTGGCCTTCCGTGAAGTACGGCGGGTTGGCGGGCAGCCTCAGGTTCTTGCCGGTGCCCTCCATGTACTGGACGATCCCGAACGCGCCGCGGACGACCCATTTCTCGCTGGGCGTCCACGCGAAGCCGACCCGCGGCTCGAAGCCGCCGTAGTAGGCGTCGTAGAGCGCGCGGCTCGCGCCGTTCTGCCCTGCCTGCAGGATCTGCCCCGTGGTCAGGTCGATGTTGATCTGCCGGTCGTCCTTCTCGACGAGCGGCGAGGTGTACTCCCACGAGAGGCCGATGTTCAGGGTCAGGTTGTTCCGCACCTTGAAGTCGTCCTGGGCGAAGATGCCGATCCGGTTCTGGAGCTGGGTGAAGGGAGCCGTGTCGCCGCCCTTGCCCTTCTGCGCCACCCTGTCGAGGAGGAAGTCCGAGAACGCGAACCCGGTGAAGGCGCCCGTGTAGTTGAAGTGGCCGAGGACTCCCTCGTTCCCCGAGTAGGAGAAGCCCTGCGACGAGTGGAGCCAGCGCCCGCCGAACTTGAACGCGTGGCGCCCCTTGAACAGGGAGAACTTCTCCGTGACCTGGTAGGTCTTGATGTCGTTGAACTCCTGGATGCCGTTGCTGCCGAATCCGTAGTTGCCGATGTTGAACCCGCTCAGGCCGGCGATGGCCTGGCCGCCGGGGATGCCGATCGACGCGTTGGCATCGCCGATGCCGGCCCAGTCGGTTCTCTCGCCCGTCTCGAACTTGACCTTGGTGTAGCCCACCAGCAGCTCGTTGACGGCGTTCGCGCTCACGTGCGCGTCCAGTTGGCCGCCAACCCCGAAGAACGGCGAGTCCTGCGGTGCTGGCCAGACTGGCTCGGCAGCGGCGGCGCGCTCCGGCTCGGAGGTGTAGTGCTGGTACGACCCGCGCAGGAACAGGCGGTCCTTGGACGAGGCGTTCCAGTCCAGCTTCGCGTCGCCCTGGTAGGTCCGGATCTTGTCCGACGAAGGCGAGACGTAGTTGCTCGGTGTCTCCGGAACGGTTGGGACTCGGATAGAGCGTCTGGTTGGAGAGAACCGATTGCGCGATCGGGCTGAACCGGCTCTGCGGAATCCGGTTCCCCGGGAAGGGCTGGCCCGTCTGGGGATCGATCAGGGTCACGCCGACGCCGGAGAAGTCGCCTTGCCGCCAGGCCTCGGGCGCCACCGAGCGGACGAGCTCGCCCGGCCGGTCCCGGACGAAGCCCTGGAAGTCGCCGAAGAAGAACAGCTTGTTCTTGATCAGCGGGCCGCCGAGCGTCGCGCCGAAGATGTGCTGGGACAAGTCGGCTTTCTTCGCCGCCGGGACGACGCGGTTGTTGTCCCAGCTGTTGGCGGCCATGCTGCTGTCGCGCCAGTACTCGAAGGCCGAGCCGCGGAACTCGTTCGTTCCCGACTTGATCGTGCTGCCGATGACGGCGCCGGCCACGTTGCCGTACTCGGCCGAGACGTTGTTGGTGTCGACGCGGACTTCCGCCAGGGCGTCGGTGTTGGGCTGATACGGCAGCAGGTTGTCGATCACCTCGTTCATGTCGACGCCGTCCAGCAGGTAGTTGTTCGCCTGCTCACGCTGGCCGTTGACCATCGGCCGCCCGCTGCCGAAGTTCTTGGGCTCGGTGAAGCTGTCGGGGTTCCAGGTGATGACGCCGGGAAGCAGCAGCGACAGCTGGGAGAAGTTGCGCCCGTTGAGCGGGAGGCTCTGGATGGTGCCTTCCGAGATGACCTCCCCGACCACCGCGTCCTGGGTCTGCAGGATCGGGGTCACCCCGACGACCTCGACGCTCTCCGAGACGCCGAGCTGCATCTGGATGTCGACGCGCGCGTTCTGGCCGGTCTCCAGGCGGATCGGGTTCGTCTCGTAGGCCTGGAAGCCCTGCGACTCCGCGCGGATCTTGTAGCTGCCGATCGGCAGCGCCGTGATCGTGTAGATGCCGTCGTTGTTGCTGCGCGCCGTGTACTTGACCTGGGTCGCGACGTTCGTGGCCGCCACCTCGACGTTCGGAACCGGGTTGCCGTCCTTGCTGTGGACCGTCCCGGTGAAGCTCGCGAACTGTGTCTGCGCGAGCAGCGGCGCGGCCGCCAGCAGTGCCAGCGACAACGCGCCCAGGACCTTCAACGTCAACTGCCTCCTCATACTCCTCCTCCCGTCAGGCTTCGCCCCTCGACGTGTCATGACTCCCGGCAACGACCACTTCGTCAGCATCCGGTCTCCTTTCCTGGACCTCTAGGACCGCCGAACCCTCCCTAGGTCCAGGAGCCCTGCTTTCACGAATCAGGAACTGCTCGAGCTCGCCCCGGCCGGCGGGCCCCGCTCGACGAGCGGCTCGTGGCGGCCGCGCTGACTGCGGAACAGCAGCGAGTAGTCGCGCAGGATCAGCGCCGACGCCCCGAGGATGATCTCGTTGTGGCCGAGGTGCTCGAACTCGACCCTGGTTTCTCCGGCCAGCCGCGCGAGCGTCGTCTGGGCGATCGTCTCGCGTATCGCGTCGAGCAGCGGGCGGCCGAAGCGGGCCAGCTCGCCGGTGATCACGATGCGGTGGACGTTCAGCGTCCCGATCAGGCTCGAGACGGCCTGGCCCATGAAGCGGCCGGCGTTCAAGACGACCTGGCGCGCGACCGGGTCGCCTTCCTCGAACTCCCGCACCAGCGCGTCGAAGTTGATCGCCTCGGCACGCGCCGCGTGGGCGCCCCCCTGCGCCTGGTAGGCCGCGCGCGCTCGCTCGACCAGGGCGCGGGTGCTGGCGAGGGTCTCGAGACAGCCGACGTTGCCGCAGCGGCAGCGCAGCCCGGCGTCGGACGTGACCGCCACGTGCCCGATCTCGCCCGCTCCGCCGCCGTCGCCGTGGAACAGCTGCCCGTTGAGGATGATGCCGGCGCCGATCCCGTGGCCGACGTTCACGACCACGAGGCTCTCGTCCGGGCGGTAGCCGTCGCCGAACGTGTGCTCGCCGATCGCCGCCGCCTGGCTGTCGTTCAGCACCGAGGCGGGCAGGCCGTAGCGGTCGGTGAGGAGCTGGCCGAGCGGGAGATTGCGCCAGTTCAGGTTGACCGCGTTCACGACGACACCGTGGCGCGCGTCGACGAGACCGGGCGTGCCGACTCCGATCCCGACGAGCGGCCGTGTCGCCGCCGCGATCAGCCCGTCGAGCAGCTCGTAGACCGCGCCGAGCGCCGCGTCGCCGTCGCCCGAGGGGACGGGGAGGTCGAGCGTCTGGCGGATCTCCCCGCGCAGGTTGACGAGCGCTCCGCTGAAGCGATCCTGGGCGAGGTCGAGCCCGATCAGGTGGCGCGAGTCGGCGACGACGCTCAGCAGGATCGGCGACTTGCCTCCGCGCGACGAGCCCACGCCGACTTCCCGCACCAGGCCCTCGTCCATCAGCCCCGCGACGATCTGCGAAACCGTGGTCCGCGTGAGCCCCGTGATGCGCGCGATCTCGGCGCGGCTCACGGTGGCGTTGCCGAAGACGGTATTCAGCACCAGGTCCCGGTTGTGGCGCTTGGTGTGCTGTTGCGTCGCCTTCTTCATGGGCTCAGCTCTCGACCTGGCGGACCGACTGTTCAATGTTTTGTTTGTTTAGCGGACTAACAAACGATTATCACGAGCTGTGGAGATGAGTCAACAAAAGTTCTATGCCGTGGGCCCTAGGTACTATTACGTACAGGTCTTGAACGTTTTTCGAGAAGGTCTCGACGCACGCTGCCGCACTCGGGATGCGACGCGTTCTCCGGCTTGACAGCTCTCCAGAATCAGAATACTTATTCTGATCCTGATGGCCTCTCTTCGTCCCCCGCAGCAGGCCCGAAGCCGCGCGACGCTTCACCGCTTTCTCGAAGCCGCCGTCGAGCTCCTGGGCGACCGCCAGTTCGACGAGGCCTCGGTCGCCGAGATCGCGCGGCGCGCACGCTCCTCGGTGGGTGCGTTCTACGCGCGCTTCCCCGACAAGGACGCGCTCCTCACCTACGTCAACGATCGCCTCTTCGAGGAGGGCCGCGCGCTGTGGGACGAGTTCCTCGCGCCGGAGCGCTGGCAGGGACGTCCGGCCGCCGAGATCGTCGGGGCCGTGGTGAGCCGCCTCGTCGAGCGCCGCCGGACGAATCGCGGGCTGCTGCGGGCTCTGTCGCTCTACGCCCGCTCGCGGCCCGAGCCCCGCTTCACCGCCCACGCCCGCGCGATGAACCGACACGTGCACGACAAGCTCGCCGAGCTGCTGCTCGCGCGCCGCCACGAGATCGCCCACCCCGACCCCGAGCTGGCGATCGCGTTCGGCCTGCTGATGGTCGACGGCGCGACGCGCGAGGCGATCCTGTTCGGCGAGGCCGCGCGGCTGCCCGGCAAGCCGAGCGACGCCGTGCTCGCCCGCGAGCTGACCGCAGCCTGGCTCGCCTATCTCGGCGTCCCGCCGCAAGGGAGGACCTGATGCCTTTCGCCGCGAGCGTTCTCGCTCTCGCCGCTCTCGCAGAACAGCGCGCAGGAGGACAGACCGTGGAGAAGAAGATGCCCCCGTTCGAGGAGATGGTCCGGATGCGCATCGTGCTGAGCATTCCGGGCATGGACGCCGTGACGGCACGCCGCGACGTCGTCTACAAGACCGCGGGGGCGGACGCGCTGAAGATGGACGTCTACTCGCCTCCCGGCCCCGTGCGTCCGCGCCCCGCCGTGCTGCTCGTCCACGGCGGCCCGATCCCGACGCTCGGCGCGAAGAACATGGGTGTCTTCCGCTCGTACGGCGAGCTGCTCGCGGCCTCCGGCTTCGTGGCGGTGGCCTTCGACCATCGCTTCCTGGCGCCGACCCGGCTCGCCGACGCGGCGAGCGACGTCGCCGACCTGATCGCGCACGTCCGGCAGAACGCCGCCACGCTCGGCATCGACGCCGACCGGATCGCGATCTGGGCCTTCTCGGGCGGCGGCCCGTTCCTGGCGGCGCCGCTGCGCGAGCGGCCGGGCTGGCTTCGCGCCGTGCTCGCGTTCTACGCCGTGCTCGACATCCAGCAACCCCCGCCGGGAGCCCCCGACAGCGGTGTCGGTCCCGAGCTGCGCGAGCGCTTCTCCGCGATTCGCGGCCTGGGCGACGACGCGAAGACGGCGCCTCCCCTGCTCGTCGCCCGCGCCGGTCTCGACCATCCCTGGCTGAACGCCGGGACCGACCGCTTCGTGCAGGAAGCCCTCGCGCGCGGCGCGACGCTCGACCTGCTGAACCACCCGGACGGGCGCCACGCCTTCGACATCCTGGACGACGACGCGCGCACGAAGGAGATCCTGCGCCGCGCGCTCGACTTCCTGCGCGAGCGGCTCAACCCCTAGTTGCGCGGCGGCGGCGGCGGGTCGCGCTCGAGACGGCGGGGCCGCTCTTCGAGCGCATGGCGCTGCGGATCGAGGCGATCGCGTCCTACTGCGGCTTGAAGGGCATCTTCAAGCTGCGCGCCGCGGACGTCTACGAAGTACTCAGCGTCGAGCCCGCGACGGAGGAGAAGGCGGCGCTGCAGCCGTCGCGGAGCGCGCGGCGCGCGGCCGAGACCCGGTCTTCACGGTGAGCGCGCTGCAGGACCTCTCCGAGCGCATCCACCGCGCCGACTCGCTCGAGGCGCTCGTCGACTCGATCCTCGCGCGGCCTCGAGGAGAGCTTCGGCTTCCGGCAGTCGATGATCCTGGTGCCCGACGAAGAGCCCGGCGTGCTGAGTCACGATCGCGACGCGCGGCTACCCGGAGAACGGCGCGGGCGCCGAAGTGCGGATCGGCGAGGGCATCGGCGGGGTCGTGGCCGAGGCGCGCAAGCCGATCCGGATCTCGGGCCTGATGCGCGGCGATGCTCTACGCGCTCGCGATGCACCGGCAGGCGCGGCGAGCGGCGCGTCTCGCGCGCGCGCATTCGCGCTGCCCGGGCTGCCGAGCCCGAGAGCCAGCTCGGCGTGCCGCTGCTCGTGCGCGGCGAGCTCGTCGGCGTGCTCTGTCTCGAGAGCGAAGTCGCCCTACCGCTTCCACGAGGAAGACAAGGCGTCGATCGAGCTGCTCGGCAGCTACCTCGCGATCGCGATCCAGAACATGCAGCTGCAGGAGCGCGCGCAGAGCGAGCCGCCGAGGCGCCCGCGGAGGCGGCCGCTGCCGCGTGCCGCGAACGGGCGCGGCCGCCGGCGCCGCACGGCGCGAGGTCGTCTAGTACGCGACCGACGAGTGCATGCTGGTCGACGGCGAGTACCTGATCCGCAGCCTGCCCGCGAAGATCCTCTGGCGGCTGCTCACCGCGCAGAGAAGCACGGGCCGCACGGAGTTCACGAACCGCGAGCTGCGGCTCGACAAGTCGCTCAACCTGCCGGAGTGGAAGGACAACCTCGAGGCCGCGCGGCCGTAGCTCCTTCCTGGCACGCGCGGGCGCGCGCGCGTAGAATCCGCGGCCATGGCCCAGGACCGAAGGCACTTCCTCGCGTCCGCGAGCGGGGCTGCGGCGCTCGCGCTCGCGCCGCGCGCGCTCGCCGACTGGCAGCCGAGCCAGCGCTACCCCGATCCCGCCGTCAAGGTGCTCGACCCGAGCTTCGCGAAGTACAAGGTCAACCTCGCCAAGGTCGAGCGCCTCGCGACCGGCTTCCGCTGGTGCGAGGGGCCGGTCTGGTTCGGCGACGGCCGCTACCTGCTCTGGAGCGACCTCCCGAACGACCGCATCATGCGCTGGGACGAGGAGACGGGCGCCGTCAGCGTCTTCCGCAAGCCCTCGCACAACGCCAACGGCAACACGCGCGACCGCCAGGGGCGGCTCGTGACCTGCGAGCACGACACGCGCCGCGTCACCCGCACGGAGTACGACGGCTCGATCACCGTCGTCGCCGAGCGCTACCAGGGCAAGCCCCTCAACTCGCCGAACGACGTCGTCTGCCGATCCGACGGCTCGATCTGGTTCACGGACCCGCCGTTCGGGATCCTGGGCTACTACGAGGGGCACAAGGCGGCGGCGGAGCTGCCCACGAACGTGTACCGCGTCGATCCGAACGGGAGCCTGACCGTCGTGGCCGGCGACGTCGAGCGGCCGAACGGGCTCGCCTTCTCGCCCGACGAGACGAAGCTCTACGTGATCGAGGCGAGCCCCGTGCAGCGCTCGATCTACGTCTTCGACGTGGTGGACGGCAGCCGGCTCGCCGGCAAGCGCCGCTTCATCGATCCCGGCCCCGGCACGCCCGACGGGATGCGGGTCGACGTGGACGGCAACCTCTGGATCGGCTGGGGCATGGGCGAGGACGGCCTCGACGGCGTCGAGGTGTTCAACGCGTCCGGCCAGCGCATCGGCCGCATCGACCTGCCGGAGCGCTGCGCCAACCTCTGCTTCGGAGGCCGCTACCGCAACCGTCTCTTCATGTGCGGGTCGACGTCGCTCTACTCGCTCTACGTCAACACCCAGGGCGCCACGACGAGCTGAGGCCGAGGCGCCGCCATGGAGCCCTCCGCCCGGCAGCAGAGCGTCGCGTGGCTTGCGGCCCTGGCGGCCGCGTGGCTGGCGCTCGCCGTCCTTGGACATCGGACGCGCGATCCGGACTCGCGCCTCTACGCCGAGATGGCGGCGCGGATGGCAGAGGCCCCGGCCGCGGGCTGGATCGCCCCGGACTTCCCGCCCGGCTGGTACATGAGCGGACGCTTTCGCGAGCATCCGGTCGGCCTGCTGGTGCCGGCGGCGCTCCTCGCCAGGATCGGGTACCCGCCGGAGCAGGCCGCGTACGCGCTCAACGCGCTCTACCAGTGCGCGACCCTCGTCCTGGTTCCCCTGCTGGCTGCGACGCTCGTCTCTGGCTTCGAGGCGCGCGCGCTCGCGTGGCTGCTCCAGCTCTTGCCGATCGCCTTCACGTATCGCGTGCGCGCCAACCACGAGCAGGCGCTGCTGCTCTGCCTGGTGGTGGCGCTCGTCGGAACCGACTGGTCGCGACGCCACGCTCGCTTCGCCGTGCTGACGGCGCTCGGGCTCGTGGGGATGCTGCTCGTGAAGGGCATCTTCGCCGTATTCGGTCCGCTGCTGTGCGCGCTCTGGCTGGTCGCGAGCCGGCGCGATCCGGAGCGGGCGGCGGGCGCGGCCTGGGCGTGGGCCGGCCTTGGTCTCGCCGTCGCGGCGATGGCGGTCACGGCGCTCGGCTACGAGTGGCTCTACCGGAGCGCGACCGGCGAGCCGTTCTGGTCGTTCTACGTGTCGCGCCAGCTCGGCGTCGCGACGGCCGGCGGGACGGAGAGCGCGGTTCTCCAGAAGGCGTCGAACGTCCTTTTCTACCTCGGACGGATCCTGTGGTTCGCGTTCCCGTGGAGCCTCGCGCTGCTCGTCGCGGGCTGGCAGGCGTGGCGTTCGCACGACCGTGGGCGTACCGTCGGCGCCACGTTCGTCGTGGGCACGCTGCTGCTCTACGTGCGTCGCCTTCAGCCTGTTCGACCGCCGAGCCGATCGCTACGTCTTCCCGGCCTACTACGCCGTGGGCGCGGGAGGAGCGATCGCCGCTCTACGGCTCTGGCCGCGCTTCCGCCGCTTCGCGGCGAGGCTCGACCGGCCCTGGGTGCCGGCCGCTGTCTTCTGGCTGACCTTCGTCGTCCACCTACTGGCGGGGCCGCTCGGAGTGCCCACGGTCAAGATCGAGGCGTCGCTTCCCTAGAGTCGACCGAGCTGTCGGACTACAATCCGAACGAGGCGCGGTAGATCCGCGCTCGCGCACGACCCTCGGGAGGCTCTCATGCAGTGCTTGGCGCGCGACCCGTCGTCCTTGCGTTGGGCTCGCCGCGTGGTCGGCGCCGATACCGGGCGCCGACGGCCCCTATCGCCAGCTCAAGGAGATCACGATCGGCGGGGAAGGGCGGCTGGGACTACCTGTCCGTCGACTCGGCGGCGCAGACGGCTCTACGTGTCGCACGCCACCAAGGTGGTCGTGGTCGACCTCGACAAGGACGCCGTCGTCGGCGAGATCGCTCCCGCGCCCGGCGTGCACGGGATCGCGATCGCACCCGAGCTCGGCCGGGCCTTCGTGAGCAACGGCCGCGAGGCGACGGTCAGCATCGTCGACCTGAAGACGCTGCAGATCACCGCGGACGGTCAAGACCGGCGACAACCCGGACGCGATCCTGTACGAGCCCGTGCACAAGGAGGTCTACGCCTTCAACGGGCGCGAGCAAGTCGGCCACCGTCTTCGACGCGAAGACCGGCGAGGTGCGGGCGACGATCCCGCTGCCGGGCAAGCCCGAGTTCGCGGTCTTCGACGAGAAGGCGGGACGCATCTACAACAACATCGAGGACACGAGCCAGCTGGTCGCGATCGACCCCGCGGCCCACGCGGTCGTCGCCACCTGGCCGATCGCACCGGGCGAGGAAGCGTCGGGCCTCGCTCTCGACCCCGAGGGCCACCGGCTCTTCGTCGGCTGCAGCAACGACCTGATGCTGATGGTCGACGCCGCCAACGGCAAGGTGCTGGCGAGCGTGCCGATCGGCACCGGGCGTCGACGCGAACGCCTACGACCCCGGCACCGGACTCGCGTTCGCCTCGAGCAGCGACGGCACGCTGACCGTCGCGCGGCCGCGAAGGGCGGGACAAGCTGAGCGTGGTGCAGACCTTGAGCACGCCGAAGCGCTCGCGGACGATGACGATCGATCCGAAGACGCATCGGCTCTACGTCGCCGCGGCGGAGTTCGGCCCGCCGCCGACCGGCCCCGACGGCCGGCCGCAGCGCCCGCCCGTCGTCGCCGGCTCGTTCAAGGTCGTGGTCTACGAGATGGCCGAGCCCGCCCGGACGCTGAGCCCTCGGCACCCATTGGCTCTCCGCCTCGAACCACCTCGCGCGGTTTCCGGCCGTCGGAGCCATCGGCGCTCCTCGGTCCTCGCCTGCGCTTCCGCGCCGACAGGCGGACCGCGCAAGAGCCGGCGCTCACGTTCCAGTCGGCGCTCGATCTCGCGATCGCGCGGAACCTCGACCTGGCGGCGGCCCGCCGGGGCCGCGCGGTGCGGGAGGCCGAGGTGCGATCGGCCGGCCAGCACGCGAATCCCGACCTGGTCTTCGAGTCGACGAAGGACACGCCGCACCGGATGCTCTCGCTCGACATCCCGTTCGAGCCCTGGAAGCGCTCGGCCCGCATCGACGTCGCCCGCGAGCAGCTCGCGCTCGCGGACGTGGACGACGCGGCCGCGCTCCAGGCGCTGCGTCGCGGCGTGCGGCTGGCCTTCTACGGCCTGCTCGCCGCCGACGAGGCCAATACGCTCGCCGGCTCCATGGTCCAGGTGGCCGAGCGCGTGCACGAGGTGGCGCAGGCGCGCTTCGAGGAAGGCGCTGCCCCGCGTCTCGACGTGATGCAGGCCGAGCTCGGGCTGAGCCGCGCGAAGGCGGACCTCGAGCTCGCGCGGTCGGCGCGGACCTCGGGACAGGCGGAGCTCAACGCGCTGCTGAGCCGCCCGCCGGCGGAGCCGCTCGCGGTCGAGGGCGACATCGCGCAGAGCGCACCGCTGCCGGCCGTGGAGCAGGTCGTCGCCCGCGCAGCCGCCGGAAACGCCGAGCTGCGCAGCGCCGAGCGCGAGGTGGCGATCGAGGAGCGCCGGCTCGGCCTGCTGAAAGCCGAGCGCGTGCCCACGCCGATCTTCTCGGTCGGCGCCGTCTTCGACGCCCCCGGCGAGTTCGACGTCGGCTACCGCGCGGGCCTGAGCCTCGCGGTGCCGCTCTTCGACCGCAACCAGGGACAGATCGCGGGCTCGCTCGCCCGCGGCGAGCAGGCGCGCCTCCGGCGCGACGCGCTGCGCCTCTCGGTCGAGGCCAAGGCCTTCGCGGCGCACGCCCGCGCCGCCGCGCAGCGGGCGCAGGTGGCGGCCTACCGCGACACGCTGGTCCCCACCGCCACCACGATCGAGTCGCTCGCCGAGGAGGGCTATCGCCTGGGCCGCAGCCCCGTGCTCGCGGTGCTCGACGCCCAGCGCACGCTGCGGGACGCGAAGAGCGAGTACCTCGGTGCCCTGCTGTCGTATCAGTCGGCGCTCGCCGACCTGGAGGATGTGCTCGGTGGACCGATCGAGTAAGGCCGCATCCCGACGCTGGCTGCTCGCCATCGCGCTCGCGGCGACCGTGGGCGCTCCCGCCTGCTCGCGCTCGGCAAGCGATGAAGAGATCGCCTCGGCCGAGGTGCCGACGATCGCGGCCGAGACCGGCACGGTCGAGAAGCGCGACCTGG
Organism: uncultured Acidobacteriota bacterium; assembly: GCA_963724555.1. Lineage (GTDB taxonomy): Bacteria > Acidobacteriota > Vicinamibacteria > Fen-336 > Fen-336 > DATBSL01. Next base: position 44,555 of record CAVRVE010000028.1, read on the forward strand.
TGGAGGCGCTGCTCGTGCGCGGCAGCGTCACGGCACCGCCGAACGAGGACGTCAAGCTCGCCGCGCAGGTGGCCGGCCGCGTGGTCGCGATGCGCGTGGCCGAGGGCGACAGCGTGCGCGCCGGCGAGGTCGTGGCGGAGATCGAGGCCGCTCCGCTCGAGGACCAGCAGCGCCAGGCGAAGGCGGCGCTCTCGCAGGCGCAGGCCGGGCTCGAGAACGCGCGGCTCAACCTCGCCCGCACCGAGCGGCTCTTCGAGCGCGGCATCGCCGCGGGCAAGGAGGTCGAGGACGCGCGCTCCCAGTCCGCGGGAGCCCAGGCGGCCCTGGAGCAGGCCCAGGCCGCTCTCGCGACGGCCGACCGCCAGCTCGCGCGCGCCCACGTCACCTCCCCGATCTCCGGGCAGGTCGTGAAGCGCTTCGTGGGCGTCGGCGAGCAGGTGGACGGCACCGCCGCTCAGCCGCTCGTCGAGGTGGCGAACGTCGAGAGAGTCGAGGTCGCCGCCCACGTCGCGGCGGATCGCCTCGGCCGCGTGCGCGTGGGACAGCACGCCGAGCTCGTGTCGGACGCGTCGCCCGACCGCCGCTTCGAGGGCGAGGTGATCGCGATCTCCCCCGCCGTGGATCCCGCCACCAACGCGGCGCTCGTGCGGCTGCGGGTCAAGAACCTCGAGCGCGTGCTGAAGGTCGGCATGTTCGCCGAGGTGCGGATCGGGCTCGCGGAGAAGAAGGGCGTGCTGGTGGTGCCGCCCTCGGCGCTCAGCAAGGGCGAGGACGACACGGCCGTCTACGTCGTGTCGGGCGACGAGGCGACGCGCACCAAGGTCGAGATCGGGCTCGAGACGCCCGAGGCGGTCGAGGTCGTCTCCGGCGTGAAGGAAGGACAGAAGGTTCTCACCTCCGGGGTCCACGGCCTCGGGGAGCGAGCGAAGCTCGCCGCCAAGCCGTGAACGTCGCGGGCTTCGCCGCGCGGAACAGCCGGGTGATCCTGCTCGGCGTCGTGCTGCTCTCGGCGGCGGGCCTCCACGCGCTCGCGACGATGCCCAGCAACATCTACCCCGAGGTGGAGTTCCCGCGCATCCAGATCGTCGCGCACGCGGGCGACCTGTCGCCGCGCATGATGCAGCTCGCCGTGACGCGCCCGCTCGAGGAGGCCGCGCGCACGGTGCTCGGGGCGCGCCGGGTGCGCTCCAAGACGATCCGCGGCGGCGCCGAGATCTCGGTGATCTTCAACCCCGACGCCGACATGCGGTACTCGCTGCAGCTGATGCAGGGCAAGGCCGACGAGGTGCGGGGCGAGCTGCCCGCGGGCACGACGCTCGTCGTCGAGCGGATGACGCCGTCGCTCTTCCCCATCTTCAGCGTCAACGTGACGGGCGGCCTGCCGCCCGCCGACCTGCGCGACCTCGCCGTCTACCAGCTGCGGCCCTTGCTGAGCCGGGTCCCCGGTGTCGCCGACGTCGAGGTGCTGGCGAGCGAGGAGCGCGAGATCTCGGTGATCGTCGACCCCGACCGGCTGAACGCGGCGAAGCTGACGCTCGAGCAGGTGAGCGACGCGCTCAAGGCGACGAACCAGGTCGTCTCGGTCGGCCGGCTGCCCAGGGACTACCGCCAGTACCAGGTGCTGACGACGGCCGAGCTCCAGAGCGTCGAGGACGTGCGCCGGGTCGTGGTGGCGTTCCGGCAGGGAACGCCGCTCTACCTGGGCGACCTCGCCGAGGTGCGCGAGGGCGTGATCGACCGCACGACGCTCATCAGCGGCAACGGCCAGCCGGCCGCGCTCCTGAACGTCGCCCGCCAGATCCGCGGCAACATCCTGGAGGTCGCGGACGGGGCCTGGGCGGCGCTCAAGGAGTACCGGCCGTCGCTGCCGCCTTCGGTGAAGCTGCAGATCGTCTACGACCTCGCCGAGTTCGTGCGCAGCGCGGTGGCGAGCGTGCGCGACGCGATCCTGATCGGCGGGCTGCTGGCGGTGCTGGTGCTGGTGGCCTTCCTGCGCGACTGGCGCGTGACCGCGATCGCCGCGGTCTCGCTGCCGCTCACGCTCGTCGGCACCTTCTTCGTGCTGCAGCTCGTGGGCGGCACGGTCAACCTGATGTCGCTCGGCGGCCTCGCGATCGCGATCGGGCTCGTGATCGACGACGCGATCGTGGTGGTGGAGAACATCCACCGTCACCGCGCCCTGGGCGAGCCGGTCGCGGTCGCGGCCGAGAAGGGCACCCAGGAGCTGCTGGCGGCGGTCGTCGGCTCGACACTCACGACCGTGGTGGTGTTCGTGCCGCTCGGGCTGCTGCAGGGGGTCGTCGGCCAGTTCTTCGCGGCGCTCTCGCTCACGCTGGCGGCGGCCGTGCTGCTCTCGCTCGGCTACGCGCTCTTCTTCATCCCGAACGCGGCCGCGCGCTTTCTCGAGGGCCAGAGCGAGCCCGCGGTCCGTCCGGGGAGGCTCGCCGAGCGCTACCGCGCGCTGCTGCGCGCGTCGCTCGAGCGTCCGCGGCGCGTCGCGATCGTGACGCTCTGCCTGGCGGCGCTCGGCGCCGTCTTCTATCTCCGCCTCGAAACGGGCTTCCTGCCGGAGATGGACGAGGGCGGCTACGTGATCGACTACTGGACGCCCGAGGGCACCTCGCTCGCCGAGACCGACCGCATGGTCCACCGGATGGAGGAAGTGGTGGCGGCGACACCGGAGGTGGCGGGCTTCGCCCGGCGTACCGGAGCCGAGCTCGGCCTCTTCGCGACCGAGCAGAACCGCGGCGACATCGTGGTGAAGCTCAAGCCCCCGGGCGCGCGCAAGCGCCGGGCCGAGGAGGTGATCGAGGAGCAGCGCGCCACCTTCGCGGCGCAGATGCCGGGGATGACGATCGAGTTCGTGCAGCTGCTGCAGGACATGCTGGGCGACCTCGAAGGCAACCCGGAGCCGGTCGAGGTCAAGATCTTCGGCGACGACCTCGCCGAGCTCGCGCGGCTCGCCGGCCGCACGGCCGAACGCCTCGAGAAGATCCCCGGCCTCGTGGACCTCGTCACCCCCCAGCGCGGCAATCCCGAGATCGACGTGCGCATCGACCCGACCCGGGCGGCGCGAGTGGGGTTCACGGTCGAGTCCGTCGCCAAGCAGCTCTCGGACGGCCTGCTGGGCCAGGTGGCCACGTCGTTCCGCCGTGGCGACCGCCTGATCGACGTCCGCGTGCGCTTCCCCGACGCGCGGCGCTTCGACCTCGACTGGATCCGCGAGTTCCCGCTGACGACGGCCGAGGGCGAGATCGTTCCGCTCTCGACGACCTCCACGATCGAGACGGCGCAGGGAGAGACGCAGCTGTTCCGGGAGGATCTCCGGCAGATGATCCCGGTGACGGCGCGGCTCGAAGGCCGCGGGCTCGGAGGCGGCGTGCGCGACGTGAAGGCGGCGCTCGCGGCCGATCCCTGGCCGGTCGGCTACTCCTACGCCATCGGCGGGCTCTACGAGAGCCAGCAGGCCTCGTTCCGCTCGATGCTGCTGGTGCTCGCGATCGCGGCGCTGCTCGTGCTCGCGGTGCTGGTGGCGCAGTTCCGGCGCTTCACGCCCGCGCTCGTGATCCTCTCGGCGGCGCCGCTGTCGCTCGTCGGGGCCTTCGGGCTGCTGCTGGTGACCGGCACGCCGCTCAACGTCTCCTCTTTCATGGGCCTGATCCTGCTGATCGGGCTGGTCGTGAAGAACGGCATCATCCTGGTGGACTACGCCGACATCGCGGCGGCGCGCGGCGCGAGCCCGATCGAGGCTCTCGTCGAGGCCGGGACGGTGCGGCTCCGGCCGATCCTGATGACGACGCTCTGCACGCTCTTCGGGCTCCTGCCGCTCGCGCTCGGGCTCGGCGCCGGGGCGGAGCTGCAGAAGCCGCTCGCGATCGCCGTGATCGGCGGGCTCTCGGTCTCGACGGTCGTCACGCTGGTGTTCGTACCGACGGTGCTCGCCGAGATCCACAAGCGGCTCGCGGCGCGAACGGAGCAGGCGGGATAGAGGGCGTTACTTTCGGTTACTCGTTCCGGAACGAGTAACGGAACGTAACGCGATGACCAGCCGAAACGACAACAAACGAAGTCGAGCCGCGGGCTTCCTGGACGAGCTTACGGGGGGCTGATCGCCCCCCGAACCCCCCAGACGTCGCTCCGCTCCTCTAGAACATGAACCGCAGCGAGAACTGCATGATGCGCGGGTCGCCCGAGAGGCTGCGGATCTGGCCGACGGTGGCCGTGTTCGAGATGTTCGAGTCGGGCAGGCCGAGGTTGACGGTGTTGAAGACGTTGAAGACGTCCCAGCGCAGGTTGAGCGTCGTGCGCCCGACCGGGAAGTCCTTCTGCAGGCTGAAGTCGAGGCTCTGCCAGTCGGGCCCGCGCAGGACGTTGCGCTTCGCGTTGCCGAAGGTGCCCGAGGGCACCGCCTGGAAATCGGCCGGCTCGAACCACTTGTCGACCGTCTGCGGCCCCTCGCCGCTGCCCACCTGGTTGGGCATTCCCGTCATGTTCTGCCCGACGTTGTTGCCGCCCTGGAAGACGGTGAACGGCCGGCCGGAGCGGTAGGCGTAGATGCCCGAAACGCGCCAGTTCGCGAGCACGGCCTTCGTGAGGCCGCTGCTCTGCTTCGCGAACGGCAGCTCGACGACGAAGCTGCCGACGAAGCGGTGCCGCGTGTCGTAGCCGCACGGCCCTTCCCAGGCCGCCAGGTTCTTGGCGTCCTGCGGGAAGCTCGGCGAGCCGCCCGTCGAGAGGTGCTCGGCGCTCTGGTCGGTGCAGTCGGAGAGCGTGTAGGCGAGGCTCGCGCCCCAGCCGCTCTTGAAGCGGCGCTGGAGCCCGAGGTCCATGCCCTTGTAGCTCGAGGTCGCGTTCTGCTGGCGCCATTCGATGAAGCCGAAGTTGGGGTAGGGCAGGGGACCGCTGCCGCCCTCCGGCTGGTTGAGGTTGATCAGGTTCGCGAGGTGACGCCCCTCGACGCCGACGAGGTCGAGCGAGAGCACGTAGGAGCCCGCGAACACCTTCTGCGCGCCGACGCTGAACTGGTGCATCGTCGTCTTCGAGGCGTCCTGGTCCGCCGCGCGCAGCCGGATGCGGCGGTAGTCGAGCTGCGCCGGGTCGAGGAAGTTCGCCGGGAAGCCGTCCTTCAGCAGGAAGAGCGGCGTCGTGGTGGAGCTCGTCGAGAGGCTGTTGTTGATCAGCCCCGGCGGGTTGAGCGCGAGCTGGTCCTCGCTGCCGATGCGGTCGAACAGGTTGTAGAAGATGCCGTAGCCGGCGCGCAGCACCAGCGTCTCGCTCACCTGGTACACGAGCCCGAGGCGCGGGGCGAAGTTGTTCTTGTCGGGGTTCACGAGGCCGCGCTCCTCGAGCGAGCCGTCCTGCGCGGCGAACACGCTGCCGGACCCGGCCGGGTCGAAGTTGAGCTGGTTGTTGTCGGCCTCGAGCGCCGGGGTGATGAAGTCGTAGCGCAGCCCGAGGTTCAGCGTGAGCTTGGGGCTCAGGCGCCAGTCGTCGTGGACGAAGAACGACGTCGCCCAGTGGCGCTGGTTCACCACCCAGAGGTTCGACAGCTGCGCGTCGGAGGTGACGCCGAGCAGGTAGTCGGCGACCGCGTTGCCGGTGAAGCGGCCGCGGTAGCGCACCGAGCCGCGCATCGCCGGCACGTCGAGATACTCGTTCTTCATCGGCGCCAGCACGTCGACCCCGAACTTGAGCTGGTGGTCGCCCTTGATCCACGAGAGCGTGTTCAGGAACTCCCACTGGCTCGTGTGCTGGAACTTCGGCAGGAAGTCGGGCGAGCCCATGCGCCCGAGCCCCCCGCCGCCGAAGTAGCCGTCGATCGTCACCCCGATCACGCCGCCGGCGAAGAGCGGGTCCTGCGACACGCCCGGCACCTGGGCCTCGGGCGGCGGCACCTGGCCGAAGGGCTGCTGCACCGCGTCCGAGTCGACGGCGCTCCAGGAGAAGCGGAACTCGTTCACGACCGAGGGTCCGAAGATCCGCGTCCAGCCGAGCACGAGGCCGTTCGAGGTGATCTTCTGGTCGCCGTAGGCGGAGGTCCCCGTGCCGTCGATCACGCCGCCGAAGACGCCCGGGATCGAGCGGTCGCGGTCGGTGTAGATGTAGCGCGCGAAGAAGGTGCTCTTGTCCGAGGCGCGGAAGTCGACCTTGCCGGTCATGCGGTCGGCGTCGTCCGTGATGTTGGCGTCGGGCCGCACGTAGTTGTTGGTCTCGTTCGTGTTCGGCGCGGGCAGGAGCGCGAAGATTCCCGCAGCCACCGGGTCGATGCGGCTCGCGGGGATCACGTTGCCCGGGAAGTTCTGACCGGTGAGCGGGTCCTTGATCGCGGTCGTGAAGATGCCCTGCCGCTCCTCCATCGTCGGCACGCGGGTGCTGCGCGTCGTGCCGCGCGTGATGCGGGTGCCCTCGTAGTCCGCGAAGAAGAAGAGCCGGTCCTTGATCACCGGGCCGCCGACGTTGAAGCCGAACTGGTCCTGCGCGTTGCTCGGCTTGGGCAGCGGGACGAGGTTGTGCTCGGTGCGGAAGTCCTCGTTGAAGTAGGTGTTCGAGTCGAACTTCTCGTCGCGCAGGTAGTAGTAGGCCGTGCCGCGCAGCGCGTTCGTCCCCGACTTGGTCGTGACCGAGATCGCCCCGCCCGGGGCGCGCCCGTACTCCGCGGAGTAGGGGCTCGTCACGATCTTGAACTCCTCGATCGCGTCGATCGACGGGCGCGAGACCTGCGTCGTCAGCTCCTGGACGTTCTCCGAGATCGAGTTGTTGTCGACGCCGTCGAGCAGGAAGTTGTTCTGGAGCGAGCGGTTGCCGTGCACGTTCACGCCGCCGGTGCGGCCCGCGGCGGTGCCGCCGCTCTCTTCCGTGAAGCGGTCGCCCTGCACTCCGGGCACCAGCACCATCAGGTCGTCCCAGTTGCGGATCGCGAGCGGCAGCCGCGCCACCGCGGTCTGGTCGATCACGGAGCCGATGACCGCCTGCGTCGTGTCGAGCAGCCGCGTGGCCTCCCCCACCGTGACGGATTCCGACATGCCGCCTACCTTCATGGTGAAGTCGATGCGTGCGCGCTGGCCCACCTCGAGGATCACGGCGCGCGACTGCGAGCCGAAGCCCGAGGCCTCGGCCAGCACCGTGTAGGTGCCGGGGATCAGGTTGGGCGCGAGGTAGACGCCGTCGGCCGTCGTCACGACGCGCGTGGCCACGTTCGTGCCGGAATGGGTGACGGCGAGCGAGGCTCCGGGGATGACGGCCCCCTGCTCGTCCTTCACGGTCCCGGTGAGCACGGCGCGGTCCACCTGGGCCTGGGCGGGAATCGAGATGAGCAGCAGTCCAAAGAGCTGCAGCAAGCGCTTCATGGAAAACCTCCGCTGTCGGGTGATGCGGTGGATTGTGACGGCCGGAATCCTACACCCGCGCGGCAAGCCCATGACAACGAAATGACGGACGACCAGGATTTCGGACATGCGAGCGCCCGCGGGCCGCCGTATGATCGCGCTCCGATGGCGACGCTCCTGCTGATGATGCTGGCCGCGGCGCCCGCGCTCCACGAGCATGCCTTCCGGCTGGAGCGGGCGGCCGAGGCCGTGGCCGTGGTGCGCGCGACGTGCCCGCGCTGCGACTGGGGCACGCCTGGCCGCGAGGCGGCCGTGCTCGCCTTGTCGGTGGACGGCGCGCTTCACCAGCACCTCGTGCTGACGCGCGGCGAGAGCGGCGAGTACCGCGTTCTGCTCGGGGCGCTCGCTGCGGGAGAGCACACGCTCGCGCTCGCGCTCGACCGCAAGCTCTCGGCCCGCGGCGCACGGGAGGCGCGCGTCGAGAGCGTCGCGATCGAGGCCGTCGCCGAGGGGGAGCCGGGCTACGAGGCGCTCGCCCACGCGCCGATCCTCCACACGCGAAAGCACACGCTCGCTCGCTTCTCCGACGTCCCTCTCGTCGCCTGGGTCGAGAGCCATGCGGCGCCCGAGGCGGGCCGCGAGCTGCGCTACTCGATCGTGTTCAGCAACGAGGACGGCGGCACGCCGCTCGACCGGCTGATGGCGACCTGGGGCCGCGCGACCGACATCGAGCTCGTCTACTCCGTGCAGCTCGACGCGGCCGGCCGCGTGCGCGCCGCCACCTTCCAGGGCAAGGACCACATCACCGCCCGCTTCGCGGGCCGGCACGAGGGCAGCCACCCGGTGCTCTACGTCGTCACCGAGAACAACATGGTGAAGGACAGCGGGCCGCGCCACGCCGCGCGTCGCGCTGGCGCCGCGGCCCTTCGCGCTCGAAGGCGTCTCGCGCGAGGCGGTGATGGACGCGGAGCCCTGGACCTATCGCGTCTCGCAGCAGGAGGTCAGGCGCGAGGGCCGCGTGGCGAAAGGCGCCCGCGCCGGCTCGAAACGCATCCCCGACCCCAGGCGGTTCGTCTTCCTCGAGGCCTGCGGCCGCGTGAGCGACGCCCGGCTCGCGTTCGACGTCGGCCTCGCGGGTGCGAGCGGCGGGCTGCAGTGGTACGCCTCGGATGCCGGGCGCCCGGACTTCCGTGTCGCGCGTGCGGGATGCTTCCGGGCGGCGGCGGCGCTGCCCGAAGGCAAGGGCATCGCGGACGTGCGCGCACTGCGCCTGCGGGCCCATACGCGTCCGCCGCGCAAGGGCGAGAAGCCGCTCGCGCCGGGCTCGGGCAGCGCCCGCATCGACCGCGTCAATCGGCTGTTCGGCCTGGGGGCCGACGACATGCCGGCAACGAGCGTCTTCGAGTGGACCGCGGGCGCCGACATCACCCCGGACGGTCCCCCGCTGGAGCTGCTCCTCCCGCCGCGCTGAGCGGGTGTCAGCGCCGGGACGCGGCGAGCGACGTCCCGCGCGGCAGCCACAGCTTGACCGCCGGATGCATGGTGTAGAGCCGCAGGCGCACGCCGTCGTCCACCAGGATCCCGCTCGAGTCGTCGCTGCGGATGATCGGGTTGCCGGGGTACTTCTCCCACTTCACGAGATCGGAGGACGCCGCCAGGCACGTCGTCCACGGCCCCTTCCATTCGGGGTCGGCGTTGGCGTGATAGACGCCGTAGTAGCGCCCCTTGTAGCGGACCACTTGGTCGAGCGCGATCGCGTGGCGGTCGTACGCGTCCGGCCCCAGCCCGATCACGGGCTCGTCCTGGACATTCGTCCACACGCGGCGGTCCTTCTGCTGTTCCCTGGAAGTCGCGAGCCAGACGCCTTTGTCGTCGCGCTCGTAGAAGAGGTACCAGGTGTCGCCCTCGATCCAGACGCTCGGCGTGCCGTAGGGCCCGGGCGACAGCGGCTCGCCCGAGCGCGTCCGAATCGCGAGCGGTCCTTCTTCCTTCCAGGCGACGCCGTCGACCGACGTCAGGAGGTGCGCGACGTCGTCCTTGCCTTCCGCGAACATGAAGTAGCGGCCGGCGTGGCGCACGACGAAGACGTCCTCGGTCCAGACGCCGTCGAAGATCGGATTCCGCGGATGGCGCGTGAACAGGAGGCCGTCGCCGGACGTCGCGTAACCGAGCGACTTGGTCTCGCTCTTGCGGGAGTCGTAGCCGGTGTACCAGAGCTTCCAGTCGGCGCCGTCGCGCAGCAGGAAGCCGCGCTCGCGGATCTCGTGGTCCCAGGTGTCCTGCCCCGTGCCCGCGAACAGCGGGTTGCCGGCGTAGGCCTCCCACTCGACGAGCTCGCGCGGGAAGCCTCCCGAAACAGGCGACGCGGGCGCCGTTCGGACGGCACGAGCGGCTCCCGACGCGAGACAGCCGGCCACCAGGAGAACGAGCGTCAACGTTTTCAACGCGGGTAACATCTTACGCCCAGCGTAAGAGCCCGGCGCAGGCCGCTCACGGCGCTCCAACGACTTGCGGCGATCTCGCAGCGGCACGTGTCTTGCCACCGATTCCAGAGTCTCAACTTCGCTGAAGAGGTGTGCGCATGCGCTGGCGTTGGCTGGCCTGCTGTCTTGCCGTGGCTTCGAGCACGTGCGGCGGCAGCGCGACTACCCCGGTCAACCCACCGACCACGTCTCCGACCACCACGTTCACGCCCGCGCCCAACCAGCCCGTGGTCACGATCACCGCGACCGGGGTCAGCCCGCAGCAGGTCGAGATCGCGGTCGGCGGCCGCGTGACGTTCGTCAACAACGATTCGCAGACGCACGAGATGTTCTCGGACCCGCATCCGATCCACACCGACTGTCCGCCGATGAACGACGTGGGCGTGCTGTCGCCGGGCCAGACGAAGCAGACCGGCGTCTTCACCATCGCGCGGACCTGCAGCTACCACGACCACGGACGGCCCGACAACACGTCGCTCCAGGGCTGGATCCTGATACGTTGAGGTGGGGTGCTCCCACCAGGAGGCAAGCATGCGTCGAGCCGCTCTCTTCGCCGTTCTCCTCGCCGCCGCCACCGGCGGCATCAGCTGCAACTCGGACGACGAGGTCACGCTCTTCGAGGCCACCCTCTCGCCCGACAACGAGGTGCCGCCCCGCGCGAGCGGCGCGACCGGCGTCTCGCGCATGACCTTCGACGGCACGACGGTCACCTTCATCGTCGTGGTCGCGAACATCAACAACGTCACGCTGTCGCACATCCACTCGGGCGCCGCGGGAACCAACGGCCCGGTGCGCGTCGACTTCTACCTCGGGCCCGTGACCAGCATCCAGCAGGGGACACTCGCGCAGGGCTCGTTCACCGCCGCCGACGTGCGGGGCATCGAGTTCAACGCGCTCATCGACGAGCTGCGCGCGGGCAACGCGTACGTCAACGTGCACTCGCAGACCTACCCGGCCGGCGAGATGCGCGGGCAGACGCGGCTTCTGAACTAGCCGGACGACGGGGATCCTGTGGACGATCGCGTCGACGGGCGGGAGGCCCCTGTCGACGCGGCCGTCGTGATTTGACGCGACCCCGCGAGCGGCCTAACGTCTCGCTGTGGTGACTCGCGTCGTGGCGGTCAGCCTTGCTCTGGGCGGGCTTGTCGCCTTCGGCTTCCTTCGCCCAGGCAGCCGACGACCCGCACGCCGCCTGCACCGCCGTCGGCTGGGTGCCGCAGGGCCTGCTCGACAAGCCCGTCGCGCTGCGCGAGGGCAGCGGGGCCGGCGGCGGCCGAGGCCAGGTGCACGATCCCGTCACGACCACCTCGGCCGAGGCCCAGGCGTTCTACGACCAGGGCGTCGCGTACCTCCACTCCTACGTCTGGATCGAGGCCGCGCGCGCCTTCCGCCAGGCGCTGCGGCTCGACTCGAAGCTCGCGCTCGCCCACCTCGGGCTGTCGCGCGTCGCGACCGCGCTCGAGGACAAGGCGGCCGCGCGGCGCGAGCTGGAGCTCGGCGAGGCGCTCGCCCCCGCGGCGAGCCCGCGCGAGCGGCGCCGCCTCGCGCTGCGCCGCGCCCAGCTCGACGCGCTCGACGACCTCACGAGCCAGGCGCGCCACGCCGCGTACAAGCAGGCGCTCGACGAGGCGCTCGGCCAGGACATGGACGACGTCGAGCTCTGGCTGCTGCGCGGCAACGCCGAGGAGGCGACCGCCGCCGGGCGCGGCCAGCGCGGCGGCGCGTCCTCGGTCGCGTTCTACGAGCGCGCGCTCGCGGTGAGCCCGGAGCACCTGGCCGCGCACCACTACCTGGTCCACTCGTACGAGATGATCGGCCGCATCGACGACGCGCTCGCGCACGGCGAGGTCTACGCGCGGCTCGCGCCGGGCGTGCCGCACGCGCACCACATGTGGGCGCACGACCTGCGGCGCGTGGGCCGCACGCGCGACGCGATCGCGGAGTTCCTGAAGGCCGACGCGCTCGAGAAGGCGTACTACGCCGCCGAGGGCGTCCCGGCCGAGCTCGACTGGCACCACCAGCACAACCTCGACCTGCTCGCGACCTCGTACCAGCACCAGGGCCAGCTGCGCGAGGCGGAGCGGCTGATGCGCCAGTCGTTCGCGCTGCCGCCGCCCTACGAGTACTCGGCCTTCAACAAGAAGGAGTGGCCGGGCTTCCTGCTCGGCCGCGGCCGCGTCGAGGACGCGCGCGAGGCCGGACGGGCGCTCGTCTCGTCGCGCTTCGCCGCGGCGCGCGCGATCGGCCACGTGGCGCTGGCGCAGGCGGCGCTCGCGACGGGCGCGCTCGACGCGGCGCGCGCCGAGGCCGCTCTCGCCGAGCGCGAGACGGCGGCGGTCGAGCCCGGGGCCTGGTCGACGCAGGCCGCCATCCTGCCGTACCTGGACCTCGTGAAGGGCCTGCTGCAGCTGCGGAGCGGCGACGCGTGCCGCGGGCCGCGCGCAGCTCGAGGACGTCGCCCGCCGGCTGCGGGCCGTTCCGGGCCCCGACGCCTGGATGCAGGCGCTCTTCGTGCTGGAGTCGATCGCCCGCGGCGCGCGCGAGGCCGCGGACTGGCCGCTCGCCGAGAGCATGGCGCGCCAGATGCTCGACCACGACCGCGCCTACGCGGGCGGCCACTACGCGCTGGCACTCGTGGCCGAGCAGCGCGGCGACGCCGCGGCCGCGCACGAGTCGTTCGCCACCGCCGCGCGGCTCTGGGCCCACGCCGACGCCGACCTGCCCGAGCTCCAGCGCCTGCGCCGCGCCGTCGCGTCGCGCTAGGCTCCGAAGCCCATGAACGCCGGCCAGCGGCTCGGGTCGTACGCGATCGTCGCGCCGCTCGGCGCCGGCGGCATGGGCGAGGTCTGGCGCGCGACCGACACCAAGCTGCGATCGCGACGTCGCGATCAAGGTGCTGCCGAGCCGTCGTCGCCCGCGACCCGGAGCGTCTCGCGCGCTTCGAGCGCGAGGCCCAGCTGCTCGCCTCGCTCAACCACCCCAACATCGCGGCGATCCACGGGCTCGAGGAAGCCGACGGCACCCCGTTCCTGGTGCTCGAGCTGATCCCGGGCGAGGATCTCGCCGAGCGCCTGAAGCGCGGCCCGCTGCCGGTCGACGAGGCGATCGACGTCGCCCGCCAGATCGCGGAGGCGCTCGAGGAGGCCCACGAGCGCGGCGTCGTGCACCGCGACCTGAAGCCGGCGCAACGTGAAGGTGACGCCCGACGGCAAGGTGAAGGTGCTCGACTTCGGCCTCGCCAAGGCCTGGAGCCCCGACCCCTCGTCCGGATCCGCGCCGGACCTGTCCCAGTCGCCGACGCTCGCGCACACCGGCACCGCGGCCGGCGTGATCCTGGGGACGGCGGCCTACATGTCGCCCGAGCAGGCGCGCGGCAAGGCCGTCGACAAGCGCTCCGACATCTGGTCCTTCGGCGCGCTGCTGCACGAGCTGCTGGCGGGCCGGCCGCTCTTCGCGGGCGAGACGGTCTCGGACGTGCTCGCGGCGGTCCTGACGCGCGAGCCGGACTGGCGTGCGCTGCCCGCCGCCACGCCCGCGAGCGTGCGGCGGCTGCTCGAGCGCTGCCTGGAGCGCGACCCGAAGCGCCGCCTGCGCGACATCGGCGAGGCGCGCCTCGCGCTCTCGGAGCCGGCGCTCGCACAGGCGCAGCGGGAGGCGGCGGCGCGGCCCGAGAGCCGTCGCGGGACGAAAGCACTCTGGCCTGCGCTCGCGCTCGCCGCCGCGCTCGCCTTCGCCGCGGGCTACCTGCTCCGCCGCGCGCCCGCGCCTGCGCCGGAGGCCATCGGCTCCGACACGACCGTCCGCCAGCTCACGTTCGAGCCCGGCCTCGAGGCCGAGCCGTCGTTCTCGCCGGACGGCAACTACCTCGCCTACACCACGAACGACCGGGGCTCGCTCGACGTGGTCGTGATGCCGGTCGACGGCGGCGAGCTGCGGCGCGTGGCGGCGACGCCCGCGGACGAGGCGCAGCCCGCGTGGTCGCCGGACGGCACGCGCATCGCGTTCGTGTCGGCGCAGGACCGCGGCGGTCGCCTCGGCGCGGTGTCGGGCCTCAACGCCATGTCCCCTTTCGTCCAGGGGCTGGGCGCCGACGTCTTCATCGCCCCGTCGGCCGGCGGGCCGGCCGTGAAGCTCGTCGCGCACGCCGCGCAGCCCGCGTGGACGCCCGACGGGCGCTCGATCGTGTTCTCGAGCGACCGCAAGGGCCACTGGGACATCTGGACGGTCGCGGCGGATGGAGGAGAGCCGCGCGCGCTCACCGACGACGTGGACATCGACTACCAGCCGGCCGTCTCGCCGGACGGACAGTGGCTCGCGTACGCCTCGGTGCTCGCCCCGAACCAGCGGCTCTCGCTGCGCGTGATCCCGGTCGCGAGGCGGACCCGCGCGCGAGCTGCCCGTTCCCGGCGGGATGATCCTCTCGCCCGCGTGGTCCGCCGACGGGAGCTGGATCTACTTTGCGACCACGCCGACGCCGAACGCCGCGCGCACGAGCCTGTGGCGCGTGGCGGCGCGGCCCGGAGCCGGCACGCCGACCGTCCAGCGCGTGACGCTCGGCGAGGCCACCGACACCAATCCGGCCCTGGCGGCGCACGGCCGGCGGCTCGCGTTCGCGCGCGCCTCGAACGCGCCCGACCTGTTCGAGCTCGACGTGAAGAGCGGCTCCGTGCGGCAGATCACGGCCACGAGCTGCCTCGAGGACTACCCGCAGCTGTCGCCCGACGGCCGCACGCTGCTGTTCTTCTCCGATCGCGCGAGCCAGAGCGGCCTCTACACCCTCGGCATCGACGGCACCGGGCTGCAGCCGGTGACGCCGCCGGGCATCCCCTCGACGCTGCCGCGCTGGTCCCCCGACGGCAAGCGCTTCGCCTTCGTCCGCCAGGCGGCGAGCGGCTGGTCGCTCGTCGTGCAGCCCGTGGGCGGACTGAGCGTGTCGACGCTCGTGAGCGTTCCGCCCGGAACCGCGGTGCAAGCCCCGCACTGGTCGCCCGACGGCCGCTCGCTGACGTACACGCAGTCGGCGCCGGGTGGCCACTCCGCCGTCCGGGTGGTGGACACGACCGGCGCGGATCGCGAGGTCGCGGCGCCCGGCGGCGTCGTGATGTTCCCCGCCTGGTCGCCCGACGGCCGGCGCATCGCCTTCCAGCGCGAGAAGGACCGCCCGCGCGAGATCTGGGCCGTCTCGGCCGACGGTGGAGAGGCGGCGGCGCTCAGCAAGAGCGACGTCGAGCTGTCGCACCCGGAGTGGTGCCCCACGCGATCCCGACAAGGTCCTCGTGGTGGTGGACCACAAGAACCTCGCGACGGTCTCGGCGGCGAGCGGCGCGGTCACGCCCGTGACTCACTACGACGATTCGACCGTCTACGTGGACTACCCGAGCTGGTCCTTCGACGGCCGCAAGATCTACTTCAGCATGTCGCGCCGCATCGGGGACCTCTACCTGCTCGAGAACCCCTGATGGCCCTCGCTGCCGGAACGCGCCTCGGACCCTACGAGATCAAGGCACCGCTCGGAGCGGGCGGCATGGGCGAGGTCTGGCAGGCGACCGACACGCGGCTCGGGCGCGAGCGTCGCGCTCAAGCTGCTGCCCGAGGCCTTCGCGTCCGACCCGGAGCGGCTCGCGCGCTTCGAGCGCGAGGCCAAGCTGCTGGCGTCGCTCTCGCACCCGAACATCGCCGGGCTCTTCGCGCTCGAGGAGGCGCGGCCGCCGACGGCGCGGCCGCCCGTCCGCTTCCTCGCGATGGAGCTCGTCGCCGGCGAGGACCTCGCCGAGCGGCTGCGGCGCGGGCCGATCCCGCCCGACGAGGCGATCCCGATCGCGCGCCAGATCGCCGAGGCGCTCGAGGAAGCGCACGAGAAGGGCATCGTCCACCGCGACCTGAAGCCCGCGAACGTGAAGGTCACGCCGGACGGCAAGGTCAAGGTGCTCGACTTCGGGCTCGCCAAGGCCTGGAGCGGCGACGCCGCGTCGGGATCGGCGCCCGACCTGTCGCAGTCCCCGACGCTCGCCCACACCGGCACGGCCGCCGGCCTGATCCTCGGCACCGCCGCGCTACATGTCGCCCGAGCAGGCGCGCGGCCGCGCGGTCGACAAGCGCGCCGACGTCTGGGCCTTCGGCGTCGTGCTGCTTCGAGATGCTGACCGGCAAGCGGCTCTTCGAGGGCGAGACCGTGAGCGACACGCTCGCCGCCGTGCTGCGCCAGGAGATCGACTGGTCGGCGCTGCCGGCGTCGACACCGCGCCGGCGTCCGCACGCTGCTGCGCCGCTGCCTCGAGCGCGACCCGAGGAAGCGGCTGCGCGACATCGGCGAGGCGCGCATCGCGCTGACGGACGGCGTCTCGAGCGACACGAGCGCGTCCCCGCCACCGGGAGCCCGCACGCGCGGCGTGGTGCCGTGGCTCGTCGCGGCGGCCGCGCTCGTCGCGGCGGCCATCCTGGCGACGCGCGAGCGCGCGCCCATGGCGGAGGCGCGCCTGCTGCAGCTCGACGTCCAGCTCGCCGACGACCTCCAGCTCGGCTCGCTGCTCGGCCACACCATCGCGCTCTCGCCCGACGGGACGCGGCTCGTGTTCGTGGCGCTCGCCGGCTCGGAGCCCGCGCTCTACCTGCGCACGCTCGACCAGCCGACGATCACGCTGCTGCCCGACACGCCGCGCGCGGAGCAGCCGTTCTTCTCACCCGACGGCCGCGAGGTCGGCTTCTTCACCGGCAGCGAGCTGCGGCGCGTGTCGCTCGCGGGCGGGGCCTCGAACCTGATCGTCGACGGGCGCCGGCTCGCGCGGCGCGAGCTGGGGCGAGGACGGGACGATCGTGTACTCCGCCTCGCAGAGCGGCGCGCTGATGCGGGTGAGCGCGAGCGGAGGTACGCCGACGCCGCTCACGACGCTCGATCCAGCCAGGGGCGAGCGCTCGCACCGCTGGCCTTCGTTCCTGCCGGGCGGCCGCCAGCTGCTCTTCAACGTCAACGCCCGCGAACCTCACGTTCGACGACGCCGGCATCGAGCTCGTCGACCTCGAGAGCGGCCGCCGTCGCGCGCTGGACGTGACCGGCGCGGCGCCGCGCTTCGCCGAGGGCCGGCTGCTCTTCGTGCGCCGCGGCCGGCTCCATGCCGCGCCGCTCGACGCCGCCACGTCGGCGAGGCTCACGAGCGCGCCGGTCGTCCTCGCGCAAGGCGTCTACAGCGACCTGCGCAGCGGCTCCGCGCACTACACCGTCTCGCAGAGCGGGCTCATCGCGTTCGTCCAGGGCCAGGAGCCGAACGCCCAGCGCCTCGTGGAATGGAGGGATCGCGGCGGGAAAACGACAGCCGTTCCTCGAGCGGCCGGCGCTCTACCTCTCGCCGCGCTTCTCGCCCGACGGCAGCCGCCTCGCGCTCCAGATCGGCGCGCTGGGCCGCGAGGACGTCTACGTCGCGAGCACGGCGGGCGGCACGCTCACTCGGCTGACGTTCGACGACCAGTCGGATTTCTCGCCCGTCTGGAGCCCCGACGGCACCCGCATCCTGTACGCGTCGGTCATCGGCCAACGTCCGACGTACTTCTCGATTCGGAACGCCGACGGCTCCGGCACGCCGCGAAAGGTCTACGAGGCGCACGTCGGCGACGCTCGCGATCCCCACGGCGTGGTCGCCGGACGGCGCGACCGTGCTGTTCCACGAGGCCGCACGCGGAACGGGCCTCGACCTGCGGGTGCTGGACCTCGCGAGCGGCAAGGTGCGCGTCCTCGCAGTCGACGCCGTTCCCCGAGCTCGACGGCGAGCTTCTCGCCGGACGGCCGCTTCGTCGTGTACTCGGCCGGCAGCCCAGGGTGGCCGCCAGGTCTACGTCCGGCCGTTTGCGGACGGCGGCGGGCATCTGGCAGCTCTCGAGCGACGGCGGCGTGCGTCCGGTCTGGCTGCGCACCGGGCGAGATCGTGTACCAGCGTCCCGGCCGGCCGATCAGCGACTGGATCTCCGTGCCGGTTCGCACCAGCGGCGCGTCCATCGTGGCGGGAGCGCCGCGGGCGCTCTTCCGCGGCCGCGTCGACGCCGAGCCGCTGCTCCGAACGTGGGACGTTTCACCCGACGGCGCCCGTTTCGCCGTGGTGCAGCCGATCGGCACGACGGCCGAGGCGCCCGGCGTGCGGGTGCGCCTGCTCCTGGGCTGGACGCGGCTGCTCGCGAGCCCGGCCTGCGGGGTCAGAGCCCTAGCCGTCGCGGCCCGGGCGCGAGAGGCCGTAAACTGTCCCGATGGCCGGGAACCGTCGCTCTTCGACGCGCAAGCTGCCCGCGGGTCGCAGAGGCCCAGGCCGCGCTCGACGAAGGCCCCGGGCCGAGGAGCTGCGCCAGGCGCTCGAGGTGCTCGAGGCCGTCGTCTCCGACCGCGCGATCCTCGCCCAGCTGCCGGAACGAGGAGCGGACGCGCCTGCTGGTGGCGGCCGGCCGCACCGTCCACCCCGATCTCCAGCAGAAGCGGCGGCTCGTCCGCTCGCTCCGGAGCGCCGAGCGTCGCCGCGCCGAGGCGCGCGACCGCGCCGTGCTCGCGCAGACCGGAATCCGCAGCCGCCCGCCAGGCGGAGGTCTTCGTCGCGCCGCCGAAGGCGCTCGAGGCCGGCGAGCCGCGAGGCGCGTGCGCGAGGTCGCGCACGCCGAAGAAGTGCTACGTCTGCAAGGCCGAGTACCGCCGCGTGCACTCCTTCTACGACGCGCTCTGCCCGGCCTGCGCCGAGCTCAACTACGAGAAGCGCTTCCAGACGGCGGACCTGCGCGGCACGGTCGCGCTCGTCACGGGCGCGCGCGTCAAGATCGGCTACCAGGCGGCGCTCAAGCTGCTGCGCGCCGGCGCGCAGCGTGGTCGCGACCACGCGCTTTCCGCACGACGCGGCGCGCCGCTACGCCTCCGAGCCGGACTTCGCCGACTGGAAGGACCGGCTGCAGGTCCACGGCCTCGACCTGCGGCACTCGCCGAGCGTCGAGATCTTCTGCAGCCTGATCGACCGCGACCTCGGCCGGCTCGACCTGCTCGTCAACAACGCCTGCCAGACGGTGCGCCGGCCGCCCGGCTTCTTCACGCACCTGCTGGAGTTCGAGGAGCGCACCGCTCGAGGCGCTGCCCGCGCGAGCTCCAGCCGCTCGTGGCTCGCCACCACGAGTGCGTGCGGCTGCTCGAGCGGCCGGCGCCGTCCCGCGCCTCGCAGCCCTGCCCGCCGCAGGTGCCGTCGCTTCCGAGGACGCCGACGGCCTCGTGGCCTGGCGCGGCGGCGGAGCCGGGCTGGGCCTGCGCCACTCGGCCCGCCTCTCGCAGATCGGCTTCGGCTTCGACGAGTCGGCGCGCCGCGAGGACCTCTTCCCCGCCGGCGCACGTCGACGCCGACCTCCAGCAGGTCGACCTTCGCGAGCTCAACTCGTGGCGGCTGAAGCTGGCCGAGGTCGGCACGCCCGAGATGATCGAGGTCCAGCTCGTGAACGCGGTCGCCCCTTTCATCCTGTGCGCGCGGCTCAAGCCGCTGATGCTCCGCGCGCCGGGGCGCGACAAGCACGTCGTCAACGTCTCGGCGATGGAGGGCATCTTCTCGCGCGGCACCAAGACCGACCGCCACCCGCACACGAACATGGCGAAGGCGGCGCTCAACATGCTGACGCTGACCGTCGGCGCGCGACTACGTGACGGACGGGATCCACATGAACGCCGTCGACACCGGCTGGATCACCGACGAGGACCCGTTCGTCCACGCCACCCGCAAGAAAGAGGAGCTCGGCTTCGAGCCGCCGCTCGACATCGTGGACGGCGCCGCGCGCGTGCTCGACCCGTTCCTGGCCGGGCTCAACACCGGCGAGCACGCCTGGGGCAAGTTCTTCAAGGACTACAAGCCGTCCAACTGGTAGGCGCGCTCCCTCGCGAGCGCACGGCCTACGGTGTCGCCGTCACCGTGTAGCTCATGCACTGGTACGGGTGGAAGCGCCACCGCGCCAGGTCCTCGCAGAGCGGCCAGTTCGGGCAGTAGCCGTCCGTCACGCAGACCGTGGCGGTGCGCGTGCCGGCGGCGTAGCGTGGCCGAGTGGCTGCAGTCGGCGCCCGTCGTGCCGATCCACTCGAAGACGCCGTCGCCGTCGAGGTCCATGCGGAAGAAGAGGCCGTCGTTCTCGGGATCCTGCGAGCGGCAGAGGTTGTAGAGCACGGTGAGGGGCGCCTTGCCGCTGATCGTCGAGCCGGCGGCCACGGGCTGCGTTCGGAACGACGGGTCCGGCCACTGGTTGTCGACGGCGGGGCTCGGACCGGGCGCAGGACCTGCCGCGACGGCGATCGGCAGCGTGCAGCGCGCGGTCTCGGCTCCCGCCGTCACCGTGATCGAGGCGACGTAGCTCCCCGCAGCGGAGTAGACGTGCCGCGCGTCCGGATCGGTGCCTTCCGTGCCGTCGCCGTAGCTGAGGCTCACGCGGAACGTCCCGACCGCGTTCTTCACGTCGAGCCCGAACGCGACCGACAGCGGCGCCGGACCGCTCGCCGGGAGCGCCGCGCACTCGATCGTCAGCGCGGGAGGGGCCGCCTGGTTGGTCGGGCTGTGATCGCACCCGGGGCCCGTCACGGCCGCGAGGACGAGGGCGGCGGCGAGCGTCTGCGGGCGGGTCAAGGCGAGCGAGTCCACGCAGGCGAAGCTGGCGGCGTCGTCGGTGCTGCCGGTCCCCTTCCACTTCGCGCGCTTCGGGTACGCGCAGAGCGGCCGGGTGCGATCCGTGCCGCCGCCGTTCCGGTGCGAGGCGACGAGCACGTCCGGCGCCTTGCCGCGCTCCACCCAGTCCTCGAGGGCGGCGACGGCGTCGAAGCGGCTCGGGCCCTCGCCGCCCGCGCAGTGGTCCATGCCCGGCGCCATGAACAGGCGGAAGAAGTCGCGCGTCTTCTCGAGGCCGCCCGAGGCGGCGGCGACCTTCTCGTAGTAGTTGATGGTGCTGCGCGGGACGATGAGCGCGTCCGTCCAGCCGTGGTACGAGATCAGCTTGCCGCCGCGCGCCTTGAACGCGCCGAGGTCGGTGCTCGTGGCCGCGATCGCTGCCGCCGTCGAGCGTGTCGGCGAGCGGCACGTCCTTGTCGAAGTCGATCGTGCGGGGATCCCACGCCGGGTCGGCGTGCACGAGGTACTTGTAGTGCGTGGAGCCGATCGCCGTCGGCTCCGGGCCGCCGAGCAGGAAGCCCCAGCCGAGCTCGCTGCCCGGCTCGAGCCCCGGGAAGAACTCCTTTCCGTTCGAGAACGTGGCCGGGCCGTAGAGCCGCCGCGCGGAGGCGACCTGGGCGCCCGTCAGGCAGCTCGGCGCGTCGTCGGCGGTGCAGCGCAGGACGGCGGGGTCGAAGCGGCACTGCCGGGGGTCGTCGATCAGGCGGTCCGTGACTCCGTCGAGCGCGTCGCAGGCGTCGAGCGCCGCCTTGTGCAGGAGCGCGTACTTCTCCTGTGGAATGTAGCTGGCCTTGTCCTTGAGAACGACGAGCCCCGCCCACACCGACGACGCCGTGAGATGCGTCCAGTCGTTCGCGGGCGCGCCGGCGACGATGCCGTCGAAGTCCTCCGGGAACCGCTGGGCTTCCTTCAGCCCCTGCTTGCCGCCCGAGGAGCAGCCGTTCCAGTAGGAGTGCTTCGGCGGCGCGCCGTAGAAAGCCGCCACGATCGCCTTGGCGCGCACCGTCATCAGGTGCACGGCCCGCCAGGCGAAGTCGGTCACCTTCTCCGGGTGGCCGAGCGCCCAGCTCGCGTCCATCACGCCGCTCGTGTGTCCCGTGTCCGTGGCCGCGGTCGCGTAGCCGCGGCGGAGCGCTCCGCCGAGAGCCGGGTGGACGATCGCCCCCAGCCAGCCGCCGTTGCCCACCGCCTGGAACTTGCCGTTCCAGCCCTCGGCGGGCAGCCAGACCTCGATCCGGATGTCCGAGTCGGGTGTCGGCGTGAGCGTCGCGGTCACGCGGCAGAACGCCGGGAGATCCGCATAGGCGGCGGGCGGCCCGGGCACCGGCGGCCCGCCGGGGGGCGGGTTGAACGCACCTTTCGCGACGGGAGCGGCGAGCGTGATCGTCGTGTCCGGGAGCTGGAGCGCGACGAGGCTCTCGCACGAGGCGCCCCGCGCCGGCGACGCCGGCATCACGCCAGCCGCGATGCCAGCCGCCGCGAGCAGCAGTCCCTGTCTCATGAGAACCCCTCCAGAAGGACGCGTCATCCTACAACCTCGAGCTCAACCCTCCTGCAGCAGCCGCTTCGTGTACCCCGCCGCGACGAGCCCGTCGTAGGCGGCCTTCACCTCGCGCGGGATCTCCTGACGCGACGACCAGCCCTTCTCGCCGTAGACGATCAGCCGCTGCAGGTCCCCGACCATGATCTGGACGACGTCGTCCCGCGAGATGCCGCTCGCCGTGTACGCGTCGAAGTCGAGCTGCGGCGACGTGACCAGGACCTCGAGCTCGGGCCAGCGCGCGGCGAAGGTCGCGAGCGTGCGCCGCTCCATGTACGGCTTCTGCACGGCGATCGCCCGCCGCGGCGTGACGCCCTTCTCGGCGAGCAGCTGCCGCGAGAAGACCACGTTCTCGCCGGTGTTCGTCGAGCGGCTCTCGATCAGGATCCGCTCGCGCGGAACGCCGCGCTCGGCGGCGACGTCCGCGAAGATCTCGGCCTCCGACCGGCTCCACATCCCGCTCGTGAGGCTCCCGAGGTGGCCCGAGCAGACGAGGAGCGGTGCCCAGCCGGCGAGGAACACCTCGGCGGCCCGCTCGGCGACGCGCGTGTCGTGGCTGCCGAGCGCGATGATGCAGTCGGCCGCCGCGAGGGCGTGGTGGACGTGGTGGTAGTCCCAGACGACGCGCGCCCAGCGGTCGACGTCTTCGCGGTGACCGGTCGGCACGTCCATGCTGGGTTCCATCTTAGGCCCTCGAATAGAATCGACCCATGCTCCCCCAGCCGAAGTTCACCGCACTCGACGAGCCGCTCTACGCCTACCTGCTCGCCCACCGCTCTCCCGACGACGACGTCGTGCGCGAGCTGCGCGAGGAGACGGCCAAGCTCGGCGACTGGGCCGGGATGCAGATCGCGCCCGACCAGGCGACGTTCCTGCGCCTGCTGGTCGCGGCCACCGGGGCGCGCCGAGCGGTCGAGGTCGGGACGTTCACCGGCCTCTCGGCGCTCGCGGTCGCGCGCGGGCTGCCCGCCGACGGCCGGCTGCTCTGCCTCGACGTGAGCGAGGAGTGGACGAACGTCGCCCGCGCCGCCTGGAAGAAGGCCGGCGTCGACGGCAAGATCGAGCTGCGGATCGGGCCCGCCGCCGACACGCTGCGCAGCCTGCCGCTCGCGCCGCAGTTCGACTTCGCCTTCATCGACGCCGACAAGAAGGGCTACGTCACCTACTGGGACGAGATCGTGAAGCGCCTGAGCCCCGGCGGCCTGATCGCGGTCGACAACGTGCTCTGGGAAGGCGACGTGGTGCGGCCCGAGGAGCAGGACGAGGACGTGGTCGCGATCCGCCAGTTCAACGACATGGTGCTCGGGGACCGCCGCGTCGAGTCCGTGATGCTGGCGATCGCCGACGGGCTCACGCTCGCGCGCAAGCTGCCCTGATCGCGCGGCCGGCCGCGCCTCAGCGAAGGCGCTGCGCGCGCAGGTACTCGTCGAGCCGCGGGTCGTCGCGCGACAAGGCGGGCAGGTACTCGCCGACGTGCTCGCGCGACCACCAGGCGCCGTTCGGGTCGCCGGGCTTCGTGAAGCGGTAGCGGTAGTAGCGGGCGCGCACGAAGCGCGGCGGCGTCTCGCCGAAGGGATCGCGCGCCAGCAGCCCGCGGGCGCCCGGGTCGCCTTCCAGGAGCTTCGCCACGAGGTGGACGAGGAACGGCTCCGTGCCGGCGCCGGGCATGGCCGCGAACCACATCTGCCAGTCGAGCCGGTGGTGGTAGGGCGAGATCCAGCACGGCCGCCGCCGCGGATCGCCGGGCTTGCAGGCGAACTCGTACTCCCGCCACTCGGCCGACTCGTCGGGGCTGGCGGCCGCAGTGCCTTCGAGCACGATCTCGAAGCGCTCGCGGCCGATCGAGCCGAAGGCGCCGTAGGTGTTGACGAGGTCGAAGGGGTCGAACGACGTGTTCATCACCTGGCCCGGCGAGAGCATGTTCAGCACCGGGTTCAGGCTCAGGAACGCGATCACCAGCGCGAGCGCGTAGCTGACGAGCGCGCGCGGCTTGCGCTCCTCCACGCCGGCCACGCGGCGCGCGAGCCGCTCGCGCAGCGCCTGCGGCACGAGCCGCTGCAGCAGGCCGTCGTCGAAGCACGAGACGGCCACGGCGATCGTCAGCCAGTTCAGGAACGAGAGGTTGCCGCTCACGATCAGCAGCACCTGGAAGAGCGACCGTGAGCACGCCCGCCACGAGCCGCGCGCGGCGGGGCCCGAAGTAGAACCAGGGGGCGACGAGCTCGACGACGTGGTTGAAGAGGACCTCGAGCCGGTGGAACCAGGCCGGCAGCTGGTGCAGGTACCAGGAGAGCGGGTTCGGGTTCGGCTGCGTCTCGTAGTGGAAGACGAGGCAGGTGAGGTCGCGCCAGCACGGATCGCCGCGCAGCTTGATGAGCCCGGCGCCGAGCATCAGCCGGAACGTCAGCCAGCGCAGCAGCGTGATCACGAGCGGCGACGGCGGGTCGCTGCCGCGCGCGAAGGGATGCAGGCGCACGAGCGGCGCCAGGAAGATCGCGAGGAAGCCCGCCTCGAGCAGCAGGATCTCCCAGCCGTAGCCGTAGAAGAGGCCGCCGGCGTGCACGTACGACATGTAGAGGAACCAGAGCCCGGCCAGGAGCGGCACGTTCGCGAAGCCGGCGAGCAGCACCAGGGAGCCCGCGAGGCCGACCCAGCCGAAGAGCCGGAACGCCGCGTCCGAGTCCGACAGCCAGAAGAGCGTCGGCAGCCGCAGGAAGGCCGAGCGGCCCGCCCCCGATCGACTCGCGCACCCTCTCGAACATGTCGTGCGCGGGCAGCAGGCCGTGCGAGCCGAGGAGGGGCTCCCACTGCCGCAGCACGATCAGGAACGCGACGACGTAGACGAGGCCCAGCAGCCGAAAGAAGAGGAAGCGCGTGAGCCAGTGCGTCGAGGCGGAGTCGGCCATGGGCTCGCGGCAGCCTAGCACCAGGCGCGGCGGTCGAAAGCGAAAGCGCGCGCTTTCCCTTATCCTAGGGCCGCCTGAGGGGGGCAGCGGGCATGCGGGGAGCTCTCGTTCTCGTGGCGGCGGGGCTGGCGTCGGCCGCGTTCGTCACGCCTGTGGCCGCACAGGAAAACGAGCCGGTCACGGGCGTCCCCGGCCTGCCCGACGAGAGCGCCGTCGTCGACGTGCGCGCGCTGTCCTCGACGCCGCCCATCTTTCGGCTGCCCGTGTCGACGGGCCTCGTTCACATCCCCCGCCGCCGCCCGCCCGACAGCGAGCGCCCGGTGCCCGACGCGCTGCGCCGTGAGTGGCGCGCGCCCGCGCTCCCTGCGGTTCCGCTCGCGCCGTCTCCGGGCCTGGCCGGGGGCTTCATCGGCCTGACCGACCCCAACACGGTCATCCCGCCCGACACGCACGGCGCCGTCGGGCCGAGCCACCTGATGGTGAGCCTCAACAGCCAGGTGCGGTTCCAGAACCGAAGCGGCGCGTCGCTCGCGGCCCCCGTCACGCTCGACACCTTCTGGTCGGCGGTGGACGGCGGCGGCGGCACGTTCGACCCGAAGACGCTCTACGACCCCTTCGCCGACCGCTGGATCAGCGTCGCCTGCGACGACGCGCAGAGCGCGAGCTCCGCGATCCTGGTCGGAGCCTCGCAGACCGGCGATCCGACCGGCTCCTGGTTCCAGTTCCGGATCAACGCCGGCGCCCGGCGTGTGGGCCGACTTCCCGAGCGTCGGCTTCAACGGCAAGTGGGTGGTGGTCCAGCTCAACATGTTCACCATCCCGGGCGCCTACGCGCGCTCGAACATCTACGTGTTCGACCGCACCGCGCTCTACGCGGGCAGCGGCGCGTTCACGCTGATCCAGGACACCAACGGCTTCACGCAGGCGCCGGCGCTCACCTACGACATGACGCAGCCCGATCTCTTCCTGGTCGAGGAGTGGAACGGAGGCCTGGGCGCGCTCCGGCTCCGGAAGCTGAGCGGCCCCGTGGCGAGCCCGGTGCTGTCCGCCGCCACCTTCCCGATCGGGCCGACGTGGAACGGGAATCCCGCGGCCGCCGACCACGCGCCCCAGCTCGGCAGCGCCCAGCGCATCGCCACCAACGACGCGCGCATCCAGAACCTCGTTTTCCGGAATGGCGCGCTATGGACCACACACACCGTGTTCACGCCGACACCCGGGCCCGTCGGACGCGCAAGCGTCCAGTGGTGGCAGCTGTCGACCGCGGGCTCGGTGCTGCAGACCGGCCGGATCGACGACTCCAGCGGAACGAACTTCTACGCGTTCCCCTCGATCGCGCTCAACAAGTTCGGCGATGCGCTGCTCGCCTTCTCCTGCTTCTCCCCCGCCCGCTTCGCGAGCGCCTGTTACGCCTTCCGCAAGTCGACCGACCCTCCCGGCACGTTCAACGACGTGGCCACGCTCAAGGACGGCCTGGCCACCTACTTCAAGACCTTCTCCGGCACCGTGAACCGCTGGGGCGACTACAGCGCCGCGCAGGTGGACCCGGTCAACGACGTCGACCTCTGGACGATCCAGGAGTACGCCGCGTCGCCCGCGAACCGCTGGGGCACCTGGTGGGGAGTGCTGGCGCTGCCGCCGGACATCACGATCGACGACGTCTCGCTCGCCGAGGGCAACAGCGGCACGACCAATGCGCGCTTCACGATCTCGCTCTCCTTCCCGAGCTCGCAGCTCGTCGAGGTGGACTGGGTCGCAAAGGACGTCACCGCGACACTCGCCGACTCCGACTTCCAGGCCGCCAGCGGGCGCGCCAGCTTCCCGCCCGGCACCACCACCGTTTCCGTGGACGTCCCCGTGGTGGGCGACCTCAAGCTCGAGCCGAACGAGACCTTCACGGTCGATCTGTCGAACCCGCTCTTCGGGGTGATCGCCGACGCACAGGGCCAGGGCACGATCCTCGACGACGACGCGGTACCGCGGATGTCGATCGACGACGTGCGCGTCGTCGAAGGCAACGCTGGCAGCTCGACCGCGAAGTTCACCGTGACGCTCTCGAATCCGAGCGGTGCTCCGGTCACGGCCTCCTGGAACACCTCGGACGGCAGCGCCAGCGCGGGCGCAGGCGACTACGTCGCCGCCTCGGGCAGCGTGAGCTTCCCGCCGGGCAGCCTGTCGCAGCCGGTGGACGTGACGGTGAACGGGGACACGCTCGTCGAGCCCGACGAGACCTTCCACGTGGACCTGAAGTCACCCGTGGGAGCGACCCTCCTCAAGACGCGCGGCGTCGGCACGATCCTCGACGACGACGCGTCGACGCGGCCGCCCGTGCGGTCGTTCACTGTCGTCTCCGACGGCGCCGCGATCGCGATGAGCGGACACGACCGGCTGCAGTGGGTGAATCCGGTCGGCGGCACACCCCGTGGAGATCCGGATCCGGTTCACGAAGCGGCTCGGCTGCACGCCGCCGCTCGATCCCGACACGACCTACGACGGGCTGCTCCAGGTCTTCCCGCCCAACATCGGTGCTCCCGGCGAGCCCCGCTTCCTCGACCACAAGGATCTCGACCTGGACACGTCCTACTGCTACACGATCTGGGTGATCCACTCGGGCGGCGCCGCGTCGGTCGGCGTCTCGGCGACCGGCCGGCCGTTCGACGCCACCGGCCTGCTGCGCTGGAAGTACTCGACGAGCACCGCCACGACGGGCGTGGCGCCGCCCACGGTCGGGCTCGAGGGCGTGCTCTCGGTCGACAACGCCGGCGAGATCCAGGCGATGACCCGCTCGGCCACGGGCGGTCCGTGGCCCGCCGGACCGCCGGGCTGGAACCCGCTCGTGCTCGGCTCGCCGTCCCAGTCCCGCAACCCGATCGTGCCGTTCGGAGGCGGCTCGCGCTTCTTCGCCACGACGCAGGACGGCCGCGTCCATTCGATCGACAACGCGACGGGCGCGCTCGACTGGTCGCGTGCGCTCGTGCCTGCGGCCACGAACGGCGCACCCGCAGGCATCTTCTCGGCCTTCGGCGGGCAGCACGACGCGATCTTCGCGGGCACCAGCACCGCCGACAACAACGCGATGCACGCGCTCGATCCCGCGACCGGCGCCCTTCTCGCGTCCTTCGGCCCGCCGCTCAATCCCGGGATCGGGCCGATCCTGGGGATGGCGGCCGTCGACTATTCCACGAATCCGCAACGCATCTACTTCGCGACGCGGCGCGGCACCGCTTCCGAAACGCTCTGGTGCGTGGAGCTCGGGCCACCCGGGCCGCTCGCCTTCACGCTGCGCTGGAAGATCGCGGCTGGCGACATCAGCGGCTCGGTGGTGCTGCGCAACGGGCGCGTCTACGTCGGCAACGACCTCGGCCAGGTGCTGTCGGTGCGCGCGAGCGACGGGGGGGACGTCGTCACGGTGACGCTCGGCGACGGGGCCGTCCGCGGCTTCGTGTTCCCGGACCGGGCGAGCCCGGACGTCTACGTCTCGACCGACAACACGGTCTTCCGCCTGACGGACAACGTCACCAACTGGATCACCAAGTGGGGTGTGGCGGTGAACAACCCCTCGGCCCCGCTGCTGTGGCCTGGCACCACGCACGTCTACGTCGGCGGAGGAGACGGCCGGCTTCACGAGATCGACACGCAGACTGCGGCACACAAGACGCTCACGCTCGACTACGACCCGGTCACGTTCGTCGTCGGCGCGCCGTCGCTCGACATCGGCTTCCGCCTGGTCCACGTCGGCAGCGAGCGGGGCACCTTCTACGCCGTGAGCGTTCCGCTGCCATGAGGAGGCCCCGATGCTGCTGATGCTCGCGGCGCTCTTCGCGCTCCAGTCCGCCGGCGCCAACGCCGCGGGCGCCAAGGACCCTGCCGCGAACCCTTCCGGTGCGAACGCGCCGAACGCGCCCCATGCACGACCGGCGTCGTGCGCGGTCGTCGAGATCCGGTCGGACGGCAGCCGCCACGATCGCTACCGCTTCAGTGCGACACGGATCCTCGCCCTCGACTTCGAGACCCGGCTGTCGGAACGTCGAGCGCACGAGCACACGCTTCGGCTGCGGCTCTACACGCCGAGCGGCTTCCTGTACCAGGTGCTGGCGGTACCGGTCGAAGCCGGACGCAACGGCCTTCGGAGGGTCGAGGCCCGGCTGCCGGTGGCGGGGACCTCGATCATGGCGAGCGGGCTCTACGGCCGCTGGACGATCGTGCCGCAGCTCGACGACTCGAGCGAGCCGTGCGGTCCCGGCCGTCACTTCGTGATCCGGCCCTGAATCGCGGCCACGAGCCCGACGAAAATCAGAACCGCAGACCGGCCTGGGGCGTATTATGAGCCGAGGAGCTCTGCCCATGCAGCTTGCCGACCTGCGCTACGCGCTCCGGCTCTGGAAGCGCTACCCCACGCTCGTCCTCGTGGCCGGCGTGTCGCTCGGCCTCGGCGTCGGCGCCACGACCACGATGTTCAGCGTCGTGAACAACGTGTCCAACTACAACCTCAACTTCAAGGACGTGGATCGGCTGGCGGTGCTCTGGGCCACGGACAAGGAGCGCGGCGCCAACAATCAGAGCCCGACCGACTGGGAGACGCTGCAGGCGATCCTCGAGCACGGCCATTCGTTCGAGGGCTTCGGCCTGTTCCAGGGCGGCGGCGCGCCGGTCACGCTCTCGGGCGTCGAGGTGAGCCGAGTCGCCCAGATGCCCGTGGACGTGAACGGCCTCGCGATCACCGGCGTGCCGCCCTTCATGGGCCGCAGCTACCGCCTCGAAGACTTCGAGGACGTGGTCAAGCAGAAGGAGGCGCGCGCGATCGTCGTCACGTACGAGACCTGGCAGCGCCTGCTGGGGGGCGCGCCGGACGTGATCGGCAAGACGATCCACGTGGACGGCGAGCCGCGCTCGGTGATCGGCGTGATGCCGAAGGGCTTCCGGCTGCTGCCGTGGGCGGACGACATCGCGTTCTGGGCCGCCAACGACCTGCGCAAGATCCCCAAGGCGACCTGGATGATCGCGGTCGGCCGCCTCAAGCCCGGCGTCACGCCGCAGCAGGCCGAGGCCGAGTCCACGGTGATCGCGCGCAGCGTGATCGAGAGCCGCGGCGAGAAGGCCAAGGGTGCCGGCACCAAGGTCCAGACGCTGCGCGACGCCTACTTCGGCGGCGCCCGCCGCGGCCTGAGCTTCCTGCTCGGCGCGGTGAGCTTCGTGCTGCTGATCGCCTGCGCCAACGTCGCGAACATGCTGCTCGCGGCCGGGGCCGCGCGGCAGAAGGAGCTCGCGGTGCGGGTCGCCGCGGGCGCGGGCCGGCGCCGGCTGATGGCGCAGCTGCTCACCGAGAACCTGCTGCTCTCGCTCGCGGGCTGCGGCTTCGGCCTCGCTGCTCACGTTCGGCGGGATCCGGCTCTTCGCGCTGGTGGTGCCGGAGGGCTTCCCCGACCTCCTGCGCCACAACCCGATCGACCTGCGCGTGCTGGCGTTCGCGCTCGCGATCTCGGTCTTCTCGAGCCTGCTGTTCGGCCTGATCCCCGCCCTTCAGGCCTCGCGCGTGGACGTGAACGACGTGCTGAAGGAAGGCGGCCGCGGCGGCAGCGGCACGCGCCGGCGCGGCAGGAGCGCCCTGCTGGTGGCCGAGGTCTCGCTCGCGATGGTGCTGCTGCTCGGCGCCGGGCTGATGATGCGGGGCTTCATGAGCGAGCAGAGCAAGCTGCCGGGCTTCAGCACCGAGCGGCTGGTGACGGGCGAGGTGCTGCTCGGCGGCACACGCTACTTCGACAAGACACCGCAGGACATGAACCTCGTCACGCCGCAGGTCGAGGTCTTCTACGACCAGGTGCTCGAGCGCGTGCGCGCGCTGCCGGGCGTGAAGCAGGCCGGCATCGTCAGCCGCCTGCCGATGAACGTCTGGACTTTCCCGTTCACGATCGTGGGCCGCCCGGAGCCCGAGCCCGGCAAGCGGCCGGAGGCCGACTTCAACGAGGTGGACCCGCAGGCGCTCGACACGCTCGGGGTCCGCGTGCTGCGCGGCCGCGGCATCGAGGAGAGCGACGTCGCGTCGGCGCCGTGGGTGGCGGTGGTGAACAAGACCTTCGCCGACCGCCACTTCCCCGGCGAGAACGCGATCGGCAAGGCGATCCGGCTGTCGATGGGCGATCCCGGGCCCGCCGGCGCTCCGTCGGTCGACGAGCCGCAGCCACGCGAGATCGTGGGGGTCGTCGCCGACGTCACCTACCCCGCCTTCATGAACGAGAAGCCGGCCGCCGTCTACGTCCCGTTCCGGCAGCACGCCTGGCAGTACGCGCGCGAGGACGAGTGGATGCACACCCGCAAGGTGATCGCGATCCGCACCACCGTCGAGCCGCTGACGCTGGTGCCGGCCGTGCAGGCCGCGGTGGCCCAGGTCGACCGCGACCAGGCGGCGCACGACTTCAAGACGATGGACGAGCGCGTGCGGACGTCCCCCTCCGTCACCAACAGCCGCTTCTTCGCCTCGCTCTTCACGATCTTCGGCTCGCTCGCGATCCTGCTGGCGATGGTGGGCGTCTACGGGGTGATGTCGTGGGTGGTCGGCCAGCGCACGAGCGAGTTCGGCATCCGCATGGCGCTCGGCGCCGGCGCGCGCGACATCATCCGCATGCTGCTCGGCCAGTCGCTGCGGCCGATCCTGCTCGGGCTCGCGCTCGGCTCGCTCGGCGGCTACGGCCTGAGCCGCGCGCTCAACTCGATGTTCTTCCGCATGACGAGCGCCGAGCCGCTGGTCTTCGTCGCGATCGCGTCGCTGATGCTGGCCGTCGCCCTGGCGGCGGCCTGGGTGCCCGCGCGGCGCGTCACCCGCATCGACCCGCAGCAGGCGCTGCGCTACGAGTAGCGGCTAGCGCTTCACCACGACGCCCGCCTTCATCACGAACGAGACGCGCTCGGTCGCGGTGATGTCGCGTGAGCGGGTCGTCCTTCGTCGCGACGAGATCGGCGCGCGCGCCCGGGCGCGATCGTGCCGAGGCTGCCCGCCTGCCCGAGCATCTCGGCGGCGGTCACGGTCGCGGACTTGAGCGCCTGCCAGGGCGTCATGCCGAGCGCCACGTAGCGCCGGAGCTCCTCGGCCTGGTTGATCTCGTCCCAGGGGAAGCCGCCCGCGTCCGTGCCCATCACGATCGGGACGCCGGCGGCCAGCGCCTTCTTGAAGGAGTCGCGGCGCCGCCTGCTGCAGCTCGCCCCAGACCGGGTTGGTCTTGCTGCGCGGGCCGGCGACGTAGTCCGCCACCGTCAGCGTCGGGCACCAGTAGGCGTGCTGCTTCGACCATGCCCCTGGATCGTGGCGTCGTCGAGCACGTCGCCGTGCTCGATCGAGTCGACGCCGGCGGCCAGCGCCACGGCGTGGCCGCTCGGCGTGATCGAGTGCGCGGCGACCTTCACCCGCGTGCGGTGGGCCTGGTCGACGATCGCCGTGAGCTCCTCGACGGTGAAGTTCGGGAGGCTGCGGAAGCTGCCCTCCGGCGTCTTGTAGTAGGAGCGGTCGGCGTAGACCTTGATCCAGTCGGCGCCGTGCGAGATCTGGTCGCGCACCGCGCGCCGGCAGCCGTCGGGGCCGTCGCACATCTCGACGCCGCGCGGGAGCGCGAGCTCCCAGGCGCCCGTCTGGATCGGATAGGCGCCGGTCGGCGCCAGCGCCTTCGTCGCGACGAACAGCCGCGGCCCGTCGATGACTCCACGCTCGACGGCGCGCTTCAGGTCGACGTCGGCGAAGCCGGCGCCCTCGTTGCCGATGTCGCGCAGCGTGGTGAAGCCGTGATCGAGCGCGATCTTCATCGCGCGCGTGGCGCGCAGCGTCCGGTACGGCAGCGACTCGCCCATGAGCTGCGCGTCGTACTCGGCCGAGGTGGCGTCGCCCTGCAGCAGCACGTGCGTGTGCACGTCGATCAGGCCGGGCAGCAGCGTCTGGCCCGAGAGGTCGACGAGTGTCGCTCCGGCCGGCACGCTCGTGCCGATCTCGCGGATGCGGCCGGCCTCGACCACCACCACGACGTTCTCGCGCACCTTCTCCGCGGCGACGTCGAGCAGGCGCCCGGCGCGGATCGCGGTGACCGCCGCGGGCGGCTCCGCGGCCCGAACCGGCAGCGCGAGCGAGAGCGACGACAGGACGGCGAGCGGCAACGCGCGGCGCATGGCGGGACCTCCTCGTGGGCTTCGAACGCCGCGGATTCTATGCCATCCTCGGCGGCAGGCAGCCGGTTTCGGGCGGAGGTCGAAGGTGACTCGGGTGGCTCGCGAGCCTGTGCGTGCGCATGTCTCGTCGCCGTGGCCGGCCTCGCGCGGAGCGAGGAGCGCTGGACCGAGTTCCGCGGTCCCGCCGGGACCGGCCTCTCCGGCTCGAGCGGCCTGCCGCGCGAGTGGAGCGAGACGAAGAACGTCGCCTGGAAGACGCCCATCCACGGGCGCGGCTGGTCGTCTCCCGTCGTGCTCGGATCGCAGGTCTGGCTCACCACCGCCACGCGCGACGGCCGCGAGCTCTCGGTGGTCGCGATCGACCGCGACTCGGGCAAGCGTGCTTCACGACATCCTGCTCTTCAAGGTCGACAAGCCCGAGGACACGGCGCGCTACAACAGCTTCGCGTCGCCGACGCCGGTGATCGAGGAGGGCCGCGTCTACGTCCACTTCGGCAGCTACGGCACCGCCGCGCTCGACACGCAGACCGGCAAGACGCTCTGGACGCGGCGCGACCTGCCCTGCAACCACTGGCGCGGCCCCGGCTCGTCGCCGATGCTCTGGAACGACCGCCTGATCGTGCACTTCGACGGCTACGACCAGCAGTACGCGGTCGCGCTCGACAAGCGCACGGGCCGCACGCTCTGGAAGGCCGACCGCGCCTACGACTTCGGCACGGACGACGGCGACATGAAGAAGGCCTTCGCGACCCCGGTCGTGATCGAGGCGGGCGGCCGCGCGCAGCTCATCAGCCAGGCGGCCAAGGCGGTGCTGTCGCTCGACCCGACGACCGGTCGCGAGCTGTGGCGCGTGCGCTACGCCTCGCATTCGGCCGCCGTTCGCCCGCTCTTCGCGAACGGCCTCGTCTACGTCGGCAGCGGCCGCGGGCCGGCGGAGCTCTACGCGATCCGCCCCGACGGCAGCGGCGACGTGACGGCGACGCACGTCGCCTGGAAGGCCGCTCGCGGCATCGGCTCGAGCCCGTCGCCGATCCTCGTGGACGGCCTGATCTACGCGATCTCCGACAAGGGAGGCGTCCTGACCTGCCTCGACGCGAGGACGGGCGCCGAGCTCTGGCAGCACCGTACCGGCCCGCACGACCACACCGCCTCGCCGGTCTACGCCGACGGTGCGCTCTACTTCTTCGCCGAGGACGGCTCGGCGCTCCTGCTCGCGCCCGGCCGCGAGTACCGCGAGCTCGGCCAGGCGAGCGCTCGGCGAGGCCGGCGTGATGGCGACGCCCGCGATCGCCGGACGCGCCATCTTCCTGCGCACCGAGTCCCACCTCTATCGCCTCGAGAAGCGCCCTTAGCAGTTCTTGACGTCTCGTGACGATCCGCTGCGACTCCGCCCTCGCTGCGCACGAGCGTCCTCGCCGAGCGACAACCGCGGCCGCCGCGCGTCCGCTTTCGACGACGCCCGGGCCGCGCGCACGTGCGATCGCTCACGGTGCCATGCGGAGTTGCGTCGCGTCACGACTGGCAGCGCGCTTGCTTCGTAGCTTGGAGTGAGCCCGCTCGAGTCGATCGCGGGCTCGAACAAGGAGTCGAGGAGATGACAAGCTTTAACGGGTCAGGACGCAGGCCGGAGCGCAGGCTGGTGGCGCTCGCCGCCGTGAGCGTGATTCTCGGCGCCACGGCCGCCCGGGCCGACGACGCCGACGTGAAGCGCAAGGTCGAGGAGCGGCTCGCGAAGGCGAAGGTGTACTCCGCCGCCGACGTGCGCGTGAGCGTCGACCAGGGCACGGTGACGCTCGACGGCGTCGCGTCGCAGATGGACGCGGCGCTACGACGCCGAGCGCGCGGCGCGCAAGGAGTCGAAGTCGGTCGTCAACAACCTGCGCGTGGTGACCGACGTCGAGCGCAAGGACTCGGAGATCCGCAAGGACGTCGCGGACCGGATCCTGAGCTACGCCTGGTACACGGTCTACGACAGCATCGGGGCCGACGTGGAGAACGGCTTCGTGCTGCTGCGCGGCTCGGTCAACCAGCCGTACCGCAAGACCGACATCGAGCAGCGGATCGCCGGCATCCCCGGCGTCAAGGGCATGAAGAGCGAGATCGAGGTTCAGGGGGTCTCGGGCTTCGACGACTCGCTGCGCCTGCAGCTGGTGCGCCGGATCTACGGGGACGAGCGCTTCGTCCAGTACGCGAGCTGGGCCCACCCGCCGATCCGCATCGTCGTGGACCGCGGCCGCGTCACGCTGACGGGCTACGTGATGAGCCCCGTCGAGCAGCAGCTGCTCGGGAACATCGCGCGCGGGACGCTCGCCTTCGCCGTCGACAACCAGGTGAAGCTCGACAGCGAGCGCAGCGCGGAGCCGAAGAAGGCGTCGGGCACGACCACCACGAGCTAGCCGATCCCTCCGGGCGGGTCCGCGTGAGCACGCGGGCCCGCCCGCGGTGCGCCACAATGGTGTGGCGGCCATGAGGGACGGACCCATTCGCCGGACCGTGAAGGCAGTGGCGCTCGGCGCCTTCCACCTGAACCTGTGGGCGGACCGGTCCCGCAGGGCCGCGCTCGGCGAGCGGCCCTACCGGCTGGGCGGGACCTGCCAGCGCTGCGCCGCCTGCTGCGAGGCGCCCGCGGTCCGCGTGCACGCGCTCGTCTGGCTCGCGCCGCTGCTGCGCCGCTCGTTCCTGTGGTGGCAGGAGAAGGTCAACGGCTTCGTGCTGGTCGAGGCGCTTCGCCGCGAGCGGACCTTCGTGTTCCGCTGCACGCACTTCGACCGCGCGACCCGCTCGTGCGACAGCTACGCCTCGCGGCCCGGCATGTGCCGCGACTACCCGCGCGCGCTCCTGTACCAGGCGAGCCCGGAGCTGCTGCCGGGCTGCGGCTATCGCCCGCTCGCGCGCAACGCGGCCGCGCTGAAGCGGGCGCTCGACGCGCGGCCGCTCAGCGCCGAGCAGCGCGAGCGCCTCGCGCGCCAGCTCTACCTCGAGTGAGCGCGCGCCGGCTCAGTCCGGCGCCATCAGGTATTCCTGGATCCCGCTGCGCAGCAGGTAGCAGCGCCGCACGGCGAGGCCGGGCATCATGTGCCCGAGGTCGGACTGCTTGTATTGCGGGCAGGGACGCATCGGCTCGCTCGCGCCGTGGGCGGGCGGCTTCTCGCAGTCCAGGTTCTCGCGGTCGACGATCCGGTAGCGCACCGGCACCGCCGGCAGCTGCCTGCGCATCGAGACGAGCACCAGCATCTGCGCCGAGCGCCTGAAGCGTGGCACGAGCCGCATCATCAGCGCCGTGACCTGGTCCTTGCGCAGGTAGTCGAACACGTCCCACGCCAGCACCGCGTCGAACCGCTCGTCCGGCGCGAGCGGCAGCAGCGTCTCGAGCAGCGCCGGCATCGCGTCCGGCCGCCGCTTCTCGACGGGCTCCGCGACCAGCGAGCCGTGGATGTCGGCCACGCGCACGCGGCAGTTGAGCGCCGACAGGAACTTGATGTTGCCCGACAGCGGAGGCCCGAGGTCGAGCACGGCGGGCCGCTCCTCCGGGTGCAGGCCCTTCAGCAGCGCCTGCAGCGCCAGCGAGCGATGAGCACCGACGGCCGCCGGCTCGACTGCGGGGCTGGTTCTCATGAACCAGCGCACGGGCCGCTCAGGGTCGCGCCAGAGGCTCATGCTTCGGTGCCGAGACCGCCGCGGGTGAGGAGCTCGCGACGCTCGTCCCTCCGCTCGATCCGCTGGATGCACTCGCGGCCGGCGCACTCTGGGTCGCCGCCGGGCGGCCCTTCTCCGCCGGCGCCTCCATCTCGACGCTGCCGCGGAAGCGGCAGCCGTCCTCGAGGCCGACGCGCGGTGCCGTGAGGTTGCCGAGCATCGTCGCGGTCTTGCGGATCACGATCTGCTCCGCCGCCACGAGGTTGCCGTGCACCTCGCCCGCGACGCTCACGAACTTCGCCTGGATGTCGGCCTTGACGCGGCCGCTCTGCCCGATGGTGACCGAGTGCTTGGGCAGCACGATCTTGCCCTCGATCTTGCCGAGGATCGTGAGGTCCTCGTCGCCGGTCACGTCTCCCACGATCTTGATCGAGGAGCCGATCGCGGCCGCGTCGTAGCGGTCGCTCGCGACCGGCGGCGGCTGGACGGGCGGCAGCGGCGCGCTTCCCGGCTGCTGAGGCGCCATGGGACGGCCCAATTCTTCATCACGCTTGTTCCACATCGAACTGCTCCCGGGATCGCGGACGATCCCTGCTTGTACGGGGATGACCCCAAATTAGGACTTCGGCTCGTCGCACCGATGTGCGCTGCCTCACTACCTTCACCGAATTCGCATCGCCTGGTCGCGCGCGCGCCGCGCGTGCTCCTCGATCCGTGCCGGCAGGGCGCCGAGGTCGGCGAGCACGAGCGACGTGAGCGCCGCGGCCGCCTCGACCTCCTCGAAGCAGACGGCGCTCGTGCCCACCTGCTCGAGGTCGTCGCGCTCGCGCAGGTAGCGCGCGCGCACGAAGATGCGGCAGTCCGGGTTCAGCTGGCGCGCCGCGGCGATCATGGGCGTGCGGTTGACCGAGTGCGGCAAGGTCACGATCAGGTGGCTCGCCCGCTGCGCGCCCGCCTGCTTCAGGATGTCGGCGTGGCTCGCGTCGCCGAAGATCGCCTGCCGGCCGCCGGCCCGGATCGCGGCGACCGTGTCCATGTTGAGGTCGATCACGACGGTGCGCGTCCCCGCCTGGCGCAGCGCCTCGTCGACCGAGCGGCCCACGGGCCCGTAGCCCACGACGACCGCGAGCGGCTCCGGCGCGCCGGCGATCGCCTTGGCCGTCTCGTCGTTCGCGGCCGCGTAGCGGCCCGCGCTCACGCGGTTGAGCAGCCGCCAGAGCCAGCCCGCGCGCCGCAGCACGCCCTCGAGCCTGTCGAGCGCGCCGAACAGGAACGGGTTCACCGCGATCGAGACGAGCGCGCAGGCGACGAGCAGGCTGAAGCCCCGGTCCGAGAGCAGCCCCTGCTGGCGCGCCTGGTCGCCGAGGATGAACGAGAACTCGCCCACCTGCGCGAGGCCGAGCGCCACGACGAGCGCCGTGCGCACCGAGTAGCCGAGCACCGCGACCACCACGAGCGCGGCGAGCGGCTTGCCGATCAGGACCACGGCGAGCGCCGCCAGCAGCAGCAGCGGCTCGCGCAGCAGGAACGCGGGCTCGAACAGCATCCCGACCGAGACGAAGAACAGCACGGCGAAGGCGTCGCGCAGCGGCAGCGCGTCGGCCGCGGCCTGCTGGCTGACCGGCGACTGGCCCACGACCATGCCGGCGAGGAACGCGCCGAGCGCCATCGACGCGCCGAACAGCGCCGAGGCGCCGGCGGCGATCGCGATCGCGATCGCCAGGATCGTGAGCGTGAAGAGCTCGCGCGACTGCAGCCGCGCCACGTACACGAGCGCGCTCGGCAAGAGGCGCGAGCCGAGCACGAAGACCACGGCCACGAGCGCCACCAGCTTGCCGAACGCGAGCGCCACGCCGGCGACGAGGCTCGGCTCGGGGCCGTCCGGCGTCCCGGACGCACGCGCCTGCCCCAGCACCGGGATCACCACCAGCACGAGCACGGTCAGGATGTCCTCGACGATCAGCCAGCCGATCGCGGCGTGGCCGGCGGGCGTCGTGGTGAGGTTGTGCGCCTCCAGCCCGCGCAGCAGCACCACCGTGCTCGCCACCGAGAGCGCCATGCCCAGCACGAGGCCGGAGCCGACCGGCCAGCCGAAGGCGAGCCCGATCCCGAGACCCAGGAGCGTCGCCACGGTGCTCTGCACCAGGGCGCCCGGGATCGCGAGCCGGCCCACCTCGCGCAGGTCGCGCACGCGGAAGTGCAGGCCGACCCCGAACATCAGCAGCACGACGCCGATCTCGGCGAGCTGGCTCGCCAGCGGCACGTCCGCCGCTGAGGCCCGGCGTGTGCGGCCCGATCAGCACGCCCGCCAGCAGGTAGCCCACGATCGGCGACAGCCGCAGCCGCTGCGCGGCGATGCCCAGCACCCACGCCACGCCGAACGCCGCGGCCATCGTGGTCACGAGCGGCATCTCGTGCGGCAGGCGTCACCTCCTCGAGCTTCGCGTCCGAACGACGATAGCGCAGGACCATCTATATGTGCCTCAGCGGGTCCTCGCGGGGCGGCTCGCCCTTGCGCGCCAGCCGCTCGAGCAGCTCGCGGGCGAGGTCGCGGCCGGCGAGCCCGAAGGCGAGCGACAGCGCGAACACCACGCCGCCGAACAGGATCGTGAACGAGACCAGGATGATCTGGCGGCCGACCCCCAGGTGCTCGAGCGCCATCGCCGCGAACAGGATCAGGAGCGCCGGACTGCGCGAAGCCGGCGAGCAGGCGCGCCGAGGGCAGCCCGCGGTTGACCGCGGCGATCAGCACGCCGCGGCGCACGAAGCCGGCCACGACGGCGCCGAGCGCGATGAGCGCGGCGGCCACCAGCACCTGGGGCAGGTACGCGAGCGCCCGCGACACCAGCTCGCGGGCGAACAGCGGGTCCAGGCTGCCGAGCGCGAGCAGCCCGAAGAACGCGAGCACGCACGAAGGCGGTCACGGACGCGACGGCGCCCGAGGCCTGCCCGGTGAAGCCGACCTTGCCGAGCGCGTGAGGCAGCCCCGCCCGCTCCGCGAAGCGGTCGAATCCCAGCTGCCGCAGCGCGAGGCGCAGCACGAGCCGCAGCAGCGCCGCGAAGACGACGCCGACGACGAGGATGATCGTCATCGCGAGCAGGCGCGGGCCGAAGTCGGCCAGCTCCTGGCGCAGGCCGTCGAGCGTCTGGCCGACCACGTCGGCGAGCACGTCCTTCCACATGGGAGCCTCCTCGCCTCTAACCCCGCCAGCGCTCGCGCAGGTGGGGCTTCTGCGCGACGTACTCGTCGGCCAGCACGTGGATCCGCTGCTCGACTTCCTCGGCACCGCAGCTGCGCGTCTCGAGCACGAACGACGCGGTGCGGCCCAGGTAGAGCGGCACCAGCGAGCGCAGCAGCTGCTCGCGCGGCAGCCGCGCGTGCTCGTAGGCGGCCGCGAAGCCGTAGACGACGCGCACCCAGAGCGGGTCGGGGAAGCGGAACGGCGTCCGCGGCCGCGAGCGCCACCACCTCCGCCAGGTCGCCCGGCAAGAGCGCCGCCTCCCACACCTCGCGCAGGTCGCGCGTGCGCCTGGCGGAAGATCGCGAGCATCCGCTCGAGGTCGACGGCGACCGGCTCGAGCCCGACGCCGTGCGGGAAGCCGAACAGCGGCACCTTCTGGGCGCCCTCGACGCCGTCCCAGCGCTCGCGGTACACGTGCATCAGGTCGAAGACCGACGACACCACCTGCACGAACATCCCGGCGAGGTCCGAGCCCGGGTCCTTGGCGTCGTGGATCTTCGCGCCCAGGAACGACTCGCACACCTCGAAGCCGTCGGCGAGCGCGGTGGTCGTCATCCAGATGTCGATGCCGAAGCGCGCGACGTCGCTGTCCCAGACCTCGCGCTCCAGGTAGTGGGCGGCGAGCCGGCCGGAGAAGCCGAAGTCGCCCCCGATCGGCTGGCGCACCTCGCGCCCGTAGAGCGCGCGCGTCAGCGGGTACACGATCGAGTTCGTGATCGTGCCGTCGTACTTGTGGCGCAGGTAGAGCGGCGCCACGTAGTCGAAGCCCTCGTGCACCACCGGGCCGAGCAGCAGCTCGATCCAGGCCGGGCTGATGCTGCGCAGGTCCGAGTCGACGACGGCGCAGGCCCTGACCCCGAGGCGCTTGGCGATCGCGAAGATCGTGCGGAAGGCGCTGCCCTTGCCCGGCACGCCGTGGTACGGCGTGATGATCTTGTGCGCGGTCGTGAGCGGGTGCGCGCACCAGGATCGCGCGCGGGCGTCGCGGCGTTCACGGAGGCGACCAGCTCGCGGGGTGCCGTCGGTCGAGCCGCCGTCGGAGTTGACGATCACCGCGCGCCGATCCGGGAAGTGCTTGGCGAGACCGGCTGACGGCCGCGCGCACGACGTGGCCGATCGTCCTGGCGTTGTTGTAGCTCGGGATCCCGACCAGGAGGTCGGCCGTGCCGATCTCGTCGCAGGCGCTCCTCGACCCTCGCCTCGAGCGGAGGGCTCACGCCGAGGCCTCGAGCACGGTCCGCGCCACTACCCCGCCACGGCCAGCAGCACCGCCCGGTTCCAGCCTTCGGGCCCGGGCAGGGGCGCGCGGTCGGCGTTCGGAAACGCCGCGTCCAGCGTCGGGTCGATGCGCCCGTCGGGGCGCGGGACCAGGATCGGCCGGTCGACGACGCGCAGCAGGCTGACGTCGTTCTCGGCGTCGCCGAGGCCGATCGACGCGGCCGGCCCCGAGCAGCGACAGCACCTGGCGCACGGCCTTGCCCTTGTCCGACCGCGCCCGTGAGGTGGTGGAAGCGCCCGCCGCTGGTGATGCGCAGGCCGCGCCGCTCGGCGGCCTGGCGCACGTCGTCCTCGCTGCCCGACTCGAGCACGAACGGCTCGTCGTGCTCGCGCTGGCGCGCGCGCTCGAGCTCCGCCCCGTCGAGGCCGGTGAGGTCCGAGGCCTCGCGCTGGCTGAGCCGCGAGAAGCCGCGCAGCCGCGCGCCCGCCTCCTTCGCGATGTCCATCAGCGCGCGGCCGAGGTCGCGCAGCGGCACCCCGAGCCGCACCAGCAGCGGGCCGCCGTCGCGGCGCGCGGCGCGCGACCACCACGCCCCCGGCGGGATCACGATGCCGCCGCCGTTCTCGTAGACGAACGGCGCGTCGAGCCCGAGCGCGGCGTGCAGCGGCTCCATCTCGGCGCGCGTCTTGCTGCTGCACAGCACGAGCGGGATGCCGCGGCGCTTCAGCGCGTCGAGCGCCGGACGCGCCGCGTCCCACTCGTAGGTCGCGGCGTCGAGCAGGCAGCCGTCGAGGTCGGTCACCACCACCTGGGCGTCAGGCCTCAAACCGCCCCTCCCGCCGGGACGACCGCCCCGTCCTGCACGGCCGCGAGCAGCTGCGCCGCCGCGTCGGGCATCCCCGCCCAGACGCGCGCCCAGTTCGGCACGAGCGGCGCGCCCAGCGGGTCGGCCAGGAACTCCTCGATCGACGCGCGCAGCGCGACGGTGAACGTCTGCACGTTCCGCTCCTCCTCGTGGCGGTCGAAGCTGAGGCCGTTCACCGTGGCGACCGCGTGGCTGTCGGAGACCGCGTCCTCCGCCTCGCGCTGGTAGGCCGCGAGCAGGCTGCGGAAGAGGCCGTCCGACAGGTTGACGCCCGCCGCGGCGAGCGTCCGCAGCAGGTGCTTGCACGACGTCCTTCGCCATGCGGTGCAGGCCGCGCGCGGGATCGTCCGCGCGACAGCTCCTGGTGCTTGTGCT
Organism: uncultured Acidobacteriota bacterium; assembly: GCA_963724555.1. Lineage (GTDB taxonomy): Bacteria > Acidobacteriota > Vicinamibacteria > Fen-336 > Fen-336 > DATBSL01. The sequence goes on from CAVRVE010000028.1 coordinate 86,946, forward strand.
CGTAGCGCTCGGCGAGCTCCACCTGGCAGATGCGCACCGGCGCGCGGTGCCGCAGCGCCTCGAACAGCGTCACGATCTCGAGCCCCCAGTCGGTGGCGAGCCGCATGCGCTCGGCGAGGTCGCGTCTTCATGGCGAACTCGCCCGACGAGCGCGTAGCGGAAGGACGACAGGTAGCGGATGTAGGGATCGGCCCCCATCAGGCGCGTGAAGGCGGCGAGCAGCGGGCTCAGCAGCAGCCGCGTGACGCGCCCGTGCAGCCGGTCGGAGACGCGCGCGTAGTAGCCCTTGACGAAGTCGAAGTCGATCGTCGGGTCGATCGCGGGCAGCACCAGGCGCGCGAGCATCTCGCGCCTGAAGTTCACCACGTCGGCGTCCTGGAACGCGACGTACTCGACGCGCTCCTCGGCCAGGATGTGGCCGAGCGCCAGCCAGCAGGCGCGGCCCTTGCCGGGCGCCCCGACGTAGAGGCCGGAGCCTTCCATCTTCCTCAGGAACTCGGTCATCGCCTCCGACTCGCTCCACACGATCGTCTTGCGCCCGGGATAGCGGCCGGAAGTACTCGACGGCGCGCGCGTAGTCGTCGTGCGTCGCCTTGTTGAGCGAGATCACGAGCGTGTCGAGGTAGGGCACCTCGACCAGCTCCTCGAGGATCACGGCCGAGCGCGGGCCGGTCCATCTCCTCGGGGATCATCGGGATCACGAGGGCGACCGGGAAACGCCGCGACAGGCGCAGGATCTGCGACTCGAGGTCGTCCACGGAACGATCGACGAGGCGCGGCAATGCGGTGACGGGTCCGCTCTGATGGAAGTCGCTCATCGAGTCCTCCATGCGGAGACTCCGCTTTCGAAGGCGGAGCCGAGGGAGCGAGGCCGAGCGCCCGAACGAAGGCACTCTCCTCCGGCACGACGGATCGCTGAAGCGGGCGGGTCTGCCCGCGTCAGATCAGGCGAGCGAGTCGGGTGGGTCGCGCTGTGAGCTGGGTGTGGCCGCCGGCGCGCGCGGGGCGAGCGCGGGCGGAACGTAGGTCGCGCCGAGACAGACGAGAGGCGAGATCCGGAAAACGGCCGACGGCAGGGCCAGCGGGGCCTTCGTACGCAGCGCGGTCTTCTCGCGTTCGTCGGCGGGCCGAAGCGTCGCGGGGGCGAGCGCAGCCGCCCGGCAGTGCGTCAGCGCGCGACGGATGCAGGAAGCCGGATGCGCGGAGGGCCCCTCCGCCATCGACACGACGGCCGCCAGCAGGAACGGAGTCACGGCCCAATCGTAACCACGACCCGTCGTAAGACACAAGCCGGACGCGACTTTTGGCGATCCCCGGCCTCAGGCGCCGGGCCCTTTCGGCACGGGCGGCGTGGGCGGCGCGACGAAGATCCGCACCTGGCGCGGCCGCACCCGGAGCCGCTCCCCGACCGCCGGGTGCAGCTCTTCGTACGCCCCCCGCGTGGACTCGACCTGGACCAGGCGGCCCTCGTCGTCGGCGAGCTCGAGCTTGATCACGGCACCGGCCGGGCTCACGTAGCGGAGCGTGGCCCAGAAGCCGTCCTCCGTCTCCTCGCGGCCGAGCTCGAGCTCGTGGGGCCGCGCGAAGCCCTGCGCGGGGCGCGCGGTCTCGTCGGAGTGCTCGGGGTAGTCGACGCTCAGCGGGCCGAGGTGCGCGCGGCCCGCTTCGACACGGCCGTGGAACACGTTCACGACGCCGAGGAAGCCCATCACGAACGGCGTCGCGGGCCGGTCGAAGATCTCCTGGGGCGTCCCCACCTGCTCGATCCGCCCCTGGTTCATCACCACCACGCGGTCGGCGACCTCGAGCGCCTCCTCCTGGTCGTGGGTCACGAAGACGCTCGTGACGTGGATCTCGTCGTGCAGCCGCCGCAGCCAGCGCCGCAGCTCCTGGCGCACCTTGGCGTCGAGCGAGCCGAAAGGCTCGTCGAGCAGCAGCACCTGCGGCTCGACCGCGAGCGCCCGCGCGAGGGCGACGCGCTGGCGCTGGCCGCCCGACAGCTGCGAGGGGTAGCGGTCGGCGAGCCAGTCGAGCTGGACCAGCTTCAGCAGCTCCGTCACGCGCGAGCGGATCTGGCTCTCGGAAGGACGCCGCGAGCGCGGCCTCACGCGCAGCCCGAACGCGACGTTCTCGAACACCGACATGTGGCGGAAGAGGGCGTAGTGCTGGAACACGAAGCCGACGCCGCGCTTTCTCACGTCGCGCACGGTCGCGTCCTCGCCCGCGAACAGCACCTGGCCGCGGTCGGCCCGCTCGAGCCCGGCGATGATCCGCAGCAGGCTGGTCTTGCCCGAGCCCGAGGGGCCGACGAGCGCCACCAGCTCGCCCGTCTGGACGTGCAGGCTCACGTCGTTCACCGCGACGAAGGAGCCGAACGTCTTCGTCACGCCGCGCACCTCAATCGACACGGGAGTCCTCCGCCTGCGGCAACGCCGTGGCGCCGCGCCACTCGACCGCCGTCTTGAGCGCGAGCGTCACCAGCGCCAGGAACGCGAGCAGCGACGCGACCGCGAACGCGGCCTGGAAGTTGTACTCGTTGTAGAGGATCTCGACGTGCAGCGGCAGCGTGTTGGTCTTGCCGCGGATGTGGCCCGAGACGACCGAGACCGCGCCGAACTCCCCCATCGCGCGCGCGTTGCACAGGATCACGCCGTAGAGCAGGCCCCACTTGATGTTCGGCAGCGTCACGCGGCGAAACATCTGGAACCCCGAGGCGCCCAGCACGCACGCGGCCTCCTCCTCGTCCGTGCCGGCGGCCTGCATCAACGGGATCAGCTCGCGCGCCACGAACGGGAAGGTGACGAAGAGCGTCGCCAGCACCAGCCCCGGCACCGAGAACACGAGCTTCAGGCCGTGTGCTTCGGCCCACGGCCCGAGCAGTCCCTGCCGGCCGAAGAGCAGGATGAAGACCATGCCCGAGATCACGGGCGAGACGCCGAAAGGCAGGTCGATCAGCGTGATGAGCGCGTCCTTGCCCGGGAACTGGAACTTCGCGATCGCCCACGACGCGGCGACGCCGAACACCACGTTCGCCGGGACGGCGATCGCGGCCGTGAGCAGCGTGAGCCGCAGCGCGCTCAGGGCCATCGGCTCCCGAAGCGCCTCGACGTACGCGCCCCAGCCCTTCTCGAGAGCCTGCGCGAAGACGGCGACGAGCGGCAGCACCAGGAAGAGACCGATGAAGCCGAGCGCCGTGAGCGTCAGCAGCAGCTGCACGAGGACGGGCTCGCGCGTGGCGGTCTTCGTCACGACGGCTCCGCCGTCCCGACCCGCGCCGTCCAGGACTGCAGCCGGTTGATCGTGAGCAGCAGGACGAACGAGGTCACCAGGGTGACGGTCGCGATCGCGGTGGCGCCCGCGTAGTCGTACTGCTCGAGCTTGGTGACGATCAAGAGCGGCGTGATCTCGGTCTTCATCGGCATGTTGCCCGCGATGAAGACGACGCTGCCGTACTCGCCCAGCCCGCGCGCGAAGGCGAGCGCGAACCCCGTGAGCCACGCCGGGACGAGCGCCGGCAGCACGATGCGCGCGACCACCTGCAGCCGGCTGGCACCCAGGCTCGCCGCGGCCTCCTCGACCTCGGGGTCGAGGCTCTCGAGCACGGGCTGCAGCGTCCGCACCACGAACGGCAGGCCGATGAAGGTGAGCGCGAGCGTGATGCCGAGCGGGGTGAAGGCGACCTTCACTCCCAGCCTTTCGAGCGGAGCGCCGAGCCAGCCGTTCGGGGCGTAGAGCGCCGTGAGCGTGATGCCGGCGACGGCGGTCGGAAGCGCGAACGGGAAGTCCACGAGCGCGTCGACGAGACGCCGGCCGGGGAAGCGGTAGCGCACGAGCACCCAGGTCACGACCAGGCCGAACACGGCGTTGAGCGTCGCGGCCACGAGTGCCGTGCCGAACGTGAGCTCGTAGGAGGCCACGACTCTCGGCGAGCTGACCGCCTGCCAGAACCCGGACCAGCCGAGGGTCGAGCTCTTCCAGAAGAGAGTGGAGAGCGGGACGAGCACCACGAGCAGCAGGTAGACGAGCGTGAACCCCATCGCCAGCCGAAAGCCGGGGAGCACGCTAGCTCGTCGCCGCGGTAAAACTCCTTTGAGGAGTCCAAGCGGCGACGAGCTCTTTGAGCCGTGCTGTTTACTTCCGTTCATGGTCCGTTGTTCGTTGTCCGTTGTTCGTGTTCGTCCGGCTCGGTCACTTCGGCGCGTAGATGAGGTCGAACACCCCGCCGTCCGCGAAGTGCGTCTTCTGCGCCTTCTGCCAGCCGCCGAAGGCCTCGTCGATCGTGATCAGGTTGACCTTGGGGAAGCTCGCCGCGTACTTCTTCGCGACGGCCTCGAGCCGCGGCCGGTAGTAGTTGCGGGCGGCAATCTCCTGCGCTTCGGCGCTGTAGAGGTACTCGAGATAGGCCTGCGCGGCGGCCCGCGTGCCCTTCTTGTCGACGACCTTGTCCACGAGGGCTATGGGCGGCTCGGCGAGGATGCTGAGCGACGGCACCACGACGTCCACCTTGCCGGGCCCGAGCTCCTTGATCGAGAGGAACGCCTCGTTCTCCCACGCGAGCAGCACGTCGCCGATGCCGCGCTGCACGAACGTGGTGGTCGCGCCGCGGGCGCCCGAGTCGAGCACCGGCACGTTCCTGTAGAGAGCGGTCACGAACTCCTTCGCCTTCGCCTCCGAGCCGCCCGGCTGCTTGAGCGCGTAGCCCCAGGCCGCGAGGTAGTTCCAGCGCGCGCCGCCGGACGTCTTGGGGTTCGGGGTGATCACCTGGATCCCGGGCTTCACCAGGTCGCCCCAGTCCCGGATCCCCTTCGGGTTTCCCTTGCGCACCAGGAACACGATCGTCGAGGTGTAGGGCGCGCTGTTGCTCGGCAGCCGCTTCTGCCAGTCCTTCGGGCAGCAGGCCCGCCTCGGCCAGCGCGTCGATGTCGTAGGCGAGGGCCAGGGTCACGACGTCGGCCTCGAGCCCGTCGAGCACGGCGCGCGCCTGCTTGGACGAGCCGCCGTGCGACTGCTGGATCGCCAGGGTCTTGCCGGTCTTCGCCTGGTATTGCCTGACGAACGCGGCGTTGACGTCCTGGTAGAGCTCGCGCGTCGGGTCGTAGGAGACGTTCAGCAGCTCCTGCGCCCCGGCCGAGGCGCTCGCGATCAGCACGAGCGTGGAGAAGACGAGCGTGCGTGACGTGTTCATGGCGGGGCTCCTAGAAGCTGACCTGCGTGCGGATGAAGAAGACGTTCTCGTCCTCGCGGTCGGCTCCGCCTGCGGCCCCTCCCTTGAACGAGACGTGCTCGAAATCGGCGTACTGCTTGATGTTCCGCGTGAGCGACCAGGTGAGCCCGACGGCCCAGGCGGAGAGCTCGCGCGCCGACTTCGCGGGATCGATGAGCCCGGCGTCGAGGGTCGAGCGCGCGAGCTCGAGCTTGTGGACGCGCGCGGCGAGCTCGAGAGCGCCCCACTGGCCCTTCGACGGGTCGAAGGGTCGCAGCGGCCGCACGCCGCCGAACGACGCCTTGTCGCCCGTGAGCAGGACGGTCGCCGTCGCCTGCCAGGCCGAGGCTTCGAAGTCGACGTGCGTGGCGTCCGGCGTCTTCACGCCCCAGCTCGAGCGCGCGTACTCGCCCAGCAGGCCGAGGCGTCCCGTGTAGAGCGACAGCTGCGGCGTCCAGCGCGTGCGCGTGCCGTCGGCCACGACGCCCGTGACGATGCTGATGACGCTCACCTGCCCGCCGGAGCGATACGCGGGCAGCGGGCCGGACTGCTTGCCGGTGGTGCCGGCGATGCCGAACCCGAGATCCTTGAAGGCCGAGCGCCCCTTCTTGAAGGGCGACAGGAACACGCGGCCCTCGAGGTCCTTGCCGTCGTTCAGGTCCACGTCGACGCTGCCGCCGTCGGGCGCGCCGTCGGCGAGCGCGCCGGCGTAGCTCACGACGCCGCCCGCGAGGTCGCCGTGGACCATGATGCCCACGTCACGATTCGGCACGAGGGCCGTCGGGAACGCGCGCTCGACGAACGTGATCGCCGTCGCGGACTGCAGGCGCTCCAGGCCGACGGGGCCCTTGAACTTCCCGACCCGCACCTTGAGCCTCGGCGATGGCTTGAAGTCGAGCCAGGCGTCCTGGAGCGACGGCCACGCCGCCGCCGAAGTCGGGCATCAGGCTGAACTCGAAGTACCGTCCCGAGCGTGCCCTGCAGGATCGGCCGCACGCGCCGCAGCGTGAACGTGTCGATCGCCAGCGCGCCCTCGTCGCCCGAGAAGAAGCGGCCGTCGAACTGCGACGTAGCCGCGCAGCTGCAGGCGGTAGTCGCCGCTCTCGTTCTGCACGCTGAAGCCTTCGGCGCCGGCGGACGTCGTCGGGCCCGGCTTGTCCTGCGCGCGCAGGGTCGAGCCCAGGAACACGAGAAGCACGGCTCCGGCCAGTGGTACGGATCTCATTCGCTCGTCTCCCGATGGGTTGGCTCGGCGCCTCCGCGCGCCAGTCCGCTTCGACAGTCGATCCTGTCATATCTACTGTATTAATAGACATTATGAGCGGCGCGCGGGAGCTAGCGCCGCGGGCGCGCCTCCCGCTTGCGTCCCGCCAGCAGCTTGCGATTGCGCGCGACCAGGTCCTCGAGGCTCGTGTGGTCGAGGATCGCGGCAGCGGCGTTCCTGACGTCGAGGAACACCTCGAAGAGGCCGGCGTGACGCGGCTCGGTCTTCACGCGGTAGGCGAGCTCGACCGCGTCGCCGAACGGCGCCAGCGGCCCGTCGATGCTGCGCACGACCTCGCCCAGCATCACCTCGGCGGGGGGCCGGCGCAGCCGGTAGCCGCCCTCCCTCCCCCGCTGGCTGGCCACGATGCGGGCGTTCTTGAGCGCGACCAGGATCCCCTCCAGGAACTTCTCGGGAATCTGCTCCTCCTCGGCCACCGTGTGGATCTTGACGAGCCCGCCCTCGTAGGCCTCCGCCAGGTGCGTGAGCGCCTTCAGCGCGTAGAGGCCGCGGCTGGATATCTTCATGTCCACCGAGATAGTAGGGATTGAGGCGGTGCGTGTCAAGCGATAATTCGCGCGTGCTCCCCGCGCTCGCCGTCCTGCTCGCCGCCGTGGCCGTCTCCCCGCCCGCCGAGGGCCCTCTGCCGAAGGCCGCGATCATCGGCTACGTCTTCCCGCAGGAGCGCCTGCTCGCGCCGGACGAGGTCGACGCCGCGAAGCTGACGCACATCAACTACGCCTTCGCCAACGTCAAGGACGGCCGCCTGGTCGAGGGCTTCGCGCACGACGCCGAGAACCTGCGCGTGCTGACCGGGCTGCGGGCGCGCAATCCCGCAGCTCCGGGTGCTCGTGTCGGTCGGCGGCTGGACGTGGTCGAAGGGCTTCTCGGACGCCGCGCTCACCGCCGAGAGCCGCAGGCGCTTCTGCGAGAGCGCCGTCGCCTACGTGAAACGGCACGACCTCGACGGCCTCGACGTGGACTGGGAGTATCCCGGGCTGCCCGGCGACAACAACCCCTACCGGCCCGAGGATCGCGCGAACTTCACGGCACTCATGACCGACCTGCGCGCGCACCTCGACGCGGCCGCGGCGGGCAGCGACAGGCGCTACCTGCTGACGTTCGCGGCCGGCGCCTTCCCCGACTACCTCGCCCACGCCGCGATGAACGAGGTCGCGGGTGTGGTCGACTTCGTGAACCTGATGACGTACGACTTCCGCGTGCCCGGCGCCGAGCCCGAGGCCGGCCACAACGCGAACCTGCTCGCGCACCCGAAGGACGCGAGCGGTTCCTCCGCCGACCGCGCCGTGCGCGACTTCCTCGCCGCGGGCGTGCCGGCGCGCAAGCTCGTGCTGGGTGTTCCGTTCTACGGCCGCGCCTGGGAGGTCCAGGGCGATTACGGGCCGCTCTACGTGCCCGGCAAGGCCGCGAAGGGATTCGGCAGCGGCCGCTACTCGGCGCTGCGCGAGCTGCCCGGCCAGGCCGGCTGGCTCCGGCTCTGGGACGACGCCGCGCAGGCGCCGTGGCTCTGGAATCCCGAGAAGAAGCTCTTCGTGAGCTACGAGGACCCGCGCTCGCTGCGCCTCAAGTGCGCGCTCGTGCGCGAGCGCGGCCTCGGCGGCGTGATGTTCTGGGAGTACTCGGAGGACGGCGGCGGCGAGCTCTTGCGGACGCTCTACGAGGAGCTCCTCGCGCCGCGCTGAGCGCCAGGGCGCGGCGCCGCCCGGCTCGCCGTCAGCCCGACAGGATCAGGCTCGAGTCGCCGAACTCGTGGCCGAGGTAGCCCTCGTCCCGGGCGTGCGCGATCGCGGACTCGAGCAGCGACCGCGGCGCGAAGGCCTGCAGCAGCTCGAAGTGGCTCTCTCCCGGCTCGTGGAGCCCGGTCAGGAGACCCGCGACGACGCGCGGGCGGAAGCCCGGGCCGATCCGCAGGTCGGTGCGATTCGCGCCCGGCCGCAGGCGGCCCTCCCGAAAGGCGCCTTCGAGCGCGCGCACGACCGTCGTTCCGACGGCGACGACACGGCCGCCCTGGGCCCTGGCTTCCTCGACGGCCGCGACGGCCGGCTCGGGGACGAGCGACAGCTCCGGCAGCGGCAGCGCCGCGTCGAGCGCCGGGTCGCCCGTGGACGAGAGGCCGGCGGCGTGCGTGACCGTCGCGATCGCGACGCCGCTCTTCCGAAGCGCGCGCAGCAGCGGCACACGAAGCGCGCGACCCGCCGACGGCATCTCCGCGGCGAGCGGGCGGCCCGCGAACGCGGTCTGCACGTGCCAGAGCGGCAGCGGCTCCGCGCAGGTACGAGTACTGCACCGGCCGGCCGACCCGGAAGAGCGCGCGCCACAGCCGCGGCGCCCTCGCGATCGAAGCGGACCTCGACGAGCCGCGGCGACAGGCTCGACACCGAGACGACCTCGGCCGCGAGCCCGGACTCCGGCCCGGGCGCCTCGAATTGGACGCGGTCCCCCACCTCGAGCCGCGGCGGCGGCCGCCGGTCCTCGGTCCGCTCGCGCCAGCTGCCGGCGCCGAACAGCACCGCCGGCCAGAGCCGCTCGTCGCTCGGCGGCCCCGCCAGCCGCACCTCGAGCGGCCCGCGCGCACGACCAGCCGACGAGCGACGCCGGCAGCGTGGCCGCGTCGTTCAGGACCAGCAGGTCGCGCGGCCGCAGCAGCGACTCGAGGTCGCGAGACGAGCGCGTCGCGGAACGTCCCGCGCGCCGGGTCCACGACCAGGAGCCGCGCGACGCGCGGCGTCCTCGCGCCGGCCAGGTCGCGGGAGCGAGCGCGCTCACGCCGCGCTCTCGAGCCCGCGGCACTTCGAGCCGCGATGCCGCTCGGCGGGCGGCACCGCCGGCTTCGAAGATCCGCACGATCCGCGCGGCGACCTCGCGCGGGATCGGCGAGCAGCGCGCGATCGGCCTCCGGCATCGCGTCGGCGTGCATGCGCGTGTCCATCTCGCCGGGATCGATGCTCAGGAAGCGGACGCCGCTGCCGGCGAGCTCCGCGGCCCAGGTCCGGAGCAGGTGGTCGAGCCCGGCCTTCGACACGCCGTAGGCGCCCCAGCCGGGATAGCCGTTCGACGGCCGCGTCGGAGCTGAGGCCGACGACGAGCCCCGCGCCGCGCACGACCATCGAGCCGACGACGGCCTTCGTCAGACGGAACGGCCCGAGCAGGTTGACCTCCAGCACGCGCGCGAAGTCCTCGCACTCGGTGTCGGCGAGCTCGCGCAGCGGCAGCGGCCCGAGCGTGCTCGCGTTCAGCACCAGCAGGTCGATCGGCCCCACGAGCGCCGTGGCCGCGCCGACCAGCGGGTAGACCGCGTCCTTGTCGCCCTGGTCGGCGACGAGCGCGTGCGCCTCGAAGCCCGTCCTCGCGGATCCGGGCCACCACGGGCTCGAGCGTCGCGGCCTCGCGCGCCACGGCGACGACCCGCGCGCCGCGCCGCGCCAGCTCCGCGGCCAGCGACGGCGCCGAGCCCGCGGCTCGCGCCGGTGACGAGCGCCGCGCTTCCGGTGAGCTGCATGGAATCTCCTCCAGATGCAGGATCGGCGCCGCGCCGCCAGTAAACCAACAGGATTGCCAATGCATTGGCACCTGGCTATCGTTTTGCCGTGGGCGACTCGCTCCCGGCCCGGCTCGGCCAGAACGTGCGCCAGCTGCGCGAGGCGCGCGGCCTCACGCAGCAGCAGGTGGCGCGGCTCGCGAAGCTGCCGCGGGCGACCTGGAGCCACGTCGAGTCCGGCGCCGGCAACCCGACGCTCGCCGTGCTCGACAAGGTGGCGACCGCGCTGCAGGTGCCGATCGAGGAGCTGACCGCGGCGCCGCGGGCGGCCGGACGGCTCTACGCGAAGGACTCGCTGCGCGTGCGCCGGCAGGGCGACGGCAGCATCCGCCAGCTGCTGCCCGACCCGATCCCCGGCGTGCTGATCGACCACATGGAGCTGCCGCCCGGCGGGCGCATCCCCGGCGTGCCGCACATGCCGGGCACGCGCGAGTACTTCACCTGCGAGCGCGGCTCGGTCGTGGTGGCCGTGGCGGGCGACGCAGTGGACCGTGGGCCCCGGCGACGTGCTGGTGTTCCGCGGCGACCAGCGCCACTCGTACCGCAACCCGGGCCGCGAGACGGCGGTCGGCTACTCGGTCGTGCTGCTGGCGCGGTAGGCCGATGCGCACGATCCAGCCCGACGAGCTCGCGTCGGATCGCGCGTACGGCGAGTGGTCGTGCCGTGGCCGCGACATCTGGGACGCGTTCTGCGCCGCCGAGAAGGGCGACGCCGCCGCGCTCGGCGACGTGCTCGCGCGCGATCCCAATCTCTACCGGGCCGAGTACTGGTACACGCCGCCCGTCCACTTCGCCGTCCGCGCGGGCCGAGTCGAGACGACGCAGGTCCTGCTCGAGGCAGGCGCCGATCCGGCCTGGAGAGCGATGAGCGGCGACGACCTCGCGACGCTCGCCCGCGAGCGCGGCCACGACACGCTCGCGCGGCTGCTCGATCACGAGTCGAGGCGGGGGCAGGGAGTGCCGAAGCCCAAGCAACCGGCGGACGACCCGATCGTCGCGGCAGCGCGGAGCGGCGACCTCGAGCAGGTGCGCGGAAGGCTCGCGGGCGAGCAGGACCCGACTCCTGACGCAAAGATCTCCCGCGGCCTGGCGCTCCACGCCGCGGCGCGCGCCGGCAACCGTCCGCTGGTCGAGCTGCTGCTCGACCACGGCGCCGATCCCAACTTCACGATCGACTCGTCGGGCAGCGCGACCTGGGCGGCCAGCACGCCGGAGCTGCGTCAGCTGCTCCTCGATCGCGGCGGCCGGCTCGACTGCTACGACCTCGTCTTCCTGGACGAGGACGACGAGGCGGTGCGGCGCGTGAAGGCCGATCCGGCCGAGGCGAACTCCGGCTGCGGTGGCGTTCTCGCGGCCGCCTGCACGCTGGGCAAGCGCGAGCTGGTGATCCGGCTGATCGTCGCCGGCGCACGGGTGCCGCGCGTCCTCACCGGCTGCCGCGGCTACCTGATGAGCGAGCCGGACACGCTTGCGTCTCCTGCTCGAGCGGGCCGACCTGGATCCCAGCCTGCCCAACTGGCAGCGCGCCACTCCCCTCCACGATCTCTGCAGCCGCGACTACCGCGGCCGTACGAACCCGCACCGCGTGGAGTGCGCGAAGATCCTGCTCGACGCGGGCGCCCGCCTCACCGAGCGCGACGAGGACTACCGCTCGACGCCGCTCGCCTGGGCCGCGCGCTACGACCTGCCGGACATGGTCGAGCTGCTCCTCGAGCGGGGATCCCCCCTGGCGCTCGACGACGACGAAGACTGGGCGACGCCGCTCGCCTGGGCCACGAAGCGCGGGCACGCCGGGATCGCCGCGAGGCTGAAGCAGGCGGGCGCGACCGCCTGAAGGACTAGCGCTCCCAGTCCGCGGGGACCTTCACGTACGAGCGGTCGAGCGCGGCGAGCGACGGGCAGCCGAGCAGCTTGAGCGTCCGCACCAGGTCGTTTCGCAGGATCTGGATCGCCTTCTCCACGCCGGCGCCGCCGCCAGCGCCGAGCCCGTAGGCATAGGCCCGTCCCACCAGCACGCCGCGCGCGCCGAGGCAGAGCGCCTTCACGACGTCCGAGCCGCGGCGGATCCCGCCGTCGAGCAGCACGTCGACCTTGTCGCCGACCGCCGCCACCACCTCGGGCAGCACGCGCAGCGTGGCCGAGACTCCGTCGAGCTGCCGCCCGCCGTGATTCGAGACCACGACCGCGCTCGCTCCGGCCTCGACCGCCTTGCGCGCGTCGTCGGCGGTGTGGACGCCCTTCACCACGATCGGACCACCCCAGGCCTCGCGCAGCCACTTCAGGTCGTCCCAGACCACGACCGACTGCTCGAGCGCCGCGCCCACGTCCGCGTACGGCATCGGCCCGTCGGGCAGCTCGACGTTCGGGAAGCTCATCAGCCCGCCGTCGGCGAGGAACGACGCGAGCCAGCGCGGCCGCGCCAGCATCTGCCAGACGTACGGGAACATCTTGAAGGGGTTGCGGGTCAGCAGCTCCTTCGTGCCGTTGCTGCACGTCCTTCTCGCGCAGCCCCGCGACCGGCGTGTCGATCGTCACGACCAGCGCCTTGAAGCCCGCGGCCTTCGCGCGCGCGATCGCCTTCTTCGCCACGTCGTGGCCGCCGCAGAGGTAGACCTGGTAGAGGCACGGCCCGGGGGTGGCGGCCTTCACCTCTTCGAGCCGCGTGCCCGAGAGCGTCGACAGCACGTACGCCGTGCCGGCGGCGCCCGCCGCGCGCGCCGCCACGGCCTCGCCGAGCGGGTAGAAGAGCCGGCAGCTCCCGACCGGCGCGAGCAGGAACGGCAGCGCGAGGTCCATCCCGAGCACGCGCGTCTTGAGATCGACGCCCGCGACCTTCACGGCCGAGCGCGGCCGGAACACCACGTCGTCGAAGGCGCGGCAGTTCTCGCGCAGCGTCACCTCGGCGTCGGCACCGCCGTCGATGTACTCGAACGCCACGCGCGGCAGCCGCTTCTGGGCCAGCCGGCGCAGATCGGAGATGTTCACGACCGAGGGCGAGTTGACGTTTGCCATCGCTTTCGGCCGACGACTCTACTCCATTGGCCGCCTCGTGTCCTCGGGCGCCGAACCGACCCGAGCCGCCCGCACCTGGAGCAGGAGGAGAATGGAGAGAAGCCAAGGAGGTCACCGTGAAGTGGACCGAGTTCTTCGCCGCGCAGCTCGAGCGTGAGGCCCCGCTTTCGAAGAAGGCCCTCGAGCGCGTTCCAGAGGGCAAGCCGGACTGGAAGCCCCACGAGAAGTCGATGCCGCTCGGGTACCTGTCCACAGCTCGTGGCCTGCATGCCCGAGTGGATCGCCATGGCGATCGTCCGTGACGAGCTCGACCTGCGCCCGCCGGCTGGCCAGGGCTACAAGCCGCCCCCCACGGACACGAACGCCAAGCTGCTGGCCGCGCACGACGAATGCGTGAAGAAGGGCCTCGACGCGCTGCACAAGACGACGGACGACTTCCTCGCCACCAAATGGAAGCTGCTGGTCGGCGGCCAGGTCGTCATGGAGGACCCTCGCTACAAGGTCATCGCCGACACCTTCACCCACCTGGCCCACCACCGCGGCCAGCTGACGGTCTACTTGCGGCTCAACGACATCCCGGTCCCGTCGATCTACGGCCCGACCGCGGACGACAAGGCGTTCTAGAGGCGCAAAAGGCACGGGCCCGGCGCCCGGAAAAACCCGCGGCGCATCCGTCCAAGCAGCATGATCTTGAACGGTACGCCCCAGCCGTACGCCGACCCCAGCGCCACGGTGTTGGCCGCCTACCGGGCAGCCAACCTCGGGCGGTACGCGAAGGCCGACGCCTACGTCGACCCGGCCGTGTTCCGGACCCTGACGCGCGCCAACGTGGGCGCGGTCACCGCCTCGAGGCAGATCCAGGGCCTGCTGAGCCGCCTGAACGGCCACCAGGACGACGCCGCTCTGCAATGCCGCGGCACGCTGCGGGTGCTGCTCGACTCGCTGCACCAGCTGACGACTCCGAAGCTCGGCTCGGCCCGCCACCGCCGCGAGCTCTGGGACAAGGCCACGCGCAATCGCTCCCTCGCGTTCGTCGAAGCCACGCAGCAGCTCGTCGACGGCGCCCTCGCCCTCGTCCATCTGAAGCTGACGCTGAAGGACGGCACCGTCGTCCGCGACAGCGAGCCGCTGGTGTTTCAGCGCGGCCGCTGGCTCCTCGGATAGCCACGCTCGCGGAGGTGCCGGGAGGGGGTCGATCGGCCGCAGAATACGGACATGGCGGAGAGGTCGACCTTCGTGAACATCATCGCGTGGTTCGGCATCGCGACCGGCGCGTGCGCGACGCCGATCGCGCTCATCCCGACCTTCCTGATGGGGACGCTCGCGGCGCAGCTGCAAGCGGGGCTCGAGTCGCAGGAGCTGGCGCAGCTGCCCGCTCCGGTGCGGCTCGTGCTCGCGAACTTCGAGCTCCTCGTCCTGGTGTTCCTGATCGGATCGCTGGCGACGCTCGTCTTCTCGATCGGGCTGCTCAAGAGGAAGAACTGGGGGCGGCTGGGCGTGATCGCGCTGGTGGCCTTCGCGATCGCCCAGCAGTTCGTGCTCTTCTGGGTCCAGCTGTCGATGGGAAGCCCGGTCGAGGCGCCCGGAGGCGAGGCGCTGCCCGAGCTCCACGCGGTCATGCTCCTGATGCAGGTCGTGGGGGGCGTGCTGACCGTCGTCCAGGTGGGCGTGTGCGCCTGGCTGATCTGGAAGCTCCAGACGCCACAGATCCGCGCCGAGTTCGGCGCGTAGGCTGGCGATGGGTCCGACCGAGCTCCTGAAGTGGCAGTGGGACGGCTATCCCCGCTACCACCAGTCGCGGACCAACCTGCTGCTGCACATCGTCGTCGTGCCGCTCTTCCTCGCCGGCAACGTGGCGCTCGTCGTCGGGCTCGTGGGCGGCTCCTTCCTCGGGGCGGGGCTCGGGGCCATGGCGATGGTGGCGTCCGCCGCGCTGCAGGGAGTCGGGCATCGCGCGGAGCCTGTCCCTCCCGAGCCGTTCACCAGCCGCTCGAACGCCGTGGCCCGCCTCTTCCTCGAGCAGTGGATCAACTTCCCGAGGTTCGTGCTCTCCGGGAAGTGGCTGCGTGCGCTCCGTCAGTCCCACGGCCAGGCGCGATAGCGGATCCGACCGAGCTCTTCGGGCTGCCGCAGCAGCCAGTGCGCGAGGACCCAGCCCCAGGCCGTCGCTGGCTGCATCAGCAGCAGCCCGTCGATCTCCAGGCTGGGGAGGCCCGCGTCGTCGACGATCTCGCGTGTGCGGAACTCGACCCTGATCGGCGTATTGGGAAGCTGCAGTCCGCGAAAGTACGCGCGCTGGCAGCGGATCACGAGGCCGCCCTCGGCGGAGGGACGGACGTCCAGCTCGACGTCGACGCCCCGGTCTGGGAAGACCCCGAAAAGACGCGGTCCTTCCGGGCCGTCCCGGACGACCAAGTCGCAGTCGAAGACGCGCAGCTCGTCGCCGCAGTGCAGCTCGCGGACGAAGTGCATCGAGCCGTCCTCGCGGCGGAAGACGCGGAAGCGTCCCTCCATCTCCGGACAGGTCTCGCACAGGGTCTGGCCGACGAGCTTCGTCACCACGAACGACCAGAAGCGCGCCGGCAGCGTGTGGAGCTCGAGCGCCGCCTGCAGGCGGAAGCGCGACGGGTTCGAATAGAAGTCGACGATGAACGGCGCCACTTCGCCGACGCGCGAGCCGAGCATCGAAGCCAAGAGCGGCCAGGCGTCTCCTTCCGCGGCCCGCATGCCGCGGCGGGCCGCGCGCACGCGCCGTCGATAGACGCTCGCCGCGCTCCACGCGGTCGCGCTCGACGCCAGGAGCGCGATCGCCGTCTCGCTATCGCCACACAGCCCAGGGCGCGTCGGAATCATCGGTCGAACCAGCGCGCGCGTCGTCTCGCCGGCGTAGGACGAGAGCAGCCGGCGCCCGCCCGTCGCGATGCGCTTCAGCGCGAGCGACATGCCCTGGGCCACCGCCGTTTCGTCGTCGACGGCGCCGGCCAGCGCCGAATGGTCGATCAGCCTGACGTCGAGGGTGATCTGCATGTGCTCCCGGAGCAGCCGCCAGGTCGGGTTGCCCTCGTGTACGTCCGCCTCCGCATAGAAAGCGCGGTCGAGACCCGCTGCCCGCACGTGTTCCATGTCCTCGACATGGGCCGCGATCCAGAGCTCCTCGCGCAGGTGGCGGGGCTTCCTCGCGTCGCACGCGGCCCGATAGTGGCTCCAGGCCGGGGTTCGCGGCGCGCCCGAGTCGGTGACGGGCATTAGCGCAGCGCCGATGGCGTCGAACGTCGCCGAGAAGCCGCAGAAGCGGCCGAGCACGACGGCTGCGGCCGTCAGCAGGTGGATGCGCGCCATGCGGCTGTGGCAGCTGCCGTAGAAGGCTCGAAGCAGGTAGAGGCGCCGCCGCGCGCGGAGCTGCCGGGTCGCGAAGGCCGCGCGCTCCTGCAGCCTCGCCTCGCCGAGGTAGTTGGCAGCGTCCTCGAGGTCGGCCGGGGTCACGTTCGAGTCCCTTGCGCGCCGGCGGCGGGAGCGGGCGGCGCTGCGCCCATCCGGAAGCGCCTCATGGTTGAAGCCTACCCGATGCCGGCCGCGAGGCGCCTACAATCGAGAAGGAGATCCTACATGCGCGCCGCAGCCCTCGGCCCGCTCCTGAGCCTCGTCCTCGCCGCCTGCGCCGGCTCGACGCCCGCCGACGCTCCCCTGCCGCCGTTCGACAACGCGCTCTTCAAGCACTGGACGCACTCGTTCGAGGAAGACACGGCGAGCGCGAAGGTGTACCGGCCCCAGGGCTACGCCTTCCCCCGTGCGCGCGGCCGCGAGGGCTTCGAGCTCCAGCCGGACGGCGTGTACATCCGCTACGACATCGGCCGTGGCGACGGCAGCGTCGGCGTCAAGGGAACCTGGAAGCAGATCGGACCCCGCCTGATCGAGGTCCGGACTTCCGACGATGCGGCCGCGAGCGAGCGACTGCAGATCCTGACCTACGACGACACGGTGCTGACGCTGCGCAAGTAGCTCAGGGCGGCGTCAGGCCCTGCGACGTCGTGATCGCGAGCCGCGCGCCGTTGAGCGTCGCCTCCATGCGTCTCACCTGTCCCTTGGTGAACGCGAACATGCAGGCGTCGTCCGTGTAGTCCATGTAGTTCATGAACATGTCCCCGGTGCCCTTGTTGCCGCAGGTGCGGTGCGGGAAGGTCGGGCACTGGGTGTTCTGCGACGCCTGGTTCGGCGTGTCGCGCACCTGATCCGAGCCCGTGCAGGCGCTCCGGTCGTCGCCCCAGATGTGGAAGAGATTCAGCCAGTGGCCGATCTCGTGGGTCGCGGTGCGGCCCTTGTCGAAGGGCGTCTCCGCGGTTCCGGTCGTGCCGAAGGCGGTGTAGTTGATCACGACGCCGTCCAGCCCCGGGTCTTCGCCCGGGAAGGACGCGTAGCCCAGCAGATCGCCCCCGAGCGGGCACACCCACAGGTTCAGGTAGCTGTCGCGCGGCCAGCCGTCGTGGCCGCCGCGGGCCGTGAACTTCACGGCCTCGCCCTTGGGTCCGTCGTACAGGAACTCGGTCTCGGCGCTCTTCGTGCGCGTGATGCCGGTCGTCGCCTTCCCGTCGGGACCGCGGACCGCCAGCGCGAACTGGACGAGCGCATTGCCCACGCGGTCCTGGAACGGCGTCGGAACCGACGCGACGTCGGGGTTCTGCTTCTGGTAGTCGGCGTCGAGAGCGGCGAGCTGGCTCTTGATCTGCTCGTCCGAGATGTTCTGCGCGTCGGTGTGGTAGACCACGTGCACGACGACCGGGATGCGGACCGGCCCGGTGCGCTCGCCGAAGCGCCCGGACTCGCGCACGGCCTCGAAGGCCTCGGTCAGCACGCGCAGCTGCTTGCGTGCGGCCCGGAACTCCGGGTCGCGCTGCAGCATCGCCTGGTAGCGGTCGTCGGAGGCGCACTTCCTGACCTTGCGCTCCTGTCCCGGAACCGGAGCCGTGAGCGCCGCTGCCGCGACGAACAGAAGGCCCATGCGGAGGATCGCCCGACCAGCGCTCATGTCCATGCCCCTTCCCCTGTGAGGCCGCCATCGGTCGCCAGAGGCAGCCTCGATCGCCTCCAATCTAGGACGCAAGCGCCGCGAGTCCTCAGGAAATCCCAGGCTTTCCCCGGGAAGGCGTAGAATCCGAGGATACTGCCGGCACCTGCAAGGCCGACGATCTCAGGAGCGGTCCATGGCCGATCCGAAAGATAGAGACGGCCGCGTCGACCCCTCCGCTCTCAGCCGCGCACCCACCGAGCTGGAACCCCCGCTCGGCGACACGACCGGGACGCTCGACTTCGATCTTCCCGAAGCGCAGATCGGCGTCTACCGGGTTCTCGGACGCCTGGGCAAGGGTGGGATGGGCGACGTGTTGCTCGCCTACGACGGCCGTCTACACCGCCACGTCGCGATCAAGCGCCTGCACAGCGACGCACAGGTGACGCCACAGGCGCGAGAAAGGCTCCGCCGCGAGGCCGCCGCGGCAGCGACACTCAACCATTCCGCCATCGTCCAGATCTACGACATCCTCACGGAGGCCTCGGGCGAAGCGATCGTGATGGAGTACGTCGAAGGGCGCACGCTCGACGAGATGCTCGCGAGTGGCCCGCTGCCGGCGAGTCAGGCGATCACGATCGGGCGTCAGATCGCCGAAGGCCTCGCCGCAGCTCACGCCAAGGACCTGATCCACCGGGACCTCAAGACCCAGAACGTCATCGTCACTCCCGCAGGCCAGGTCAAGATCCTCGATTTCGGCCTCGCCAAGCGCCTCGGAAGCTCGACTCCTGAGGAAGCTCTCACTCGCGATGGCGCGCTCGTCGGAACCCGGAGGGCGATGTCCCCCGAGCAGGCTGGCGGGCAAGCGCTCGACACCCGCTCCGACCTCTTCTCGCTGGGCGTGCTGCTGTACGAGATCTGCACGGGACGTTCGCCCTTCCAGGGAGACCGCGCCGAGCCGACGCTGCAGCGAGTGATCTCCAAGCCACCTACGGCCGTCCGGGATCTCAAGCCGGATCTTCCCGAGCCGCTCGCCGCTCTCATCCACAGCCTGCTGGAGAAGGACCCGAAGCGGCGACCCGAGAGCGCCATGGTGGTAGCCGAGCGGCTCCGAGTCATGGAGCGTGACCCGCGCTCTGGCCGCCGCCTCCTCTTCCTCGTCGGCGTCGGGGCGCTCGTCGCGGCTTCGATCGTCGTGATGCTGCTATGGAGCAGGCGAGCGCCGCCTCGCTCGATCGCCGTGCTGGTTCAGGCGCCGCAAGTCACAAGGGCGCCCCCGGAGGATCGGACCGCGCTCGCTGCATTCGCCGTCAAGGAAGCGACCCTGCACACGCTCGCCGGCCTCGAGGGGATCGAGCCCGTAGGCCGCGACGAGCTGCCCGAGGGTGCGCTCTCGACCCAGGCCACGGCGCGCGCCGTGGCCGCGACCGAGATCGTCCTCCCCACGATCGCCTGCCAGGGCCAGTGGTGCCGGGTCTCGCTGCGCCGCGAGGTCGCCAGCGCGACCGACGCGCACATCATCAGCGACAGCGGGCCCTTCGACGTGCCGAGCGAGCCGGAAGACTCGCTCGCCCTCGCGCGGGCGGTCGACATCCAGGTGCGTCGTGCGTTTCCGGACCACAGGCCCCGTTCGCCGGGCGCGTCGCTGGCCGTACAGGCCTCGGATTACCCGCGGTACCTCGCGACGCGGCGGCGCATGGAGACGGGTGAGGTGCTCGGGCGCCCGGAGATCGACGCGCTCGAAGAGATCACGCGATCGTCGCCGGGGCTCACCGAGGCGTACGTCCTGGCGGCCGGCACCGCACGGCTCTTGCGGGATCGACGGCGCGCGGAGACGATCCTGCAGTCGGCTCAGGCGCTCCACCCCGACGATCCGGAAGTCGCGTACGAGCGCTTCCTGCTGGAGCTCGAGACCGGGCAGGTGGCCGACACCGAGGCCGCGCTCGCCGGGCTCGAGAAGCGAGCGCCCGGCGACATCCGTGTCTGGCGGGCGCGCGCCAGGCTCTTCAGCCGTCAGGGCAAGTTCAAGGAGGCCGCCGAGGCGCTCGGCCGGCTGGTCCGCGAGCGGCCTTCCTGGAGGAACTTGTGGAGCATCGCGAGCGTCGAGCTCGACCTGGGCGACGCGAAAGGTGCCCGCGCGCATCTCGACCGCCTGCTCGAGCTGTCACCCGGCAATCCACGCGGGCTCGCGCTCCTGGCCGAGCTCGAATGGCTGATGGGCGACCCGACGAAGGCCGCCCGCATCTACGAGGGACTCCTGAAGGAGAGAGTCACACGCCAGAACCTCACGAACCTCGGGTGGAGCCTGCTGCTGGCAGGAGAGTACGCGAGCTCCGCCGCTGCCTATCGAAAGGCGCTCGAGCTGGAGCCCGATCACCTCAACAGCCGGTTGAACCTCGGCATCGCCCTGGAAGGCGCGGGCGACACCGAGGCGGGCCGCCGGCTGTTCCGGGAGGTGCTCGAACGCGCGGAGGAGGTGGAGCGAAAGGGCACGCTGACGGTCGCGCAGCGCCTGCTCAAAGCCCAGGCGCTGGCGCGCCTCGGCGATCCGGTGTCCGCCGTCGCGCTCACGATCCAGGCGCTCGGCGAGGGCGATCGCGACGTCCAGGCGATCTTCCAGGCCGCGATCATCTATGCGCTGTGCGGCGACAAGAACAACGCGATCGTGCACGCAAGGGAGGCTCGCAAGCGCCTCTCACCGAAATGGTTCGCCATTCCGGGTTTCGAGTCGCTGCGTGGCGCCCCTGGTTACAGCGAGCTGCTCACGCCGGCGTAGCTATCCTCCGCTCCGCTCGCCGCCGCCCATGCCCGATATCTGACCCTCGATGTTCCAGTGGCAGACGAGCTCGGTCACGGGCTCGCTGCTTCCGGCGGGGTTCACGAGCTCGACCGCGTAGCGATACTTGCCTTTGCGGGAATCGCTCGTGACCTTGCCGGAAATGAGCGTCCCGGACGTCTCGAGGCTGTTCCCCTTGTCGAGCAAGGCCGGCCCCTGGGGAGACACGAACCGGATCCGGAGCTTGGATCCCTCGAGATCCGCCGCCTTGTCGCCGCCCTTGTCGAGCAGCTTCCACTGCAGGATGTCGCCACCCTTCACCAGGAACGTATCGCCGGCCTCCGGCGGCGCGGGCACCTTGCTGCCCTGCAGGATCACCTTCTTGCCTTGCCTGTCGACCTTGGCCGTAATCGTCACTGTTTCGATTGCCATCGCCATCTCCTCTCGACGTCCCGTACGCACGACTCGCTCGATGGTAGTCCTTCAACGCCGCGGGCGGGCGAAAGCGACGTCCCACTCCGCGAGCGCGGGCTTGGAGGCGAGCTCGGTCGAGACGAGCCCGATCGCCGCGAACGGCGAGAGCGAGACGCCGCCGAGCTGGCCGTAGGCCGCCTCGTCGAGATCGGTGAACAGCAGCTGGAAGACGTGAAGCACCTGGGCCTGCGTGGCGAGCTCGAACTGGCGGCGGATCCAGCGGGCCTGCCGATCCGGCGTGGAGCCGAAGGCGGCCGCCGAGGTCCAGCCGCCCTCGACCACGAGCAGCGGCAGGCGCGCGGCGTTGACGCGCGCGTAGTAGTCGCTCGGCACCTGCTCCGGCTCGGCGAAGCCGCCGAGGAACGGATAGGACGAGAGGCCGAGCGCATTCGCGAACGGGAAGTCCTGGCGGTCGGCGTCGATGCCGACGAAGGCACCGCCCGGCCGGCCCCAGGCGACCTCGACCTGCACGCTCACGTAGAGCGGCGCCGTGAAGCCGGCCGCCCGCAGATCGGTCGCGGCAGCGTTCGCCGACGCGACGACGGCGTCGTAGACCGCGCGCGGCGCCACGGCCCGGATCAGGTTGGTCTCAGCCGCGAGGCCGAGGTGCGAGGGCTGGAGCACGCTCGCGACGGCGAGCGCGTACGCGCGGTACGCCTGCTGCACCGCCGGCTCTTTCAGGCTGCGGCCCATCGCGACGAGCGTCGGGGCTTCGCTGCGGCGGTCGAGGCCGTTCGTGAGGTCGATCGTGAACACGACGTCGAGCCCGCGGCCCTTGTAGCCCTGGACGAGCGGGAGGTGGAGCGCCCGCACCGCCGCCTCGGCGGAGGTCCCGGAGAGCAGGGCCGCCCACGGCGGCGACTCGTGCAGGATCGCGGCGTCCGCGCGCTGGATCCACATGTCGACGGCGCGCAGGT
Source organism: uncultured Acidobacteriota bacterium (assembly GCA_963724555.1). Lineage (GTDB taxonomy): Bacteria > Acidobacteriota > Vicinamibacteria > Fen-336 > Fen-336 > DATBSL01. Next base: position 109,153 of record CAVRVE010000028.1, read on the forward strand.
AATCGGCCTGGACCGGCCGCGGCGGGAAGGCCGAAAAGCCCATGCGATAGCCGCGCGTCTCGACCGTCGTCGGAGCGTTGGGGCTGCCCGACCCGCCCGAGCAGCCCGCGGCTGCGACCAGGACCGTCAGCAGCGCGAGCGCGCGGAGGGGCATCCCGTCCCCAAACATACTTCGTGTGGGACGCGCAGAGTCGACCTTGACGTCGAGAGGTTCGTCGGAGCCCGGTTTGGAGTATGTTGGGCCTCCCGGAGGGCACAAGAGGATGCGGAGGGAGATCGTGCTGGCAGTGGTGGTGGCGGGTGCGGGCGCGTCCATCGGCGGGGCGGGCTCCCCGGCCCAGGGCACGCTGATCGTGACGAACAAGGGCGACCACACGCTCGGGGTCATCGACCCCGCCGAGGGCAAGCAGGTCGCGACGGTGGAGCAGAGCGGCGTCACCGGCCACGAGCTGATCGCCTCGCCCGACGGCAAGACCGTGTACGTGCCGATCTACGGCGACTCGGGCGTGGGCCGGCCGGGCAGCGACGGGCAGACGATCGACGTCTTCGACCTGGCGTCGCGACGCCGCACCGCGACGATCGACCTGGGCCGGCCGACGCGGCCGCACGATCCCAAGTTCGGGCCGGACGGGCGGCTCTACGTCACGACCGAGATCACGCAGACGATCACGGTGATCGACCCGAAGACGAACAAGGTCGTCGACGAGATCCCGACCGGCCAGCCGGAGTCGCACATGCTGCTGCTCGCGCGCGACGGCAAGCGCGCCTTCACCTCGAACGTGCACGCCGGCACCGTGAGCGCGATCGACCTCAAGGCGAAGAAGGTGACGACGGTGATCCCGGTCGCCAAGATCGCCCAGCGGCTCGCGTTCTCGACCGACGAGAAGTGGGTCTTCACGGCCGACCAGGACGAGCCGCGCCTCGCCGTGATCGACGCGGTCGGCAACAAGGTCTCGCGCTACGTGGCGGTGCCGGGCATCGTCTACGGCACCGGCGCGACCCCCGACGGGCACTACCTGGTGCTCACGCTCATCAAGGACAACAAGGTCGCGCGGCTCGACCTGCGCACCTGGGAGGTGGGCCCGGCGCTCGACGTTCCGAAGGCGCCGCAGGAAGTGCTCGTGCGGCCCGACGGGAAGGTCGCCTACGTTTCGTGCGACGCGAGCGCCAAGGTGGCCGAGATCGACCTCGTGGCGTGGAAGGTCGTCCGCCTGATCGACGCCGGGCGAACCGTCGACGGCCTCGCCTGGGCCGCGGCTGCATCGGCCTCCCGCTGAGGACGGCGGGCGCCTTGCCCGCCCCTGTTACGCTGCTCGCGCTGCTGCTCGCGGCCTCGGCCGCCGCGGCTCCTCCCGACGCCGTGGCGTACCGGGTGGAGCTGGCGCGCGCCGGAGACACGTCGGTCGCCGTCTCGATCGAGCTGCCGGCCGACGCTGCCGGACCGCTCACGCTCGTGATCCCGCGCGCGGTGCCGATGGGCTACTCGCAGCAGGAGTACGACCGTTACGTGAGCGACGTGAAGGCGCTCGGCCCGCGCGGCGAGGTGCTCGCCGTGGAGCGCGTGGAGGGTCCGCGCTGGCGGCTCGGCGCCGCAGGTGCGAGCGTGCGGCGGGTCGCGTACTCCGTCGATCTGGCGCGCATGGAGCGCGAGATCCTGGGCGCCTCGGACGCCTCGCGCGCGCGGCCGGGCTACGTGGGGCTGCTGGGGTACTCGGTCTTCGGCTATCTCGAGGGCTGGCAGACGCGCGCCGTTCGCCTCGAGCTCTCGGCTCCGTCCGACTGGCCCGTGTTCACGACGCTCGCGCCGAAGGCGCCGCCCGCGGTCGCGAGCGCTTCCGCAGAGGCCGCGGACTTCTACGCGCTCGCCGACTCGCAGGTCGCGATGGGCCCGGGCCTCTCGGCGCTTCGCGTCGAGAACCGCGTCCCGCTGTACCTGGCGGCCTACTCGGAGGGGCCTGCCGACCTGGCGTTCACCGGCAGCCTCGTCTCGAAGGCGATGGACGCGCTCGTCGCCTACTTCGGCAGCGCTCCGTTCCCGCACTACACGGCGCAGCTCGAGCTGCTGAAGCCGATCTCGCCCGACCACCGCTACGGCTTCAGCATGGAGCACCTCGCGAGCAGCCACTACTTCCTGGCGGCGGACGCCGGCGTGACGGCGTCCTCCCCCGAGCCGCAGCGGCGGCGCACGCTCTTCAACTTCACTCACCACCTCGCGCACGCCTGGATCCCGAAGCGCGCCTACGGCGAGGGCTACTTTCCCTTCTCGTGGGAGCTCGCGCCGCTCATCGACACGATCTGGCTGAGCGAGGGCTTCGCGCGCTACGTCGCGATCGAGGCGCTCGCCGACGCGATGCCGGAGGCCGAAGGCGCCGCGTATCGGAAGGCGATGCTCGAGTCGCTGCAGGCGCTTCTGGCCGAGGTGCCGCCTTTCATCCGCGAGATGCCGCTCGTCGAGCTGTCGCGCGTCGCGTCGACGCGCTACTCGGAGGACTTCCGTACGGGCAAGACGCTCTTTGCGCGCGGCGCGCTGCTCGCGGCCGAGCTCGACCTGAAGATCCGGTCGTCGAGCGGCGGCCGCAAGCGCTTCCGCGACGCCGCGCGCTACCTGATGGACTGGAGCGCCCGCAACCGGCGCGGCTTCCGCGTCGACGAGCTGCCCGGGCTCTTCCGCGAGGCGACGGGCGTGGAGACGCGGGAGATCTGGCAGCGCTCGGGACTCGTACGGTTCGATCCTTAGCGGCCGCGGCCGGTTCGAGCGGCAGCGGCGTCCGGCTCGTTCGAGCGCGTTACCTTCGGTTACTCGTTCCGGAACGAGTTGCTTCGAGATGTTCAAACGCTTGAAGGGGCGCGACTTCCGCGGATCTCCCCTTGACATTCGACAAGAGGCACCTGATATTCCTGTCGAACGTCTAGGAGAGACCATGCCCGAAGCGAAAGACCCTCGGAGCGACCTGCTGCAGGGAACGCTCGATCTTCTGATCCTCCGCACCCTCGCCGCCGGGCCGATGCACGGCTGGGGCATCTCGCAGCGGATCCAGCAGGTGAGCGACAGCGTGCTGGTCGTGAACCAGGGCTCGCTCTACCCCGCGCTCTACCGGCTCGAGGAAGAAGGCTGGATCGCCTCCGAGTGGGGCGCCTCCGAGAACAACCGCCGCGCGAAGTTCTACAAGCTGACCCGCAACGGCGAGCGCCAGCTCGAGCGCGAGCAGCAGAACTGGCAGCGGCTCGCCGCGGCCGTCTTCCGCGTGCTGGAGACCGCGTAGCCATGGCGCTCGCACACAAGCTCTGGTTCCGCCTGCAGTCGCTGCGCAGCCGCCCACGGCTCGAGAGCGAGCTCGACGCCGAGCTGCGGATGCACCTCGAGCTGGAGACCGAGAAGAACAGGAAGGCCGGCATGAGCGAAGAGGACGCGAGCCGCGCCGCGCGCATGAGCCTCGGCGGAGTCGATCAGACGAAGGAGGGGATGCGCGACGCCTGGGGCGCGGGGGCGCTCGAGGGCCTGATGCAAGACGTCCGCTACGGCCTGCGCAGCCTGCGGCAGACGCCGGCCTTCACCGTGGCCGTCGTGCTCACGCTCGCGCTCGGGATCGGGGCGAACACCGCGATCTTCAGCGTCGTGAACGGCGTGCTGCTGCGCCCGCTTCCCTACGGCGAGCCCGAGCGGCTGGTGGTGCTGCGCCAGACCCTCACGCAGCCCGCGACGCCGAGCCTCGGTTTCTCGGAGAAGGAGCTCCTCGACTACCGCGCCGCCAGCAAGACGCTCGAGGGCCTCGTCGAGTACCACACGATGTCGTTCACGCTGCTCGGGCGGCTCCGAGGCGCAGCGCGTCCAGACCGGCGTCGTCTCCCCGGACTTCTTCGACTTCCTCGGCGTGGCGCCGCTCCTCGGCCGGAACTTCCGCGCCGAGGACGACCTGCCCGGCGCCGACGCGGTGCTGATGCTGAGCTACGACTACTGGCAGCGCCGCCACGGCGGCGACCCGGGCGTCGTCGGCAAGGTGTTCCAGATGAACAACCGGCCGCACACGGTGGTCGGCGTGCTGCCGAACGTGCCGCAGTTCCCGAACGAGAACGACGTCTACATGCCGAGCTCGGCCTGCCCGTTCCGCTCGAGCGCGCAGACGCGCGAGAACCGCGCCGGGCGGATGCTGAGCGTCTACGGCCGGCTGCGTCCCGGCATGACGCTGCAGCAGGCCAAGGCCGACCTCGCCTCGGTCGCCGGCGGCCTCGCCGCAGACCACGCGGACTTCTACCCGAAGGGCTCGGGCTTCACGACCACGGCCGTGGGCCTCGGCGACGAGCTGACGCTCCGCGCGCGGCCGACGCTCCTGGTGCTGCTGGGCGCCGTCGGCTGCGTGCTGCTGATCGCCTGCGCCAACGTCGCGAACCTGATGCTGTCGCGCATGCTGCGGCGCGGCCGCGAGCTCGCGATGCGCGCGGCGCTCGGCGCGGGGCGGGGCCGGCTCGTGCGCCAGCTGCTCACCGAGAGCACGCTGCTCGCCATCATCGGCGGCGTGATCGGCCTGGGCCTGGCGGCGGCCGGCCTCGACCTGCTGGTGGCCTTCACCGCGCGTTTCACCACGCGCGCGAGCGAGGTCGGCATCGACGCGACGGTGCTCGGCTTCACGCTCGTCGTCTCGGTGCTGACCGGCATGCTGTTCGGCGCGCTGCCGGCGCTCACGGCGCGGCCCGAGATCGCGGAGGTGATGAAGGAGGAGAACTCGCGCGCCGGCGGGGGCTTCGGCCAGCGGCGCGCGCGCGGGGTGCTGGTCGTCTCGCAGGTCGCGTTCTCCTTCATGCTGCTGATCGCGGCCGGCCTGATGCTGCGCAGCTTCTGGAAGCTGCAGCAGGTCGATCCCGGCTTCCGCACCGACAACGTGCTGACCGCCGGCGTCGCGCTCAACTGGTCCAAGTACGACAATCGACGAGAAGGTGCGGCGTTTCGGAGAGGAGCTCGTCCGCAAGGTCGAGGCGGACCCCGAGGTGAGCTCGGCCGCGCTCAGCTACTCGATCCCGCTCGGGCAGTCGCATCCCTACAACCGGCGCTTCCAGATCGAGGGCCGGCCGATCGAGGAGGCCGCGCGGCCCACGCTCGACTTCCGAGTCGTGAGCCCGCGCTACTTCGAGACGATCGGACAACGCCTCGTGCGGGGACGCGCCTTCGCGGAAGGCGACGAGCACGGCTCGCAGCCCGTCGCGGTCGTGAACGAGTCGCTCGCGCGCCACTATTGGGGCGACAAGGACCCGATCGGCGAGCGCGTCAGCTTCGGCGACGAAGAGGAGCCGTGGGTGACGATCGTGGGCGTCGTCGGCGACGTCCGCTACTACGGGCTCGACCGCGAGCCGGGGCACGAGCTCTACCGGCCCTTCGCGCAGCAGCCCGGCTGGGGCGCGGTGCTGGTGCGCACCCGCGTCGAGTCCTCGCGGGTCGTCGCACTCCTTCGCCGCGCGGTCCGCGAGATGGACCCGGAGCAGCCCGTCGACCGGATCCGCCCGCTCAGCGAGGTGCGCAGCGAGTCGGTCGCGCGGCCACGGATCACGGCGATCCTGCTGGGCATCTTCGCGGTCGTGGCGCTCGTGATCACCGCGGCCGGGATCGGCGGCGTGCTGGCGCTGTCGGTCAGCCAGCGCACGGTCGAGATCGGCGTGCGGATGGCGATGGGCGCCGAGCGCGGCGCCGTCCTGCGCATGATCCTCGAGCAAGGCCTCGGCCTCGTGCTCGGCGGGCTCGGGCTCGGGCTGGTGGGAGCGATCGCGCTCTCGCGCCTGATCGAGCGGCTGCTGTTCGGTGTGCCGGGCACCGATCCATTCACCTACGTGGCGGTGGCGTTGCTGCTGCTGGGCGTGGCGGCGATCGCCTGCCTGCTGCCGGCGCGGCGTGCGGCCTCGGTGGACCCGCTCGTCGCGTTGCGGCACGCTTGAGTCAAGGAGGACCGTGATGGAACGTCGACTCTTCCTGAGCGCGATGCCCGCGGTGGTGGCGCTCGACCTGGCCGAGCGCGAGCGCGGCGTCGCCCCGGCGCAGGCGGCCAAGACGGGCTGCAAGCCCCTGCGACCGCCCGCCCGCGGCCCGATCGACGTCGCCTTCCTGGTCTCGGAGGGAGCGACCGTCATCGACTTCACGGGGCCGTGGGAGGTGTTCCAGGACGTGAACCTCCCCGAGCGCGAAGGCGCGGCCTTCCGGCTCTTCACGGTCGCGGCGAGCCGCGAGCCGGTGCGGGTGACCGGCGGGCTGCAGATCGTGCCGGACTACGCGGTCGCCGACGCGCCCGCGCCGCGCGTGGTGGTGGTGCCGGCGATGCGCCGCTCCCCCGCCGTGGTCGACTGGCTCAAGAAGACGAGCGTGACGGCCGACCTCGTGATGTCCGTGTGCACCGGCGCCTTCGTGCTGGGGCATGCGGGCCTGCTGGCCGGCAAGAAGGCCACCACGCACCACGACTTCCACGACCAGCTGAAGGCGCAGTTCCCCGACGTCACGCTCGAGCGCGGCGCGCGCTTCGTCGAGAGCGCCTCGAACGTCGCGACCGCCGGCGGCCTCACCTCCGGAATCGACCTCGCGCTGCACGTCGTCGAGCGCTACTTCGGCCGCGACGTCGCGCAGCGCACGGCCACGTACATGGAGTACCAGGGCAAGGGCTGGCTGACGCAGACGGCCTGACCGCTTGATCGGGGTCAGGTCTTGAATTGAGGTCCAGATTCGAGACGCGGACGCCGCCCGCGTCTTCGCGCCAGAGGCGTGACGTCCCCCTAGAATAGCCGGCGATGGCCGGCTGGGCGCTGGACCTCGGCACGACCAACTCCGGGATCGCGCGCTGCGACGACACGGGCCAGCCGCAGCTCGTCGAGCTCGCGGCGGTGTGCCGCGATCCCGAGCGCGACGACCCGCTCGAGGCGCCGCGCATGGTGCCGTCGGCGGTCCACGTGCTCGAGCGGCCGGGACTCGTCAGCCGGCTCGGCGGCTGGCCCCCCGTCGCGCGACGGCTGTTCCTCGGCCAGCGCGCGCTGATCGGCCAGCGCGCGCTCGACCGCAACCGCGACGTCGCGCTGCCCGCCTTCGCACCGACCTTCAAGGCCGCGCTCGCGAGCGAGGCGACGCGGCCGCTCGCGCGCGTCGGCCGCCGCCAGTTGAGCGCGCGCGAGGTCGCGGGCCTCTACCTGCGCGAGCTGCTCGCCGAGACGAAGCGTGCCACCGGCCACAGGATCCGGGACCTGGTCGTCACTTCTCCGGTCTCGGCTTTCGAGACCTACCGCGCCGAGGTGCAGCGCCTGCTCGCGGACCTCGGCGTGCGCCGGGTGCGTTTCGTGGACGAGCCGCTCGCGGCCGCGCTCGGCTACGGCCTGAGCCTCTCGCACGAGCGCTGCGTGCTGGTGGTGGACATCGGCGGCGGCACGATGCACGTCGCGCTCGTCGAGCTCTCGCCGCGGGGCTCGCTGGGGGGCGAGGCGCGCGTGATCGCGAAGCAGGGCCGCCCGCTCGGCGGAAACGCCGTCGACGGCTGGCTGCTCGAGGCGGCCTGCGCCAAGGCAGGCCTGCCGGCGCTCGACGTGCTGGGCGACGAGGCGGCGCGCTTCTGGCGGCGCGTGATGCTGGCCGAGGCGTGCCGCGTCAAGGAAGCGCTGCATTTCGAGGAGACTGCCGTCTTCCGGGTCACGCCGCCCGCACCGAGCCGCGCCGCGCCGTCTCTCCTGAGCTTCACGCGCGCCGAGCTCGTGGCCGTGCTCGAGTCGAACGGCTTCTACCGCGGCCTCGAATCCTGCCTCACGGCGATGTTCGAGGACGGCCGCGCGAAGGCGTCGGACGTCGACGACGTGCTCGTGGTCGGCGGCTCGACGCTGCTGCCGGACGTCCACGCGCGGATCGAGAAGCACGTCGAGCGGCGGCGCCTGCGCGCCTGGCAGCCGTTCGAGGCGGTCGCCTACGGGGGCGCATGCTTCGCCGCCGACCGCATCGGTGCCCTCGACTTCATCGTCCACGACTACGCCTTCGTCACGCACGACCCGAAGACGGGCGCCGTGCAGCACACGGTGATCGTCCCGCGCGGGACGCGCTTCCCGACGCCGCCCGACCTCTGGAAGCGCCAGCTCGTCCCCACCTGCTCGCTCGGCGAGCCCGAGGAGGTCTTCCGGCTCGTCGTCTGCGAGATCGAGCGCGGCGACGGCGGTGGCCGGCGTTTCGTCTGGGACGCCGCGGGGGACCTGCACAAGGTCGGCGGCGTCGACGGCAAGGCCGAGGTGATCGTCCCGCTGAACGCCGCGAGCCCCACGCTCGGCTATCTGGCCCCGCCGCACGAGCCACAGGACCGGCGCCCGCGGCTCGAGATCGCCTTCGGCGTCAATGCGGAGCGCTGGCTGGTCGCGACGGTGCACGACCTGCTGACGCGCGAAGAGCTGATGCGGGAGGAGCCGGTGGTCCGGCTGATCTGATGTCGCCCGCGGACGTTCTGCTGGGCGCGGTCTTCTTCGTCGTCTGGACGGCCCTGGTGGCTCGAGACATCCTCTCGGAGAGGACGGAAAGGCTCGTCGCGAGCGAGCGGAGCAGGGACTGGACTGCCGCGCTCGCCGACGCAGCACGCCAGGCAGGCCTGGTCGAGACCGATCGCGGAGTCGACTCGGTCGACGCTCGAGCGCCCGGACTGCACGTCCGGATCTCCCGCTACGTCGAGCAGGAGACGCCAGGGACACGCGTGCAGCTCTCGGGACCGGGCCTCGCCCCCGGCCTCACGCTGCGCCGCGAAGGCGACAGCTTCCTTGGGCGGCGCGATCCGAAGGAGATCGAGATCGGCGACGGCGCGTTCGATCGGGCCGTCGCGATCCAGGGCCCGCCGGCTCTGGCCCTGGGCCTCCTCGACGCCGAGCTGCGCCGTGCCGTGGCCGGCCTCGTGCACGGACGTCTGGAGCTGCGCGGACACCCCCCGCTCTGGATCTCGGGACGGCTGGCGTCCGGCGTGCTGCGCGTGGACCTGCCGGATCGCGTCCCGCACCTGCGGCTGCCGGCGGGTGGTGGAGGTGACCTGGCACAGGCCGGAGCGGTCTACCTCGACGGCCCGAGCACGCTCCCCGCGGTGCTCCGCGCGGCGCTCGAGGTCGCGCGACGCCTGTCGGCTCCGGAGGACCTGGCGCAGAGGCTCGCCGCCAACTTCAAGGCCGAGACGGAAGCCGGAGTGCGGCGCAAGCTGGTTGCAACCCTCCTCCGCGAGTTCCCCGAGGCGGAGGTGACGACGGCGACGCTGCGCGACGGCCTCCAGGATCCGGACGCCGACGTGCGAGTGCGTGCGGCGACGCTTCTCGGCAAGGAAGGGCACGAAGTGCTGCTCGGCGTGGCGAGGGGAGAGGGCGCCGAGGACGCGACCACCGCTCGGGCAGTGGCGGCGCTCGGCGACTCGCTGTCGCTGGCCGAGGTGAGGGAGCTGCTGAGAAACGCGCTGCGAACGCGACGTTTTCTGGCCGCCAAGGCCTGCCTCGAGGCCCTGGGACGGCTCGGAGGCCCGGACGCCGTTCAGGTGCTCGGCAAGGTCCTGCTCGTCGAGGGCGACGAGCTCGGTGCGACGGCTGCGACCGCGCTGGCGGCGACGGGCGACCCCACGGCCGAAGCGCCCCTGCTGCGAGCGCTCGCTGAGGGACCGCTCGAGCGGCGACGCGCGGCCGCGGCAGCGCTCGGCCGCGTGGGAACCCGCGATGCCGTGCTGCCGCTGCGAGCCGCCGAGCACGACGGCGAGCTGCGCAGCGCCGCCCGCCAGGCCATTGCCGAGATCCATTCGCGGCTGGCCGGCGCCGGGCAGGGCCAGCTCTCGCTCGCTGAGGGCGAAGCCGGCCGGCTGTCGCTCGCGCAAGGCGAGGCCGGCCGGCTGAGCCTGAGCGGCGCGCCGGCCGACGCAGGGCCGGCCCAGGCGCGGCCGTCGAGCTGATCGATGGTCCCAGACCTGTTGCTCGGGGTGGTCTGGGCGGCAGCCTTCCTGCTGCCGACCCTGAAGAACGCGCTGCAGCTGCGCGCTCGCGGGTACGAACGCACGAACTACTGGACGGGCACTGCGTACGCTACCGGGCTGACGCAGGTCGAGGCTCGCGGCGAAGCGCTCGAAGCACAGGCAGGAGCGCTGCGGTTTCGGATCTCTCCGGTGCACGGCGAGGAGCTCGAGCACACGCGCGTGGAGGTCTGGGGCCCTCGCTTCGCGCCGGGCCTCAGTCTGGCCCTCGAAGCCGGCCTGTTCGGGCAGCGGAGCCCCAGAGAGGTGGAGGTCGGTGCCGCTGCGTTCGACGGAAGGGTGAGCGTTCAGGGCTCGCCTGCGGTCGCGCTGGCCCTGCTGGACGCCGGCACGCGCGAGGCCGTGGCGATGCTGCTCGAGGGACGCCTTGCCCTGCAAGGCCGGTCATCCATGTCCGTCGTCGGCCGCCTGAACAACGGAGTGCTGCGTCTCGACCTCCCCTTGCGCCCGCCCGGCACGTTCGCACTGCGCGCTGGGGCGATCTACAGGGACCACGAGCACACGTTGTCGGCTGCCCTGCGCGCGATCGCTGCCTTCGCCACGCGGCTGCTCGCTCCGGAAGACACGGCCGAGCGGCTCGCCGCGAACCTGAAGGGGGAGCCCGAGGCCGGCGTACGCCGCAGGCTGCTCGCGACGCTGCTGCGCGAGTTCCCGGAGTCTTCGGCAACCGAAACCGCCGTTCGCACCTCGCGAAGCGACTCCGACCCGGACGTGCGCGTGCGAGCCGCAGTCGCGATGGGCAAGGCAGGCCGCGACGTGCTGATGGCCGTGGCGGGCGACGACGGAGCCGAGGACGCCACGAAAGCACGCGCCGTTGCGGCGCTCGACACCTCGCTCTCGCTCGCCGAGGTGCAGGAGCTGCTGAAGAGCACGCTCAAGAACCGCCGACTACTCACCGCCCGAGCCTGCCTCGGGATCCTCGGGCAGCTCGGCGGCGACGACTCCATTCAGACGCTCGGCAAGGTGCTGCTCGTCGAGCAGAACGAGCTCGGCGAAGCCGCGGCGTGGGCGCTTGCGGCGACTGGCGAGGCAACCGCGGAACCGCCGCTGCTACGCGCGCTCGCCGAAGGCCCGACGGAGCTCAAGCGCGCGGCCGCCGCCGCGCTCGGCCGCGTGGGCACCGGGATGCGGTTGCGCGGCTCCGCGAGATCGAAGCCGACTCCGAGCTCCGCGCTGCAGCTCGCCAGGCGATCGCCGCGATCCAGGCGCGCCTCGCCGGCGCCGAGCACGGGCAGCTCTCGCTCGCGGAGGGCGAAGCCGGCCGGCTGTCGCTCGCGCAAGGCGAGGCCGGCCGGCTGAGCTTGAGCGACGAGAAGCCAGGAGGGGTCAGGTCTTGAATTGACGCAAATGCGCTAATTCAAGACCTGACCCCCGACGTTCCACCCCTCGACGCTCACGGCCGGCTTCGCGGCGCCGAGGTCCTTCGGCGCGTAGCGGGCGTCGATCTCGCGCGTCTCGCCCGGAAGCAGCGTGACGTAGTTGTCGTCCCAGAGGACCGGCAGGACTTCCTCGCCACCGGACCCCTTGCGGACGGCGAGGTGGACGAAGAACGCGAGCGTCTGTGACGGGTTCTCGAGCGTGACGCGCGCACGGCCGGCTTCGAAGGCGACCGCGGCCTTGAGCTGCGCCTGCGGGAGCTGCTGCAGACCGGTGAGGTCGGCGTACTGCGTGAGCGGCGTCACGTACCAGTCCGACTTGTCCCACTGGAGCACGTCGGGCTTCGTCGACAGCCAGTAGACGTTGCGGCTGACGCTGCGGCCACTCGCGTCGTCGAGCGAGAGCGCGAGGAACCACGTCGGAGTGAGCGCCGCCACCTCGGGCACCTGGAAAACCTTGACGCTGCCGTCGGGCCCGACCTCGACAGGCGCGCTCTTCTCGAAGCGCGTTTTCGAGGCGAGGTCGACGACGCGCGCGGTGGCCTTGAGCCCGGTATGGACCTGCAGGTCGGAGTTGACGACGACGACCGAGCGGTCGTCGTAGGCGTACTGCACGTGGAGCGGCTCGCCCGCCTTCCTCGCTCCGAAGTACGAGCCGCCGGGGCGCAGGTAGAAATCGTAGAGGTGCCAGATCATCCCCGGCCAGGCGTTGTTGAGCATCCACTGCACCACGCCCGTCGCCGTGTACTTGCGCTCGCCGAAGGACTCGAGCATCGCCCGGTGCGACTCGTAGGCGGCCACCTGCGCCTTGCGCGCGTACTCGGCCACGTCGCGCGACGGGCCGTAGCGGGCGTCCATGGCCTTGTTGAAGACGCCGAGCGTGCGGAAGGGCCCGCCGCCGCAGTGGTAGCTCCAGGTGTCGCCGATCGGCCACAGCTCCGCCTCCGGGATGAAGCGCTTCAGGCTCTCGAGCGGCGGCGGCGCCGGGCCCGGGCCGATCTCGGTCGCGAAGCCGTGCGGGCCGCCGAGCTTCGTGTCGGTGTACCAGTAGAGCGGCGGCACCCACTCGTACGGCCCGCGCATCTTCACCCCGCTCTCGCCCGTGAGCTCGGTCTTCTTCTCGGTGGCCGACGAGACGACGGGGTTCGGGAAGCCGAGCTCGCGGAGCACGTCGAGGTACGCCTTCTCGACGTTCGCCGGCGGCGGGCCGTCGGAGCCGTTGAGCCAGGTGAAGACCGAGGCCCGCCTCCGGAGCAGCAGGATCTGGTCGCGGAGCGACGCCGTCGCGACGGGCAGGTCCTCGGCGTCCCAGTCCTTCCAGTGCTCCCAGTGGTCGCAGCAGCACCAGCCGGGCATCACCAGGATTCCCTCGCGGTCGGTGATGTCGTAGAAGGGCTCGTCCTCGAGCTTGCCTTCGAGCCTCACGGTGTTGAGGCCCATGTGCTTCACGTACGCGATCTCCTGCTCGAAGCGCTCCGGCGAGTAGCGGAGCATCAGGTCGTGCGTCCAGCCCGCGCCGCGGATCAGGATCGGGCGGCCGTTGACCTTGTAGGCGAGGCCGCTCGGGAGCTTCTCCGCCTTGAACTCGCGGATCCCGAACTTCACCTGCACACGGTCCGAGACGGCGCCGCCCGCCCGAAGCTCGAGCTCGAGGTCGTGGAGGACGGGCTCGCCGTACTGGGCCGGCCACCAGAGCTTCGGGTGGTCCAGCACGAGCTGCGGAAACTCCGACGGGGTCAGCACGATCTCGCGCGACTCGCCCGCCGCGAGCGTCACGCGCTTCTCGAACGCGACGCCGGCCGCGCGGCCCCGCAGCAGGCCTTCGACCGCGGCGGCTGCTCGCGTTCCTCGCGAAGACCTTCACGGTGAGCTCCGCCCGGCCGTTGTCGGGCGAGAGCGTCGTCACCACCTGCGGATGGCGGAGTGCTATGGGGCCGCTCGCGACGAGCGTGACCGGCCGGTAGAGGCCCATCAGCTTGTCGGGCGGCATCGGGTTCCAGTCGACGAAGGTGATCGCGAGGTCGCCGGGCGTCGGAGCCGTGACGCGAACGGCGAGCGCGTTCACGCCGGGCGCCGCGGCCCCCGTCACGTCGAGCTCGTGGATGCGGAAGGCGCCCGCGGTCTTCGCGGCGTCGGCGATCTTGCGGCCGTTCAGCCAGGCGTCGAAGCGGAAGTTGACTCCGGCGAAGCGCAGCCACAGCGTGCGGCCGGCCGCCTCACGCGGCAGGGTGAACTCCGTGCGGTACCACCACGGCACCGCGAACGGGCTGTCCGCGGGCATCGCCACGTTCGAGAAGTTCGTGCCGACCTTGTAGGAGACCCCCGGCAACTTGCGGAGGTTGGTGCCGTAGTAGGGGTCGGGATACGTGCCGTCGGCGACGAGCGCCGAGACGACCGTCGCCGGCACGCTCGCGCGATGCCATCCGGCCGTCGCGAAACCGGGGCGCGACAAAGCCTCGCCCTGGGCCTGCACCTGCGCCGAGGACTGGATCGCCCAGCCGTCGCGCAGCTCGAGCTCGATGCCGTCCGCCCCGGCCGTCGTTCGCGCCAGCGCCAGAAGCAGCGCCGCGACAGTGGATGCTCTCAGAATCCGTTTCATCACGCTCGGCCCTCCCGCCGGCGCAGGCTACGTCTCCCGGGTCCCCTGTTTCAAGGCACGCGTCTTTTCGGCGGTCGTAACTCGTTACCACGGCAGTAAGGAAAGCGCGTCGGCCGCTCCCCTGAAATCACTGAAGACGCGGAGGATCGCTCTGCGCGCGGACCGGCACGGCCGTTGCTCAAGGAAGCGACGGCCGTGCTCGTCTCTACCGCTCGGAGGCGGGCAGCCCGGAGGAGGAAGGACATGCGGGAGCTCAAGCGCAGGCAGTTCACACAGGAGGCGAGCCTCGCCTTTCTGGCTGGCGTGGTCGTCACCGTCGCGGACTGCGGAGGCGGCAGCGGGGGCGGCGGCAACGACGGCTACGGCAACCCCACGGGCGGCAGCCCGACGACGACTCTCGCCGCGGCGCCCTCGGGCAGCAAGAGCGGGACGATCTCGGGCAACCACGGCCACACGGCCGTGATCACCGCCGCGCAGCTCACGGCGGGCGGAGCGCTGTCGCTGGACATCTCGGGGACCGCGGGCCACACCCACATGGTCGACCTGCCGTCCCAGGCCGTGACGGACGTCAAGGACGGCCACAAGGTCGAGAAGATGTCGACGACGACGGACCACGCACACCTCGTGACCTTCAACGCCGAAGTGCCGGAGGATCCGACCCGCTACTGAGGCGGTCTGGCGTCTCTTCAGGCGCGCGCGTCGCCCGGACGCCGTCCGTACTTCTGGGTCGCGTAGCCCACGATCGCACCCGCCAGGCTGCCCGGGAGCATGATCTCCCAGTAGTAGTGCTTGCCCGTGGCCGGGTCGGGCGACATCGCGATCAGGTAGGCAAACACGAGGCCCGCGAGCAGGCCCACCGCGATGCCGAGCGGCAGCGAGTTCACCTTGCGGGCGAAGAAGCCGGCGATGAGGCCCACGATCACGCCCTTGAAGGTCGAGCCCACGATGATGCCCGCGATCTGCGGCGCGACCTCGGGGGCGGAGAAGAGGGCCGAGAGGCCGTCGAAGGCCCCGACGATTCCTCCCACGATCAGTCCGACGAGCGGCTTGTTCATGCCCCGATCCTCCTGGTGGATTCCGGACGGTTCCTGAACTCTATTACCCCTCGGTCCGCCTTTCCTTTGCCAGGCGGACCGGCAAGGCGTCAGACGCGGGCCACGAGCAGCAGCACGACGCGCATCACCACGTAGGCGAGCACCAGCAGGATCGGCGTGCGGTAGCGCGACGCGAAGCGCAGCGCGCGCTCGGCGAGCCCCTCGGGGTGCGCGAGGACGCGCTCGCCCTCCAGGTAGCGCGCGACGTCGTCGCCGAGCTCGCTCACGCCCGGGTAGCGAAGGGCGGGCTCGGGAGCGAGCGCCTTCAGGCAGATCGCCTCGAGCGCGCGCGGCAGATCGGGATCGGCCTCGCGCGGCGGCTGGATGCGCGAGGCGCCCGGCGCCCGCGGCCCCGCCCAGGTGCGCGTGGGCGCGTCGGGCGACGCCAGGGCCGCGCCGGGGGCACGGCCGGTGAGCATGAAATAGAGGATGGCGCCGAGCGCGTAGACGTCGGAGCGCGCATCCACCTGCTCGACGTCGCCGCGCGCCTGCTCGGGCGCCATGTAGGCCGGCGTGCCGACGATGGTGCCGTGCGCGGTCGCGCCTTCGGCCGCCTGCGATCGCGAGCCGCTCGCCGGGCTGCCGTCGCCGCGGTGCTTCGCGACGCCCCAGTCCATCACCAGCACCTCGCCGAACGGGCCGACCATCACGTTCTCCGGCTTCAGGTCGCGGTGGATGACGCCGTGCGCGTGTGCGAAGGCCACCGGCTCGCCGATGCGCAGCAGCAGCCGCAGCCGCTCGCGCAGCGGCAGCCCGGCCTTCAGGAGCTCGTCGAGCCGCTTGCCCGTCACCAGCTTCATCGCGTAGAAGACGCGGCCGTCCGGCAGCGTGCCGACGTCGTGCACCGGCACGATGCCGGGGTGCTCGAGCCGCGCGATCGTGCGCGCCTCGCGCCGCAGCCGCTCCACCGTGTCCGCGTCGGCCGCTTCGACGGCGATCACCTTGAGCGCCACGTCGCGCTCGAGCTCGCGGTCCCGCGCCAGGTAGACGACGCCCATGCCGCCGCGCGCCACCTCGCCCTGGAGCTCGTAGCGCGTGCCGGTGAGATCCGGCCACTGCGCGACCCGGCGCAGGCGGTCGAGCGCGCGGTCGCTCGGCTCGCTCACGAAGGCTCCGCTCCGAAGAGGGCGCGCGCCTCGGAGCGGAACTCCTGCTCGCTCGCGGTGATCTCGCGCAGCGTCTCGAGCACACTCTGGCGCAGCTCGCGGCGCGCCCAGTAGAGGTGGTTCGTCACCTGCGTCACCGGCAGGTCGAACTCGCCCGCCAGGTCCTGGTAGCGCGGCCGCTCGGCGGGCTCGTGGTCCTGGAGGTCGTAGCGCTCGAAGAGCGCGAAGGCCACGGCGCGGCTGGTGCCGGCGCAGCGCTTGCGCAGCGCCTCGACGGCCAGCGCCATCAGGCCGCGCGCCCACTCGCGCTGGAACTCGGCCTCGATGTCGGTCGCGTCCGCGATCGGCAGCTCCCACGCCTCGCCGTCCGGGCCTTCGCCCTCGAGCGGCACCGTCGTCACTCCCCCGCCGCGTTTCAGGCGCCGGCCGTTGCGCCTCTCGTTCGCGACGTAGGCCTCGAGGCAGGCGAGCAGGTAGGAGCGGAAGCGGCCGCGCGCGGGCTCGTAGCGCGCGAGCCAGCCCTTCTCGAGCGCGGTCGCGAAGAAGCCCTGCGCGAGGTCCTCGGCTTCCTCCTCGCGCGCGCGCCAGCGGCCGCGCAGATGGCGGTAGACGGGCCGCCAGTAGGCGGCCGCCACGGCGTCGAGCGCGCGGGCGCGCTCCTGCGCGTCGCCGCTCTTGACCGCGAGCACCACGGACCGCCGCGTCTCGGGAAACGCCAACGGCGGATGGCCTCAGAGGTTCGCGAAGTCGTCGGTCGCCTGCACCAGCTCGCTGCGGATCCCCGGCTCCTTCATGCTGTGGCCGGCGTCCTTCACGATCACGAGCTTCGACTTCGGCCAGCGCTTGTGCAGCGCCCAGGCGCTCGCCGCCGGGCACACCACGTCGTAGCGGCCCTGGACGATCGTGCCCGGCAGCTGCGCGACCTTCGTCACGTCGTCGAGCAGCTGCGTCTCGGTCTTGAGGAAGGCGCCGTTCACGAAGTAGTGGCACTCGATCCGGGCGAAGGCGTCGGCGAAGCTGTCGCCGCCGAAGTGCGCGATCAGGTCGGGGTCCGGATAGAGCTTGCTGGTGCTGCCCTCCCAGATCGACCACGCCTTCGCGGCCGCGCTGCGGACCGCGGGGTCCGCGGAGGTGAGCCGGCGATAGTACGCGCTCATCAGGTCGCCGCGCTCGACCTCGGGGATCGGCTTCAGGTATTCCTCCCACGCGTCCGGGAACAGCCAGCTCGCGCCCTCCTGGTAGAACCAGAGCAGCTCCTTGCGCCGCAGCAGGAAGATGCCGCGCAGCACGAGGCCGGTGCAGCGCCCGGGGTGCGTCTCCGCATAGGCGAGCCCGAGCGTGCTGCCCCAGCTGCCGCCGAACACGAGCCACTTGTCGATCCCGAGCGTCTCGCGCAGCCGCTCGGCGTCGGCCACCAGGTCCCAGGTCGTGTTCTCGCGCAGCTCGGCGTGCGGCGTGCTCTTGCCGCTGCCGCGCTGGTCGAACAGCACGACGTGCCAGCGCTGCGGGTCGAAGTAGCGGCGGTAGTCGGGGTCGAGCCCGCCGCCGGGGCCGCCGTGGAAGAACACGGCCTTCTTGCCCTTCGGGTTGCCCACCTGCTCGTAGTGGACGGTGTGGAGGTCCGACACCTTCAGGAAGCCCTCGTCGAACGGCTCGATCTCGGGGTAGAGCTCGCGCATCGGGCGATTGTATGTGTTCCCGCTCAGGCCGGGGCCGCCGGACGTGACGCCGAATCAAGGGCGCTGCCCGAATGGAGCGGGACCGAGACCAGCACGATCACGCCGTCGCCGCCGTCGCGGTCGCGGGCGCTCGCCTCGCCGCCGTGGAACGCCGCGATCAGCCGCACGATGTAGAGGCCGAGGCCGAGGTGGGGCTCGCGCTCGCCGCCCGCCGGCCGGATCGAGACCATCGACTCGAAGAGGCGGCCGATCATCTGCGCGGGCAGCGGCGGGCCCTGGTTCTCGACCGTGAGCGCGGCCGTGCGGCCGTGGCGCGCGAGCTCGACCTTCACCGGCGTTCCCGGCCGCGCGAAGCCGAGCGCGTTGTCGACCAGCTTGTCGACGAGCTGCGCCATCAGGTCCGGCGCGCCGAGCACGACGACGGGAGCGCCCGGCTCCGCCAGCAGGATCTCGCGGCCCGGGTTGGCCTGGCGGTAGCCGGCGACGCAGCCGCGCAGCACGGCGGCCATGTCGTAGGCCTCGCGCTCGGTCGCGGCGAGGCCGGGCTCGAGGCGCGTCGCCTCGCTCATCCGCGAGAGGATCGTGGCGAGACGCCGCAGGCCCTCGTCCGCGCGCTCGATGTAGACCCGGGCGTCCTCGGGCAGCGGCTGCAGGCGCAGGTTGTCGAGCGACGAGCGCACGACGCCCACCGGCGTCCGGATCTCGTGCGAGAGCCGGTTGCCGACCTGCTCCAGGTAGGCGGTGTACTGCCGCTGCCGCTCCAGGATCGCGGCGAAGCTGCGCGCGAGGTCGCCGATCTCGTCCCCGGCGCGCCGTGCCCGGCACGCTGCCGCTCACGCGGCCGTGGCGGTCGATCGCCTGCTCGACGCCGTCACGCAGGCGGTGGACCCGCCACGAGAGGCGCGAGGCGAAGGCGAGCAGCGCGAGCGCGCCGAGCAGGCTGACCGCCAGGATCGCGGCGAACAGCTTCCCGAACTCGCGGTTGCGCACCGCCAGCACGTCGTTCGTCGTCTGCTCGACGAGCACCGCGCCGCGGACCTGCTCGCCCACGTAGACGGGGTGCGCGGCCGAGAGCACGACGGCGCGCGAGTCGGGAGTGAGGCGCCAGCGCGTGGCCTCGCGGCCGGCGAGGGCGCTCACCACCTCGGGCCCTTCCTGCGTGTAGGTCCCCGGCGCCACGTCCTCGAAGTCCTCGCGCGGCTCGTCGAGCAGCCGCCGCGTGAGCGGCTGGATCCAGGCGTCGGCGAGGCGGTCCCAGCGTCGAGGCTTCGGCCGGCGGCGCCTGCGCCGGGCGGCGCAGCGAGCCCGCGTGGGCGAGCACGCGGCGGTTCACGTCGAGCACCCAGATCCGCGACGAGGCGCGGCCGAGCCCGCGGATCAGCTCGCTGATCTCGGGAGACGGCACGAGCACGGTGCCGAGCTGCTCGCGCGTCGCGGTGCCGCCAGCGGTGCCGAGCTGGCCGACGAGCGTGCGCGTCTCCGGGTCGTCCACGTCCACGACCGCGAACGACAGCCGCGGGCCGATCAGCGTACGCGGCAGGCGCAGCTCGACGAGAAAGCCCGCGGCCGTCGCGCGCCAGGTTCCGATGATCCGGTTGTCCGGCACGCGGCTGCCGTCCTCGAGCACGAGCCAGGCCGAGATCGGCCCGTCGCCGCGCGCGTCGATCGCGAAGCGCAGGAACTCGTCGTCCGCCGTCACCACCGCGATCTGGATGTGGTCGCTCGCGCCGAGCTCGGGCCGCTCGGGATCGCGCAGCACGACGTGCTCGTCGTCCACCTCGAAGAGCGCGTAGACGCCCGTGCCGTGCCGGCCGATCCGGTAGCGGTACGAGAACGGCGGCTCGCCGGCGATCGCGGGAGCGGCCTCGACGTGCGGCTCGCCGCCCGGCTGGTCCCAGTCCGAGATGCGACCGTCGACGACGATCGGCTTCTCGAGGTTCGCGACGCGCAGGTCGCGCTCGAAGCTCGCCGGCACCGAGTAGACCTCGCCCGCGAGCAGCACGTTCGGCCGGTCGTTGAGCGCGGTCGCCACCGCGCGCGCCGTCGAGACGAGGCCCTGCTCCTGCACGCGCAGCAGCAGGCGCTCGAGCTCGCGCACGTACTTGTAGCCGACCCAGGGGATGAGCAGCAGCAGGCTCGCGACCAGCGCGAGCTTGACGGGGATCGCGAGCCGCGGCCCCGCGAGGCGCACGCTACTCCTCCCGCCAGCGGTAGCCCATGCCGTAGACGCTCTCGATCCGGTCGAAGCCGGGGTCGAGCGCCGTGAGCTTCCTGCGGATGCGCTTGACGTGCGACGTGATCGTGCTGTCGTCCACCACCATGCGCGCCTCGCCCATCAGCTGCTCGCGGTTCTTGACGTGGCCGGGGTGGCGGGCGAGCGCGTGGACGATCCAGAGCTCGGTGAGCGTGAGGTCGATCGCGCTGGCCGTTCCAGCTCGCGGTCACGCGCTTCATGTCGAGCCGCAGCGGCCCGCGCTCGATCACCTCCTCGTCCTGCGTCTCCGAGCCCTGCGCGTCGACGCGGCGGAAGAGCGCCGCGATCCGCGCGAGCAGGTGCGGCAGGCTCGCGTCCTTCGTCAGGTAGTCGTCGGCGCCGAGCCTCAGGCCCGACACGGCGTCGAACTCGCTGTCGCGGGCGGTCAGGAAGATGATCGGGACCGTCGCGGAGAGCCCGCGCAGCTCCCGGCAGAGCGCGAAGCCGCCGTCGATCTCGTCTCCGAGCCCGATGTCGAGGATCGCGAGGTCGGGCAGCCGGGTGCGGAAGGCCTGCATCGCGGCCGCGCGGTCGGCATGCGTGGCGACGTCGTAGCCCTGGCGCCGCAGCACGTCCGCGTAGTTCGCGCGGAGGCCCTGGTCGTCCTCGACGATCGCGATGCGGCGGCTCAGGCGCGCGGCTCCTCGACTCGGAATATAGCGTGACGCCGACGCCCGTGCCGTCTCCCCGGCCAAATGCCATTTTTCCGCCCGAATTCACCCCCGGAAAGCCCGCGTTCTTCCCTTGCCACACCGCACTTGCCCGCTCCAATGCGGGCGAGGGAGGAAGGACATGGCTCGAGGGATGTGGATCGACTTCGGCAAGCTGATCGGAAAGGCGTTCGTGCTGGGGATCGCGGTGGGTCTCGTGCTCACGCTGGCCGCCGCGGCGCTGCCGGCTCCGCTGTCAGGAGGAGCAGCCGGCGGAATCGCCTCGGCTGGCGACGAGCGGGCGCTTCCTGATGCGGCGCGCGAGCGGCGAGGCGTGGACGATGGCGCCGAACCTCGCCACCGAGGCGAGCTTCCGCGTCGCGGGAGTCGTGGCGCGCGCGACGGTGCGCCAGCGCTTCCAGAACGCGACCGACGGCTGGGTCGAGGGCGTCTACGTCTTCCCGCTGCCCGAGAACGCCGCCGTCGACCACCTGCTGATGAAGGTCGGCGAGCGCGAGATCGAGGGGCAGATCCGCGAGCGCGAGCAGGCGAAGGCGGAGTACCAGCAGGCGAAGAGCGAGGGGAAGAAGGCGAGCCTCGTCGAGCAGGAGCGGCCCAACCTGTTCACGACCAGCGTCGCCAACCTGGGCCCGGGCGAGACGCTGGTGGTCGAGATCGAGTTCCAGCAGACGCTCTCGTTCGACGAGGGCGAGGTGCGGCTGCGCTTCCCGCTCGTGGTGGGGCCGCGCTACATCCCGGGCCAGGGGACCGACGAGAAGCCCTTCGGCCTCGGCTGGGCGCTCGACACGGACCTCGTCCCCGACGCGTCGCGGATCACGCCGCCGCTCGTGCGGGCGGGCGAGCCGCTCCGCAACCCGGTCTCGATCGAGGTCGAGCTCGACCCCGGCTTTCCCCTGCAGTCGCTCGTCAGCCGCTACCACGCGATCGTCAGCCAGCCGATGGTCGACGGCCGCTACCACGTGAAGCTCCGCGACGAGCTCGTGCCGGCCGATCGCGACTTCGAGCTCGCCTGGACGCCGAAGCCCGGAGCGATGCCGCGCGGCGCCCTCTTCCGCGAGGAGCGCGACGGCGCGACCTACGCGCTCCTGACGCTCTTTCCTCCGGTCGGCCCGGCAGGTCGAGGCCACGCGGCTGCCGCGCGAGATCGTGTACGTGATCGACACCTCGGGATCGATGGAGGGGCTCTCGATCCAGCAGGCGCGCAAGGCGCTGGCACTCGCCGTCGAACGGCTCGGGCCCGAGGACCGCTTCAACGTGATCCAGTTCAACAGCGTCACGCAGGCGCTCTGGAACGACACCCGCCCGGCCACGCCCGAGAACCGCAGCGCGGCGCGCCGCTGGGTCGAACGGCTCGCGGCGCAAGGCGGGACCGAGATGGCGGGCGCGCTCGAGGCGGCGCTCGTGGGCAGCGACGACCCGCGGCTCGTGCGCCAGGTCGTGTTCCTGACCGACGGCAGCGTCGGCAACGAGGCGCAGCTCTTCGGGATCATCAAGGAGCGGCTCGGCGACACGCGGCTCTTCACGGTCGGCATCGGCTCGGCGCCCAACAGCCACTTCATGACGAAGGCCGCCGAGTTCGGGCACGGCACCTTCACCTACATCGGCGACCTGCGCGAGGTGGAGGAGAAGATGACGGGCCTCTTCCAGCGGCTCGAGAGCCCCGTGCTCACCGGCATCGAGGTCAGCTGGCCGGCGGGCGCCGCCGTCGAAGCGTGGCCGGCGCGCATCCCCGACCTCTACCTCGGCGAGCCCGTGGTGGTGAGCGCGCGGCTCGAGGGCGAGGCGCACGAGGTCAGGCTCGCCGGCCGGCGCGGGAACGACGCCTGGTCGAGCACGATGGCGCTCTCCGGCGGGCGGCACGGCGACGGCGTGGCGGTGCTGTGGGCGCGGCGCAAGATCGAGTCGCTCACGGACTCGCTGCACGAGGGCGCGGACGCGGACGAGGTCCGCAAGCAGGTCGTGGAGCTCGGGCTCGAGCACCACCTGGTCACGAAGCACACGAGCCTCGTGGCCGTGGACGTGACGCCGTCGCGGCCCGACGCGGCGACGCTCCAGACGAGCGCCGTGCCGACCAACCTGCCGCACGGCTGGACGTACGAGGGCGTCGGCCAGCTGCCGCAGACCGCGACGCCGGCTCCGCTCCACGCGCTCGCGGCGCTGCTTTCGCTCGTCGCGGCAGCGGCCCTGCTGTTGGCCGACCGCGCGTGGCGCGCGGGAGACCGCTCGTGATCGCGCGCGTTCCGCTGACGAGGGGGCTGCGACTCTCGGCGGCCGGCGTGCTGCTGGCGCTCGCCGCGTGGCACGGCGGTCGCGCGGCGTGGATCGAGGCGAAGGCCGTTGCTCGCCCAGGCGCTCGTGCGGCGCGCCTGGCAGAGGACGCTGGCCGGGGCCAGGGACGCGCGTCCCTGGCCCTGGGCCGACACCCGGCCGGTCGCCCGGCTCATGGCTCCGGGCCTCGGCGTCGACACGTTCGTGCTGGCCGGGGCGAGCGGGCGCACGCTCGCGTTCGGCCCGGGCCACCTCGACGGCACGCCCGAGCCCGGCGAGCCCGGCAACGCGGTCGTGAGCGGCCATCGCGACACGCACTTCGCGTTCCTGCGGCGGCTCGTGGCGGGCGACGAGCTCGTGGTCGAGACCCGCCGCGGCGAGAGGCGGCGCTACGTCGTCGCGACGACGCGGGTCGTCGACCGCAGCGACCTCTGGGTCGCGGCCGACGCGGACGACACGCGCCTGACGCTCGTCACCTGCTACCCGTTCTTCGCGCTGCGGCCGGGCGGCCCCCTGCGCTACGTGGTGGTCGCCCGGCGCGTGGACGGCTAGCCTTGCGGCTAGAACGTCGCCGGGGACGGCTAGAACGTCGCTGTTAGAACGTGTAGTCGAGCGCGAGCAGCGGCGCCGCCTTGTCGCGCAGGCCGTGGTCGTCGACCTTGAGCAGCACGTTGAACACGACGAGCAGCCGGCCTACGGGGTTCAGCTTCATGCCGAGAGCGACGCTCGTCTCGTTGTAGGAGGCCTGCTCGAAGCGGATGTCCGGGAAGCTCGTGCCGGCGCTGTCCAGGCCGTGGAAGCGTCGTGGTCTCGACGCGCGAGGTGTCGATCAGGTACCGGCCGATCACGTCGGCCGCGAGCGAGAGGCGCCGCGTGACGCCCAGGTCGAAGCCTCCCGCGTAGACCAGCTCGTCCGGCAGGTTTCCCTTCGTGCCGGTCGTGATGTCACCGGCGAGCAGGCTGTCGCCATTCCACTGGTAGCCGAAGTTCAGGTGCGGCGACACTCTTCCCAAACTGCCACGAGGCCGCGGCGAACGGCCGCGAGTCCCCATGCGCCGGAGCCCAGCAGGTCCTGCTCGTCGCCCGTCGGCATCCGCGTGTCCAGCCCGAGCGCGAGCCCGTTCCCGGAGCCCCAGCGCGCCACCGTGCCCTTGAAGCGCAGCGTCAAGTCGCCGATCCCGCTCGCGTGCCCCGAGCGCACGTACTGGCGCGTGCTGCCGACCGTGTGGTCCGGCTGCTCGTAGAAGTGCACGATCAGGTTGCTGCCGGTGCCGAGACGCTGGATCGTGGCGTCCGAGACGACGTCGATGTCGGCCGACACGATCGGCAGCGCGAGCGAGATGTCGATGCTGTCGCTCAGGCCGTAGGTGGCGAACGCGATGTTCTGGGTGACCGTCGCCTGGATGTCGCTGCTGGTGGTCACCACGTCGGCGCGGCCGCCGGCGGCCGGGCTGTCGTGCGTGAAGACCGCCGGCAGCGCGTCCAGGTCGATGCTGTCGATCGTGTCGAAGCTGAAGTGCTGCACGCCGAAGCCGAACGCGAACTTGCCCTTGCCCATCGTCTCGGCGCGCTCGGCCATGATCGGGCCGAAGCTCTGGGTCGAGCGCGTGAAGACGCCGAGCGCCGGGTCCATCGTGTAGGTGAAGCCGGACGACGGCGAGGGCAGCGGCAGCGCCGACAGCTGGCTCGCGAGCGCGGCGTTGAACTGGTTGAAGCGCGACTGGAACGCGTTGTTGAAGTGCGCGGAGTGGGTCGAGCCGTCGGGCAGCGGCGCGTTGCTGTTGACGGACAGCCCCTGAACCCGTAGAGCGTCGGCAGCAGGTGGGCCAGCTTGTCGCTCTGCGCCCGCGCCCCGGCGGGCAGCGCTGCGACCACCACGAACGCCAACGTCAGGACACGCCTCGTCATCGTCTCTCCTCCCGCGCCCCGCCTTGCGGCGAGCGCAATCATCGACCGATCTCGTCGATCACGAAGCCCTCGGGCGTCTGCGTCAGGCGCAGCGTCTGGGGGAAGCTGCTCACGATCGTGGCGTCGAGTGTATCCCGACGGTTCAGCTTCACGACGCAGCTCCTCTCGTGGCACTCCAGGCTTTCGACGGTGATCGTGACCTCCTGCGTCTTGGTGCTCTCGAACGCCTTGTGCAGGCGCCGCTCTTCCTCGCCCGTCAGGTTCGGCTTGACGCTGCGGAAGAGCGCCAGGTCCTTGCTCTCGATTGCGCGCTCGTACGTCGCGAGCACGCGTTTCACTCCTTCCTCCTGCGCCTTCGTTCCGTCTGCGGCGGCCGCGAGAGGCGCGAGCAGGAGGAGCAGCGCTCCCCCGAGCCTCGACGCCCCCGCGCGCCGGCTCTGCGCGGTACGCCCCATGGAACGCCCCCTTCCCCGTGCCGGCAGGGAGCAAGCGCGTGTGCCCGGAGTGAACCCATTTGCATCAGTCACTTGCGGGCACAGTCGGCTGGCGGTCCGATCCTGAGTGCCGAATACCGGACAGGAAATGACCGATCACGGTCTTTCGCTGCACGAGCGCGGAGTCGCGGCATAGAATCAGGCGTCCCGGCTCCCCTCGGAGGAAAGAAATGCCCGCTCCGCTCTGGCCCCGTCGCCATTTCACGTCGAGCCTCGCCGCGCTCGTCGGCGCGACGCTCGCGCCGCGCGCGGCGTCCACCGTTACGGCCGCAGGCGCCGCGGACGTCCAGCCCGGTGCCCCGCTCATCGACCTGAGCTCGAACGAGAACCCGTACGGCCCCTCGCCGCAGGCGCTCGAGGCGATGACGCGCTGCCAGTCGGTCGCGTGCCGCTACCCGGACGACGTCGAGAAGCGCGTGGTCGAGGCGATCGCGAAGCTCCACGGGATCGCGCCCGAGCGCGTGGTGCTCGGCTGCGGCTCGAGCGAGATCCTGCGGCTGTGCGACGCGGCGTTCCTCGGCCCGGGGCGCAAGGTGCTGGCCGCCGAGCCGACCTTCGAGGCCGTGCTCCAGTACGCGAAGGTCACGAAGGCCGAGGCGGTCCAGCTGCCGCTCGACGCCGCCTTCCGCCACGACCTCGGCGCGATGGCCGCGGCCTGCGACGCGAGCACGGGGCTCGTCTACGTCTGCAACCCCAACAACCCGACCGGCACGATCGTGAGCGGCAAGGAGCTCGAGGCGTTCGTGGCGCGGGTGCCGGCGAGCGCCGTGGTGCTGGTCGACGAGGCGTATCACCACTTCGTCGAGGACCCGGGCTATCGGAGCATGGCCGAGCTCGTCGACCGCTATCCGAACCTGGTCGTCGCGCGCACGTTCTCGAAGATCTACGGGATGGCGGGCATGCGGCTGGGCTACGGCATCAGCTCGCTCGCGAACGCGGAGGCGCTCCGCGCGCAGGCCGCGTGGGGCAACACCAACATCGCGGTGCTCGAGGCGGCGCTCGCGAGCCTCGAGGACAAGGAGCTCGTGGCGCGGCAGCGCGAGCGGCTGAACGGCACGCGGCGCAGCCTGTGCCGCGCGCTCGAGAAGGACGGCCGGCGCTACATCCCCTCCGAGGCCAACTTCATGATGATCGACGTGGGCGGCGACGTGAAGCCGCTGATCCCCGCGTTCGAGGCGCGCGGAGTGAAGGTCGGCCGCCGCTTTGCGGCGATGCCCGGCTGGCTGCGCATCACGATCGGCAAGCCCGACGAAACCGAGGCCTTCCTGGCGGCGCTGCGCGAGCTGGTGCCGGCGCGCGCGGCGGCGTGATCCAGGGGGCGCCGCCGGGGCGATTGACCGCCCGCGGCGCCGCCCTTAGTCTTCTGTCCGACTCGGAGGACCGGTGGCGCTCGGATTCGGGAAGGGCAAGGAAGAAGACGTCGTCTCCCTGATCGCGGCGAAGAAGTACGCGCGCGCGATCGAGGTGCTGAAGGCGCAGCTCCAGAAGAAGGGAGCCAACCCGAGCCTGCGCATGCAGCTCGCCGACGTCCTGATCCTGGCGGACAAGAAGCAGGAGGCGGTCTCGCTCCTGATCCCGCTCGCCGACCAGTTCGCGCGCGAGGGCTTCGCCGCCAAGGCCGTCTCGGTCCTGAAGAAGATCCAGAAGGTGGACCCGGGACGCCGCGAGGTCGAGGAGCGGCTCGCGCGACAGATCGAGGAGAAGCAGCGCGAGGCCACGGGGCTGCCTCTCGCGCGCCCGGGCGGGCCGGCGCGCGACGAGGCCTCGGGCTTCGCCGACGGCCCGTCGCTCGAGATCGGAATGGAGCCGATCGCGCCCGTGTCGGCCCCCGCTGGCCCGATCGAGCTTCCGCCCGCGGCCGCGGCGGCGTCGCCCGACACGACGCTGCCCGTCGCCGCGTCGCCTCTGCCCGCGGCCGCGCCGCTGCCGACGCTCGAGCTCTCGGAGGAGCCTCCGTTGCAGCGGGCGCCGATGCCGCCGCGCGCGCCGGCCGCGCCCGCGGAGATCCCGCTCATAGAGGTCGAGCCCACCGCTTTCGTCCTGGCCGAGCCCGAAGTCGTTCCCGCTCCCGCTCCCACGCCCGCGCACCCGGCCGGATCGAAGCCGCCCGACGAGGAGATCGAGGACTACGACCTGCTCTACTTCGCCGACGACGGCGACGACGACGAGACGATCGACGTCCCGGTCGAGGCCGAGCTCGTCGAGGGCGCGGCGAAGGCGGAGCCGATGTCCGCGGGCCAGTTCGCCGACGAGCTGATGGGACTCGTCGACAGCGTGTTCCAGGAGTTCAAGGCCGCGCCGCCCGCAGGCCCCGCCGCTTCGGGCGCCGCGGCTGCGGCGTCCGCCGACGACGAGCCGCCCGGCGGCAACCAGATCGTGGTGAGCCCGCTCTTCACGGACTTCTCGGTCGACGAGATGGTGGCCGTGATCCAGGGCCTGAAGCTCTTGTCCTACGAGCGCGGCGCCGTGATCCTGCGCGAGGGCCAGGGCGGCGGCAGCCTCTACATGCTGACGTCCGGTCGCGTGCGCGCGTTCAAGAAAGGCTCGGACGGCAAGCAGACCCCGCTCGGGGACCTCAAGGAAGGCGCCTTCTTCGGCGAGATGTCGATCCTGACGGGCCAGCCGCGCATGGCGAGCGTCGTCGCTCTCGCCCGCTGCGAGCTGCTCGAGCTCGACCGCCCGACGCTCGACGGGATCACGAAGACGCACCCGCACGTGTGGGACGTGCTGCGCGAGTTCGCGGAGAAGCGAAGAGCCGCAGCGCAGGGCTGAGTCGGGCGTCAGAACCGGAAGTAGATGAAGGCCTGCTGCGTCGTTCCCCAGAAGACGTGCGCGAGCACGGCGACCACGACGCCCGCCGCCGGCCACAGCGCACCACCGCCGAGCCGGGCCCAGGCGCGCCATCCCGGAGCCACGTGCGGCGCTGGCGGCGCCAGCGGCACGCGGACGAGGTCCGCCAGGAGCACGACCGCGGCGCCGAAGAGGAAGCCGAGCGAAGGGGGCGCCCAGCCCCCGTGCCCGAGCGCTCGGTAGCACTCGACCATCGCGCCCAGGTCATGGGCGCGGAACGGCACCCAGGCGAGGAAGACGGCCAGCCAGACGAGCGGCACCGCGAGCGCCACCGGCGCGCGCCGCCAGAAGCGCGGGGTCGCGTTCTCCAGCATCACCAGGCCGCCGTGCATCGCTCCCCAGATCGGGAACGTCCAGCCGGCGCCGTGCCAGAGGCCGCTCAGCAGCATGGTGGCGAGCACGTTCGCCTGCTGGCGCGCGAGGCCGCGGCCGCTGCCGCCGAGCGGGATGTAGACGTAGTCGCGGAACCAGCTGGACAGCGAGATGTGCCAGCGCCGCCAGAAGTCCCGGAAGCTCCGCGCCGCGTAGGGACGGTCGAAGTTCTCCATGAGCTCGACCCCGAAGGCGTGGCTGATCCCCTGCGCCATGCGGCTGTATCCGCTGAAGTCCCCGTAGATCTGCAGGCCGAACGCCAGGATCCCGAACAACGCCTCGGCGCTCGTCGCGGCGGCCGGCGCGTCGAAGAAGGCGTCCGACGTCGAGGACAGCACGTCGGCGCCCACCTTGCGGATCCAGCCCTCCGCGAACAGCGCCGCGGCGTGAGGCAGGCGGGACGCGAAACCTGCCTTGCGCTCCTCGATCGTGACGAGCTGCGGGATGAGCCGGCCCGGCCGCTCGATCGGCCCCGCCACGAGCTGCGGGAACCAGGAGACGTAGAGCGCGAAGTGGACGAAGCTGCGGCACGGGGCGATGCGGCCGTGGATCACGTCCATGACGTACGCGAAGGACTGGAACACGTGGAAGCTGATCCCGATCGGCAGCAGCACGTCGAGCCACGGCAGCTCGACGCGCACGCCCAGCAGCTCGAGCGCGCGGCGTGCGGTGTCGAGCCCGAAGTTGGCGTACTTGAAGTACGCGAGCGCGCCGAAGTTCATGAGGCAGCTCAGCAGCACCGCGTGCCAAAGCACCTTGAAGCGCGCGGCGTAGAGACCGAGCGCGTAGTCCGAGAGCGTGAGCGCCAGCAGCAGCACGACGTAGTAGGGCTGGATGTAGCCGTAGAAGAAGTAGGACGCCGCGAGGAGTGCCGCCTGGAGCCCCCGGCCGTGCAGCAT
The DNA here is from genome assembly GCA_963724555.1 of uncultured Acidobacteriota bacterium. Lineage (GTDB taxonomy): Bacteria > Acidobacteriota > Vicinamibacteria > Fen-336 > Fen-336 > DATBSL01. The sequence goes on from CAVRVE010000028.1 coordinate 138,706, forward strand.
CCCGTACAGCACGGCCACGGCCAGGAAGAAGGCGGCGAAGTCGGCCGTGTGGAAGAGCAATGGTTCAGTTCCCCTCGCCCGGGGGACGCTCCTGGTCCTGGAGGATGCGCTCGGCGATGATCCGGCCAAGGGCGGCGTTGCCCTCGGGCGTGAGATGCACGCCGTCCTCGGTGAAGTGCGACGACGCTCGAAGCGACGAGCGGCGCGACGCCTCGAGCATGTCGATGGCGCGCGCGGATCCGCCGCCGGCGACGCGCCGGACGGCTCGCGTCAGGAGCGTGACCTCCGCGGCGAGCGCCGCGCGCGGATCGCCGTAGACGAGCGCCGCTTCTTCGATGAAGTGGTGGACGCTCATCCGCGCGAGCTCCTCCTCGCTCAGCTGGAAGTACGGCCCGTAGGGCGTCACGAGGTAGAGCTCGATCGAGCTCGCGGCGGCGAACGCGGCCATCGCCGACAGCGGGGCGACCAGCTCGCGCTCGCGCCGCTGCTCGTACTCATGGATCCCCTCGGACGGTGCGGTGGCGGCGGCGGGCGCCTTTGCGTCGGGAATCGGCGCGCTCGGTCGGGCGCCTCGTCCACGAGGCTCGAGGCCCGGGTGCGGATAGACGGGCAGGCCCGTCGTGCGCCGCAGCCAGCGCCGCGCGGGCCGCGGGTCGTCGAGCACGCCGAGCAAAGCGCTCCGGCTCGCGCCGCGCGCGAGGAGCGCCCGCCACCCGGCGAGCGTGGCGACGCCTTCCTCCGGTGGCGTTTCCGCCGGCCGCAGCGGCGGCCAGCGTGCCCGCCCGACCTGCAGGTCGACGACCACCACCACGATGTCCGGCCGAAGCTGGTGCACGTACGCCTGCAGCAGCGCGGACACGTTGACGATGCTGAAGGCGTGGGTGCCGAAGTTGAGTACCTCGGCCGGGCGGCCCGCCGAAAGGAGCGCGCGCTCGACGGCGCTCGGAATCGTGTCGGCGAAGGGAAGGTTGAGCCCGTACACCACCGACGAGCCGAGCACCGCGACGCGCAGGACGCCGGGAGCGGGCGCCGCCGCGTAGGAGCGCGGGGCGTGCATGCCGAGATCGTTGGTCACGAACGCCTCCTGGCCGGACACGCCGGGCCGTAGCCGGAAGCCGGTCCAGCCGTCGGGTACCACGTTGGACCGCTGTCTGGCCTGCTGCGGCCTCACTCCGGCGGATCGCAGAGCGAGCTCGGCGGCCCCTGCCAGCACACCCAGCACGGCTCCCACGGCGAGAGCCAGGCGCAGGAGCCCGCCCACGACCCGACCACGGCGGCGTGGGCGCCCCGCTCAAGAGCGTCGCCGATGCGCTCGAGCCATGGAGCTTCCTCTCTTGAGAGCGGCGCAGGTCTCAGCTCGGCAGCCCTTCGACGCGAGGGCAAGGGTCTCGCCACCGACCGGCTGTCAGCTATTGAGAGACGGTGGATCAGCCTAGTCCGGCAGAACGCTCTCTAGTGTGCGCGCGATCACGGGCGCTGTGTGTAGCCGAGGCCTCTACCGCCCCACCAGCACCACCACCGAGCGCGGGCCGACCGCGTAGCTGCGGTCCCAGGTCACCGGCACTTCGGCCCCCGGCTCGAGGGCGTCGTCACCCGGGGGCAGGCTCGTGTCCAGGAAGCGGCGCCAGGACTTTCCCGGAGGCAGCCGCGGCAGCTCGAAGGCCTTCGGCTCCCAGTGCGCGTGTGCGATCACGTAGATCGTCTCGTCGTTCGGCGCCGGCAGGATCTGCATCGCGAGCGAGCGCGACTCCGGCGTCCAGTCGGGCTTGCCCGGCTTCGCGCCGTGCCAGGCCACGGCGGGCCGCGCCTCGTCCTCGAAGAAGCTGCGCCGGCGCAGCGACGCGTGGGCGCTGCGGAAGCGGATCAGGCGCTGCGTGAAGCGGAAGAGCTCGGCGCTCCGCGCGACGAGCGACCAGTCGAGCCAGGAGATCTCGTTGTCCTGGCAGTAGGCGTTGTTGTTGCCGCGCTGCGTGCGGCCGAGCTCGTCGCCCGCGAGCAGCATCGGCACGCCCTGCGAGAGGAACAGCAGCGCCAGGAAGTTCCGCTGCTGCCGTGCGCGCAGCGCGCCGACCTCCGGGCGCGCCCGACGGCCCCTCCTCGCCGCAGTTCCACGACAGGTTCTCGGGGTGTCCGTCGCGGTTGCCCTCGCCGTTCTCCCAGTTGTGCTTCTCGTTGTAGGAGACGAGGTCGGCGAGCGTGAAGCCGTCGTGGCAGGTGACGAAGTTGATCGAGTGCCACGGCGCGCGGTCCGACACGCGGTAGAGGTCGGGGCTGCCCGACAGCCGCGTCGCCAGCAGCCGCGTGAGCCCCGGGTCGCTCTTCACGAAGCGGCGCAGCTCGTCGCGGAACTTGCCGTTCCACTCGGCCCAGCGCCCCCAGCTCGGGAAGCTGCCGACCTGGTAGAGCCCGGCCGCGTCCCAGGCCTCGGCGATCAGCTTGACGTGCGCCATCACCGGATCGGCGGCGATCGCCTCGAGCAGCGGCGGGTTCGGCAGCACCTCGCCGTCGCGCCCGCGGCCGAGGATCGAGGCGAGGTCGAAGCGGAAGCCGTCGACGTGCATCTCGGTCACCCAGTAGCGCAGCGCCGCCAGGATCTGGTGGCGCACGACCGGGTGGTTGCAGTTGAGCGTGTTGCCGCGCCCGAGTAGTTCAGGTACTTCCCGGTCTTCGGGTCGAGCAGGTAGTAGGTCGGGTCGTCGAGCCCGCGCCAGCAGAAGGTGGCGCCGCGCTCGTCGCCCTCGCCGGTGTGGTTGAAGACGATGTCGAGGATCACCTCGAGGCCGGCCTCGTGGAAGGCCTTCACCATCGACTTGAACTCGCGCACGGTGGCGTCCGGGCCCGAGCCGGACGCGTACGACGCCTTGGGCGCGAAGAAGGAGACCGGCTGGTAGCCCCAGAAGTTCCGGAGCGGCTCGCCGGTCAGCAGGTTGGTGCGAGGCAGGTCGCACTCCTCGAACTCGGTCACCGGCATCAGCTCGACCGCGGTGACGCCGAGCTCCTTCAGGTACGGGATCTTCTCGACCAGGCCGAGGTAGGTGCCGGGATGCGCGACGCCGGAGCTCGGGTGGCGCGTGAAGCCGCGCACGTGCAGCTCGTAGATGATCGAGTCGGCGAGCGGCACCGCCAGCGGGTGCTCGTGGCCCCAGTCGAACTCCTCGTCGATCACGCGCGAGCGCAGGCGTCCGAGCCGGCCCGAGACGCCCGTCGTCTCGCCCCACTTCTCCAGGCCCGCGACCGACTTCGAGTAGGGGTCGATCAGCACCCGGCGCGGGTCGAAGCGGTCCGGGATCGCCCCGGGCGCCTCCGTGCCCGACGCGCGGAAGCCGTACTCGACCCCGGGGTCGAGCCCGCACACCAGCACGTGCCAGACGTCGCCGGTCTTGTTGTAGCGCGGGTCGAGCGGCAGCTCGAGCACCGGCTCCGGATCGCCCGGCACGTAGAGCACCAGGCTCATCTCGCTCGCGTGCCGCGAGTAGACCGAGAAGTTCACTCCCTCGCGGCGCGCCGAGGCTCCGTACGGCAGCGGGTGGCCGCGGCGCACGCCGAACTCGCCGCGCACGATGCGCAGCAGGCGGTCGCGCGCGTTCTCGCACCGACGTCGTCACGCGCGCAGCATAAGCCAACGCGCGGCCCCGAGACGAGGGCACGATGTCAAAGCACGAATGTTATGCTCCGCCGTCATGAAGGGCATCATCCTGGCGGGCGGCTCGGGCACCCGCCTGCACCCGATCACGCTCGGCGTGTCGAAGCAGCTCATCCCCGTCTACGACAAGCCGATGGTCTACTACCCGCTCTCGACGCTGATGCTGGCGGGGATCCGCGAGATCCTGGTGATCACGACGCCGCACGAGCAGGACGGCTTCAAGCGGCTGCTCGGCGACGGCTCGCAGTTCGGGATCCGGCTGGCGTGGGCGACGCAGCCGAAGCCGGAGGGGCTCGCGCAGGCGTTCCTGATCGGCGCGCGAGTTCGTGGGCAAGGACGGCGCGGCGCTCGCGCTCGGCGACAACATCTTCTACGGGAACGACCTGCCGCAGATCCTGCAGCGCGCGGCCGCGCGCGCGACGGGCGCGACCGTGTTCGCCTATCGCGTGCGCGACCCGCAGCGCTACGGCGTCGTCGAGTTCGGCCCCGGCGGCAAGGCGATCGGCCTCGAGGAGAAGCCGGAGAAGCCGCGCTCGCACCACGCGGTGACCGGGCTCTACTTCTACGACAACCGCGTGCTCGACATCGCCGCGAAGCTCGAGCCGTCCGCGCGCGGCGAGCTCGAGATCACCGACGTCAATCGCGCCTACCTCGAGACGGGCGACCTGCACGTCGAGGTGCTCGGGCGCGGCATGGCCTGGCTCGACACCGGTACCCACGAGGCGCTGCTCCAGGCCTCGACCTTCATCCAGGCGATCGAGGAGCGGCAGGACCTGAAGGTCGCCTGCCCCGAAGAGGTCGCGCTCAACATGGGCTTCGTGACGGCCGCCGACGTGCGGCGGCTCGCCGAAGGCCTCAAGAAGAGCGAGTACGGCCAGTACCTGCTGCGGCTCGTCGACGGCGACTAGCCGCGCCGCCGGACGAACTTGACGATCTCGCTCGACCACAGCACGGCGCTGGCTGCGGCGAGGCACAGCGCCCAGTCCCGGGTCCGAGTGGCACCGTAGCGAAGGCCTTCTGGAAGCCCGGCACGTAGACGACCACCAGCTGCAGGAGTGTCGAGGCGACGACGGCCAGCCAGAGCCAGGGGTTGGCGAACAGGCCACGGAAGGCGCTCGCCTCGTCCGACCGGGAGCAGAACACGTTCACCAGCTGGGCCAGCACCAGGGTCGTGAACGCGACGGTGCGAGCTTCGGCCATGCTGCCGGAGCCAGGAATGAGCCCAGCCGGCAAGACCGCGTCCAAGGCGAGCAGGGTGGCCACGGCCATCACGGTGCCCCGGCCGAGGATGTCGCGCCACATGGCGGGCGAGATCGCGGGGCTGCGCGGGTCGCGGGGCGGACGGCGCATCACGTGGGGATCCGCGGCGTCCATCCCGAGCGCGAGGGCGGGGCCGGAGTCGGTCAACAGGTTCACCCACAGGATCATGGTGGCGAGCAAGGGAAGCATGAGCGGCTCCCCCGCCTCGGGGCGCAGCCCGATGGAACCCGCGAACACCACGCCGAAGAACATGACCAGCACCTCGCCCACGTTCGAGGAGAGCAGGAAGCGGAGGAACTTCTGGATGTTGCCGTAGATCCCGCGGCCTTCCTCGACCGCGGCCACGATCGAGGCGAAGTTGTCGTCCGCCAGGACCATGTCGGCCGCCCCTTTGGACACGTCGGTGCCGGCGATGCCCATCGCCACGCCGATGTCGGCTCGCTTGAGGGCCGGGGCGTCGTTCACCCCGTCGCCCGTCATGGCCACGACCTCGCCCTGCTGCTGTAGCGCCTCCACGATCCGCAGCTTGTGCTCGGGGCTCACTCGCGCGTACACCGAGACCTCCCGCACGGCTCGCTGCAAGTCGGGAGCATTCATCGCCTGCAGCTCCGGCCCCGAGAGCGCACGAGCCCCTGAAGGAGCGATGCCGAGCTCGACCGCGATCGCCACGGCCGTTGCGGGATGGTCGCCCGTGATCATGATCGTGCGGATGCCCGCCGCGTGGGCCGCCTGCACCGCTCGCTGCGCTTCCGGGCGCGGCGGGTCGATCATTCCCACGACGCCCAACCAGGCGAGGTCCCGCTCCAGCTCCACGTCGAAGCCGGGCAGTGCCTCCTCGCGCTCGAGCACCCGGAAGGCGAGGCCCAGGGTGCGCAGCGCCTCGCCCGCGAGGCTCTCCACGGTGGCCAGGATGACGCGGCGACGCTCGGCGGTGAGGGGCCGGTCCTTCTCTCCCACGCGCTCGTGAGTGCAGCGCGCGAGCAGGATGTCTGGGGCGCCTTTGGACACGAGGACCGTCCGGCCTCCCCGGTCGGTGTCCGTGTGTGCGGTGCTCATCAGCTTCCGCTCCGACGAGAACGGGATCTCACCAACGCGGTTGAAGCGCGCGCCCAGGGCCTCCGCGGCCACGCCGGACTTGCGGGCCGCCACCACCAGGGCGCCCTCGGTGGGATCGCCGAGCACCTCCCACCGGCCTTCTTGCTGATGGAGCGTGGCGTTGCTCGCCAGCGCGGCCGCCCGGAGCAGCCTCTCGACGTCGGTGCGCTCGCCGGGATCCTCGAGGGGATGCCCCTGGCGCAGCAGCTCGCCTCTGGGCTCGTAGCCTGTGCCGCTGAAGTCGGTGCGTCCGGATGCAGTGATCGCCACGCGCACGGTCATCTCGTTCTTCGTGAGCGTGCCCGTCTTGTCGGAGCAGATCACGGTGGCCGAGCCGAGTGCCTGGACCGCGGACAGCTTGCGGATGATCACGCGCCGCCTGGCCATCCGCTCCGTGCCGAGCGAGAGCACGATCGTCGTGATCGCGGTCAGGCCTTCCGGCACGGCCGCGACGGCCAGGGCGATCGCGAGCAAGAGGACGGACACGAGAGCCGGCAGGGTGTGCACCTGCTGGACCAGCACGATGGCCACGGCCACGACGATGGCGATGGCGACGACGATGCGCCCGAGGAGCCGACCCACCTGCTCCAGCTCACGCTGAAGAGGGGTCTCTTCCGCCGTCGTGCGGCGGAGCAGCCCGGCCACGGCGCCGATCTCGGTCGCAGCCCCGGTCGCCGTCACCACCGCTCGGCCGCGACCGTAGCTCACCATGGTCCCGCTCAAGACCATGTTGGTGCGATCGCCGAGCCCGGCCTCCATCGGGATCGGCGCCACGTCCTTCGTGACCGGCGTGCTCTCGCCGGTCAGCGCCGCTTCCACGGTCTGCAATGCAACGGCCTCGAAGAGGCGCGCGTCCGCCGACACCGTCCCGCCCTCCTCGATCAGCAGGATGTCGCCGGGGACGAGCTCTGCGGCCGGCACGCTGCGGCGCTCGCCGTCACGTAGCACTTCCGCGTGGGCCGCCGAGAGCTGCCGCAGCGACTGCAGGGCCTGCTCGGCGCGGCCCTCCTGTACGAACCCGAGCGCGGCGTTCAGCAGCAGCACCGCGAGGATGGTCAGGGCCTCGTAGGGCAGCGGACTCTCCCGCTCGATCGCCCAGACGAGCAGGGACACCGCCGTGGCCACGAGCAGCAGCAAGGTGAGCGGCCCGCGGAACTGGGCCAACAGCCGCTTCCAGGCGGGAACGGGCGCCTCCGCCGCCAGCTCGTTCGGGCCATGGCGCGCACGCCGCGCCTCGACCTCGGCCTGCGTGAGGCCGCGGCGCGGGTCCACGGCGACCGCCGACAACACGTCGGCGACAGCGGACCGATATGGCGCTTCCACCGCCGCCGATCCTATCAAGCAGCCCTCTTCGTCCGAATGCTGCTGTGCCTCGTCTCGTTCCGCCCGGTGTCGGGCACGCTACGGCAACGGCTCCGACCTGCGCGAGAGCTACGAGGAGACGCTCGAGGTGACCGGCAGCGGCGTGCCAGCAGCCTACGGCTTTGCGGTCGTCGGCTGGAGTGACCAGAGGTAGTGGGTCACGTTGCGGATCGCCTCCTGCGGTGTCGCGGCGCCCGTCCCCTCGGTCCGCTTGAAGGCGTCGCCCCAGGCCGGCATGTCGGCCGAGCCGTGCCCGCGCAGCACCTCGCCGCTCCGGATGATCCGCTCCACCCGCGCCGCCGGGAAGCGCCCGCCGTTGCGCGCCGCGAGCGTCGTCATGTCCGGCACCGGGACGCGGAGGTCCGGGGCGAGCGGCCCGTCGCCTCGGGCGGCCGGCCCGTGGCAGGAGACGCAGTAGCGCAGGTAGACGATCGACCCCTTCGCCGCGGCGGCGGGGTCGAGCTTCGCCGGGGCTGGGGCCGGAGCCTGCGCCTGGGCGCTCGCGACCGCTCGAGGACAGAGCAGCGCCGCGACCGCCACGAGCAGGCTCGGCGCCAATGCCTTCGTATGACGCATGCTCACCCTCCGATCTCGATCGGCCGATGAAACGCCGGCGCGATCGAGTCTACGGCAGCGAGTCGATAGACGATGCCGACGAAGACGTCGGGCTTGACGAAGCCCTTCCCCCACTTGGCGTCGAACTCGGCCGACGGCTTGGCGGCGACGGCGGCTTCCTTCGTCTTGCCTTCCGCCTTCAGCTTGGCGACGCGGTCGCGGATCGCCTTGACCGTGTCCCGGTACGCCTGCAGGTCGGCCTTCGACCCGACCGGTCCGTGGCCGGGGATGATGCGGGTCTTGTCGGAGACGCCCGCGAGCACGCGGTCAGCCGCCGCGACGACGCCGTCCACCTTGCCGCCGCTCGAGGTGTCGATGAACGGGTAGCTGCCGTTGAAGAAGCAGTCGCCCATGTGGACCACGTCGGCCTTCACGAACTGGACGACCGTGTCGCCGTCGGTGTGGGCAGGCGCCACGTGATAGGCGCGCACTTCGTCGCCGTTCCAGTAGAAGCTGACGCCTTCGGCGAAGGTCACGACCGGCAGCGCCGCCTCGGGCGAGGCCGGAACCTTTTGGTTGAAGAGGGCGATGAACTGCTCGCTGCCCATCCGCTTGCGCACGTTCTCGTGGGCGACCAGGAAGGCGCCCGGTCTTGGCCATGTTCTCGTTGCCGCCCGTGTGGTCGCCGTGCCAGTGGGTGTTGACGACGAAGCGCACGGGGTCCGGCGAGAGGGTCTTGATCATCGCCAGGATCTTGTCGCTGAGCGGCGCGTACTGGTCGTCGATCACCAGGCTGCCGCTCTTGCCGATCGAGAGGCCGATGTTGCCGCCCGGGCCGGTCAGCACGTAGATCGCCCTCGGCCACCTTCTCGGCCTTCACCTCGACCTTCGAGAAGTCCTGCTCCTGGGCCAGGAGCGGTGCGGCCAGCGCGAGCGCCAGGGCGGGAGCCAGGAAACGAACCCTCATGCGTGCCTCCTACAGTTCTTTCCGGAGAGGCCGGCATGCTACCACGCGTCTCGAGTCGCGCCCGGCGAGCGGAGGGAGAGGAACTTGGTCTGTGGACTGTACATAAATAGCCCGAAAATCGTATAGCGCTGTCGCGGTGTGACAGGACCCGAGCGGCCCTCAGGCCAAAGCCTCGCGCACGGCTGACCTTGCGTCCGTTCAACGGTCTGGGCATGCTTGCGGTCCAAGCCGTGCAGGCGTTACTTTCGTCTGTTCGAGCCGTCCCCAGGAACCGCCGTCTGACCCCAGGTGACCCGTGGCAGTACCCCAGACCCTCGGTCCCCGCGTCGCCCAGCACCTCCTGAACCGGGCCGGCTACGGCCCGCGGCCGGGCCAGATCGCGGCGGTGCTCGACCAGGGCCTCACGGAGTGGATCGAGGACCAGCTCGCCCCCGGCGCCGACCCCGAGCTCGACACGCGCCTCAACGCGTTCCCGACGCTCGCCTACTCGACCTCGCAGGTGCTCGGGCTCTACAACGCCGACAACCGCACGATCGGCGTGATCCTGGACGAGTTCTCGTCCGCGAAGGTCGTGCGCGCGGCCCACGCGCGGAACCAGCTCCAGGAAGTGCTGGTCGACTTCTGGTTCAACCACTTCAACGTCTTCGTCCAGGACGGCTTCGACCGCTACTCGATCTCGTCGTACGAGCGCGACGCGGTGCGCCCGCACGTGCTGGGCCGCTTCCGCGAGCTGCTGGGCGCGGTGACGCTGCACCCGGCGATGCTCTACTACCTCGACAACTACCTGAACACGGTGCCGCGCACGCAGGGCGGGCGCGCGGTCGGCGGAATCAACGAGAACCACGGCCGCGAGCTGCTGGAGCTGCACACGGTCGGCGTCGACGCCGGCTACACGCAGGCCGACGTGATCGACGCCTCGCGCTGCCTGACCGGCCACGGCATCGACAACGTCGGGGCGAGCGGCAACTACCAGTACCGCCCGGGAAACCACGACGACGGCGCCAAGCAGGTGTTCGGGCTCTCGGTCGCGAGCGGGGGCGGCCAGGGCGACGCCCAGCGGCTGCTCGACCACCTCGCCGCGCACCCCGCCACGGCCCAGTTCATCTCGCGCAAGCTCGCGGAGCGCTTCGTCGCCGACGATCCGCCCGAGGCGCTCGTCGCCCGCCTCGCGGACGTCTTCCTGCGGACGAGCGGGGACCTGCGCGAGGTGATGAAGGCGCTCTTCGGCAGCGCCGAGTTCTGGGCCGAGGCGTTCACGAGCGGCAAGCCCAAGACCGGCTTCGAGTACGTGGTGAGCACGCTGCGCGCCGCGGGGGCCGAGCTCTCGAACACGCGCATGGCGCGCACCGCGATCTCGGACGCCGGCATGCCGCTCTACGCCTGCAACCCGCCCACGGGCTACAGCAACCGCGGCAGCGACTGGCTCAACCCGTCGGCGCAGCTCTACCGCATGAACTTCGCGCTCGACCTCGCCGCGGGCATGGTGGCGGGCGCGCAGGTCGACATCCGCGGGCTGATCAAGAGCGGCGGCGGCGATCCCGACAGCGCCGCCTCGGCGGCCGAGGCGATCAACCGCGTCGTGTTCGGGCGGACCCTCGGGGCCGCCTCGCTGGGCGCGGCCGGGCGCGTCGCCTCCTCCGGCACCGTCTCGGTGCCCGTGCGGGTGGCGGGCCTGCTGCTCGCGAGCCCCGAGATGCAGGTGAGGTAGCGCGATGCCCTTCGACGCCTCACGTCGCGTCTTCCTGCGCGGGGCCGGGCTCGCCGCGGTGGGCGTCGGCATGGCGCCGTCGTCGCTGCTCGTGCGCACGGCGCTCGCGGCCTCCGGCGGGCCGAAGGTGCTCGTCAAGATCTTCCTGCGCGGCGGCACCGACGGGCTCAACCTGTGCGTGCCCTACGGCGACTCGGACTACTACAACCTGCGCCAGGGCATCGCCATCCCGCGCCCGGGCCAGGGTGGCGGCGCCGTCAACCTCGACGGCTACTTCGGCATGCACCCGGAGCTCGCGCCGCTCGAGCCGCTCTTCCGCGACGGCCGCCTCGCCTTCATCCACGCGGTCGGCAACCCGGCCGTGAGCCGCTCGCACTTCGACGCCCAGGACTTCCAGGAGTCCGGGACGCCGGGCAACAAGCAGACGCCCACCGGCTGGCTCGACCGCGCGATCGCCGACATCCCCGGGCGCGAGGTGACGCAGGCGGTCTCCTTCTCGTCGCAGCTCGTGCGCTCGTTCCTCGGCCCCGAGCCGGTGCTCGTGGCCCAGTCGCTCTCCTCCTTCGACCTGCGCGCGCGCAACTGGCGCGCCGAGGCCGAGACGCTGCTCACCGCGATGTACCAGGCCGACCCGACGCAGGTCGGGACCAACGGGCTCGAGACCTTCGAGGCGATCAACACGCTCTTGCGCGCGCCGACGCCTCCGCCCGCGAACGGCGCTAACTATCCGGCGGGCACCGCCGGCAACGCGCTGCGGCAGGCCGCTGGCCTGATCAAGAACGGCGTCGGCACGCGCTGCGTCTACGTCAACATCGGCGGCGGCTTCGACACCCACTCGAACCAGCTGCAGAACAACGTCAACGACTACCGGCCGCTCGGCCTGGCGCTCGCCGCCTTCGCGAGCGACCTCGGCGGCCTGCTCGACGACGTGGTGGTGCTCGTGACCACCGAGTTCGGGCGCACGGCGCGCGTCAACGGAGCCGCGGGCACCGACCACGGCACGGGCTACGCGATGCTCGCGCTCGGCGGGCGCGTGCGGGGGGGCCGCGTGCTGGGCCGCTGGCCGGGCCTCGGCAACAGCCAGCTCTTCGAGAACCGCGACCTCGCCGCCACCACCGACTTCCGCGACGTGTTCCAGGAGGTCGCGCGCGCGCAGTTCGGGATCTCCGCATCGCTCTTCCCCGGCTACACGCCGGGGGCGGGAGTCGGCGTCGTCTGAGCTCCGCTCCGAACGAAAGGATCCTCGCGTGATTCGCCAGCACCTGAAGGCAAAGGTCCTGCTCGCGCTCGCCTCGCTGCTGCTCGCGGCCCGCCCGCTCGCCGCCGGCGAGCCGCTCGGCACGGACCTCTTCGGCGGCTACTCGTACCTGAAGCTCGACGACTCGAGCCGCCACGGCGCGAGCCTCGCCGTGGGTTTCCGCGCGTTCGGGCCGGTCGCCGGATTCGTGGACGTGAGCACGCACTGGGGCAGCGAAGAGGGCACGAGCCTCAACGACCTCACGCTGATGGCCGGGCCCGGCGTGCGCCTCGGCACGCGCGGGGGGACGCTCTTCTTCGTGCGGGCGCTCGCTGGGCTCGTGCGCGACAAGGCCACGATCGGTGTCCTCGACGTGGACATCTCGGAGACCGACAGCCGCTTCGGCGTGCTCGCGGGCGGCGGAGTGGACTTCCGCGTGTCGAAGGCACTCGCCGGCCGCGTCCAGGCCGACTATCTATGGAACGACGTAGCCGACGGCGGCAGCTCCAGCGGGTTCCGCGTCAGCGCCGGTATCGTCTACCGCTTCGGGACTGCGCCTTGAAAACGACGCGGCGCGTCTTCGTGGTGGCGACCGGAGCGACCGTCGCCTCGACGCTGACCGGGTGCGGTGGCGGCTCGCCGACCTCGCCCACCGCCCCGCCCACGCCCCCGACGATCAGCGGCGAGATCCGCGTGCCGCTCATGAGCGTCGGCGAGACGGTGCCGGCCTTCGCCAACCTGGTGGGCGGCCTGCAGACGCCGATCGCCGTGACCCGCGTCTCCCAGACGGAGGTGATCGCGGTCTCGCGCGTGTGCACGCACGAGGGCTGCACGATCGAGCTCCCGCGCTCGTCGGGCGCGACGTTCGACTGCCCGTGCCACGGCTCGCGCTTCCGGATCAACGGCCAGGTCGTGAACGGCCCCGCGAGCCGCCCGCTGTTCCAGTTCCCGGCGCGGATCGACGGCACGCAGGTCGTGATCACGCCGTCCTTCTAGAGCTTCGAGACCTCCTCGAAGAACTTCGCGAAGGCGGCTCCGCGCTTCTTCGCATCTTGCCACGGTGGCGGGCGGCCCGGAGTATGCTCCGCGGCATGCTCGAGACCACGCGCTCGCTCTCACGTGTCCTCGCCGGCGCCACGCTGCTGCTCGCGCTCGCCGTGTCCGCGCCGGCGGCCCCGCAGGCGGTGGCGCCGGCCCAGGACCCGTTCGCGATTCCCGCAACGGACGACGGGCTCCCCGGCGCCGGCCCGATCCGGCGCTACGACTGGTTCCAGAAGCTCTGGCGCGAGCGCCGCGCGCAGTGGGCCAGGGAGCGCGAGCAGGACAAGGGCGCCGTCGTCTTCCTCGGCGACTCGATCACGCAGGGCTGGGGCGGCGGGCTGGGCGCGGCGTTCCCCGGCGTGAAGGTCGCCAATCGCGGCATCAGCGGCGACACCACGCGCGGCGTGCTGATCCGGCTGCAGGAGGACGTGCTGGCGCTCGATCCCGCGGCCGTCGTCCTGCTCATCGGCACGAACGACCTCGACGAGGCCGCGACGCCGGAGGTGATCGCGGGCAACCTCAAGCTGATCCTCGAAGCACTCGAGAAGCACGACCCGAAGCTCGAGGTCGTGCTCTGCCTCGTGTTCCCGAGCTCGGCCACCAAGAATCGCCCGGCCGACAAGATCAAGGCGGTGAACGCGCTCTACCTGGCGGCGGTCAAGAACGACCCGCGCGTGATCCCGATCGAGACCTGGGCGCTCTTCGCCGACGCGAGCGGCGACGCGACGCTCGCGGAGTTCCCCGACCTGCTGCACCCGAACGAGGTCGGCTACGCCAGGTGGGCGGCGGCGCTGCGCCCGGTGCTCGCCACGCTCGGGTTCAGCGAGACGAGCGCCGATCCGTTCAGGCCCGAGGACGGCTTCGAGAGCCTCTTCAACGGCAAGGACCTCACGGGCTGGGGCTATCGCCCCACGTCGGAGGCCGACAAGGCGAGCGCCGCGCGCTGGCAGGCCGCGGACAAGAACGCGCCGCCCTGGCCGATCATCAGCGAGCCGGTGCGCTTCGACGGGCAGCGCCAGAGCCCGGACGGGCGCTTCGCGGTGATCGGCGGCCGGCTCGTGGTCACGACGCCGCCCGAGTACCGCAAGATCCAGCAGCTCTGGACGACGCGCGAGTTCCCCGAGGACTTCGTGCTCAAGCTCGAGTTCCGCGCGACGCCGAACGCGGACAGCGGCGTCTACCTGCGCGGGCCGCAGCTGCAGTGCCGCGACTACGCGCTCGCGGGGCCCTACAAGAACCTCAAGGGCTACAAGCCGCAGGACTGGAACGAGCTCGTCGTCACCGTGCGCGGCGGCGTCGCGCGCGCCACCTGCAACGGCGAGCTGATCGAGGGCGAGATGAAGCTGCCCGAAACCGGCCCGATCGGCGTCGAGGGCGACCGCGGGCAGATGGAGTATCGGCGCATCCGCATCCAGCGGCTGCCTCGCAATTGACAGCCCGCGCTGGCCGGGACTAGCGTGTCGCCATGACCACGAGCCTGATCCTCGCCGCAGCTCTCGCCGTGCAGACTCCCGCCGCCGCGCCCGCGGCCAGCCCCTACGCGGGCAGCTGGAACCTCCGCATCACCGATGCCAGCGACACGTTCGTGAGCGGCGGCTTCCAGATCGCCGACAAGGCAGGCGCACTCTCCGCCGGCCTGGTGTGGCGCTGGGGCAGCTACCTGCCCGCGAAGTCGGTCGAGGTGAAGGACGGCGTCCTGCGCCTGACGCGCGAGGAGAACCCGGGCAAGATCGACAGCTTCGAGGCCAAGCTCGAGGGAGAGACGCTCAAGGGCCAGGTCACCTATCCCGACGGCAAGGTCCACCACTTCGAGGGCAAGCGGGCGCCGCTGCTGCTCGACCGCAAGGCGCCGGCCTGGGGCGAGCCCGTCATGCTCTTCGACGGCAAGACGCTCACCGGCTGGAAGCTTCGCGACCCCCAGAAGAAGAACGGCTGGGCCGCGCAGAACGGCGAGCTCGTGGTGGTCGAGCCGAAGGACAACGCCGACCTTCTGACCGAGCAGACGTTCCAGGACCTGAAGCTGCACGTCGAGTTCAACGTGGACGCCAAGAGCAACAGCGGCGTCTACCTGCGCGGCCGCTACGAGATCCAGATCCTCGACAACCCCGACGCGAAGATGGCGGCCGACTCCCACGGCTGCGGCGCTCTCTACAGCCGCGTGGCGCCGAAGCTCGACGCGACAAAGCCGGCCGGCGAGTGGCAGACCTACGACATCACGTTCGTCGGCCGCCAGCTCCAGGTCGTGCTGAACGGCAAGGAGGTCCTGAGCACCGTCGTCGAGGGCATCACCGGCGGCGCGCTCGATCCCTTCGAGGGCGGGCCGGGGCCGCTCATGCTGCAGGGCGACCACGGGAAGGTGAAGTTCCGGAACATCGTCGTGACGCCCGGACGCTAGCGGGAGCGTGAGCCTCTCCAGGCAGATCTTCGTCGCGCTCGCCCTCGGGGTCGCGGTCGGGCTGTTCTTCGGCGAGAAGGTCGCGTTCATCGGCGTGCTCGGCAAGGCGTTCGTCCAGCTGCTGCAGATCACCGTCCTGCCCTACGTCGCCGGGTCGCTCGTCTACGGCTTCGGCAGCCTGGGCGCCAAGGAGGCGCGGCTCGTCTTCTCGCGCGGCGGCGCCCTGCTGATGCTGCTCTGGGCGCTCACCCTCGCAGCCGTGTTCCTCTCGCCGCTCGCGCTGCCGAGCGGCAAGGGCGGCGCCTTCTTCAGCGCCGCGCCTCTGGAGGCCGAGCACCCGATCGACTGGGTCGGCCTCTACATCCCGGCGAACCCGTTCAACGCGCTGGCCAACAACGTAGTACCGGCGGTCGTCGTGTTCGCCGTGCTGGCCGGCATCGCGCTCATGGGGATGAAGGACAAGCAGGCGCTGCTGCGGCCGCTCGCCGTCTTCAACGACGCGATGAGCCGCATCGGAACGATGGTGACGAAGACGACGCCCTACGGGATCTTCGCGATCGCGGCCCACGCTGCCGCCACGCTGCGGCTCGACGAGTTCAAGCGGCTGCAGGGCTACCTGGTCGTCTACGGGGGGCTCGCCTGCCTGCTGAGCTTCTGGCTGCTGCCGGGGCTCGTGGCCGCAACCACCCACGTCCGCCGCCGCGAGATGATCCGCTCCTCGCAGGAGGCGCTCGTCACGGCCTTCGTCACGTCGAACCTCTTCGTCGTGCTGCCGCAGATCGTCGAGAACGCGCGCGCGCTGCTGGCCGCCGGCGGTCCAGGCGACCAGACCGAGTCGGAGCTCGTCGACGTGCTGGTGCCCACCTCGTTCAACTTCCCGCACTCCGCGAAGCTCCTCAGCCTGAGCTTCGTGCCGTTCGTGGCGTGGTACGCCGGCCTGCGGCTCGATCTGTCGTTCTACCCCACGCTCGCGGGCGCCGGCCTGCTCGCCGTGTTCGGAAGCATCAACACGGCGATCCCGTTCATGCTCGACCTCGCGCGGCTGCCGGCCGACCTCTTCCAGCTCTTCGTGGTGTCGGGCGTGCTGAACAGCCGCTTCGGCTCGATGGCCGCGACGATGCACACGCTCACCATCGCGATCCTCGGCACCTGCCTCATCACCGGGAGGGTCCGGATCGAGCGGCCGCGGCTCGTGCGCTACCTGGGGGCAAGTGTCCTCATGGTCGCGGCGTTCCTCGGCGGCACGCGGCTCCTGCTCGCGAGGGCGCTGCCGGATCCCGCCACGCGCGCCGAGGTGCTCGCCGCGATCCAGCCCCACGGGCCGCTCGCGCCGTCGTCGTTCGTCTCCGACCCGGCCCCCCCGCAGCCGCCACCCGCGCGCGGCACCCGGCTCGAGCTCATCCGCGCGAGCGGCCGCGTCCGCGTCGGCTTCGACCCCGACTCGATCCCCTGGGCCTTCCTGAACGGCGCCGGCACCCCCGTCGGCTTCGACGCCGAGCTCGCGCACCAGCTCGCGCTCGCGCTGGGCGTGCGGCTCGAGCACGTTTCGCTCCACCGCGAGCGCTTCGACGACGCGCTCGCGAGCGGCGCGATCGACGTCGTGATGTCGGGCCATCGCGTCAGCCCGCGCGCCGCGGAGCTCGCGGCCTTCTCGCGGACCTACGCCGAGGACGAGGTCGCCTTTCTCACGCTCGACCACAGGCGAAGCGAGTTCGAGCAGGTCGAGGGCCTGCGCGCGCGACGGCTCCGGATCGCGATCCTGAAGCGCCCGGAGTGGATCGAGGCGCTGTCGCGCGCGCTGCCGCTCGCCGAGGTGGTGACGGTGAGCTCCCCGCTCGAGTTCGCCGAGGGCAGGGTCGAGGCCGACGCCTACCTGACGTCCTGGTCGCGCGCGTGCGCCTTGAGCCTGCTCTACCCGGAGCTCTCGCCGGCGCAGCCGACGCCGTCCGTCGGCCGCTTCACGCTCGCCTACGCCGTGCCGCTCCGCGAGCCCGACCTGCTGAACGTGGTCGACACCTTCGTGGACGTGGAGCGGGCCAACGGCGGGTTCGAGGCCGCGCGCCGCTACTGGATCCTGGGCGAAGCCACGCGCGCGCAGCAGCCGCGCTGGTCGGTCGCGCGGAACGTGCTCGGCTGGTGGAAGGAGGACCCGGTGAGCTTCGTCGCCTGCCGGGTCTTCGAGGCGGGCGAGAGCGTCGCCCCGCGGCTCGTCCAGATGGAGCCGAGCGAGCTGTCTGCGGGCGACGTGGTGGTGCGCGTCCGCTGGTCGGGCATCAACTACAAGGACGCGCTCGCCGTCACCGGCCGCGGGAAGATCCTGAAGCGCTTCCCGCTCAACGCGGGCATCGACGCGGCCGGGAGCGTCGCGTCGTCCGACGACCCGCGCTTCCGCGAGGGCGACGCCGTCGTCGTGAACGGCATGGGCCTCGGCGAGAGCCACGACGGCGGCTTCGCGGAGCTCCTGCGGGTGCCCGGCGACTGGATCGTGCCGCTGCCCAGGGGCCTGACGCTCCGCGAGTCGATGATCCTCGGCACGGCCGGCTTCACGGCCGCGCTCGCGATCCACCGCATGGAGCAGCTCGGCCAGCGGCCGGAGCTCGGCAAGGTGGCGGTCACGGGCGCGAGCGGCGGCGTCGGCTCGATCGCCGTCTCGATCCTGCGGGCGCGCGGCTACGAGGTGGTGGCGGTCTCTGGACGGCCCGAGCACCACGAGTACCTGCGCCGCCTGGGCGCGCCAGGAGGTCAAGACGCCGGACGAGCTCGGCCTCGGCACGCGGCCGCTCGAACCCGCGCGCTTCGGCGGCGCGATCGACAACGTCGGCGGCGAGCTGCTGGCCGGCCTCATCCGGCACACAGCACCGTGGGGCCAGGTCGCCTGCATCGGCATGGCCGCATCGTCGGACCTGCAGACGAGCGTCTTCCCCCTCATCCTGCGGGGCGTGAGCCTGCTCGGCGTCACCTCGACCAACTGCCCGATGCCGCTCAGGAAGCAGGTGTGGGAGCGCCTCGGGGCCGAGCTCCGGCCGCCCGGGCTCGCCGAGATCGTGTCGCGCGAGATCCCGCTGGCGCAGGTGCTCGAAGCCGCCCCGAGCCTCATCGAGCGGCGCTCGCTCGGCCGCGTGCTGGTGAGCTGCGGCGGCGCCTAGGCCAATGATGTCTGGCCGGGGCGCTGCGCCGGGTGATACGCTGCGGCGGGTCGGCGGGCGCCGCTCCGTCCCGCCGCGGGGAGGACAGCATGAGCCGTTCCTGGTCGGGCCACGCACCTTTGCGATTCGTCGGTGTCGCCCTGCTGTCTTGCGGCGTGCTCGGCTCGGCGCTGGCCCAGCCACCCGCGCAAGCGCCGTCCGCTCCGGCCTCGGCCGAGGCGCCGACCCCCGCCATCAAGAGCGTCTACGGCAAGCTGCTGAGCGTCGATACGACCCTCAACAACCTGCTGATGACCGAGGACGGCGGTGCGAAGCTCGCGTGGCATTTCGACCCGCCGGTGATCGCCGAGGCCGTGCGCTTCAAGCCCGGCGATCCGGTGATCGTGATCTACCGCCAGACTTCGCCCAAGCAGAAGCGCGTGACGGCGGTTGCCTTCCCCGGCTCGGCCAAGACGCCGATCTACATGAACCTGACGACCGAGCGGGTCGTGCTCAGGAGCGCCGCGGGCGTGAACGGCTCCTGCAGCCAGACGACCGGCCCCGTGAGCGAGTCGACGATCCCGGCCCGCGGCCTCGCGGAGGCGCTCGAGGAGTGCTGGTGCTGCGCGCCCTCCGGTCAGACCTGCACGCCGGGCAACAAGACGGGCCTCGGCCGGGCGCTGCTGGTGCAGTGCTTCAAATAGCCGCCTGAGCTACTTGCGGCCGGCGAGCCGCCAGAACTGCGACTCGTTGAGCAGCGTGATGCGGTGCCCTTTGGCGCGCAGGCGCTTGATCTCCATCAGCTTGAGGCCCGCCTCGCGGCCGGCGGCCTGGAGCGGGTTCGGCTTGCCGCGCACGACGACACTCGTGCGCACCGAGGGCATCCCGTGGAGCACGGCCCCGGCGCGCCGGGCCGCCGCCTTCGCTTCGCGCCGCGGACGGCTCAGGATCCCGGTGAACGCGAGGTGCACGCCCTTGAGCGTCGAGAGCCGTCCGGCCCGCGGCAGCGCGGGCGGGGTCTTGAGCGCCTCGATCAGCTCGTCGGCGGTCTCGTAGCGCTTGCGCCGCTCGCCGATGCAGCGGTAGACGATCTCCTTCAGGTGGTCCGTGCACGCGAGCTGGCGGATCTCGTGCGGGCGGATGCGCGCCTGCGCGTCGCCCTTCACCAGCATGCCGATCAGCTGGCCCATCTGGTAGACGTCGTCGCGCGCGCGCCACTTCGGCACGGTGCGGTCCACGATGTCGCTCGGCGCCATCGACGGGTTGAGCGCGTCGACGAGCGTCCCGCGGCTGTCGGTCTGCTGGCGCACGAGGCCGAAGTCCCCGAGCTTCAGGCTGCGCCCCTCGCACACGAACACGTTCATCGGCGTGAGGTCGCGGTGCAGCACCTGGCCGCGGTGCAGCCGGCCGAGCACCTGCAGGATGCCCGCGATCTCGCGGCGCGCGACGCGCTCGGGCCAGCCGGAGCCGTTCTTCACCAGGTAGGCGCGCAGGTCGCCGTGGCGCGCGTACTCGAGGACGAGGCAGTAGACGAGGCGGCCGTCGGGCCGCACGAGCGGGAACGAATCGTAGACCGCGATCGCTCGCGGATGGCCGTCGAGCAGCTGGCCGAAGTAGGCCTCGCGCACCCAGGCGTCGCTCCTGACGCTCGCCTTGATGCAGACGGTCGCGGGCACGAGCGACGAGCGTCCAATCCGCTGGGCGAGGTAGACCTGGCCGAAGCCGCCTGCGCCGAGCAGCCGCTCGATCCGGTACTGGAGCTGCGACTGCGGGCTCATCAGCACCTGCTCCGGCGCGAGCAGCTGGCCGGCGTCCCGGACGCCGCGCCGCGCAGCGGCCGGGCCGGCCGGGTCCGCGTTGCGGCTGCGGAAAGGGCCGCGGCGGCGCGCTCGCGCGCGACGGTGGGTCGCATCCCCACAACCTAGCAGAACCCGGGGCTGGCCGAGGTCCGCGTGCGCTAGGATCGGGCATGCTTCATTCGCGACTCGCCGTCTTTGCTGTGGCCTGTCTCTGGGCAACGGCTTCGGAGCCCGAAGGGCTCGGCAACTGGCCGCAGTTCCGGGGCACCAACAGCGCTGGAATCGCGGACTCTTCCAGCCTGCCCACGCGCTGGTCGGCGACCGACAATGTCGCGTGGACGGCGGAGCTGCCCGGGCGCGGCTGGTCGTCGCCCATCGTGTGGGGCGACCGGGTCTACCTGACCACGGCCGTGAACGCCGGAGCCTTCAAGGCCCCCTCGACCGGCATCTACGGCAACGACTACGCGGCGGAGCTGCAGAAGCAGGGGCTATCCGACGAGGAGATCATGAAGCGCGTCGTGGCTCGGGACATCGAGCTCGCCTCCGAATCGGACGAGGTGAGCTACCAGGTCCTTGCCCTCGACGCGCGGACGGGCAAGGTGGTGTGGCAGCGCGAGGCCCATCGCGGCAAGCCCTCCGGAGGACGGCATCGCAAGAACACCTACGCGTCCGAGACGCCGGCCACGGACGGCGAGCGGGTCTACGTCTCCTTCGGGGGCAACGTCGGCCTGTTCTGCTATTCGCGCGAGGGGACGCTGCTCTGGAAGCAGAGCTGGACGCCTCAGCCCATCTATCTCGACTTCGGCACCGCGTCGTCCCCGGTTGTCCACGACGGGCGCGTCTACCAGCTCCACGACAACGAGGGCGAGTCGTTCCTCGTGGCCCTGGAGGCCAGGACGGGAACGATTGCCTGGAAGGTGAGCCGCACGGCCAACGAAGGGCGGCTGAAGTCGGGATGGGCGACGCCTTTCGTCTGGCAGAACGAGCTGCGCACGGAAATCGTCACGGTGGGTCGCGGCCTCGTGATCAGCTACGACAAGGAAGGCCACGAGCTCTGGCGGCTCAAGGGCATCACGCAGGCGACGCCCACCCCGGTCGCGGGCGAGGGCCTGCTCTTCGTGGGCTCCGGCTCCCAGGGCGAGAACTCGCGTCCCCTGTTCGCGATCCGGCCCGGTGCCGCGGGCGACATCTCGACGGCCGAGGGAGCTCCCCGGAGCGATTTCGTGAGCTGGTTCCTGCCCCGCTTCTCCGCCTACACCGGGTCGCCGCTGCTCTACCGCGGGCGGCTGTACGCGGCCAACGACAACGGCATCCTGCAGGTGGTCGATGCTCGGACCGGAAAGGAAGTCTACAAGGCGCGCGTGGGGGGCGGCGGCATCACCTTCTCGAGCTCGCCCCTCGCCAGCGCCGGGCGCATCTACCTGCTGAGCGAGGACGGCGAGACGTTCGTGCTGGAAGCGGGTGACGAGTACAAGGAGCTCGCGAAGAACAGCCTGGGCGAGATGAGCCTGGCCAGTCCGGCAGCCGACGCCGACGGCTTGTACCTGCGAACCCAGACGAAGCTGTACCGGGTGCAGGTCCCGGCGTCTTCGAAGCCGTGAGGGGACCGAGTCTTAGCAGGTCGGAGCGGTTGCTTCACATCTCTTGACCGCCCTTGGCGCCTTCTGGCAGCCCGCCTCATGGGCGTCATGCGAGAATTTCGGAATCGTCGCGGCCCCAAAGCGCGGCCATGGAGGGATCGTTGAAGAAGCTCGATGCAGCCGTTGGCGCGACACTGGTGGTGGCACTGGTTGGAAGCACCCCCTGTCGCGCCCAGGACGCCACACCCCTCCAGGATCCAGCCCCCCTCCAGGAGCCGTCGGCGGAGCCGGAGGCGCTGCAGCCGAGCAACCTCGACACCCGCAACCTCTTCGATCTGCCCGAGGACCGGCGCACGATGGGCGCCTTCCCGAAGAACCTCGGCCGCAACATGATCGGCGTGTTCTCGGGCCAGAACCTGTTCCCGTTCGCGGTCGGCGCAGGCTTGACGACGTTCGCCTCGGCGTTCGACGGCCACACGGAGCAGGCGCTCAAGGGCGTCTGCAGCGTGTGCGGACACACCGGCTCGAAGATGGGCGGCGCCGCCATGGTGCCGATGGTGGGCGCGCTCTTCGTGGCGGGCCGCTTCGCGCCGCAGGGCCGGTTCCGCTCCATGACCTACGACTTCGCGCAGGCGCTGGTCGTGAACGGTGCCTACACGGGCCTGCTGAAGTACACGGTGAAGCGCGAGCGTCCCGACGGCAGCGACTCGCTGTCGTTTCCTTCGGGCCACACCTCGACGGCGTTCAGCCTGGCGACGATCGCCTCGCACCACTACGGCTGGAAGCTCGGCGTGCCCGCCTACGCGCTCGCGAGCTGCATCGGGCTCACGCGCATCGAGCAGGATCGCCACCACCTGAGCGACGTGATCGCCGGGGCGACACTCGGGCTCGTCGTCGGCCGCACCGTGTCGCGGCTCGACTCGCAGGCCCCGGCCAAGAAGCGCCTCGTCAGCGTCGCCCCCGCGACCGACCCCCACGGTCAGGGCGTCGGCCTCAGCCTCTCCGCCAGCTGGTAGCGGGCGCGCGCCGCTACTCCGAGCGGCGGCTCGACCCCCCGCCGCTACTCGAGCGGCGGCTCAGAGGGTCGCGCGGCGCCTGCACCACGTGCGGGTGCCGTTCCAGGATCCGCACGCAGGTGTTCCAGCGCAGGATCGCGTCGTCGTTGCCCGGCGGCCGCAGGCGCTCCGCCTGCTCGAAGAGCACCATCGCCTCGCGCAGCAAGTCGTGGGCGACGTGCCCGGAGGCCGGCCCGCCCTGCGCCAGGCGCGCCTTGGCGCGCCGCTCCGCGATGATGCCCGCGTAGTAGGCCCGCTCGTACTCGTCCTGGAAGCGGGGCACGAGCGCGCGCGCCTGGCTCACGGCGTTCGGGGCGTCCTCGTCGAACTGGTCGGTGAGCGCGAGCAGCAGCGTCGACGAGCGCCTGCTGGTTGTCGGGCTCCAGCCGCAGCACGTCGAGGCAGATGCTCTCGGCCTCGCCCGGCTCGTTGAGCAGCCGGTAGCGCTCGGCCTTCTCGAGCGCCGCGGGGACCGCCTCGCGCGACAGCGGCTTGAGCTCGACCATGCTCCCTCCTCGGCCCTTCGGCTCACGCCCCCGGGCGCAAGACGCGGAACAGCCGTCGCACCGGATCGTAGAAGCGGTCCACCACCCGCTCCTTGAGCGGGATGATCGCGTTGTCGGTGATCGTGATGTCCTCGGGGCAGACCTTGGTGCAGCACTTCGTGATGTTGCAGTAGCCGATGCCGTGCGCGTCGCTTCAGCTCCTCGCAGCCGGTCCTCGGTGTCGAGCGGGTGCATCTCGAGCGCCGCCGCGTAGACCAGGAAGCGCGGCCCGATGAACTCGCTCGTGCATCTGGTGCTCGCGCAGCACGTGGCAGACGTCCTGGCAGAGGAAGCACTCGATGCACTTCCGGAACTCCTGCACGCGGTCGACGTCCGCCTGCGCCATGCGCCAGGTGCCGTCGGGCGCGTCGGGCGGCCGCGGCTTGAACGGCTTGATCGTCTTCTTGACGCGGAAGTTCCACGAGACGTCGGTGACCAGGTCCCGGATCAGCGGGAAGGCCCGCATCGGCTCGACGGTGACCGGCTCGTCGAGCGGCAGCTCGTTGAGCCGCGTCATGCACATGAGCCGCGGCTTGCCGTTGATCTCGGCCGAGCACGAGCCGCACTTGCCGGCCTTGCAGTTCCAGCGCACGGCGAGGTCGTGCGCCTGCTCGGCCTGGATCCGGTGGACCGCGTCGAGCACGACCATGCCCTCGCTCGACCTCGGTCGCGTAGTCCTGGAACTCGCCGCCGGCCGCGTCGCCGCGCCAGATCCGGAAGGTCGCGCGCGGCCATTACTTCATCTCCTCGATGATCTGCTTCAGCTCGGCCGGCATCTCCGGGATCGGCTCGCGGTCGACCTGCATCGCGCCGTCCTCGGCCCTTGCGGACCACGATGTTGACCTTGCCCCACGCCGCGTCCTTGTCCGGGAAGTCCTCGCGGAAGTGGGCGCCGCGGCTCTCCTTGCGCTCGAGCGCCGCGCGCGCGACCGCCTCGGAGACCGTGAGCAGGTTCGGCAGGTCGAGCGCCGTGTGCCAGCCGGGGTTGTACTCGCGGTTGCCGGCGACGCCGACACGCGCCGCGCGCGCTCGCGCAGCTTCGCGAGCGCCTCGAGCGCGCTGCTCCATCTCGCCCTCGCGTGCGCACGATGCCGACGAGGTCCTGCATCATCTCCTGCAGCTCGTGCTGGATCTGCGTACGGGTTCTCGCCGCCGTCGCCGCGCTCGAACGGCTCGAGCGCGCTCGGCGCGCCGCGGCCTCGACCTGCGCCGTCGTCGATCGCGGCCGGCGCCGTTCTCCTTCGCGAACCGCGCCGCGTACTCGCCGGCGCGCTTGCCGAAGACCAGCAGGTCGGAGAGCGAGTTGCCGCCGAGGCGATTGGCGCCGTGGAGGCCCGCCGCGCACTCGCCCGCGGCGAAGAGGCCGGGCACCGTCGACATCTGCGTGTCGGCGTCGACGCGCACGCCGCCCATCACGTAGTGCGTGGTCGGGCCCGACCTCCATCGGCTCCTTCGTGATGTCGATGTCGGCGAGCTGCTTGAACTGGTGGTACATGCTCGGCAGCTTCGCTTGATGTGCTCCGCGGCGTTCGGGATCCGCTCCTTGATCCAGGCGATGTCGAGGAAGACGCCGCCGTGCGGGCTGCCGCGCCCTGCCTTGACCTCGCGCATGATGCAGCGCGCGACGTGGTCGCGCGTGAGCAGCTCCGGCGGCCGGCGCGCGTTCTTGTCGCCCTGCGTGTAGCGCCAGCCCTCCTCCTCGTTGTCGGCGGTCTGGCTCTTGTAGTTCTCGGGGATGTCGTCGAACATGAAGCGGCGGCCTTCCTTGTTGCGCAGGACGCCGCCCTCGCCGCGCACGCCCTCGGTGACCAGGATGCCCCGCACGCTCGGCGGCCAGACCATGCCGGTGGGATGGAACTGCACGAACTCCATGTCCATGCAGCTCGGCGCCCGCGTCGTAGGCGAGCGCGTGGCCGTCGCCGGTGTACTCCCAGCTGTTGCTGGTGATCTTGTAGGCGCGGCCGATGCCGCCGGTCGCGAGCACGACCGCCTTCGCGCGGAAGACGCGGAAGCGCCCGCGCTCGCGGTCGTAGCCGAAGGCGCCCGCGACGCGCCCGCCGTCCTTCAGCAGCGCTGACGACCGTGCACTCCATGTGCACGTCGATGCCCTGGTGGATGCCGTGGTCCTGGAGCGTGCGGATCATCTCGAGGCCGGTGCGGTCGCCGACGTGCGCGAGGCGCGGATAGCGGTGGCCGCCGAAGTTGCGCTGCAGGATGCGGCCGTCCGTCGTGCGGTCGAAGAGCGCGCCCCAGGCCTCGAGCTCGCGCACGCGGTCGGGCGCCTCCTTGGCGTGCAGCTCGGCCATGCGCCAGTTGTTGACGTACTGGCCGCCGCGCATCGTGTCGGCGAAGTGCACCCGCCAGTTGTCGCGGTCGTCGACGTTGGCGAGCGCCGCCGCGACGCCGCCCTCGGCCATCACGGTGTGCGCCTTGCCGAGCAGCGACTTGCAGACGAGGCCGACCGTCACGCCGCCGGCCGCGGCCTCGATCGCGGCGCGCAGGCCCGCGCCGCCGGCGCCGATGACGAGCACGTCGTGGTCGTGCGTCTGGTAGTCGGCCATCAGAAGATCCTCCAGTCGGTGCCAGACGCCCATCGAGCAGAGCGCACGTAGAGGTCGGCGAAGGCGACCCAGAAGAGGCTCACCCAGGCCCACAGCATGTGCCGCGCGTTGAGGCAGCTGACGCAGCCGTAGGCGGTCTTGCAGAGCGGCTGTCTTCGAGAGCTCGTCGCTGCCGCCGCCGACCAGGTGGCGCAGCGAGTGGCAGCCGAGCGTGTAGCCGCCGAGCAGGACGACGTTGACCGCCAGCACGAGCGTGCCGACGCCGATGCCGAACTGCGCGCCGCCCGTCGGCGGTCGGCGAACCAGAGCGCCTTCCAGACGTCGTGCGCGAGGACGACCAGGAACAGCAGCGCGAGGTAGAGGAAGTAGCGGTGGACGTTCTGGAGGATCAGCGGGAACGCGGCCTCGCCGCGGTAGCGCGTCGCGCGGCTCGCCGACCGCGCACGACGGGCGGATCGGCCCAGAACGCCTTGTAGTAGGCGCCGCGGTAGTAGTAGCAGGTGAAGCGGAAGCCGCCGGGCGCCCAGAGGATCAGGAGCGCCGGCGAGAACGGCAGCCACGCCGGCCAGCCGACGGGCTTCGGCCCGAACCAGGCGTGCGGCGAGTCGCCGAAGAGCTCCGGCGAGTAGAACGGCGAGAGGTAGGGGCCGAAGTGGTAGTGCCGCCCTGGAACGCGGCCCACGTCGCGTAGACGACGAACGCCCCGAGCCCCGCCGCCGCGAGCAGCGGCTGCAGCCACCACAGGTCGCGGCGCATGGTGCGCCCGAATCGCCAGGCCGCGACCGACGCGTTTCCCTCGGCCATCCTGCCGACCTCCCGGTTGTCTTGCGCGGCCTGACGATAACGGCGCGCGGCCGCGTTTTCAACCGCGTCGCGCGCGCGGCTCAGCGCGCGGCGGGCGCGCCGTAGCGGATCACCTGGACCCGCTCCAGCGTCACGAGGCCGCTGCCCATGATCGGTTCGATGGCATCGAGCAGCGCGCGCACCTTCGCCCTCGGCGTCCACGAGCTCCACGATCATCGGAAGGTCCGCGGACAGGCGCAGGATCTTGGCCGTGTGCAGGTGGCTGTTGCGGCCGAAGCCCATCGGGCCGCGCAGCACGGTCGCTCCGGCGAGGCCCATCTCGCGCGCCTTGAGCACGACCTCCTCGTAGAGCGGCCTTCCGCCGGGCGCCTTGTCGGCCTCGCCCAGGAAGATCCGGGCGAGCACGGCTTCGGTCGGGACCTGCATGGGTCCTCCTCTAGCGATTGACGGCGGCTGCGAGCGACGCACCGAGCCAGACGCCGAGCAGGCACAGCGCGACCGACAGCGTCACGTTCGCGAGCGCCCGCGTCCATTCCCCGTCCTGCGCCAGGCTCAGCGTCTGCAGGCTGAAGGACGAGAACGTCGTGAAGCCGCCGAAGATGCCCGGCATCCAGAACTGCCGCGTCACGGGGCTCACCAGCACGCGCCCGTCGGGGCCGGTGAGCGCCGCGACGAAGCCGATCAGGAACGACCCGAGCACGTTCACGACCAGCGTGCCCCACGGAAACGTCTCGCCGAACGAGCGCGCCACGAGGCCGGAGAGGCCGTAGCGCGCGACCCCGCCGAGCGCCGAGCCCAGGGCGACCGCGAGAACGATCAGGGTCTCGGTGCGCATCAGGCCTTTCTGCCGAGCTCCTGGCGCACGAGCGCCACGAGCGGGCCGTCGACGAGCACGAGCCGCAGCGTCTTCAGGCTGGTGTCGGGGTGGGCGCGCATGAACTCGCGCACGGCGCGCACGTAGGCGCGCGCGCAGACCTCGAGCGGGACGGCGAAGATCCCGCTGCTCACGGCCGGGAACGAGACCGACTCGAAGCCGCGCTCGTGGGCGCGCAGGAAAGCCGCGCCGAGCGCCTGCACCAGCCGCTCTTCCTCGCGCCCGATCCCCTGCTGCGGGCCGACGGCGTGGATCACACCCTTGAAAGGCAGCTTGCCCGCGGTCGTCACGACGGCCTCGCCGACCGCCAGCGGCCCGTGCGCGGCGACGATGCGCTCGCCCTCCTGCACCAGTGCGTCCCCCGCGGCGCGCGCGATCGCCGCAGCGACGCCGCCGCCGTGCACCAGGTGCCCGTTCGCGGCGTTGACGATCGCGTCCGTGGTCTCGGCGAGCAGGTTGGAGAGGACGACCTCGAAGGCGCGGCCCCCCGGGTACTCCTCGCGCGCGATCATCGGCGCACCACGCTCGGGCGTGTCACTTCAGGGGACGAGCAGCAGCTTGCCCGTCGTCTGCCGCGACTCGAGCGCCTGGTGCGCGGCCGCGGCCTCCGCGAGCGGGAAAGCGCGGTCGATGCGGACCTCGAGCCGTTTCGCGGCCACCTGCCCGAGCACGTCCGCGGCGCGCGCCTCGAGGCTCGCGCGGTCCGCGACGTAGTGGAAGAGGGTCGGCCGCGTCATGAACAGCGAGCCCTTCTGCGAGAGCAGCAGCGGATCGAGCGGTCCGACCGGCCCGCTCGCGTTGCCGAAGAAGACCATCATCCCGCGCAGCGCGAGGCAGTCGAGGCTCTTGAGCGCCGTCTCCTTGCCGACGCCGTCGTACACCACGTCGACCCCGCGGCCGTTCGTCAGGCGCTTGACCGCGGCCAGGAAGTCCTCCTGCCGATAGAGGATCACCTCGTCGGCGCCGGCCGCGCGCGCGAGCCTGGCCTTCGGCTCGCCGCCGACCGTTCCGATCACGCGCGCTCCGCGCTGCTTCGCCATCTGCACGAGCAGCAGGCCGACGCCTCCCGCCGCGGCATGGACGAGGCAGGTGTGACCCTTGGCGAGCGGGAACGTGCTCGTCGTCAGGTAGTGCGCGGTCATGCCCTGGAGCATCACCGCGGCGGCCGTCCGCAGCTCGACGCCCTCCGGCACGGCCACGGCCTTGTCGGCCGCCATCTTCACGCTCGCGGCGTAGGAGCCGATCGCGCTCGTCCACGCGACGCGGTCGCCGATGCGGAAGAGCGTGACCTCGGGCCCGACGGCGGTCACGACTCCCGCGCCCTCCATTCCGGGCACGAACGGCAGCGGGTTCGGGTAGAGCCCGGTGCGGTGGTAGGTGTCGAGGTAGTTGATCCCCGACGCCTCGCAGCGAACGACGATCTCGCCGTTGCCCGGCACCGGATCGGGGACGTCCGCGAGGCGCAGCACCTCGGGACCTCCGAACGCGTCGACGCGAATCGCCCTCATGCGAACGCCTCCTCGGGAGCCCCGGGCTAGCCTACGACGAGTCATGCTAACCTCGCCAGAGTGAGGACGCTCAGCCGGCGAGAGAAGGTGATGCTTTCGCTCGTGGCGCTCACGGTGCTGGCGCTCGTGTTCCTGCGCCTCAAGGACAACGCAGGAACGCCGGCCGCCCGGGCGCGCGCCGAGGCGCTTCCGCCGCCCGTGCCGCGCATCGACCTCGCCCGTCTCGCGACGGAGCGCCCCGAGACCACGGCGGGACACCGCGATCTCTTCCGCTTCGGCTCGGCCGCGCGCGACGAGGACGAAGCCGAGAAGCTGCCCGTGCCGGCGCAGACGCCGGAGCCCGTCCCGACGCCGCCGGTCGAGACCGCGTACGTTCCGCCGCCCGGACCGCCGCCGCTCAACCTCAAGTACCTGGGGTCGGTCGAGAACCGCGCCGGCGTGAAGGTCGCGGTGCTGATGACCGACCGCAAGGAGGTCCTCACCGGCCAGATGGGCGAGATGGTGGCGAACCGCTATCGGATCGCGCGCATCGGGCTCGAGTCGGTGGACCTCGAGGACGTGGGCTCGGGCCAATCGCGACGCATCCCGCTGCGCGGGAACTAGACGACCGGCGTTCGACACTCATGCTACGGGGCATCCTCGACGAGAAGCGCAAGAGCCTGCTCAGGGAGCTGCACCGCCAGCTCGCTGAGCTGCGGGTGCTGCTCGTGCGCGTCGAGACCTCGGAGGAGCACCAGAAGGCGCTCGCGCGCGCCATCAGCCAGCTCGACGAGCTGTTCCTGCTGGTGGTGGTCGGCGAGTTCAACGCGGGCAAGAGCGCGGTGATCAACGCGCTGCTCGGCGAGAAGGTGCTCGAGGAGGGGCCCACCCCCACGACCTCGCGGGTCGAGCTCGTCAAGTACGGCGCCGAGCGCAAGCGCACGCCCGCCGGCGGCGCTTTCGAGGAGGTCGCGCTGCCGCTCGAGCTCCTGCGCGAGATGAACATCGTCGACACCCCCGGCACGAACGCCGTCGTCGAGGGTCACGAGGCGCTGACGCGCGACTTCGTGCCGCGCTCGGAGCTGGTGCTGTTCGTGACCTCCGCCGATCGGCCGTTCACGGAGAGCGAGCGGCAGTTCCTCGCGACGATCCGCGACTGGGGCAAGAAGGTGGTGGTCGCGGTCAACAAGATCGACATCCTGGAGGGTCCGGCCGACGTCGAGAAGGTGGTCGAGTTCGTGCGCGACAAGCTGCGGGAGCTCCTCGGCCTGCGCCCCGAGGTGTTCGGAGTCTCGGCGCGCCAGACCTGGAAGGCGAAGACGGCGGGCTACCTGCCCGACGCGGCGCGCAACGGCTTCGGAGCGCTCGAGGCGTACCTCTCGCGCACGCTCGACGACGTCGGCCGCCTGCGCGTCAAGCTCGAGAGCCCGCTGGGCGTCGCCGACCGCGCGATCGAGGTCGCGGCGAGCGGGGCGAAATCCCGGCTGGCGACGCTCGCCGAGGACGAGGCGGCGCTCAAGGAGGTCGAGGGCCTGATCGCGCAGCACCTGCAGGAGACGGCGCGTGATCAGCGCGTGCGGGTGTCCGAGGCCGAGAAGCCGCTGCTCGAGCTCGAGACGCGCGGGGACGCGTTCCTCGACCGCACGCTGCGCCTGCCTCGCGCGCTCTCGCTGCTCGACCGCGAGCAGACCGCCGCGCTCTTCCGGCAGGACGTGATGGGCGGACTGCAGGCCGCGATCGAGAAGCGGGCCGACGGGCTGGCGGACGCCGTCGCGGCCGCAGACGCCCGCCTCTGGCCCACCGTGGTCGAGCGCGTCAACAAGCGGAGCGAGACGCACGCCTCGCGCGGAGGCGGCCCGCCGATCGCGGTGCCCGCGCCGGACCAGGCCCGGCTGCGGCAGGCTTTCGCGCGCGACGCGGCGCGCGCGCTCGAGAGCTTCTCGCCCCGCGAGGAGCCGGCGCGCTTCGCGCGCGCGGCGCAGCGCTCGGCGGCCGCGACGCTGCTCCTGCTCCTGCTCGCCATCGTCGGCGCGGGCATCGGCCTGCTGCAGGCCGAGACCGCCGCGACCGCCGTCACGGCCGGCGTCGTCGGCGCGGTCGTCGCGCTGGCTGCGCCGTTGCCGCTCCCGATCCAGCGCGCTCGCGAGAAGGCGCGCCTCGGGGAAGCAGTCGGCGCCCTGCGGCAGCGGCTCGCGGCAACGCTGCGCGCCGGCTGCGACCGCGAGCTCGAGCTCGGGCACAGGAAGCTGCAGGAGGCGATCCTGCCGTTCGCACGCTTCGTGCGCGCCGACGGCGAGCGCCTGCGCGCGCAGTCGCAGGAGCTCGCCGCGCGCAAGCGCGACCTCGACACGCTGCGCACGCGCATCGCGGGACTGCGCTAGCTTGGCCGAGATCACGCCGTCCCCCGCCGCGACCGAGGCCGGGACGCTCTTCGCCCGCTTCGTCGAGCTGATCGCGCGGCTGCGCGCACCGGGCGGCTGCCCGTGGGACCGCGAGCAGACCCACGAGAGCGTCAAGCCGATGACGATCGAGGAGGCCTACGAGGTGGCCCACGCGATCGACGAGAAGGACGACGCCGAGCTCGCGGGCGAGCTCGGCGACCTGCTGCTCCAGGTGGTGTTCCACGCGAACATCGCCGAGGAGCGGGGGGCCTTCCGCCTGCGCCAGGTGATCGAGCGCGTGGCGGAGAAGATGGTGAGGCGCCACCCCCACGTCTTCGCCGACGACGGGGCTTCGACCTCCGGCGAGGTGCTCCGCAACTGGGAGGCGATCAAGGCCGCCGAGCGGGCGCAGAAGGGCAAGGAGGACGCGTCGATGCTCGACAGCGTCCACACGGGCCTGCCCGCGGTCATGGAGGCGTTCCAGCTGACGACGAAGGTCTCGCGCGTGGGCTTCGACTGGCCGGGGCCCGGCGACGCCCTGCTGAAGCTGGACGAGGAGGCGGGCGAGCTGCGCGAGGCCGTGCGCGAGAAGGCCGACGCGCGCCGCGTCGCGGAGGAGGTCGGCGACCTGCTGTTCGTGGCGGTCAACGTCGCCCGGCTGACCGGCGTCGATCCGGAGAGCGCTCTCAAGGCCGCCAACCGCAAGTTCCGGCGCCGTTTCCAGTTCATCGAGGAGCGCCTGCGCGGCGAGGGCAAGAAGCCCGCCGACTCGACGCTCGAGGAGATGGACCGGCTCTGGAACGAGGCGAAGAGCCGGGAACGCTGACGACGCTCACCGTCGAATAAGCCCCGTTCGCCGATTCCTGCGGGCCGCGTGGAACCGCCGTGACCCGTACGCGTAGACTCCTCGCGAGATGCGCGAGAGCCTGCTCACGGTACGCGACGCCCGCAAGTCTTTCGGCGGCACGCCGGCGCTCCAGGGCGCCTCGCTCGCGCTCGACGCGGGCGAGCTGCTCGGCCTCCTGGGCCCGAACGGGGCCGGCAAGACGACGCTCGTGCGCGCGATCGCCGGGCGCGTGCGGCTCGACGGCGGCGAGATCGCGCTCGCGGGGCGGGCGCTGCGGCCCGAGAGCCCGCGCGCCGAGCTCGGCGTCGTTCCGCAGGAGATCGCCGTCTACGCGCAGCTCACGGCGCGCGAGAACCTCGAGGTGTTCGGACGTCTCCACGGGCTCTCGCGGCAGGCGCTGCCGGAGCGCGTCGCGTGGGCGCTCGCCTGGACCGGCCTCGACGCGCGGGCCGACGAGCCGGTGAAGCGCTTCTCGGGCGGGATGCGCCGCCGGCTCAACATCGCGTGCGGCGTGCTGCACGAGCCGCGCGTGCTGCTGCTCGACGAGCCCACCGTCGGCGTCGATCCGCAGAGCCGCGAGCGGATCTACGAGATGCTGTCCGCGCTGCGCAAGCGCGGG
Source organism: uncultured Acidobacteriota bacterium (assembly GCA_963724555.1). Lineage (GTDB taxonomy): Bacteria > Acidobacteriota > Vicinamibacteria > Fen-336 > Fen-336 > DATBSL01. The sequence goes on from CAVRVE010000028.1 coordinate 171,646, forward strand.
ACCTCGCTGCTGCTCACCACGCACCAGCTCGACGAGGCCGAGGGCCTCTGCGACCGGATCGTGGTGATCGATCACGGGCGCGTGGCGGCTGCGGGAACGCTCCAGCAGCTGATCGCGAGCACGGTCGGCGAGCGCCGGCACGTCTCGCTCTCGGTCGAGCGCCTGCCGGAGCGCCCGCTCGCCGGGCTCGCGGCCGACGCCGACGGCCACACGCTCCGCGCCGAGGTCCGGGACGTCGCGGCGGAGCTCCCGGCGCTGCTGCAGCAGGCGGCCGCGGCCGGCCTGGTCGTGCGCGACGTCGCCGTGAAGGGCCCGAGCCTGCACGCCGTCTTCATCCACCTCACGGGAAGGGAGCTGCGCGAGTGATCGCCACGGTGCTCCGGATCTCGCGCCTCAACCTGAGCCGCGACCGCGTCGCGCAGCTGATGGCCTTCGTGCTGCCGCTCGCCTTCTTCTCGATCTTCGCGCTCGTGTTCGGGCAGCAGCCGCGGCGCAGCCCGAACCCCGTGCGCGTGGCGCTCGTCGACGAGGACCGCAGCGACGCGAGCCGGGCGTTCGTGAAGGCGCTCGAGCACGAGGCCGCGCTGCGGCCGCTGACCACGGCCCGGCCGCGCGGCGGCCCGGCGAGCGCAGCCGTCCGTGCCGCTCGACCGCCCGCGCGCCGAGTCGCTGGTGAAGGACGGCGACGCTCCGGCCGCGGTGGTGCTGCCCTTCGGGCTTCGGCGCGGCGTTCGGGAGCGCCGGGACGCCGCCACGCGCCGAGCTGCTGGTCGATCCGTCGGACCCGATCGCGACGCCGCTCCTGCGCGGCCTGCTGCAGAAGGCGGCGGCGACGGCGCAGCCGAAGGCCTTCGCGAGGCGCGGGCTCGAGATGTTCGAGAAGTACGCCGGCGGCATGACGCCCCAGCAGCGCGGGGTGATGGACGCGTGGCTCAGCCAGGCCGCGACCGGCGACGGCGCGGGCGAGGCGGCGGGCGCGGGCGTCGCCGAGCTGCTGGGCGTCGACGTGCACGAGGTGGTCGGGCAGCGGGGCCCGGACGGCTCGATGGTCGCGTTCTTCGCGGCCGGCGTCGGGGTGATGTTCCTGCTCTTCAGCTGCTCCGCCGCCGGCGGCGCGCTGCTCGAGGAGGTGGAGTCGGGAACGCTCGAGCGCCTGCTCGGCACGCCGCTCGGCATGGGCCGCCTGCTCGCGGGCAAGTGGCTGTTCATCACGCTCACGGGCGTGCTGCAGGTCACGCTGATGTTCGCCTGGGGCGCGCTCGTCTTCGGCCTCGAGCTACTGTCCCACCTGGCTGGCTTCGCCCTGATGACGCTCGCCACGGCCGGCGCGGCCGCGGGCTTCGGCCTCGTGCTCGCGACGGCGTGCCGCTCGCGCGGGCAGCTGAGCGGCATCGGCACGATCGTGATCCTGATGATGTCGGCGCTCGGCGGCAGCATGTTCCCGCGCTTCCTGATGAGCGAGAAGATGCAGAAGCTCGGCCTCTTCACCTTCAACGGCTGGGCGCTCGACGGCTACATCAAGGTCTTCTGGCGCAACGCCCCGCTCGTGGAGCTCTGGCCGCAGCTGCTGGTGCTCGTGCTGCTGACGGCCGCTTTCCTGACGATCGCACGCCGGCTCGCCCGGCGCTGGGAGACGGTCTAGCCGGCGACGGACGACGGCGCCGGGGCGGGCGCGCTCGCCGCCGCGTCCGGGAGCGTGAAGCAGACCGTCGTCCCCTTCCCCTTGCCCTCCGATTCGACCCACACGCGCCCGTGGTGCTGGTCCACGATGCGCTTGATGAGCGCGAGCCCGACGCCGCTGCCCTCGCTGTCGGGGTCGAGCTTCTCGAACAGCCCGAAGACGCGGTCGCGAAAGCGCGGATCGATGCCGATCCCGTTGTCCCGGACGAAGAACACCCTCTCGCCGGCCTGCTCGCGCATGCCGATCTCGACCTGCGGGTGCTTCTGGTCGCCCATGAACTTGGCGGCGTTGTCGACCAGGTTCTGCATCACCTCGACGAGGCGCGCCCGGTCGCCCCACACCGTCGGCAGGCCCTCCGCGACCGCGACGCCGACTCCGCGCTGGCGCAGGCGGCCCGCCACGAGCGCCAGCCGCGTCGTGGGCGAGCGCGGCGAAGGCGATCGTCTGCGGCGGATTCACGACGCGCCCGATGCGCGACAGCTCCAGGAGCTCGCTCAGCAGCCGCTGCATCTTGTCGACGGCGTCGCGGATGCGGCCGAGGTCGGCGCGCACGCGCTCGAGGTTGCCCGCCACGGCGTCCTGCTCCACGAACGAGAGGAAGCCGCGGATCGTGATCAGCGGGCTCTTGAGGTCGTGCGACACGGTGTAGGCGAAGCGCTCGAGCTCGGCGTTCTTGGCCTCGAGCTCGCGGATCAGCGTCTCGCGCTCGGCCTCGACCTTCTTGCGCTCGGTGATGTCCTGGACCGCGCCGTAGATGCCGACCAGCTGGTTCCTGACCGGGTCCCAGACCGGGTGGCCCCAGACGCGCACCCAGCGCATCTCGCCGCTCTTCGTGAAGGTGCGCACCTCGGTCACGACCTGGCGGTTCGCCCGCAGCGCCTCCATGTCGCGCGCGTCCTGCTCGCGGTCGTCGGGGTGGAGCGCCGCCAGCCAGCCGCCGCGCGCCATGTACTCCTCGTAGCCGTAGCCGGTGATGCGCTCGAAGGCGCCGGCCACCCAGTGGTGGAAGAGCGAGCCGTCGGGGTTGATGCGCGTGGAGAAGGTGTAGTCCGAGATGATCTGCGAGATCAGGCGGTAGCGCTCTTCGCTCTCCGCGAGTCCCTGCGAGCCGTGTTGGGAGCCGCCTTCGTCCTGCATCCGGGGCGCGCCGCGCGCGGCCCCATTCTACGGCCGGCGCCGGCCTCAGAGCACCGAAAGCAGGAAGCGCCGCAGGTCGGCGACCTCCTCCAGGCACACGCTGTGGGGCATCGGGTAGCTGTGCCACTCGACCGGACAGCCGACGGACGTCAGCGTCTCGCGGGAGGCCTCGCCGAGCGCCTGCGGCAGGATCGGATCGAACTGGCCGTGCGCCATGAACACCGGCAGCCCGGCGTTCGCGGGATGCAGCTCCTCCGGCAGCGTCTCGCCGAGCGGGAGGTAGGTCGAGAGCGCCACGATCGCCGCCCAGCCGCTCCGGCCAGCGCAGCGCCGTGAAGAGCGCCATCGCCCCGCCCTGGGAGAAGCCCGCGATCAGGATGCGGCTCGCGGCGATCCCGCGCTCGCGCTCGCGCTCGACGAGCGCGCCGATCGCCTCGGCCGACTCGCGGATCCCCCGCTCGTCCTGGGCCGCGCGCCGGTCGAACCCCGCGACGTCGTACCAGGCGCGCATGCGCTGCCCGCCGTTGATCGTGACCGCTCGCACGGGCGCGTGCGGGAACACGAAGCGCACGGCCGGGCTCGCCCCGAGCCGCAGCTCCGGAACCAGCGACTCGAAGTCGTGGCCGTCGGCGCCGAGGCCGTGCATCCAGACGACTGCGGCGTCCGCGGGCGCGTCGGCGGCTCGAGCTCGACCGTCTCGAGACGGAGCGCGCTCACGCGCCCGTGCGGGCTGGCGGCCCTCGGCTCCAGCTGGCTCTCGATCATGCGCGCGATCGACGACTGCGGCACGGCGCCGATCTGCGCGTCGACCACCTTGCCCTCCCGGAACACCAGCAGCGTCGGGATCGAGCGGACCCCGAAGGCGTTCGCGACCTCGGGGCTCTCGTCGATGTTGAGCTTGGCGACCTTGGCGCGACCGGCGTAGGTCGTCGCCAGCGCCTCGACGGCGGGGGCGATCATGCGGCACGGGCGGACACCATTCCGCCCAGAAGTCCACCAGCACCGGGCCCTCGGCCTCGGCGACTTCCCGCTTCCAATTCTCGTTGTTGAGAACCACGACGTCCTTGCTCACGGCCTTCGCCCTCCTGGTTTTTTCGGGTTGCAGACTCGGGACGGATCGCCCTCGCGAGCCCGCGATTCACAGCTTAGACCAAACCGGCGCCCGCCGGGGTCCGGGCGGGTCCACGCCCGTAAATCTTTGCAAAACCGGCTTTTCCACGGCAGTCGCCGCGGCCTTATACTCCCCTGCCGTGACCTGGATCAAGAGCCCCGCCGAGCTCGAAAAGCTGGTGCAGGCGCTCGCGAGCTGCCGCGCGATCGGGCTCGACACCGAGTCGGACAGCCTCTACCACCACCGCGACAAGGTCTGCCTCGTGCAGATCGCGACCGACCGCGGCGAGGCCTTCCTGGTCGACAGCCTGGCGGTGGACCTGCGGCCGCTCGGTCCCGCGATGGCGGACCCGCAGCTCGTCAAGGTGCTGCACGGCGCCGATTACGACGTCACGACGCTCAAGCGCGACTTCGGCTTCGGCTTCGCCGCGCTCTTCGACACCATGATCGCCGCGCGCCTGCTCGGGCGCAGCGAGCTCGGCCTCGTCGCGGTCGCGCGCGACGAGCTGGGCGTCACGCTCACGAAGACCAACCAGAAGGACGACTGGTCGCGGCGTCCGCTCACGCCGCAGCAGGAGGCCTACGCGCTCGCCGACGTCCTGCATCTCGTCGAGCTGCGCGAGCGGCTCGCGGCGCGGCTTCAGGCTGCCGGCCGCCTCGAGTGGCTGCGCGAGGAATGCGACGCCGTCGCCCGGCTCGAGCCGCTCGTGCGCCGCCGCGATCCCGACGCCTACCTGGCCGTCAAGGGCGCCCGGCGCCTGCCGCCGCGCGCGCTCGCGGCGCTGCGCGAGCTCCACGCCTGGCGCGAGCGGCGGGCGGAGGAGACGGACACCCCGGCCTTCAAGATCCTCGGCAACGAGAGCCTGCTCAAGCTCGCGGAGCTCCTGCCGGCGAGCGAGGGCGCCCTGCGCGCCGTGCCCGGCGTGCTGCCACGGCTCTCCCGCCACGCCGCGGACATCCTGGCCGGGGTGAAGCGAGCGCAGGCGCTCGCCGAGCAGGAGCTGCCGGTGGTGCCGCGCGCGGTGCGCCCGGTCGTTCCCGACGTGCAGCTGCGGCGCGTGGAGCGCCTCAAGGCGTGGCGGACGCTGAAGGGCGCCGAGCTGGGGCTCGACGCCGCCGTGGTGCTCCCGCAGCGCCTGATCGACCGCCTCGCGGAAGCGGCCCCGGGCGACGTCTCGGCGCTCGGGCAGGTCGAGGGCCTGCGGGCCTGGCGGGCGAGCGCCTTCGGCGCCGAGCTGCTGGCGGCCGTATCATAGGGGCCGAATTGAACTTCGGAAAATTCGAGAATCTGGCCGAGCTCGGCCACGGCGCGATGGGCACGGTCTACCGGGCCCACGATCCGATCCTCGACCGTCCCGTCGCGCTCAAGACCGTCGCGCCGGCGCTGCTGACGAGCCCGGAGGCGCTCGCCCGCTTCAGGCGCGAGGCGCGCGCGGCGGCGCGCCTGACCCACCCGAACATCGTCACGATCTACGAGATCGGCGACGTCGCCGGCACCCACTACATCGCGATGGAGCTCGTCGAGGGCTTCGACCTCGGTCGAGGCGATGACGCCGCCCGACCGCTACGGGCTCGAGCAGAAGGTGCGGATGGTGGTCGACGTCTGCCGCGGGCTCCACTTCGCCCATCGCATGGGCGTCGTCCACCGCGACGTCAAGCCCGCGAACATCCGGCTCACGCACGACGGGACGATCAAGATCCTCGACTTCGGCATCGCGCGCCGGACCGGCGGCGAGACGACCGACCCCAACCTCACGCAGGCGGGAGTGGTGCTCGGGACCCCGAGCTACCTCTCGCCCGAGCTGCTGCAGGGAGGCAAGGTCGACCACCGCGCCGACATGTGGGCCGTCGGCGTGATCCTCTACGAGATGGTCTCGGGGCGGCGTCCTTTCGAGGCGCCCACGATCACGAGCCTGATGACGAAGATCATGACCGCGCCGCCGCATCCGCTCGACGCCAAGGCGCTGCGGCTTCCCGACGGGCTCGCGGCGGTCACGCTGCGCGCGCTCGACAAGGATCCCGAGAAGCGCTTCCCCGACCTCGACGCGATGGCCAAGGCGCTGCTGGCGTCGATCGGAGCCGACGCCGCCCAAGGAGCAGCCGCTCGATCCGCTCGTCCGCAAGCGCGCGTACGAGGCCAACTTCGCCGAGGCCCGGCGCATGCTGGCCGAGGAAGACCTGACGGGCGCGCTCCAGGCGGCGCGCCGCGCGCAGTCGCTCGACCCGGCGCGCACCGGCATCGTCTCGCTCATCAAGGTGATCGAGGAGCGCCTGCGCTCGGCGTCGACCCTGCAGCGCCTGCCGCCCCCGCTGCCGGCCGGGGCGAAGGTCGCCGACAAGACCAGGGTCGCCGTCGCCACGGCACCGCCCGCCCGTCCGCGTCGGGGGCGCGACCGTGCCCGGGCTGCCCGTGCCGCCCGGGCCGCTCGACACGGCCACGCTGCGCACCCGCGGCGCCGCGGCGTTCCGCGAGCTCGGGGTGTTCGGCGAGCCGCCGCCCACCAAGGAGGCGGCGCTCTCGCCGGTCAGCGACCTCTTCGCGGTGGCAGGTGCGGACGGGGCGATCCGGCTCTGGGAGCTGCGCTCGCGCAACCGCGTCGGCCTGCTGCGCACGGACCTCCACCGCCGCTCGGGCCACGACGCGGCGGCGGTCTCGCTCGCCTTCTCGCCCGACGGCTCGCTGCTCGCCTCGGCGCACGTCGACGGCGTCGTGCACCTGTGGGACATGGCGACGCGCGACGAGATCGACGTCAAGCTGCGGCACGACGAGACGGTCGGGGCGATCGCGTTCTCGCCGGACGGCGCGACGCTCGCCACCGGCTCGTACGACGCCAACCTGCGCTTCTTCGACGTGGGCGCCGCGATCGCCGGCGAGGCGAGGCGCGAGCTGCTGCGCCAGCCGACCGGCGTCACGGCGCTCACCTGGGTCGGCGGCGGCGAGTGGATCCTGACCGGCCACTCGTCGAAGGTGCTGCGGCTCACCGACCCGCTGCGCGGCCGGCTGGTGGCGACGATGCGCGGGCCCGAGGCGCTCGTCAACCTGCTGGTGCTCTCGCCCGACGGCCGCCACCTCGCGGTGGCGAGCCACGACAAGACGATCCGGCTCTACGACCTCGCGACGCGCGAGCAGGTCGGCCAGTTCGCGCCGTTGAAGCGACCGGCCACCTCGCTCTGCTTCCTCGCCGAGGGCGGCTTCCTCGCGAGCGTCTGCCAGGACAACGTGGTGCAGCTCTGGGACGTCGAGTCGCGCTCGCTCGCGACGACGCTCTGGGGCCCGAACGACGAGAGCCTGGTGTCGCTCGCGCTCTTCGGCGAGTCGAACCACATCGCCGCGGCCCTCGCCGACGGCAGGATGCGCGTGTGGGGGCCGTCCCCTTGAGGAGGGGTGCTGCGCCGCACCCCCCTCACCCCCCGCTCGCTACGCGGGAGTGAATCCCGCTCCGCTCGCCGCCCGTTGCCTTAGCCCTTCGATTGACGATCGGCAGAGGAGAGCGAAACCCGCGGCCTGCTGCCTCCTTCTTTGAACCGGGGGACTGCGTCCCCCGGACCCCCTTCGCTGCCTGCAACCCGGAATGACCACGTCATCTGGTTGCGATCGATCAGAAGCGCCACTACGATTCGCGGATGAACGACGCGCGCGAGTTCCACGACGGCCAGAAAGACGGGCTCGTCGCACTCGAGAGCCTCGATCTCGACAAGGTGAAGTCGTTCGCCGGCCTGCTGCGGGCGATGTCGCGCACCGCGTTCAGCGGCCGCTCGCTGGGCGAAGCGCTCGACGTCACCGTCGCGATGGTGAAGGACCCCGACTGCAAGGTGGTGCTGACGCTGTCGGGCGCGATGACGATCGCCAAGATGGGCCGGATCATCTCGAAGATGATCGACACCGGCATGGTCCACGCGGTCGTCTCGACGGGCGCTCTCATGGCCCACGGCATGTCGGAGGCGGTCGGCCTCACGCACTACCGCCACGACCCGACCATGTCGGACGAGGAGCTGTTCGAGAAGGGCTACAACCGCGTCTACGACACGCTCGAGATGGAGGCGAACCTCAACTACGTCGAGGATTTCACCTCGCGGGCGCTCGATCGGCTGGCGAACGCGGGCGAGCTGTCGAGCGAGATCATCAACCGCACGCTCGGCGAGGTGCTGGCCGAGGACCCGAAGGCTTCGGGTGTGCTGCGCAGCGCGTACCTCAAGAAGGTGCCCGTCTACGTTCCGGCCTTCACCGACTCCGAGCTCGGGCTCGATCTTTCCACCTGGGCGATGAAGCGCGCCCACGCGCGGGGGGTGAAGGATCCGCTCGAGCTCTTGTCCGAGGTCCCGCGCTACAACCCGTTCCTCGACCTCGGCAGCTTCGCGCGCTTCGCGCTGTCGGCGAAGAAGCTCGGGATCTTCACGATCGGCGGCGGCGTCCCGCGCAACTGGGCGCAGGAGGTCGGCCCCTACGTCGACATCACGAACCACCGCCTGGGCCTGAGCCTGAACGCGCCGCGCTACACCTACGCCGTGCGCATCTGCCCCGAGCCGGTCCACTGGGGCGGGCTCTCGGGCTGCACCTATTCGGAAGGCGTCTCGTGGGGCAAGTTCGTGCCGCCGTCCGACGGCGGGCGCTTCGCCGAGGTCTACGCCGACGCCACCACCGTGTGGCCGCTGCTGATGAAGGGTGTCCTCGAGGAGCTCGGCCTCTCGTAGGCGGGCCTTCATCAGCGTGGATCGCCTGCCCAAGGGCCTGACCCGCGGCGAGGACGGCGTCGTCCGCTGCTTCTGGGCCGGCAGCGACCCGGTCTACCGCCGCTACCACGACGAGGAGTGGGGCTTCCCCGTCGCCGACGACCGCCGGCTCTTCGAGAAGATCTGCCTCGAAGGCTTCCAGTCCGGCCTGAGCTGGCTGACGATCCTCAGGAAGCGCGAGAACTTCCGGGCGGCCTTCTCGGGCTTCGACGCCGACCGCGTCGTGCGCTTCGGGTCGCGCGACGTCGCCCGCCTGCTCCGCGACGCGGGCATCGTGCGCCACCGCGGCAAGATCGAGTCGACGATCAACAACGCGGGCCGCGCCCGCGAGCTCGCGCGCGCGCACGGCTCGCTCGCGGCGTTCTTCTGGGCGTACGAGCCCACGGCCGCCGAACGCCCGCGCCGGCTCACCCGCGCCGCGCTCGTGAAGATGGCCACGACACCCGCCTCGGTCCGGCTCAGCAAGGAGCTGAAGCGGCTGGGCTTCAGCTTCGTGGGCCCGACCACGGTCTACGCCTTCATGCAGGCGATGGGGCTCGTCAACGATCACCTCGAAGGCTGCGCGGTGCGCGAGCGCGCGGAGCGGGAGCGCGAGCGCTTCCGCAGGCCGCGCCGCGCATGATCGACGTCGCGGGCCTCGGTCGCCGCTACGGCGACGTGGTCGCGGTCGACGGAGTCTCCTTCCGGGTCGCGACCGGCGAGCTGGTGGCGCTCGTCGGCGGCTCCGGCTCGGGCAAGACCACGACGCTCAAGATGATCAATCGGCTCGTGGAGCCGGACGCCGGGCGCGTGACGATCGACGGCCAGGACACCGCCTCGCTCGAGCCTCACGTGCTGCGGCGCTCGATCGGCTACGCGTTCCAGGGCGTGGGCCTGTTCCCCCACCTGACGGTGGCCGAGAACGTCGCCGTTCCGCTGCGGCTCGCGGGCTGGTCGCGCGAGCGCATCCACGCGCGCGTCGACGAGCTGCTGGCGCTGCTCGAGCTCGACGGGTCGCTGCTCGCGCGGTTCCCGGCCGAGCTGTCGGGCGGACAGCAGCAGCGCGTGGGCGTGGCGCGGGCGCTCGCCGCCTCACCGCGCGTGATCCTGCTCGACGAGCCGTTCGGAGCGCTCGACCCGCTCACGCGCGACCGGCTGCAAGGCTCGTTCGACGCGCTGCGGCGCCGTCTCGGGCTGACGGCGGTGTTCGTGACGCACGACGTCGCCGAGGCGCTGGTGCTGGCCGACCGCATCGGCGTGATGCGCGCCGGTCGCCTGATCCAGCTCGGGACGCCCGCCGAGATGGCGCGCCAGCCCGCCGACGAGGACGTCGCACGGCTGCTCGACACGCCGCGCCGGCAGGCGCGCGTCGTCGCGTCGCGCTTCGAGCCGGCGCCGTGAGCGAAGCGCTCGCGCTGCTGCCGGAGTACCTCTCGGCCCACGTGCGGCTCACGCTCGCGGCGCTCGTCGCGGGAGTGCTGCTCGCCGTTCCGGCCGGCGTGCTCGCGAGCCGCGTGCGCGCTCTCGAAGGGCCGGTCGTCGGCCTCGCCGGCGTCATCCAGACGATCCCCGCGCTCGCGCTCCTGGCCGTGATGGTGCCGCTGCTGAGCGGGCTCGGCCTTCCGGGGATCGGTGTGCTACCGGCCTTCCTCGGGCTCGTGCTCTACAGCCTGCTGCCGATCCTGCGCAACACGGTGGCGGGCCTGCGCGGCATCGATCCCGCGGTGCTCGAAGCGGCGGCTGGCGTGGGGATGACCGACCGCGAGCGGCTGTGGCAGGTCGAGCTGCCGCTGGCGCTGCCGGTCGTGGCCGCCGGCGTCCGCACCGCCACCGTCTGGACCGTGGGCATGGCCACGCTCTCGACGCCCGTCGGGGCCACGAGCCTCGGCAACTACGTCTTCGCCGGCCTGCAGACGCGGAACTCGGCGTCGATCCTGATCGGCTGCGCGGCGGCCGCGGCCCTCGCTCTCGGCCTCGACTTCCTGGTGCGACAGGTGGCGACCGGCCTCGGCGAGCGCCGGCGCGGCCGGATCGTCTTCGGCCTCGTCGGCCTCGCGCTGCTGGCCGCCTGGGCGTGGAGCGTCGCCGGCGCGACGCGCAGCACGGGGGCGCGCCCGGTGCGCATCGGAGGAAAGACCTTCACCGAGCAGTACGTGCTCGCGGAGATCCTGGCCGAGGCCGTGCGCTCGCGCGCGGGTCGCGAGGCCGTGGTCCTGACGGGACTCGGCTCGACGGTCGCCTTCGACGCGCTCGGCGCGAGGCGAGATCGACTTCTACGTCGACTACACGGGAACGCTCTGGAGCACGGTGATGCACCGGACCGCCGCGGCCGGCCCGCGCGAGCGCGTGCTCGGGGAGGTGCGCACGTGGCTCCTCGAGACGCACGGGATCCGGCTGGCGGCGGCGCTCGGCTTCGAGAACGCCTACTGCTTCGCGGTCCGGCGCGAGACCGCCGACCGCCTGCGGCTGCGCACGCTCGGCGACCTGTCGCGACACGCCGCCGGCCTCACGCTCGCGAGCGACTACGAGTTCTTCTCGCGCGAGGAGTGGCGCTCGGTCGAGCGCGCCTACGGGCTCGCGTTCCGCGAGAAGCGGACGATGGATCCGTCGCTCCTCTACCAGGCGATCGCGGCGCGCCAGGTGGACGTGGTGACGGCCTACTCGTCGGACGGCCGCATCGACGCGCTCGACCTCGTGACGCTCGAGGACGAGAAGGGCGCGATCCCCCCCTACGACGCGGTGGTCCTGGCGGGCGCGCGCATCGCCCGCGAGTCGCCCGAGGTGATGGCGGCCGTCGAGCGCCTCGACGGCGCGATCGACGCGGCCCGCATGCGGGCGCTCAACCGGATGGTGGACGAGGAGGGGCAAGACGGCGAAGGCGGCGGCGGCGGAGTTCCTGAAGTAGCGTGCGCACGCGTCATACATCCGCCGACCCCGCCAAAGGGCGTGGGGCTACCCGAACGGTGAAAGGACCTCACGCGCGGTTCCGTGTGCCCACACCGCCGTCGTCTCCTGCCCCCCTGGTGTCGGCAATAACACCGAGTTCAGCGGCGAGGCGCCATCCCTGCGCCAGCCTCGTCCGCTGCAACTCGTCGTTAGGCGCCGCTCACTCTACACACGAAGTGGGGCCTAGGGCTTCACCGGGCCGTGTATCTTCTCAGCTGCGCCGGGAGGCAGTGGCTGGATCAACACGTTGTGGTAGTCAGCAATCCACCACTTCCCGCTGCTCTTCGTCACGATGAGAACGGGAACGTACTGTCTCAACGGAATGATGCTCTGGCCATCGTAGTCGATTGTGTTAGCAATGTCCCAGTCACAGTGGACCGCCGCGACGCCGGGCGCGTAGAACCTGATGCGCGTAGCCGTCACCGTCAACGTTGGTCCGGTGCTTCGGTAGGACGCAACTCGTTCCGGAACGAGTAGGTCAAGGAATACTTGAGGGATTCTCGAAGAGGAAACGGGCTGCTGCCGGCTGGGCCTCAACAGGGCTCGAAGAAGCACAGGACGGTCATCGAACCTGTTGTGAAGTGATCGAAGAGTACATAATGGTAGTGGAAGATGTAATAAGGTGAGAAGAACAGAGGAGATGATTTTATATACGCGGAGTACTTCCACTCACGAATCGCGGAGGACGCTAGCTCCTCGAACTGAGGGAGGCATCTGACACGTGATTTCAGCGCACCAGACCAGACACGAGCGACGCGTCATCCGGTATTGAGAGATCGAGAGCCTCGTGAAGCAGATGCAGGCAAATGCGCTCGAGGGGCGGTGATCTTGCTCAGAGGAACGACGGCCATTGAGCTCGCTTCGATCCCTAGGACTGCTGACTGCGCATTGCCGCGTCTACGGCGCTTCTTTCCGGAAGCCGCATTAGCCGAACAAGCTTCTTGGCTTTGTCTCCAGCGTCCAACTCTTCCGCAGGTTGCTTGGAGTCGCATGCGACGCACATCGGCGCGAGCATCAGCGAGAGCGCGCCGAGCCAAGCGAGTCGTCTAGCCACGCCGGTCCACAGGTCTCGAAGAAGGACAGAACGCTGACTACTCCTCGAGAAGGATCTTCGAAGAGAGGGATCAGGCTGCCTTCGAGCTCATCGATGTAGGAGAACGGCTCCTCAAGAACCATCATCGAAGAGGGTCGAACACTGGGGATAAGCTGCGAAGCTCCGAAGTTAGCCGGGCTTCGTCTGCTTCATCCCCTTGTTCGACCGCCTCGCCTTCGGGGAGCGACGCGTCTGCGCGAGCGCCTCGGTACCGCGGCGACGACGGCCCGCAGCTGCGTGTTGACGGCCTTCGAGTTCGGGAAGGCAGCCGCTACATCGGGCTCCAGGACGACTGCGACGGTGCGGCCCTTGAGCTGCGCTGCGTAGGGATTCGCCTTCGCCTTGGAGTAGTCGAACGAGTACTCGGACCGGAGGTCGTCCGAGGCCCTAGGAACTGCCTTGCTGGCTTTCTTCATAATCTCGACGCTCGCGCCGGGTGACCTTCCGGGCGCTGATCAAGCGAATCTTACCCTGCCGGTCGGTGAACGCCACGAGCAATAGGCGAACCTGCGCCGAATGACCGATCAGAATCTCGCGACGCTCGGACTCCGAATGGTCAGGATCGGGGAGAACCTTTGCCAGAGGGTCTTGAAACACGGTGACCGCCTCCTCGAACGACACGCCGTGCGTCTTGGCGTTGGCAGCGGCCTTGGCCGGATCCCACTCGAAGGTCGGAGCATCCATGAGCAGGGCGTCAGCCTAGCAGCACGGCCTGCCCGGTGGGGTCCTCTCAGTCGGTCGAACACCGGGGATAAGCTGCGAAGCTCCGACGCGTCTTGCACCGGGCTTCGTCTGCTTCATCCCCTTGTTCGACGGCGCTCGGTGAACCTCGACTTCCGCGCACAGTCGCAAGTCGCTCTCGTCGCGCGTGAGGCAGACTGCGTCCATGCTATCCGTCATCGGCATGAAAGAGTACTAAGGCTCAACGATTCGCATACATCACGCTATGGCCCCTGAGTCATGCTTGGCTTGTCTAGCAAGTCGATCGGGCAGCGCTCCGCGCGCAGAGCACCGCCGCCGAGCTCTGAGCGCTCGATCTGCGCCGACGGCCCGAGAGCGACCTGCGCGCGTCAGCAGCGACGCCGGTCTTTGGCGAACTGCCAACTTCGTGTCCCGTCTGCCACGGCCGTGGTCCGACTCGCTCTGTCCGCGCTACGGCACCAGGAGCGCGCGTCGCCGTCCAGGCTGAGCGTACCGATTGCAGCGACCTTTGTGTTGTACAACTCGCGAGCCTCGCCTGGCAGGCGTTGATGCTTCATCGCTATTGTCGGTCGAACATATAAGTAGGCCGACCGGCCTAGATCGGCCACGCGGTCGGCCTAAGCACGATGGGCACTGGGTCGCACTATATGGACCAACGTGCTGAGCGTCAATGGTTTCAAGCCAGTCGATGACGCTCGCGCTGCTGGCATGGGCCGACCGGCCTAACCGGCTTGGCATTCTCAGCCACTCACTAGCTCACAGGCGGTCGGCTGGGCTCTGGACCCCGCGACCGCCGCGGTTCAGGACGTGGGTGTAGATCATCGTAGTGCTCACGTCGCTTGTGGCCCAGCAACTCCTGGACCGTTCGAATGTCGTAGCCGTCGCGCAGCAGCTCGGTCGCGAAGCAATGACGCAACGTGTGCGGCGTGGCTGGCTTGCTGAGGCCGGCGAAGCGCACCGCCTCGGCCACCGCCTTCTGGACGACGGTCTCGTGTAAGTGATGCCTGTGGCGGACGCCGGTCTGACGGTCGGTGAAATGGGAGGACGCCGGGAAGACGTATTGCCAGGCCCACTGTCTGTCGGCGTTCGGGTACTTGCGGGCCAGGGCGGCCGGCAGGGGTGCGCGACCCAGGCCCTGGCGCAGGTCGTTCTCGTGGAGCTCGCCTACCTTCTGGAGATGGGCGAGTAGCTGCTGCTTGCAGCAGGCGGGCAGCGTCGTGACGCGGTCCTTTTGTCCCTTGCCGTCCCGCACGGTGATCTCGTTGCGCTCGAAGTCGATGTCCTTGACACGCATGTGCAGGCACTCGAGCAGCCGTAGCCCGCTGCCGTACAAGAGTGTGCACACGAGCAACACGACGCCGTCGAGGTGGGCCAGGAGTTGTTTCACCTCGCCGCGGGTCAGGACGACTGGCACCCGGCCCGGCCGCTTGGCGCGCACGACGCCTTCGAGCAGGCCAATGTCACGCTCCAGGACCTGCTTATACAGGAAGACCAGGGCGCTCAGGGCCTGGGTCTGTGTCGAGGCGCTGACCCGCTCCTTCACCGCAAGGTGCGACAGGAAGGCGTTGAGTTCTGGCTTGCCCATCTCGGCAGGGTGCCGAACCTTGTGGAAGAAGATGTAGCGCCGGATCCAGTGCACGTAAGCCTGTTCGGTTCGCGGGCTGTAGTGGCGCGTTCGGATTGCCTCACGAACGCGGTCTAGAAGCTTGGGCTTCGCCGGAGGCTGCCGAGCGGGCTGGCAGTGCCCTGCTTGCAGCAGAGCGGCAACAGGGCCGCCAATGGGATCGATGGTCATCGGGGAACGCCTCCCTGGGCAAGTGACGGGCAGCGGCCCAGTGCCTGGGGAGAGCGCCGGCAGCGGGGCCAAGGGTGAGTCTGCGCGCACCTCGTGCCCGATGAGGTCCAAAGCGGACAAGCGGCCGTCGGGACCGGCGCGTGCGGCGCGATCGCGGTCAGCGAGACGTGTGGACGCCGAACGGTTGCGCCAAGTTCGTCCGGTTGGTCAGACGCCCCACTCCGCGCTTACTGCTTCCTCCTCGGTGTCGTTGGACCAGCGCGACCACGAGAGGTTCCTGAGCACGGCGTCGGTGAGCTCGGTCGTGGTGGCGTGGCCGCCGATGTCGGGGGTGCGGACCTCGCGGAGCGCCGCGACCATCGCCTTCTCCACCGCGCGCGCCATCTGGGGGCGCCTGAAGACGTGCTCGAGCATCAGCGCGATCGAGAGGATCGCGCCCGTCGGGTTGGCGATGCCCTTGCCGGCGATGTCGGGCGCGGCGCCGTGGATCGGCTCGTAGAGGCCCGGGCCCGGGCCCAGCGAGGCGGAGGGCAGCACGCCGATCGAGCCGGCGATCGCCGCCGCCTCGTCGCTCAGGATGTCGCCGAAGAGGTTGTCGGTCAGGATCACGTCGAACTTGTGCGGCACGCGCAGGAGCTCGAAGCTCATCGCGTCCACGTAGCGGTGCTCGAGCGTGACGTCCGGGTACTCGGCCGCGATCTCGGTCACCACGCGGCGCCAGAGCCGCGACGAGGCGAGCACGTTCGCCTTGTCGACCGAGGTGACGTGCTTGCGGCGACGGCGCGCGAGCTTGAACGCGACGTGCGCCACGCGGCGCACCTCCTCGCGCGTCTGGCGCCAGGTGTCGACGGCCTCCTCGGGCTTCTCGAAGCGCGGCTCGCCGAAGTAGACGCCGCCCGAGAGCTCGCGCACCACCAGGACGTCGGCCTGGCGCACCAGGCTCTCCTTGAGCGGCGTCGGCAGGCCCAGGTAGCGGGCCGGCCTGAGGTTGGCGTACACGTCGAGCGCGCGCCGCAGCCCGAGCAGGCCCTGCTCCGGCCGCACCGCGGCGCTCTCCCACTTCGGCCCGCCGACGGCGCCCAGGAAGACCGCCTCCGACTCCTGGCAGAGCGCCACGGTCTCCTTGGGGAGCGGGTCGCCCGTCGCGTCGATCGCCGCTCCGCCCACGAGCGCCTCGCGCGTCTCGTGCGGGATGCAGGCCTCGAGCACGCGCAGCGCGGCCCGCGTGACCTCCGGGCCGATGCCGTCGCCGGGCAGGAACGCGATCTTCGGCTTCATGACGTCCTCCAGGGTACGGAGCCCGCCGCCGCCTCGTAGGCCGAGATCTCGGCCTCGCGCGTCAGCAGGAACGACAGCTCGTCGAGCCCGTTCAGCACGCAGTAGCGCGCGAACGGCTCGAGCGGGAACGAAGCGCGCCGCTCACCCACCACGAGGGTGCCGGCTGCGACGTCGATCACGACCCGGGCGCCGGGAGCGGCGAAGAGATCGGCCTGGGTGTCCTCGTCCACCTGCACGGGCAGCAGGCCGTTCTTGAGCGCGTTGGCGCGGAAGATGTCCGCGAAGGCGGTGCTGACGACCGCGTCGATCCCGAACGACTGCAGCGCCCACACCGCGTGCTCGCGCGAGGAGCCGCAGCCGAAGTTGCGGCCGGCCACCAGCACGCGCGCGCCCGCGGCCTCCGGGCGGTTCAGCACGAAGTCGGCGCGCTTCGTCCCCTTCTCGTCGAAGCGCCAGTCGGCGAAGAGCAGCTCGCCCAGGCCGTCGCGCGAGGTCGTGACCAGGAAGCGCGCCGGGATGATCTGGTCGGTGTCGACGTTGTCGATCGGCAGCACGACGGTGCGCGCGGCGATCTGCGTGACGGGCTTCACGCGAGCACCTCGCGCGCGTCGGCGATCGCGCCGCGCACCGCCGCGACGGCCGCCGTCGTGGGGCTCGCCAGGAAGGTGCGGCCGCCCTTGCCCTGGCGGCCCTCGAAGTTGCGGTTGCTGGTGCTGACCGCGTACTGCCCGGGCTCCAGCCGGTCGTCGTTCATGCCGAGGCACATCGAGCAGCCGGGCTCGCGCCACTCGGCCCCGGCCTCGCGGAACACGCGGTCGAGCCCCTCGGCCTCGGCCTGCTGCTTGACCTTCTGCGATCCCGGCACCACGAGCGCCTTGACGCCCGCCGCGACGCGGCGCCCGCGCAGCACCTTCGCCGCCTCGCGCAGGTCCGTGAGCCGCGAGTTGGTGCAGGAGCCGATGAACACGACGTCGATCTTCCGGCCGAGCAGAGGCTTGCCCGGCTCGAGCCCCATGTAGCGGAGCGCTTTCTCGAGGCCCGCGTCGCCCTTGGGATCCGGCACGATGCCGCGCACCGGGATGCCCATGCCGGGGTTCGTGCCCCACGTGATCATCGGCTGGATCTCCTCGGCGTCCACGTGCAGCTCGCGGTCGAAGGCCGCGCCCGGGTCGCTCGGCAGCTCCCGCCAGCGCGCGAGCGCCGCGTCCCACGCCGCGTCCTTGGGTGCGAGCGGCCGCTCCGCCAGGTACTGGTAGGTCGTCTCGTCGGGTGCGATCAGGCCGGCGCGGGCGCCCGCCTCGATCGACATGTTGCAGACGGTCATGCGCTCGTCCATCGACAGCGCGCGGATCGCGCTGCCGCGGTACTCGAGCGCGTGGCCGGTGGCGCCGGCGGTGCCGATCCGTGCGATCAGCCCCAGGATCAGGTCCTTCGCGGTGACGCCGGGCGCGAGCCGGCCCGAGAACTCGACCGCGAACGTCTGCGGCCGCCGCTGCAGCAGGCACTGGGTGGCGAGCACGTGGCCGACCTCGCTCGTGCCGATCCCGAACGCGAGCGCGCCGAAGGCGCCGTGCGTGCTGGTGTGGCTGTCGCCGCAGACGATCGTCGCGCCCGGCTGCGTCAGGCCCAGCTCCGGCCCGATCACGTGCACGATGCCCTGGCGCTCGTCGCCGACGGCGTAGAGCGGCACGCCGAAGTCCTTGCAGTTCTTCTCGAGCGCTTTCACCTGCTCGCCGGCGGCGCCCACGGCCAGGGCACGCTTGCCGTTCGGGGCGAGCCGCGTCGGGATCGAGTGGTCCATCGTCGCGACGGTCCGATCGGTCCGCCTCACCTTCAGCTTGCGCTCGCGCAGCTCCGAAAAGGCCTGCGGCGAGGTCACCTCGTGGACCAGGTGCAGGTCGACGTACAGGACCGCCGGCGTCTCCGCGGTCTCCGCCGAGACCAGGTGCGCATCCCAGATCTTGGAGACGAGCGTGCGCGGGCGGTCCTGCACGATGGGCTCCCTAGGCCGCCGCGCGCGCCTCGCGCGCGGACGCCACGGCAGAGAGGTACGCCTTGAGCGTCGCCTCGATCGTGTCCTTGCTCGCGGCCTGGCCGAGCGACTCGATCCCGTCGTGGACGACGCGCACCGTCACCTCGGCGACCGCGTCCTTGCCGGCCGTGACCGCCCGCGTGTGCATCTCGAGCAGCGACAGCTCGAAGCCGAGCGCCGCGTCGGCGGCCTTGAGCGCGGCGTCGAGCGGCCCGTTGCCGACCGCCGAGGCCGTGCGCCGGTGGCCTTCGACTTCCACCTCGACCGTGGCGGTCGGCAGGATCTGGTTCCCCGCCAGCACCTGGTAGCGCACGAGGCGCGCCCGCGGCTCGGCCGTGTGCTCGACGATCGCGAGCAGGTCCTCGTCGTAGACGAACTTGGTGCGGTCGGCGAGCTCCTTGACCTTGCGCGTGACGTCCTCGACCTCGTCGGCCTTGAGCGCCACGCCGAGCTGCTTGAGCCGCGATTCGACCGCGTGGCGGCCCGAGTGCTTGCCGAGCACGAGCATCGACTGCGAGAGGCCCACGCTCGCCGGGGTCATGATCTCGTAGCAGAGCGGGTTGGCGAGCATGCCGTGCTGGTGGATGCCGGCCTCGTGGGCGAAGGCGTTCCGGCCCACGATCGCCTTGTTCGGCTGCGGCCAGACACCGGTGACGCTCGAGAGCTGGGTGCTGGTCGGCACCAGCAGCTCCGTGCGGATGCCGGTCTCGACCTGCAGCACCTCGCGGCGCACCTTGAGCGCCATCACGACTTCCTCGAGCGACGTGTTGCCCGCGCGCTCGCCGATGCCGTTGATCGTGCACTCGATCTGGCGCGCTCCGGCCGCGACCGCCGCGAGCGAGTTGGCGACCGCGAGGCCGAGGTCGTTGTGGCAGTGGACCGAGATCACGGCGGTCGGGATGTCGCGCACCAGCTTGCGCACCATCTCGGCGTACTCCGCCGGCAGCGCGTAGCCGACGGTGTCGGGCACGTTGAGGGTCGTCGCTCCGGCGGCGTGGACGGCCTGCAGCACTTCCTTGAGGAAGCCATAGTCGGTGCGCGAGGCGTCCTCGGCCGAGAACTCGACCTCCTCGACGAACGTCCGCGCGAGCGTCACGGCCTCGACGGCCTGGCGCAGGCAGTCCTCGGGCGTGATCTTGAGCTTCCACTTGAGGTGGAGCGCGGACGTGGCCAGGAAGGTGTGGATCACCGGGTGGCGGGCGTGCTCGAGCGCCTTGCCGCCGGCCTCGATGTCCTTTGGCCTGCAGCGGCAGAGCGCCGCGACCTTGGCGCCCTTCACCGCGTCGGAGATCGCCTGAACGGCCTCGAAATCCCCGGCGGAGGCGATCGGGAAGCCGCCCTCGATGATGTCGACGCCGAGCTTTTCGAGCTGGAGCGCCATGCGCACCTTCTCGGGCGTGTGCATGCTGCAGCCCGGAGACTGCTCGCCGTCGCGCAGCGTCGTGTCGAAGATCGTGACCCGGTCGCTCATCGTACTGCTCCTACCGGCTTGTCCGAGGCCTTGCGCACCTCGCCCTCGGCCGTCACCTCGACCGCGTCGAGGAACGGCATCATCGAGCGCAGCTGCGCCCCCACCTGCTCGAGCTTCTGGCTGCGCTCGGCCGTGCGCGTCTGCGTTGAACTTCGGCCGGCCGGCCTCGTTCTCGGCCACCCAGCGCTTCGCGTACTGGCCGCTCTTGATCTCGTCGAGGATCCGCTGCATCTCCTGCTTCGTCTCCTCGGTCACGATGCGCGGGCCCGCCGTGTAGTCGCCGTCCTCGGCGGTGTCGCTCACCGAGTAGCGCATGTAGTTGAGCCCGCCGCGGTACATCAGGTCGACGATCAGCTTCAGCTCGTGCATGCACTCGAAGTACGCGATCTCGGGCTGGTAGCCGTTCTTCACCAGCGTCTCGAAGCCGGCCTTGACGAGCGCCGAAGCGCCGCCGCAGAGCACGGCCTGCTCGCCGAAGAGGTCGGTCTCGGTCTCCTCGGCGAAGCGTGGTCTCGATCACTCCCGCGCGGGTGCAGCCGATCCCCTTCGCGTAGGCGAGCGCCATCGCCTTCGCCTTGCCGCTCGCGTCCTGGTGCACGGCCAGCAGACCCGGCGTGCCCTGGCCTTCCTTGAACACCTCGCGCACGCGGTGCCCGGGAGCCTTGGGCGCGATCATCGAGACGTCGACGCCCGCGGGCGGCGTGATGGTGCCGAAGCGGATGTTGAAGCCGTGCGCGAACATCAGCGTGTTGCCGGGCTTGAGGCCGGGTGCGATCTCCTCCTTGAAGAGCTTCGCCTGGCCGGTGTCGGGCGTCAGGATCATCACGATGTCCGCGGCCGCGGCGGCCTCGGCGGGCGTCTTGACCGTGACGCCGTCGGCCTGGGCCTTGGCGCGCGAGCGGCTCGCCGCCGGCAGCCCGACGACCACGTTCACGCCGTTGTCCTTGAGGTTGAGCGCGTGCGCGTGACCCTGGCTGCCGTAGCCGATCACCGCGACCGTCTTGCCCGCCAGGAGCCCGAGGTCCGCGTCGCCGTCGTAGTAGATCTTGGCCATTGCTCGTTCTCCCTTTAAGCTGCCGGCACCGCTTCGGGTGCGTCTGCCTTCACCATCGGCGAGGTTGCCACGGACCATCGCCACCTTCCCCGTCCGGACCATCTCGAGGATGCCGCGCGGACGCAGCAGCTCCACGAGGCCGTCGACCTTCTGCTCGTCGCCGGTGATCTCGACGATCACCGAGTCCGCCGCCACGTCCACGATGCGCGCCCGGAAGATGTCGCACAGGCTCGCGATCTCGCCGCGCTGCTGCGGCGTCGTGCGCACGCGGATGAGCGCCAGGTCGCGGTCGACGGTCGGCAGGTGCGTCACGTCCACCACCTCGGCCACCGGGATCAGCTTGCGCAGGTTGGCGGCCACCAGCGAGGCCGGCACGCGCGCGGTGTCGACCACGATCGTCATGCGCGAGACCTCGGGGGTCTCGGTGTGGCCGACCGTCAGGCTGTCGATGTTGAAGGCGCGCCTGCGGAACAGGCTCGCCACCCGGTTGAGCACCCCGGGCTGGTCCAGCACCTTCGCGACCAGCGTGTGCTTCACGAGCGCACCTCGGCACTTCTCCTCGGCCGGCCGCGGATCATGTCGTCGAGGTCGCTGCCCGGCCGGCACCATCGGGTAGACCGCCTCTTCCTTCTCGACCTGGAACTCGATCAGCACCGGGCCCTTCGTCTCGCGCGCCTTCTGCACCGTCGGCGCGACGTCGCCGCGCGCCTTCACGCGGTGGGCCGGGATGTCGTAGGCCGCCGCCAGCTTCACGAAATCGGGCGACAGCATCGGCGTCGCGGCGTAGCGCTTGTCGTGGAAGAACTCCTGCCACTGCCGCACCATGCCCAGGAAGCCGTTGTTGATCACCGCGATCTTGATGTCGAGCTCCTCCTGCTGGAGCGTCGCGAGCTCGCACTGCGTCATCTGGAAGCCGCCGTCGCCGGCCACCACCCAGACCTCGGCGTCGGGCCGCGCGAACTTGGCGCCGATCGCGGCCGGCAGCGCGAAGCCCATCGTGCCGAGGCCGCCCGAGGTGATGAGCGTGCGCGGCGCGTCGTGCTTGTAGTACTGCGCCTCCCACATCTGGTGCTGGCCGACGTCCGTGACGATCACCGAGCCGCCGCCGGTGGTCTTCCAGAGGTCGTGCATCACGTGGGGCGCGAGCAGCTGCCCGTCCGACTCCTTGTGGATGATGTCGCGCGAGCGCGTCTCGGCGCGTCCCTTCTCGATCTCCGCGAGCCAGGCGTCGTGGCGCTTCTTCGGCACGATCGGCCCGAGCGACTTGAGCGCGGCCAGCAGGTCGGAGACGAGCGCCACGTCCACCTTGACGTTCTTGTTGATCTCGGAGGCGTCGATCTCGACGTGGATCTTCTTGGCGTGGAGCGCGTAGGTCTTGAGGTTGCCGGTGACGCGGTCGTCGAAGCGCATGCCGAACGCGAGCAGCAGGTCGGCGCGCTGGATCGCGCTGTTGACGAACGCCTCGCCGTGCATGCCCATCATGCCGAGGCAGAGCGGGTGGCTCTGGGGGAAGCCGCCGATCCCGAGCAGCGTGAGCGCCACCGGGATCTGCGCCTTCTCCGCGAACTCGATGAGCGCCTGCGAGGACCCGGAGCGGATGACGCCGGCGCCCGCCAGGATCAGCGGCCGCTCGGCCTTCTCGATCAGCTCGGCGGCGCGCGCGAGGCTCTCGGCGTCGGGCGGCTCGAGCTCGTGCAGCCCCGGCAGGTGGACGGTCTCGGGGTAGACGAAGTCGGTCTTCGCCTGCTGGGCGTCCTTGGTGATGTCGACCAGCACCGGACCCGGGCCGGCCCGAGCGCGCGATCACGAACGCCTCGCGCATCGTGCGCGCGATCTGGCGCACGTCGGTGACGAGCGAGTTGTGCTTGGTGATCGGCAGCGTGATGCCGGTGACGTCGGTCTCCTGGAACGCGTCGCTGCCGAGCACCTTGGAGGAGACCTGGCCCGTGATGAAGACCGTGGGCGAGCTGTCGAGCATCGCGGTCGCGATGCCGGTCGTGAGGTTGGTGGCGCCGGGGCCCGAGGTGGCGATCGCCACGCCGACCTTGCCGCTCGCGCGCGCGTAGCCGTCGGCCATGTGCGCCGCGCCCTGCTCGTGGCGCACCAGCACGTGGTGCACGGAGTAGTCGAGCATGGCGTCGTACGTGGGAAGGATCGCGCCACCGGGGTAACCGAACACGGTGGTGACGCCCTCCTTCACCAGGCTTTCCCAGACGATCTGTGCTCCCGTTCGTTGCACGCGCTTCCTCCGCGAGAGGCCAAAAAAAAACCCGGGGTTCTTGCCCCCGGGGTTCGCTTTTGGCCTCGGATTGCCTATTGGCCTTAGGCCGCGAACCCCCCGGGCAGAATGCCCAGCAGCAGCAGGACCAGCAGGGACAGTCGTACAGCGACCCGGGACGCAAGGACGCGGGTTGCCGTGCGATTCGACATAAAGAGATGCCGATAGTGCTCCTTCACGGACGCGGCTGTCAAGCGCGTAATGAGGAGATGTGCGCTCATGAACGGAATCGATCGCCGAAATGACCGAAGAGGGCGGAATGAGGGGAAAGAAACGGCCTGGCTAAAGGGGGGCATCCCGCCCCCCTAACCCCCGGGGTGTACCCACGGCGCCCGGTACGGCCGGCGCAGCAGGCGGTTGGCCTCGTCGTCCCCGATCACCAGGCCCCGCTCCTGGTCCCACGCGAGCGTGCGGCCGAGCCGCAGCGACAGGTTCGCGAGGATGCAGGCCGAGCTCGAGATGTGGCCCTGCTCGATGTCGGACACCGGCTTCTCGCGCGACTCCCGGCACGCGAGCAGGTTCTTCATGTGGGCGCGCAGCGCGGGAGCGACGTGCTTCTCGAGCTCCTCCTCGGTCCGGTCCTCGGGGAACTGGTCGAGCTCGTAGCGGACGTCGCGGTGGACGGCGCCCGCGCCCTCGTTCGGCGTGAAGTCGTAGCCCATGACGCTCGCCTTGAGCGTGCCCTTGTCGCCGAAGATCGTGGCGGCCCAGGGGTACTGCGGGTCGGGCGGATTGCCCCAGGCCCGGTGGTTCCAGACGACCTGGAGCTCGCCGAAGTCGAAGGTCGCCGTCTGCGTGTCGCTGATGTCGAAGCCGGCGCCCGGGTCGATGATGCGGCCGCCCGAGCTGCTGATGCGCTTCGGCATCCCGAGCTCGAGCATCCAGCGCACCATGTCGAACATGTGGACGCAGAGGTCCCCCACCATGCCGTTGCCGTACGCCATGAACGAGCGCCAGCCGCGCGGGTGAACGGCGTCGTTGTAGGGCAGAAGCGGCGCCGGCCCGCTCCAGAACTCCCAGTCGAGCGTCGCCGGCACCGGCAACGGCTTCGGGCTGCCGCGCCGCGTGCCGTAGTAGGAATAGATCTCGACCTGGCCGATGCGGCCGAGCTTGCCGGCCTTCACGATCTCCTCGCGCGCCTCGACGAGATGCGGCGTGCTGCGGCGCTGCAGGCCGACCTGGACCACGCGGCCGTTCTTGCGCGCCGCCGCCAGCATCGCCTGGCCCTCGACCACGTCGACGCTGATCGGCTTCTCGACGTAGACGTCGGCGCCGGACTTCACCGCCTCGATCATCGGCAGCGCGTGCCAGTGGTCGGGCGTCGAGACGATCGCGAGGTCGAGGTCGCGCTCGGCCAGCATCTTGCGGTAGTCGCCGTAGAGGCGCGGCGTCGCCTTCGACGCCTGCCGCGCAGCCACCATCTGGCCGGTCTTCTCGAGCATGGCGCGGTCGACGTCGCAGAGCGATACCACCTGTGCCGGCGCCACCTGCAGCAGCCGGAAGAGGGCGCTCTTGCCGTACCAGCCGCAGCCGATCAGCCCGACCCGCAGCCGCGTGTCGGCGAGAGCCTCGGCGTGGCGAGCGAGCCCGGCCAGCGCGAGGGCCGCGCCACCGCTCGAACGAAGGAAGTGTCGTCGCTGCATGCAGAGCGTCTTACGGCGAAACGCCGGCTTTGGCAAGGGGATCGGCCGCTTGCCGTCCTACTGGGCGCAGGCGACACCGGCCGGGGGGCCGGTGGGGGCGCCCAGGCGCACGTCCTCCGAGGCCAGCTTCTGGAAGGCCAGGTGCTGCACCAGGGGCGGCTCGGTCGGCGACAGGGTGAAGAAGACGCCGACGGTCCCGCCGGCGCACTTGAGGTTGAACTGGCCGCGCAGCCAGTTCTCGGGCAGCACCGGGCCCGCGTCGCCGCACTCGCCGACCTCTTCCTTGAGCCTCTGGATCTCGGCCTGTCTCTGCGCGGCCGGCGCGTCGAGCAACAGGTTCACGGCCGCGATCCGCTTCGCTTCCGCATCGTCCCAGTGCCGCCACAAGCCGAGGATGCTCTCGCGCATCTCGGATTGCAGCCGGGTGGGCGGCAGCTCCCGCTTGTGGAGGCCGCCGGTCTTGAGCATCGCGTCCCACGCGCGGCTGGTCGGCTCCGCCGGGCCCGAGTAGGTCAGGGTCGCCATCGCGAACAGGCCGACGCCGTAGTCGGGAAGCCAGGCCATGTAGGAGCCGAAGCCCGGGAGCCCCCCGCCGTGCGCCGCGATCGTCTCGAAGCGGCAATCGGAGCTCACGCGCAGCCCGTAGCCGTAGCCGCTCTCGGACGCCCTGAGCTCGCCGTCCACGCGCCGCAGCGCGAGGTTCGAGGGCGTCCAGAGGTGAGCCATCTCGCGCACCGAGGCGCGCTTCACGGGACCGGTCTCGGGGTCGTCGCGCGCCGGCCAGGCGGACAGGTGGAAGGCGACGTACTTCGCGAGATCGTCCGCCGTCGTCAGCAGGCCGCCCATGGCGCCGAAGACACCGTGCGGCAGCGGCGGCTCCACTTCGTAGCTCCCGTCGGGCTTCAGCCGGTAGCCCACGGCGCGGCTCGCGGCCGGGATGTCCTTGAACTCGAAGGTCGTCCGGTCCATGTGCAGCTTCGCCAGGACCTGCTCCCGCACGTAGCGCTCGTAGGGAATGCCGGAGGCCTTCGTGACGATGCGGCCCAGCAGGCCGAACGCGTAGTTCGAATACTCGTAGCGCGTCCCCGGCGGCGTCGAGAACGGAATCCCGCGGCGGAGCCATTCGTCGAGGGCGGCGTCCGTCGCGCTCAGCTGCTGATCGCCCCACGGATTGTCCTCGGGGAAGCCGGCGCTGTGGCTCATGAGCTGGCGGACGCGCAGCGGCGCGCTGTCGCGCGTGGGCAGCTCCATGCGGGCAAACTGCGGTATCCACCTGGAGACGGGGTCTTCGAGCGACAGCCTGCCCTCGTCGCGCAGCTTCAGCACGGCGAGCGCCGTGAAGCTCTTGGTCATCGAGGCGATGCGGAACGCGGTCGAGGAGTGGACGGGGTCCTGCGACGAGCGGTCGCGCACTCCGAACGTCCCCACGTGCGCGAGGCGGGCGTCGATCACCACGCCCCAGACCATGCCGGGGATCTTCTTCTCTTCGGCATAGGCGCGGAAGATGCGGTCGATCTCGGGCAGGGCCGACTCCAGCTTCTGCACCCGATCGCGATCGGAGAAGCGCGGCGGCGGATAGGCGTCGCTCGCGGCGAGCATGGCGCTCGGCAGCAGCACGACGGCGAGGATCCGTCGCACGCGCGGCATGGCCGTCACGTCAGGATCCGTTGCCGGCGAGGAACAGCGCGTAGGCGGGATTGTTGCACTCCGGGAACGACGGATAGCCGAGCTGCTCCAGGATGCTCTCGAACTCGGGCAGCTCGGCGTCGGGCACCTCGAAGGCGGCCAGCACGCGGCCGAAGTCGGCGCCGTGGTTCCGGTAGTGGAACAGGCTGATGTTGAAGCGGCCGCCGAGCGTCTCGAGGAACTGCATGAGCGCTCCCGGGCGCTCGGGGAACTCGAAGCGGTAGAGCCGCTCGTTCCGCGCCGTCGCCCGGCCGCCCACCATGTAGCGCACGTGGAGCTTGGCCATCTCGTCGTCGGTCAGGTCGAGCGTCGCGTAGCCGCGCGCGCGCAGCCCGGCCGCGACCGCGAGGCCGTCCTCGCGCGATGCGGTGCGCAGGCCCACGAAGATGTGGGCGGCGTCCCGGCCCGCGAGGCGGTAGTTGAACTCGGTCACGACGCGCGGTCCGATCGCGGCGCAGAACTCGCGGAAGGCGCCGGGCCGCTCGGGGATCGTGACGCCGAGGAGCGCTTCGCGCGCCTCGCCCACCTCGGCGCGCTCCGCGACGAAGCGCAGCCGGTCGAAGTTCATGTTGGCGCCGGACAGGATCGCCACCACCCGCTCGCCGCCATCGCCTCGGCTGGACCGGGCCGCCCAGCTCTTGAGCCCGGCCACCGCGAGCGCTCCCGCCGGCTCCATCACGCTGCGGGTGTCGTCGAACACGTCCTTGATCGCGGCGCAGACCTCGTCGTTCGTGACGCGCACGATCTCGTCCACGCACTGGCGGACGATCCGGAAGGTCGTCTCGCCCACGTCGCGCACCGCGACGCCGTCGGCGAAGATCCCGACGTGCTCCAGCTGGACCCGCTTGCCCGCCTGGAGCGAGCGCCACATCGCGTCGGCCTCGAACGGCTCGACGCCAACGATCCTGACCGCCGGCAGCAGCGCCTTCAGGTAGCCGGCGATACCGGAGATCAGCCCGCCGCCGCCGACCGGCACGAACACCGCGTCGAGCCGGCCCCGCGACTGCCGCAGGATCTCGGCGCCGATCGTGCCCTGGCCCGCGATCACCAGCGGATCCTCGAAAGGGTGGACGAAGGCGAGGCCGGTCTCCGCGACGAGCGCGTCGCAGCACAGCTGCGCCTCCGAGTAGCTGTCGCCCGCCAGCACCACCTCGGCGCCCATCGCCCGCACCGCCTCGACCTTGATCTCGGGTGTCGTCTTCGGCATCACGATCACGGACCGCAGGCCCAGGTGGCGGGCCGAGAACGCGACGCCCTGCGCGTGGTTGCCGGCGCTCGCCGCGATCACGCCGCGCGCGCGCTCGGACGCGCGGAGGTGCGCGATGCGGTTGTAGGCGCCGCGCAGCTTGAAGCTGAAGACCGGCTGCAGGTCTTCGCGCTTCAGCAGCACCTCGATGTCGAGTCGCCGCGAGAGTCGCGGCGCCAGCTCGAGCGGGGTCTCGCGCGCCACGTCGTAGACGCGGCTCGTCAGCACGTCGTGCAGCAGCGTGTTCGTGGCGCTGTCGGGCATCAGGCGCGCATGCTAGCACCGCCGCGCGCGCGCCGAAGCCGCGGCCTGTGGGCTTTCGAACGAAGGGCTCGACCGGACCCTAGATCTTGTCGGCGCTGTAGTCGCCGCCGACGACGGCCCAGGTCCCGATCTCGACGTGGATCGTCGACCAGCAGTGGGGGCAGGCGACCGGCGCGCTCTCCTTCGGCTCGCCGGGCTCGCCTTCGTAGCTGACCCGGAGCTCCTTCTTGCACTTCCCGCACACGTGGCGTTCCTGGATCTTCGCGCGCGAGCCCGAGGCGGCCGGCGCCTTCGGCGACGCAGCGGCTGCGGCCGAGGCAGGCGCCACGTCGCCGGCGATCACCTCGCGGATCGCGTCCTCCAGCCGGTGCTGCTCCGCGACGAAGGACAGGTGCCGGAATCGCTCGCCGGGGCCGCTCAGCGTCACGGACCAGCTCTGCCCCAGACGGACGAGCGACACCGACCAGGGAGCCTGAAGATCGCGGCCCGCAAACGCCTGGCGCACGGCCATTTCGACCGGCGCGCGGGCGTCCTTGTCGACGCCGGCCACCAGCACCTTGAGGTTGGGCTGGGGGGCCGGACGCGGGCCCGCGGCCGGGCGCGGTGTCGCGCGCCTCGGGAAGGAGGGAGTCGGAGGGTACGACGGCACGATCCGGAGCGTACGAAAAACAGCCGCTCACGGATGTGATCCGCTTCACGTTGGGCTCCCGATCAGCGGCCGTCGGTGACGGCGCCCAGGGCGGCGCTGCCGACGAGGCGCGCGTACTTGGCCAGCACTCCGGTGGTGTAGCGCGGCGCGGGCGGCTTCCAGGCGGCGCGGCGCCGCTGCAGCTCGGCCGGGTCGACCTCGAGCTGCAGCAGGCGCTTGTCGGCGTCGATCGTGATGCGGTCGCCTTCCTGGATGAGGCCGATCGCGCCGCCCACCGCGGCTTCGGGGGCCACGTGCCCGACCACCATGCCGTGCGTCGCCCCCGAGAAGCGCCCGTCCGTGATCAGCCCGACCGAGTCGCCGAGGCCGGTGCCGATGATCGCGGAGGTCGGCGACAGCATCTCGCGCATGCCCGGCCCGCCCTTCGGGCCCTCGTAGCGGATCACGATCACGTCGCCGGGCTTGATCCTGCCCTGGAAGATCGCCTCGGCGCAGCCTTCCTCGCGCTCGAAGACGCGCGCGGGGCCGCTGATGCGCGGGTGCTTCACGCCGGTCACCTTCGCGACCGCGCCCTCCTCGGCCAGGTTGCCGCGCAGGATCACGAGGTGGCCGTGCGCGTAGACCGGGCTCGCGAAGGGGCGGATCACGTCCTGTCCCGCGCGCGGCTCCCTGGGCACGGCCGCGAGGTTCTCGGCGACCGTCTTGCCCGTGATCGTGAGCGCGTCGCCGTGGACGAGCCCGTGGTCGAGCAGCATCCGCATCACCTGCGGCACGCCGCCCGCCTTGTGGAAGTCGGTCGTCACGTAGCGGCCCGAGGGCTTGAGGTCGCAGATCACCGGCACGCGGCCGCGGATCTCCTCGAAGTCGTCGAGCGTGAGCTTCACGTTCGCCGCGTGCGCCGCCGCCAGCAGGTGGAGCACGGCGTTCGTGGAGCCGCCCACCGCCATCACGACGGCGATCGCGTTCTCGAAGGCCTTGCGCGTCAGGATCCGGCGCGAGTTGAGGCCGCTCTTCACGGCCGCCGCCAGCACGCGCGCCGACTCGGCGGCGCTGTCGGCCTTCTCGGCGTCCTCGGCCGCCATCGTCGACGAGCCGGGCAGGCTGAGCCCGAGCGCCTCGATCGCCGAGGACATCGTGTTGGCCGTGAACATGCCGCCGCAGGCGCCGACGCCCGGGATCGCCGAGCGCTCGATCGCGTCGAGCTCCGCCTTCGGCAGCTTCCCCGCCTCGAACTGCCCGAGCGCCTCGAAGACGCTCACGATCGTGAGGTCGCGGCCGGCGTGGCAGCCGGGCTTGATCGTCCCGGCGTAGACGAAGATCGACGGCACGTCGAGCCGCGCGAAGGCGATGAGCGCGCCCGGCATGTTCTTGTCGCAGCCGCCCACGGCCAGGACACCGTCCATCGACTGGCCGTTGACGACCGTCTCGATCGAGTCGGCGATCACCTCGCGCGAGACGAGCGAGTACTTCATGCCCTCGGTGCCCATCGAGATGCCGTCGGCGACGGTGATGGTGCCGAAGACCTGGGGCATGACGCCGGCCTCGCGCAGCGCCGCCATCGCGCGGTCCGACAGCGTCGCGATGCCGGCGTTGCAGGGCGTGAGATTGCTGTGGGCGTTCGCGACGCCGACGATCGCCTTCTGGAAGGCCGCGTCGTCGAAGCCGACCGCGCGCAGCATCGAGCGATTGGGGGCGCGGATGTCCCCCTCCGTTATGGCCTTGCTGCGCCTGTCGCTCATGGCTCCTCCTGAGGTCGCAAATCATACCCGTGCTAGGCTCGTTTGCGCCCGGAGGTGGCTTGGCACGCGTCAAGGGGACCGCCGTCCAGTCGTCGCTGCGGTACGTGCGCGAGCGCTTCGGCGAAGCGCCGCTCGCCGCGATCCTGGACGCGCTCGGCGAGGCCGACCGCCGCGCGCTCGAGGCTGTCCTCGCCTCGGCCTGGTACGACGTCTCGCTCTTCCTGCGCTTCATGGTGGAGGCCGAGCGCCAGCTGCGCGCGCAGGAGCCGAGCCTGGTGCGCAACATGGGCCGCGCCTCGTGCGACTACGGGCTGACGACGGTCTACAAGATCTTCTTCAAGATCGGCTCGCCCGAGTTCATCATCGGCCGGGCGGCGCGCGTGTTCTCGAGCTACTACGACACGGGCGAGCTCTGCATCCTCGAGACCCGGCCCGGGCGCTGTCTGGCCGAGCTGCGGGGCTTCGAGGGCGGGGCGCCGCAGTTCTGCGAGCGCATCTTCGGCTGGATGCAGCGGACGCTCGAGCTCGCGGGAGCGAAGAACCTGCGCCCGCGCCACGACGTGTGCGTCCACCGGGGCGGGGCGGTCTGCCGCTTCGAGGGCGACTGGGACGCCTAGCGGGCATGCCGCGGCCGTGAAGTCGCTGCTGGTCGTCTGCCCCGTCTTCAACGAAGAGCCCGTGATCCTCGACTTCCACGAGGAGCTGCGCCGGGCGCTCGCGGCGGTTCCGGGCTGGACGGGCCGCGTGCTCTACGTGGTGGACCGCGGCACCGACCGCAGCCTCGACCTGCTGCGCGCGCTCGCGGGGGCGGACCCCGCCGTGTCGGTGCTCGCGCTCTCGAGCCGGTTCGGGCAGCAGGCGGCGCTGCTCGCCGGCCTCGACCACAGCGACGCGGACGCGGTCGTGATGCTGGACAGCGACCTGCAGCACCCGCCAGCCGTGATTCCCGAGCTCGTCGCGCGGCACGAGCAGGGGTTCGACGTCGTCTACACCGTGCGCGAGCGCGACGCCTCGATTCCGCTGCTGAAGCGGTGGAGCGCGCGCGCCTTCTACGGGGTGCTGAACGCCGTGTCGGACACGCCGATCCGGCAGGGCGCGGCCGACTTCCGGCTGCTCGCGCGTCCGGTGGTCGAGGTGTTCCAGAAGCAGGTGCGCGAGCGCACGCTGTTCCTGCGCGGGCTCGTGAACTGGGTGGGCTTCCGGGCGAGCGGCGTGCGCTTCCGGCCGGGGCCGCGCCGCGGCGGCGCCAGCAAGTACCCGGTCGGCCGCATGCTGCGCTTCGCGCTCACCGGGCTCGTCTCGTTCAGCCGCTTCCCGCTGCGGGCCGCGGGCGCCACGGGCCTGCTGCTGATGCTGCTCGGGGCCGCCTTCGGAGTGCTCGCGCTCGCCGACGTCTACGAGGGGGCGGCCGCCGAGCGTGCGCTGATCCTGGCGGCGGTCTTCCTGGTGGGCGGGGTCCAGCTCGTGTTCACGGGTGTCCTCGGCGAGTACCTGGGCGCGGTGCTCGACGAGGCGCGCGCACGCCCGCACTACATCGTGGAGGAGCGGATCAATCTCGGGGGATGAGGCAGCTGGTCGAGCCGACCCAGGTCTTGTCGCGGTTGAACTTGACGCCCATCATCTTGCCCTGCGAGAGCCGGGCGAGCAGCGTCACCGGCAGCGGCCGGCCGTCGCGCCACACGCACATCACGCGCACCTCGACGCGCGAGCGCGCCCCGTCGGGCGCCTCGATCACCGGCGCGTAGTCGACCTTCCGCATCAGCAGCGTGCGCGAGCGCTCCGCCTCGGGCACGGCGGCGAGGTCGGCGGGAGTCGGGTCCACGTTCACGCCCGAGCCGGAGAAGGAGAAGAGCGGCTTCAGCACGTAGCGCTCGAGATCGTCGGGCACGCCGTCGAGCTCGGACAGCAGCCGCGACTCCGGCACGAGCGGGTGGCGCAGCTCCGGCAGCGCGTGCTTGCTCCAGCGGAAGAACCAGTTGGGATGGCCCGCCCACTGCACGTCGAGGTCGTCCGTCAGGCGGAACGGCAGCTCGGTGCCCTTGTCGACGAGCTCGTCCACGATCATGCGGTTGTAGATGCGCAGGATGCGGGTCTTGCGTCCGTCGCGCTCGTACCAGAGCTCGCGCCCGCGCTTCTCGACCTTCGTCGGGCAAACCGAGCGGACGCCAAACAGCTTCTCGGTGGCCGTGAAGTCCGGATAGGTCCCCTGCTTCTCGGGCTCGAGGTCGAGCAGCACGACGTTCTCGACCGGCACTCCGCCGGTGATCGCCTCGCCGACGATCCGAAGGTAAGAGGCCTCGTCGAGCCCGCTCAGCAGGAACTCGAGCGGCTCGTCCGCCATCATCTCGCGGCACAGCCGCCCCTGGACGAGCTGGAAGCCGAAGAGCGACGGGAACCCCTGCAGCTCGATCAGCCGCGGAACCACGCGGCCCGCCTCGGAGGCGATCGCGAAGTCGACGACGGCGAAGAGCGGGTGCCCCTCGTCGCCGCCGGGTACGTCGAACTCCGGCGGCACCGCGGCCTTCGAGCGCTCGAGCGCCGCGGGCTCCAGCAGCCGGTCGAAGAGCTCGAAGGCGCCCTTCAGCATCGCGTCGCGCAGCTCGGTCGGCAGGAACACCGGCGTCTCGCAGACGCGGAAGTGGATGGTGGCGCCCGTGGCCTCGGCGAGCCGCGCCTTGTACGACTCGTACTGCGCGGGGGTCCAGGCGGCGTTGAACGCCCGCCGCAGCCGCTCGATCATGGGCGCGCCCGCGCCTCGCTCACGCGAGCTTCTGGAAGAAGTCGTTGCCCTTGTCGTCGACCAGGATCACCGCCGGGAAGTCCTCGACCTCGAGGCGGTAGATCGCCTCCATCCCGAGCTCGGGGTACTCGACGAGCTCCACCTTGCGGATGCTCTCCTTCGAGAGGAGAGCCGCCACCCCGCCCGCCGAGCCCAGGTAGAAGCCGCCGTGCTTCTGGCACGCCTCCGTCACCTGCTTGCTGCGGTTGCCCTTGGCGATCATGACCATCGAGGCGCCGCGCGACTGGAAGAGGTCGACGTAGGAGTCCATGCGCCCGGCGGTGGTGGGCCCGAACGAGCCCGACGGCAGCCCTTCGGGCGTCTTGGCCGGGCCCGCGTAGTAGACCGGGTGGTCCTTGAAGTACTGCGGCAGCTCCTCGCCGCGGTCGAGCCGCTCCTTGAGCTTGGCGTGCGCGATGTCGCGCGCGACCACGATCGGGCCGCTGAGCGCGACCTCGGTCGCGATCGGGTGGCGCGACAGCTCGGCGCGGATCTCGGCCATCGGACGGTTGAGGTCGATCTTCACCTTCGGCTTCGGGCGCAGGGTGCTATGGCGCTCGGGGAGGAAGCGCGCGGGATTGCGCTCGAGCTCCTCGAGCCAGATCCCCTCGCGGTCGATCCTCGCCAGGATGTTGCGGTCGGCGGAGCACGAGACGCCCAGGCCGATCGGGCACGAGGCGCCGTGGCGCGGCAGCCGGATGACGCGGGCGTCGAGCGCGAAGTACTTGCCGCCGAACTGGGCGCCGATGCCGGTGCGGCGCGCGGACTCGACGAGCTGCGCCTCCAGCTCGAGGTCGCGGAACGCCGCGACGTCGCGGCCGCCCTTCGTGGGCAGGCCGTCGAGGGCGCGCGCCGAGGCGAGCTTGACGGTCTTGAGACAGGCTTCGGCCGAGGTGCCGCCGATCACGAACGCGAGGTGATAGGGCGGGCAGGCCGCGGTGCCGAAGAGCTTCATCTTCTCCGACAGGAACTTCACGAGCGCCCCGGGATTGAGGACGGCGCGCGTCTCCTGGAACAGGAAGGTCTTGTTGGCCGAGCCGCCGCCCTTCGCGAGCATCAGGAGGTGGTACTCCATCCCGTCGGTCGCGTAGATGTCGATCTGCGCCGGCAGGTTCGTCCCGGAGTTCTGCTCCTCGTACATCGTGAGCGGCAGGCTCTGCGAGTAGCGCAGGTTCTCGCGCGCGTACGTCTCGTAGATCCCGCGCGAGAGGTGCTCCGCGTCCCTGCCGCCCGTGAAGACGCGCTCGCCCTTCTTCGCGACGATCGTGGCGGTGCCGGTGTCCTGGCACATCGGCAGCACGAAGCCGGCCGCGACACAGGCGTTGCGCAGCAGCGACAGCACGACGCTCCTGTCGTTGTCGGACGCCTCGGGATCGTCGAGCACGGCAGCGAGCTGCGCGAGGTGGCCCGGACGATAGAGGAAGGCGACGTCGCGGAAGGCCTGTCGGGCCACGAGGCGGAGCGCCTCGGGGTCGACCTTGAGGACCTCCTGGCCCTCGAACTCGCTCACCTCGACGTAGTCCGACGAGAGCTTGCGGTAGGGGGTTTCGTCCTTCGCGAGCGCGAAGGGCTCGACGTAGCGGAATTCGGCCATCGAAAGCGAGCGTATTCCCGGGGCCCCGGGGCGTCAATCGCCCCGCGTTGACAGGCTCTGAGCCCGCACATAGCATGGATGGATTGCTCGGTTGCCCCCCGTGCCGGAGTGGTGGAACTGGCAGACACGCACGTTTGAGGGGCGTGTGGAGAAATCCGTGCGGGTTCGAATCCCGCCTCCGGCATATCCCCCCAGGGGGTGAGGGGGGCGGGACGCCCCCCTGAGGTTCAGTCCAGGCCGTCTAGCTTTCGTTCCGTGTTCCGTCCCGTTCCCCCTGCTCTCCCGTAGCTCGACCGCGGCCAGCGTCAGCAGCAGGATGGGAACGGCGACGGCATTCGGCGACACGGCGGGGGCCAGCGCGATCGCCACGAGGCTCGCGAGGGCGCCGCGCGCGAGAGCCGACCACGGTCGTCTGAGCAGCCACACCGTCGCGGCCAGCGCCACGACAGCGGTGAGCGGCGCGAGCGACGTCGCCAGGCCCTCAGCGCCCCAGTAAGCGAGCAGGTTGGCGACTCCGAGGCCCGGACCCGCCGGGACGGAGGCGAAGGCGCGCTCCACGAAGGCCGGCGGATCGAGGACCGCCACCGGGAGCACGAGCGCCAGATAGGTCGCGGCCGCAGCGAGCGCCGCGCGCACCATCCGGGGGCGGGCCTCGGCCAGGAGCGCGAACGGGACCACGACGAGCGCGCGGTGATCGAGCGCCACGGCCAGTCCCGCGAGCACGCCGGCCATGCGGTCGTGACCGGCGCGACAGCACGCCCAGGCGCCCACGACGGCCGCGAGGCTCGTGGCGATCGGAGCTCCGAGGACCGTCCCGAGCGCGAGCGGCGCGGACAGCAGCGCCACGGCAATCGCGCTCCGTCGCCTTCGCCCTTCGAAGCGTGCGGCGAGGATCGCGGCGAGCGCCGCGAGCGCCAGGACCGCGACGAGCCGCGGATCGGCCACGCCGACGAGGCGCAGCACGGCGGCCAGCAACGCGAAGGCCCGGCGGCAGCAGCGGCGCCTCCGGCAGGAGCTCGGCCGGCGGATCCAGGCGGAAGCTGGACGAGACGGCCTCGCGCCCGCGCGGAGCGGTCTCGGCGGGAGGCGAGTAGGGGCTGCGGCCCGCCACGAGCCTCGCCGCATCGGCTCTCGCTTGCACCACCGCCGGATCCTGCGCGCGCACGATGCCCGTCTGCGTCGAGACGGCGGAGAGCAGCAGCGTCGGCGCGACGACCACCAGTGCGAACGCGACGGCCGCCACCGGACGCCGTGCGCGGCGCGTCAGCCCGGTCGCCGCGAGCGAGAGGTAGAGGACGCCCAGGCCCGCGGCGACGGCGCCCACCAGCAGCCCGAGCGGATCGCGGCTGAGGCCCGCTCCCGCCCTCGGAGCGAGCGCCGCGACGAGTCCCTTCGCGTGGCCGAGACCGCCGGCCGCCTGCTCCCAGGTCGTGCGGAAGAGCCCGTACTCCACGACCTCCACCGCGACCGCGAGCAGCAGCAGCGGAGCGATGGCAATGTCGGCGCCGCGCCTCGCGGCGAGCACCGCGAGCGGCAGGCAGACCGCCGCGGCGATCAGGTAGTTCGGATGGACGACGCGCGAGAAGTAGAGCGAGGCGAGGAGCGCGGCGCTGCCGGTCGCGAGCGCCCACTCGGGACGGCCGTCGCGCATCTGCGCGCGCACGAGCAGCAGGCCGAGCGGGACGAGCAGCGGATAGAAGACCGAGAAGGGGAAGTATTGCCGCAGGTCGGAGACCCATCCGAAGTAGATCAGGAAGTTGGCGAAGCCGAAGCCGGGCGTGCCGCCCAGCGGGTAGTTGTCGCCGCCCCGCAGGCCCGCGTTGTAGACGAAGACGTCCGCCCAGAACGCGCGCAGGTCGAGGAGCGCCACGGGCAGCACGACGAGCAGGAAGACCAGAGCGGCCGCGGCGAGCGGAGCGGCGAGGCGCCGCCAGGTGGCCGGTACGGTCCACTCCCGGAACGAGCGGGCACCGGCGAGCGCCACGAGCAGGAACGGCGCGAACGGCCAGGCGAGCTGCTTCGTCGCGCACGCCAGGCCGAGGAGCGCTCCCGCCGCGACGCTGCGGCCGGCGCGCGCGGCCAGCACCGCCGCCAGCAGCATCGCCACGAACAGCAGGTCGTTCGCCCCGAAGATCTGATGCCAGTAGACGAGCGGATTCAGGGCCGCAACGCCGGCCGCGGCGAGCCGCGCGTCGCCCCCGGAAGGCAGCCGCGCGCCGAGCACGACCACGAGCCCATAGAAGAGGAGCGTGACGCAGCGCGGGTCGAAGAAGCCGAGCGCCGCTTTCGACGCGAGATGGAACGGCAGCATCACGAGGTGCGTTCCCGGCAGGTAGGCGTGGTGGCGGAGGATCGGGTTGCCGCCGAGCTCGTCCCAGAAGCTCGACACGCGCGCCTGGCGCGCCAGGATCGTGCCCGAGTAGTCGGCGCCGTAGGGGCTCTGCCCCGCCAGGATGAGGTCGAGCGCGAGCGGCAGCTGCACGACGCCGCCGTCCTGGCCGTAGGGGCGCTCGCTCGCCACGCCCATCGCCACGAACGCGGCGCTCGGCAGCACGACGAGCCCGAGCGCCGCGAGCGCGATCACGCCCGCGCGGGCCCGGGCGCTCGCGCCTGCCGCGGCCATCGCCGCGTAGCCGAGCGCCAGCAGCGTCGCGAGCGCGGCGAGCAGCAGCGCGATCGGATCGCGGTCCCAGGCGCCGCTCGGAGCGGGCAGCAGCGGACCGAGCCATGCCGCGGCCGCGGCGATCCGCTCGTCGTGCGCGAGCCGCCAGGCCAGCACGCGCGGGGGATCGTAGAGCGCGAGGTCCCTCGCGACGAGCAGCAGCAGCGCGGGAACGACGGCGCCGTCGATGCCCAGGCCGCGCGCCTTCAGCTGCGAGACCCCTCGGGCGGCGAAACGGGCAGGCGCGCGCCGCAGGCGCACACGACGCTGCGCACCGCCCACTCGATCTTGAGAAAGCGCCCGCAGGACGGGCAGCCCAGGTAGCTGCCGGCCTCGTGCGGGGTCACGCGGTGGCCGTCGGAGACGCGCTTCGAGGACTGCGGCCCCGACCGGCGCGGCGGGGACTGGGGCGCCATGCCGGGGAGCTTAAGCGCGCCCGGGGCGGCAAGCAACGGCTTCGGGCCTCAGTGAGCGGCGTCCACCTCGCGCAATTGCGACCTTTGCACCAGGAGCGCCGTCGCGATCAGGCCGAGGATCGCGGCGTAGACGGCCATCACGACGGGCGCGCCGGCAGCGCGCACCAGGAAGCCCGCCACCAGGCTGCCCAGCGGGCCGCCGCCGCGAAAGGCGACTCCGAAGATCGACAGCACCCGGCCGCGCAGCGCGTCCGGGGCCAGCTCCTGGACGAGCGAGTTGAGCGTCGAGAAGGCGGTCGTGAGCATGAAGCCGGCGCCGACGAGCAGGACCATCGAGAGCGGCT
Source organism: uncultured Acidobacteriota bacterium (assembly GCA_963724555.1). Taxonomy (GTDB): domain Bacteria; phylum Acidobacteriota; class Vicinamibacteria; order Fen-336; family Fen-336; genus DATBSL01. The sequence goes on from CAVRVE010000028.1 coordinate 209,955, forward strand.
GCCAGCGCGAGAGCGCCGCCCCGACCGCGAGCGCGCCGAAGGCGGCGAACGCGAGCAGCATCAGGCGGGCGCGCCCGGGAGCGTGGCCGCGGCGCGCCGTGGTGAGCGCGCCGACGATCGCGCCCATGCCGATGCTGGTCAGCAGCAGGCTGTAGCCGGAGGCGCCGGTCTTGAGCACGTCGCCGGCGATCACGGGCAGGTAGGTGATGAGCGGAAACGCGAGGAAGCTCGCGGCTCCGGCCAGGAGCGTGGCGGCGCGCAGCCGCGGAGCGCCCATGACGTGGCGCAGGCCGACGCGCAGGCTCTCGGCCAGGCTCTCCTGCGCGCGCGGCGGGGGCGGCGGCAGCGCGATCGTGCGCAGCACGAGGATCACTCCCACGAAGGAGAGCGCGTTCGCGGCGAAGCACCAGCCGGGTCCGGCGCTCGCCAGCAGCAGCCCGGCGATCACCGGCCCGATCGCGCGCGACAGGTTGAACTGCAGCGAGTTGAGCGCCACGGCGTTCGCGATCCGCTCGCGCGGCACCAGGCTCGTGATCACCGCCTGGTAGGTGGGCGCCGACTGGGACTGCATGAGGCCGGTGGCGAACGCGATGCCGACGATCGCCACGATCCCGAGGCGGTCGCTGAGGTAGAGCAGCCCGAGCAGCGCCGCCATCGCCATCTGGAAGCCCTGCGACGAGAGCAGGATCAGCCGGCGGTCGATGCGGTCGGCGAAAGCGCCGCCGATCAGCATGAAGGCGAGCAGCGGCGCCTCCTGCGCGAAGCTGCGCAAGCCCAGGTAGAAGGGATCCCCCATCCGCGTGTGGATCAGCCAGCTGAGCGCCACGTCCTGGATCCAGGTCCCGACGCTCGAAAGGAAGGCGCCGGCCCACAGGAAGCGGAAGGCCGGGTACTCGAACGCCGCCAGGAAGCCGTGCCCCGATCCTCCGGGACCTCCCGCCGCAGCGGGCACGCCTACGGCTTCTTCGCGCTCTTCTTCGCGGCCGCGATCGCCGCCCGCTTGCGGGCCTTGCGCGCCTTCTCCTTGCGCTGACGACGCCGACGGATCTCTTTATGTCTCTCGATCATGGTCTCCTCTTACTCCTTGGTCTCGGCCGGCTTGTGCTCGACCGGCGCTCGCGCGCGGCTTTCGGCAATGCGTTGCCGGATGATGCGCAGGTAGGCGCGCGGGATCTTCTGCATGTGGGCGAGCAGCCCCCCGAGGTCGCCGCGCGCGGCGCCCGCGCTGCCGCTGTCGCCCCACATCAGGTTCACGACACGGGCCCGAAGCGCCACCGGGAACACGGCGGCGGTGGTGCCCGGCTTCTTGCCGATCGCCTCCAGGAAGACCTTGTTCGTCTCCTCGGGCCCGGGCCGGCCGACGAACATCGTCCGATTGCGCGTGACGCTCTGGAACACCGACGGCAGGTCGAGCGGGATGCGGAGCGCCGCGGCGCGCGCGCGGTCGACTCCCTCGCCGACGCCGTCCCAGCCCAGCACCCACGGCTCGCGGACGATGAAGAACAAGACGCGGCGGAAGAAGCAGTGGCCGAGCGCGAGCGCGCTCGCCACCACCTCGTCGCGGCTCGTGGCGGCGTCGATGCGCGCCGCCGCCTCGTCGGGGTCGCGGATCTGCGGGACCTCCGCCGCGGCGGAGTGCGTGTCGGTGAGGCGCCAGCGCTCGTCGACGTCGTAGTGGTCGTGGAGCAGCTGCACCATCCGGAACTCGGGCACCACGACGGGACGCACGATGTAGCCGAGCGTGTAGCCGATCTGCGCGACGGCCGCGTGGTCTCCGGGATCGACCATGCCGAGGAACAGCGTCTGGCCGCGCAGCTTGCACGGGAACACCTTGTAGCGCTGGGCGAGCTTCTTCGGGACGGTCGAGACCGCCTCGGGCCCGAGCGTCTTGAGGTCGATCGCGGGAACGCCGTGAGCGCGCGCCAGGGCGTCCGTCAGGCGCTCCTCGGTGATGAAGCCGAGCTCGTAGAGGCTGGTGCCGAGCCGGCCGCCGTAGAGCACCTGGTGCTGGATGGCCTCCTGCAGCTGTCTGTCCGTGATCACCCCGCGGTCGCGCAGGATTCGTCCGAGGATCGGCAGAGACGCTCCCTCCTAAAGGCCGATCATTCTAGCAGTCCGGCGCGGCCGCCCGGTTGGCTGCCCCTCTGCGCCCGCGCTATCATGCGCGCGACCGAGGCCCATGTCCGAGCCCATCGCCCCCTACCACGAGCGGCTCGCGGACCTCGAGCGCGAGCTGACGGATCGCGGCAGCCTGGGCCTGCTGGTGCTCGACGCCACGCCGCTCGGGAGGATCGAGGACGAGTACGGCACGCGCGCCTACGAAGAGGTGCGCCAGCGCTTCTTCAAGATCATCGACGAGTCGCGCGGCAAGGACTACCGCCAGGGCGACGTGATCTGCCTCGACCGCCCGCGCGGGCTGCGCTTCCTGTTCCTGCTCGACCGCAAGCGGCGGCGCAGCGTGGCGCTCTCGGTCGCCGACCTGCGCACGGCGCGCGGGCGCGTGGTCTCGTCGCTCGCGCCGAACATCGCGCGCGCGGCGTTTCCCTACATCAAGACGCCGCCGCGGCTCGAGGTCGGCCACGGCCTCGCGGTGCACAATCCGCTGCTCCACACCGAGCGCGTGATCGAGCGCGCGCTCGCCGAGGCGCTCCAGCAGGCGTCGCACGAGCGGCATGCCGAGGAGCTCGGCGTGCTCGAGCGGCTGCAGGACATCCTGCTGCGCGAGCGCGTGGTGACGGCCTACCAGCCGATCCTGCGCCTGCAGGAGAACACGATCATGGGCTTCGAGGCGCTCTCGCGCGGGCCGCGCGGCTCGGGGCTCGAGTCGGCCTCTGCGCTGTTCGGCGCCGCCGAGAGCCACGGGCTCAAGGTCGAGCTCGACCGGCTCTGCCGCAAGCGCGCCCTGTTGTCTTCCACCCGCATCCCGTCGAACGCCAAGATCTTCGTGAACACGCTGCCGGCGACGATGCGCGACCCGCAGTTCCGCGACAAGGCGCTGATCGAGTTCCTCGATCGGGCGCAGGTCGCTCCGAGCCGGGTCGTGATCGAGATCACCGAGCGGGAAGTGATCGCGAACCACGCGATGTTCCTCGAGACGATGGGCTACTTCAAGCAGATCGGCATGTCGTTCGCGGTCGACGACGTCGGCGCCGGCTACTCGGGGCTCGACACGATCGCCAAGCTCAAGCCGCAGTACCTGAAGATCGACATCGGGCTGGTGCGCGACGTCCACACGAGCCCGGTCAACTTCTCGATGGTGAAGGCGCTCGTCGCGCTCGGCCACAACATCGGCTCCGAGGTGATCGCGGAGGGCATCCACAACGAGGAGGAGACGCAGGTGCTGCGCGACGCGCTCAAGGTCGACTACGGCCAGGGCTTCCATCTGGCCCGCCCGGATGCGGGCCTCGAGCCCGCCTAGGCCCCCGTGAGGAAGGTCAGCTTGCTTCGTCCGAGCCGGATCTCGTCGCCGTGCTCGAGCTCGTGCTCGCGGCGCACGCGCTGGCCGTTGACGCGGGTGAAGTTCGTCGAGCCGAGGTCGACCACGACCCAGCCTTCACCCCGCCTCTGGATGCGCGCGTGGCGGCGCGAGACGAGCGGCTCGTCCACGCGGATCGCGACGTCCTCGTCGCGGCCGAGCTCGTGCTCGTCGCCGTCGAGCGGGAACTCGACCTTGCCGCCGTCGGTGCGCTCCCAGACGAGCCGTGCGGCGGCGCTCACGGGCCGGCTCTGCGCGTGGCGAGCGCCGAGACCGGAGGGCCGTCGTTGTCGATCAGCGTCGCCTCCTTGAGCTCGGCGGCGGCCCGGTAGGCCTCCACCGCCTGCGGCCGATAGCCGAGCTTGTCGAGGGTGAGCCCGAGATAGTAGAGCGCCGTGCCGCGCGAGAGCCCCGGCCGCAGCGGCAGCTCCGCCTTCGCCTTCTGCAGGTACTCGTGAGCGCCGGCGTAGTCGCCGAAGTGCATCGCGCAGATCGCGAGGTTCAGCCAGGCGTAGGCGGCCCCCTCGCTGCCCGGGTAGCCTTCGACCACGGCGCGCAGGTCCATCATCACCTTGTTGTAGACGAGGTCGGGGTCGAAGAGCGGGATCTCGCGCGCGCTCGAGCCGAGCGCGAGCTCGACGCCGCGGGGCTGCGAGCCCGCGGCGGCGCCCTTCACCTGCAGCACCAGCCGGTCGCCGACTTTCTTCGCCTCGACGGCGGCCAGCAGATCGGCGGTCTGCTTGACCGCCTGGCCGTCCGCGCCCAGCACCAGGTCGCCCGCCGCGATGCCGGCCTTCTCCGCGGGGCTGCCCGGCACCACGCGCAGCACCGGGACGCCCTCGTGCAGCAGCGTGTCCACGGTCACGAGCCCGCTCCACGGCCGCTCGCTGCGGAACTGCGCGTCGAGCCGCTTGATCAGCGGCTCGTAGGCGGGAGCGTCGGCGAACGTCACTTCGACGGCCTCGGCCTTGGTGTTGCCCGCCGCCAGCAGGTGCAGGCGCGCCGTCCGCTGCAGGCGTTCCTCGGGCAGGACCGCCACCAGGAAGCCCTGCACCTCGAGCGACGTCGCCATCCGCAGCGTCACCTTGCGCACCAGGTCGGGATCGCTCCCCGACCCCGGCAAGAGCGCCTGGCGGGTGAGCTTGTCCTGCTCGAGCATGCGGTCGACCGCCTCGCGAGGGGCCGTGATGAAGTTGAGCGAGCCGAGGCGCGAGAGGTTCGCCTGGATCTTCTCGTCGGCGTCCGCCAGGTAGCGCAGCCCCGCGGCGTTCGCGGCCTCGACGCCGATGAACGCGAGCGTCGGCCGGATCGGGCAGTCGAGGCTCAGCGCCTCGTCCTTCTCGAGCACCAGGTCCTTGATGAACTTTCCGGCCGTGTGCTTGACCTCGACGCGCACCTTGCCCGAGCAGATGCCGTCGATCTGGGCGGGCGTCACGCCGCGCGCCTCGCCGTTCAGCAGGATGCGAGCGCCCGGCGGATCGGAGGTGAGCTTGAGCGAGGCGAGCGAGTCCTCGAGCTTGATCGGGTCGACCGGGTAGTCCTGAGGCTGCGGCGTCTCCAGCGTGCGCTTCGCCCCCGTGTAGCAGCGGCGGCGCAGCTCGAGCGCGTGGCTGCCGAGCGACAGGTTCGGGATCTCCACGCGCGCGGCCGCGCGCGTCGGGTCGAGCCCGCGCGCCCGCGCCGCCTCGTGCAGCTCGGGCGCCAGGCTGCCGGAGCTGGTCGCCCTGAGCTCGCCGTCCACCCACACCTCGACGCCCGCCGGCTCGACGATCAGGAAGGCGCTCGCGAGCACGCGCGTGAGCGGAACCGCGCGCGTCTCGGTCGCCTCGGCCGCGATGTTCACCGCCAGCGTCTCGGTCTTGTAGCCCGGGCGGCTCACCTCGACCGCGTACTCGCCGGCCAGCACCTCGATCGGGAAGAAGTCGGTGAGCCCCAGCTCCGTGCGCAGCCCGCCCGGGCTCACCAGCGTGACCGTGGCGCCGGCCGGCTCGGAGGAGACGGCGATGCGGCCGACCAGCGTGCGCTTGACGCTCTCGAAGAGCTCCACGACCTTCGGCGAGACGCGCTCCTTCGACAGCGACGCGTCCGGCCGCAGCTGCACCAGCTGCCGGAAGTTGTCCGAGGCCTTCTCCGAGAGCCCGATCCCGAAGTAGGCGCGGCCGCGGTACTCGTAGGCCTGCGCCAGGATGTCCTTGCCGCGCGGCGGCAGCGAGCGCGCGCCGAGCGCCTCGAGCCGCGCGATCAGCTCGTCGAAGACGACGATCGAGCGGCTCTGCTGCGGCCCGTCGAACTCGGCCACCGCCCGCGCGAGGGCGTCCTGCGCGGCCTGCACCTCGGCCTGCAGGGCGGCGGCGGGCTCCGGCGGCGGCGGCTGCTGCGCCCGCGCGGCGAGCGGCGCGGCGAGGAGCAGCGCCAGGGCGGCGAGCGCGCGCGTTCGGGCTCGGATCGAGGGCAACTTTGGCGAGGGCATCGGGGGTCGCGGGCCTAACGATAGCGCAGCACGCGCTCGGAGCGGTCGTCGTAGACGAGCACGGCGCCGGTGGCGTCGAGCGTGAGCGCGCGCGCCTTGCGCAGCTCCGGGCTGGCGATCGTCGTGACGAGCTGGCCTTGCGGGTTGAAGACGAGGACACCCGCCTCCTCGTCGGCCACGTAGAGGTTGCGGAAGGGGTCGACGGCGACGTCGACCGGGCGCTTGAGGCCGGTCGGGCCGACGCTGCGCAGCAGGCGGCCGCCGTCGTCCCACACCCGCACCGTCTTCTCGTCGCGGTCGAGCGTCACGATCCCGCCTTCGCCGTCGAGCAGGATGCGCGTCACCTTGCGCTTGGCCGCGTCGCGCCCGCCCGGGAAGGTCCCCTGGTACTCGCCCTTGCCGTCGTAGCGCAGGATCGCCTCGCGCTCCTCGTCCGAGACGAGCACGGCGCCGCCCGGCGCGATGCCCGCGGCGAGGATCTTGTCGACGGGCTTCGGCGGCGCCCCCGGCTTCTCGGCGGGCGTCGTGAAGGTCCGGATGTCCTTCGGCCCGACCCGCACCGCGGTGCGCGAGGCCATCACGAGCTCGCCCGTGGGCGAGAGCGAGAGCGCGCGCGGGTCTTCCGCGCTGAAGCCGGCGCCGATCTTGCCGTTGCTCTCGATCGGCACCGCGCTCTTCGTCTTTTCCGAGGCGATCCAGAGCGCGCCGCTCGGCCCCACCAGCAGCGACCGCACGTCCTTCAGCACGTCGCCGGCTCCCACGCTGAAGGCGGGATCGAGCGCGAAGCTCGGCTTGGCGGCGCCGAACAGCCGGTAGAGCGCCGTGGTGCGCTGCAGCGCGGGCTCCGCCCAGGCGCTCTTCGGGAAACGGTTGCGGACCTGCTGGAACTCCTCCATCGCGAGGCGCGGCTGGCCCGAGAGCGCGAGCGCGCGGCCGATCTCGTACTGGGCGCCCGCCGCCGCGTCGGAGGCCGGGTACTCGAGCGACACGCGTCGGTTGAGGTCGCTCGCCTCGGCGTAGCGGCCGGCGCGACGCTGGGCGAGCGCCTGCGCGGCGATCGCCCGCGGCACCCAGGGGCTGCTCGGATAGAGCGTCTCGACGCGCGCGAACTGCGCGAGCGCGTCCTCGATCTCGGCGGGCGTCGTCGCGCGGTTGAGCGTCAGCAGGCCCTGGTAGTAGTACGCGCCCGGCGCGGCGTCGCTGCGCGCGTACTGCTTGGTGACCTGCTCGAAGGCGGCGCGCGCCTGGGCGGTGTCGTTCTCGACCTCCATGCGGTAGCGCCCGATCTCGAGCAGCGCCTGGCCCACGGAGTCGGTGCTCGGGAAGCTCGAGACGACGATGTTGAAGTTGTCGAGCGCCTGCTTCGACTTGCCTTGCGCCTGGTACGCGCGGCCGTCCTCGAGCAGGCGGCGCGCCTGCTGGTCGGGGGTCTCCTGCGCGCCGAGCGGGCCCGCGAGCGCGAGCAGCACGACGACGAGCGATCCTGGCTTCATTCCTTGCGGCCCTCGACGAACGAGGGCTTGTTCTCCTTGACCTCGATCGTCTGCTGCTGGGTCTTGCCGTCGGGCCACTTGAAGGTGACCGTGTGGCGGCCCGCGGCGAGCGGCCGGTCGCGGATCGGCGGGTAGTCGACGAACACGTCGTCGACCAGCACCTGGCAGTTCTCGGGGGTGGCGCGCGCGTTCAGCTTGCCGAGCGTGGGGGCGGGCAGGGCCACCTCGCCGCCGACGGGAACCTCGACGGTGACGTCGGCCTTCAGGAACACGGGCGCCGCCAGCAGCGTCAGCACCTGGCGTCCGCTCGACAGCTGCACGCGCGGCGAGCTCTCGCCCTTGGCGAGCGTGCGCCCGCGCCAGACCACGTCGAGGGCGTACTCCGACTGGACCGCGACGGTTCCGGGCGGAAGCTGCTTCTCGAGCGTCACCTCGAGCGCCGCCGGTGCGCTCCCCGGCTTGACGCGGATCTCCTGCGGCGTGTAGCCGTCGAGCGCGAGCGCCACCTTGTGCTCGACGCCGGGATCGAGCGCGAGCTCGAGCGGCGTCAGGCCCGCCACCGCCGCGCCGTCGAGCGTGACCTTGGCTCCCGGCGGCTGCGTGCGCACCGGCAGCGAGCGGGTGGCCACCGCCGGCGGCTCCGACGCGACGGGGCCGGGCGCGCCGGATGCGGCCGCGGCAGGCGCAGCCGGCGGCGGCTCCGTCGCCGGCTTCGTTCCCGAAGGACGCAGCAGCACGACCGCCGCCGCGATCGCGAGGACCAGGAAGGCGCCGCCCCCGTAGACCCAGGGCCGCGTCGAAACGGGTGGCGGCACGGGAGCTGCGGGCGCTCCCGACGGCGCGAGCACGGTTGGCGCGAGTGCCGGGCTCCCGGACACCTGGGTCGGAAGGCTGCCGATGGCGCCCGCGTCGCGCTTCGTGAGCGCGGCCTGGAACGTCGCGTCGAGCTCGGGATAGCCGTCGGCGCCCGCCGGGGACGGCTCTTTGCGGCGCTTCTCCTCGCGCAGCGCCACCCGCAGCGCGCGGCGCGGCTCGACCCAGTCGGGGTGCTCGGCCACCAGGCCGCGCAGCCGCGTGAGCGCCTCCTCGACGTGTCCCTCGCCGAGCGCGCGGCGTGCAGCGGTGAGCCCCTCGGCCTGGATCGCCGGCGGAGCCGGCTCGGAGCGCTGGACGCTCGCCGAGAGCGCGGCGAGCTCCTCGGCGAAGGCGGCCGCGCTGGCGTAGCGTGCCGCCGGATCCTTGGCGAGCGCCTTGTCGAGCACGGCGCGCAGCCGCGGGGCGAGCTCGCCGAACGCGTCGAGCTCGAGCGGCGCCGGCTCCTCGTTCACGATCTTGTAGAGGATCGCGGTGACGTCGTCGCCCTTGAACGGCCGCTCGCCCGCCAGCAGCTCGTAAAGGATCACGCCCGCCGAGAACACGTCGGTGCGCCCGTCGAGCGGCCGGCCGCGCACCTGCTCGGGGCTCATGTAGTGGACCGTGCCGACCATCATCCCGGTCTTGGTGATGTGATGGTCGGGCCCCAGCTTCGCGATGCCGAAGTCCATGATCTTCGCGGTGCCGTCGTCGAGCAGCCGCACGTTGCTCGGCTTGATGTCGCGGTGGACGACGCCGCGCTCGTGCGCGAACGCGAGCCCGCGGCAGACCTGCGCGACGATGTCGAGCCGCTCGGCCAGCGGCAGCGTCTCGCCCGAGCGCAGCAGCGACTCGAGGTCGGCGCCGGGCAGCATCTCCATCGCGATGAAAAGGATCCCGCGGTCCTCGCCGAGCTCGTGGACCGTGACGATGTTCGGGTGCGACAGCCGCGCCGCCGCCCGCGCCTCCACCTCGAAGCGGCGGCGGCCGTCGGAGTCGAAGCTGCCCTCCGCCACGAGCGTCTTGACCGCGACCTCGCGCTCGAGGGCGGGGTCGAGCCCGCGGTAGACCATGCCCATGCCGCCCTTGCCGATGCGGCCCGTGACCAGATAGCGCCCGATGCGGGGCGCGGACCGGGCGTCGTGGGCCTGGGGCAGCACGCGCGTCACTCCTCGAACTTCAGCAGCACGACGGTGATGTTGTCTTCACCGCCCCTTTCGTTGGCCTCGCTGACCAGGGCCGTGGTGGCCCTGGCGACGTCCCCATCCGACTCGCGCAGGATGCGGGCGATTCCGTCGTCGGGGATCATCGTGGTGAGCCCGTCCGAGCAGAGCAGGAGCATGTCCCCCGCCGCCATGCGCCGGGACTGGATGTCCACCACCAGGTCGGCGCGGCCGCCGAGCGCGCGCGTCACCACGTTGCGCAGCGGGTGGCTGCGCGCCTGCTCGGGCGAGATGGCGCCGTTCTCGATCTGCTCGTTGACCCAGGAGTGGTCGCGCGTGAGCTGCTCGATCGACTCGCCGTTCCACAGGTAGATGCGGCTGTCGCCGACGTGCGCGAGGTTCGCGATGTCGCCGTCGACCAGCACGGCCGCCACGGTCGTCGCCATGCCCTCGTACTCGGCGCTCTCGCGGGTCGCCTCGATCACGCGCGTGTTGGCATGGCGCACCGCGGTCTTGAGCCGGTTGCCCTCGTAGGAGATGGTGTCGTCGAGCCCGAACGGCCAGGTGATCTCCTGGTTGCCGCCCGTCAGCTCGACGAACTCGGCGATCGCGTCGACCGCCACTCGCGAGGCGACCTCGCCGGCCGCGTGGCCGCCCATGCCGTCGGCCACCACGTACAGCCGCTGCTCGTCGTTCAGGCACAGGGCGTCCTCGTTGCCCTTGCGCTTGCGCCCCACGTCGCTCTGCGCGTCGGCGCTGATCCGCAAGCCGCTCACCGCTGCCCCATGCCCAGCTCGGCCGCGAGCCGGTTGGCGCGGGCGTCGCGCGGCGCGATCCGCAGCGCCGCTTCCACCGCCTTCTGCGCGCGCAGCTTGAGGCCCTGGCGCGCCAGCACCGTCGCGAGCTCGACGAAGGCAGTCGCGTGGTTCGGAGCGAGCTGGGTCACGCGCTCCAGGACCTGGACCGCCTCGCGGGCGGCGTCATGCCCCGCCGCCTTCGCGAGCGCGCGACCGAGCGCCAGCTGGTAGGCCAGCTGGCTCGGGGCGTGGTGAACCGCCGTGTACAGCAGCGTGACCGCATCCTGCAGCTGGCCCGCCTCGAGCGCCGCCTGCGAGCGCTCGTAGGCGTCGGTCGCGATCTCCTCGGGCGTCTTCGGCACCGGCTTTTCGCGAGCCTGGTCGTACTCCTGGCGGCTCTTCGGGTTCGCGAGCGCGTTGAAGGCCGTGGTCAGGTCCTGGAACGCGCGCTGCGCCTGCTGCTTCGCCGCGGGGTCCGTGAAGCGGTCGGGGTGCTTGTCGCGCGCGAGCTTCGCGTAGGCCTGGCGGATCTCGCCGGCCGAGGCCTGCGGGGTGACGCCGAGGAGCTGGTAGTAGTCGGCCATGGGACGGGCGTAATGCTACTTCGATCCCTGCTGCTGCTGGCCCTTGACGAACTTCTGGGCCTGCTTGCGCACGGGCTCAGGGACGTTGCGGTCCACGGCGATGCCCTTGATGTCGCGCGGGTTGAGCCGCGGCACCATGCTGAGGGCGATTCCGACCGGGGTCCGCGGGTTGCGCACCAGGTTATTGAGAACCGTGTATCTCTTGGTCCACTCGCGGCGGTTGCCGATCGTGCGCAGGATCTCCTCGGAGACGTTCTTCATCGCCGAGATCGACTCGATCTCGGCCTCGGTGATGCGCGGGCTGCCGAGCACCGCGGTCGCGACCAGCCGGTTCGGATCGCGGATCAGGATCGAGCGCTCCTCGCGCGAGCCTTTTAAGGCGGTGATGAGCTTCTCCGCGGTATTCGACCTGTAGATCTTCTGGACGGCGCTCACCTTCTCGGTCTTCTGACGGTCTTCCTCGGAGAGCGTGCGGACCAGATACTCGTCCTCCGTGATCGAGACCTCGTCCTCCGGGACCTCCTCGACGTCGGGCGCGAGCTCGGCGGGCTCGGCGACCGCGGCCGGCGCGGGAGCGGGCGCTGACGCCGGAGCGGCGGCCGCGGGCTGCTCCCCGACCCGGAACGTCTCGCGCAGCTCGCGCAGGCGCCGCTTCTGGTCGTTGCTCAGCCCGGCGTTGCTCTCGATCGCGACCAGGAGCGCCGTGTTCCGCAGCAGGCGCGTCTGGTTGATGACCACGAGCTCGGCCAGCGCCTGCGGCAGCGTGGGGGCGAGCTGCTCGATCACGTCGTCGGGCAGCGAGGTGTTCTGCAGCGTCGCCTCGCGCAGCTCCGGCTCGGCCCGCTTGCTCACCGCCCAGGCGAGCACGGCGACCGGCGTGTCCCGGCTCTTGAGGATCGGCATGAGCTCCACCGCCGCGAAGTCGGTGAGCGACTTCTCGGCCGCCGCTCGGATCGCCGAGTCGGCGTCGCGGACGAGGCCGGTCCACAGCTCGAGCAGGTCCTCCGGCTTGAGCGGCAGCAGGCCCTGCGCGGCCATCAGGCGCAGGTCGCGCGCCACTCCTCCGCGCCGGAACTGGAGGACCAGTGGGTTGGTCTCTCGGGTCTCCCCCATGCAGCGCTAGCCGCTTCGGCCGTCGGGGGAGGCCGCGTCCTCCTGCCCGACGATGTCGGGCAGGTTCTGCTTGGTGATCACGATGTTCTTGCGGACCTCGCCGCTGCGCCCGAGCGGGAGCGCTTGGCGGTCGTTGACGCGGATGCTGACTCCGCCGGCGTTGCCGACGGACAGCACGAGCTCGCCGCGGGCTTCGAAGGTCTGCGACTCGCCCTGCGCCAGCACGCGGTTCACCACGGTGGCGCCGTCGGCGCGCACCTCGACCCAGCAGTCGGCCTGCGCGGTCAGCGTCAGCACCAGGCCGTTGCCCGCCGCGGCCGGCACGAGCGACGACGCCGGATACACGCGGTCCGTCGGCAGCACCACGGGCGCCGCGAGCGGCGTCGGCGAGGGCTGGGGCGGCGCGCTCGAGTCGCCGCCGCGGCGCAGCATCAGCACGACGGCGATCACGGCGACGGCGCCCAGGAACAGGTGGCCGGACGACAGCCTCGACTTTCGCGGCATGTACGGGACGGTCGTGGGCTTGCGCTCCGTGGCGAGATCGCTGTGCGCCGCCACGAAGTCGGCGACGGTCTTGTCGGGATCGAGGCCGAGGAAGAGCGCGTACTGCTTGACGAACGCCCGCGGGAAGAGGCCGCCGGGCAGCGCTTCGACGCGGTCGTCCTCGAGCGCCTGCAGGAAGCGGATGCCGATCTTGGTGCCTTCCGCGATCTCGCGCAGGCTCACGCCGCGCATTTCGCGTTCCCGTCGGAGCTTTTCCGCGAACCCGCCCATCGCTTCCACTCTTCTCGGCCCCGGTCGGCCAGAGACCTTGGCCGCAGCCCGGCGATTTTATTGCCGATTTTCGTGCAGTGTCAAGGCCATCTCGTTGAGCCGCCTAGAATTGTACGCGCTCACGAGGGCTCCGCCTCCTGCTCGATCACCTTTCGTGCGGCGGCCTGGATCAGGGGCCGCAGAAGCGGATCGAGGGCGAGCCGACGCAGGTCGCGCGGCACGAGCGACGTGATGCGCTCGAGCACGAGCGGCAGCGGCGTGCGCGGCTGCAGCACGATCGCGAGCTTCACCGCGTAGCTCGGCGCCCAGCGCGTCGAAGCGGCGGCCGCCTCGACGAGCGTCGTGCGCGCGTCGTCGCGACGCAAGGCGGTCGTCAGGTCTTCCTCGCGCAGGCGCGGGTTGATGAGCGCGGCCTCCACCACGTGCTTGTCGGCGTCGGCCAGCAGCGGCGGCAGCAGCGGCGGCGTCGCCAGGCGCGCGAGCGTCACGCGATCGCCGAGCCGCATGTCTGCGAGGCCGTCCTTCAGCAGGCCCTCGGCGCGCGAGCGCACGGCCGCCGGCACCCGCGGCGTCGCGGCCACCTCGGCCAGGTCGTGCCAGTAGAGCGACGACACCAGGCGCTGCGCGAGCGGGCGCGGCGCCTTCGGGTTGAGCACGACGAGCGCCAGCAGCCGCGGCCGCTCGGACCAGGGCGAGACGCTCGCCACGGCCTCGAGAAACGCGATCGGCATCGCGCGGCGCAGCGTCGCGGCGAGGACCGTCTCGTCCGCGCAGCGGGCGAGCACCTCCCGCGCGCGCGGCACGCTCTCGCCCGCCGCCAGGATCTCGGCGAAGAGCGTGTCGACCGCGGCCTGCTCGCGCGACTCACCCCGCATCGGGGCCTCCCCACGAGCCGCCCGTGAGCCGGGCGTGCACGTCGCGCAGCGCGAGCACGAGGTTGACGAGGCCGAGCCCGCTCACCGCGCCGCGCGTGAAGCCGCTCAGCACGATGCTCCGCGCGGCGGGCCACATCTGGAGCAGCCAGTTGGCCTCCCAGAGCGGGCTCCAGGGCGCGAAGACGAGCGCTATCCCGACGAGGAGGGAGCTCAGGATCGAGAGGAAGGCGGCCAAGGCTGAGGTGGCCGCCCGCTCAGTGCCTCGAGCCGAGCTGTCGGATCTTCTCTTTCAGCCGCTCGATCCGCTCTCCCACGTCGCGGAAGGAGGCGTCCTGTCCGAACACCTCCTCGAACGCGGAGAGCGCCTGCTGCAGCTCGCCCGACTGCTCGAGCGCGTCGGCGAGGTCATAGCGGATCCCCTTGTACTCGTCGTCGGCGCGGCCGGGTGCGGCGAGCCCCTTCTCGAACCACTTCACGGCCAGCTTGGGCATGCCCTTCTCGACGAAGCACATCCCGAGCATGCTCGTACACTCGAGCAGCCGGCGCTCGTCCTTCGCGGCCAGCTGGAACTCGGCGATCGCCTCGTCGACGAGGCCCATCTCCTTGTAGGCGATCCCGAGGTTGTAGCGCGTCTCGTAGTCTTCCTTGCCGAGCTGCTTGTCGACGCCCTTCTGGAACTCGCGGAAGATGTCCGAAAGCGACGCATCGCCGAGATCCGTGCCGCCGGACGCTGGCGCCGGCTCCTCGGCGACGGCCGATTGCGCGCCGAAGAGGCCTCCGAGCTCCGAGGCGAGGTCGAAGCCTTCGCCGTCGCCGCCGAGCGGTGCGGGCGCGGGCGGCGCCGACGGCAGTGCCGTCGACGGCGTGAACTCGAGGAAGCCCTCGCCGAGCTGGAGCGGCTCGTCCGCCCGCGGCTCTTCCACCGCGACGGGCTCGGGCTCCTGGCCGAGCAGCTCGTCCATCTCGGACGGCGCCTCGAGCTCGAGGCCGAGCTCGGCGAGCCGCTGAAGGAGGGCGGGATAGGCGGCCAGCCGCGGCCCCACCTCGGCGAGCACGCCGCGCGCGTCCTCGACGAAGCCCATCGAGACGTACTGGTCGATCTCGTCGATCGCGCGGCGCAGGTCGGCGGGGACGCTGTCGATCGGGGCGGCCACGACCGCGGCGGCCGGCGCGGGCGCGGGCTGCGCGCGGAGGCCGGCCGGGACGAGCGGCGCCGGCGGCGCCTTGGGCTCCTCTTCCAGGTCGAAGGTGGCCTCGACAGGGGCGACCGGCTCCTCCTCCAGGAACTGCGAGCCGATCTCGCCGCCGCCGAGCGAGAGGTCGGCGGCGTCGAACTCCGGCTGCGGCTCCGCGACAGGGGCCTCGGCCATCTCGACGTACTCGAGCTCGTCCTCCTGCGCGGCGCGGCGCGGGCGCGGGCGCGGGCTCGTGCTCGTCGATCGCGATGTCCATCTCGAAGTCCGCGGCGGGCGGAGCCGCAGCGGCGGGCGGGGCCGCAGCCGCAGTGGGGCGTGCCGTCGGCTGGGGTGGGGCCGCCGGTGCAGCCGCGGCCGCGGCCGGAGCCGGAGCGGCCGGGGCGGGGGCGGCCGCCGCAGGCGGAGGGGCGAGCTTGTCGGCCTCGGCGGTGACAGCGGTCGCCTTGTCGGACTCGCCCTTCAGCTTGTGGACCTCGGCGAGCACGCGCAGCCTTATTGCGGCCGCGGCGTTATCGCCTTTTTCCTTGTGGAGGTCCGCGAGCTCCTGGAGCGCTTCGACGTTGTCGGGGAAGCGGCTGAGCACGGCCTCGAACTGGTCCTTGGCCTTGTCGCCGAGCCCGTACTTGCGGAACACGCGGCCCTCGGCGAGGTGCTCGGAGATGAACTCCTGGTCGTCGGTCGAGAGCGGCCCGCTGAGCTCGAGCGCGGCGCGCGGCGCCGGCGCCGGCGGGCCACCCGCGACCGGCACCGCCTTCGGAGCCGGCTGCGAGAGGTCGACTTCGAAGCCGCTGCTGGCAGCGGCGCCGCCGCCGCCCTGCTCCTTGAGCCAGCGCAGCTTGGTGCGGTGCTGCTCGTTGTGCGGGTCGAGCTGGACCAGCATCTCGAGGATCGAGGCCGCCTGGTCGTGGCCGCCGGTCGCCATGTAGGCCTCGACCATCTGGCCGTAGGTCTGCGCCACGAGCATGTCGTTCTTCATCGCGCGGTAGAGCTCGACCAGCTTGGCGAGGGTCTTGGTGTGCTGCGGGTTGCGCTGCACGATCTGCTGCAGCAGCGAGGCCCCGCGCTCGACCTGGCGCCGCTCCGCGAGCTTGTCGACCACGGGCTGGAGGTGGTCGAACGCCTCGTCGAAGCGGCCGTCGGCGAGGTAGACCTGCCCGAGCTGCAGCCGCGCGTCCTGGTCGTTCGCGTCGCGCTGCAGCAGCGCCTCGAGCACCTTGCGCGCGTCCGCGGCGCGCCGCGAGCCGAGGTAGGACTCGGCGAGCTTCAGCGAGACCTCGCGGTCGGTGGGGGTGGCGCGGCGCGCCTCCTCGAGCAGCTCGATCGCGCGCGGGTAGTCCTTCTGCACGATGTGGACGTTGGCCGCCACCGAGAGCAGCCTGGGGAAGCGCGGCCCCGAGCGCAGCGACTTGTCGATGAGCTGCAGCGCCTCGGCCGGCTTGCCCTTCTTCAGCAGCTCGTCCGCGATCGCGATGTACTCGCCGGCCGCCTTCTCCTGGTCGCCCTGGCGCGTGTAGAGGTCGGCGAGCAGGCCCTTGACCTTGAAGTCCGACGGATCCAGCTCGGACAGCCGGCGCAGCACCTCCTCCGCCTCGCGCATGCGGTTCTTCTTGACGTACTCGTCGTAGACCTGGCCGAGCGTCTGGCGCGCCTCCGCCACCAGGCCCTGGCGCGCGTAGAGATCGCCGAGCTCGCGGCTGCCCTCGACCATCGAAGGGTCGTTGCGCAGGACCTTCTTCCAGACGGCGATCGCCTTCAGGTAGAAGCCGTCGTCGGCGTAGTAGCGGGCGACCTTGACGTACTGGTCGTTCGCCTCCTTGAGCTTGTTGAGCTTCGCGTAGAGGTCGCCGATGCGGTTGACGTTCTGCCAGTCGCGCGGGTTGTCCTGCACGATCAGCTTCAGCAGCTCGACCGCGCGGGCGAAGTCCCCCTTCTTCTCCGCCGCGTCGGCGTCCTGCTTCAGCTTGATCGGGCTGTCCTTCTTCGGTGCCACTAGCCGAGCGTCCTCACGAGAAGAGCCAGCGCTGGGAGACGTCGCCGAAGGTCCGGCGGTGGATCGGCGAGGGCCCCAGGCGCCGCAGCGCCAGGCGGTGCTCCTCGCTCCCGTAGCCCATGTTGCGCGCGAGGTCGTAGCCGGGGTGCTCGAGGTCGAGCGCGCTCATCAGCGCGTCGCGCAGCACCTTGGCCACGATCGAGGCCGCCGCGATCGACGCGGACTGCGCGTCGCCCTTGACGATCGGCAGCTGCTCGACCTTGATCCCGGGCACGGTGAGCGCGTCGACCAGCAGCAGGTCGGGCTTGACGGGCAGCGCGAGCACGGCCCGCTTCATGGCGACGAGCGTCGCGCGCAGGATGTTCACGCGGTCGATCTCTTCGTGGTCGGCGATCCCGATCCCGAACCCGTGCGCCTGCTCGCGGATGCGCGCGTCGAGCGCCACGCGCTGGCGCGCGGTGAGGCGCTTGGAGTCGTCGATGCCTTCCGTGACGAACCCCTTGCCGAGAACGACGGCAGCCGCGACGACGGGACCGCAGAGGGCGCCGCGGCCCACCTCGTCGACGCCGGCTACGACCGCGTGGCCGGTGGCCCGCGCCTCCTCCTCGAACCGCATGGAGCAGACGAGCTCGACCCCGCGGTGCACCGCCTTTCGCCTGCCCCGCTTCGACGCCGCTTCCATCCCCCTCTCGCTCCTCGCCGCCCAACGGGGGGCCTGCGGGTGCTCGCACCCGGGCGGTGGCCCTAGGCTTCCTGTGCCTGCGCCTCTACGCGCTTCTCCTTCATGCGGCCCGCCTTGCCCTTGCGCTCGCGGAGGAAGTAGAGCTTGGCGCGGCGCACGCGCGCGTGCCTGACCACCTCGATCCGCTCGATGGTCCGCGCGTGCAGCGGGAAGATCCGCTCCACCCCGGTGCCGAAGGACACCTTGCGCACGGTCATCGTCGAGCGGGCGCCGCTGCCGCGCAGGCCGATCACCGTCCCTTCGAAGACCTGGACGCGCTCGCGCTCGGTCTCCTTGGCCTTGCCCTTCTCTTCCTTGACGGAGGTCTCCTTGACGCGCACGTGCACGCGCACGGTGTCGCCGGGGGTGAGCTGCGGCAGCTTCTTGAGGTCGGCCGCCTCGACTGTTTCGATCGCCTTCATGGTCGTTTTTCCGTCCCTATTTGTGAATGACGGCGGGTGTTTTGTCCAGCGACCCGGGCCCGCCCGCCCGGTCCGCGTCTTCGATGTCCCTGAGAAGCGCCTCGTCCTCCGCCGTGAGGCGCGCACGCGCCAGCAGCTCGGGGCGCCGCTCGCGCGTGGTGCGCAGCGCCTCGCGCCGGCGCCAGCGCCTGATGCTCTTGTGGTCTCCCGACAGCAGCACCTCGGGCACCGCGGCGCCGCGCCACTCGGCCGGCCGCGTGTAGTGCGGCCAGTCGAGCAGGCCGGCCTCGAACGAGTCGTCCGCCGCGGAGTCGCTGTCGCCGAGCGCCCCGGGGACGAGCCGCACCGTCGCCTCGATCACCGCGAGCGCCGCGGTCTCGCCGCCCGTCAGCACGAAGTCGCCCAGGCTGAGCTCTTCGGTGGCGAGCGTCTCCGCGACACGCTCGTCGATTCCTTCGTAGCGGCCGCACAGCAGCACCAGCCGCTCGAGGCCGGCGAGGCGGCGCGCCGTCTCCTGGTCGAAGCGTCGCCCGCGCGGCGACAGCAGCACCACTGCCTCGCGCGCCGCGCCCGCCTCGGTCCGGATCTTCTCGAGCGCGCGCGCGAACGGCTCGGCCTTCATCACCATGCCGGGGCCGCCGCCGAAGGGCGCGTCGTCGACGCTGCGGTGACGGTCGTCGGTGTGCTCGCGCAGGTCGTGGACGTGGACGCTCGCGAGCCCCGCCTGGCACGCGCGCGCCACGATCCCCTCCGCGAGCGGGGCCTCGAGCATGCGCGGGAAGATCGTGACGACGTCAATCCGCATCGTCGTACTCCGGCCGCACGACGGCCAGCACCCCGTGCACGAGATCGACGGTGCGGACGAAGGCCTCGGCGAACGGCAGCAGCGTCTCGCCTTCGGGTCCGCGCACCACGAGGACGCGCGTCTCGGCCCCCGTCTCCATCACACTCGCGACCGTCCCGAGCTCGGCGCCGCGCTCGTCCACCACCTTGAGCCCCGAGAGCTGGTGGTAGTAGTACGAGCCCGGCGGCAGCGTGTCGAGCTCGCTCTCGGGGATCCGCAGCTCCGCGTCGCGCAAGGCCTCGGCCTGCGTGATCGAGTCGACCCCGCGCAGCTTCAGCACGAAGTGGTCCTTGTGCGGCCAGCAGCGCTCGATCTCCACCTCGCGCGAGCCGCCGTCCGGCGCGGGCACGAAGGCGCGCGCGAGCCTCGGGAAGCGGTCCTCGCGGTCGGAGAAGGGCTCCACCTTGACCTCGCCCTTGCGCCCCTGCGGCTTGACGACCCGGCCCACGAGCACCAGGTCCGCGAAGGCGGGCATCAGTCGAGGATCTCCAGCTCGACGCGATCGCCGCGCCGCCGCGCCAGCGCCTCCACCAGCACCCGCAGCGCGTGGGCGGTGCGTCCCTCGCGGCCGATCACCCGCCCGAGGTCGCTCGGGGCGACCTCGAGCTCGAGCACGGTGGTGCCGTCCTCGACCACTTCGTGCACACGCACCCGCCCGGGCTCGCGCACGAGCCCGCGTGCGATGTGCAGGACGAGCTGCCTCACGGGCGGGGCTCCATCGTTGGCTCGCTTCGCGGTGCCGCGGCTAGGCGGTCGCGGCGCTCCGCTTGAGCAGGCTGCGCACGGTGTCGCTGGCCTGGGCGCCCTTGCCGATCCAGGCCTTCGCCCGCTCGGTGTCGATCTTGACGACGGCCGGGTTCTTGCGCGGGTCGTAGTGGCCCAGCACCTCGATGAAGCGCCCGTCGCGCCAGTTGCGCGAGTCGGCGACCACCACGCGGTAGTAGGGCCGCTTGGTGGAGCCGGTACGTCTCAGTCTGATGGACAGCATCCTTCCTCTTCTTTCTCCGTTAACGGAACTGGGGCATGCGGGAGGCGAGCCGCTTCATGGCCCCGGCGCCCCCGCCGAGCCCCTTCATCAGCTTGCGCGCCTGTGCGAACTGCTTCAGCAGCCGGTTGACGTCCTCGACGCCCGTGCCGCTTCCCCGGGCGATGCGCTTCCTGCGGCTGCCGTTGATGACCGACGGCTCCGCGCGCTCGCGCGGCGTCATCGAGTCGATGATCGCGATCGTGCGCCGGAGCTCCTGCTCGCCGCGCTCGAGGTCGACGCCCTTCATCGCGCCGCTCACGCCGGGGATCATCGACAACACCTGGTCGAGCGGGCCCATCTTGCGCAGCTGCTTGATCTGGTCGCGGTAGTCCTCGAGCGTGAACTCCGCGCGGCGCAGCTTGCGCGCGAAGGCCTCGGCCTGCTCGCGGTCGACCGTCTCCTCGGCGCGCGCGATCAGCCCGAGCACGTCGCCCATCCCGAGCAGGCGCGACACCATGCGCGCCGGGTCGAACGGCTCGAAGGCGTCGACCTTCTCGCCGGTGCCCGCGAACTTCACCGGCTGGCCGGTCACCGAGGCGGCGGAGAGCGCCGCGCCGCCGCGCGCGTCGCCGTCGAGCTTGGTGAGCACGATGCCGGTGATCCCGATCTTGGCGTGGAACAGGGCGGCGCTCTTCACCGCGTCCTGGCCGGTGAGCGCGTCCGCGACGTACAGCACCTCGGCCGGCTCGGCGACGGCGCGCTGCTCGGCGAGCTCGGCCATCAGCGCGTCGTCGATGTGCAGCCGGCCCGCGCTGTCGACGATCAGCGTGTCGTGGCCGACGGCGCGCGCCTCGGCGAGCGCCTTTCGCAGCAGCTCGCCCGGCGCGGCCAGCTCGGGATGGAAGACCGCCACCTCGGCCGAAGCGCCGATCGCGCGCAGCTGCTCGCGCGCGGCCGGGCGCTGCACGTCGGTCGACACCAGCAGCGGGTGGCGCCCGCGGCCCTTCAGCCAGCGTCCGAGCTTGGCCGTCGTGGTGGTCTTGCCCGAGCCCTGCAGGCCCGTCATCAGGATCACGCTCGGCAGCTGCGACGAGAACGCGAGCGCGCGCGGCTCGGCGCCGCCCAGCACCTCGACCATCTCGTCCCGCACGATGCGCAGCACCGCCTGGTCCGGGGTCAGGCTCTTCAGGATCTCCTGGCCCATCGCGCGGGCCCGCACGCGCTCGACGAGCTCCTTGGTGACGCGGAAGTGGACGTCGGCTTCGAGCAGCGCCAGGCGGATCTCGCGCAGCGCGGCATCGACCTGGGCCTCGCCGAGGACACCCTGCCCGCGGAGGGTCCGGAATACCCCCTGGAGCCTTTCGCTGAGCGCCTCGAACACGGCAGACCACCCCCGGCCGGGCCACGCCCAAGCCAAAGCAAAACTTGATCTTATAGGCCTCGGACGACGGCGTCAAACCCTTCCGGATTACGGTTACTCGCAAGCCGCAGCGGTCCGCCTGGTGAGGCTCAGCCCATCGTGTAGAAGAACTCCTCCCGGACGATCTTCCCGCCCTTGACGGTGTACATCCCCACCTCTTCCATCCGCATCCGCTTGCCGGCCATGGGACCGTTCTTCGGGGTGACGTCGAAGTTGTAGATCACGGCGAAGCGGTCGCCGTTCGGGAAGGGGCCCTTGGCCCCGCCCTCGTGCACCTCGTTGTTGGCGAACCAGTGCTCGTTCTTCTCTTTGATCTTGTCGACACCGTTGAGGCGCGCCGGCATCTCGGGCGTGCTCATGGCCTCGACGCTCTCGGCGTCCGTGCTGTAGAGCGTGTCGATCGCCTCCAGGTTCTTGCCCTGCTGGCAGAGCGCCACCAGCTTGTGACCGATCTCGTCCGTAGTCATCACGTCCTCCCCGCCCCCTCAGGTCTTCGAAAGCGACGAAGCGACACCGCCCGGGTTTCGGCACGGGTGGCGCGCGTTCAATTCGCTGGCTGGGTTGCTACTGCAGATAGCGTGACACGTCGGCGTGACGATCGCGAGGCCGATTTGCGGGCGCTCGCCCACCAGAGCTCGGTCGGCACGAGGCGGCGCAGGCTCGAGGCTAGAATGTCTGCGAAATGACGCCGAGACTCGCCTCTGTCGTCGCCGCTTGTCTAGGCCTCTGCGTGGCCCAGGCAGCCGACGACGACCAGGCGCTCGTCCGGGCTCTTGCACGCGTGAGCGGCCGGGCCGTACGCGCGCACGTCGAGTTCCTGGCGGACGACCTGCTCGAGGGGCGCGCCACCGCGACGCGCGGCTACGAGATCGCGGCCCGCTACGTGGCGGCCCAGCTCGCACTCCAGGGGCTGAAGCCGGCCGGCGACGGCTCGAGCTTCCTGCAGCAGGTGCCGCTCCTCGAGAGCCGGCTCACGTCCGGCTCGGCCGCGATCGAGGGGCCGTCGGGGCGCACGACGCTCGAGCTGCGCCGGGACTTCCTGATGGCAGCGGACGCCTCGCGGACCGAGACGAGCGTCGAGGCGCAGGTGGTCTTCGCCGGCTTCGGCGTGACGGCGCCCCGCCAGGGGCAGGACGACTACGCCGGGCTCGACGTGAAGGGAAAGATCGTGGCCGTGCTCGCGAACGCGCCAGGCGCGACTGCCGAGCGAGGAGCGCGCCTATCACGCCTCGCGGACGCGCAAGGCAGAGCTCGCTGCCGAGCATGGCGCCGTGGGGCTCGTGACGCTGCGGACGCCCGCCGAGGAGACGCGCACGCCGTGGGAGCGCGCGATCGGCTTCGTGGAGGCGCCGACCACGCGCTGGACGAACCGCGACGGCACTCCCGCGGGTGCGCTCGAGGGGCTGCGCGGCAGCGCGCTCCTGAGCCTCGACGCATCGCGCCGGCTGTTCGCGGCCGCTCCCGTGGCCTTCGAGGCCGCCGTCGCCGCGGCCGAGGAGCCGAAGTTCCGGGGCTTCGCTCTCGGCGTACGCGCGGCGCTCGCCGCGCGGAGCGCGCAGACGCGCGTCACGAGCCCGAACGTCGTGGGGCTGCTCGAGGGGAGCGACCCCGCGCTGCGCTCGAGCTACCTCGTCTACTCGGCGCACCTCGACCACGTGGGGCTCGGCCCCCAGCAGAGCGGCGACCGCATCCACAACGGCGCCTACGACAACGCGCTCGGCAGCGCCGTGGTGCTCGAGGTCGCGCGGGTGCTCGCCGGGCTCGAGAAGCGCCCGCGCCGCTCGGTGCTCTTCCTGTTCGTCACCGCGGAGGAGCGCGGGCTGCTCGGCTCGGAGTACTTCGCCGCGAATCCCACGGTGCCCAAGGGCGCGCTCGTCGCCAACGTCAACGTGGACATGCCGCTCGTGCTCTTCCCGATGGCGGAGGTGGTGGCGTTCGGGGCCGAGAACTCGACGCTCGACGCTGCCGCCCGTGCCGCCGCCGCGGCCGTCGGCCTGGCGCTCGCCCCGGACCCGATGCCGGAGCAGACGATCTTCGTGCGCAGCGACCAGTTCTCGTTCGTCCGCAAGGGCATCCCCGCGGTCTACTTCTCGCCGGGCATGAGGTCCTCCGACCCGGCGCAGGACGGCCCCCGGCTCTTCCGCGAGTTTCTCGAGAAGCACTACCACCGCCCGTCCGACGATCTCTCGCTGCCGATGGACGAGGCCGCGATCGCCCTCTACACGCGCGCCAACGTCGCGCTGGGCCTCCGCATCGCGGACGACCCCGCGGCCCCCCGCTGGAAGCCCGGCAACTTCTTCGGCGAGACCTTCGCCCGCTAGACGCGCCGCAGCAGGTGTCCGAGCTTTTCCTTCTTGGTCCGCAGGTAGCGGCGGCTGGCGTCGGAAGGGGCCATCTCGATCGAGACGCGCTCGGCGATCGTGAGGCCGTAGCCCTCGAGGCCGACGAACTTGCGCGGGTTGTTGGTCAGGAGCCGGAGCTTCGTCACGCCGAGCTCGACCAGGATCTGCGCGCCGATGCCGTAGTCGCGCTGGTCGGCCTTGAAGCCGAGCGCCTCGTTGGCCTCGACGGTGTCCTTGCCCTGGTCCTGCAGCTCGTAGGCCATGATCTTGTGGACGAGCCCGATCCCGCGGCCCTCCTGGCGCAGGTAGAGCAGCACGCCGCGCCCTTCGGCCGCGATCATCTCGAGCGCCGTGTGCAGCTGGCCGCCGCAGTCGCAGCGGCTCGAGGAGAAGATGTCGCCGGTCAGGCACTGGGAGTGCACGCGCACGAGCACCGGCTCGTCGGTGCGCACCTCGCCCATCACCAGCGCCACGTGGTGCTGGCGGTCGACCAGGCTCTCGAAGGCGTGGACGCGGAAGCCGCCGTAGGAGGTCGGCAGGTTGGCCTCGGCGATCTTGCGCACGAAGCGCTCGTTCTGCATGCGGTGGCGGATCAGGTCGCGGATCGTGATCAGCCGGATGTCGTGCTCCGTGCAGAAGCGCTCGAGCTGCGGCACGCGCGCCATCGTGCCGTCCTCGTTCATCACCTCGCAGATCACGCCCGCCGGGTAGAGGCCGGCGAGCCGGGCGAGGTCGACCGCCGCCTCGGTCTGGCCGGCGCGCGCCAGGACACCGCCCGCCTTCGCGCGCAGCGGGAACATGTGCCCGGGCCGCGCCAGGTCCTCGGGCCGCGTCTTCGGGTCGATCGCCGCGAGCACGGTGCGCGCGCGGTCTCCCGCCGAGATGCCGGTGGTGACGCCGGCCCGCGCCTCGATCGGCACGCAGAACGCCGTGCCGAAGCGCGCGTTGTTCTGCTCGTCGCGCACCATCAGCGGGACCCGCAGCTCGTCGAGCCGCTCGCCCGTCATCGGCAGGCAGATCAGGCCGCGGCCGTAGCGGGCCATGAAGTTGATCGCCTCCGGGGTCACCTTCTCGGCCGCGATCGTGAGGTCGCCCTCGTTCTCGCGGTCCTCGTCGTCGACGACGACCACCATCTTCCCGGCGCGGAAGTCCTCGATCGCCTCGGTGATCTTCGACGGCATGCTCGACGCTCTTTCTACGACTGCCCGCGGGCCGCGAGCTGGCGCTCGACGTACTTGGCGATGACGTCCGCCTCGAGGTTGACGAGGCGCCCGGCCTCGACGCCCCGCAGGTTCGTAACCTCCAGTGTAAAGGGAATGAGCGCGACCGAGAAGGCGCCGCCGCCGATCCCCCACACCGTCAACGAGATACCGTCGACTGCCACCGAGCCTTTCTCGACCAGGTAGCGTTCGAAACCGGATGGAGGCTCGACCTCGAGCTCGGCGGACTCGCCGAGCCGGCGCAGCGCGCGCACGCGTCCGACGCCGTCCACGTGACCCTGGACGATGTGGCCGTCGAAGCGCCCGTCGGCCTTCATCGGCCGCTCGAGGTTGACGAGAGCGCCCGGGACCAGCCGCTCGTCGAAGCGCGTGCGGCGCAGCGTCTCCTCGGTCAGCTCGACGTCGAAGCCTCGCGCGTCCGAGCGGACCGCGGTGAGGCAGCAGCCGCTCACCGAGACCGACCCGCCGAGCGGGAGCCCCTCGAAGAGGCCGCCGACGCCGATGCGTACGGCCATCACGTCGCCGCGGCGCGCCGCCGCTTCGACGGTGCCGATGCCTTCGACGATGCCGGTGAACATGCCTCGCCTCGGCTCGATGTTACCGGGCCGCGCGCGCGAGCGTCACGAGGACGTCGCCGCCCATCGCGAGCAGCTGCAGCCGGCCGCCTTCGATCTTGTACGTGCGGGCTCCTTCCAGCGCCGTCACGAAGACGTGCGCGATCTCCGTGCGCTCGGGAGGGCAGTCCATCGTCGTCGAGGGGCCTTCGAAGATCAGCTGGAGGTTCCCGCCTTCCGCCTTGTAGGGCACCGTGAAGCGGTTGCAGCCGTCGTGCCCCGTCACGCGGTCGCGGTCGAAGCGCAGGGTCGCGATGGCTCCCGCCGGCAGTGTGCGGCCCGGCAGCTCGGCGAGCACCCAGGCGGTGCCCTCGAGCGGCGGAGTCTCGGCAGCGCCGGCCATGGTGGCGGTCGCCCCGGCGAGCAGCGACACGCTGGCGGTCACGACGGCGGCGAACGGCATTCGCGAGCAGGTCATCGACGCTCTCCTCGGCACTTCAGCTTCCCTCGGAAACCCGGGCCCCGCGCACGAGGTGCACGATCAGGCCGAGCAGCACGAAAGCCGCACCCAGCATCAGCGCCCAGAAGGCGCGCGGCCGCAAGACCTCGGTTTCCGAGCGCGCGTGCTCCTGCTCGCCCGCGAGCGTCGTCTCGCGGGCCGGGCTCGCGAGGACGCTCGTCGCGAGAAGTGCTAGGTCGTAGCGCGGCGGCGCCAGCGTGCGGTGGCCGTACACCACTCGCAGCTCGCCCGGCCCGGGCCGGACGAGCCGCACATGCCACGACGGCAGCAGCAGCTCCGCCGACGCCAGCGGCAACGCGCTGTTGTCGCCCTCGGCGACGGCGAGCAGCAGCTCGCCGCGCGGGAGCGTCGGCAGCTGGAGCGTGAGCGCCGCCGCCGCGCTGTCCGGGTCGGCGTGACGCCACGACGCCGACGCGACGAGCCGAGGTGCGTCTCCCCTTCGCCTGCGAGACTCGTCGGCAAGCGGCTCGACGAAGGCCTGCACCTCGCGCTCGAAGACGCGGGCGCTCGTGCGGAGCACGAGCCGGGCCGGAGGCAGCTCGGCATACGGTAGCTTCAGTCGATAGACGCTGGTGGCTGCGGGAAACCGCGCGGCCGCCGCCGCGTCGCGAGCGGGAGCGGGGAGCGGGATCAGGAGCGGCTCCGGCCGGCGGTCGAGCAGATACGGCAGCTGCCGGTCGAGCGAGTCCACGATCCGCAGGTCCGCGAAGCTGCCGCTCAGCCCTCCCTTGCTGTGAGCCAGCACGGCGGCATCGAGCGGCACGGCCAGGAGCCCTGCCGGGCCGTCGGGCAGCGTCCGCGCGTAGCCGAACGGCGACGTCTCGAGCGGCGGGCCGACGCCCGGCAGCGAAGCAGCCACCCCCAGCGCTTCCGATTCGGCGGACGCCGCGACGCGCCTCGCCCCAGGCGCCGACGCTCGCGGCCCCGCGCGCGGCGCGCTCGCGCGCCGACTCGAGGTCGTAGCGGGGCGCGTCGAGCGCCGATTGCCCCCAGCGCGCGACGAGCGTCCCGCCCTTCTCGCTCTCCAGGTAGATGAAGGGCAGCTCCGCCAGCTCCGCCTCGACGGAGCGGAGATCGAGCGGCGGGTTGTCGCCGTCGTCGACCTCGAGCTCCAGCTGCGCGGTCGTCGGAGTCTCGATCGGGATCCGCAGCTCGTCGGCGGCGAGGACGTCGCGGACGGCGCGCTTGAGCCGCGCCTCGCCGAGGCGGACGGGAGCGGCCTCCGCGCCGGCCAGGCGCGCCTCGCCGACCTTGGCCTGTCGCGAGAGGTTCCCGCCGCCGACGGACAGTCGCAGCGCCACGATCGGCAGCGCGGGGCCAGGCAGCCGCACGCGGAAGCGGCTCGTGCCGGGCTCGCTCGCGCGCCGGTCGAACGCGAGCGGCGTCGAGACGACCACGGCGGCCGGCGCGTCGGAGCTCGCGACCCGGGCGAGCAGCGCGCGCGGAGCGGGCACGCGCGCGCTCGAGGCGTCGTCCCAGGTGATCCGCAGGTAGCGATAGATCCCCGGCGCGAACGCGAGCTCGAGCTGGCGCAGCCCGGAGTCCGGCAGGTCGAAGAGCGTCGCTTCCGGCGCGAGCCGCGTCCAGCGCGCGCGGTCGCCGCTGCCGTCGAGGGAGAGCCGCTTCAGGAACGGCGCCGCAACGCCCTCCAGGTGGATGCGGTCGACGCTCGTCGCGGCGCCGAGGTCGGCCTCGAAGCCGCTCTCCTTCTTCGTCGCCGGGATCGGCAGGAGCCTCGCCGCACGGCGCCACTCGGGCTCGCGCGTGGGCGGCTCCACGAGCAGGTACGGCACCTCGCGGCCCTCGGCGTCGTAGAAGCGCAGGTCGCGCAGCCCTCCGCGCGCGACGCGGCGCGGCCGGCTGCCCAGCGGTCCCGGCCAGCTCTCGACCCGAAACGGGGCGGAGCCGACGAGCAGCGGCACGTCGACCGGGAGGCGCTGCGGCCCGGGCTCCTGGAGCACGGCGGAACGCTC
This sequence comes from uncultured Acidobacteriota bacterium, assembly GCA_963724555.1. Classification (GTDB taxonomy): domain Bacteria; phylum Acidobacteriota; class Vicinamibacteria; order Fen-336; family Fen-336; genus DATBSL01. Next base: position 237,720 of record CAVRVE010000028.1, read on the forward strand.
GAAGCGAAACGAGGCGAGTCCCTGGACCGCCGCCTGGACGGAAGCGCGGCGAGCGCGGCGGCGCCGACCGCGACGACGAGACCGGTGCGGCGACGGCTCACGCCTTTTCCTTGGACGCGACGAGCACGTACTTCTGGAGCGCGACCGCCACGAGCGAGAGCGCGACCGCGAGTCCCACGAACGAGGCCACCCGGTAGAGCCCGCCCAGGCGCGAGAGGTCGTAGAGGAAGCCCTTGCAGCCGGTCACCGCCACGAGCGCGAGCGCCGCGAGCCGGGCGCCGCGGCTGCGCGAGACGATGCCCACGGCGAGCAGGCCCAGGCCGAAGACGAGCCAGCCGATCGTGTAGGTCAGGTCCTGCTCGAGCCGTGCGCCGAAGCTGAAGGCGACGGTCGGCCCCTCCGCGTAGAAGTCCGCGATCTCGATGTTCAGCAGCAGGAACAGCAGCACGCCCGCGCCCGTGAACGCCGCGGTCGACACGCGCGGCACGGCAGCGGCCGAGGCTGTCGTCGGCGGGCCGCAGCAGCCGGCCGGCGACCACGAGCGCGGCCGCGCACACGAGGTAGGTGTAGAGGTACCAGTTGAAGATCGGCACCTCGCTGCGCGGCGTGTAGTGGAAGATCTCGGGGTTGAGGGCCAGGCGCACGAACGCCGCGCCGAGCAGGCCCGGCCGAGGTCAGCAGCAATCCCCGGTGCGCGATCCGCCGGTAGAGCCACGCGAGGGCCGCGCCTTCGAGCGCCCAGCCGATCGTGATCCACTGCTTGTCGAGCTGGAGCGGGATCGCCACCGTGACGAAGGCCAGGGCCGCGCCGGCCACGAGCGCGAGGCGGCCCGTGTCGCGGCCGCGGGCGGGCTCGACGGCGAGCAGCCGCCGCAGCAGGAGCGCCATCGCCGCCGCCTGCGCCAGCGGCAGGGCGCCGATCACGTGCCTGTAGCCGCCGGCCACGAGCGCCTGCCGGGCGGCGAAGAAGAACGGAGCCGAGGCCAGGATCGCGGCGAGCCATGGCTCGCGCGAGCCGACGGCAGCCTGCCCGGCGGCGAAGGGCCAGGCGAGGAAGACGGCGTAGATCGCGGCCGCGAGCCCGAGGCGGGCGGGCCACTCGTCGGCGCCGGCGTGCAGCGTGGCGAACACGAGCACGGCAAAGGCACTCGTGCCCACGGCCAGAAGCCCGAGCTTCAGCCAGCCGCGCGCGGTCGCGACCGCGAGCAGCGTCCCCAGGGCCGACGACGTGAGCGGCGGCCAGGACGGCCGTGGCGGGCGCGGTCGCGCCGCTCGAGAGGATGGCGCCGAAGTGCAGCGCCGCGAGCGCGATGACGGCGGCCACCGACCAGGCCGTACCCGAGTCCCCCACCGCGCGGCCCATCCGGATCGCGGCGAGCGCAAAGGCCGCGAGTACGCCGAGCGCCACGAGCCCCACGCTGCACCACGCCGCCGTCGGGGCGTTCGCGATCCAGACCAGGAGCACGATCGCGCCGGCCAGCGTGGCCGCGGCGTGGAAGGCGCCGTCGCGGAGGTAGAGCGCGGCGCCCGCGAACGCGAGCGCGAGCACGGCGAGGCCGGCGAAGACAGGCCACGGCGGGATGCCGAGCTGCGGGTCGGCCGCCACGGCGAGCAGGAAGATGTGCGCGACCAGGCCCAGTGCGCTGCCGACCGAGAAGCCGCGTGCGCCCGGCTCGGCCGTGCGCGACTGGACCCAGGCATGGCCCGCGAGCATGAGGAGCGCGAGGCCCGTGACCACCGCGAGCGCCGGCAGCAGCGCGACGGTATCCGCCGCCTCGAGCCACCAGGCCGCGAGCACGATCCAGGAGAGGAAGCCGCCCACCAGGCTGAGCGCCGGCAGCCGCGCCGACGCGGTCTCTATGAAGAGGCCCGCGTTCAGGATCGCGAGCAGGAGCGCGAGCCCGAAGAGCGCGCCGGGTGCGACGCGGTGGTCCGGCCAGGTAGAGCAGCAGCACGAGCGACGCGATCAGCACGGCGCCCCCGCCCCACGGCGGCGCGAGCGGGCGCTCGAGGCGGCGAGCCAGCACGGGCACGCCGAGGTAGGCGAGCCCGAAGACCAGGTAGAGGAGGAGTGCCGCGCCCAGTCGCTCGGGCGCGAGGTAGCGCGCCGACCAGGCCGCCTGCGCCACGAGGACGAAGAAGACGGCGACGTAATAGAGCGTGCCGCGCTTGCGCGTGATCGCCGCTCCGGCAGCCAGCCCCAGCAGCACGAAGGCCGTGCCGAAGAGCGGGAGCGGACGAAGGGCGGCCGGCTCGAGCGCGACGAGCGCGGGAACGGCCACGAGCAGGAACGGCGCCACGAGCGTGGCGCGTCCGAGCGGAGCGTCGGCCTTGCGCCCGAGCGCCGACGCGAGCGGCTCGGCGAGCAGGTAGACGAGGAAGAAGACGGCGACGACGGCGAGGACACCCGGCCAGGCCGCGCTCGTGTACGACTGGGCGAGCCAGGTGACGAGGCTCACGAGCGTTCCGAGCCCGCCGGCGAGGTGGAGCAGGAACTCGCGGCGCGCGAGAGCGATCGCGAGAAGCCCCGCGTCGATCAGGAACAGCAGCCCGAACAGGATGCCGAAGCGGGCGCCGTAGCCCGGCACGGCCGCGAGGTAAAGGGTGAAGAGCAGCGGCAGCGCGGCTCCGAAGAGCGCCGTGTCCTGCAGCTTCCGGTCCGCCGGCGAGCCCGCTTCGCTGCGGCGCGCGAGTGCCAGGACGCCGAGCGACGCCGCGGGGAAGACGAGGAAGATCGCCGCCGGCGAGCGTCATCTGCGCCGCGTCGAGGAACTTGAACGACCCACGCCCACTGGTAGAGCGTGGTGAGCACGAGGCTCAGGCCGGTGAGAACGGGCCACGCGCGCGCGCGCGCCACCCACGCGAGGCCGAGGTTGAGCAGCAGCAGGTAGGCGAACAGCGGAATCGGCCGGTTCTCCCCCGTCGACAGCAGCGCCGGCGTCGAGAAGCCGCCCAGCAGCCCGAGGACGGCGATGAAGATCGACTCGTGCCGGATCGAGAGCAGCACGGCCACCGCGGCCACGAGCGCGAGCAGCAGGAACGTGAGCCAGACCGGAATCAGCTGCCACAGGGCATGGGCGGCGAAGAAGGTGGCGAAGAGGATGGAGACCGCGGCCGCGTCGAGCGCATTGGCCGTGATCGGATAGCGCCGCGCGGCGCGGCGCTCGCAGACGACGAGCAGCCCCACGCCGATCAGGACGCCGATCGCGACGCGCACGGGCGGCTGCAGCCAGCCGCGCTCGATCGAGTAGCGCAGGAAGAAGATCGCGGCGAAGACGAGGGCGATGCCCGCCACGGCCGAGAAGAGTCGGACGCCGACCAGGCTCTCCCAGTCGAAGCCGCCGCCTTCGCTCGGCGGCGCGGGCGGCGCAGGCCGCGGCGCGGGCGGAGTGGGCGGCCTGGGCGGCACGCGGGTCGCCGACGCCGCAGGCGCGGATGGCGCGCTGGCCGCTGCGGCAGCGGGCGACACCGGCGCCAGTGGCGCGGGCGGCAAAGGGGGCGGCGCCGCTGCGACCGGCTGCGGAGGGCTCGGCGGGTGCGGGCAAGCGCCGGCTGCGGCGAGCCGGCGAGCCTCGCGGGAACGGGAATCGGTGCGCGCGCACGCTCGTCGTGGGCGCCGGCCGCGCGTTCAGCTGCCCCTGGAGCCGGATCACGGTCTCCTCGAGGGCACGCAGCCGCCGCTGGTTCCCGAGCGCCAGCAGGAACGACACGATCGGCAGCAGGAAGGCGATCCCCGCGAGCGCGAGGCCGAAGAGGACCATCAAGCCTTCCATGCGCGCCGCCTCCCGGGCGGGAGCATCTTAGCGCTTCGGGCGCCAGCGCTCGAAGAGCGGCGGCCAGGGCCATGGGAAGGCCGGCTGCTCCGGCACGGGCTCGAGGCGGAGCGCGCGCCCGAGCGCCTTCGGATCGGGGCCGCCGAAGGCGGAGAGGCTGCGCCGGCCTCCGAGCAGGAGCGGCGCACGGAAGAGCGCCACCTCGTCGACCAGGCGCGCCGCGAGGAAGGATCCGAGCACCTCGGCGCCGCCCTCGATCATCACGCTCGCGAGCCCTTCGCGTCGAAGCGCCGCGAGCACGCGCCGCGGATCCAGGCGTCCGTTCGTCGCCGCCAGCGTGATCACGCGCACGCCGCGGGCTTCGAGCGCGCGGCGCCGCGCGCCGGAGCGTGCCGCGGTCAGCACCAGCACGGGCGTCCTGGCACTCGCCGAGCGCACGAGCCGGCTCGCGAGCGGCAGCCGCAGGCGCGTGTCGAGCACCACGCGCGCGAACGGGCGCCGCGTGCGCGGCTGCGGCAGCAGCAGCGGATCGTCGGCGAGCACGGTGCCGATTCCCACCACGACACCGTCGTGCAGCCGCCGCAGCCAGCGGGCCTGAAGGCGCTGCGCGCGGCTCGTGATCCACTTCGACTCGCCGCTCGCGGTGGCGATGCGCCCGTCGAGCGTGAGCGCGGCCTTCAGCAGCACGAAGGGACGGCCGCGGCGGGCCGCGGCCAGGAAGCGTGCGTTGATCGCCTCCGCGTCCCCGGCGAGCAGGCCGGTCGAGACGCGCAGGCCCGCGGCGCGGAGCAGTCGCAGGCCGCGGCCGCTGACGCGCGGGTCCGGGTCGCGGATCGCCGCCACCACGCGCGCGACCCCGCTCGCCCGCACGAGCGGCGCGCAGGGCGGCGTGCGTCCGTGGTGCGCGCAGGGCTCGAGCGTGACGTAGAGCGTCGCGCCCTTCGCCCGCGCTCCGGCACGGCCGAGCGCCAGGACCTCCGCGTGCGGAGCGCCCGCCCGCGCGTGGAAGCCCTCGCCGACGACTTGCCCGCCTCGCGCCACCACGCAGCCCACGAGCGGGTTCGGGTTCGTTTCGCCGAGGCCGCGCGCCGCGAGCGCGAGCGCGCGCCGCATCAGCCGCTCGTCGAGCTCCTGGCTGCGCCGGGAGGGCGCCACGCTACGCGCCCACGAGCCCGTCGGCGAACGCCGCCGCATCGAACGGCAGCAGGTCGTCGAGCTGCTCGCCGACGCCGACGTAGCGGATCGGCACCTCGAGCTCGCGCACGACGGCGACCGCGACACCGCCCTTCGCGGTGCCGTCGAGCTTGGTGAGCACGAGCCCGGTGACCCCGCCCGCCTTCGCGAACTCCCGCCCCTGGGCGAGCCCGTTGCTCCCGACCGTGGCGTCCAGCACCAGGAGCGTCTCGTGCGGCGCTCCCGGCACCTCGCGCGCCGCCACGCGCGCCATCTTCGCGAGCTCGGCCATCAGGTTGGTCTTCGTGTGCAGCCGCCCGGCCGTGTCGACGAGGACGGCGTCCGTCCCGCGCGCGCGCGCCATGCGGAGCGCGTCGGTGAGCACGGCGGCGGGATCGCCGCCATCCGGGCCGCGATGGAAGGCCGCCCCCGCGCGGCCGGCCCAGGTCTCGAGCTGCTCGGCCGCGGCCGCGCGGAAGGTGTCGGCGGCGCACAGGAGGACACTCTTGCCTTCGCGGCTCCAGGCGGCGGCGAGCTTGCCGATCGTGGTGGTCTTGCCCGCCCCGTTGACGCCCACCACGAAGACGACCCACGGCCGCTCCGAGAACGGCGTCCGGCCGGGCGGCCGCTCGAGCGCGCGGCGCAGCTCGTCGCGCAGCGTCTCGCGCATCGCGGGGAGGCCGCCCCGCGCGATCGCGCCGCTCCTGGCGCGCAGGACCTCGAGCGCCTCGCCCACCGCGGGCAGCCCGAGATCCGCCGCGATCAGCGCCTCCTCGATCGACTCGAGCGCGGCTTCGTCGAGCGGGCGCCGGCCGCGCGCGAGATCCTCGATCGGCGTCTCGAGCACCTCCCGCGTGCGGGCGAGCCCGCCGCGGAGCCGCTCCAGCAGCCCCAACTCAGATCTCCTGGTTGAGCTTGTTTCGCGCTTCCTCGCAGTGGCGCGCGGCCATGGCCGGCAGCGCCCGGGGGCCGAGCGAGACGACGAGGTAGTAGCCGTCCCGAAGCGTCGTCAGCACGACCGTGCCGGCGGCATGGCGCGAGACGACGCTCTTCACCTCGCCGCCGCCCACGCGCTCGGCGGCGCGCGAGACCATGCCGAGCGAGATGCCCTGGTAGGCGCCGATCAGGCGCTCGCGCTCGTCGAGCTCGCCCGCGCCCACCACGACCTCGCCCTGGGCGTCGAGCAGCAGCACCGAGCGCGCTCCGGCGACGCGGCCCAGCAGCGAATCGAGGATCCTCTTGTAGGGCAAGGGCGCCTACTTCGGCACCGACTTGAGGGCGTCGGTGGCCGCGCGGCCGAGCGGCCCGCCCGGGTCCTTGCGCACCACCTCCTCGAGCCGGGTGCGCGCCTCGGCGAAGCGGCCCGCGCGCAGCAGCGACTGCCCCAGCGCGAGCTGCAGCGCCGCGTCGTTCGGGATCTCCTTGATCGCCGCCTCGAGCTGGACGACGGCCTCGTCGGGCCGCCCGATGGCCGCGAGCGCGTCGGCGAGCCCGAGGTAGGCGTCGGCGTAGTCCTTGTTGCGGTTGAGGCTCGTCCGGAACCAGTTGATCGCTTCGGGGTAGTTCTTCTCGTCGTAGAACGCCTGGCCCAGGTTGCGCGCCGAGACCTCGGGGGTCGGGTTGGTCGGGTCGGAGTACGCGGTCAGGAACTCCTTCTTGGCGGCGTCGCGGTCGCCCGAGCCGATGAGCGCGGCGGCCAGGTCGTTGCGCACGTCGACGTAGTAGGGGTTGAGCTCGAGCGAGCGCCGGAAGGCCGCGATCGCCGACTTCCAGAGCTCGTCACGCAGCTTCGGCTCGCTCGTTCGCGACGCCTTCGCCGAGTAGGCGAGGCCCAGGCCCTTCTGGAAGTACGGGTTCTTGCCGTCCTCCTTCACGGCCTTCTTGAACTCCTCGAGCGCGAGGTCGATGCGCCCCTCGCGCAGGTGCATGACGCCCGTCGAGAAGCGCATCTCGGCGTCGGCCGAGCTCTGCGCGAGCGCGGGAAGGCCGGGCAGCAAGAGCGCCACGGCCAGGGGAAGCAAGGCGGCTTTCCGGATCATGATCTCCTTCTACACCGAGGGTACCGGCGCCTCGGGCACGACGGCGGGAGCCAGCGTGGGCGGCGCGTCGCCCATCAGCGCGTGGATGTCGAAGTGACGCTGCGCGACCGAGGCCTTGCGCGCCTTGGCGGGCGTCACGTCTCCCATCAGGAACGCCCGCTCGAACGCGTCGACGCAGCCCGGATCGAATTTCTTCCCCGACAGGAACTTGAGCCGCGCGATCCCCGCCTCGAAGCTCATCGCCTTGGAGTACGGCCGGTCGGTGGTCATCGCGTCGAACGCGTCGGCGACGCTCACGATGCGCCCGAGCAGCGGGATCTCCTCGCCCTTGAGCCCGCGCGGGTAGCCGCTGCCGTCCACGTTCTCGTGGTGCATGAGCCCGTCGCCCGCGCGCTCCTTGAGCAGCGGCACCGCGTCCAGGATGTGCTCGCCCTTGGTCGGGTGCTGCTTCATCATCTCGTACTCGTCGTCGGTGAGTGCCGCCGCCTTGCGCAGGATCTTGTCCTCGATCCCGATCTTGCCGACGTCGTGGATGATGCCGGAGAGGTGCACGCGCCTGATGTTCTCCGCGTCCATCCCGAGGTGCTTGGCGCAGCAGGCCGAATAGTAGGCGACGCGCTCGGAGTGGCCGCGCGTGTAGGGGTCCTTCTCGTCGATCGCGTTGGCGAGCATGCGGATCGAGCCCATGAAGAGCTCCTCGTTCTCCTCCGCGCGCCGCTTGACCTCCTCGATCGCCTTCTGGATCTCCTCGCCCATCACGTTGAAGGCGTCGGCCAGCACCCCGACCTCGTTGTGGCTGCGCACGCTCACGCGCGTGGCGTAGTCGCCGCCCGCGAGCCGCCGCGCGCCTTCCGCGAGCTTCTGCACGGGCCGGCTGATCTCGCCGGCGAACAGCGTGCCGAGCACCACGGCGAGCGCCGTCACGATCGCGACCGTGCGGAACGACTGGTTGCGCAGCTGGATCGCCGTGGCGTAGGCGGTGTCCTCGTCGGTCTGGACCACGACGCCCCAGCCCGACTCGTCGGTGAGCGGCATGAAGGTCCCGACCATCGGCCTTCTGGTCGAGCTCGAAGTTCACGGTGCCGCCGGTGCGCTGGCGTCCCGTCATGAACTCCTCGACGATCGGCACCTTCGAGAAGTCGGCCGCCAGCGGCTGCGACGGGTCGGAGTGCGCGACGATGCGTCCGCGGTTGTCGACCACGTACACCTCGGAGGCGCCGCTGCTGCTCCGTCGTCATCTCGCGGATCGGCTGCAGGCTCGCGACCCCGAGCACGACTCCGAGCACCCGCCCCGCGCGCTTCACCGGCTCGCCGATGATGATCACCGGCTCCTGCAGCGAGTCCGACGACGATCGGCACCGAGATCATGCGGCGTGCCGTTCTGGCCGCGCTGGAAGCCCTCCTGCAGCTGCTCGCGCAGCTTGGGATCCTGCAGGTCGAGGCCCGCGACTGCGCGCCGATCCCGCTCGGTGTCGACGACGCTCAGGTAGACGAGGGGCGCTTGCCGTCGTCGCCCTGCAGGTAGGGCACGAGCGCCTTCTGCTCGTGGATCCGCTTCACGCGCTCGGCGAACGGGCATGCGGCCCGCGTCGATCTCGAGCGTGCGCGCGATCGTCACGATCTGCGAGTGCGTGCTGCTGACGTAGAGCTCGGCCTGGCGCGCGAGCGTCTTGGCCTTGGCGATCTGCGTCTCCTTGAGGCTCACCTCGAGGTCCTCGCGGCTCTTCGAGACGAGCCGGTACGAGGTCCAGACGAGCGGCAGCACGCCGACGCCCAGCAGCAGGCCCAGGATCGAGAAGAGGATGCGGCCGCGGCGCTGGGGCGGGGATTTCTCCGCCATCGCGTCAAGCCTCCCCCGCCGCTGTCGGCGAGGAAGACTCGCCCTTGAGCCCCGTGACCTCGAAGCACGGCACCTCGAGCGACTTGCCCTTGAGGGTGAAGCTTCCGAGCGAGCGGCACTCGAAGAGGCCCTCGACCATCGCGTGGGTGTTGGCGCCGATCACCACCGAGCCGGGCTTCGCGACCGAGCTCTCGAGCCGGCTCGCGGTGTTCACGGTGTCGCCGAGCACCGTGTACTCCTTCTTGTTGATGCTGCCGATCTCGCCCGCCATGGCGTTGCCGGAGTTGATCCCGATCCGGATCCGGAAGGCCGGGCCTTCCTTGCGGTCGGCGTTCCACTCGGCGAGCCGCTCCTGCATCTCGAGCGCGGCCTTGATCGCGCGCGGCGCGTGGTCCGGCATGTCGAGCGGGGCGCCGAACACGGCCATGATCGCGTCGCCGATGTACTTGTCGAGCGTGCCCTCGTACTTGAAGATCACGTCGGTCATGCGCGAGAGGTAGTCGTTCAGCAGCAGCGCGACCGCGGACGGGCTCATCGTCTCCGACATCGAGGTGAAGCCGCTGATGTCGGCGAACAGGATCGTGACCTCGCGCACCTCGGGCGCGCCGAGCTCGGCGCCGTGGTCGGAGGCGGCCAGGATCCGGCTCGCGACCTGCGGCGACAGGAAGCGGCCGAGCCGCTCGCGCTTCTTCTCCTCCGCCACGATCTTCTGGTTGAGCCGCGCGCGCTCGACGGCGACGGCCGCGTAGTTGGCGAGCGCCGTCAGCAGGTCGAGGTCGTTCACCGTGAAGCAGTTGGTGAGCATCGGCGAGTCGACGTGGATGATGCCGATCACCTCGTCCTTGTTCCAGAGCGGCGCGCACATCGCGCTCCTGATGCCGTGGAAGCGGATCGAGTCCCCGGCGCCGAAGCGCGGGTCGACCATCGCGTCGGAGGTGAGGATCGAGACGCGGTCGTGCATCACGCGGTCGGTGATCGTCTTCGAGACCGTGATGCGGCCCTCGCTGCCGCCCGAGCTGCGGTGCTTCACCACCATCGGCACGAGCTTGTCGGCGACCGCCTCGTCCTCGAGCATCAGGAAGCCGCGATCGGCGGGCATGTGCTCGAAGACGATGTCCATCACCTGGTGCAGCACCTCCTCGACCGGCCGCACCGCGATCAGCGTCTCGGCGACCTGGGTCAGCACCTTCAGGATGCGGTTCGACTTCTCGATCTCCTGGACGTCCGGTGCCTTTTTCGCGTCCGGTGCCGTCTTGGAGGGACCCGACCCGGTGAGCAGCCGCGACAGCTCGCCCACCGAGCGGATGATGGTGCCGGCTTCGTCCGAGAGGGGCTTGCCCTCGTCGAGCACGACCTTGCTCTCGAGCGCCTTGCCGAAGGTGAGCTCGAACTTCCCGAGCGTGATGCGGTCGCCGTCCTTGAGCGGCGCCTCGACCACCTGCACGCCGTTCACCTGCGTCCCGTTCTTGGACTTGAGGTCCATGATCCGGGCTTCGCCGCTCTCGCCGACCAGCACCCTGGCGTGGTTGCGCGAGATGCCGAAATCCCGCAGGACGATCTGGCAGTCGGGGGAACGGCCGATCACGACTTCGCCGGAAGCGAAGGTGAAGCTCTGCGGGGTGTCGCCGTCCTGGTAGGTCAGCCGGTACATCGCTCCCGCCGCATTGGCGCAGCCAAGCCGCTCAGAATCGGCAGTTTACTCCCTTTTGAGGCTCCGCAGCATCAGCTCCTCGAGCGCCTCGCGCGCCGGCTTGCCCTGGTAGAGCACCGCGCGCATCTGGCGGACGATCGGCATGTCGATTCCGTGGCGCTCCGCGAGGGCCGCGGTCGCGAGTGTCGTGCGCACTCCCTCCGGGTGCAGCCCCGCCCCGGCCTGCGCCAGGGTCTGCCCGCGGCCCAGCCGCTGGCCCACCGTGCGGTTGCGCGAGAGCGCTCCGGTGCAGGTGAGCACCAGGTCGCCGAGCCCCGCCAGACCGGCCAGCGTGTCGGGACGGCCACCGAGCGCCACCGCGAGGCGTGAGATCTCGGCGAGGCCGCGCGTGACGAGGGCCGCCACCGTGTTGGTGCCGTAGCCCAGGCCGTCCACGATGCCGGCCGCGATCGCGATCACGTTCTTCACGGCTCCGGCGAGCTCGACGCCGACCACGTCCTCGCTCGAGTAGACGCGGAAGCTGCGCGTCGAGAGCGCGCGCTGGACGCGCTCGGCGACCGCGTGGTCGGCCGAGGCCACGACCACCGCGGTCGGCAGCTGCTTCGCCACCTCGAGCGCGAAGGACGGCCCCGAGAGCACGGCGAGCGCCCGGCCGGGCGCTTCGGCCGCCGCCACCTGGCTCATCCGCAAGAGCGTCTCGGTCTCGAGCCCCTTCGTGGCCGAGACGAGCAGCGCGCCCTTCGGGGCGACGGACACCAGCTCTCGATAGAGCGAGCGGCAGTACTCGGACGGCACGGCGACCAGCACCGCCTCGGCGTCCGCAACGGCCTCCGCGAGGCTCGCCGTCGCGCGCAGGCCCTCCGGCAGCTCGATCCCGGGCAGGTAGGCCGGGTTCTCCCGGCGCTCGGCGACCGCGCTCGCGAGCTCGCGGGAGCGGATCCAGAGCCGGGTGTCGAGCCCGGCTCGCACCGCCTGGGCGGCGAGGGCCGTCCCCCAGGCTCCGCCGCCGAGCACCGCGGTCTTCACGGGCGTGCCTCGCCTCGCGTGCCGAGCCGTCGCTCGGTGCCGTCGAGGATGCGCCGCATGTTGGCCCGATGGCGAAAGACGATCAGCGCCGCGGTCGCGGCCGCCGCGAACGCCACGGCGTCGGCGCCGCGGAAGATGAACGCGAGCACGGCGAGGCTCAGCGCGCCCAGCACCGAGCCGAGCGAGGCGAACTGCGTCGTGGCCACGACCAGCAGGAACACCGGCAGCGCGACGAGCGCCGCCACCGGCTCGAGCACGGCGAAGGCGCCGAGGCCGGTCGCGACCCCCTTGCCTCCGCGAAACCCGAGCCAGACCGGGTAGACGTGGCCGACCACGACCAGGCCACGCCGCGAGCGGCGGCGCCAGCGGCTCGGCCGGGGCCAGGCGCTGCGCGAGAGCCACCGCGAGCGCGCCCTTGGCGAGATCGAGCGCGAGCGCCACGGCGCCCGCGGCGCTGCCGGCGCTGCGCAGCACGTTCGTCGCGCCCACGTTGCCGCTGCCGACGCGCCTCACGTCCGCGACCCCGAACGCGCGCGCCACGAAGAAGCTGAACGGGATCGAGCCGATCAGGTACGCGGCGGCGAGCGCAAGCACCGCGGCAGCCATGGGTTGCGCGGAGTATAGCCGAGCGGTCTCGCCGACCTGCGCGCTCAGGCCGCTCCGCCGAGCGCGAAGCGAAGCGAGCGGAGTGTAGACGGCTCCCTCGCGGCCGAGCGCACTGTGGAAGAGCACGAGCGTCTCGATGCGCGTCGGGCCGAGGTCCACGGGGTCGAGCTTCGGGCGCGGCACGCGCTCGCGAAAGCGGCCGAGCGTGAGGTGTGGCGTGAACGGCCGCTCCTCGGCTTCGAAACCGGCCTCGCGCGCCGCGCGCTCGCACGCCCGCTGCAGCTCGTGGACGCTCGGCGGCAGCTCGACTCCGAGCCACAGCACGCGCGGCGCGCGCCGCTCGGGGAACGTGCCCAGGCCCGCGACCCGGGCCTCGAACGGCGGGCACGCGTCGGCCGCGGCCGCGAGCCGGGGCGCGAGCGTCTCGAGCTGCGCCTGCGTGCTCGAGCCGAGGAAGCGCAGCGTCAGGTGCACGCCGTCCGGCCGCACCAGGCGCAGGCCGGCGAGCGACTTCACGCGGTCCTGCAGCGCCGCGATCGCGGCGCGCAGCCGCTCGTCGAGCTCGAGCGCGACGAAGGCGCGAATGCGCTCGTCGGCCGTCAAAGCGGCGACAGGCCGAGCAGGCCGCGGCGCAGCATCTCGAGCGCGGTCTGCGTCGACTGCTGGCGCACCAGCTCGCGGCCGCCCGGAAACAGGTTCTTCCGCACCCGCGTTCCCGCGCTGCCGGCGATCGCCACGTAGACGAGGCCGACCGGCTTCTCCGGCGTGCCGCCGTCGGGGCCGGCGATGCCCGTGATCGCCGCGGCGACGTCGGCGCGCGCCGAGCCCAGGACACCGGCCGCCATCGCCGCCGCCACCTGCTCGGAAACGGCGCCGTGGGCGGCGACGAGCTCCGCGGGCACGCCGAGCGCCTCCACCTTCGCCTGGTTCGCGTAGGTGACGATCGCGCGCTCGAGCACCGCGCTCGCCCCCGGCACGTCGGTGAGGCGGGCCGACAGCAGGCCGCCGGTGCACGACTCGGCGAGCGCGAGCGTGAGCTTGCGCTCGCGCAGCAGGTCGATCACCACGCGGGGCAGCTCGCGGCCGTCGTCGCTGAAGATGCGGCCCGGGAGGGCTTCGGCGAGCAGGCGCGCCAGCTCGTCGATGCGCGCTTCGACCTCCCGCTCGCCGTCGCCGTGGGCGACGAGGTGCAGCTCCACCTGGCCCGCGGCGCCGAGGATGGTGGTCTTCGGGTTCTCGAAGCGCGTGTAGATGGGCGCCGCCACCTCGTCGACGCCGCTCTCGGACATCCCCGCGATCCGCAGCACGCGGCGCCTGACGACGCGCGTCGCGCCGGCGCGCGCGCGCAGGCGCGGCAGCACCTGCTCGTCGAACATCGGCTTCATCTCGCCGGGCGGCCCGGGCAGCAGGACGGCGACGCGCTCCGCGTGCTCGAGCAGCTGGCCCGGCGCGGAGCCGCGGGCGTTCGGCAGCACCACGGCGCCGTCGATCACGTCCGCCTGCTGCAGGTTGGTGTCGGACATCGGCCGCGCGTAGCGGGCGAAGCGCGCGCGCAGGCCGGCCACGATCGCTTCGTCTCGCTTCAGGCTTCGCGCGGTGGCGGCGGCGAGCGCCTCGCGCGTGAGGTCGTCGGCGGTCGGCCCCAGCCCGCCGGTCGCGATCACGACGTCGGCGCGCGCGAGCGCTACGCGGAAGGCCGACTCGAGGAGCGCCGCGTCGTCCGCCAGCGTCGCGCGCGCGCTCACCTCGATGCCCGCGTCGAGCAGCCGCTCGGTGAGCCAGAGCGAGTTGGTCTCGGCGCGCAGCGGCCCGAGCAGCTCGCTCCCGATCGCCAGCAGCTCCGCCTTCACGCTCTCACGCGATCGGCCAGACCGCGAGGCCCAGCCGCAGGAGCAGGTGCGCGTAGATCCCGGCCGCCACGTCGTCGGCCATGATGCCGAGACCGCCCGGCAGCCGCTCGAGAGCGCGCGCGGGCCACGGCTTGACGATGTCCATCACCCGGAACAGCAGGAAGCCGGCGACCGCGGTCGCCGGGGTCATCGGCAGCGCGAGAAACGTGATCCACTGCCCCGCCACCTCGTCGACCACCACCACGCCCGGATCCTTGGCCCCGAGCGTCGTGGCCAGGCGGCCTCCGGCGAGCACGCCGAGGATCGTGACGGCGACGACGGCGGCGAGCTGGATCGGGAAGGCGCGGCCGGCGAGCGGCAGGAACAGCAGCAGGCCGACGAGCGAGCCCGCGGTGCCCGGAGCCACGGGCGAGTAGCCGCTGCCGAGACCCGTGGCGACGAGCTTCGCGACGGCGTCGATCGCTCGGCTCATCGAGCGACGGCGCTCAGTGGCGGACGACGCGCGTGCGGAACAGGCGGTCGTGGAGCGTGCGGCGGGCGGGGTCGAACGCCATCGGCACGAGGGACGCGCCCGCGAGCACGATGCCGACGAGTCCCAGGAGCGCGCGCAGCATCGCGCGGGTGTAGCTCGGCGGCCGGCCCGACGCGCCGAGCACGCGCAGGCCGGTCATGAGCTTCCCGGGCGTCTGGCCGGTCGTGCCCGTGAAGTAGCCGGCGTAGAAGAGCCCCAGCAGGCCGAGGTAGAGCGCGATCCCCGGCCAGCTCGGCGCGAGCGCCGTGACGTCGACGCGGGCGGCCCGGCCCGTGAAGTAGAGCACGACCACCGCGAGCGCCCCGAACAGGATCGCGTCGACGGCGGCCGCCTGGGCGCGCTCGACGGCGAAAGCCGGCCGCTCGAGCGGCGGGGCCTCGGTCGCGAGCGGCGGCAGCTCGATCTCGGGCTCGCCATCGACGTCCGTGACGAGCGCCTCCTCGTCGAGCGACGGCATCGGCCGCCGCGTGGCGCGCGGCAGCACGGCCTCCTCGCGCGCGCGGCTCGCGATCTCGGCCTCGTCCGCGTTCAGCGGCAGGTCGCCGAGCTCGGCGTCGCTCAGCCGCATCGTGACCAGGTCCTCGGAGCGGCCGAGCGCTGCGACGGGCTCGACGCGCGGCGCCGCGTCCGCGGGCGCGACGGGTCCCGTCACGCTGTCGGCCGCGGCGCCCGCCGGGCTCGAAGCCTGCGGCTCGGCGGCGGGCACGACCGCTGCCTGGGGCGGCGGAGGCTGAGGCGGGGCCGGCGTCTCCTGCTCCTCCGCCTGCTCGAAGAGCGGCAGCCCGGCGAGCGCCCGCTTGTTGCGGCGCGAGCGCACGCGCTCCTGCACCTCGTCGCGCCAGGTCTTCTCCCTCTTGCGCAGCCCCGGGATGTCGCGCAGCGGCTCCGCCTTGGCCCTGGCGGGCGGCGTCACGAAGCGCGGATCCGCGGCGAGCGCGCCCTCGACGCGGGGCATACCGGTCGAGTCGCACACGGGGCAGCGATCCAGGGCAGGATCGAGCTCGCCCCCACAGGACGGGCAGGTCATCGGTGAAGTCATTATCCGGGAAGCACGCGCACGGGATCAAGCCTCGAACGCACCGTCCGCCTGATCGCGCCTCGCGGGCAGCAGCCCGAAGGCCTTCATCTTCCGGTAGAGGTTCGAGCGCTCGACGCCGAGCGACTCGGCCGTGCGGCTCATGTTGCCGCCGCACTCGCGGTAGCGCTCCAGGATGTAGCGCCGCTCGAACGCCTCGCGCGCGGCGAGCAGCGTCCCGTCGCCGCTCGCCGCCGGGGACGACTCGTCCGCCGCCGGCGGACGCGCGGACAGCGACGAGGCGAGCGTCGCGGGCAGGTGCGAAAGCTCGATCCGCTCGCCGGGCGTCATGATCACCAGCCGCTCGAGGATGTTGCGCAGCTCGCGGACGTTGCCGGGCCACGGCAGCCGCGCGAGCGCCTCGAGCGCGTCCGGCACCACCTCGCGCGCCTTGCGGCCGTGCTCGGCAGCAGAGCACCTGCATGAAGTGGCGGACGAGCAGCGGGATGTCCTCGCGCCTGTCGCGCAGCGGCGGCACCTGGAACGGGATCACGTTCAGGCGGAAGTAGAGGTCCTCGCGGAAGCGGCCCCCGCGGATCTCGGCCTCCAGGTCCTTGTTGGTGGCCGCGATCACGCGCACGTCCACGTCGACGCTGCCCGAGCCGCCGACGGGCTCGACGCGCTGCTCCTGGAGCGCCCGCAGCACCTTCGCCTGCGTCTTGAGGCTCATGTCGCCGATCTCGTCGAGGAACAGCGTGCCGCCGTCGGCCAGCTCGAACTTGCCCTTGCGGGTCGCGTGGGCGCCGGTGAAGGCGCCTTTCGTGTGCCCGAACAGCTCGCTCTCGATCAGCTCCTCCGGGATCGCCGCGCAGTTGACCTCGACGAACGGCCCGGCGGCGCGCTGGCTCTGGGCGTGGATCGCGCGCGCCACCAGCTCCTTGCCGGTGCCGTTCTCGCCGAAGATCAGCACGCGCCCGTTGCTCGGCGCCGCCTGGCGGATCTCCTCGCGCAGCCGCTGCAGCGCGGGGCTCTCGCCCACCATCGCGTAGCGCGCGTCGAGCTGCTGCCGCAGCTCGCGCAGCTGGCTCTCGAGCCGCCGCTGGCGCAGCGCGTTCCTCACCGCCAGCACCGTCTTCTCGAGCGAGAGCGGCTTCTCCACGAAGTCCTGGGCGCCCAGCCGCACCGCCTTCACGGCGGTCTCGATCGTGCCGTGGCCCGAGATCACGACGACCGGCAGCTCGCCGTCGCGCTCGCGGATCCGCCGCAGCACCTCGAGCCCGTCGAGCCCCGGCAGCCAGACGTCGAGCAACACCAGGTCGTAGCGGCGCGCTTCGAGTGCTATGAGCCCCGCCTCGCCGGAATCGCACGCGGTGACCGCGTAGCCCTCGTCGCCCAGGATGCCGGCGAGCGAGCTGCGCACGCCGGCTTCGTCGTCCACCACCAGGATCGCGTCTTTCATGCTCGCCTCACGCCGGCAGCTCCACCACGAAGCGCGCGCCGCGCGGCTGGTTGTCCTCCGCGCGGATCGTGCCGAGGTGCTCCTGCACGATGCGGCTCACGATCGCGAGCCCGAGCCCGCTGCCGCGCCTCTTGGTCGAGAAGTGCGGCACGAAGAGCTGGTCGCGGTCCGCGGGCGTGATGCCCGGGCCGTCGTCGCACACGCTCAGGCGCACGCGTCCCGCGCCGCGGTCGTACTCGGTCAAGAGCTCGATGCGGCCCTTGCCGTCGGTCGCCTCGATCGCGTTGTCGACCAGGTTGATGACGGCGCGCTTCATCTGGTCGAAGTCGAGCCGCAGCTGCGGCATGTCCGCGGCCAGGCGCCGCTCCAGCACGATCCCCGGGAAGAGCCCGTCGTAGAGCGAGAGCGCCTGCGCCAGCACGTCGTGCAGCGACCCCGGGCGCAGGCTCGCGACCGGCATCCGCGCGAACTGGGCGAACTCGTCGACCAGGTTCTTGAGCGCCTCCACCTCGTCGACGATCGCGCGCGTGCCCTCGCTCACCACCTTGTCGAACTCGGGGTCGGACTTCAGCCAGGCCTTGCGGATGCGCTGCGCCGAGAGCTGGATCGGCGTGAGCGGGTTCTTGATCTCGTGCGCCAGCTTGCGCGCCACCTCGCCCCAGGCGGCGATCTTCTGCGCGCGCATCAGCGGCGTGAGGTCGTCGACCACCACGAGGGCACCCGGCGCCGAGCCGAGCGAGCCCGGCAGGCTCACCACCGTCACGGCCAGGTGGCGGTCGCGCTCGCGCGCCGGCACGATCACCTCGCGCTCCTGGCGCGAGACGCGGCCCGAGAGCAGCCGCAGCACGACGCCGTGGATCTCCTCGCGGCCGGGGCCGCGCATGATCTTGTCGAGCGACATCCCGACGGCGCCCGGCTCGACGTCGAGCAGGCGCTGCGCGGCCACGTTCACGGCCGTGACCGCGGCCTCCTCGTCGACGACGACGACGCCCGTGCCGACCGTCTCGAGCACGGTGTCGGTGAGCCGCCTGCGCTCCTCGAGCTCCTGGTTCTTGCGCAGCAGCCCGGCGCGCGAGAACTCCACCTCCTCCTCGCTGCGCGCCAGGCGCTCCGACATGCGGTTGAAGGACGCGATCAGCGCGCGGAACTCGTCGCTGCTGGTCGGGAAGTCGACGCGCACTCCGCGCTGGCCGGCGGCGATGCGCTCGGCGCCCTCGGCCACGAGGCGCATCGGCGTCGTGATGCGCCGCGAGAGGTAGAGCGCCAGCCAGGACGCGCCGAACAGGATCAGGAGCGCCGGGAACAGGTAGAGCGAGCGGTAGAAGGCGAGGATCGGCTCGCGGAACGTCTGGGTCTTGCGGAACTTCGTGTAGCCGTCCCGCACCTCGTGCACGGCCGACGCCACGTCGGGCGGCAGCCAGGTCGCCACCACGACGGCGCCCTGCGGCCGCCCCTGGGCGTCTCGCACCGGCGCCGCCGCGTGCGCGAGCCGTCCCGCGCCGAAGGCGACCGCGGCCTGCTGCTCGAGCCCGCGCAGCGCCGACTCGGCGAGCGCGGCGCCCGCGGCGCTGTCCCAGGCAGGCGTCGGCGGCAGCCGGGGGTCCATCACGGCCACCACCTCGGTGTCGCGGAGGTAGACCGTGACGACGTCGAGCTCGCGCTGGCGCGCGCGCAGCTCGACCGCGCGCCTCAGGCGGGCCTGCTCCTGCGGCTGCAGCAGCCCGCGGGCCTCGATCTCGCTCGCGAGCTGGCGGGCGTGCACGCGGCTCGTCTTGAGCGCCGCAGCGTCGACGGCGAGCCCGAGGCTCTGCGACGACGACAGCATCCGCTCGGCGTCGACGTTGAACCAGCGGTCGACGGTCTGGCGCAGGAGGTCGCTGCCGACGAGCAGGATGAGGAGCGATGGCGCGATCGCCATCAGCAGGAACACGAGCAGCAGCTGCACGCGCAGCCGCGCGCCGAAGACCCCCCGCCGCCACTCCATCAGCATGCGGACGAGGTTTCGGCCCAGGACGAAGACGAGCACGAGCAGCAGCGAGAAGTTGATGACCGTCAGGCCGTAGAGGAGCGCCGAGGCCAGGAAGTCCGGCTGGAAGTCGCGGCTCTTGCGGAGCAGCAGGTCGGCGAGCAGGAAGAGGACCAGCAGCCCGCCGGTCACCCCCAGCACGAGCCGGAGGTTGTCCTGGAACCTCTCCCGAGCCATTCGGCAAGTGTAGCTCCGCAGCCACACCCAACGGAAACCTAACGACCCATGGCAGATAGCAGGCCGCTCACGGGGGTCTGGGGGGCGAAGCCCCCCAGAACAAGGAAAGCCCGAAACAGGCTGTTTGCCTCGTTGCGTCCCTCTTGGAGGAGTCACGCTCCCAAGAGTCCCGGGTTGTTTCTGAGTCGGAGCCGAGCGCGATCCTACCGCGGCCAGACGGCCTGGACTGACCATCGGGGGCCTAGCGCCCCCCGTGCCCCCGCTGGCTAGTCGCGGGCTTCCAGCAGCCCCTTGAGGGTCGCCATGAACTGGTCGACGTCCTTGAAGTCGCGGTAGACGGAGGCGAAGCGGACGAAGGCGACCTTGTCGAGGTCGCGCAGGCTCGCCATCAGAACCTCGCCGATCCGATCGGTGGACAACTCGCGGTCGGGGCTCTCCTGCACCTGCGCCTCGACCTGGTCGACCACCTGCTCGAGCGCCTTCACCGAGACCGGGCGCTTCTCGCAGGCCTTGAGCAGGCCCGCCAGCACCTTCTCGCGGTCGAAGCGCTCGCGGCGGCCGTCCTTCTTCACCACCATGTGCGGGATCTGGTCGATGCGCTCGTACGACGTGAAGCGGCGGCCGCACGAGAGGCACTCGCGGCGGCGGCGGATCACGTCGCCTTCCTTGCTCTCGCGCGAATCGACGACCTTGTCCTCGATGTGGGCGCAGAAGGGACACTTCAAGATCGCACCTCCGAAAGCTCCTGCTCCTGCCGGCTCATGCCGGCCACCTTGCTGAGGCTCAGCCCCTCGCGCCCGAGCAGCACGAGCCCGAGCACCAGCACGGGCAGGTTCGACAGCGCGTGCGCGGCGACGGCGGCCGCGGCGGCCGTCGCGCGCGGCACGCCGAACACGTCGGAGAGAGCCAGCAGGTAGAACGCGTGGAAGCCGCCCACCATCCCTGGCGTCGGGATCGCCACGCCGACGACCAGGAAGGCCATCAGCAGGAAGTTCGCGTGGAACGGCAGCTGGATGCCGAAAGCCATGTGGTTCAAGTGGAAGCCGAGCGCGATCAGCAGCCAGACCGCGAGCGACTCCAGGCCGATCCTGGCGAGCAGCGGGAACGGCGCGCGCAGCACCGCGAGGCCGCTCGAGAACGCCCGCAGGATCTTGCTGCACGGCTCGGCCAGCCAGCGCGGCGCGCGCGTGAGCAGCTTCTCCAGCGTCCCGATCACGCGCTCGGCGTTGGCGTGGAGCGCGAGCAGGAACACGAGCACCGCCAGCGCCACGCCCGCGGTCATCGCGCCGCCGAGCTTCACGAGCTCGGTGAGACGGCCCTCGATCTGGGCGGCGGGGGCCGGCAGCACGAAGAGGTAGACCGCGAACAGCAGCAGCACGGTGATGAGATCGAGCAGCCGCTCGAGGATGATCGTGGCGAAGCCGGCCGAGGTCGCGATCGGATGCCGGCGCGAGACGAGCCACGGCCGCAGCAGCTCACCCGCGCGGGGGATCAGCAAGCCGGACGCGAAGCCCACCATCGTCGCGGAGAAGAGATCGGGGTACGGCACCCGGCCGAGCGGCAGCAGCAGGTCCCCCCACCGCCACGCGCGGGCGGCGTAGACACCCAGCGTCACCACCACCAGGCCCAGGAGCGGGAGCAGTCGCGCTTCCCGGAGCGCCGTTCCGAGGGCGCTCCAATCCATGCCTCGGAAGAAGAAGACGAGCAGCACGACCGCGAGGACCGCTCCGCCCAGGAGCCGTCCCCGATGGCCGGTCACCGGCCTGCCTCGTGGCTCACAAAGCCTTCCCGCTCAAACACTTGATAGCCGTTCGCGACTCTACTACAATGCGCCGCCGAGCGTCAAACCTGCCGCTTCCGCCCTGTTTCGGACACGACTTCCGTGAACTCCTGCCAGCCAGAGTGCGTTCCCCGGATTGGCAGGGGACGGACCGTGCCCACGAGTGCCTTTGAACACGACCGACACGGATCTCCTGCCGGGTTGCCGGAGCGGCGACGAGGCCGCCTGGCGGACCCTCGTCGAGCGCTACACGCGCAAGGTCTTCGGCCTCGCCTACCGCTTCACGGGAAAGGCGGACGAGGCGGAGGACCTGACGCAGGAGGTCTTCGTCAAGGTGTACCAGACGCTCCACCGCTACCGGGAGACGGACGGGCCGCTCGGCGCCTGGCTGATGGCGGTCGCCCGCAACCACGCGATCGACCACTACCGGCGCGGACGCCAGGAGCGGATGCGGAGGACCGAGGACCCGCTGGTGCTCGAGACGGCGCCCTCGGGGGACGAGCACCCGATCGCCGAGCTCGAGCGCGCGGAGCGCGCGAAGCTCGTGCACATGGGCCTGCGGTCGCTGCCGCCGGACCTGCGCACGCCGCTCGTGCTCTGCGACCTGCAGGGGCTGTCGTACGACCAGATCGCCGCCGAGCTGCAGCTGCCGCTCGGCACGGTCAAGAGCCGCATCAACCGGGCCCGCCTCGAGCTCGCGAAGCGGCTGCTGCGACGCCGCGCCGATCTCGTCGGGGACGCGTCGTGAGGGGATGAGCATGGACTGCCGCCGCGCCGAAGAGCTCTTCTCCGACCACCTCGAAGGCACGCTGCACGCCGTGCTGCGCGGCGAGCTCGAGCGCCACCTCGCGAGCTGCGAGCCGTGCCGCCGGCTGCACGAGGCTTTCGCCGCCGTGGTCGCGGAGCTGCGCGCGGCGCCCGAGCTCGAGGCGCCTCCCGGCCTCGCCGAGCGCGCGGCACTCGCGGCGCTGCGGGCCCCGCGCGTCGTCGAGATCCGTCCCGCGCTCACGCTGCCTCCGTGGCTGCAGGCCGCGGCCGCGGGCTTCGCGCTGATCGCGCTCGGCACGACGCTCGCGGTGCTCGGGCCCGAGCGGCCCACACGCGCGGCCCAGCGCCTGGTCACCGAGACGGCGACCATGAGCAGCGGCCTGCTGGAGCGCAAGGACCGGCTGATCGAGGACGTGCGCCTGCTCGGCGTGGTGCTGAGCACGGCGTTCGAGGGCCGCATCGAGAAGGTCGGCGAGCGCGTGCAGGACTACAAGCGCCTGCTGGAGCGCCGCAAGGCGGGCCCGAACGAGCCCAAGCAGGGCCAGGGCCTGCAGCCGACCGACGCCACGGTCGCCGAAGCTTTCCGAACCGGCGCAGCACCGCGTTCGTAGCGGCTGTTGGAACACAAGGAGAACATGACGATGACGAGCTCGCCGTTCGACCCGCAGAGCCCGGCCGCACCCGCGACGCCCGCAGCGCCGCCCCCGCTGCCGCCGGGCCAGACCAGCGCTTCCTTCGTGCGGCTGCCGAAGAGCCCGGGGCTCGCCGCGTGCCTGTCGCTCTTCCCCGGCCTCGGCCAGGTCTACAACGGGCGCATCGCGCGCGCGTTCGTGTTCTTCTTCTCCTGGGTCGGCGCCATCTACCTGACGTCGAGCGGGCACGAGTTCCCGTTCGCGTTCGTGATCCCGTTCGTCTACCTCTTCAACATCATCGACGCCTGGAAGGGCGCCAACGCCGCGAACGCGCGCTTCCTGGGCGGACGCAGCGAGGCCGAGGAGCTGCCGGAGATCGAGTCGCCCGTCTGGGGCGGCTCGCTGGTGCTGCTCGGCGTGCTGATCCTGCTCAGCAACCTGGGCTGGCTCGACATCGACCGGCTCGCGCGCTGGTGGCCGGTGCTGCTGATCGCGGTCGGCGGCTACTTCGTCTACAACTCGCTCGAAGCGCGAAAGACCGCGGGCGGCTCCGGCGAATGACGCGGTCCGCCTTCAGCCCCGAGGGCGTCACGTTCGGCGTGAGCCTCGTGTTGCTCGGGGTGCTCGGAACGCTCGCCAACCTGGGCAAGCTCGAGCTGCTGCCGCTGCTGCGAACGTGGTGGCCGCTCACGCTCGTGCTGTGGGGCGTCCTCGAGCTCGCGGATCTGTGGATCCGCCGCTCCTCTTCCGGGAGGTCGTGAGGTGAGCGCACGCAAGATCGCGTTCCTGATCCTGATCGTCCTCTTCGCCGCGAGCGTCGAGACCGCCTGGAACGTCCGCGAGCACGTCGACTTCGGCCCCCAGGGCTGCCGGGTGATGGGCGGACGCTTCTACGGGCCCTCCTGGAGCTTCGAGGCGACCGGCGAGCGGCCGGTGACCGCGAGCGCGCTCCGGCTCGAGGTCGACAACGCCTTCGGCGGCGTGAGCGTCGTGAAGGGCGCGCACGGCGTCGTGAAGGCGAGGCTGCGCAAGGTGGTGTTCCTGCCGACCGAGGAGCGGGCGCGCCAGCTCGCCGATCGCATCGAGCTCAGGCTCACGGGAGACGCCGACGTCGTGAAGGTCGCGACCAACCGCGACGAGCTCGGACGCCGCGACGACGTCGGCTTCGAGACGCACCTCGAGATCGAGGCGCCGGAAGGCACCGCGGTGCAGGTCCGCAGCGAGCACGGCAAGGTCGAGCTCACCGACGTCGCGGCCGCGGACGTCACGGCCTCGTTCGACGGCGTGACGCTGCAGCGCGTCGCCGGCGACGCGACGCTCGAGGTGCGCCACGGCAGCGTGAGCGTCGAGCGCGTCGGCGGCCGGCTGCAGCTCACCTCGCGCCACGGCGACGTCACGCTCGCGGGTGTCGCCGGTCCCGCCAAGCTCGACCTGCAGCACGGCAACCTCGGCGTGCGCGAGACGGGCGCGCTCGACGTGGAGCTCGCGTACGGCGAGCTGACCGCCGAGAGCGTGGGCGGCGATCTCGTCGTGCGCAGCCAGCACGCGCCGGTGACCGCGTCGGACGTGACGGGGCGTGCCGAGGTCGAGACGTCTTTCGGAGGCGTGCGGCTCGAGCGGATCGGCGGCGACGCGCGCGTCAAGGTCGAGCACGGACACGTGGCGGCGACCGACATCTCGGGCGGCTTCACCGGCGAGACCAGCTTCGACGGCGTCGAGCTCGAGCGCGTCCGCGGCCCGGTGGAGCTCAAGGTCCAGCACGGAGGCGTCGAGGCGAAGGGCCTCGAGAGCGGCGCGCGCGTGCGCGCGGCGGGCGACGACGTGACGCTCGAGGGCTTCGCGGGTGCGATCGACGTCGAGGTCGAGCGCGGCAGCGCGCGGCTCGCGCCGGGCGCGCCGATCAAGGCGGACGTGATCGCCAGCGCGACGCACGGCAACGTCGCGCTCGAGGTCCCGGACGGCAGCGCCTTCCAGCTCGAGGCCGAGTCGCATCGGGGACAGGTGGACGCCGAGATCGCCGGCCTCAGCACGCAGCGCGACGAGGGGCGGCGACACGGCCAGCACGTGCAGGGACAGCACGGAGCCGGCGGCCCGCAGGTGCGGCTCACCGCGGACGGAGACGTCTCGCTCGACGCGCGTCCCGCACGCGCCGTCTCGGACGCCGCGGTCGAGAAGCCGCGCGTGAGCACGGCGGAGGCGCCCGCGAAGCCGCCGGCGAAAGCGAGCGCTGCGCCCGCCGCGAAGCCCACTCCGAGCGCGGAAGCGACGCCGAAGACTCCGGAAGATCCGGGCGGCGCGCGTTAAGCCGCTCGCGCGCAACGCGATCGGGCCGCGAGAAACTTTTTTTCGACACTGGAAGCGCAAGTGTGCTTTTCACTCTTGCCTCGCGCTTCGCGCTTGCTGTAGACTCCCCGCCTTCTGACGGACAGCCCCACAGAAGGATCGATGCCAGTCGACATCAACGCGCCGCCTCTGCTCGAGTCGAAACTGCCAGGCATCAAGCTCTGGAAGCGAGGGAAGGTCCGCGACGTCTACGAAGTCGGCGACAAGCTGCTGCTGATCGCGACCGACCGCTTGAGCGCCTTCGACGTCGTCCTGCCCAGCGGAATTCCCGGCAAGGGCGTGCTGCTCACGCAGATGTCGCTGTTCTGGTTCGAGCTGCTGAAGGACGTCGTGCCGCACCACGTGGTGAGCGCCGACGTGTCCGACTACCCGGACGAGCTCAAGCGCTTCCGCGACCAGCTCGAGGGCCGCTCGATGCTCGTCCAGAGGACGGACGTGCTGCCGATCGAGTGCGTCGTGAGGGGATACATCGTGGGCTCGGGCTGGAAGGACTACAAGAAGACGGGGGCCATCTGCGGCATCGCACTACCTGCGGGGCTGCGGGAGTCCGACAAGCTCGAGCCGCCGATCTTCACGCCCGCCACCAAGGCGGAGACGGGCCACGACGAGAACATCTCGTTCGAGACGATGATCGAGACCGTCGGCCCGGACCGCGCGGCGGAAGCACGTCGGGTGAGCCTCGAGATCTACGAGCGCGCCCGCGCGCACGCCGAGGCGAGAGGAATCATCGTCGCGGACACCAAGTTCGAGTTCGGAATCCGCGACGGGCGCCTCATCTGGATCGACGAAGCCCTGACGCCGGACTCGTCGCGCTTCTGGCCGCGCGACGCGTACGCGCCGGGACGCTCGCAGCCCAGCTTCGACAAGCAGTTCGTGCGCGACTACCTCGAGACCCTGGACTGGGACAAGCAGGCGCCGGGCCCCGAGCTCCCTCCAGAAGTCGTCGCGCGCACCGTGGAGAAGTACGTGGAGGCGTTCGAGCGCCTCCGGGGGGAGGCCCGCTGACAGTCCGCCGCACCCGGGCCGCCGCGCGGCCCGGCCGCCATGGGAGCTCGTCGCGTGAAGCAAGAGTTGGAAGCACTGGTCATCGAGATGGTCGACAGGGGGATCCGTTTCTCCGAGGCCAAGCGCGAGTTCGAGAAGCGCTTCATCACGCGTGTGCTCCAGCAGCACCGCGGCAACCTCTCACGCGCGGCCAAGGACCTCCGCATCCATCGGAACACGCTCGGCAAGAAGATCGAAGAGTACAAGCTCAATCAGTAAGGCAGTCCGCGAGTGCCCGAGGGGCGAAGCCCACAAACAGGCAGGCCGGAACAGACCCTTGGCTTCGCTGCTCAGGCCTTAGCAGTCACCTTGACAGAGTGCTAAAGCCCCTCTATATTCGTTAGCAGTCTACGTTTGCGAGTGCCAATGGCCGGGCTGCCGTCGGGGTTCGGCCCCCCAAGGGGAGTCGACGGGGTCAGGGGGCGTTCAGGCGTTACGGCTTTCCGCTGAGCGCGGAAGAAAGAGGAGACACAACGATGGCGAAAGTTCGTCCGCTTCACGACCGCTTGCTGGTGAAGCGTATCGAGGAGAAGGAAACGATCAAGGGCGGAATCATCATCCCCGACACCGCGAAGGAGAAGCCCCAGGAGGGCGAGGTCATCGCGGTCGGCAACGGCAAGATCCTGGAGAACGGCACGAAGCTGGCTCTGGATGTGAAGGCCGGCGACAAGATCCTGTTCGGCAAGTACTCGGGCACCGAGATCAAGATCGACGGCCAGGAGTACCTCATCCTCCGTGAGGACGAAGTCCTCGCGGTCATCGGCTAAAGGACGGGGAAGAAAAACATGGCGAAGCAGATCACTTACGGAAACGACTCGCGCCAGGCGGTGCTGCGCGGCGTGAACCGGCTGGCCGACGCCGTCAAGGTGACGCTCGGCCCCAAGGGCCGGAACGTCGTCCTCGACAAGAAGTTCGGCTCCCCGATCATCACCAAGGACGGCGTGACCGTCGCGAAGGAGATCGAGCTCAAGGACCCGCTCGAGAACATGGGCGCGCAGATGGTGCGCGAGGTCGCGTCGAAGACCTCCGACGTGGCCGGCGACGGCACCACCACCGCGACCGTGCTGGCTCAGGCGATCTACCGCGAGGGCATCAAGAACGTCACCGCGGGCGCGAACCCGATGGACATCAAGCGCGGCATCGAGAAGGCCGTCGCGGCCGTCATCGAGGAGCTGAAGAAGCTCAGCAAGCCGGTCAAGGGCAAGATGATCGCCCAGGTCGGCACGATCTCGGCGAACAACGACGAGACGATCGGCAACATCATCGCCGAGGCGATGGAGAAGGTCGGCAAGGACGGCGTGATCACGGTCGAGGAGGCCAAGACGCTCGAGACCACGCTCGACGTCGTCGAGGGGATGCAGTTCGACCGCGGCTACCTCTCGCCCTACTTCGTCACCGACCCCGAGCGGATGGAAGTCGCCCTCGAGAACGCCCTCATCCTGATCCACGAGAAGAAGATCTCGAGCATGAAGGACCTGCTGCCCGTGCTCGAGCAGGTGGCCAAGCTCGGCAAGCCGCTGCTGATCATCGCCGAGGAGGTCGAGGGCGAGGCGCTCGCGACCCTGGTGGTGAACAAGCTGCGCGGCACGCTGCAGGTCGCGCCGTCAAGGCCCCGGGCTACGGCGACCGCCGCAAGGCCATGCTCGAGGACATCGCGATCCTCACCGGCGGCAAGGCGATCACCGAGGACCTCGGCATCAAGCTCGAGAACGTCAAGCTCGACGACCTCGGCAAGGCGAAGAAGATCACGATCGACAAGGACAACACCACGATCATCGAAGGCGCCGGCACGGCCAAGACGATCGAGGGCCGCATCAAGCAGATCCGCACCCAGATCGACGAGACGACCTCCGACTACGACCGCGAGAAGCTCCAGGAGCGCCTCGCGAAGCTGGTCGGCGGCGTCGCGGTGATCAAGGTCGGCGCTGCGACCGAGACCGAGATGAAGGAGAAGAAGGCGCGCGTCGAGGACGCGCTGCACGCGACCAAGGCAGCGGTCGAGGAGGGCATCGTCCCCGGCGGCGGCGTCGCGCTGCTCCGCGCGCAGAAGGCGATCGACTCGCTCAAGGCCAAGGACGACGAGGCCGTCGGCGTCGCGATCGTTCGCCGCTCGCTCGAGGAGCCGATCCGGCAGATCGCCGCCAACGCGGGCTTCGAGGGCGCGGTCGTGGTCGCCAAGGTGCGCGAGATGAAGGCCGAAGAGGGCTTCAACGCGCTCACCGACGAGTACGAGAACCTGGTCGAGGCGGGCGTGATCGACCCGACCAAGGTCGTCCGCTCGGCGCTGCAGAACGCCTCGTCCATCGCGTCGCTGCTCCTCACCACCGAGGCTCTCGTTTCCGAGATCCCGGAGGACAAGGAAGAGAAGGCTCCGATGGGCGGCGGGATGCCGCACGGCGGCGGCTTCTAAGAGCAGGGGGCTCGCGCCCCCTGGATCGTAACGAAAGGGGCGGCTTCGGCCGCCCCTTTTTCTTTGGAACACAGGAGCAGGACGGATTGAACCAGGGACCGGACAAGGAACCATCGGGCCAGGACGTCCTGGACTGAGCATTCGGGGGGTTTGAGCACCCCCCGCGCCCCCCGCTAGCGGACCGGCGGCGGCCGGAACTCGACGCGGACCACGACCCAGATCGGGACGGGGACTTCGTTACGGCGGGCGGGGCGGTACTTGCGGCCCTTCACGCGCCTGAGCGCGGCCTGCTCGAAGCCGTAGTCGAGCGGCTGGCCGGAGGCCTGGGTCACCGTCGCCTCGGCGATCGTGCCGGTCTCGTCGACGAGCGCTCGCACCACCACCACCGCCGAGATGCGGCGCGAGATGGCGCGCGCGGGATAAGGCACCTGCTCCTCCGAGATCAGCCCGGGAGGGCGAACCGCGGGATCGCTCGGGTCGGCGGGCGCGTGCCGCGTTCCCGCCACCTGGCCGGCAGGCGCTGCTCCTCCGCCGAGCGGCGTCGGCGACGCGGCGGCCGAGAGCGGCAGCTGGAACGACTCCACCGTCGGGCTCGGGTTCGGAGCGGCTTGCTGGGCGGCCGACGCCGGGGCGAGGGCTGGCGGCGTCGGAGTCGCCAGGACCGGCGTCGGGATCGGTAGCGGCGTCGGAGGAGGCGTCGCGAGGACCGCTTTGGCCGCGGCCACGCGCTGCTCCTCGGCGAGCTTGGCGTCGGCCAGCCGCGCCAGCTCCTCCTGCTGCTTGCGCTCCTGCTCGGCGCGGGCCCGCTTGCGCGCCTCGTCCTGCGCTCGCGCGATCGCGGCGGGGTCGGCGGACTTGCCGCCGGCCGCTGCCTGCTGCTCGAGCGCCTTGCGCGCGTCGTCGGCCGCCTTGGCCTCCGCCTCCGCCTTCTCGCGCTCGAGCTGCGCGATGCGCGTCTCCAGGTCGCGCACGCGCGCCTGCGCCGCGGCCTGCTCCGCGTTCGCCGCAGCCGCGGCCGCCGCGCGCCGCTGCGCCATGAAGTAGAGCCCCGCACCGCCCCCACCCACCACGAGCGCACCGGCGACGCCGATCGCCAGCCAGGCGTTGCGGCTCAGGCCTGCACGCGGCGGGCGTGCGGCCCGGGGCGTGACGTCGCGGGCAGCGGCGTCGTGGGGCCCCGACTCGCGTACGGCGCGGGCGTGGCGCGCACCCGAGCTGTCGGGCCCGGGAGCGGTAGCACGCGCGTGCGGAGCCGGTGCCTGGTGCGGGTGAGACGAGTCCGCGGCCGTCGGGAGCGGGACCGCGGTCGGGATGGACGCGAGCACGTCGGTCGCGTCCGGCGCCGGCGTGCGCGCGTCGACCGGCTCGGTCTGCGGGCTCGGCGCCGCGGGTTTGGCGGCCTCCTCGCTCAGGAACTCCCGGTAGTCGGCCGCACGCGCCTCCTCGATCGCCCGCGCCTCGCGCTCGACCTCGTCGCGGAACAGCGTGTGCATGAAGAAGGCGAGGTCGAAGGTGGTGGGCGTGAAGTCGCCCGAGAAGAGCATGGCGTCGATCGCCTTGCGCATCTCGGCGATGCTGGCGAATCGCGCCGCCGGCTCGCGGCCGAGCGCGCGCCGCAGCAGCGCGCTGAGCGGCTTCGGCAACGGCACGGGGTCGCCGCCGGGGCTCGCGATGCGGGCGGCCGTGACGTGCAGGAGCGGGTCGCTGCCGTCCGGGGGCTGGCCGAGGAGCGCCTCGAGCAGCACCAGCCCGAGGGCGTAGACGTCGGAGCGCGGCTCGGCCTGGCCCGCTGCCTGCTCGGGCGCGAGGTAGGCCCGCTCCTCCGGTTTCAGCAGATCCGTCGCCCCGAGCGCCGGCCAGAGGCCGAGGCCCTTCACCTTGACCTCGCCGTCGAAGGCCACCACGAGGCGGCCCGGCGTCAGCAGCCCATGCACCAGCGCGCGGCCGTTCTCGTCCTTGCGGCTGTGGAGGTACTCGAGGCCGGCGGCCGCGCGGGTCGCGATCATCAGCGCGTGGTCGACGGCGAACGGAAAGCCCTCCTCGGCGCAGCGGCTGAGCACCGCGCGCACCGTCCGGCCCTCGGGCAGCTCGGTCGAGACGTAGAAGGACTGGTTCACGCGGCCGACGCCCAGGACGCGCACCAGGCTGGGGTTGTGGACCTGGGACGCGGTCCGCGCCTCGTCGACCAGGCGCTTCGAGGCCTCGGCGTGGGCCGACACGGCCGGCGAGAAGCGCAGAACGCTGACGAGGCGGTCGAAGCCGGCGGCACCGAGGCGCGCCGCCCTGTACTCGTCCCCGAGGGGATCGGAATCCGTCTGTTCGAGGAGGACCAGCCTGCCGAACTTCTCTCGAAGGGCCATCCGGTCCTCGCCTCGAGGCGTGCGCACGATAGCACGGAACGCCGCGGGCGGCCGCGCGCCGCGCCGCGCGCTCAGGGAACGCGCAGGAGCTCTTCGCTGCCGTCCTTGAGCCGCACGCGGACGCCGTCCTCGCTCACCTCCACCACCGTGACACCGGCCGCGGTGTCGCCGGGGCCCGCCAGCAGCACCTCGCCGCCCTGCGAGAAGGCCGCGAGCAGCCGGCCCTGGCGCCTCACGAGTCCCACCAGCTTGGGCAGGTCGGGCGCCGGCGACGGGAGTGGAGTGGCGGACGGGCGGGGCTCGGAGCGGACGGGCGCCGGCAACGGCCGCTCCGCGAAGCGGAAGACGTCCCGGATCGTCGCCGGATCGACCGGCGTCGTCGCGGCGGCTGCCGCCGGGCGCGGCGAGCGGCCCGAGCCCAAGGAGGCCGCGGCCGCGGCCTCGGGCACTCTCGGCCGCTGCGCCATCACGAGCGCCGCCGTCGCCAGCGCCAGCGCAGCGAGCAGCAGCTTCGCGCGCCGCGTCACGAGCTCGCCCGCAGCAGCACCGTCTCCGCCTCCAGCCGGGGCGCGCCGATCCCGGCGCTGAGCTGCAGCCGCTCCAGCCTCAAGCCCGCAGTCGGCTCCGCGAGACGGCCGGCCGCGCGGAGCAGGTCGGCCTGCGATCCGGCGGCGCTCAGCCGGCCGCGCGCGGCGTAGAGGCCGCGCGCCTCGGGGTGGGCCGCGATCTCCACCTGGTCGATCGCGATCCCGCGCGTGGCCGAGAGCAGCGAGAGCCGCAGCGCGCGCGCGGCGGCGGCCTCCCCCGCCGGCGCCTGGGCGCTCGCCGCCGCGGACGAGCGCCGCTCCAGCCGCGCCACCTCGGCGCGCAGCCGCTCGCGCTCCTCGCGCTGGCTCGCGTAGAGCTCGCGCGCCGAGTCGCGTGAGCGGCGCGCCGGCAGCGTGAGGCCGACGTGGATCAAGAGCGCCGCCGCCAGCAGCACGAGCGCGACGATCCTCCGCGTCATGGAGCGGCGGACCAGCGCGCCCGCACCACGCTGCGGACCTCGGCCGCGCGCGCCTCCGGCCCGGGCTCGACGTCGTGGATGCGCGGGGCGCGCTCCAGCCGCTCGAGCAGCAGGTCCCAGGCCGCGGCGTCGCGGGCGACGACGAGCATCTCGAGGGTGCCTCCCCGCTGGTAGTCGATCGCCAGGCGCTCGAGCCGCACGTCCGGCGGCAGCAGCGTCGGCGACGTCGGCGACGATCCGCGAGGGCGGCGCGTCCAGGGCGAGCAGCGCCTGGCCGCCCGCCGCCGCTCGCGCCTCGAGCGCGGCGTGGCGCGTCTTGAGCGCCGCCACCTCGCGCGTCACCTCGGCGAGCCGCGCCCCGGCGGCGCGCGCCTCCTCGCGCGCGCGGAGCGCCTGGTAGCTGGCGACGCCCGCGGCGAGCACGCCGGCCGCGAGCAGCGCACTCGCCCAGCCCGTCCCGCTCGCTGCGCGCGGCCCCGTGCGGAAGTCGGGCTGGCGCGTCACTGCAGCAGGCCCCCGAGCCAGCCGGCCTCGTCGCCGTCCGGCAGCGTCGACGTCGTGAGCGAGGGAACCGCCGCCCCCAGGTCGGCGCGCAGCCGCGGCGCGTCCGAGCCGCTCATCGCGAGCGTCACGCCCGCGTGGCCGTTGCCGCTCGCGGCCTGGAGCCGTCGCATCTCCTCCGCCAGACGCGAGGCCTCGCCGCTCGAGCGGTCGCGGCGGCGGCTGCGCAGCCCCACGAGCGCCCCGTCGCGCACGAAGGCGAGGCAGAGCGCCACGTCTCCGAGCACCGCGTGCACGGCCTCGCTCGCGCCCGCGCGCAGCAGGCCCGCGAGCGCCACGAGCGGCGCCAGGAACACCTGCTCCACGCGGGCTCCGGCCGCGATCGCGGCCTGCTCGTACTCGGCGACGCTCGCGCGCCCGATCGCCGCGCCGACGACGCGCGAGCCGCCGGCCGCGAGCGTGTCGACGCTGGCGTCGGCCGCCGGCCAGGGCAGGCCGGAGGAAAGGCGGAAGCGCACGTACTCGCGCGCGTCGACGCCCGAGGGCGTCTCGAGCAGGGCGAGCCGCGCGAGCCCGTCGGGCAGCACCAGCGTCACGCGCTCGCGCGCGACGCGCTCGAGCACGCGGCCGAGCGCCGCGTGCACCGTGGCTTCGTCCGCCAGGTTGGCTCCGGCGGGCCCGGGCATGAGCGCTCCAGGCGCGAGCGGCTCGCGCGCCAGGGTCCGCAGCCGGGCCGTCTTCACGCCGTGGGAGACCTCCGCGGCGGTGACGCACGACGCGTCCAAGGCCAGGTAGGTCCTCGTCCCGGGCAGCGCCACGATCACATGTTAACGCCGTTGTATGATCCGAAACGCACCCGGAGGGCTTGCGCATGAAGGTGTACGACGCCCCGAACATCCGCAACGTGGCGGTGGTGGGCCACGGAGGTTGCGGAAAGACCTCGCTCGTGTCCGCCCTGCTCTTCGACGCCGGCGCCGTCAACCGGATCGGCCGCGTCGACGAAGGCACGACGGTGACGGACTTCGATCCCGACGAGATCGAGCGAAAGATCAGCCTGCTCGCGGCGCTCGCGTTCGCGGAGTGGAAGAAGACCAAGGTCAACCTGATCGACGCGCCCGGCTACGCGAACTTCCTGTCCGAGGCGCGCGCGGCGCTGCGCGTGGCCGAAGCGGCGCTCGTCGTGGTCGACGCGGTGGCGGGCATCGAGGTGCAGACGCAGAAGGTCTGGGGCTACGCCGAGGAGGGCGGGCTGGCGCGCCTGATCGTCGTCAACCGCATGGACCGCGACAACGCCTCGTTCGAGCGGGCGCTCGAGGGGATCCAGAGGTCCTTCGGCCGCTCCGCGGTGCCGATCGCGATACCGGTCGGCGAGGGCAAGGCGCTCAAGGGCGTCGTCGACCTCGTCGCGGAGAAGGCGCACCTCTACGCCGACGACGCCAGCGGCAAGTTCCAGACCGGCGAGATTCCCGCCGCGCAGCAGGAGACCGCGAAGGCCTGGCGCGAGAAGCTCGTCGAGATGGTCGCGGAGAGCAACGAGGAGCTGATGGAGGAGTTCTTCGAGAAGGGCACGCTCTCGCAGGAGCAGCTCGCGAAGGGCCTGCGGACCGCCGTGGGCGCCGGCAGGGTGTTCCCGGTGCTGCCCGCCTCGTCGCTGCTGAACGTCGGCGTGCATCCGATCCTCGACGCGCTCGTCGACCTGCTGCCTTCGCCCGCCGACCGCGGCGAGGTCGAGGGTGTGGACGCCGCGAACGCGCCGGTGACGCGCAAGCCCGCGGCCGACGCTCCGCCCTCCGCGTTCGTCTGGAAGACGCTGGTCGACCCGCACGCCGGGCGCATCAGCCTGTTCCGCGTGTACTCGGGCACGCTCAAGTCCGACTCCGCGATCCACAACGCGACGCGCGACGTGGCCGAGCGCTTCGGCTCGCTGCTGCTGCTGCAGGGCAAGGCGCAGACGCAGGTGCCCGAGGTCCAGGCGGGCGACATCGGCGCGGTGGCGAAGCTCAAGGAGACGCAGACGGGCGACACGCTCGCGGACAAGGCCCACCCGATCACGTACCCGAAGGTCGTGTTCCCCGAGCCGGCCACCACGTTCGCGATCGAGCCCAAGACGCGCGGCGACGACGACAAGATCTCGACCGCGCTGCAGCGGCTGCTCGAGGAGGACCCCGTGCTGCGCGTCTCGCGCGACGCGCAGACCCACGAGATGCTGCTCTCGGGCATGGGCCAGCTGCACATCGAGGTGGTGGTCGGCCGCCTGCGCAAGCGCTACAAGGTCGAGGTCAACCTCAAGAAGCCGAAGATCCCGTACCGCGAGACGATCAAAGGCTCGGCCGAGGGCCACGGCCGACACAAGAAGCAAACCGGCGGTCACGGGCAGTTCGGCGACTGCAAGATCAGGATGAAGCCGCTCGGGCGCGGCGAGGACTTCAAGTTCGTCGACGACATCTTCGGCGGCTCGATTCCAAGGAACTTCATCCCGGCGGTCGAGAAGGGCATCCAGGACGCGCGCCTCAAGGGCGTGATCGCCGGCTTCCCGATGGTCGACTTCCAGGTCGAGCTCTTCGACGGCTCCTACCACGACGTCGACAGCTCCGAGATGTCGTTCAAGATCGCGGGCTCGCTCGCCTTCAAGGACGCGGTGCCCAAGTGCCGCCCCACGATCCTCGAGCCGGTCATGAGCGTGGAGATCGCGGTGCCCGACGAGTACGCGGGCGCCGTGATGGGCGACCTGTCGAGCCGCCGCGGGCGGCCGCAGGGCATGGAGCCGAAAGGCTCGCTGCAGGTGATCAAGGCCGAGGTGCCGCTCGCCGAGATGCTCTCGTACGACGCCGAGCTCACCTCGATGACGGGCGGCCGCGGCTCCTACCACATGGAGATGGACCACTACGACGAGGTCCCCGGGCACCTGCAGGAGAAGGTGATCGCGGCCGCCAAGGCGGAGCGGGGCGACGTGAAGGAAGAGGAGTAGACTGATTTCATGAGCTCCGCAAAGGCCCGGACCGCGCTGCTCGCGCTGCTCTTCGCATTGGGCGCCGCGGCGCTCGCCCCCGCCCAGGAGGAGCCGCTCCAGGCGGGCGGCGAGGGCGTGCCCGTCCCGAAGAAGACGAAGCACGTGCAGCCGGTCTACCCGGCGGAGGCGCTCGCGCAGGGAATCCGCGGCATCGTGATCCTCGACATCGTGATCGACGGGCGCGGCAAGGTCTCCTCGACCAGCGTGCTCCGGAGCGTCCCGGGGCTCGACGAGGCCGCGATCACCGCGGCGCGCCAGTGGGAGTACGAGCCGACGAAGATCGACGGCAAGCCGGTCAGCGTGCGGCTCACCGTGCCGATCACCTTCTCGCTGGCGCTGCCGCGCCTCACGCGCCAGTCGGGAGTGCCCGAGCTGCGCCAGGGCGTGACGCCGCCCTTCCCGAAGGACGCGACGAGCGGCGGCAACGCGAGCGCCGAGGTGACGCTGGAGTCGGACGGACGCGTGGGCGCGGCACGGCTGCTCGCCGGCGAGTCGCCCTGGTCGGATGCGCTGCTGGCTGCGCTCAAGACCTGGCGCTTCGCGCCGCCGCCCGAGGACTCCGTGCTGTCGTTCCGCGTGGAAGCCGAGTTCGTGAAGAGCAAGGGCAACGAGCCGAACGCGGTGGAGCTGCGCGCGACCGGCCTGCAGCGGTCGGACCTGCTGGCCGACGCCTCCGCGGGAGCGGCGCCGACTCCGACGCCCGCGGCTCCAGCGCCGAAGGCACCGGCGCCGCAGCGCACCGCGACACAGACGCCGCGCGCCGACGCCCACGCACCGGCCCGACGCCCGGCTCCGGCACCGACGCCCGCTCCGACACCGGTCCCCACTCCGACGCCGACGCCCGCGCCAGCGACGCCGGCTCCGGCGGCTCCCGCGCCCGCGCCGCCCGTCGCAAAGCCGGCCGCGCCCGAGCCGAAGCCCACGCCGACGCCGCGAGGCGAAGGCCCCAGCGACCCCTCCCGCGGCCGGCGCCGCTCCGGCTCCCGCAGCCCAGGGTCCAGCGCAGGCGCCCGCGACCGCTCCGTCCGCCGCCACGGCGCCGCCTCCGGTGGAGGTGATCACGGCGCCTCCGCCCCCGCCGCCGCAGGAGAACGGCATCTCCGCGGTCCGCGAGGTCACGCTCGAGCCAGGCGTGCCGGACCTCGCCCGCGGCAGGCGGCCGGTCGTGCCGCCGCTCGCCCGCATGAACGGAGTCACGGGCACCGTCGAGGTGCTGTTCTCGGTCAGCGCGGGAGGCGTGACCGCGCTGCAGACCGCGACCGGTCCCGACCTGCTCCGCTACTCGGCGGAGCAGACCGTGGCGTCTTGGGTGTTCACGCGCTCGCGCGCCGAGCGCGCGTACCTCACCGCGACGTTCACGTACGGGGCGGACAAGGGAACCGCGAGCGTCAAGCCGCAGGCGCTGGCGGCGCCCACGCCCAGGCCGCCCGACGCGCCGGCGGCGTCGACGCCGCCGGCCACGCCGCCCAGCCTCTAGCCTCGGGCCGACCGCCCTACTTCGCGGCCTTCTTCTTGGCCGGAGCCTTCTTGGCGGCCGCCTTCTTCGGCGCGGCCGTCTTCGCCTCGGCCTTCTCCTCGGCCTTGGGCGCCGCTTCCTTCTTCTCGTCCTTCGCTGCGCCTTCCTTCTTGCCCGTCTTGTCGGCCTTGCCCTCGGGCTTGTACTCGTAGCCGACGAGCTCGAGGTAGGCCATCTCGGCGCCGTCGCCGTGGCGGGTGCCGAGGCGGAGGATGCGCGTGTAGCCGCCGGGCCGGGTCGCGAAGCGCGCGCCGATCGTGTCGAACAGCTTCTTCACGATCGCGGGGTCCTGGATGTGGCGCGCGGCCTGCCGCCGGGCGTGCAGCCGGTCGTCGTCACGCTTGGCGAGCGTGATCAGCTTCTCGGCGAACGGACGCAGCTCCTTGGCCTTCGGCAGCGTGGTGCGGATGCGCTCGCGCTCGAAGAGTGCCGTCGCCATGTTGCGCAGCATCGCGATCCGATGCGGCGTGACGCGGCCCAGCTTGCGGTGTGCGACGTTGTGTCTCATGGACTCCTGCTCCGGGCGACCCTACTTCTGCGCCTGCGGCCAGTCGTCGAGCTTCATCCCGAGCGAGAGCCCCATCGCCGCCAGGATCTCCTTGATCTCGTTGAGCGACTTGCGGCCGAAGTTCTTGGTCTTGAGCATCTCGACCTCGGTCTTCTGCACGAGCTCGCCGATGGTGCGGATGTTCGCGTTCTTCAGGCAGTTGTACGAGCGCACCGACAGCTCCATCTCGTCGACGCTCTTGCCGAGCCGCTCGTAGAGCGCGCCCTTCTCCTCGTCGGAGACCTCGACCGGCACGCTGGGCTCGCCCTCTTCCTCGTCCTCTTCCTCGAGGTTGATGAAGATCTGCAGGTGGTCCTTCATCAGCTTGGCCGCGAGGCCGACCGCGTCGCGCGGCGAGACGGCGCCGTTCGTCCAGACCTCGATCGTGAGCTTCTCGTAGTCGGTCGCCTGGCCGACGCGGGCCTGCTCGACGAAGTAGTTCACCTTCTTGACCGGCGAGTGCACCGAGTCGAGCGGGATCCAGCCGATCGAGAGGTCCTCGTCGAAGTTCTTGTCGGCCGAGACGTAGCCGCGGCCGTGCTTGACGCGCAGCTCGACCGCCAGCGTCGAGCCGGCGCCGAGCGTCGCGACGTAGGCCTCGGGGTCGAGAACCTCGATGTCGGCGTCGGGCGTGATGTGCTTGGCGCGCACCTCGCCCGGCTCCGAAGTGCGCAGCGTCAGCGCCTTCGGGTGATCCACGTGCATCTTCAGCGGCACGCGCTTCAGGTTGAGGATCAGGTCGGTGGTGTCCTCCATCGCGCCCGGGATCGGCGAGAACTCGTGCAGCACGCCCTCGACGCGCACCGCGGTCACCGCCGCCCCCTCGATGCTCGACAGCAGCACCCGCCTGAGCGCGTTGCCGACCGTGGTCGCGAACCCGCGCTCGAACGGCTGTGCGGAGAAGCGCCCGTAGTGGTCGGTCGCGGTGTCGCGATCCGCCTCGAGCCGCTTCGGCTTCTGGAAACCCTTCCAAAGCATGTCTTCAAGTCCTCCAAGCGGCCGGGCGCGCGGGGCGCGCGGGGCCGCCCATTTCCTACTTCGAGTACAGCTCGACGATCAGCTGCTCCTGGATCGGGAAGCTGACGTCGTCCCGCGCGGGCAGCGCCAGCACCTTGCCGCTCAGGTTGGCGGCGTCGAGCTCGAGCCAGCGCGGCACGCCGCGGCCCTTGACCGCCTCGACCGAGGCTGTCACGAGCACGTTCTTGGTGGCGCGCGGCGCGAGCGTGATCACCTCGCCCACCTTCACCTGGTAGGACGGGATGTCGATCTTCTTTCCGTTCACGAGCACGTGCCCGTGGCGCACCAGCTGGCGGCCCTGGGCCTGCGAGCTGCCGAAGCCGAGCCGGTAGACGACGTTCGACAGGCGCCGCTCGAGCTTGGAGAGCAGGAGCTCGCCCGAGACGCCCTTCTCGTGGCTGGCGCGGTCGAAGGTGAGCGCGAACTGCCCCTCCAGCATGCCGTAGAGGCGCTTCACCTTCTGCTTCTCGCGCAGCTGCAGGCCGTAGCCCTGCACCTTCGACTTGATGCGGCCGCCCTTGCCGTGCTGGCCGGGGGCGTAGTTGCGCTTCTCGATCGCGCACTTCTCGGTGAAGCAGCGGTCGGCCTTGAGGAACAGCTTCATGCCCTCGCGGCGGCAGAGACGGCAGACGGAACCGGTGTATCGTGCCACGGCTTATCCTTCCTTAGACGCGACGCCGCTTCGGCGGGCGGCAGCCGTTGTGCGGAATCGGAGTGACGTCGCGGATCGACTTGATCTCGATCCCGGCGGCCTGCAGCGCGCGGATCGCCGACTCGCGGCCGCTGCCCGGGCCCTTGACCCGGATGTCGATCGAGCGCAGGCCGTGCTCGCGCGCGTTGGCGGCGGCGGTGGTGGCGGCCTGCTGCGCCGCGAAGGGCGTGCCCTTGCGCGAGCCCTTGAAGCCGAGCGTTCCCGCGCTCGACCACGAGACCACGTTGCCCTCGAGGTCGGTGATGGTGACGATCGTGTTGTTGAAGGAGGCGTGCACGTGCGCGATGCCGTGCACCACGTGCTTCTTCTCCTTCTTGCCCTTCCTCGCAGAAGCCTTCGGCTTCTCCGACTTCTCCGGCTTCTCCGGCGTGCCCGGCGTGCCCGGCGTACTCGGCGTGCTCGGCGTGTTCGTGCTCATCTCAGCTCCTAGACCGTCGGCTTCTTGACGGCGCGGATCATCGCCTTGCGCGGGCCCTTGCGGGTGCGCGCGTTCGTGTGCGTGCGCTGGCCGCGCACGGGCAGGTTCCGGCGGTGGCGGCCGCCACGGTAGGACCCGATCTCCATCAGGCGCTTGATGTTCATGGCGGTGTCCTTGCGGAGATCGCCTTCGATGGCACCCTCGCCGTCGAGGATCTTGGCCACGCGGCTCACTTCTTCCTCGGAGAGGTCCTTGACCCGCACGGACGGCTCGATGCCGGCCTGCTTCAGGATCTTGTTCGAGCGCGTGACCCCGATCCCGTAGATGTAGGTGAGCGCGATCTCGACCCGCTTCTGTCGCGGGAGGTCGATACCTGCAATGCGAGCCATCTGCTACCCCTGCCTCTGCTTGTGTTTCTGGTTCGGGCAGATGATCCGCACCACACCGTGGCGGCGGACCACCTTGCACTTCACGCAGATCTTCTTGACCGACGACCTTACTTTCACTGTCTCATCCCTTCGAGAGCGTCTAGCCCCGTCTCACGATGCGGCCGCGTCCCGCGTCGTAGGGTGCTATCTCCACCCACACCCGGTCTCCCGGCCGCAGCCGCAGCAGGCTCGAGTCCCCCGCCACGTGCGCCACCAGCGAGCCGCGCGCGCCGCTCGCGAGCTCGACCCGGTAGAGCGCGTTCGGCAGCGCCTCGCGCACCGTCGCCTCCACCTCGAGCGCGTCGCGATCCGCAGTCATCACGCATGCGCCGCCTCGCGCGCGTACGGGTACGGGTCCGACAGGATCCACGGCCCGAACTCGGTCACCGCCACCGACAGCTCGAAGTGCGCCGACAGGCTGCCGTCGCGGGTGACCGCGGTCCAGCCGTCCGCCAGCATCTCGACCTCGGGCCGGCCCAGGTTGACCATCGGCTCGATCGCCAGGCACATGCCCGGCACCAGCCGCTCGCGCCGGCCGGCGGGCCCGTAGTTCGGGACCTGCGGCTCCTCGTGCAGGCTCGTGCCGATGCCGTGACCGACGAAGTCCTTCACCACAGAGTAGCCGAAGCTCTCGGCGTGCGTCTGCACCGCGTGGCCGATGTCGCCGATGCGGTTGCCGGGCCGGCACATGTCGATCCCGGCGAAGAGCGACTCCCGCGTCGCCTTCATCAGCCGCTCGGCCTCGGCGCTCGCGCGGCCCACGGCCACCGTGCGGGCGGCGTCGCCGTAGAAGCCGTCGACGATGCAGCCGAGGTCGAGACCGACGATGTCGCCGTCCTTGAGCTTCTTCGGTCCCGGGATGCCGTGCACGATCTCCTCGTTCACCGAGATGCAGAGCGTCGCCGGGTAGCCGCGGTATCCCAGGAACGCGGGCTTGGCCCCCGCCTTCACGATCGCGTCGTGGGCGAGCTTGTCGAGCTCCTTGGTGGTGACCCCGGGCTGCGCCGCCGTCTCGAGCAGCCCGAGCGTGTCCACGACGATCTTGCAGGCGCGCGCCA
Source organism: uncultured Acidobacteriota bacterium (assembly GCA_963724555.1). Classification (GTDB taxonomy): domain Bacteria; phylum Acidobacteriota; class Vicinamibacteria; order Fen-336; family Fen-336; genus DATBSL01. Next base: position 278,437 of record CAVRVE010000028.1, read on the forward strand.
TCGTCTGCAGCTCGCCCCAGGACTTCTGCACGCTCACGCGCTCACCTCGACCGCCGAGAGCAGGGCCTGGAACACGGCGTCCGGCGGGCGGTAGCCGTCGATCGCGACCATCCGCGTGCGCTCGCGGTAGTACGCGGCGAGCGGCAGCGTGCGCTCGTCGTACTCCTGCAGCCGCCGCTCGACCACCGCCTCCATGTCGTCGTCGCGCTGCACCAGCTTGCTGCCGCAGACGTCGCAGATCATCGGCTGCTTCGGCGGGTTGCTGCTCAGGTGGTACGTCGCCTGGCAGTTCGGGCACAGGCGCCGCCCCGAGAGCCGCCGCATCAGCTCCTCGCGCGGCACCGCGAAGTCGAACACCACGAAGCCGCGCGCGTCGCCTCCCGGCATGCCCTCGAGTGCTTTCGCCTGCGGCAGCGTGCGCGGGAAGCCGTCGAGCAGGAAGCCGCCCTTGCAGTCGTCCTGCGCCGTCCGCTCGCCGATCAGCGCCACCAGCAGGTGGTCGGGCACCAGGCGGCCCTTGTCGATCAGCGGGCCGGCCTCGCGGCCGAGCGGCGTCTTCCTCGCGATGGCGTCGCGCAGCATCTCGCCGGTCGAGATCTTCGGCACGCCGAGGTGCGCGGCCAGACGAGCCGCCTGCGTACCCTTCCCCGCCCCGGGAGGGCCGAGGAAGATCACGCGGACGGCGCCGTTCCTGGCGCGATCGCTAGCGGCGGCCACGAATCCTCTTGCCTCCCCGTCCCGTGAAGCCGTCGTAGTGGCGCATCACCAGCTGGGCCTCGACCTGCGCCACCGTGTCCATCGCGACGCCCACCACGATCAGCAGCGAGGTGCCGCCGAAGTAGAAGTTGAGGTGCAGCCCCTCCGTGATCCAGCCCAGGTTGTTGTTCGAGAGGAAGGAGTCGAGACCCGGCCCGATCACGGGCAGCGGTGCCACCTTGAAGCCGGTGATCAGGAACTCCGGCAGGATCGCGACGAGCGCGAGGTAGATGGCGCCGCCGAACGTGATGCGGCCGAGGATGTGGTCGAGGTACTCGGAGGTGCGCTTGCCGGGGCGGATGCCGGGGATGAAGCCGCCGTACTTGCGCATGTTGTCGGCCACGTCGTCGGGGTTGAAGACGATCGCGGTGTAGAAGTAGCAGAAGAACAGGATGAACGAGACGTAGAGCAGGTTGTAGAGCGGCATTCCCCACTGCAGCTGCTCGGAGAGCGACTGCATCCACGGGTTGTTGCCGCCGAGCCACGACGCCACGGTCTGCGGGAACGCGATGATCGAGGAGGCGAAGATCACGGGGATGACGCCCGCGGTGTTGACGCGCAGCGGCAGGTGCGTCGTCTGCCCGCCGTACATGCGGCGGCCGACCATGCGCTTGGCGTACTGCACCGGGATGCGCCGCTGGCCGCGCTCGACGAACACGATCGCCGCCACCACGACCGCCATCAGCGCCATCAGCAGAACGGTCGCGAGCAGGCTCAGCTCGCCGCGCTCGATCATGTTGAAGGTGCCGAGCACCGCGCGCGGGAAGCCGACCACGATGCCGGCGAAGATGATCAGGCTCATCCCGTTGCCGACGCCGCGCTCGGTGATCTGCTCGCCGAGCCACATGATGAAGGCGGTGCCGGTGGTGAGCGTGAGCACGGTCATCAGCCGGAAGCCCCAGCCCGGGTGGTCGACGATCCGGAACTGGTTCGCGAGCGTGAGCCGCTCCAGGTAGACGGCGATCGTGAAGGACTGCACGAGCGAGAGCAGCACCGTGCCGTAGCGCGTGTACTGCGTGATCTTGCGGCGCCCGAGCTCGCCTTCCTTGGAGAGCTTCTCCAGGTACGGCCAGACCACGGTCAGCAGCTGCAGGATGATCGAGGCCGAGATGTACGGCATGATCCCGAGCGCGAAGATCGTGACCTTCGCCAGGTTGCCGCCCGAGAACATGTCGACGAGCCCGAACCAGTTGCCGCGGTTCTGCTCGAAGAAGTCGATCAGCGACTGCGCGTTGATGCCCGGCGTCGGGACGTGGTTGCCGACGCGATAGACGGCGAGCAGCCCCAGCGTGAACAGCACACGCTTCCGGAGATCGGGAATGTCCCAGATGTTTCGGAGGGCCTGCAGCATGCCTTCTACCCCTGGATCAGCTCGGCCTTGCCGCCGAGCGCCGCGATCCGCTCCTGCGCCTTGCCGCTGAAGCGGTGGGCGTGGACCGTGAGCGCCTTGGTGAGCTGGCCGTCGGCCAGCACCTTGAGCCCGTCACGCAGCTTGCGCACGATGCCCTGGCGCATGAGCAGCTCCGGCGTCACGATCGTGCCCGCCTCGAACACCTCGAGCCGCCCGAGGTTGACGCAGGCGAACTCCTTGCGGAAGGGCGAGTTGGTGAAGCCGCGCTTCGGGATGCGCCGGTGCAGCGGCATCTGGCCGCCCTCGAAACCGGGCTTCCTGGAGAAGCCGCTGCGGCTCTTCTGGCCCTTCTCGCCGCGCCCGGCCGTCTTGCCGAGCCCGCTGCCCGGGCCGCGGCCCACGCGCTTCCTGTTCCTGACGCTGCCCTTCGCCGGCTTGAGATTGTGAAGACCCACTTGGTCGTCTCCGCTTCCGCTACTCGACCACCGCAACCAGGTGCGGGACCTTGTTGATCATGCCGCGCACCGCCTGGGTGTCCTGACGCTCGACCACCTGGTGCATCCGCCGCAGCCCGAGGCCGCGCACGCACGCGCGCTGGCCGTCGGTGCAGCCGATCAGGCTGCCGATCTGCTTGATCTTGACCGTGCCGGCGGCCTTCGCCGGCTTGTGTGCCTTGGCCATGCTGGTGCCCGCTCCTTACGACTCGGCCGGCACGGGCGGCGCCGCGGGTGCGGCCGCCGCCTTGGCCGGCTTCGGCTCGATGCCGAGGATGTCTTCGACCGACCGCCCGCGCAGGCGCGCCACGCGCTGCGGCTGCTTCAGCCGCGTCAGCGCGTCGAGCGTCGCCTTCACCACGTTGTGCGCGGTCGTCGAGCCCAGGCTCTTGGTCAGGATGTTCTGGATGCCCGCGGCGGTGATCACGGCGCGCACGGCACCGCCGGCGATCACGCCGGTGCCCTCCGAGGCCGGCTTGAGCAGCACCATGCCGGAGCCGAAGCGCCCGGTCACGGTGTGCGGGATCGTGAAGCCCTTCTCGGTCATCGGCACCCGCACCACGTTCTTCTTGGCGGCCTCGACGCCCTTCTTGATGGCGGAGCTCACCTCGCGTGCCTTGCCCATTCCGTAGCCGACGTGGCCGGCGCTGTCCCCCACCACCACCAGCGCCGAGAAGGACAGGTTCTTGCCGCCCTTCACGACCTTGGTCACGCGGTTGATGGACACCACCTGGTCCTTCAACTCCAGGCTGCCGACGTCGATCTTCTCGGCGATCAATCTCATTGGCTCTCTCGATCCTTAGAACTTCAGCCCCGCCTCGCGCGCCGCGTCGGCAAGAGCCTTGATCCGGCCGTGGTACTGAAAGCCGCCGCGGTCGAACACGACCTTTTCGATGCCCTTCTGCTTCGCGCGCGACGCGACGAGCCCGCCCACTTCCTTCGCGGCGGCGACGTTGCCGCCGCTCTTGAGCTTCCCGCGCACGTCCTTGTCGCGCGAGGACGCGGCGACCAGCGTCTTGCCCGCGTCGTCGTCGATCACCTGCGCGTAGATGTGGGCCCCGCTGCGGTGCACGGCGAGCCGCGGGCGGTCTTCGCTGCCGCGGATCTTCTTGCGGATCCGATCGTGCAGCCGCTGCCGGATCTGCTCTTTGGTTCTGACGCTCATTCTCTTCGCTCCGGCGGGCGTTCCCGGGGCGCTCGCGCTCCCCGGCGTCCCCGCCGCTCCTTACTTGGCCCCTGTGGCTCCCGCCTTGCCCGCCTTCTTCTTCAGCTGCTCGCCCACGTAGCGGATCCCCTTCTGCTTGTAGGGATCCGGCCGGCGCAGCCCGCGGATCTCGGCCGCCACCTGCCCGACCTTCTGGCGGTCGATGCCCGTGACCGTCACGCGCGTCTGCTTGTCGATCGCGATCTTGATCCCGTCAGGGACCTTGTACTCGACCGGGTGCGAGAAGCCGAGCGCGAACACGACCTTGCTGCCCTCGACCGCGGCGCGGTAGCCGACGCCCACGATGTCGAGCTCCTTCGAGAAGCCCTCGGTCACGCCCTTGATCGCGTTCTGCGCCAGCGCGCGCGCCATGCCGTGGAAGGCACGCTGCTCGCGCTCGTCGTTCGCGCGCAGGCAGCTCAGCTTCGAGCCGTCGAGCGCGAACTTGATCCCCGGCGGCACCGGGGTCTGCAGCTTGCCCTTCGGCCCCTGGACCTCGAGCTCGCGCTCGCCGACCTGCACCTTCACGCCCGAGGGCACCACGATGATCTTGCGTCCGACGCGAGACACCTTTGAGCTCCTTACCAGACGTTGCAGAGGATCTCGCCACCCACGCCGGTCTTGGCGGCCTCTCGGCCGGTCATGACTCCGCGCGAGGTGGACAGGATGTTGATGCCGAGCCCGCCGTAGACGCGCGGGATCTCGCCCTTGCCGCAGTAGATGCGGCAGCCGGGCTTGCTCACGCGCTGCAGGTCGGTGATGACCCGCTCCCAGCCCGGGCCGTAGCGCAGGAAGATCCTGAGCGCCCCCTGCCGGCCGTCGTCGACGCGCCGGTAGTTGGCGATGTAGCCCTCGTCCTTGAGGATGCGGGCGATCTCGGCCTTCAGCTTCGAAGCGGGTACGTCGATCTTGACCAGCCTCGCCCGCACGCCGTTCCGGATGCGGGTGATCATGTCCGCGACGGGATCCGTCATGTTCATCGCACTTACCTCGAAGGTCCTACCAGCTCGCCTTGATCACGCCCGGAATCTCGCCCGCCAGGGCCAGCTTCCGGAAGCAGATCCGGCACATCTCGAACTTGCGCATGTAGGCGCGGGGCCGGCCGCACAGGCGGCACCGGGTGTAGGCGCGCACCGGGAACTTCGGCTTGCGCTTCGCCTTGGCGATCATCGACAACTTGGCCACTCGCCTGCCTCCTACTGGTTCCGGAACGGCATCCCGAGATGCGCGAGGAGCGCTTTCGACTCCTCGTCGCTCCTGGCGGTCGTGACGAACGTCACGTTCATCCCGCGCAGCTTCTCGACCTTGGCGTAGTCGATCTCGGGGAAGATGATCTGGTCCTTGAGCCCGAGCGTGTAGTTGCCCCGGCCGTCGAAGGCGTTCGTCGCCACCCCGCGGAAGTCGCGCACGCGCGGCAGCGCCACGTTGAACAGGCGGTCGCAGAACTCGTACATGCGGTCGCCGCGCAGCGTCACGGTCGCCGCGATCGGCATGCCGGCGCGCAGCTTGAAGGCCGCGATCGACTTGCGCGAGCGCCGCATCGCGGGGCGCTGGCCGGTGATGCGGCCGAGCTCCTCCATCGCGGTGTCGAGCAGCTTGATGTTCTGGGTGGCCTCGCCGACGCCCATGTTGACCACGACCTTGAGCAGGCGCGGCACGGCCATCACGCTCTTGTAGCTCCGCTCCTTCATCAGGCGCGGCACCACTTCCTTCTGGTACGCCTCTTTCACCCGAGGCGGGGTGGTCTTGTTCGCTGTCACTTGTCCAGTACCTCGCCGGTGCGGCGAGAGGTCCGCACGCGCTCGCCGCCTTCCAGCAGCTTCGACCCGATGCGCGTGCGCTTGTCGTCGTCGGGCGAGACGATCATCACGTTCGAGACGTGGAGCGAGGCCTCGCGCTCGGCGATGCCGCCCTTGATGTTGCGCTGCGGGTTGGGCCGGGTGTGGCGCTTGATGAAGTTCACGCCCTGCACCACCACGCGTCCCTTGTCGGGCAGCACCTGCAGCACCTTGCCGCGCTTGCCGCGGTCGCGGCCGGTGATGACCTCGACCAGGTCGTCCTTGCGGATGCGGATCCGGATCCGCGGCTGCTCTACACGGTGTCTCGCCATGGCCTTACAGCACCTCCGGGGCCAGCGACACGATCTTCATGAACTTCTTGTCGCGCAGCTCGCGCGCGACGGGCCCGAAGACGCGCGTGCCCACCGGCTCGCCGTCCTCCTTGATCAGCACGGCCGCGTTCTCGTCGAAGCGGATGTAGCTGCCGTCGCGCCGGCGCTGCTCCTTGCGGCAGCGCACGATCACCGCCTTCACCACCTTGCCCTTGCGGACGCCCTCGGGCGCCTCGGGCGAGGATTCCTTGACGTTGGCGGTGATGACGTCGCCGAGCCGGGCGTAGCGCCCGGTCGAGCCGCCGATCGGCAGGATGCAGGAGATCTTCCGGGCGCCGCTGTTGTCGGCCACCTGGAGGATTGTTCGCATCTGGATCATGACGTGGTCTCCCTGCCTCCGCTACGCGCCCGCCGCGTCGGCGGCGGAATCGGCGATGGCCCGCTCCAGGATCTCGGTCACGCGCCAGCGCTTGCGCGCCGACAGCGGGCGAGCCTCCACGATCCGCACGCGGTCCCCGGCCTTGGCGCCGAGCTCGTCGTGCGCCATGAAGGTCGAGGTGCGGCGGATGGTCTTGCCGTAGAAGGCGTGACGCACCAGGCGCTCCACCTTGACCACGACCGTCTTCTGCATCTTGGCCTTCTTCACCACCCCGACGCGCCCCTGGCGCTGGGCGGGAGCGGCCGCCGGCTTGCTCTCCGTCATCGCGACACCTGCTTCTCTCGCATCACCGTCTTGACCCGCGCGATCTCGCGCCGCGTCTCGCGCAGCTTGATCGCGTTGTCGAGCTGGCCGATCGACTGCTGCACGCGCAGCTTGAACAGCTGCTCCTGCAGCTCGCGCTCCTTGGCCTTGAGCTCGTCCTTGCCCATCTCACGCACCTTCGCGGGCTTCATCAGAATCCTTCTCCCCGCGTCACGATGCGGGTGCTGATCGACAGCTTGTGCGCGGCGAGCCGCAGCGCCCTGCGCGCGTCCGCCTCCGACACGCCTTCCATCTCGTACAGGATGCGCCCGGGCTTGACCACCATCACCCAGCCCTCGGGAGCGCCCTTGCCCTTGCCCATGCGCGTTTCCTGCGGCTTCTTGGTGTAGGGCTTGTCGGGGAACATGCGGATCCAGATGCGGCCGTTGCGCTTGATGAAGCGCGTGATCGCGATGCGGCCGGCCTCGATCTCGCGCGCCGTCACCCAGCCGCACTCCGAGGCCTTCAGGCCGTAGTCGCCGAAGGCGAGGGTGCCGCCGGTCCAGGCCTTGCCGGCCATGCGGCCGCGCTGCTGCTTCCGGTACTTGACCTTCTTGGGCATCAACATGGCGAGCTCTTCCTAGGCGAGCGCCCGCGCGGGCCGAGCGGCGTCGCTCTCCCCGCGGTAGATCCAGGTCTTGACGCCGATCTGGCCGAAGGTGGTGTGCGCCTCGTGGAAGCCGAAGTCGACGTCGGCCCGCAGCGTGTGCAGCGGCAGCTGGCCGTGCAGGTACCACTCGGAGCGCGCGATCTCGGCGCCGTTCAGGCGGCCCGAGACGCGGATCTTGATCCCGCGCGCGCCGAAGCGCAGCGCCGCGTCGACCGCCTTGCGCATCGCGCGGCGGAAGGCGATGCGCTTCTCGAGCTGCAGCGCCACCGACTCGGAGACCAGCTGCGCGTCGAGCTCGGGCTTCAGGATCTCCTGGATGTTGATGAAGACCTCCTTGCCCGTGCGCTTCTGGACCTCCTGCTTCAGCTTGTCCACTTCCTGTCCCTTGCGGCCGATGATGATGCCGGGCCGCGAGGTGTGGATCGTGATCTTGAGCTTGTTGGCGGCGCGCTCGATCTCGACGCGGCTGACGCCGGCGTGGGCGAAGCGCTTCTTGAGGTCCTTCTTGAGCGCGAGGTCCTCGTGCAGCAGGACCGCGTAGTCCTTCTCGGCGTACCAGCGGCTGCGCCAGGTCTTGGTGTACCCGAGGCGGAAGCCGATCGGATGGACTTTCTGACCCATCGTTCCTGCTACTCCTTTTCCGCGACCTGGACGGTGATGTGCGTGGTGCGCTTGATGACGCGGTAGGCGCGGCCCATCGGAGCCGGCCGAACGCGCTTCTGCGACGGGCCCTGGCCGGCGAACGCGGCGCTCACCACCAGGTCCTCCTCGTCGAGACGGCGCTTCTGGTTGCGGTCGGCCACCAGCACCGCGTTCGCGATCGCGGAGCGCAGCGTCTTCTCGACCTCGCGCGCGACCGACTTCTTGGTGAAGCGCAGGATGCTCAGCGCCTCGGCGGCCTTCTTGCCGCGGATCAGCTCCAGCACGAGCCCCGCCTTCTGGGCGGAGGTGCGCACGTAGCGGTTCGTGGCGCGTGCTTCGAGTGTCGCCATCTCCGCCTCCCTAGCCCTTCGCCGGCGGTGCCGCCGGCGGCGCGGCCCCTGCGCCCGCGGCGCCGGGCCTTCCGGCCGGGGTGGTCGCGGCCACCTTCTCGACGCGGGAGGAGTGCCCCTTGAACTGGCGCGTGGGCGAGAACTCGCCGAGCTTGTGGCCGACCATGTTCTCGGTCACGTAGACCGGGACGAACTTCTTGCCGTTGTAGACGGCGAGCGTGTGGCCGACCATCTCCGGGATGATCGTCGAGCGGCGCGACCAGGTCTTGATGACCTTCTTGTCGCCCGCGGAGTTCATCGCCTCCACCTTCTTCATCAGGTGGTCGTCCACGAACGGGCCCTTCTTCAGTGACCTTGCCATGGCTACTTCCGCCTCTTCACGATGAAGCGCTGCGTCCTCTTGTTATTGCGCGTCTTCGCGCCCTTGGTCGGCTTGCCCCACGGGGTCACCGGGTGGCGTCCGCCGGAGGTGCGCCCCTCGCCGCCGCCGTGCGGGTGGTCGATCGGGTTCATCGAGACGCCGCGGTTGTGCGGCTTCTTGCCGAGCCAGCGCTTGCGTCCCGCCTTGCCGAGCGAGACGTTCTTGTGCTCGATGTTGCCCACCTGGCCCACGGTCGCCACGCACTCGGCGTGCACGTGGCGCACCTCGCCGGAGGGCAGCTTGACCTGCGCGTAGTCGCCTTCCTTCGCCACCAGCTGCGCGGCGGCGCCGGCGCTCCTGACGAGCTGGGCGCCCTTGCCGAGGCGCAGCTCGAGGTTGTGGATCATGGTGCCCGCGGGGATCAGCTTCAGCGGCAGCGCGTTGCCCGGCAGGATGTCGGCGCTGTCGCCGGCCACGACCGTCTGGCCGAGCTTGAGGCCCTCGGGCGCGAGGATGTAGCGCTTGTCGCCGTCGGCGTAGTGCAGGAGCGCGAGCCGAGCCGAGCGGTTGGGGTCGTACTCGAACGCCGCGACCTTGGCCGGCACGTTCTTCTTGTCGCGGCGGAAGTCGACGACGCGGTAGCGGCGCTTGTGGCCGCCGCCGCGGAACCAGACCGTGATGCGGCCCTTGTTGTTGCGGCCGCCGGAGCGGCGCAGCGGCTCGGTCAGCTTGCGCTCGGGCGCCTTCTTCGTGAGCTCGCTGAAGTCGAGCGTCGTCACGAAGCGCCGGCCGGGCGACGTCGGGTTGTACTGCTTTATCGGCATCGTCGTTCCTTCCTACGCCTGCTCGAAGAACTCGACGGACTTCTCGCCCTTCTTCAGGACGACGAAGGCCTTCTTCCAGTCGGGCCGCCGGCCGGCGTAGCGCCCCTGGCGCTTCACCTTGCCGTGCACGCGCGCGACGCGGACGTCGGCGACCTTGCGCTCGAACAGCGTCTCGACCGCCTTCTTGATCTCGGGCTTGGTCGCGTCGCGGTGCACCTCGAACACGAGCGTCTGCTGGCTCTCCTTGAGCAGCGTCGACTTCTCGGTCAAGAGCGGGCGGCGGATGACCTCGTAGACGTTCTTCATCGCGCTGCTCCTTGGCCGGCGCCCCGCACCTGCGGCGTGAGCCGCTCCTCGAGCTTGTCGAGCGCCTCCTGGCTCACGACCAGGTGCTTGCAGTCGATCACGTCGTAGGCGGTCAGGTGGGTGCTCGCCACCACGCGCACGCCCTCGAGGTTGCGGCTCGAGAGCACCAGGTACTCGCTCGGCTCGTGATCGACCACCGTGGCCTTGCCGACCACGCCGATCTTGCCGAGCAGCGCCTTCAGCAGCTTGGTCTTCGGCTCGCCGACCTCGAACGCCTCGATCACCTTGACGGCGCCCTCGCTCACGCGCTGGCTGAGCGCGGCGCGCAGCGCGGCGGCGCGCGCCTTCTTCGGCATCGCCCACGAGTAGTCGCGCGGCTGCGGGCCGAAGACGGTGCCGCCGTGGCGCCAGAGCGGGTTGCGCGTCTCGCCGACGCGCGCGCGGCCGGTGCCCTTCTGCCGCCAGGGCTTCTTGCCCGAGCCGGAGACGAGCGCCCGGTTCTTGGTCATGTGCGTCCCGCGCCGGCCTCCGGCGCGGTGGTGCTTGACCGCCTCGTACACCAGGTGGCTGCCGGGCTTGGCGGCGAACACCACCGGCGAGAGCTGGATCTCGCGGACGGTCTCGCCCGTGGCGGACACCACGTTCACCTTCGGCGACGCCGGGCGCGCGCCGCGGCCTTGGGCTCCGCCTTGGGCGCCGCTTCCGCCTTCGGCTTGGCCTCGGCCTTCGGCTTCGGAGCCGGCTTCTGCTTCTTCTCGGCCATGGCTAGCTCTTCCTGATCACGACGATCGAGCCGCCCGCGCCCGGCACCGAGCCGCGCACGATCAGCAGGTTGTTCGGAGCGTCGACGCGCACCACTTGCAGGTTCTTGACGGTCACGCGGTCGCTGCCCATGTGCCCGCCGGCGCGCATGCCCTTGAGCACGCGCGACGGGAAAGCCGAGGCGCCGATCGAGCCGGGCGCGCGGTGGAACATCGACCCGTGGGTCGCGGCGCCGCCGCGGAAGTGGTGGCGCTTGACGACGCCCTGGAAGCCGAGGCCGCGGCTGACGCCCGTCACGGTGATCGCGTCGCCCGCGCTGAAGCCCTCGACCGAGACCTTGTCGCCGACCTTGAGCTCGGCGTCGTCCGCCACGCGGAACTCGCGCAGCACGCGGCAGGGCGGCAGCCCCGCCTTGTCGAAGTGGCCCTTCATCGCCTTCGTCACCCGCTTGACCTTGCGGGCCTCGACGAGGCCGAGCTGCACGGCCGAGTAGCCGTCCTTGTCCTTCGCCTTGCGCTGGACGACGACGCACGGGCCCGCCACGATGACGGTCACGGGGAACGCCCGCCCGTCCTCGGCGTAGACCTGCGTCATGCCGACCTTCCTGCCGATGATTCCTTGAACCGACATGTCCCTATCGCCTTCACTCCCAATCGAGGTTTACGGCTTGGTCGAGGGCGCTTGCCGGCGTTGCCTCTCGCCGTCTGACCTCGTGCCGGGCGGGCAGCGTTGCCTGCCAGACTGCTGTGCTGCTTTCGGGGGCGCTGATCGCCCCCCGAACCCCCGACTACTTCTGGTGCTCCTTGCCGAATGCCTTGATCTCGACGTCGACGCCCGCGGGCAGGTCGAGCTTCATCAGCGCGTCGACCGTCTGCGGCGTCGGCTCGAAGATGTCCAGCAGCCGCCGGTGCGTGCGCACCTCGAACTGCTCGCGGCTCTTCTTGTCGACGTGCGGCGAGCGGTTCACCGTCCAGCGGTTCTTCATCGTCGGCAGCGGGATCGGCCCCGCCACGCGCGCGCCCGTGCGCTTCGCGGTGTCCACGATCTCGCTCGTCGACTGGTCGAGGATCCGGTAGTCGTACGCCTTCAGCCGGATCCGGATCTTCTCGTTCAGCATCATGTGAGGCCGCCTACTCCAGGATCTCGCTGACGGTGCCGGAGCCGACGGTGCGGCCGCCCTCGCGGATCGCGAAGCGCAGCCCCTTCTCCATCGCTATCGGAGTGATCAGCTCGACCGACACCTGCGTGTTGTCCCCCGGCATCACCATCTCGACGCCGTCCGGAAGCTTCGCCACTCCCGTCACGTCCGTCGTCCGGAAGTAGAACTGCGGGCGGTAGCCGGTGAAGAACGGCGTGTGACGGCCGCCCTCTTCCTTCGTCAGCACGTACACCTCGCCCTTGAACTTCGTGTGCGGCGTGATCGAGCCCGGCTTCGCCAGCACCATCCCGCGCTCGATCTCCTCGCGCTCCGTCCCGCGCAGCAGCACCCCGATGTTGTCGCCCGCCACGCCCTCGTCCAGCAGCTTCTTGAACATCTCGACGCCCGTCACCACCTTCTTCGGGCTCTCCGGGCGAAGACCCACCAGCTGCGTCTCCTCGCCCACCTTCACCTTGCCGCGCTCGACGCGCCCCGTCGCCACCGTCCCGCGCCCCGAGATCGTGAAGATGTCCTCGACCGGCATCAGGAACGGCTTGTCGATCTCGCGCGTCGGCAGCGGAATGTACTTGTCCACCGCCTCCATCAGCTCCAGGATCGGCTTCGCCCCGGGGTCGTCCGGCTTGCCCGTCCCCTCCAGCGCCTTCGTCGCCGAGCCCCGGATCACGGGCACCTGGTCGCCCGGGAAGCTGTAGGTCTTCAGAAGCTCGCGAACCTCGAGCTCCACCAGGTCCAGAAGCTCCGGGTCGTCCACCATGTCCACCTTGTTCAGGAACACCACGATGAACGGAACCCCGACCTGCCGCGCCAGCAGGATGTGCTCGCGCGTCTGCGGCATCGGGCCGTCCGCCGCCGACACCACCAGGATCGAGCCGTCCATCTGCGCCGCGCCCGTGATCATGTTCTTGATGTAGTCGGCGTGGCCAGGGCAGTCGACGTGCGCGTAGTGACGGTTCGCCGTCTCGTACTCCACGTGCGACGCGTTGATCGTCACGCCGCGCTCGCGCTCCTCGGGCGCGTTGTCGATCTGGTCGTACGCCTTGAACTGAACCTTCGGGTTCGACGCCGCGAGCACCTTCGTGATCGCCGCCGTCAACGACGTCTTCCCGTGGTCCACGTGACCGATCGTCCCGATGTTCACGTGCGGCTTGCTACGGTCGAACTTCTCCTTGGCCATTGCTGCCCTCGCGCTCCTGAGCTTTCTTCCCTAGTCCTTCGCAACCTTGCCGGTGACCCGCGCCACGACCTCCTCCGAGACGTTGCGCGGGGCCTCCGCGTACTTCTCGAAGTGCATCGAGTAGGTGGCGCGGCCCTGCGTCCGCGACCTGAGGTCGGTCGAGTACCCGAACATGTTCGAGAGCGGCACCAGCGCGGTGATGATCTGCGAGCCGCCGCGCGAGATCTGGCCTTCGAGGTGCCCGCGCCGGCTCGACAGATCGCCGGTCACGGCGCCCGTGTAGTCGTCGGGCGTCACCACCTCGACCTTCATGATCGGCTCGAGCAGCACCGGGTGCGCCTTCTTGGCGGCTTCCTGGAACGCCATCGAGCCCGCGATCTTGAACGCCATCTCGGAGCTGTCGACGTCGTGGTAGCTGCCGTCGTAGAGGCGGATCTTCACGTCGACCACCGGGTAGCCGGCCAGGATGCCGCGCTCGGTGGCCTCCTTGATGCCCTGCTCGATCGGCTTGATGAACTCCTTCGGGATCGAGCCGCCCGAGATGTCGTTCTCGAACACGAAGCCCTCGCCGGGCGCCGGGAACAGCTCGATCTTGCAGTGGCCGTACTGGCCCTTGCCGCCGGTCTGCTTGATGTACCTGCCCTCGCGCCTTCGCCTCCTTGCGGATCGTCTCCTTGTAGGCGACCTGGGGCTTGCCGACGTTGGCCTCGACGGAGAACTCGCGCTTCAGGCGGTCGACGATGATCTCGAGGTGCAGCTCGCCCATGCCGGAGATCTTGGTCTGGCCGGTGTCCTTGTCGGTCTCGACCTTGAAGGTCGGGTCCTCCTGCATCAGCTTGGCGAGGCCGCTCGACAGCTTCTCCTGGTCGCTCTTGGTCTTCGGCTCGACCGCGAGCGCGATCACCGGCGCGGGGAACTGGATCGACTCGAGCACGACCGGGGCGTTCGTGTCGCAGATGGTGTCGCCGGTGGTCACGTTCTTGAGGCCCACGGCCGCGGCGATGTCGCCGGCGTAGACCTCCTTGATCTCCTCGCGCTTGTTCGCGTGCATCTTGAGCAGGCGGCCGATGCGCTCGCTCTGGCCCTTGGTGCGTGTTGAGCACGCTGTCGCCCGTCTTCATGCGAGCCCGAGTAGACGCGGATGAAGGCGAGCTGGCCGACGAACGGGTCGGTCATGATCTTGAAGACGAGCGCGCTGAAGGGCGCGTCGTCCTTGGGCGGCCGCTCCACCAGCTCGCCGTTGTCGTTGGGGTCGTTCGCCATCGTCGGCGGCACGTCGAGCGGCGACGGCAGGTAGTCGACGACCGCGTCGAGCATCGGCTGGACGCCCTTGTTCTTGAAGGCCGAGCCGCAGATGACCGGGAACAGCTTCATCGCGATCGTGGCCTTGCGGATGCCGGCCTTGATCTCGGCGACCGTCGGCGTCTCGCCGCCGACGTACTTCTCCATCAGGTGGTCGTCGCCCGCCTCGGACGCGGCCTCGGCCACCTTGTGGATCATCTCGTCGCGGTGCAGCTTGGCCTCGTCCAGCAGGTCGGCCGGGATCTCGATCACCTCGAACTTGGCGCCCGAGCTCCTCGTTCAGGTAGCGGACGGCCTTCATCTCGACGAGGTCGATGACCCCCTCGTGCTTGTCCTCCTGGCCGAGCGGGAGCTGGATCGCGACCGCCGACTTCGCGTTCAGCCGCTCGTGCATCGTCTCGATCGAGTGCAGGAAGTTGGCGCCGACGCGGTCCATCTTGTTCATGAACGCGATGCGCGGCACGCGGTACTTGTCGGCCTGGCGCCACACCGTCTCGGACTGCGGCTGCACGCCGGCGACGGCGTCGAAGACGGCGACGGCGCCGTCGAGCACGCGCAGCGAGCGCTCCACCTCGGCCGTGAAGTCGACGTGGCCGGGGGTGTCGATGATGTTGATGCGGTTTTCCTTCCAGAAGCAGGTGGTCGCGGCCGAGGTGATCGTGATCCCCCGCTCCTGCTCCTGCTCCATCCAGTCCATCGTGGCGGTGCCTTCGTGGACCTCGCCGATCTTGTAGTTGACGCCGGTGTAATAGAGGATGCGCTCGGTAGTCGTCGTCTTGCCGGCGTCGATGTGCGCCGCGATCCCGATGTTCCGGGTGCGCTCGAGAGGGGTGGTCCTGGGCACTGTCGTCTTCCTACTCTGCCGCCGGGGCTACCAGCGGTAGTGCGCGAAGGCCTTGTTGGCCTCCGCCATCTTGTGCGTGTCTTCCTTCTTCTTGACCGCTCCGCCGCGCAGGTTGGCCGCGTCGATGATCTCGGCGGCGAGCTTCTGCACCATGGTGCGCTCCGGGCGCTTCCTGGCGAAGCCGATCAGCCAGCGCAGCGCGAGCGACGTGCGCCGCTGCGTGTTCACCTCGACCGGCACCTGGTAGTTCGAGCCGCCCACGCGCCGGCTCTTGACCTCGAGCGTCGGCTTCACGTTGTCGATCGCCTTCTTGAAGAGCTTGAGCGGGTCGTCCTGGGTCTTCTGCTGCACGACGCCGAGCGCGTCGTACACGATCCCCTGCGAGGTGGCGCGCTTGCCCCCGTACATCATGGTGTTGATGAACTTGGTCACGAGCGCGCTGTTGTACAGCGGGTCCGCCGAAACCTCACGACGCGAAATCAGTCCCCGACGCGGCATGTTCTGCTGTCCTCTCGCCCTTCTAGTTCCC
The DNA here is from genome assembly GCA_963724555.1 of uncultured Acidobacteriota bacterium. Classification (GTDB taxonomy): domain Bacteria; phylum Acidobacteriota; class Vicinamibacteria; order Fen-336; family Fen-336; genus DATBSL01. The sequence continues at coordinate 293,957 of CAVRVE010000028.1, forward strand.
TGAAAACAACAACAGACGGCGCCTCCCGGCTACGGCGTCCTGCCGTCGCCGGCTGGCGTCCGTCTGAGGCCCAACGACCGCCCCGCCTCGAGGATCCTGGCCGTCCTGCCCGTTGGCGGCCCGATTTCCCCGACCGTGTCTTTCCGGCGATCCCGCCGGAACGTCCTTTCTCGACTCCTCCCCCGGGTGTCTCGCCCCGGGAACGTCCACGTCTCTGCGAGCCTAAGCCTTGGGCCGCTTCGCTCCGTACTTGCTGCGGCCCCGCTTGCGTCCCTGCACGCCCACCGCATCGAGGGTTCCCCGCACGATGTGGTAGCGCACGCCCGGCAGGTCCTTCACGCGTCCGCCGCGGATCAGCACGATCGAGTGCTCCTGGAGGTTGTGACCCACGCCGGGGATGTACGCCGTCACCTCGATGTGGTTCGTGAGCCGCACGCGCGCCACCTTGCGGAGCGCCGAGTTCGGCTTCTTGGGCGTCGAGGTGAA
>CAVRVE010000029.1:0-36322 GCA_963724555.1 uncultured Acidobacteriota bacterium
GCAAGACCTCCCCTCGGCCGAGGTCCAGCCCGGCCCGACGAGCCCGGCGGCCGACGACATCGTGTCGGCCCTGGTACACCTCGGCTACTCCCGCCCGGAGGCCGAGCGCGGCGTCGAGCGCGTGTTCCGCGAGCACGGCGAGGGCCGCTTCGAGGACCTGCTGCGCGCCGCCCTCCAGGTGGTCTCACGCCGCCCCTGACGGGGTCAGGAGACGAGCTGGGCGTCGAGCGTGATCTTGGCGTTCAGCAGCCGCGAGATCGGGCAGCCGGACTTCGCGTTGTTGGCCGCGGTCTCGAACGCGGCCTGGTCGGCGCCGGGGATCTTCGCCACCAGCTTCAGGTGGACCTCGGTCACCGTGAAGCCGGCCTCCAGCTTCTCGAACGTGACGGTCGCGGTGGTGTCGATCGACTGCGCGGTCAGGCCGGCGTTCGCCAGCTGGCCCGACAGCGCCATCGAGAAGCAGCCGGCGTGCGCCGCGCCGATCAGCTCCTCCGGGTTCGTGCCCTTGCCACTCTCGAAGCGGGTGCCGAACGAGTACTGCGTGTTGGCGAGCACCCCGCTCTCGGTCGAGATCGTGCCCTTGCCGTCCTTGAGACCGCCCTCCCAGTGAGCGGACGCGTTGCGCTTCATCGGCTTCTCCTCGGAAAGCCGCATCATATCCTCTCCCCCTCCGGGAGCCGGCCGCTCCCCTGCTAAGCTAGTGCCTTCATGAACGACCGCCTCGTGAGCGGCCGCCCGCTCGACGACGACCTCGGCTTCGAGGTGTCGCTGCGCCCGCGGCGGCTCGACGAGTACGTCGGGCAGGCGCCGGTGATCGCCAACCTGCGGATCGCGATCGAGGCGACCCGCGCCCGCGGCGAGGCGCTCGACCACGTGCTGCTCTTCGGGCCTCCCGGCGTCGGCAAGACCAGCCTGGCGCACGTGATCGCCGCCGAGCTCCAGGTTCCGATCAAGGCCACCGCCGGCCCGATCATCGAGCGCGCCGGCGATCTCGCGGCGCTGCTCACGGCGCTCGAGCCGCGCGAGATCCTGTTCGTCGACGAGATCCACCGCCTCGACGCCAAGGTGGAGGAGATCCTGTACCCCGCGCTCGAGGACCAGAGCCTCGACCTGATGATCGGCAGCGGGCCGGGCGCGCGCTCGATGAAGATCCCGCTCAAGCCCTTCACGCTGGTCGCGGCCACCACGCGCGCGGGCCTGCTGACGGCGCCGCTGCGCGGCCGCTTCGGGATCGTCCACCGGCTCGACTTCTACACGCAGCCGGACCTCGAGCTGATCGTGACGCGCTCGGCGCGGATCCTGGACGTGCCGATCGACGCGGACGGGGCGCGCGAGATCGCCTCGCGCAGCCGCGGCACGCCGCGCGTCGCGAACCGCCTGCTGCGGCGGGTGCGCGACTACGCCCAGGTGCGCGCGGGCGGAGCGATCACCGCGCCGGTGGCGCGCGACGCCCTCAAGCTGCTCGAGGTCGACACCTACGGCTTCGACGAGGTCGACCGCCGGCTGCTGCTCACGATCATCGAGAAGTTCGGCGGCGGCCCGGTCGGCGTCAACGCGCTCGCGGCCGCGATCAGCGAGGAGCCCGACGCGATCGAGGACATCTACGAGCCGTACCTGCTGCAGCACGGCTTCCTCGACCGCACGCCGCGCGGCCGCACCGCGACCCGCCGCGCCTACGAGCACCTGGGCCTCCCGGTTCCGGACGCCGCGCTCACCCCCCAGAAAAAGCTGTTTTCGTAGGGGGGTCCGGGGGGACGAAGTCCCCCCGGCTCAAAGAAGGAGGAAACAAGTCCGTTGTCGTTCGTCCCCCTCCGAAGGCGGCTCTTGAAGAGTCACGAGCCTCCGGACGCACGTCCCGGTGCTGATCCCCATGAGCGACCCCGACCCCGACTTCGAGCTCGCGTCCTATCAGTACGACCTCCCCCCCGAGCTCGTCGCCCAGACGCCGCTCGCCGCGCGCGACGCCTCGCGGCTTCTGGTGCTCGACCGCAGCACGGGCGCCGTCGAGCACGGGCGCTTCACGGAGCTGCCGGAGCGCCTGCGCCCCGGCGACCTGCTGGTCACGAACCGCAGCCGCGTCTTCCCGGCGCGCCTGCTCGGGCGCCGCGAGCGCGGCGGCAAGGCCGAGATCCTGCTGGTGCGGCGCCGCGGCGGCGGGCTCTGGGACGCGATGCTGCGGCCCGGCCGGCGCCTGCGCGCGGGGATGAGCGTCGAGGTCGGCCCCGGCCTGCGCGTCCTCGTCGAGCCCGACGCGGCGCACGAGCCGCTGCCGGACGACGCACCTGCCGGCGCCGAGACCGTCGTGCGCGCGGTGCGCCTCGTCCCGGACGGGATGAGCGAAGACGAGGCGCTCGAGCGCTTCGGCCACGCGCCGCTGCCCCCCTACATCCGCCGCGAGGACGCCGCTTCGGACCGCGAGCGCTACCAGACCGTCTACGCGCGCGAGCCCGGCAGCGTCGCCGCACCGACCGCGGGCCTGCACTTCACGGAGCGGCTGCTGTCGCGGCTCGCGGCGCGCGGCGTGGAGCGCGCCGAGATCGTGCTCCACGTCGGTCCCGGGACCTTCCGCCCGGTGGAGGTCGACGACGTGCGCCATCACCGCGTCGATCCCGAGCGGGTGCTGATCCCCGACGAGACGGCGGGTGCCATCGAGCGGGCGCGCGCCGAAGGCCGCCGGGTCGTGGCGGTCGGCACCACGGTCACGCGCGCGCTCGAGTCCGCGCTCGACGCCCAGGGACGGCTCCAGGCGGGCGAGCGCGAGACCGACCTCGTGATCGTCCCCGGTCACCGCTTCCGGGTGGTGAGCGCCCTCGTCACGAACTTCCACCTGCCCGGCTCGTCGCTGCTGCTGCTCGCGAGCGCCTTCGCGGGACGCGAGCGGCTGCTGGCCGCGTATCGCGAGGCCGTGGCCGAGCGCTATCGCTTCTACTCCTACGGCGACGCCATGCTGATCGCTTGAGGAGTGATATCTTCTGCGCGCGATGAGCCTGTCGCCCAAGCCCGCCGCGCAGTGCCGCTTCGATCTCGTCAGCCTCGGCGAGGTGATGCTGCGGCTCGACCCCGGCGACACGCGGGTCCACACGGCGCGCTCGTTCCGCGTCTGGGAGGGCGGCGGCGAGTACAACGTCGCGCGCGGCCTGCGCCGCTGCTTCGGGCTGCGCACGGCGCTCGTGAGCGCGTTCGTCGACAACCCGGTCGGCCGCCTGCTCGAAGACCTGATCCTGCAGGGCGGCGTCGACCAGAGCCACGTGCGCTGGGTGGCCGACGACGGCGTCGGCCGCAGCGTCAGGAACGGCCTCAACTTCACCGAGCGCGGCTTCGGCGTGCGCGCCGCGGTCGGCTGCTCCGACCGCGGCCACAGCGCCGCCTCGCAGATGAAGCCCGGCGAGGTCGACTGGGACCTGATCTTCGGCAAGGAGGGCGCGCGCTGGCTGCACACGGGCGGCATCTTCGCGGCGCTGTCGGAGACGACGCCGCTCGTCGCGCGCGAGGCGATGGTGGCCGCGAAGAAGCACGGCACGCTCGTCTCCTACGACCTCAACTACCGGGCCTCGCTCTGGAAGTCGATCGGGGGCAAGAAGCGCGCGCAGGAGGTCAATCGCGAGCTCGCCGCGCTACGTCGACGTCATGCTCGGCAACGAGGAGGACTTCACCGCCGCGCTCGGCTTCGAGGTCGAGGGCCTCGACGAGAACCTGAAGGCGCTCGACCCCGCGAACTTCCGCAAGATGATCGAGAAGGCCGGTGCCGCCTTCCCGAACTTCCAGGCCGTGGCGACGACGCTGCGCGCCGTGCGCTCGGCCACGATCAACGACTGGGCGGCCGTGCTCTGGACGGACGGCAAGCTCTACGAGTCGCGCGGCTACGACGGGCTCGAGATCTGGGACCGCGTCGGCGGCGGCGACTCGTTCGCCTCGGGGCTCGTCTACGGCCTGCTGGCCGGCAAGGGCCCGCAGTGGGCGGTCGATTGCGGAGCGGCACACGGGGCGCTCGCGATGACGACGCCCGGCGACACCACGATGGCGAGCCTCGCCGAGGTGGAGCGCGTGATGAAGGGCGGGGCCGCCCGCGTGCAGCGGTGAGCTGAGATGGACAAGAAGGCCGTCCTCGACCGCATCGTGGCGACCGGCGTGATCCCGGTGATCCGCGCGCAGTCGGCCGACGAGGCCGCCTCCGCGATCGCCGCGATCCAGAAGGGCGGCGTCTCGGTGCTGGAGATCACGATGACCGTGCCGGGCGCGATCGAGCTGATCCGCGAGGTGGCGCGCCGGGCGACGGACGCCCTCGTCGGCGCCGGCACGGTGCTCGATCCCGAGAGCGCGCTGGCGTGCATCGACGCCGGCGCGCGCTTCGTCGTGAGCCCCGCGCTCAACCTCGCCACGATCGCCGCCTGCCGCGAGGCCGGCGTCGCGGTGCTTCCGGGAGCGCTCACGCCGACGGAGGTGCTCACGGCCTGGAACGCGGGAGCCGACTTCGTGAAGGTCTTCCCCGCCAACGCGCTCGGCGGCCCGAGCTACCTGAAGTCGCTCAAGGCCCCGCTGCCGCAGGTGAAGCTCGTGCCGACCGGCGGCGTCAACCTGCAGACGGCCAAGGACTTCATCAAGGCCGGTGCGTCCGCGCTCGGCGTCGGCGCCGACCTCGTGGACCTCCAGGCGCTCCGCCGCGGCGACGCCGAGCTCGTCACCGAGCGTGCCCGCAAGTTCCTGAGCCTCGTGGCGGAAGCGCGATCGACGGGGGATCAAGGCTGACTCCGGGGACGCTTCCCCGGCCGAGCCGCTTGACCCTCCCCGTCGTCGGACGGCACAATCAACGGTCTGATCGCCTGCAATGGACCAAACGCTTGTCCTGAACGCCACTTACGAGCCACTCAGGGTCGTATCCTGGCAAAAAGCGATCACCCTGCTGTTCCAGGGCAAGGTCGAGGTCATCGCCGTCTACGACCGGGAGATCCGGGGCGTCACGGTCCGGGTGAAGCTGCCTTCGGTGCTTCGCCTGCTCCGTCACGTCCGTATGAAACGAGCCTTCGCCGACGTCCCGTTCTCGCGGGCGAACGTCTACGCCCGCGACGACCACAAGTGTCAGTACTGCGGCGATCGCTTCCCCCCGTCCCAGCTCACGTTCGACCACGTGATCCCGGTGGCGCGCGGCGGCCGCAAGGATTGGGAGAACATCGTCACCTGCTGCATTCCTTGCAATCGCCGAAAGGGAGACCTGCTCCCGGAGGAGGCCGGCTTCCGCCTGGTGCGAAGGCCGCGCCGGCCGCCCGCATTGCCCCACCTGACGCTGAGCCTCGGCGTCCACCGCACCCCCGACAGCTGGCGCGACTACCTGTTCTGGGATCTCGCCTGGGACGAGAGCTGAAAGCTCTCCCCTCCGGAGAACCCTGAGTCATGAGCCTCCGCGGTGATCTGCGGACGATGGCGTTGCCCGACGTCCTGCAGTGGGTCGCCACGGGGCAGAAGACGGGCACGCTCCACGTCGAGCGGCGCTCGATCCAGAAGCGCATCATCCTGCGCGAGGGCAACATCTTCTCCTCCTGGTCGAACGACCCGCGCGAGTCGCTCGGCCAGTTCCTGATCCGCCTCCGCCTCGTCACCGAGGAGCAGCTCTTCCGGGCGCTGCTCGCGCAGGAGGAGAAGGGGCGGCTCTTGGGCTCGATCCTGGTGGGCGACGGCCTGCTGGGCGAGGACGACCTGAAGCGCGCGCTCAAGGCGAAGGCCGAGGAGACGGTGTTCGACCTCTTCCTCTGGCCGTCGGGACAGTTCGAGTTCCGCGAGGGCGAGTTCCCCGACGACATCCTGATCACGTTCGAGTCGCCGGTGACGCCCGTGATCCTGGAGGGCATCCGCCGCGTCGACGAGTGGCAGCGGATCAAGGCGGTCTTCCCGAGCATGGAGACGACCGTCAAGGTCAAGGGGCCGCCGCCGCCGGGGGCGGACGCGGGCGAGAAGCAGCTGCTCGGGCTCGCGGCCGCCGGCAAGAGCCTGGCCGAGATCAGCCTCGAGCTGCGGCGCTCGGAGTTCGAGACCGCGTCGCTCATCTACGAGATGCACGGCCGCGGCGTCGTGGTGGCGGGCGAGGTGCGCACCGGGAGCCAGGGCGCGGACCCGGTCGGAGCGATCCAGGCGCTGCTGACGCTCGCCTACCAGCGCCTGCAGGAGAAACGCTACGACGCGGCGCTCAAGGCCTACGAGGAGGTGCTGGCGCTCGACCGCCTCAACCAGAACGCCAAGAAGGGCCTGATCGCCGCGATGGAGGCGCGCCAGCGCGAGCGGCAGCTCCACACCATCCCGCGCGACAAGGTGCCCGCGCTGGCGGTCGACTTCGCGACGCTCACGAAGCAGAACCTCGATCCCCAGGAAGGCTTCGTGATCTCGCGCGTCAACGGCCAGTGGGACATCCAGTCGATCCTGAAGCTCTGCCCGATGAACGAAGACGAGACCCTGCTGATCTTCTCCCGCCTCCTGGACCGCAAGCTCATCAAGCTCGAGGACTAGGAAGCCTCAGATCGACTTCCCGAGCACGCCCGTGATCTGGCGCAGCTCAGTCACGAGCGCGCCGAAGGCGTCCGGCGTGATCGATTGCGGCCCGTCGGAGAGGGCCCGATCGGGGTCGTGGTGGACCTCGACGATCAGGCCGTCGGCCCCCACGGCCGCGGCTCCGCGCGACATCGGGACCACCTTGTCGCGCCGCCCGGTGCCGTGCGACGGGTCGACCAGGATCGGCAGGTGCGAGATCTGCTTGACCGCGGGCACCACGGCCAGGTCGAGCGTGTTGCGCGAGAAGTCCGAGAACGTGCGCACGCCGCGCTCGCACAGGATCACCTGGTAGTTGCCTTCGGAGAGGATGTACTCGGCCGACATCAGGAACTCCTCGAGCGTCGCGGCGAGGCCGCGCTTCAGCAGCACCGGCTTCTTCGCGCGGCCCGCGCGCTTGAGCAGCGAGAAGTTCTGCATGTTGCGGGCGCCGATCTGGATCGCGTCGGCATAGCGCTCGACGAGGTCGACGCTGTCGGCGTCGATCGCCTCGGTGACGATGGGCAGCCCCGTCTCCTCGCGGGCGCGGGCCAGGATCTGCAGCCCCTGCTCGCCGAGGCCCTGGAAGGAGTACGGGCTCGTGCGCGGCTTGTAGGCGCCGCCGCGCAGCAGCCGCGCGCCCTTGGCCTTCACCGCGCGCGCGACCGTCAGCATCTGGTCCTCCGACTCGACCGCGCACGGGCCCGCCACGATCACGAACGAGCCGCCCCCGACCGGCACGCCGCCGATCGAGACGACGCTGTCCTCGGGCTTCACCTCGCGCGAGACGAGCTTGTAGGCGTGCGTGACGGGGATGACCTCGAGGACACCCGGCATGCTCTCGAACACGGGCCGGTCGTCGGTGCCGCGGTTGCCGGTGATGCCGATCGCGGTGCGCTGCGCGCCCGGGATCGGGTGGGCCTTGAAGCCGCGCGTCTCGATCGCGCGCACGACGCCCGCGATGTCCTCCTGTGTGGCGCCCTGCCGCATCACGACGAGCATCGGATCTCCTCGGGCGCGTTCGCGCCGTTCCGCAAAAACCCGCATGCTATCATGCCGGCTTTCCGATGACCGGTGCGCCGCCGCCGCGGCGCGGGGAGCCCCAGTGAGCGCGCTGTTCCGCACCAAGGCGGTGTCCGACATCGTCGCCGAGATCGAGAGCGGCGGCTCGGGGCTCAAGCGCACGCTCGGCGCCCTCGATCTCGTGATGCTCGGGATCGGGGCCGTGATCGGGGCGGGCATCTTCTCGGCGATCGGCACCGCCGCCACGGGCGAGGTGGCGGCCGACGGCACCGTGGTGCGCTACGGCGCCGGTCCCGCGCTGGTCGTCTCCTTCATCCTGCTGGGCGCGGTGTGCGCGCTCGCGGGGCTGTGCTACGCCGAGCTCACCGCGCTCATCCCGATCTCCGGCAGCGCCTACACGTACGCCTACGCGACGCTCGGCGAGCTCGTGGCCTGGATCATCGGCTGGGACCTGATCCTCGAGTACGCGATCGGCAACATGGCGGTCGCGATCGCCTGGTCCGGCTACTTCTGCTCGCTCCTGCGCTTCTTCGGGATCGACTTCCCGTTCTGGCTCTCGCACAGCTACCGCGACGTGCTCTTGTCGTTCCCGGAGCGGATGGGCGAGCTGCCCGTCGTCTTCGGCCACGCGGTCTCGATCAACCTGCCGGGGATCGCGATCGTCGCGCTCATCACCTGGGTGCTGGTGATCGGCATCCGCGAGAGCGCCTGGGTCAACAACGCGATGGTCGTGCTCAAGCTGGCGGTGCTCGCGATGTTCGTGGGCGTCGGGCTCTTCTACGTCGACCCGCGCAACTGGACGCCGTTCGCGCCGAACGGCTGGCGCGGCATCCACCAGGGCGCGGCGATCGTGTTCTTCGCCTACATCGGCTTCGACGCGATCTCGACCGCCGCCGAGGAGACGAAGGACCCGCAGCGCAACATGCCGCGCGGGATCCTGGGCTCGCTCGCCGTCTGCACGCTGATCTACGCGATCGTCGGCCTGGTCGCGACCGGGCTCGTGCCCTACCAGCAGCTGAAGGGCGCGGACCCGCTCGCGCGCGCGTTCGAGGTGGCCGGGCTCGGCTGGGGCCAGGCGATCGTCGCCTTCGGCGCCGTCGTCTCGATGACCGCGGTGCTGCTGGTGTTCCAGCTCGGCCAGCCGCGCATCTTCTTCTCGATGAGCCGCGACGGCCTGCTGCCGCCCGCCTTCCGCGCGATCCACGCGCGCTTTCGCACGCCCCACGTCACCACGATCGTCACCGGGATCGTGGTGGCGCTCGGCTCGTCGATCCTCGACGACGACGAGACCTACGACCTCACGAACATCGGCACGCTGTTCGCCTTCTTCGTGGTCTGCCTGGGCGTCCTCGCGCTGCGGATCCGGGACCCGCAGCGGCCGCGGCCGTTCCGCGTTCCTTTCGTGTGGCTGGTGGCCCCGCTCGGGGCAGCGATGTGCGTGGTCGTGATGTTCGGGCTGCCGAAGACGGCCTGGGAGCGCTTCTTCGTCTGGATGCTGCTCGGCGTCGCGATCTACTTCTTCTACGGGATCCGCCACAGCCGGCTGCGAAACGCCCACGACGGGGTCAGGTCTTGAATTGACGCATTCCTGCCGGGTGATTCAGCGCAGCAGCCCGCGCACGCGCGCCTTGTTCTTCGCGTCCTCGCCGCGCTCGAGGTAGGCGGCGGCGTCGCGGCGGAACACGGCCTCGTCGGCCGCGTCGCCGCCCGAGCGCCAGGCCGTGTAGCCGACCTCGATCGTGCGCAGCCGCGCCGCGTCGGCGTGCGGGCCCGCGGGCGCCGCGTCGGCGAAGCGCCGCAGCTCCTCGCGCAGGCGGCGCCATTCCTCGACCGATTGCGGCCGCGCAGCCTGGAGACGCCGCCACTCCTCGTCCACAGCTGCGTCCTTCTCGGTGTACGCAGGCGTGCGCCCGGGGGCCCCTCCGACGGCCGCGTTCTGCTGGACGGTCTCTCCCGCCGGCGCTGCCAGGGTCAGCGTTTCGGCGATCGCGTCGCCCGCCTTCGGCTCCGGCGCGGCCGCCGCCGCCTTGCGGGCGCCCTTGTCGGCCGACTCCTCCTGGGCGGCGGCCGCATCACGGGAGCGTGGCGCCTGGGGCTCCACGCGCGAGAGCGCACCCGGGGCGGGGAGCCGAAGCGCGCCGACGGGCGCGTCGCGACGTCCTTCGGCGGCTGGCTCGGCCGGCTGGGCCTCGCGGTCCGCGTCCGTGGGCGCGGCGGCGAACCCTTGCTCGCGCTTCGAACGCTCGTCGGAGCTCGGAGCCGCGTTCGCGGCGGGACGGGACGGCGCGGGCGCCGCGGGCGGCGCCGCGGGTGGCGCGCACCTTCTGCAGCTTCGCGGGCGGCGCCTCGACGGCGGGGGCCGCGGAAGGCGCGCTCTGGCGCTCCGCGGGCGCCTCCAGCGTCGGAGGTGGAGCGGCCGCCGGCTGCTCGCGGGCGGGCGCGGGTTCCATCTGGAGCGAGGATCGCTTCGAGAGCGTGAGCGGCGTGACGACCGCCAGCAGCAACGCCGCGGCCGCCGCCCAGGTCCAGGCCGGGAGCCGACGCGCGACCGACCGGCGCGGCTCGAGGCGGGCGCGCATGCGGCCCGGAAGCGCCTCGAAGTAGCCGCTCGGCGCCGTCGCGGCGAGCGCCGCGGCCGCTTCGTCGACCGCGGCGAACTCGGCGAGCCGCGCGGCGCACTCCGGGCAGGCCGCCACGTGGGCGGCGACGGCGGACATCTCCGCCGGCGGCAGCTCGCCGTCCAGGTAGGCGGACAGCCGCTCGTGCTCGTGCTCGCTCACGAGGCCCCCGCCTTTCGCCGCTGCGCGGCCGCGCCCAGATAGGGAGAGAGCGCCTGCGCCAGGCGCTCGCGCGCCCGGAACAGGCGCGACATCACCGTGCCGGGGCTGATGCCGAGCGTCTCCGCGATCTCGGCGTAGGACAGCTCCTCGACGACACGCAGCACCAGCACGGCGCGTTGCTCCTGCGGCAGCTGCCCCATCGCCTTCTCGAGGACCGTCGCCCCCTCGGCGTCGAGCAGCGCGCCGAGCGGTCCCGGCGCGTTCGTCCGCGTCTCGGCGTGCCCGTCGGGCAGGCCTTCCTCGCGGGCCCGTGGCGAACGCACGTGGTTCACGGCCAGGTTGGCGGCGATCCGGCACACCCAGGGCCCGAAAGGCCGCCCGAGCTCGAAGCGGTCGAGCGAGCGCCAGGCGCGCAGGAAGGCCTCCTGGGTGACGTCGTCGGCGACATCGTGGGCACGCACGATCCGGAGGGCCACACCGTAGACACGGCGCTGGTAGAGCCGCACGATCTCCTCGAAAGCGCTCGGGTCTCCCCGCTGCGCCCGGGCGATCAGGAACGACTCGTCAGGGCCCATCACCTCCCGGGAATGATACGGCCGACGGAAGGGCCGCATTCCGGAGAGGGGGGCAAAGAACGAGGGACGACCGAAGAGAAGGAGGGGCGACGTCACACGACGGCGCCCGACGAGCCTAGAAAAGCCCCGACTTGCGCCTGACGGGCAAGTCGGGGCTTTGAATTACTCGAGGATCCGGATCACGACGCGCCGATTCTGCGCGCGGTCCTCTTTGGTCTTGTTTTCGGCGACCGGCTTCTCCTCGCCGTAGGAGATCACGTTCAGCCGGCTGAGCGCGACGGAGTGCGTCTTGGCGATGTAGTCGCGCACGGCCATCGCGCGCTCCTCGCCCAGCTTGAAGTTGTAGGCCGCGTCGCCCGTGCTGTCGGTGTGGCCCTCGATCTCGAAGTAGACGCCGCGGTTCGACTTGACGAGCGGCGCCACGGCCTCGTCGATCATGGCCTTCGCCTCGTCGCTGATCTCGGCCTTGTTGACCGGGAAGCGGACCTTGTCGTTGGACAGCGTCACGGTGTAGATCAGCTTGCCCTTGGCGGCCTTCTCGGCGTCCTGGGCCTTGCTCATCGCGGCCGCGGCCGAGCCCTTGGCTTCGCCGATGCCGGCCTGAGCGGACTTGTCGACCGAGTCGATGCGGACCTCGTTCTGCTGGACGCGCTGTTGGGTCTTCTCCACCTCCGCGGAGACGGCGTCCACCTTCTTGTTGACCTCGCCCACCTCGCGCTGCACGTAGGACTTCTTGGCGCAGCCCGCGATGGCCAGAGCAGCGGCCAGAAGCGGCACGATCGGCGTTCTCACTCGACGACCTCCTTCGAAATTGCGGCCGGGGAGGGACTCCCGGACGGCCACGTGTAACGGCCTATGACGGCGGCACGTAGCCGCTGCGGGTGCGCACGATCGACGCCCTTGCGGGTCGAGCGCACCACGACGCGGCGATACGGAGCGGACCCCTGTGCCGGGTCCCACCCGATGCGGTACTGATGCTTGAGCTCGGTGGCGATCTGCTGGGCGGCGAGCACCACCCCCGTCAGCGTGCTGACGCGGAACGAGGCGCCCCCGGAGAGGTTCGCGTAGCGGGCGAGCGTCTCGGCCGCCGCGGCCTCCTGCCCGGCGTCCTTCTCGCCCAGGAACGACTGCGAGCTCGGGTCGTCGAGCGGCGAGACGACCGAGATCACGTAGATCGGCACGTCGAGGGCGCGCGAGCGCGCGATCACCTCCTCGGCCGTCTTCTGGCTGGAGGTGTCGATGCCGTCGGTCAGGACCACCACCGCCCGCCGGCCCTCGCCCCAGGTCGCGATGTCGTGGGCGGCCTTGTCGAGGGAGTCGTGGAGGGCGGTCGACCCGAAGGGGGTGATCGTGTCCAACCCCTTGCGCACGGCCTCGCGGTCCCTCGTGAAGGCCACGACCCCCCAGTAGCGGCTGTCGAAGCCGGCGACGGCGACCTGGTCCTCTGGAGAAAGTGCCAGCAGAAGCTGCTTCGCCGCCTCGCGGGAGCTCGCGACGCGCTTGTCCCCCATGCTCCCGCTCGCGTCGAGGAGGACCAGCACCCGGGCCGGCAGGCCCTTGCCGCCGTAGAAGTGCACGATCTGCTGGGCGCGGCCCTCGTCCCAGATGCGGAAGTCCTCGCGGCGCAAGTCAGTGACAGGACGGCCTTTATCGTCGACGGCCGTCGCCGAGAACACGACGAGCTCGCTCCTGACGGAGAAGGACAGCACCTGGCCCTTGGCCGTAGCCGGGAGGGTACCAAGCGCCAGAACGACGCACACCACCGTTCTCAGCAAGGGTCTCGGATATTACCCGAAGCAATCAGTATACCGGCGGCTTCCCGGGTCGGTGTGATTTATCTCACGCCCTTGGTATTTCCTACAAGGGGCGTATTTACAATATCTTGAGGACGATCAGCGTGATGTCGTCGTGCGGGCTCTGGGCTCCAAGGAACTGCTCGAGGTCGCGGACGAGGCGCGTCCCGATCTCGGTGGCTGAGCCGGAAGCCGCCGCCTCGAGCCCCCGGCTGAGCCGCTCGGGACCGTACTCCTCTTTTCCGCTCCGCGCCTCGATCACCCCGTCGGAATAGAAGACGAAGGCGTCCCCCGGCTCGAGCGCCGCCCGGAGCTCGTCGTAGACCACCCCGTCGAAGGTCCCGAGCGGCAGCCCCGAGACCTCCAGGGGGACGGCACGGCCGAGGGTCGCCCGGTAGTGGAGCGGGTGGGGCAGGCCGGAGTTGGCGAGGCGCAGCGACCGGTCCTGGAAGTCGAAGAGGGCGTAGGCCAGGGTGCAGAACAGGCCCTCGATGCCCTTGCGGCGGAGCGTGCGGTTGACGCGCTCCATGAGGTCGGAGGGTGTCCGGCGCTCGAAGGCCCGTGCGCGCACGGCCCCCGAGGCGTAGGCCGCGTAGAGGGCGGCGGGGACCCCCTTGCCGGCGACGTCGCCCGTCGCGACGCCCAGCAGCCCCTCGCCCATGTCGTAGAAGTCGTAGAGGTCGCCGCCGAGCTCGCGCGCCGGGCGGAAGTGGGCGGAGGCCTCCCAGCCGGCGCCGCGCGGCGAGCTCTCCGGGAAGAGCGCGTGCTGGACGTCGCGCGCGATCCGCAGCTCGCGCAGCAGCCGCTTGTCGTTGCGCCCGATCTCCTCGTAGAGCCGGGCGTTCTCGATCGCGATCGCGAGCTGGCTCGCGAGCGGCGTCAGCACCTTGACGTCGCGCTCGCTGAAGCGGTCGAGCTGCGGCGACTCGAGGTCGAGGACGCCGATCACGCGGTCCTTGTGCACGAGCGGCACCACGAGCTCGGAGCGCGTCTCGGCCACGAGGCCCACGTAGCGCGGGTCGTTCCGCACGTCGCCGACGAGCACCGGCTCGCGCGAGCGCACGGCCGCGCCGCACAGGCCCTCGGTCACCTTGATCCGCGTGCGCTCGAGGCCGGGCCCGTAGTTGACGGCCTTGCGCAGCACCAGCTCCTGGCGCTCGTCGTCGAGCAGCAGGATCCCGAAGGTCTCGAAGTCGACCACGCGGCGCACGATCTCGCCGAGCCGCTGGAGCAGCAGGTCGAGGTCGAGGATCGACGAGGTCTCCTTGCCGATCTCGTGGAGCGTCGCGAGCAGGTCGGCGTACCAGCGCGCCTCGCGGTAGAGCGTCGCGTTGCCGATCGCGACCGCCAGGTGCGAGGCGAGCACCTGGAGCGCCGTGCGCGCCGCCGGCGTGAAGGCCTCGGCGGCCGGGCCCTCGATGTTCAGGACGCCCACCAGGCGGTCCTGGCTGACGAGCGGCAGCGCCAGCTCCGCCACGACACCCGGGAAGAACGAGACGTAGCGCGCGTCGCGCGCGACGTCCGGCACGAACACCACTTCGCGCGTGGCGGCCGCCGTGCCCACGATCCCCTCGCCCATGCGGAGCCGGAAGCGGTCGCGCTCGGCGAACGGGTAGCCCTCGACGTAGGCCGGGATCAGGAAGCCGGCCTCGTCGGGCACGAAGATGTCGAGGATCTGGTAGTCGACGATGCCGCCGCAGCTTCTGCGCGATCGCGGGGAACAGCTGCTCCGGATCGAGCACGGAGCTGATCTCGCCCACGAGCGCCAGCAGGTCGGCGAGCAGCTCGCCCGGCAGCGGCGGCCCTGTCACGACTCCGGGGGGCCTGAGCATCCGAGCGATCCTAGCACTGGCGCGCCAGTCCGAGCCGCCCCGGCGCGGCGTTGTACACTGGCGCCGCGATGAGCGAGACCGGGCTCAAGCTGCCGCTCGAGATCGAGGACATCAAGGCGATCCTGCCGCACCGAGCGCCCTTCCTGTTCCTGGACCGCATCCTCGAGCTCGAGCCCGACCGCCGCATCGTCGGGCTCAAGAACGTCACCTCGAACGAGCGCTACTTCATCGCCGGCCCCGGCGGCGTCCCGACGATGCCCGCCTCGATCCTCACCGAGGCGATCGCTCAGCTCGGGGCCGTGCTGATCCTGAGCCCGCCCGAGAACCGCGGCCGCCTCATCTACTTCATGGGCATCGACCGCGTGCGCTACCGGCGCCCGGTCGTGGCGGGCGACCAGGTCCGGCTCGAGGCCGAGGTGGTGCGCATGCGCAGCAGGATGGGCAGCCTGAGCGGGCGCGCGCTCGTGGACGGGAAGCTGGTGTGCGAAGGCCAGATGGCGTTCGCGCTCGGCGAGCCGATCGCGCGCTGAAGCCGCGCGCCGCGGTCTCGCTGGCGCGCGCGCTCTCGAAGTTCGGCGTCTGCTCGCGCCGCGAAGCCGAGCGCTGGATTGCCGACGGCCGCGTGACGGTGAACGGCTCGCTCGAGCGCGCGCCGAATCGCTTCATCGACCCGGCGCGGGACGTGGTGCTCGTGGACGGCCGGCGCGTGTCGGACGAGACGCCGCGCGTGGTGATCGCTCTCCACAAGCCGGTCGGCCTCGTGACGACGCGCGTCGATCCGGGCGGGCGGCCGACCGTGTACGACGCGCTCGGCGCGCTCGCGCAATGGGTCTTCCCGGTCGGGCGGCTCGACCGCGACAGCTCGGGGCTGCTGATCCTCACGAACGACCATCGGCTCGGCGAGCGGCTCACCGCGCCCGCCGCGCACGTCCCGAAGACCTACCACGCCCGCGTCCGCGGCCTGCCCGACGCGGAGGCGCTCCGGGCGCTGCGCGAAGGTCGTGCGGCTCGAGGACGGAACGCTCACGCGAGAGGCCAAGGTGAAGGTGATCGGCACGGCGCGCGGCACGGCCGCCGGCTCGACCTGGCTCGAGCTCGTGCTGACCGAGGGCAAGAACCGCCAGGTGCGGCGCATGGGCCGCGCCGTCGGCCACGAGGTGCTCGAGCTCGTGCGCGTGCGCATCGGCCGCCTCGGCCTCGGCGAGCTCGCCCCGGGAGAGTGGCGCGAGCTCCGGCCGCGGGAGATCGCGCTCCTCGCCGGGGCGACTAGCGTCGGGACGGGTATCGCCACTTCGATGCCCGACCCTCTCGGGCTTCTCGAACGCGCGTCTGGCCCGAGCGAACGCGCCCGCGGCCGGACGAGTCTCAGGTCGTCTGGCACCGTGCAGACGGAGTGGCGACCTGCTGCATCCGCCTGCGGTACGCCGTCATCGCCCCCTGTCCGTAGTCGTGCTCCGCCAGGTAGAGGTTGTGGGTGCGGCACATCAGGCGCACGTTGTCGGCCGTATGGCCGCCGCCCATGGCGAAGGGATGGAGGTGGTGGTACTCGAGTCGGTGGCGCTCGGGGCAACGGCGACCGGCCTCGTCCCGATAGCGACAGCGACCGTCGTCGCGCTCGAACACCGCGCGCCGTACGGCCGCGGGGATGTGGCGCACGGCCGCGGGCATGTGCCGAACGGCCGCCGGATCCTGTCGGCGCGACGTCGCGGTGCCGGGAGTACCCAATCCGGCCGCCGCGTCGCGTGGCGCGCCAGTACGAGCGTAGCGCCGAGCCTCGAGCCGCTGGAGAGTCTGAGTCACGGCCCGATCGATGACAGCGCCCAGATCGGCATCGGGCAACTCCGCGCGCAACAGGGCCTGAAGCCGCTCGAGCTTGGCGCGAAGCTCGGCGCTCGCGGTGAACTGCACTTTGTAGCGGAAGGGAGCCAGCGGCTCCAGGACGGCCCGCGGCGAGGCATGGCTCGGCTCCCGCAGCTCGATTCCGAGCCGATCGGGCCCCGGAAGCTCGACAAGGTCCTCTTCAGCCCGACGAGGCGCGACCGGCGT
Source organism: uncultured Acidobacteriota bacterium (assembly GCA_963724555.1). GTDB lineage: Bacteria > Acidobacteriota > Vicinamibacteria > Fen-336 > Fen-336 > DATBSL01. The sequence goes on from CAVRVE010000029.1 coordinate 16,563, forward strand.
CACGACTCCGTCCGGACGGAGTTCCGGGCCGGCGTCCAGCAGCATTCCCGCCCGGAGCGCCGCCGCCGCGGTCGCCCTGAGCGGTCGAGGACGGCAGAGTCAAGACCGGGGTGCGCTCGATGCGCTCGGGGAGCCGCCGCACGAGGCAGGGCACATCCGGCCGGGGACGGAGCTCAGCGACGAGCTCCTCGACCTCGCGCTTGCTCCGGTGCGCGGCACGGCGCAGGACCGGGTCGCGATTCTCCGCCGTGAGGTGCGGCGACAGCTTCGCGACCGCGCTCAGGTGGAGCCGGCCGTCGCCGAGCATCGCGAGCAGCTGCGGGTGCTGGCGGGCCGCACGCGCCGCCGCGATCCGCAAGTAGGCCTCCGCTTCCGAAAGATGCAGGACCTCGGTGCAATACGCGAACAGCGACGGCGCTGCCGCCCGCGCGTAGAGGCGCCGTCGGTCGACTTCGCCGATGTGCGCCACGAGGTCGGCCTCGGTGCGGCGGGACTTCCGGAGCAGCGCGCTCAGGCGCTCGAGCAGCTCGTCGTCCGGCACCGCAGCGAGCGAGGGATACTCCTGCATGAAAGAAGAGGGTTCGTGCATGAGAGAAGAGTAACGCGCACGCGGGACAGAAGAGGTCCGCCCGAGAGGACGCGATCAGAGTGTGACGATCGCACCCTGCTTAAGTGTTCACAAATACGGCGTGCGTTTGGGTGATCGCCGCGGCGGGTGACGAGACGGCGCGGGATCCGCGCAGAGGCCAAGACGGCCTAGTAGTCCACGTAGAGCCAGTCGCGCTTCGTGTCGCGCTCCTCGCGGAGCTCCTGCGAGCCGCGCGCGCGCCGGCAGCCGGCGGCTGCGCCGCAAAGCTCCGCCGAGCGTCTCGGCGTGGCGGGGCTGCAGCCAGGCCTTTCGACAGCGGCCGCCGGCGTCGCGGTAGACGACGGGTCCCTCGAACGGCCCTTCGTGCCCGAGCGTGCGCTCGACGAACACCTCGGGCGCGGGACGATAGAGCCGCGGCCAGCGGTCGAGCACGAAGCGCGCCGCCCGCGAGTGGCGGAGGAAGTCCGACGGCGCGAGCGGCCCGCCGCGCGCCAGGAGCGGCACGGCCTGGGTGGCGAGTGCCAGCGCGAGCGCCCAGGAGCCCGCCCGTCCCAGCGGTCGCTCGGGCGACGAGCCGAGGCCCGCGACCACGAACGCCAGCAGCGGGAAACATCCAGACGACGTAGCGGCTCGGGCCGGCGGTGTCGTTGTTCCAGTTGCTGTTCGCGGTGCAGGCGATCGCGAGGAGCGGCAGCAGCAGCGAGCACGGCGAGCGGCGGGCAAGAGGCCGCCGTCGCGAGCGTGGCGGCGAGCGCCACGGCGATGCCGAGCGCCAGCGTCACCGGGGCGTGCGGCAGCAGGCCCAGGTTCGGATCGATGCGCGAGGTCGAGCGCGCGAACGGCGCTCAGGCTCTCCGCGGCTTCTGAAGGGCGCACCGAGAGGTTCCAGACCCCGAAGTTCCACTGGAAGAAGAGGGGCGGCAGGAGCGCGGGCAGCGCCGCCAGAGCGGGCAGCACGGCCTCCCGCCACGCGCGCCGACGCCACGCCGTGACGAGCGCCGCGGCGACGAGCGCGCCGACGAGCAGCACGAGCGGCGGGTTCTGCAGCGAGGCCAGTGCTGCCGCGAGCACACCCGTCGCCGGTGTAGCCGCACCGGCTGAGCGCCAGCGCGAGCGTCACGAAGGCGAACGTGAAGACCTCGGGGTGCGGCCACATCAGGAACGCGAGCGCGGGCGAGAGCGCCAGCAGGCCCACGAGCCAGAGCCGGCGGCCGGACGCCCAGGGCAGCAGAGAGGCGGCGGCGAGCGCGAGGCCGAACGACGAGCGCGTTCGTGAGCGGCAGCGCGCGCAGCGGCGAGGCCGAGCGCCTCGAGCAGCGCGCGCGCCGGAAGCCCCGCGGCCGGATAGGCCCAGAAGTGGTAGCAGTAGAGCGTGCCGCTCTCGGCCGTGTGGTAGTTCGGCAGCACGCGGCTCTCGTCGATCGCGAGGCCGTCCCGCGCGAGCAGCCCGCGCAGCGACTCGACGTCGCCCGGCCGCCAGCTCCGGCGAGCCGTGGCGGTGCCACGACTCGAGCATCAGCAGGTACTCGCCGGCGTCGCCGTGCGGCCGCAGCGGCAGCACGAGCGCCGCCGTCACGAGCAGCACGAAGATCGCGCCCGGGAGAGCCGTGTCGCGGAGCAGCCGGGCCACGACCGCGTATGATAGCCGTCCGCTTCGAACCGGGGAGGCACCGATGATCCTCGCTTCAGCGCTCCTGGCCGCGACTGCCGCATCGGCGACGCCCGACGCCGAGATCCGCGCCGCCGCCGAGCGCCTGGCGCCGGCCGTGGTCGCGACGCGCCGGCAGCTGCACCAGCAGCCCGAGCTCAGCAACCGCGAGGAGAAGACGGGCCGCTTCGTCGCCGACAAGCTGCGCGCGCTCGGGCTCGAGGTGCGCTACCCGGTCGCGAAGACCGGCGCCGTCGGCGTGCTGCGCGGCGGCCGGCCCGGCGGAGTCGTGGCGCTGCGCAGCCGACATGGACGCGCTGCCGATCGAGGAGACGAGCGAGCTGCCGTTCAGCAGCCAGGTGAAGGGCGTGATGCACGCCTGCGGGCACGACGCGCACATGGCGATCCTGCTCGGCGCGGCGGAGGTGCTCGCGGGCCTGAAGGCGCGGCTCCCGGGCACGGTCGTGTTCCTGTTCCAGCCCGCCGAGGAGGGCGCGCCCTCGGGCGAGGAGGGCGGCGCGCCGCTGATGGTGAAGGAAGGAGCGCTCGACGACCCGAAGGTCGAGGCGACCTTCGGGCTCCACGTCGGCGGCTGGACCGCCGCGGGCCAGGCGGGCTGGACCGACGGCCCGATCTACGCCTCGTCCGACGCCTTCACGATCGAGGTCGCCGGCAAGACGGTCCACGGCGCGCAGCCGCACATGGGGCTCGACCCGATCCCGGTCGCGGCGGAGATCGTGAGCGCGCTGCAGACGATCGTCTCGCGCCAGATCGACGGCCGCCAGCCGCGCGTGCTGACGATCGGCCGCATCCAGGGCGGCACGCGCTTCAACATCATCGCCGACAAGGTCGTCCTCGACGGCACGATGCGCACGCTCGACGCCGACGTGCGCACGGAGATGAAGGCGCGGATCGCGCGCACGGTGAAGGGCGTGGCCGAGGCGCACGGCACGACCGCCACGCTGCGCTTCCTCGACGCGGGCAACCCCCCGACCGTGAACGACGCGGCGCTCGCGCGCGGCGTGGGCGTGCCCGCGCTCGAGCGCGTCTTCGGCAAGGGGGCGATCCGCGTCGAGCCGCAGATGGTGGCCGAGGACTTCCCCTACTACGGGCAGAAGGCGCCCTACTTCTTCTTCCTGCTCGGCACGCGCAACGAGGCGAAGGGGATCGCCTCCACGAACCACACGCCGACCTTCGACGTCGACGAGGACGTGCTGCCCCTGGGCGTCCGCGCGATGGCGACGCTCGCCTGGGACTTCCTGTCCGCTAAGCCGTGAGCGTCGCAGCGCCCGCCGCGCTGCCAGGCCGTCGCCGCTGGCACTGCAGCGGGCTCGTGGCGTCGCGGCATCTCCTGGTCCTTGTACTGGAGCTGGTAGAGCTTCCAGTACATGCCGCGCCGGGCGAGCAGCTCCTGGTGCGTGCCGCGCTCGCGGATCCGGCCCTTGTGCATCACCAGGATCTCGTCGACGTTCTGCACCGTCGAGAGCCGGTGCGCGATCACGATCGCGGTGCGGCCCTTCATCAGCACCGCGAGCGCCTCCTGGATCAGCTGCTCGGTCTCGGTGTCGACCGACGAGGTCGCCTCGTCCAGGATCAGCACGCGCGGGTCGTGCGCCAGCGCGCGCGCGAAGGACAAGAGCTGCTTCTGCCCGACCGAGAGCGTCGCCCCGCGCTCCTTGACCTCGGTCTCGTAGCCCTTCGGCAGCTTCTCGATGAAGCGGTTGGCGGCCACGGCCTCGGCGGCCGCCCGCACGCGCTCGATCGGGATCTCGGAGCCGAGCCGGATGTTGGAGGCGATCGTGCCGCTGAAGAGGTGCACGTCCTGGAGCACGAGCGCCATCGACGAGCGCAGCGCCTCGAGGTCCCACTCGCGCACGTCCTTGCCGTCGACGGCCACGCGGCCCTGCGCCGACGTCGTAGAAGCGCATCAGCAGGCTGATGATCGTGGTCTTGCCCGCGCCCGTCGCTCCCACGAGCGCGACGCTCTTGCCCGGCTCGACCGTGAAGTCGATCTCGGACAGGACCGGCGCGCCGTCTCCGTAGGCGAACGAGACGCCCTCGAAGCTCACGCGGCCTTCGGCGCGCGGCGCGCCCGCCGCCTGCGGCGGCGAGACGACCTGGGGCGCCGCGTCGAGCAGGCCGAAGATCCGCTCCGAGGCGGCCATCGCGGCCTGCAGCACGTTGAACTTCTCGCTGAGGTCCGAGATCGGCCGCCAGAAGCGCTCGGAGTACTGGATGAAGGCGACGAGCGCGCCGAGCGTGAGGCCGGCCGTGAGCACGCGCGCCGCCGCCGTAGACCAGGATCAGCGCCGTCGCGACCGCGGCCAGGAGCTCGATCATCGGGTAGAAGACCGCGTAGTAGAAGATCGCCTTCATGTTGGCGTCGTAGTGGCTGCGGTTGATCGCCGCGAAGGCCGCGCGGTTCTTCGCCTCGCGCCGATAGAGCTGGACCACCGACATGCCGGAGAGGTTCTCCTGCAGGAACGCGTTGATGCGCGCCACCCACTTGCGGGTGTCGCGGAAGGACTGGCGCGCGCCGCGCCGGAACCAGTCGGTGAGCAGGAAGAAGAGCGGCAGCACCGCGAAGGTGACGAGCGCCAGGCGCCAGTCGAGCGCGAGCATCACGCCCATGATCCCGACGAGCGTGAAGAGGTCGCCGAACACGGTGACGACGCCCGACGTGAACAGCTCGTTCACGGCGTCGACGTCGGTCGTGACCCGCGTCATCAGCCGCCCCACCGGGTTGCGGTCGAAGTAGGCGACGTGGAGCCGCTGCAGGTGCGCCGAAGATGTCGCGGCGCATGTCCTGCATGATGCGCTGGCCGGTCATCTGCATGATGTAGGTCTGCAGGAAGCGGATGCCGAAGGCGAGCACCAGCGTGAGCAGGAACAGGAGCGCGACGCGCCCGAGGCCCGCGGCGTCGCCCGCCGCGATGTAGCGGTCGATCGCGACCTTCGTCAGGTAGGGCCCGGCGAGGTCGATCCCGGCCTGCGCCACGATCAGCAGGAACGAGACGAAGACGGCGCCCGCGTGCGGCCGCAGGTAGCGCGAGCAGCCGCCGCAGCAGGCCGAAGTCGTGGCTCGCGGGCGTCGTCGGATCGTCGTCGTGGGCGCTCATGCCGCGTCCTCGCCGGTCTCGATCTCCTGCTCGAGCAGCTGGCGCCGGTTGAGGTCGGCGTAGAAGCCGCCCAGCGCCACGAGCTCGTCGTGGCGGCCGCGCTCGACGATGCGGCCGTCGCGCAGCACCACGATCAGGTCGGCCTGCTTCACGGTCGAGACCCGGTGCGAGACCAGGAACGTCGTCCGCTGGCGCATCACCTCGCGCAGGCCCTGCAGGATCTGCTCCTCGGTCTCGGTGTCGACCGCCGACAGCGAGTCGTCCAGGATCAGGATGCGCGGGTCGGTCGCGAGCGCGCGCGCGAGCGCCGTGCGCTGCTTCTGCCCGCCCGAGAGCGTGATGCCGCGCTCGCCGACGGTCGTCTCGAAGCCGCTGCGCGAACTCGCGCACGTCCTTCTCGAGCTGGGCGACGCCGGCGGCCCACTCGGCGCGCGGCTCGCTGCCCTCGGCGAGCGCGACGTTCTCGCGCACCGTCGCCGAGAACAGGAAGCTCTCCTGCGGCACGAAGCCGATCGCGCCGCGCAGCGTCGCGAGCGGCAGCCGGCGCACGTCGTGGCCGTCGACGAACACGCTGCCGGGCGGCGGGTCGAAGAGCCGCGGCAGCAGCGAGACGAGCGTGCTCTTGCCGCAGCCGGTGGGACCCACGATCGCGACCGTGCTGCCCGGCGGGCACCTCGAGCTCGATGTCGTGCGAGCACCGGGACGCCGCGTCGTAGGCGAAGCTCAGCGCCGCGGAACTCGACGTCGCCCCGGATCGCGCTCGACCGCGAGCGGCGCCTCGTCCGCGATCTCGGGCGCGCTCGTCCAGGATCGCGTGGATGCGGCCCATCGAGGCCTCGCCGCGCTCGATCAGGTTGACCACCCAGCCGAGCGCGATCATCGGCCAGTTGAGCATCGTCAGGTAGACGGAGAACGCGACGAGCTCGCCGAGCGTGATGCGTGCCCGCGATCACCATGCGGCCGCCGAGCCAGACGACGGTCACGCCGCCGAGGCCCATCAGGAAGCCGATCCCGGGGTGCAGGATGCCGGTGATGCGCACGAGCCGCCGGCTGCGCGTCGACGTACTCGTGGTTCGCCGCGGCGAAGCGCGCCTGCTCGGCCGCTTCCTGCGTGTAGGCCCGCACCACGCGAGCGCCCGCCAGGTTCTCCTGGACGAGCGCGTTGAGCTCGGCGAGCTGGGCCTGGACCTCCTCGGCGCGGTCGTGCACCTTGCGGCCGTAGTGGCGCACCAGCCACGACACCAGCACGAGCGGCAGCAGCGCGAGCAGCGTGAGCCGCGGCGAGATCACGAGCATCACGGCCACGGCGCCCACGAAGGTTGCGACGGTGCTGGCCGTGTACATGATCCCGGGCCCGAGCACCATGCGCACCGCCGACATGTCGTTCGTCGCGCGGCTCATCACCTCGCCGATGCGGTTGCGCTGGTAGTAGCGAGGCGGACAGCGTCGTCAGGTGCTCGAAGACCTGGTTCCTGAGCTCGTACTCGATCTCGCGGCTCAGGCCGATCAGGATCATCCGCATCTGGTAGCGGAAGACGCCCTCGACGCGCCACCAGCGCGAGGATCGCTCCCGCGTAGAGCCACAGCTTGCGCTGCGTGACGGCGAGCGTGAGGTCGTCGATCGCGTGGCGCAGCACCCACGGGCCCGCCACCGAGACCGCCGTGGTGAGCGCGAGCGCCAGCAGCCCGAGCAGCAGCAGGCGGCGATGCCGCAGCAGGCCCGGCAGCAGCCGGCGGAGCTGGGGCAGCGTCACCCCCGGCCGCCTAGCGCAGCGCGGCGCGTGCGGCGGCGCGCGCGGCCCGCCGCTCGCGATCGAGGGCCTGGCTGGCGCGCAGCAGCTCCGGCAGGTTCTCTTTCTCCCAGGCGAGCGGCGGCCCGGTGGTGCGGGAAGCGCGCCTCGGCCTCGCGGAAGGCGCGCGTGTGGTAGACGGTGCGCCCCGCGCGGTCGGAGACGCCGCCCATCTGGTGGTGCAGCATCTCGTGGTGCACGACGCTCTCGAGGAAGAAGCGCGGCACCGTCGGGCGGTCGAGCACGGGGTGGATGCGGATCAGCGCGAGCACCGGGTCGTAGCTGCCGAAGGTGAGCCCGCTGCGGCGCGCGCGGCCGACGCCGCGGCCCCAGGTGATCGGCACGCGCATGCGCCCGCCGAAGCAGCGCTCGTTGACGTCGGCGAACACCAGGCCGAGGTCGTGGACGCGCCCGCGCGTCACGAGCGGCGGCAGCTCGCGCGGCGTGCGGCGCACGCGGTGCAGGTTCTCGTTCATGAAGCGGCGCACCTCGCCGTCGGCCGCGGGGCCGTGGCGGCGGATGTTGCGCGCGAGCGCCGCGACGACCGCGGCCGGCGCGTGCAGGAACATGCGGTGCAGGCGCACCAGCGGCCCGCGCGCCACGCGCCTGACCGAGAGCAGCACCGAGCGGTTGTCGGTGACCACCACCTGCGAGCGGCCGCCCCGCCTCGCGCGCGAGCGCCGACTCGAGCGCGCAGGCGTCCCAGCGCGGGGCCTCCTCGAACGCGAGCTCGAGCTGGCGTGGGCTCATGGGAACCGGACGTCGATGAGGATCGCGCAGCACGGCGAGCCTCGTCAAGCGACCTCAGGCCCGCACGCGCGGCACGTAGTACTGCGTGCCCTTCCCCATCGCGCGAATCTGCTTCAGCAGGTCGGCGACGTCGTCCTCGCTGCGCGCGAAGTCGACGCCCTCGGTGTTGACGACCAGCAGCGGCGTCGCCGTGTAGTGGAAGAAGTAGTGGTTGTAGGCGCGGTTCACCTCGGCCAGGTACTCCTCGGAGAGCTGGTTCTCCTCGGGCCGCCCGCGCGCCTTCACGCGCTTCAGCAGCACCTCGGTCGGCGCCTGCAGGTAGACGATCAGGTCGGGCCGCGGCACGCTCTCCGAGAGCAGCGAGTAGAGCTTGTCGTAGATCAGGAGCTCGCTGTCGTCGAGGTTGAGGTAGGCGAACAGCCGGCTCTTCTCGAACACGTAGTCGACGAGCGTCGTCTGCTGGAAGAGCTGCCGCTGCACCAGCTCCTGCTGCTGGCGGTAGCGCGAGAGCAGGAAGAACAGCTCGGTCTGGAACGCGGCGCCCGGGCTGCCGTCGTAGAAGGGCCGAGGAACGGGTTCGTGGACCAGTCCTCGAGCGCCTTCCTGGCCTCGAGCCGCTCCGCGAGCCGGTCGACGACCGTCGTCTTGCCGACGCCGATCGGTCCCTCGACGGCCACGTGGTTGAGCGCCATCAGGCGCGCGCTCCGGCGAGGCGCCTGACCGCGGAGTCGTCCGGGCAGCTCGCGAGCAGCTCGCGCAGCGTGCGGCCGAGCACGGGGTGCACGCGCTCGGGCAGGATCTCGGCGAGCGGCTCGAGCACGAAGCGCCGCTCGTGCGAGCCGCGGGTGCGGGATCACCGGTGCGGGCCCCGGCGAGGCGCAGCGTCGCCGAAGAGCAGGATGTCGACGTCGATCGTGCGCGGCCCGTTCGGCTCGCGCGCGCACGCGCCCGAGCTCCTGCTCGACCGCGAGGCACGCCTCGAGCAGCGCCTCGGGCGAGAGCGCCGTCTCGCCGTCGGCGACCGCGTTCACGAACCAGTCCTGCGGCGGCCCGCCGACGGGCTCGGTCAGGTAGAGCGAGCTCGTCCGCGTCGTGCGATAGCCGCGCGCGTCGAGGCGCGCGAGCGCCTCCGCGATCGCGGCCTCGCGATCGCCCAGGTTCGAGCCGAGACCGAGCACGACGCCCGACTGCACGTCCTCATTATCCATGCCGCTGCGGCTCGCGTGCGACGGGCGACCGGGGTATCATTCCGGCCGGGCGCCTCGCCGGCGTTCCGCGCTATGGCCATCCAGACGCTCTGCGAGCTCTTCTATGGATCCGTCGATGGCTTCGAAAGGCCGGAGCAGCTCCGCTACAAGCGCGACGGCGCGTGGCGCGCGGTCAGCTCCGACGAGCTGCGCGCGGCGGTCGAGGAGATCGCGATGGGCCTCGCGTCGCTCGGCATCGACAAGGGCGATCACGTCGCGATCCTCTCCGAGAACCGCCCGGAGTGGGCGTTCGCCGACATGGCCGTGCTCGCGCTCGGCGGCGCGGACGTGCCGATCTACCCGTCGCTGCCCGCCGCGCAGGTGCGCTACATCCTCGCGCGACTCGGAAGCGAAGGCCGTGTTCGTCTCGAACGCCAGCGCAGGCCGCGAAGGTCGCCGAGGTCCGCGGCGAGCTCGACGGCCTGAAGCACGTGATCGCGTTCGAGCCGGTCGCCGGCGCGACTGACGCCTCGACGAGCTTCGGACCCGCGGACAAGAGGCCCTCGCGAAGGACAAGGACGCGGTCCGCAAGCGCGCGGCGCGCGTCGCCGCCTCGGACCTCGCCACGATCATCTACACCTCCGGCACCACCGGCGATCCCAAGGGCGTCATGCTCACGCACGGCAACCTGGTCTCGAACACGCTCGGCGCCGCGAAGTTCATTCCCGCAGCTGCAGGCCGACTGGACCTGCCTCAGCTTCCTGCCGCTCTGCCACGTCTTCGAGCGCACGGCCGGCCACAACCTGATGCTGCACGCGGGCGCCACGATCGCCTACGCCGAGAGCGTCGAGCGCGTGGCCGACAACATGGTCGAGGTGCGGCCGCAGATCATGTCCTCGGTGCCGCGGCTCTACGAGAAGATGTACGCGCGCGTGCACGAGAAGGTGGCGAAGGACCCGAAGTGGCGGCAGGCCGTCTTCCGCTGGGCGCTCGCGGTCGGGCGCGCCGGCTTCCAGGCGCGGCGTGGCGCGGCGCAGCCCGGGACCGCTGCTGCGGCTGCAGCTGGCGCTCGCCGACGCGGCTGGTGTTCTCGAAGATCAAGGCGCGCACCGGCGGCCGGCTCGAGATCTTCATCTCGGGCGGCGCGCCGCTCGCGCGCGAGATCGCGGAGTTCTTCGGCGCCGCCGACATCCTGATCTGCGAGGGCTACGGCCTCACCGAGACGAGCCCGGTGATCACCTGCAACCGGCCCGAACGCCTGCGGCCCGGCAGCGTGGGGCAGCCGATCGAGGGCGTCGAGGTGAAGATCGCCGAGGACGGCGAGATCCTCACGCGCGGCCCGCACGTGATGCAGGGCTACTTCAAGAAGCCCGAGGCGACGCGCGAGGCGATCGACGCCCGAGGGCTTCTTCCACACCGGCGACATCGGCCACCTCGATCCCGACGGCTTCCTGGTGATCACCGACCGCAAGAAGGACCTGATCGCGACCTCGGGCGGCAAGAAGATCGCGCCGCAGCCGATCGAGAACCGGCTGAAGGCGAACCGCTTCTTCAGCGAGGTGGTGATGATCGGCAACCGCCGCAACTTCGCCGCCGCGCTCGTGGTGCCGAACTTCGAGCTGCTCGCGGCCTGGGCGAAGGAGCGCGGGATCGACGGCACGCGCGAGGAGCTCGTGAAGAAGCCCGAGGTGGTGGCGCACTACCTGCAGCTGGTGCGCGAGATGACGGCCGACCTCGCGCAGTTCGAGAAGATCAAGAAGGTCGCGCTGCTGCCGAAGGAGTTCTCGCAGGCGGCGGGCGAGCTGACGCCGACCTTCAAGGTGAAGCGCCGCGTCGTCGAGGAGCGCTACAAGGACCTGATCGACGACCTCTACCGGGGTGCCGCGTGAGCCGGCCGTCGTCCGCATCCTGTATCTCGCGACGCTCGCGTTCATCCCGTGGGCGGCGCTCCTGCCGTTCCCCTGGATCCACGAGAACGCGCGCTGGAGCGACGTGCTGTTCGCGCTCGCCTGCCTCGCTGGGCGCTCGGGCTGCTGCTCGAGCGGCGGCTGCCGCGGCTGCGCGCGGTGCACGTCGGCCTCGCGCTCTACGTCGGCTGGGCGGCGCTCTCGCTCGCCGATGGCGACGCCCCGCCCGTCGAGCGGCCCGGCGAAGCTCCTCGGGCTCGCGATGCTGGCGGCGCTCTTCGTGGTGACCTCCGACCTCGCGGGGCGGCCGGGCATGCCGGCGGCGATCGGCAAGACGATCGCCGTCACGTCGCTCTTCACGGCGCTCGCCGCGCTCGTCGGCGTCGTGCTCTCCGGCTTCGGCATCCTCACTCCGCTCGTCGGGACCTGCGGCGACCTCCTGCCCGGGCCGCTCTCGCGCGCCCAGGCGGGCTTCCCGCACCCGAACCTGCTCGCGAACTTCTGCGTCTTCGCGCTACGGCGTCGTCGCGCGCGAGGACGCCGGCCTCTCGCGCCGCTGGCGCCGGCTCGCGATCGCGGCGCTCGCGCTCTCGCGTCGCTGCTCACGACCTCGCGCGCGATCCTGGCGTTCGGCCTGGCGGCGGCGATCCGCCACGCCACGACGCCCGCGCGCCGCCGCTTCGCCTGGGGCCTCGCCGGCGCGCTCGTGGCGGCGATGATCGGCCTCACGCTCGTCAACGTGACGTTCCAGCCGCTGCGGCCCTGGGAGCTGCGCGTGCGGCCGGGCCCGTCGGTGCGGCTGCGAGTCGGCGACGAGCTCGCTCGCGACGCTCGCCGCGCATCCCGGTCTCGGGCTCCGGCCTCGGAAGCTCGCCCGGCCGCCGCGGCAGCCTGGCGTTCGACGCTCACCTCACGCCGCTGAACGTCGCCGCGACGCTCGGCCTGCCGGCGCTCGGCGGGCTCGCCTTCATGGTGTTCTGCCTCTGGCGCGCGCGCGCGCGCCCGACCGACCTCGCGCTCTGGGGCATGCTCGCCGGGATCGGGCTCGACGGCCTCGGCCAGGACGTCGAGGACTTCCGCCACGTCTGGGTGGCGCTCGGCCTGGCCGACGCGGCGCGGCGCGACGCGAGGGCCGCCGCGTGAGCCGGCGCGCGCGTCCTGCTCGTCGTCTCGGCGCTGACGCTCGCGGCGTGCGCCGACCGCGCGTGCGGCGGCCGCGGCGGCCTGCCGCCCGGCGGCATGCCGGTCGTGCGGCGCGGCGACGGCCGCGACTACCGCATGCTCGACCGCGGCGCCTGGAAGGGCTTCTACGACGCCGCACGGCCGGATCGCGGTCGCCGAGTACGACAGCAACGGCGACGGCCGCGCCGACTACATCGCCCACTACGACGAGAACCGCCAGATCCGCCTGATCGAGGTGGACGAGGACCACGACTCGTGGGTCGACCGCTTCGAGTACTACGACGCGGCGGGCATCCTCGAGAAGGTGGGCCGCTGCCGGCAAGCAGCGCGGCCGCGCCGACGAGTGGACCTACCGCGCCCCCGACGGGCGGCCGTCGCGCATCGAGTACGACGACGACGGCGACGGCAAGCCGGAGCGCGCCGAGGTGATGAAGGACGGCGCCCTGGTGCGGATCGAGATCGACTCCGACCGCGACGGCCGCACCGGACCGCTGGCAGAACTGGGACAAGGGCCGCATCGTCTCCGAGGAGATCGACACGAACGGCGACGGCAAGCCCGACCGCCGCCTGGTGTTCGGCCCCGAAGGCGCGGCTGCTGCGGGTCGAGCGCGTCCCGAAATGAGCGCGCCCGGGCGCGCCGCCGACTTTCGTGGGCGTGCTCGTGCTGCTGCTGCTGGCCGCGGCGCCGCTGCTCGCCGGCGCCGTCCACGAGCCGGTGTTCATCCCGCTGCTCGCGGGCTCGTCGCTCGCCGGCCTCGTCGCGCTCTGGCACGAACGAAGCGCACCGCGGCCGCCGGCTGCCGGGCCTCGCGCTCGCGCTCGGGCTCGATCGCGCTCGCGCTCGTCCAGCTCGTGCCGCTGCCGCCGTCGCGTGCTGCGCGTCGCTGAGCCCGGGCTCGTTCGCGTTCTACGACCAGACGCTGCTGGTGCGCCCGCTCACGGCCTGGAAGCCGATCAGCGTCAGCCCGCCCGACACGCTGCGCGGGCTCGCGTTCCTCGCGGCGTTCGCGCTGCTCGCGGTCGCCGTCGAGCTCGAGCTCGGCGACGGCCGCTGGCGCCGGCGCCTGCTGCGAACCGTCGTCTACACCGGCCTCGCGCTCACGATCGTCGCGCTGCTGCAGGCGGTCTCGCCCGAGCCGCGGCGGCTCTACGGCGTGTGGCAGCCGACGCTGGGACTGGGCCGTCTTCGGCCCGTACGTCAACCGCAACCACTTCGCGGGCTACCTGGTGATGGCGGGCGCGCTCGCGCTCGGGTTCGCGCTCGAGGCGCTCGCGCGCCTGCGCGCGGCGTGGGCCGCGCCGGCGCCGCCCCGTCCTGCTGCTCGGGGAGGCCGAGGGCCAGGCGCTCCTGCGCGCGGCCGCGGTCGTGATGGTGATCGTCGCCGGCCTCGTCGCCTCGCGGTCCCGCGGCGGGGTCTCGGCGTTCGCCTTCGCGGCGCTCGCGATGTCGGTCGTCTCCCCCGGGCGGCGCCGGACGGCGCTCGTCGTGGCGCTGCTCGTGGCGACCGGCGTCGCTCTGGATCGGCCTCGGCGGCGTCATCTCGGCGTTCGAGATGCGCGGGATCCAGGGCAGCCGGCTCGACCTCTGGCGCGACATGCTGCCGATGGCGCCGCACTTCCCGCTCTTCGGCGCGGGCTGGAACGCCTTCGCGACCGCGTACCCCTGGTACCAGACGGTCTGGAAGACCGACTGGATCGGCGAGGCGCACAACGACTACCTGCAGGCGCTCCTCGACGGCGGCCTCGTGGGCCTGCGTGCTCGTGGCCGGGCTCTTCCTGGTGGCGCTTCGAGGGGCCCTCGCCCGCGCCCGGCACTCGCCGGTCGAGCTCGGCCTCTTCGGGGCGCTCGCGGGCTTCGCCTTCCACGAGCTCGTCGACTTCAACGGCCAGATCCCGGCGAACGCGGCGACCTTCGTGGCCCTGGCGGCGCTCGCCGCCCGGCCGCGGGAGGCCGGCCGGGCGACGGCCTTGATAGCCAGGCACGTCACCCCTAGAATGAGCGTCCAAGTCGAGTTCCGTCTCCCCTCCGGGCGGGGCCGCTAGAGAGCGCGATGGCCGAGACGAAGACTCCGTCCTTGACCGTCCTGGGAGGGCCGCTCGCCGGCACCCAGTGCTCGTTGCCGGAAGACGGCACGTTCACGATCGGCTCGGCTCCCGGGTCGACGCTCTACCTCGACCTGCCGGGGGTGAGCCCCTACCACGCCCGCGTCGTGGTCGAGGGCGGCACGCGTCACGGTGCACGACACCGGCTCCTCGCGCACGGTGCACGTCAACGACAACGCGCTCGACCGCGAGGGCACCGAGCTGCGCAACGGCGACATCCTCTGGCTGGGCGTGCCCGGCGAGGAAGACGTCGTGATGATGCAGTGCATCCTGCCGCGGCGCGCGCCGCCCCGGCCCCGTCGCCGCCCGCGCCGGCCCGAGCCTCCCGCCGAGGCGGCGGAGCCCACGCCCGAGATCGAGACCGTGGCGCTCTGGGCGCACGAGCGCAAGCGCCGAGGCCGCGACGCGGGCACGAGCGAGGTGGAGGACGCCGAGGCCGCGGCGACGAGGACGTGCGACCGACAGCCGATCGAGAGTCGGCTCGACCGAGGACGCCCCGCCTCCGCCGGACGTCGTCGAGCGGCCCCGGCCCACCTGCCGGCGCGTTCATCGACGACTTCGAATCCGAAACGGTGGCCCAGGCCGCCGCCGAGCCGCTGCCGCTCCCGCTCCCGTCGACGAAACCTATCGGATCGACACCAGCGAGACCGTCAGCGAGGTCGCCCCGACGCTGCTCATGGGCAGCCCGGACGAGGTCGAGCCCGGGTCGTCGAGCCGCTGCCCGACGCGAGAACGAGCCGGAGTACGCGCCCTACCAGACGTTCCCGGCGGCAGCCGAGCCCGTCGTCGAGGCGACAGCCCGAGCGCCGAGCCGCCGACTCCCGCCGCGCCCCCGCCGGTCGCCGCGAAGCCGGCGGAGCCCCGCGCGAACCGCGGACCAGCCGGCGGCGCCACGGCCCGCGACGACGCGGCCCTGCCGCCCTCGGTCTCGCAGCGCACGCGCCAAGCGCCGGCGCGCCCGGTCGGAGCCGGCGCCGGCTGCGATGGCGCGGTTGCGGCGACCGAAGGCCGCGCGCTCGGGACCGCCGATGCTCGTCATCGGGGGCGCATCGGCGTGCTCGTGCTCGTCGTCGGGGGCTACTTCGCGTGGCGCGCGATGAGCGAGAGCCCGGCGCCGCCCGCGCCGACGCCGACTCCGGTCGCGCGCGCCAGCGCGCCGCCACCTCCCGTCGCCACGCCCGAGCCGGCAGCGGCGACGCCGGCGCCGATCGAGGCCGCGACGCCCGCGCCGGTGGCGACGCCGACGCCGGTCGTGAGCAGCACGCCCACGCCGGCGCCGCGGCGACGCCCACGCCGCGCCCGACGCCGACGCCGCGCGCGACCCCCACGCCGGCGGTCGCGCCGCGGCCACGCCGCCTCCCGCGGCCAGTCCGGCGCCCGATCAGGCCGCGCCCAGCAGGTCGCCGGGCTCATCGGCCAGGCCGAGGCGGCGATCGGCGCGCGCCAGTACGACGCGGCGCTCGCCACCTCGACGGCGCGCTGCGGCTCGATCCCGGCAACGCCAAGGCCACGAGCCTGCGCGCCGACGCCACGCAGCGCCGCGACCTGGCGCGCCGGACGCTTCGTCGCGGGCCGGACCGTGGTCGACTCGGAGAAGACGCGCAAGGACAAGGCGCGGCGGGCTCGTCGGCTTCGACGCCGACGAGAAGGCCCCCGACTTCACCGGCAGGATCGAGTTCGAGATGACGCCCGCGGGAGCCGTCGAGGCGAACGACGCCTGGACGCTCAAGGTGTTCGTCGTGAACCAGGGCAAGAAGGCGATCCGGGTCCAGGGCCTGACCGTCGGCACCGCGGTCAACGGCGCGGGCGGCGCCGCGCCCGGTCGCGACGAGCGTGCGCGAGATCGCGCCTCAGCAGCGCGTGCAGGTGGCGGAGACGACCGGCACCTGGCGCGACGGCACCACCTCGTGGGTGGCGCAGGCGACGCTCACCGCCCCGAAGAACGAGACGCTCAGCAACACGCTCACCTGGAAGTAGGACCGGCCTCCAGGCGAGCGGCCCGCGCGGCCGATCAGCGCGGCGCTCAGCGGAACGTGGTGACCGGGATCGGTGTCGGCAGCGGCCCCGGCACCGGCGTGGCGGGATCGGCGAGGGCACGATGATGATCGGCGGCGGCGTCGCACCACCGCCGCCGGCCGGCGGCGCCGCCACGACGCCGCCCACGACTCCGGCCGCGGCCGCGGCGGCGGCGATCACCGTGATGATGCCGACCGCGAGACCCGAGGCCGCCACGGCCGCGAAGCCCGCCGGCGCCAGGATCGAGGCTCCGGTGGCCGCCGAGAAGACGGTCACCGGCGCCGGCCGGGCCGATCGCGGCGACCTTGCGGTCCCCGCACTCGGACTTGTCCTGCACGACGATCGCCTCGATCTCCTGGGTCTGGCTCTCCTCGAACTCGGTCGTGGTCGACTGCAGGTAGTAGGTGATCGGCGAGGCCTCGACGCGCGGCCGCGGCAGCTTGCCGAAGTAGCGGCCCTCGGTCCTGGGTCATCTCGATGTAGTAGAAGGCGTCACCGGCCGCGCCCTTGAAGTAGACGCGCGCGCGCGCGACCGAAGCCGGCGGGCTCGATCGACGAGTCGAGCAGCGGGAACTCGCCCGCGATGAAGCAGGTCACCGGCTCGAACTGGATCTGGGCGCCGGTGCCCGTGGTCGTGGCGTAAGCGGGCGCCTGGGTCGCGGCGGGCGGCGCCTGCGCGTCGGCGGCCGGAGCCTGGGCCGCCGGCGGCAGCCGCTGGCTGCGGCCGGCGGCGGCGGGTCCTGCGTCATCGCGGACGCGACCGACGACCAGCTCGACGTCGGCGCTCGCGACGCGCCCGTCGGCCACCGCCACCTTCACCGGGGCGTGACCCACCGCGAGGCCCGCCTGGCTCTCGGTCGTGACCGCGTACTCGCCCGTCGGCGCCGCCGTCGAGAAGCCGCCGTCGGCGCTCGAGACCGCGCGCACGACGGAGCCGGACTGCAGCTCGATGAACGCGACGGTCACGCCGGAGAGCGGCCGGCCCTGGAGCCGCACGCACTCCCTGGATCGTGCCGGCCGCGGGCGCCGCACGCGCCCAGGCCGGCGGGACAGACCAGGAGCAGCGCCAGGAACAGGTGGGCCGCGCGGCGCAGGGGACGCATGCGCCCCGATCGTAGCGTCCTTGGTTCAGTCGCTTCAAACCGCATGCTCGCCTGCTCCTTCACGCCCGCCGCGCCGGCCGAACCGGCGGGCTCGAGATGCCGGTCGCCGCGCCTCCGGCGCACTGGTCGCCTGCTTCTGGGTCTGTCCTTCGCGCGTAGTAGCTTCGGTAGTACTCGCCGTAGTACTGGCTGTAGTAGTACGAGTTCCGCTCCAGGTTGACCTTGTTCAGCACGAGGCCGGCCACCTTGCCGCCGACGCTCGTTCACCTGGTCGATCGCGCGCATCACGGCCGGCTTGGTGGCGGCCTCGGCCGCGATCACCATCACGACGCCGTCGACGAGCGGGCAGAGCACGGGCGCGTCGGCCATCGCCAGGAGCGGCGGCGCGTCGATCAGCACCCACTCGTAGTGCGCCCGCAGCGCCTCGATGATCTGCTTCATCATCGGCGAGCCGAGCAGCTCCGCCGGGTTCGGCGGCAGGTAGCCGCAGGGCAGGAGCTGCAGGCCCTCGATCTGGGTCGAGTGGATCGCCTGCGAGGCCGCGGCCTTGCCGACGATCAGGTCGGTGAGCCCGGGCGTCTTCAGCACGGCGAAGTGCTGGTTCAGCGTGGGCCGCCGCAGATCGGCGTCCACGGCCAGCACCTTGGCGCCGTTCTGCGCCAGCGCCACGGCCAGGTTCGCGAGCGTCGTGGTCTTGCCCTCGGCGGGGTTCGCGCTCGTCACCAGCATCACGCGTCCGGTCGTCTCGGCCGAGGAGAAGATCAGGTTCGTGCGCAGCACGCGATAGGCGTCGGCGACGGCCGAGTTCGGGCTCTTGACGAGCTGCGAGCCACGGCCCATTGCCGCCCTGCTGCTTGAGCGCCACGTCGGGCACCATGCCCAGGAACGGCAGCGGGATGTGCTCGCGCACGTCCTCCGGCGTCTTGAACGTGTTGTCCATGTGCTCGAAGCCGAGCGCGAGGCCGATCCCGATCAGCAGCCCGAGCACCACCGCCACCTGGTAGCTGCGCGTCTTCTGGGGCGCGATCGGCCGCCGCGGCGGCTCGGCCTTCTCGATCACGCGGATGTTCGTGGTCTTGAGCTCGGTCTCGAGGCCGGTCTGCTTGGTCTTGGTGAGCAGGTCCTGGTAGAGCTGGCGGTTGGTCTCGAGCTCGCGCTTCTTCGCCATGTACTCGAACGACTTGCGGTTCGAGTCCTGCGCTTCGGCCTTCACCGACTCCAGGTTCGCGGCGAGGCGCGATTCGCGCGCGAGCGCCGTCCGATACTCGCTCTCGGCGGCGCGGGTGACGTTGCGCATCTCGCCTCGGATCCGCTCCTCGGCCTGCCGGATCTGGATGCGCACGTTCACCATGTCGGGGTGCTTGTCGCCCAGCGACTCGGACATCGCCGCCTCTCGCTTCCGGAGATCCAGCGAGGTCGTTCTTGAGCGCCTGGACCTGCGTCGAGCTCATCACCAGCGGGAAGCTCTCGATCTGGCTCGGGCCCATCGACGAGATCTGGTTGTAGAGCGTCTCCTTGGCGATCCGATCGGTGCGAGCATCGAGCAGCGCGCCGTTCAGCGTCCCGAGCTTCTGCGTGACGAGCTCCTCGCGCGACTCCTGCCCGACGAGCCCTTCCTTCTCGCGGTACTCCTGGAGCGCACGCTCGGACGCGTCGATCTTCGCCTGCTGCTCCTTCAGTCGGTCCGAGAGCCAGCCGGTCGCCTCGGTCGACGTCGTGAAGCGAAGCTCGAGCGACTGCTCGATGTAGAGCTGGGCGAGCGCGTTCACGGCGCTCGCCGCCACCTGCGGGTCGTAGGCGCGGAAGTGCAGGTTCACGAGCCGCGAGCCGGGCACCGGCTCCACCTGGATGCGGGAGCGGAACGCCGCGGCGGCGGGCGACAGCGGCATGCCGCTCGGGTCGACGACGGCGGCAGGCGGCTGTCCGAAGAACCGCTGCAGGCGCTCCCAGGGATTCATCATCGGCCCGGTCGCGAGCTCCGGATGCGATTGCAGATTCAGCCGCTCGACCGCGCGCTCGGCGAGCGTGCGGCTCTTCAGGAGCTGGTACTGAGTCTGGTAGTAGTCCATCCCGCCCTGGACCAGCTCGACGAGCTCCTTGTTGGGCAGGACGTTAGGGGTATCGCGATCGATCAGGATCTGCGTCGTGGCCTGGTAGACGGGGCGCGTCGTGTAGTTGTAAAGGACGGCGATCGCCAGGCAGAGGCCGAGAGAGGTCAGGATGATCGCGCGACGCTTGTGGAGCATCGCCAGGTACTGACGCGCATCCTGCAGCACTGCCTGCTCGCTCACGACACCTCCCCCGCGGAGCCTAGCCCGGGCCCACGGTAGCTTACGCGAAAATCCCGAAAACTCAAGGGGTTATGC
>CAVRVE010000030.1:0-51143 GCA_963724555.1 uncultured Acidobacteriota bacterium
TGAGGATGCCGGGCGGACCAAAGGAGGGGCCATGCACATCGTGCGACACGTTCTCCGGGCAGGCATCTGGGTCACCTTCGCGCTGCTCACACCGGGTGCTGCCTCCGCCGCCGACGCGCCGGAACTCCGGGGCCGCTGGAAGCGCAACCCCGACTTGAGCCAGGATGCCGTCTCGAAGGTCTTCGCCTCCCTGGCTCTGGAGGGACGGGGGTTCTCGCCCGACGAGCAGCGCTTCCACGACGCCCTCCTCAAGTTCGTCAAAGTGATCGACCGTCTCCAGATCGAGCTGACGGCGGAGGACGTCAAGATCATCCTCTCCGACGACGAGGTCCAGATCTACTACCCGGGGCGCTCGCGCGTCCGAGACGGCGTCCTCGGCGGCAGACTGGAGGTCCTCGCGCACTGGCGGGGGAACGAGCTGATCATTCAGGAGAAGAATCGAGTTCGGTAAGCTCGTCCAGAGCCTGTCACTCGACCGTGAAGGGCGTCTCGCCGTCCTGCTCAGCCTGGACGACCGCCGGCTGAGGGCGCCCCTCCTCCTCCTGAGCGTCTACGACCGGGTCCCGGCTCAGCCCTGAGGTCATACTCGCGCCCGCCGCCACCAACGCCCACGCCTCGGGGGCGGAGGAGCACTCCATGAACCAGCGCCCGCCCGCGTTCTGGAGCGTACCGGCGACGGATCTGCTCGAGCAGCTCGGAGCCACCCCCCGCGGTCTGACGACCGCCGAGGCCCGGCAGCGACTCACGCGCCTCGGTGCCAATCGCCTGACGCCCAAGCGACGAACGGACGAGCTGACGCTCGTGCTGGCTCAATTCAAGAGCCCGCTGATCCTGATTCTCTTCTTTGCCGCCGGGCTGTCCTTCTTTCTCCACGATCCGGTCGACGCCTCGATCATCCTGGCGATCGTCCTGGCGAGCGGCTTGCTCGGATTCTGGCAGGAGCGAGGGGCGGCCCACGCGCTCGAGAAGCTGCTCGCGATCGTGCAAACGAAGGCCGTGGCGCTCCGCGACGGCGTCGAGCGGGAGATTCCCGTCGAAGAGATCGTGCCGGGAGACGTGGTCGTCCTCTCGCCGGGGGGCAATCTGCCTGGCGACTGCCTGATCCTGGAGTCCCAGGACCTGTTCGTCGACGAAGCGACCCTGACGGGTGAGACCTATCCGGTCGCGAAGACAAAAGCGACGCTGCCGCCCGAGACGCCTCTCGGCCAGCGGACGAACACGCTCTTCATGGGAACCCACGTGGTGAGCGGCCACGGCCAGGCCGTGGTCGTCGGCACGGGCAGGGCCACGGAGTTCGGCAAGGTTTCCGAGCGGCTCAAGCTCCGGCCGCCCGAAACCGACTTCGAACGCGGCGTACGGCGGTTCGGCTACCTGCTCATGGAGGTGACGCTGGTGCTGGTCATCGCCATCTTCGCCATCAACGTCTACTTCCAGCGTCCCGTGCTGGAGTCCTTCCTCTTCTCCATGGCGCTCGCCGTCGGGCTGACTCCGCAGCTGCTGCCGGCGATCATCAGCATCAACCTGGCCCACGGCGCCAAACGCATGGCACAGGCGAAGGTGATCGTGAGGCGCCTCGCGTCGATCGAGAACTTCGGCAGCATGAACGTGCTGTGTTCCGACAAGACGGGCACCCTGACCGAGGGAGTCGTCCGGTTGCGTTCCGCGCTCGGCGTGCAAGGCGAGGAGAGCGAGAAGGTGCTGCTCTACGCCTACCTCAACGCGTTCTACGAGACGGGATTCGTGAATCCCATCGACGAGGCGATCCGCACCCATCGTCGCTTCGATGTGTCGGGCTACAAGAAGCTCGACGAGCTTCCCTACGACTTCATCCGAAAGCGATTGAGCATCCTGGTCTCGGAGGGCGACAGGCGCCTGCTGGTGACCAAGGGCGCCCTGGAGAATGTGCTGGCGGTGTGCTCGACCGCGGAGACGGCCGCCGGCGCGAAGCAGGACATCGTCGCCGTGAGGGACGCGATCGACCAGCGCTTCGCGGAGCTCAGCGGACAGGGGCTGCGCACGCTGGGTGTGGCATACCGGGATGTCGGGGCGGACTCACAGATCACCAGGGACGACGAGGCCGACATGACCTTCCTGGGCTTCCTGGTGCTCTTCGATCCGCCCAAGGCGGGGATCGTGGACACGATAGGCCAGCTCGCTCGCCTCGGCGTTTCGCTCAAGATGATCACCGGAGACCACCACCTGGTCGCGCGTCCACGCGGCGCAGCAGGTCGGATTGTCGAGCTCGCAGGTTCTCACCGGGCCGGAGCTCCACCGGATGAGCGACGAGGCGTTGCTCCACAGCGTGAACGACGTGAACGTCTTCGCCGAGGTGGAGCCCAATCAGAAGGAGCGCCTGATCGTCGCCCTGAAGAAGGCCGGCAACGTCGTGGGATACATGGGAGACGGCATCAACGACGCCTCGGCGCTGCACGCGGCCGACGTGGGGATCTCGGTGGAGGGCGCGGTGGACGTGGCCAAGGAGGCGGCCGACATCGTGCTCCTCGAAAGGGACCTGGAGGTCCTGGTGCAGGGCGTGCGTGAAGGGCGGGCGACCTTCGCCAACACGCTGAAGTACGTGTTCATGGCGACGAGCGCCAACTTCGGCAACATGTTCAGCATGGCGGGCGCCTCCCTCTTCCTGCCTTTCCTCCCATTGCTGCCGAAGCAGATCCTGCTCACCAACCTGATGACGGATTTCCCCGAGATGACGATCGCCACCGACAGCGTCGACCACGAGATGGTGGAGCAGCCGCGGCGCTGGGACATCCGATTCATTCGCAGGTTCATGCTGACGTTTGGCCTGGTGAGCTCGGTGTTCGACTACCTCACCTTCGGCGTGCTGCTGCTCTTCCTGCATGCCACGCCGAACCAGTTCCGGACCGGCTGGTTCCTCGAGTCGGTCATCTCGGCGTCGCTGATCGTGCTCGTGATTCGGACGCGGCGGCCGTTCTTCCAGAGCAAGCCGGGCCGGCTCCTGCTGATGGCCACTCTCGCCGTCGTGACAGCCACGTTCGTTCTTCCCTACAGCCCGCTCAGCGGGATCCTGGGGCTTGCTCCCATGCCCGGGTCGTTTCTCGGCGCGCTCGGGGCCATCCTGGCGCTCTACATCGTCGCGGCGGAGCTGACGAAGCGGGCCTTCTACCGGAGGGAACGCGCTTGAGCGGCGGTGTCTCTACTGCCGCCGGTCCAGCTGCGAGCTGGTCTGCGCTCCGCGGTGGGTCGCGTCGTCGTTGACGGTCAGCGTCCGCAGCATCTGCGTGAAGGTCCGCGCCATCGAGTCGTAGCCGTTGCCGGGGACGATGCACAGTGCGTAGATCACGTGGCCATCGGAGAGGCCCCGGGTCACGACAGTCACCCTCTCGTCCTGTCCCGTGATGGGCGAGCGACCCGAGAGCACCACCGAGAAGGACGGCGCCCCGTCGAGCTGTTCTCGTCGTGCCTGGCCGTCCTGGGCCCGCAGGTACGTGTTCGACCGGATGATCTGGCGGACGAGGTCGTCGGTCGCGTCCTCCAGGCTCCCGCGCCACTGGTCCGTGTCCTCGAAGGGCGCGTAGGAGCGCTGCCGGCTTTCCTGCTGGCGCTCGCGTCTCCCCCTCGAAGGGTGCGTAGTGGTTGACGATCACCCCGTAGAGCATGGCCTGTTGGCCGTTGGCGGTGTCGACGACGCCTCCGTCGGGCGCCATCGAAACGGCGTATCCAGAGCTGGACGCGTAGGCCCGCCAGTTGTCAGGGTGCTCGATGCTGAAATAGCCGTTGCGCTGCTCGAACCTCTGGAACCGCGAGGACGGCTGGTCCACCTTCACGTCGTACTCACCGCGGTCCTGGCTGCGGCTGTCCTGGTTGCGTGGCTCGTCCGAAAGCCGCGCGGCCCGCTGCGGGGAAGCGGGAGAGAGCTTCCGCAGGTCGGCCCTGATGCCGTCGAAGCCGCCCACATCCCGCGACGCCGCCAACTTCAGGCTCCCGGCCTGTTCCCGGATGCGCGCCTCGCGGTCGGCGGGCGGGGGATGGCTGCTGAAGAATTTCTCCACCTTGCCAGGATCACGGCCCTGCTCGCTGCGGAGCAGCTCGAAGAGGGTAGCCATGGCCACCGGGTTGTACCCGGCTCCGGCCATGATCTGCGCTCCGAGCTGGTCGGCCTGGTACTCGGCGTCGCGGCTGAACTTCAGGAAGACCGCATTCAGCCCCAGGCCGCCGACCGCGTTCACGATCTGCGCTGTGTTGCTGCCGTTCTTCCCCAGCAGCCCGCCGAGTATCCCAAGTCCGGCCTGGCCGAGATAGGCCTTCGAGGCCTGGTGGGTCCCGTGGCGCAGGGCCACGTGGGACATCTCGTGGGCCAGGACACCGGCCAGCTCCGCCTCGCTTCGCGCCGCCTCGACGAGGCCGCGGTTCACGTACATCGGTCCACCGGGCAGCGAGAAGGCGTTGATCTCGGAGGCGTTCACCGCCTTGATCGCGTAGGGATAGCGCGCGCCCGGAGTCTTCGCCGCCAGCTTGCCGATGATCTTGTTCAGGTAACGGTCCACGTTTTGGTTGCGCAGCAACGGGAGCTGCCGCTCGGCCTCCACCGCGGATTGACGTCCGATCTCGACGTCCTGCTGCACGCTGAACAGGTTGAAGCCGGGCGTGGGCGTCGCCCGATTGGTCTCGTCGCCGCGAGCCACGAGAGGCGCACAGAAAACGAGAGAGCCCACGAGCAGGACCGACGACAGCCACATTGTTCTCTTCATTTTCTTCTCCCCGTAACTGGCGGCCCGGTGCTTCACAAGCGCGCCTCGTTGGTAAGCCGGACGGTCATACGGCTGCCGACTGCCAGCTCCACTTCTTTGCCCGTGTTGACCAGCACCACGCCAGTGCCGGCGGCCCCACCGATGAGGGTCCCGATCGCGGCCCCCTTCCCCCCGTTGGCTATGCCGCCGACGATCGCGCCGGCGCCTGCGCCGATCCCGATGGTCGCGGCGTCCTTCTTGTGGGTGTCGGGGGCGGTGATGTCGATCGCTCCTGTGCCGATGGCGTGCTCTTTACCGTCGAGGACGAGCGTGTCGAAGGCGAAGGCGAGGCGGGCGCGAGTCTTGACGCGGCCCGACGGAACTGCCGCGGTCACCCGGCCGCGGACCTCGCTTCCCGCCGGCACGACCACCTTCTCGCCGACCCTGACGCCCTCGGCGAGCTTCGCCACGACACGATCCCCCGCGCGGCTCGTCTCCGACGACATCGACGTCTCGAGCACGAGCGAGAGCGTCGCCCCTTCCGGGACGACGACGGGGGCGGGCCTGAGGGCGCTCAGCAAGCCTCCCGGCTGCTTGCTTTCGTTCGCGCGAGGGGTGGTGTCGCTGCCGGCCTTGCAGCCCGCGAGCAGCACCGCCGCCGACACCACGGCCATGGAGCAGTTGAGGAGCCTCGTGATCGTCATGGCATGCCCAGCTTTCCGCTCTCTACCCACTACCCTCAGAATCGGCCCGCCAGCAGCAGCACGACCAGGACGAGTACGACCAGGCCCACACCGCCGCTCGGGCCGTAGCCCCAGCTCCGACTGTGGGACCACGTGGGCAGGACGCCCAACAGCATGAGAACGGCAACGACCAGAAGAATGGTGATCATGCCTGCACGCTATCAGGCCCGGCCTGGCCCCGCTGTTCAATCCTGCTCACTCGGTCGGTCAGTGTTCGGTTCCCGCGAGACCCGCGGGCCGTCGACGCCATGCCGTGGGTGTCCTGTGTCTGCTGGCAAGCGAGACACAACGCGGCGAAGGGCAGCGCTCGCAGGCGGACGCCGGAGATCCGGTCCCGGCAATCGAAGCACGTGCCGAACACTCCGGCTTCCAGGCGCTGGAGGGCTGCCTCGATCCCCTGCACTGTTCGGGACGTGAGCTCCAACACCGAGAAACCCACACCCCTCCCCTCGGCGCCCAGGGAGTGCTCCTCGTCGTCCATCACACCCGACATCCAGGCCGGCCGCCCGTCCCGGAGGATTTGCCGGCGGTGGCGCAGCATCGCCTCCTGCTGTCTGAGCAGCAGTCGTAGCCTGTCGCGTCGCGCACCACCTGCGCCGTAAGGTCGATCCGTCGTCGTTGCCATGTCAATGCCCTCCTGGCCCGTCGTCCCACGAAAAAGAGCCCTGGGGAAAGCGGCCCCCAGGGCTCCAAGGGTCCTGGACGCTGTTCGCTGCTACTTCTTGATTGAAGTGACGTAGGTGATCGTCTGCGCGACGGGGTCGCCCGGGCCGCTGGTGGGCATCGTCATGATGGTGACGGTCTTGCCGATCACCAGGTCAGCGGGCACCGTCGACTTCTCGTTGATCACGTAAGTAACCTTGCTCCCATCGGACTTCGTGACGGTGAGAGTCTTGCCCGCCTCGTAGGCCGCGACCGTCCCCGTGAGGGTCGTGGTCGTCGTTTTCGTGGTGACGCCGGAGGGCAGGGTCCGAGTGTCCTCGGTGGTGCTCTTGACGTTGCCCTCGGCTGTGACGCTGATCGTCGTGACACGCGAGACCAGTTGCGTTGCACCGTCCTTGCCCGGCTCGGTGAAGAGCGTGACCCGGCGACCGATCTTGACGTCCGCCGGCACCACGGTCGTCGGTGCGAGGGTGTAGACGGTTTCCTTGTTGTCCGCGCCACGGATGACGATCACGCTGCCCGCCTCGTAGCGGACCACCTCGCCGTCGACGGTGACCTGCTTGATTTCGGTCGGGGTCTGGGCGAAGGCCGGGCCTGATGCAACGGGGGCGATGCTGATGCAGAGCCCCGCAACGAACACTTTCAGCTTCATGTCTTCTGTCTCCTTGAGACGTGGTGCAGTTGCCGTTGCGGCGGATGGAGCGTCTCGTCTCCCCGGCGATCAGATGTTGACCACCGGAACGGCGCCGCACAGTGGAACCTTGTGCAACCTTCGTGCCGTCCTACTCCTCGTTCACCTCGACGCGTGCCCCACCGCGAACAGCTTGACGAGGAGCAGCCCGGCGATGAAGCCGCCGACGTGGGCTCCGTAAGCGACGCCACCCGCCTGCGAGTCGCCTCCCAGGAGCCCCATGCCCGCCACCACCTGGAAGAGGAACCACATGCCGATGGCGACCCACGCCGGCATGTCCGTCGTGCCCCGCCCCATCATCATGCGCACGCGCCGGCCTGGGAAGAGGAGTGAATAGCCTCCGAGCACGCCCGAGATCGCCCCCGACGCCCCGAGGCTCGGCACGAGCATGTCGCCGTGGGTCGCGGCCGTGGTGAAGACGTGGGCGAGCGAGGCGATGACCCCGCAGACGAGGTAGAAGGAGAGATACCGCCCGTGCCCGAGCGTGTTCTCGATGTTGTCTCCGAAGATCCAGAGATAAAGCATGTTGCCGGCGATGTGGGCGATGCCGCCGTGCATGAACATGGAGACGAGGAGGGTCAGGTAGACGCTCATCGGCGTGTGCCCCAGCCCCGGCTGCTCGAAGGTCTGGCCGCTCGCGGGATCCTTGACCGTGTGTGAGTGAGTGACCACGTCCTTCCCGCTGACGATCTCCTGCGGGACCGTCGAGAAGGCGTAGGTGAACCGGTCGTTTCCCCCCATTCCCTGCAGCAGCACGAACACCGCGATGTTCGCGACGATCAGGAGGTAGTTGACGATCGGAGTGATGCGGCGGTCGGAATTGTCGTCGCCGATCGGAATCATGCCCACGAGAACCTCCGAGCCGCGCCTACTTCTCCTTGGTCTCGATTCCGGAATCCACCTGCCGTACGCCGGCGATGCCGTAGGCGGTCTCGATGGCCCGAAGCTCGCTCGCCAGGTTCGTGGTGTTGCCATCGAGGAACACGAGGCCGTTCTCGACCGACTTCACCTTGATCCCCTCGAGGCTCTCGTCCGCCTTCAGCGCCTTTTCGACCGCATCCTTCACGTCCTTGTCGACGGCCTTCACCGACTCCTGGCTGGAGTGTTTGACGACCTGCAGCAGGTTGCGGACGTCGGTCACGCCGCCCACGGCGCGGACGGTGGCTTCGGCCTTGTCCTTCACCGCCTGACTGTCGACCGTCCCATGCATCGTCACCTTGCCGTGCTCCGTGTCGACCTTGACGGCGTTGCGGCCGGCGCCGTCCGTGGTCATCAGCGCGATCCTGATCTTGGTCGTGATCCAGGTGTCGTCGCTCGCCTGCGCCGGGGCAATGCCTGTGCCCCAGACCACGAGAAGAGCAGCGAGGGTCAGGGCCGGCCTTCTGATTGAAGTCATCACGCCTCCTTTGAAGCACGCCGACGCCCGCCTACGCGGCGGAAAGCGGTAGCCGCGATGGGAGGAGCAACGTCCGTGCCAACCACAAAGGGGCATGGTTGGGGCTTCGGCGTGAGGTGTGTGACGTCCACAACGGCCGCAGGGAGGAACTATCTACAAACCGGGCCGCCCTCGAGCGCGGCGGACGACAGGGCGCCCGGCAGACAGGTCAGGACGGCGAGAGGAGAACACACTGGTGGAACTCGCGCTTGTTCTTTGGTAAGCGCGGCACTCTGCTGCCAACTGACGATCGATCAGCTTGTCGACGGTCTCGATGCCGACGATGCGCCCGCGGAGACTGTCCCCAACTCCTCCCGCACTTTCAGGCGGCGGATCACCCCGTTCATCGTCAGCAGGCCCGCGAGTCGCTCTCCGTGCATGACGAGGAGTCGCGCGGTCCCTGCCTGGGCCATCCTCGAGAGCACCTCGGGGAGTGGAACGTCCGGGTCGGTGACGAGTTCATCCGTCAGCGGGCGCATGGCGCCCTGAACGGACGTCGCCTCACGCTCCTCGGCCGAGAGCCGCAGGATGTCCTTCAGGCAGAGCAGGCCGACGACGGCCTCGCCCCGCGTCACGGGATAGCTCCCGTAGCCGGTTCGCATGAAGTACTCGCGAGCCGCTTCGGCCACGGAGCCGCTCCCGGGTATCGTCGCGACGGCTTGCACCATCGCGTCACGCACCGTGACTCCCCGGAGAGCCTCGTCGAGGCGCACCTGCTGGTAGCTGGAGAGCGAGGCGTCCTTGATGAACCAGCCGATCAGGATGTACCAGAGACCGCCGAGCGAGTCGCCCCTGAGCAGGCTGAAGACTCCCGCAAAGATGAGGAGGAAGGCGAAGAGGGTGCCGGCTCCGCTCGCGATACGCGTGGCGCGTGCCTTGCCCAGGGGCCCCCACAGGGCGCCGCGCAGCAGCCGCCCTCCGTCCATCGGGAAGGCGGGAACCAGGTTGAAGAGCGCGAGCATCAGGTTGATCAGGGCCAGGTACTTCGCCACCGCCGCGGCCGAGGCGCCCAGGAACGGCAGGCTCGCGAGCGTGTAGAAGAGGCCCGCGAGGGCGAGGCTCGCGACGGGGCCGGCAGCGGCCATCCAGAACTCGGCCCGTCCGTCCTTCGGGATCCTTCTCGAGCTGTGCGACACCTCCGAAGACGAAGAGCGTGATCGACCGC
The DNA here is from genome assembly GCA_963724555.1 of uncultured Acidobacteriota bacterium. GTDB lineage: Bacteria > Acidobacteriota > Vicinamibacteria > Fen-336 > Fen-336 > DATBSL01. The sequence continues at coordinate 9,404 of CAVRVE010000030.1, forward strand.
GTGCGCAGGCCCTGGCGACGCGCGACGACGGCGTGCCCCAGCTCGTGGAGCAGGATCGAGACGAAGAAGAGCAGCGACGCCACGAGACCCTTCGCCCAGTAGGAAGAGGCGGGGAGATCGGGAGACTGCGCTGGGAAGTAACCCGTCGACAGGGTCCAGGCGATCAGTCCGAAGATGATCAGCCAGCTGAAGTGGAGGTAGATCGGGATCCCGATCACCCGTGCGATCTGGATGTGGTCCGTGCGAACTGCTCACGCTCGTGACCCCTTCCGCTAGGCGCTGTGCAGGACCACCTTCAAGGCGCGCTCTTTCGCGGCGTTGCCGAATGTGTCGTACGCCTTCATCACCTCGGCCAGGCCGAAGCGATGCGTCACCAGCTTCAGGGGCTGCGAGCCGTCCCGACTGCACCAGCTTCAGCAGCATGGGTGTCGTGACGGTGTCGACGAGGCGCGTGGTCAGGGTGATGTTGTGGGCCCACAGCTTCTCGAGATGGAGCTCGACGGACTTGCCGTGAACGCCCACGTTCGCGAGACGGCCGCCCGGGGCCAGGATCGACTGGCAGATGTCGAACGTGGCGGGGATGCCCACCGCCTCGATCGCCACGTCGACGCCGGCGCCGTCCGTCAGCGCCATGACCTTGTGCACCGCCGTGCCCTCGCTGCTGTTGACGACCTTCGTGGCGCCGAGGGTGAGCGCCACCTGGAGCCGGTTGTCGTCGAGGTCGATCATCATGATCTCGGCGGGCGAGTAGAACTGCGCGGTGAGCAGCGCGGCGAGGCCGATCGGCCCGGCCCCGACGATCGCAACGGTGTCGCCCGGCTTCACCTGCCCGTTCTGGACGCCGCACTCGAAGCCGGTCGGGAGGATGTCGCTCAGCATCACCATCGCCTCTTCGTCGGCGTCCGGCGGCAGGCGATGCAGGCTGTTGTCGGCATGCGGGATGCGGACGTACTCGGCCTGGGTCCCGTCGATCGTGTTGCCGAGGATCCAGCCGCCGTCGCGGCAGTGCGAGTACATCCCCTTCCTGCAGAAGTCGCACTTGCCGCAAGACGTGATGCACGAGATCAGCACCTTGTCGCCCCTGCGGACGCCGGACACTGAGGCGCCCACGTCGTCGACGATGCCGACCCCCTCGTGCCCGAGGATCCGGCCGTCGGTGACGGTCGGAACATCGCCCTTGAGGATGTGGAGGTCGGTCCCGCAGATCGTCGACGTGGTGATGCGTACGATCGCGTCTGTCGCATCCCGCGAGCTCGGGCGTCGGGCCTCTGCTCCCAGGCACGCCGCCCGGGACCGTGGTAGACGAGTGCATTCATCGTCACGCCTGGGTGGCGCTCCGCCTCACGCGCAGGCGAGGGCCCGCCCTTCTCGAGTACGACCGCTGCGGTCTTCATGCGATTCCCCTTCCCTTGAGTCGGTCACGGATCCAGTGACTCGGCGCCGCGTACGCCTGCGGCTTGGCCGTGGCTTCCGCCAGCGAGAGGATCGCGCGTCTGCCCATCACGGCCATCGTGGCCAGTGTGAAGCCGACCAGGACCGCAGCCACCGGACCGGTCCAGGGGGAGCCGTCAGGAACCAGGACGGCACAGACGAGAGCCAGGATGGCGGCCAGCCCGGCTCGCGCGTTCCAGTGGTCGAAGCGGCGCGACCCGGACTCGTTCATGGCTGCGTCGCCGGCGGCGCCGCGACGGTGGGCTGCGGCACGGCCGTGAGGGCCTGGAGCGGCGTCAGCCGGGAGCGATCGCAGTAGCCTCGACCTGTACGACAGGCCGTGTAGTTCCGCTCGCGCTCGAGGGCGGCCAGCGCGTTGCTCTCCGAGGGGTTCAAGAGCGAGTAGTCACAGCTGTCGCCACCGTCCTTGCAGGCGGCCAGGTTGCGCCCGTGCACGGCCCGGTCCACTTCGATCGTCTCCTGCTGGCCGAGCTTCGAGCGGTCGCAGTCGTCCCAGCCGTTCGTGCAATCCGACAGGTTGCGGCGGCGTTCGGCGAGCTCGACCTCGCGGGCTTCCGGCCGCGTCAGCAGCGCCTCGTCGCAGCGCGCCGCGCCGTCCCGGCAGTCGGACACCAGGCGCTGGCGCTCGGCGGCCGCAACCGCGGCGAGCTCCGAGCTCGTGAAGCTGGAGGAATCGCAGGCTCCAATTCCGTCCTTGCAGGCGGCGACCTGTCGCCGCCGCTCGGCTACCAGCGCGTCGCGCGCTTCGGCCTTGGTCAGGCGTGACGCGTCGCAGTCGCCGATACCGTCGTTGCAGTTCGAGACGTTGCGGTCGTGCTGCGCGACGGCCAGCTGGATCGCCTCGGGCGGAGTCAGCCGGGAAGGGTCGCAGGGCTCGACACCGTTGCGGCACGCCGTGACGTTGCGCGCGTGATCGACGCGAGCCAGCTCGGTCAGCTCCGACAAGCTCAGCCGCGAGCGGTCGCACTCCGGCCGGCCGTTCCGGCACGCCTGCAGATTCAACGCGGGATCCGGCGGCCCCGCGACGAGCAGCGCGGGCCACAGGCTCAGGCACGCGGCGCACGCCCACAGGGTCCTCGTCAACGTCTTGGTCATCGTGTCACCTTGTCTCTCGCGGGTGGAAGCCGCGCTCAGCTCGCGTCGGCTGGTCACTCCCGCAACCTCACTCTAGGCGTCGTGCGGAGTGTGGGACTAATCGATTGTTCGGTCGCGATCCATCGGAGCGGTACGATGGCCGCGACGGGAGTCGCGGCGGCGCTGCGAGCCGAGCTGCGACCGCGTCAGCCGAAGAGCTGACGCGCCCGCTCGGAGACGGCGATCACCGCGGGGTTGCGGATCTTGCGGTCGACGGTGATCGCGTAGAACCGCTGCTGGATGCCCGGCAGGCGTCCGACGAGCCGTACGCGGTACTGCCGCCGCACCTCGGCCTCGATCGCCGTCGGCATCGCGAAGAGTCCCGCCCCCGCCTGCCCGAACGCGTCGATGAGCGCGCTGTCCTCGAAGGTGCCGACGACGCGCGGCCGGACGCCCTGCCGCCTGAACCACTCCTCGAGCGAGAGGCGCAGCCCCGAGTCGCCGCTCGGCAGCAGGAACGGCGCCCGGTCGAGCGAGGCCGGGAAGCGCCGCCGGTGCTTTGCCGCCAGGCGCTCGCTCCCGAAGACGGAGACACCGCACTCGCCGAGCAGGTGGCTGTAGGCCCGCACCTTGACCGCGGGAGGCGCGGGCGTGTCGGCGAGCACCACGTCCAGGGCGTAGACGGCCAGCTCGGCGACCAGACGCTCCGGCCGCTCGTGCACGCAGTCCAGCTGGATCGGCTCGGGAAGCGAGAGCGCCGGCTCCAGGATCTGGTAGGCGACCAGCTTGGGCACGACCATCGCCACGCCCACGCCCAGGCGCGTCGGCTGCGTGATGCGTCCCTTCACGGCCTGTTGCAGCTCACGGCCGAGGGCGAAGATCTGATCCGCGTAGCGATAGACGGTGCGGCCGATGTCGGTCAGGACCAGCGTGCGCCCGGAGCGAGCGAGCAGCTTCTCGCCGAGGGCCTCCTGCAGCTCCCGCAGCTGGCCGCTGACGGTGGGCTGCGAGACGTTGAGCTTCTCGCTCGCGCGCGTGACACCGCCCTCGCGAACCACGGTCCAGAAGTGCAGCAGGTGGTGGTGGTTGAGCGTGGCCACGCCCGACAATACATCGAAGCGCGACTATGGAACACGCCCAAAACAAATATTGGATCCGGGCGCCACGACGTCCCTAGACTTTGGCTCCCACACCAGAGGAGTGCAGGCGGCATGCCGAAGCTGCGAGCTTGAGGATCGACGTCACGAGCGCGGGCCTGCGGATGACGAACGCCTGCCGCGGACGGGTGCGGCGGCGCGTGCTGCTGGAGCTCAGCCGGTTCGGCCCCGAGCTGCAGCGAGCGGCGGTGCACCTGACGGAGTCGCGCCACCCGCTGGGCGGCTCCGATCAGACCTGCCGGATCCGGGCGCGGCTGAACTCCGGGCGCGTGCTCCAGGCCGAAGCAGTCGACGGCGAGCCCGAGGGGGCGGCGGGGCGCTCGGCGGTCCGGCTGGCGCTGCTCGTCGCCGCCGTGTGCGGCGAGGGCGCGTTGCACCTCGGGGGGCAAGCCCTGCGACATCGCGGGTCCGTCGAGTGAGCGCGACCTTCGACTCGCTGGCCCGGCGCCTGCGCCGACGCCGCCTCCGCACACCCGAGAAGCCGCTGCGGGACGAGCTCCTGAGCATCGAGCGGCTCGAGGAGCGGGCGAAGGCGCTCGCCGCGCGCCTGACCATCGATCCCACGCCCGGCCGCAACTCGCGTGACCTGTTCCCCCGCCTCGCCGACAACGAGCGCGTGCTGCGCGAGGCCTATCTCGCGCTGGCCGACGGCGTCCACCGCGGGGAGTTCGTGACACCCGCGGAGGAGTGGCTGCTCGACAACTTCCACCTGGTCGCCACCGAGATCCGCGACGCGCGCCAGAACCTGCCGCGCGGCTACTACCGCGAGCTGCCCAAGCTCGCGACGCGCCAGCTGGCCGGCGACGCGCGCGTCTACGCCACGGCCGTGGAGCTCATCCGTCACAGCGACAGCCGCCTGGACCGCCAGCAGCTGCTTCGCTTCATGAACAGCTACCAGACGGTCGCGCCGCTCACGATCGGCGAGCTGTGGGCCTGGCCGAGCATGCTGAAGCTCGCGCTGATCGAGAACCTGCGCCGCCTGGTGGAGGAGGCCGGCCTCGCGCGCGAGGCGCGCCGCGCGGCCGACGCCTACGTCGCCCGGATCGACGCCGGCGGGCACGGACAGCCGCCGGCGCTCCCGCCGGAGATCCATCCCGCGTTCGTGGTGCAGCTGCTGCAGCTCGCGCGCGAGTACGGTCCGCGGCTCGCGGCGGTTCGCGCCGCCGTCGACGCCCATCTCGCGGCGAAGCGAACGGCCTCGGAGGAGGCGATCCGTGGCGAGCACCGGCGCCAGGCCGCCGCGCAGGTCTCGGTCGCGAACGTCATCACCAGCCTGCGCCTGGTCTCGACGCTCGACTGGAGCCAGTACTTCGAGTCGGCGAGCCTGGTCGAGGGCGTGCTTCAGCGCGATCCGGCCGGCGTCTACGGCCGGATGGACTTCCTGAGCCGGGACCGCTACCGCCAGGCGATCGAGGACCTGGCCGACGGCACCGGCGAGGGGCAGCTGCGTGTGGCCCTGCGCACCGTCGAGAGCGCGCGCCAGGCGGCCGAGAGCGGCGCCGTCGGCCTCGCCGTCCACGTCGGCCATCACCTGATCGGCAAGGGCCGCGCCGACCTCGAGACGGACGTGGCGTACCGTCCCCGCCTGCGGCGCCGCGCGCGGCGCTTCGTCTTCGCCCACGCCACGGCCGCCTACCTCGGGGCGATCGGGCTCTTGACCGCCCTGCTGCTCGGCCTGGGCTTCGCCTATGCGCAGCGGCACGCCGACTCGCCCTGGCCGCTCGCCTGGGTGGCGCTGCTGCTGCTGCTGCCGGCCAGCGACGTGGCGACGGCCGTCGTCCAGAGCCTGTGCGCGCGCTTCGCCGCTCCGCGGCGGCTCCCGCGTTTCGACTTCATGGGCGGCGTACCCGAGAGCGCGCGCACCATGGTCGTGGTGCCGACGCTCTTGCCGAGCGTCGAGCGGGTCTCGGAGCTGCTCGAGCACCTCGAGGTGCTCGCGCTCGGCAACCTCGATCCGCTGATCCACTTCGCGATCCTCAGCGACTTCACGGACGCCCCCGCCCTCGAGATGCCGCAGGACGCAGCGATCCTGGGCGCCGCCCGCAAAGGCGTCGAGGCGCTCAACGCGCGCCACGCCGAGGGGCGCGCCGACCGCTTCTACCTCGTCCACCGCGTGCGCCGCTGGAACCCGGGCGAGGGCGTCTTCATGGGCTGGGAGCGCAAGCGCGGCAAGATCGAGGAATGGAACCGCCTGCTGCGCGGAGCCACCGACACCGGCTTCTCGGTCGAGGCCGGCGACGCCTCCGTCTTCCCCTCCGTGCGCTACTGCATCACGCTCGACTCGGACACGCGGCTGCCGCGCGACGCCGCGAAGAAGCTCGTCGGCATCGCGGCCCATCCGCTCCACCGGCCCCAGCTCGACCCCCTGCTGGGCCGCGTCACGGAGGGCTACGCGATCCTGCAGCCCCGGGTGAGCGTGACCATGGCGAGCGCCGCGGGCTCTCTCTTCGCGCGGCTCTACGCCGGGCACACGGGGGTCGACCCCTACACGACCGCGGTCTCCGACACCTACCAGGACCTCTTCGGCGAGGGCATCTTCACCGGCAAGGGGCTCTACGACGTGGACGCATTCATGGCCGCGCTCGACGGACGCGTGCCCGAGAACGCGCTCTTGTCGCACGACCTCTTCGAGGGGCTCTACGCGCGGACGGCGCTCGTCACCGACATCGAGGTCGTCGACGACTACCCGGCGAGCGTCCTCGTCCACGCGCGCCGCCAGCACCGCTGGGTGCGCGGCGACTGGCAGATCCTGTGGTGGCTGTTCCCGTTCGTCCCGACCCGTTCCGGCCTGCGCCGCAACCGCCTGCCGCTCATCTCGCGCTTCAAGATCGTCGACAACCTGAGGCGCAGCCTGATGGCGCCCGCGACCGTCGCCTTGCTGCTGCTCGCGTGGACGGTGCTGCCGGGAAGTGCTCTGGTCTGGACCGCCGCCGTGCTGGCCGCGCTCGCCTTCAACCTGTACCCGATCGCGCTCGGGGCGCTCGCCGGGCCGCGGCCCCAGCAGCCGTGGCGCGTGTTCCTGCGCCTGGTGCGGGAGGACGCGACGACGGCGCTGGCGCAGGCGGGCCTGCAGCTCACGTTCGCCGCGAGCCAGGCCTGGGAGCGAATGCACGCGATCGGCCTGACGCTCGTCCGGCTGGCGGCCACGAAGCGGCGCCTGCTGGAGTGGGAGACGGCCGCGGCGAGCGCCGAGCGCGGGCGGGACCGAAGCGGCGCGGGTGTCTTCGTGACCGAGATGATGGCGAGCCCGCTGATCGCGATCGTCGGCCTCGCCGTGGTGTGGCTCGCGCGTCCGGCCTCCTGGCCGGTCGCCTTGCCCGTGCTCGCGCTCTGGGCCGCCGCGCCCTTCGTCGCGCACGCGCTCAGCCGGCCGCCGGCGGAGCCGCAGCTCGATCTCACCGCCGAGGACCGCGCGTTCCTCACAGGCGTCGCCCGCGACACCTGGCGCTACTTCGAGTCCTTCATGGGGCCCGACGATCACGGCCTGCCCGCCGACAACTTCCAGGAGACGCCCGAGCCCCGCATCGCCCACCGGACCTCGCCCACGAACATCGGCATGGGACTGCTGGCGACGCTCGCCGCTCACGACCTCGGCCTGATCGGCCGGGACGAGCTCGCCGCGCGGGTCGACGCGACGCTGACGACGATCGAGGGTCTCGAGCGGCACGAAGGCCACCTGCTCAACTGGTACGACACGCAGACCCTGGCTCCGCTGCCGCCTCGCTACGTCTCGACCGTGGACAGCGGAAACCTGGTCGGCGCGCTCATGACGCTCGCCGAAGGACTGCACGAGGCCGGGCTCGAGGAGCTCGCGCGGCGCGCCGCCGCGTTCGCCGAGGGCACGCGCTTCCGGTTCCTCTACGACCCGCAGCGCCGGATCCTCTCGATCGGCTATCGCCTCGCGGACGTGGAAGGCCCGGGCCACCTCGACTCGTCCTACTACGACCTGCTGGCTTCGGAGGCGCGGCTCGCCAGCTTCATCGCCATCGCGCGCGGCGAGCTGCCGGAGACGCACTGGTTCCACCTGGGCCGGCTGGTCACGAGCATCGACGGCACGCCGACGCTGCTCTCCTGGAGCGGCACCGCGTTCGAGTACCTGATGCCGCGCCTCGTGATGCGGAGCTATCCGGAGACGCTGCTCGCGCAGAGCTGCCGCATGGCCGTGCGCCGACAGGCCCAGTACGCCGACGAGCGCGAGGTGCCCTGGGGCATCTCCGAGTGCGCCTACAACGTCACCGACCGACACGAGAACTACCAGTACAAGGCCTTCGGCGTCCCCGGCCTCGGCCTGAAGCGGGGCCTCGGCGACGAGCTGGTCGTGGCGCCTTACGCGACGGCGCTCGCGGCGATGGTCGAGCCGCGGCTCGCCACCCGCAACCTGCGACGGCTCGCCGACGAGGGGCGGGCGGGCGCCTACGGCTTCTACGAGGCCATCGACTACACGCACGCGTCGATCGGCGAGCAAGCTCGAGACGCGACCCGCGGCGCCCCCGGCGGGACTGTCGTACGGGCCTTCATGGCCCACCACCAGGGCATGACACTCGTGGCACTCGCCAACGTGCTGCTCGGCGATCCGATGGTGAGGCGCTTCCACGCCGATCCGCGGGTAAGGGCCACGGAGCTGCTGCTGCAGGAGCGCGTGCCCCGCGGCGCGCCGATCACGCAGCCCCGTCCCGTCGAGGAGACGCGCAGCGCAGGACCGCCGGCGGCGCAGCCTACCCGGCGCTTCCGCTCGCCGCACACGCTGTGGCCCCACGCCCAGTTCCTGTCGAACGGCAGCTACACGACCGTCGTGACCAACGCCGGGGGCGGCGCCAGCTTCTGCCGCGGCCGTGCCGTGACGCGCCACCGCGAGGACGCCACCCGCGACGCGGGCGGCCAGTTCCTCTACCTCCGGGACGTGCGCAGCGGTGCCGTCTGGTCGGCGACGCACCAGCCCACGGGCAGCGAGCCGGACGAGTACCTGGTCACGTTCCTCGCGGAGAAGGCGACCTTCAGCCGCCGCGACGACGAGATCGCGACGCTGCTCGAGGTCGCGGTCTCCCCGGAGGACGACGTCGAGGTGCGGCGGCTGGCGGTGACGAACCACAGCGACCGGCCGCGCGAGATCGAGATCACGAGCTACGCCGAGATCGTGCTGGCGTCGGCGGCGGAGGACCTCGCCCACCCGGCCTTCGGCAAGCTGTTCGTCGAGACGGAGTACCTGCCGGAGCGGACGGCGCTCCTGTGCCGGCGCCGGCCGCGCGCGGCGGACGAGCCGCCGCTCTGGGCCGTGCACGTGCTGAGCCTGGAGGGCCGCACACAGGGCCCCGTCGAGTGGGAGAGCGATCGCGCGCGCTTCCTCGGCCGCGGCCGCGCCACCGACGCGCCACGGGCGCTCGACGGACGCTCGCTGTCCGGCACCACGGGTGTCGTGCTCGACCCGATCGTGAGCCTGCGCCAGCGCATCCGCCTCGCGCCGGGCGGCATGGTGCGGCTGGCGTTCGCCACCGGCGTCGCGTCGTCCCGCGACACGGCCCTGGCGCTCGCGCAGAAGTACCACGAGCCTGGCTCGGCGGCGCGCAGCTTCGCGCTCGCGTTCGCGCACGCGCAGAGCGCACTCCGGCACCTCGGGATCACCAGCGAGGACGCGCTGCTCTACGAGCGGCTGGCCTCGCGCGTGCTCTACGCCGATCGCTCGCTGCGCGCGGACCCCGGGCTCCTCGCGCGCAACGAGCTCGGCCAGCCGGGGCTGTGGCCGCACGCGATCTCGGGCGACCTGCCGATCCTGCTGGTGCGCGTGGTCGAGGAGGACGACCTGCCGCTCGTGCGCGAGGTGCTGCAGGCCCAGGAGTACTGGCGGCTCAAGGGACTGCGCGCCGACGTCGTGATCCTGAACGAGCACCCCGCGAGCTACCTGGACGAGATGCACGGCCAGCTCGACGGCGCTCGTCGACAACGGGCCCTGGCGGGCGTGGAGCCACAAGCCCGGAGGCGCCTACCTCCTGCGCGGCGACCGCATGGGAGAGGCCGAGCGCGTGCTGCTCGCGGCGGTGGCGCGCGCCGTGCTGAGCGGCGAGCGGGGCGACCTGAAGGCGCAGCTCGAGCACGCCTACGCCCACTGGCCCGAGCCCGAGCCCGCCGAGCTGCTGCCCTCGCGAGCCGCCGCTCGCGTCCCGGAGGAGCTCGCCGAGGTTCCGCCGCTCACGCTGGCGAACGGCCTCGGGGGCTTCGCCGACGCCGGGCGGGAGTACGTGGTCGTGCTCGAGGGCGAGACCGAGACGCCGCAGCCGTGGGTCAACGTGATCGCCAACCCCGGGTTCGGCACCGTGGTGACGGAACGGGGCTCGGCCTTCAGCTGGGCCGGAGACAGCCGCGAGAACCGCCTCACGCCCTTCGCGAACGACCCGGTGTGCGACCCGACCGCCGAGGCGCTGTTCGTGCGCGACGACGAGACGGGCGAGGCGTGGTCGCCCTGCGTGAGGCCGATGCGACCGACGCCGGAGAGCCGCCTCGTCGTCCGTCACTCGGCGGGCCTCACCCGCTTCTCGCGGCTCGCGTACGGGCTGCGCCACGAGCTCGACGTCTTCGTGGACGCGAACGATCCCGTGAAGCTCTCGCTCCTGACGCTGACCAACGAAGGCGTCACTCCCCGCCGCTTGAGCGTCTTCGCCTACAACGAGTGGATCCTCGGACCACCCCGCGAGGGCTTCAAGCTGCACGTCGTCACGGAGCTCGACGCCGCGAGCGGAGCGATCCTCGCGCGCAATCCCTACAACGACGAGCGCCAGGGGCACGTGGCCTTCGCGCACGCGAGCGAGCCGCTCGCTTCGGCGACGGCGGATCGAGCCTCGTTCCTCGGCAGCAACGGCTCGCTCGCGCACCCGGCCGCGCTCTCCCGCGAGGCGCTCTCCGGGCGCTTCGGCGCGGGCCTCGACCCCTGCGCGGCGCTTCACGTCTCCGTTGCCGCTCGCCCCGGGCGAGACGCGAGCTCTCGTCTTCCTGATCGGCCAGGCAGCGGACGCCGCCACGGCCCGCGAGCTCGTAAAGCGCCACGGCTCCGCGACGGCGGCGGCATCGTCGCTCGACGCGGTGCGAAGCTCCTGGGACCGGACCCTCGACGCCGTGCAGGTCCGCACGCCGGACGACTCGTTCGACCTGCTGATGAACCGCTGGCTGCTCTACCAGGACCTGAGCTGCCGGCTCTGGGCGCGCACCGGCTACTACCAGCCGGGCGGCGCGTTCGGCTTCCGCGATCAGCTCCAGGATGCGGCGGCGCTCGCGCTCTCGCGGCCCGACCTGACGCGCGCGCATCTCCTGAAGGCCGCCGCCCGCCAGTTCGTCGAAGGCGACGTCCAGCACTGGTGGCACGAGCCGAGCGGCCGCGGCACCCGCACCCGCTGCTCGGACGACCTGCTGTGGCTGCCGTACGCGGCGGCGCACTACGCGCGGACGACCGGCGACGCGGGCGTCTTCGACGAGCCGGTCGGGTTCCTGGAGGCGCCGCCGCTCGCGCCCGAGGCGCAGGAGGCCTACCTGCAGCCGCGCGTGTCCGCCGAGCGCGCCTCGCTCTTCGAGCACTGCCTGCGGGCGATCGACAAGGGCCTGACCGTGGGCGCGCACGGGCTGCCGCTCTTCGGCAGCGGCGACTGGAACGACGGCATGAACCGCGTCGGCTGGCAGGGCCGGGGAGAGAGCAGCTGGCTCGGCTTCTTCCTGCACGGCGTGCTCGGCGAGTTCGCGTCGCTCTGCGGCGAGCGGGGCGACGCCGAGCGCGCCGAGCGTTACCGCCGCGAGGCCGCGCGGCTCGGGACCGTCCTCGAGCGGACCTGGGACGGCGAATGGTACCGGCGCGGGTACTTCGACGACGGCTCGACGCTCGGGTCGGCGCAGAACGAGGAGTGCCGGATCGACGCGGTCGCCCAGTCCTGGTCCGTGCTCTCGGCGGCGGTGCCGGAGCGTTTTGCCGATCGCGCCATGGACGCCGTCCGCGCGCACCTCGTCCGGCGCGGCCCCCGGCTGCTCGCCCTGCTCACGCCGCCCTTCGACCGCTCGTCGCAGGATCCCGGGTACATCAAGGGCTATCCGCCCGGCGTGCGGGAGAACGGCGGCCAGTACACGCACGCCGCCGTCTGGGCGGTGATGGCCATGGCCCGGCTGGGGTCGGGCGACGAAGCCATGGAGCTCTTCCACATGCTCAACCCCGCCAACCACACGCGCCAGCTGCCGGACGTCGAGCGCTACAAGGCCGAGCCCTACGTGCTCGCCGGCGACGTGCTCGCGCACCCGTCGCACGCCGGCCGGGCCGGCTGGACCTGGTACACCGGCTCGGCGGGCTGGATGTACCGGGCCGGCCTCGAGAGCATCCTCGGCCTGCGCCGCCACGGAGCGAGCTTCGAGATCGATCCCTGCATCCCGACGTCCTGGCCGTCCTGCTCGATCGCCTGGCGCTTCGGCACGACGCGCTACGAGCTCGAGATCGCCAACCCCGAGCGCTGCTGCCGCGGCGTCGCGCGGGCGTTGCTCGACGGAAAAGCGGTCGCCGCGGACGACATCCCGCTCGTCGACGATGGCAGGCGGCACGTGCTGAAGGTCGTCCTCGGGCAGACTCTGGCCCAGGAGGAGATCCCCGCCTGAACGACTCCCCGCCGCGACGAGCGGCTCCAAGAGACGCTATTTTTGGGGGAGCGGTCGCCCGATGTCGATTCCGGGGACCGTGGCTCGTATAGGGGGTGAGGACCGGCGGGCGCCGGCCCCGGAGGGAACCACACCATGCGCAAGATCGTCGCGGTCGTCAGCCTCACGCTCGACGGGGTGATGCAGGCGCCGGGCCGGAAAGACGAGGACACGCGCGGCGGCTTCGAGCACGGCGGCTGGGCGGGCCCCTACTTCGACCCCGTGATGATGAAGACGATGGGCGAAGGCATGGCCGCAGGGCGGGCCGATGCTGTTCGGCCGCCGCACGTACGAGGACTTCCACAAGGTCTGGCCCGCGCGCAAGGACAACCCGTTCTCGAAGGTGCTCGACGAGGGGCAGAAGTACGTCGCCTCGCGGACGCTCCAGGAGCCGCTGCCGTGGCAGAATTCGACGCTCCTCCCGGGCGAGGCCGCGCAGAGTGTCGCTCGCCTCAAGGAGCAGCCCGGCAAGGACATCGTCGTGCTGGGCAGCGGAGACCTGCTGCAGACCCTGATGCGGAGCGGCCTCGTCGATCACTTCCTGCTCTCGATCCACCCGCTGGTCCTGGGGCGGGGCCGCCGCCTCTTCAACGACGACGACGCGCGGCGGGCTTACCGCCTCGTGAGGAGCGTGCCCACGACCACGGGAGTCGTGATCGCGGGCTACGAGCCGGCTTGACACCGGGGCCACTGGCCTCCGAGGAGCGCCGATGACGCAGTACCTGATCACCATCTACCAGCCCGACGGCGGGACTCCGCCGCCCGAGGTGCTGGAGGAGGTCGGCCGCAAGCTGCACGTCCTCAACCAGGAGATCAAGGCCGCCGGCGCCTGGGTGTTCTCCGGAGGGCTCCACGCTGCGAGCACGGCCACGGTGCTGCGGGCAAGGGGCGACGACGTCGTGTTGACCGACGGACCCTACGTCGAGGGCAAGGAGCACGTCGGAGGGTTCTGGATCGTGAGCGCGCCGGATCTGGATGCCGCTCTCGGCTGGGCGCGCAAGGCGGCCCGGATCCTCACGCTGCCGATCGAGGTGCGGCCGTTCCAGAGCCGCGGAGAGTACTGACACCGGGTTGGACCAGGCGCGTGCTTCGGAGATCGAGCGCGTGTTCCGCGCGGAGTACGGCCGCGCGGTGGCGGTGCTGGTACGCGTCTTCGGCGACATCGGCGTCGCCGAGGACGCCGTCGCGGACGCCTTCACGGCCGCCGTCGAGCGGTGGCCGGGCGACGGGATCCCGCCGAGCCCGGCCGGCTGGATCATCACGACTGCCCGGCGTCGAGCGATCGACCGGCTGCGGCGTGAGGCGTCGCGCGCCGACCGCCACGCCCAGGCGGCGTTGCTGCACGCCCAGGGCGAGCCGGTCGAGGAGGGCCCGGTGGCGGACGAGCGGCTGCGGCTGATCTTCACCTGCTGCCACCCCGCGCTCGTCCCGGCCCGCGCAGGTCGCGCTCACGCTGCGGCTCGTCGGCGGGCTCGGCACGGCCGAGATCGCGCGGGCGTTCCTGGTGCCGGAGCCGACGATGGCGCAGCGGCTGGTGCGCGCCAAGGGCAAGATCCGCGACGCCTCCATCCCGTACCGCGTGCCTCCGGCCGCCGAGCTCTCCGGGCGACTGCAGTCCGTGCTGGCCGTGGTCTACCTGATCTTCAACGAAGGCTACGCCGCGAGCTCGGGACGCGAGCTGGTCCGCGGCGAGCTCTGCGCCGAGGCCCTGCGCCTCGGCCGGGTGCTGGCCGAGCTCATGCCCGACGAGCCCGAGGTTCAGGGCCTGCTCGCGCTGATGCTGCTCCACGAGTCGCGGCGGGCGGCGCGCACGACGGCGCATGGCGCGCTGCTGCCGCTCGCCGAGCAGGACCGGGAGCTCTGGAATCGCGACCAGATCGCCGAAGGCCAGGCGATCGTGCGCCGCTGCCTGCTGCGCAACGAGCCCGGCGTCTACCAGATCCAGGCGGCGATCGTCGCGGTTCACAGCGACGCGCGCTCCGCGGAGGCCACCGACTGGTCCCAGATCCTGGCGCTCTACGACCAGCTTCTGGCGCGCGAGGCGAACCCGGTCATAGCGCTCAACCGCGCCGTGGCCTTGGCCGAGGTCGAAGGGCCGGCGGCGGCGCTCGCGCTCGTGGACGCGCTGGACCTCGGGGCGTACTACCTCTTCCACGCGATCCGCGCCGACCTGCTGCGGCGCCTCGGCCGGGACGCCGAAGCCGCGAAAGCCTACGAGGCGGCGATCGAGCTCACGGACAACGACGCCGAGCGGGACTTCCTCGGGCGGCGCCTCGACTACATCGGGCGGGGCCCGACGTAGCGCGAGCTCGGCCGGATCAGGCGGCCGACGCGCCGGTGCTCGGCGACGTGGGCGCTCCAGCCGGCGACGCGCCCGACCGCGAACGTGGCCGTGAAGGCCTCGCGCGGCAGGCCGACCGCCTCGAGCAGCACCGCGGTGTAGAACTCGACGTTCGCGCGGAGCGCCCGCTCCGGGTGACGACGCGCCAGCAGCTCCTCGGCGGCCTTCTCGACGGCGCGCGCCAGCCGCAGGCGCGAGCTCGGCGCCGAGCGGCGCTCGAGCGCCTCGACCGCCTTCTCGAGCACCGCCGCGCGCGGGTCGCGGACGCGGTAGATGCGGTGGCCCATCCCCATGATGCGGCGGCCGGCCCCGAGCTCGGCCTCGAGCCAGGCGGCCGCGCGCTCGGGCGCTCCGACCGCGTCCAGCATCTCGAGCACCAGCCCGGGCGCGCCGCCGTGCAGCGGCCCCTTGAGCGCGCCGATCGCGGCCACCACCGCCGACACCAGGTCCGAGCCCGTCGACGCGACGACGCGCGCGGCAAAGGTGGAGGCGTTCATGCCGTGCTCGCTCACCGTCACCAGGTAGCTCTCGAGCGCGGCCGCGTGCTCGCCGCTCCCGGTGGCCATCCGCAGGTAGTCGGCGGCGTGCGGGCTCGCCGGGTCCGGACGCAAGCGGCGGCTTTCCTGCGTGGAGACGGCACCAGGCCGCGACGAACACCGCCGTCGCGGCGGTCACGAGCACGCGGCCCTCGCTCTCGTCGGCCGGAGCCGTCAGCTGGGCGACGGCGCCGCGAAGCGCGTCCATCGCATCCTTCGTCTCGAGGGCCCTGCCCAGGCCCGGGATCGCCTCGAAGGCACGGACGCGCGCCTCGCCCAGGGCGGCCCGCAGGCGATCGCGCGCCTCGGGACCGGGATCGGCGCCGTCCCAGAGCATCAGGCACGCGTCCTCGAAGCTCGACGCGCCCCGCGAGCGCCTCGACGTCGTGCCCCGCGATCACGAGCCGGCCGCGCTCGCCGTCGACGTCGCTCAGCGCCGTGCGCGCGACCTCGACGCCTTCGAGGCCGTTCGCGCCAACCGTCTCCGTTGCGGTCCGATCGCTGGCTGCCATGCCGCTAGTATGGCCACCGGACGAGCGGTGGATCAACGCGCCGCGCGTGCTCTCCTGCGCGACGCGCACGGTGCCAGGAGCTCGGCGGCTTTCCGCCGCAGGGCTTGCCGTTCGGACGCGTCGTCCGTCAGCCGGGCGGCCCGCAGGTACGAAGCGGCCTCCCGGCGCCGGCCGGCTTCTCCAGCCAGATCGGACGGAAGCTCCCGATTCGGGAGGTCTTCCCTGTCCTCGTCTGCGCGATCGCTCTTCAACACGCGGTCCGTCACGCCAACCCTCAAAGCGAAATACGTATCGGCGAGTGGATGGGCGCAATGAGGCGAAGGTCATGCCATGGCGAAACGACGACATTTCACACTTGCGACCAGCGGACGACGAGCCATTCGAGACGACGCGACAGCGCCCTGCACTCTCGTACAGCGGCTTGGATTTGCGTGCGCGCCGCTTCGTGGGATGCTGCCGCGAGCCGGCGGTCGCGACGGACCCCCGCATCGGAGGTGATTCGTGAGAACGACGCTGAGCCTGATGACATCGCTGATCCTGGGCGCCTCCGTCTCGGGCGCGGCGACGAACGCGGAGCTGAAGGAGGAGGTTCGACAGACCGAGACGGCCTTCGCGAAGACGATGGCGGACCGCGACCACGCGGCGTTCGCCTCGTTCCTCGCGGCCGACACCGTGTTCTTCGGGCGTGGCGTGCTGCGCGGGAAAGCGGCCGTCGCCGACGCCTGGAAGGGGTCCTACCAGGGCCAGGCGGCGCCCTTCTCGTGGGCGCCCGAGAACGTCGAGGTGCTCGACTCCGGCGAGCTCGGCTTCAGCAGCGGGCCGGTCTTCGACCCCGCGGGCAAGCGCGTCGGCACGTTCAACTCCGTCTGGCGCAAGGAGAAGGACGGCAAGTGGCGGATCATCTTCGACAACGGCTGCCCTCGCTGCGACTGCGGCCAGGCCAAGTCCAACCCGTGAGGCCGCTCGCCGCTTCTGGCGTGACGCGCTCAGCGCGCGTGGACGGTCTCGAGCGCGGCGATCGCCGCGCCGCGCGCGCCGGCCATGTCGAGGTCGGGCACGACCTCGAGCCGGGAAGCGCGCGCCTGCTCCTCCTTGAGCGCGGTGTGCTCGCGCACCTTCGCCAGGAACCACTCGCGGAAGTGCGGGGCCGCTTCGACGACGCCGCCGCCGATGAAGTAGGCGTCGGGATCCGTGAAGTTGGCGGCGATCGTGAAGAGCCGGCCGACCGCCTGCGCCTGCTGGGCGAAGATCGCGAGCGCCATCGGGTCGCTCTCCTCGCCGTAGCCACGCACGAGCTTGGCCGCCTTCGCGAGCGACTCGGCCTTCGCGAGCGCGTGCTCGGGGTAGCGCGACAGCCAGTACGGCAGCAGGTTCTTCTCGATCCCGGTGAGCGAGGCGATGCTCTCGGCGTCGCCCACGAAGCCGCAGTTGCACGTCGGCAGCGGCTGGTCGTGCTCGAGCAGCCCGTGCAGCGGGATGTGGACGTGGCCGAGCTCGCCCGCGAAGCCCGAAGCGCCCTTGATCACCTGGCCCTTCTCGATGACGCCGCCGCCGAAGCCCGTGCCGATGATCGCCGAGACCGAAGCGCGCTGCGGCGCGAGCGGCCCGAACAGCTGGTAGTGCGCGTAGAGCGCCGCCGCGTTGCCGTCGTTGTTGTAGACGACGGGCCGCTTCAGCCGGTCCTCGAGCGCGCCGCGCACGTCGAAGTTGCGCCAGCCGGGGTGGGCGAAGTTCGTCGAGCCGCGCGAGGAGATGACGCCGGTGGCGCTGGCGGGGCCGGGGGTGTCGAGCCCCACCGCGCGCACGCGGTCGTGCGCGATGGTGGTCCGCGCCAGCACGTCGTCGAACGACTCGACGAGCGCCGCGAGGGCCACCTCCGGCCCCTCGGTGACCCGGCTCGGGCTCTCGAGCAGCGAGGGCACCAGGAAGCGGCCGGACGCGTCGAGCACGGTGGCGTTGTTCTTGTTGCCCCCGTTGTCGAGCCCGACTACGACCCACGCGTCGACTGTCGCCATCCCTGCCGCCCCTCCGTTCGCGAAGGCGGATTCTAGTGCGGCGGGCGGCGGGCCGCCACACGCCGGCCGAGGCCCGCTGCGAGCGCTCTCCGCTAGCGGGACGCCGCGGGCGCGAGTGCCGCGGCCTTGGGCAGGCCCAGCGGCTCGCGGCGGTCCGGGTAGAGGGCGCTCATCGTGCCGTCGGCGGCGATCTCGAGCGCGGCCAGGTTGCGCCCGTAGAGCGGGTTCATGCCGACGTCGATCATCACCACGCGGCCGCCGAAGCGCGGCGTGATGCGGCCGTCGCTCGTGACGGTGTGCCCGACCACCACGGCCCGCGCGCCGATGCCCGAGAGCACGCGCTCGAGCGACGGCCGCCAGGCCGCCTCGTCCTCGCGCGCCATGCCGCGGAACCAGAGCGGCCCGCTCTCGCCCGCGGCGAGCGAGGCCTCCGGCTGCTGGCGCGTCTTGGCGATGTCGTCCGTGATCTCGCGCCGGACCGTGGCGTTGATCGCCTCGCAGCCGAGCGCCGCCACCTCGGGGGTGAGGCCGCCGTGCAGGAACACGACGCCGTCGATCTTCACGATCGCAGGGCGCTGGCGCAGCCACTGGCCGTAGCGGCCGTCGTCCGCGAAGGCCAGGAACCGCTCGACGTAGCCGAGCGGGAAGTCCTCCTCGAACTTCCTGCGGAAGGAGGCCTCGTCGAACGTCTGCTTCGCGTCCTTCGCCGCCTGGCGCGCGGCGATCGCGCGCGAGCGGAAGAGGTCCTCGTAGCTGCTGCGCGACTTCGGGCTCTCGAACGACTTGTACTCCTCGCGGCTCACGTAGCGCAGGTCGCCCATCACGTTCATCACTTCGTGGTTGCCGAGCAGGGCGTGCACGCGGCCGCCGGCCTTGCGCGCCTCGACCTCGAGCCGCATCAGCAGCTCCAGCACCTGGCGGGTGCCGCTGCCGCGGTCGGTGGTGTCGCCGGTCTGCACGAAGTGGGTCTTGCCGCCGCTCCACTTGTCCTTGGCGTCGATCAGGCCCGCGAGGCGCAGCACCGCCTGGAACTCGGCGTAGGCGCCGTGGACGTCGCCGATCGCGACGACGCGCTCGACCCCCGTGAACTCGCAGCTCTCGTCCTTCGCCAGGAGCGCGACCGGCGCGAGCGCCGCTGCGAGCAGGAGGAGCGGGATCCGTTTGCGCATCGCGCGCCCGCTCAGAACGGGAAGACCGTCGCCTCGCTCTTCTGGCGGGCGAGCTCGTCGAAGCGGGCGACGATCTTGTCGCGGCGCTTGAGCAGGTCGCGGATCGTGCCCCCCGTCAGCACCCACGGCTTCAGCTCGCGCGTCAGCGTCTCCTCGTCGAGCGCCTTCAGCTTCTCGTAGAACTCGCGGTCGATCCGCGTCATCTCCTTCATGAAGGGCATCGTGTTGGTGGCGAACGCCCGCGAGTGGTCGATCAGGATCAGGTTCCACTCCTGGTCGACGAGCAGGTTGCCCGCGTTCCTGTCGATGTTGGCGATCAGGTTGTCGAAGGTGCGCTGGCGGCACACCTGCTTCGCCCAGGACATCGGGCGCGGGCACTTCGTCTGGTCGAGGTCCTTGAGCAGCCGGCAGTTCTCGACCCAGAGCTGCAGCGACGCCGAGATCGGAGCCGACGCGCCGCTCGATCGTCGGCGGGACCATGTCGAGCCCGAGGATGCGGTCGAGCTTGTAGGCGGCGATCTCGGACTTGTACGCCTCCCAGTAGCCGCCCTTCAGTCCCGAAGGCAGGTACTTGAGCGCCGCGCTGCCGGCCATCCCGCCCGGCTCGAAGAAGGCCCGCTTCGGCTTGGTCACCCCGACCGGGATGTCCCCGACCTTCTGGATCGCCGCGGTCTTCAGGTACTCCTCGTACTCGGCGTAGTGCCCGAGCCAGACCTTCGCACCCGTGGGCATCGGCGGCCTTCGCGGCAGCCGCGGCCGCCTCGGGCACGGGCGCGGGGGGTGCCTGAGATGCAGCCGGCGCCTGCGCGTGCGACGGCGGCAGCGCGAGGAAGAGCCCGACGAACGCACCCGCAACCGGCAGCCGCCGCATCGCTTGGTCCTTTCGGAAGAGTCGGCGGGCAGTGTACACCGGAGGCGGGCTCTGCTTTAATGCCGGCGCTTCCCGATGACCCGTGCGCTGGAGCGGCTCTTGCGCCTTCAGCGTGGGGACCTTCCCCGCGGGCTGCTGCTGTTCGCCCACCTGTTCCTGGTGATCTGCGCGTACCTCGTCGGGCAGGTCGCGCGCGACGCGCTCTTCCTCGGCCGCTACAACGCGTCGCTGCTCCCGTTCGCCGACATGTCGCTGTTCCTGGTGGTGGCCGTGACGGTGGGGCTCTACGTCCGCGCCGGGCGCCGGCTGCCGCTCGAGCGGCTGATCTCGGGCAGCCTGCTGGTCTTCGGGGTCATGGGCTTCGGCTTCGCGATCCTGACGCACGGCACGCCCGCGCCGTGGCTCTACCCCGCGGTCTACATCTGGGTGGGAGTGCTGGGCGTGCTGGCGCCCGCGCAGGTGTGGACGCTCGCCAACTACGTGGTCACGCCGCGCGAGGCGCGGCGCCTCTTCGGCTTCGTCGGCGCCGGGGCCACGCTCGGCGCGACGGCGGGCGGATTCGTCTCGAGCGAGCTCGCGCGCCGCTTCGGCGCCGAGAGCCTGCTGGTGGCGACGGCGGCGCTGCTGCTCGTCGCGATCCCCGTGGTCGGCGCGCTCTGGCGCAGCCGTCCCCCGGCGTTGCGCCACGCCTCCGGGGCGGGCGCGAGCGCGCGCGAGGGGCTGCGGACCAGCCTGCGGCTGGTGCTCGGCTCGGGCCACCTGCGCGCGATCGCGGCGATCGTGGTGCTCTCGTCGTTCGTCACGGCGGTCGCGAGCTGGCAGTTCCGCGCGATCGCGCAGCGGGAGCTGGTGAGCAAGGACGCGCTCGCCGTCTTCTTCGGCGGCTTCAACGCCTGGGTCGGCGTGCTGTGCGTGGCGATCCAGCTGCTGCTCACGGCGAGTGTCCTGCGCCGGCTCGGGCTCGGGCCGGTGCTGTTCCTGCTGCCGATCGGGCTGCTGTGCGGCTCGACCGGCATGCTCGCCTTCGCCACGCTGTCGGCCGGCGTGCTGCTCAAGGGCATCGACAAGGTGCTGCGCTACTCGATCGACCGGCCCGCGATGGAGCTCTTGTACCTGCCGGTGCCGACGGCGGTGAAGCTTCCGGCGAAGTCGTTCATCGACACCGTGGCCTGGCGCGCGGGCGACGGCCTCGCCGGGCTCGTGGTGCTGGCGTTCGTCACGCTCGGCGGCCTCGGTCCGAAGCAGCTCAGCCTCGTCACGCTGCCGGCGGTCGGGCTGTGGCTGCTGCTCGCCTCGCGCGTCCACCACCGCTACGTCGCGACGCTCGAGGAGAGCCTGCAGCAGCACCGGCTCGACGCCGAGCGCGCCTCGACCACGCTCCTCGACCGCGAGACGACCGAGGTGCTCGCGACCCGCCTCGGAGCGGTCGACCCCAAGGAGATCCTGTACGCGCTCGACCTGATGGGCGCCGGCCCCCAGTCCTCGGCGGCGCACCCCGCGGTCCGCGGCCTGCTCGACCACGCCGAGGCCGGCGTGCGCTGCCGCGCGCTGTCGCTGCTGAGCGAGGCCGGCGACCTCTCGGTGCTGCCGCGCGCGGAGGCAGCTGCTCCACGACCCCGCGCTCGAGGTGCGCACCGAGGCGCTGCTCTACCTTTCGCGCCACGCCCACATCGACCCGCTGTCGCGCGTGCGCGAGCTCGCCGACTTCCCCGACTACTCGGTGCGCTCGGCGGTCGTCGCGGTGCTCGCGCGGCTCGGCGACGGACGCCTCGAGGCGGCCGAGCCGCTCTTCGCCGCGATGGTGGCCGAGGCCGGCGAGCCGGGGCGGCGCACGCGGCTGGAGGCGGCGCGGCTCGCCGAGCGGATGCCGCTGCCGTTCGAGGAGTCGCTGCGGCGGCTGGTGCAGGACGAGGACCCGGAGGTCGCACGCACGGCGATCCGCGCCGTGGGGCGCGGCGACCCGCGCGGCTGCGTCGACCTGCTGATCGCGCGGCTCGGCGATCCCGCGCTCGCGGGCGAGGCGAAGGAGGCGCTCGTCGCGGCCGCAGAGGACGCCCTGGCGCCGCTCGCGGAGGCGCTCGCGGACCGGCGGCTCGCTCCGGCGACGCGGCGCGCGATCCCGGGCGTGCTCGAGCGCATCGGCGGCGAGGGTGCGGTCGAGGTGCTGACCGACAACCTGCTCGACGGCGACGCGGCGCTGCGCCTGCGCATCCTGGCGGCGCTCACCGCCGCGCGCGACCTGCAGGCCGACCTCGCGATCGACGCGCGGCTGCTCGAGTCCGCGCTGGGCGCCGAGGTGCTCGGCCACTACCGCTCCTACCAGGTGCTCGGAACGATCCTCACCCCGGGACCGGGCCAGGAGCCGATCGAGCGCGGGCTGCGCGCCGCGATGCGGGAGGAGCTCGAGCGGGTGTTCCGGCTGCTCGACCTGCTCCACCCGCGCCGCGACTTCCGCGCCGCCTGGATCGGGCTGCAGTCGGGCAACGCCGTGATCCACGACCAGGCGCTCGACCTGCTCGAGAGCCTGCTGCGGCCCGAGACGAAGGCGCTCCTGGTCCCGCTCGTGGACCCCGAGATCCCCGAGCCGCAGCGGGTGCGGCTGGCGCATCGGCTGGTGGGCGCGCCGGTGGAGACGCCCGAGCAGGGCATCGACGCGCTCGCCAGCACGGGCGATCCCTGGCTGCGCTCCTGCGCGGCCTACGCGATCGGCTCGCTCGGGCTCGTGACGCTCGCCCACCACCTCGAGGCGTGGCGCGACGACCCCGACCCGCTGCTGCGCGAGACCGTGCGCCAGGCGCGCGCCCGGCTCGCGCAGCCGCGCCACGACGCCTGAAGGGCCTTGACGGCGGCCCGGCCCGCGGTCTATCTTGTGGCCGTCTCTTAACCATCCGGTTGATTAACTTGTCCCGGCAGGCCGTCGCGCGTCGCCGCAGCGGGCAGGCCGGCGCGCGCCGCGACCCCGAGGCCACGCGGCGGGCGCTGCTCGCCGCCGCCACCCGGCTGTTCGCCGAGCGCGGCTTCGACGCGGTCCCGATCGGAGCGGTGGCCGCCGAGGCCGGCGTGAACAAGGCGCTGATCAGCTACCACTTCGGCGGCAAGCGCGGGCTCTACCGCGCGATCCTGGTCTCGAGCTTCGCCGAGCTGGCCGCCGACCTGAAGGCGGCCGAGGCGAAGGGCCGGGACGCGCGCCCGCACGCTCCGCGCGCTGCTCTCGAGCTTCGCGCGCGTGCGCGAGCGCCGGCCCGAGTTCCCGGTGCTGTTCGTGCGCGAGGTGCTCTCGCACGGCGTCGAGCCCGCGGCGCTGCCGCACATGGCCGAGATCCTCGGCGTGACGCAGCGCGTGGCCCGGCGCGGGATGCGCGAGGGTGTCTTCAGGCGCGTGGACCCGATCGCGATGCACTTCGCGCTCTTCGGCAGCCTGGTCTACTACCTCGCGACCGAGCCGGCCCGCAAGCGCGCGATGGCCGGCGGCCGCCTCCCGCGGATGCCCGACTTCGCCCAGTTCCTGCGCTACCTCGAGGAGCTGACGCTCCGCGGGCTGCGCCCCGACCGCCCCCCCTCCCCCACCCGCCGCCGCAAAGGAGCGCGCGCATGAAAGCACGAGCCTTCGCCGTCCTCGT
This sequence comes from uncultured Acidobacteriota bacterium, assembly GCA_963724555.1. GTDB lineage: Bacteria > Acidobacteriota > Vicinamibacteria > Fen-336 > Fen-336 > DATBSL01. The sequence continues at coordinate 32,806 of CAVRVE010000030.1, forward strand.
CTCCCTGCTCTCGGCATCGGCCGCGGCGAGCGGCTGCCGCAAGGCGGCCGACCCGAACGAGATCGTGGCCGCCGGCCACGTCGAAGCGACCGAGGTCCGCATCTCGACCAAGGTCGCGGGCACGCTGCTGCACCTGAACGTCGACGAGGGCGCGGCCGTCGCCGCCGGCCAGGAGCTCGCGCGCGTCGACACCACCGACACCGAGCTCGAGCTCGCGACCGCTCGCGCGGATCGCGCCCAGGCCGCGGCCGAGCTGCAGCTGCGGCGCGCCGGCTCGCGCGAGGAGGACGTGCGGGAGGCCGAGGCGCAGGTGACCCGCGCCCAGGCCGACCTCTCGGGCGCGGCCCGGGACCTCGAGCGGATGGAGGGCCTGCTCGCGTCCGGCTCCGGCACCACGCAGGCGCGCGACGACGCGCGCACCCGGAACGACGTCGCGCGCGCGAGCCTCGATGCGGCGCGCGAGCGGCTGAAGCGCCTGAAGGCCGGCTACCGGCGCGAGGAGATCGACGCGGCCGCGGCGCGCGTGCAGGCGGCCGACGCGCGCATCGGACAGCTCGAGCAGCAGCGGAAGGACGCGGTGATCGCGAGCCCGTCGACCGGCGTCGTGACCGAGAAGCTGGCCGAGCAGGGCGAGCTGCTGGCGCGCGGCACGGGCCTCGTCGTGGTGACCGACCTCGCGAACGCCTGGCTCAACGTCTACGTCTCCGAGACCGACCTCGGCCGCATCCGCCTCGACCAGGAGGCCTCGGTGGTGACCGACGACGGGCAGACGCGGCGCGGGCGCGTCTCGTTCGTGGCGTCGCAGGCCGAGTTCACGCCCAAGAACGTCCAGACGCGCGACGAGCGCGTGAAGCTCGTCTACAAGGTGAAGGTCGCGCTCGAGAACAAGGATGGGCTCTTCAAGCCGGGCATGCCGGCCGAGGCCCGCCTGCGCGCGGCCGGAGCGCAGCCGTGACGGCGCAGACGGCGACGTCTTCCCCCGGCGAGCTGCTGGTGGAGGCGAGCGGGCTCACGCGCCGCTTCGGCGACGTCGCCGCGGTGAGCGACGTGAGCTTCAGCGTGCGGCGCGGCGAGATGTTCGGCCTGATCGGCCCCGACGGCGCGGGCAAGACCACCACGCTGCGCATGGTGCTCGGCCTGCTGAAGGCCGACGCCGGCACGGTCCGCACCTGCGGGCTCGATCCCTTCCGAGAGCGGCGCACGCTCTCCGGCAAGGTCGGCTACCTCTCGCAGAAGTTCTCGCTCTACGGCGACCTGAGCGTCGACGAGAACGTCGCCTTCTTCGCCGAGGTCCACGACGTCCGCGGCTACGCCGAGAAGCGCGACGCGCTGCTCGAGATGGTGCGCATGAAGCCCTTCCGCGACCGCCTCGCGGCGCGCCTCTCGGGCGGCATGAAGCAGAAGCTGGCGCTCGTCTCGACGCTCGTCCACACGCCCGAGCTCCTGGTGCTCGACGAGCCGACGACCGGCGTCGACCCCGTCTCGCGCCGCGACTTCTGGCGGCTGCTCGCGCGGCTGCAGCGCGACGGGCTCACGATCCTGCTGACGACGCCCTACCTCGACGAGGCCGAGCGCTGCACGCGCGTGGCGCTCGTCGACCACGGCCGCGTGCTGACGCTCGACACGCCCGACGCGCTGCGCGCGGCGGAGCCCGGCGTGCTCGTCGAGGTCGTGGCCGAGCCGCGCCGCGAGGCGATGGCGGCGCTGCGCGCGGTGCCCGGAGTCTCCGAGGTCGAGGTGTTCGGCGAGCGCCTGCACGCGGCGCTGCCGCAGGCCGCGGCGGGCGCCGGCGGCGGCCGAGGCCGAGCGGCTGGCCGAGTCGCTGCGCCGCGCCGGGATCGTCGTGCACTCGTCGCGCCCCGCGACGCCGTCGCTCGAGGACGTGTTCATCAGCCGGATCCGGGCGCGCGGCGCCACGGACGCGGCCGAGGTGAGACCATGAGACGCGCCCTGCTGCTGCCGCTTCTGCTCTCCGCCACCGCCGCGTCCGCGCAGGATCCGCCCGCGGCGCCGGCCACGGCACCGAACGACGCCGCGCCGGTACGGCTCACCGTCGAGGAGGCCGTGACCCGCGCCGTCGCCGCCTCCGCGCGGCTGTCGCGACTCACCGCGCTCGAAGCCGCCGCCGCCGCCGACTCGAAGGGCGCGCGCGGCGAGCGCTGGCCGCAGCTCGAGATCGGCGCCGGCTACCAGCGCCGCTCGGAGGTGCCCGAGCTCGCGATCTTCGCGCCGACCGGCAACCCGGCGGAGCCCGTCCAGCGCGTCGTGGTGTACCCGAACATCCAGGACAACTGGCGCGTGCGCGCCGGGCTCGTCATGCCGATCTTCACCTTCGGGCGCGTGGGCGGAAAGGTCGAGTCGGCCGAGCAGGCGCAGACGGCCGCCGGCCACGACCTGCGCGCCGGGCGCGCCGACCTGGTGCTGGAGACGAAGACCGCCTTCTGGGACCTGCGTGACGTCGCGCGCCAGCGCCGCGCTGCTGCAGGACGCGATCCGCGCCTACGAGGCCCACATCGTGGACGCGCGCAACCGCGAGAAGTTCGGCCTCGCGCCGCGCAGCGAGCTGCTCGCCGTCGAGGTCGAGCGCGACCGCGCCGAGCTCGACCGGCTGCGCGCGGAGGCGGGGGCCGAGCTCGCCGAGGCGAACCTGCGCCGGCTGCTCGACCTTCCGCCCGACGGCGCGCGTCGAGCCCGATCGAGCCGCCGGCCGAAGCCAAGTGCACCACCGCCCGACGTCGAGGCGCTCGTCCTGGAGGCGCAGTCGCTGCGGCCCGAGCGCCAGGCGCTCCTCGCGCGCGTCGCCGCGGCCGACGCGGCGGCGCGCTCGGAGCACGGCGGCCGATTGCCGCAGGTCGAGCTGAGCGGGGGCTATCTCTACGCCAACCCGAACCGCGACATCGTGCCGCCGACCAGCGACTGGGCGGACACCTGGGACATCGGCGTCGGGGTCTCCTGGAAGGTGCTCGACGGCGGCCGCCGACAGGCGAGCGAGGCGAGAGCCCAGCGCTCAGGCCGAGGCCACGCGACAGGAGCTGCGCGAGCTCGACCGCGGGATCCGGCTGCAGGTGACGCAGCAGGCGCTCGAGCTGCGCACGGCCGTGGCGCGGCGGAGCGTGGCCGAGCGCGCGGTCGTCTCGGCTACCGAGAGCCGGCGCGTGGCGGGCGAACGCTATCGCGCGGGCGTGATTCCCTCCTCGGAGCTCACCGACGCCGAGGTCGCTCACGAGCGCGCGTCGCTCACCCTCACCGAGGCCAGGGCCGCGCTCCGGCTCGCCGCGGCCGGCCTCGACCGGGCAGTCGGCCGCTAGCGATGGGCACGGCGGTCGAGCTCGTCGAGCTCAGCAAGCGCTTCGGCGCGTTCCAGGCCGTGGACCGCGTCTCGCTGACCGTCGGCGAGGGCGAGATCTTCGGCTTCCTCGGCGCGAACGGCGCCGGCAAGTCGACGACGATCCGGATGCTGTGCGGCCTGCTCGCGCCGACGAGCGGGCGCGCGAGCGTCCTCGGCGTCGACGTGGCGCGCGACCCGGAAGGCGTGAAGCGCCGGATCGGCTACATGAGCCAGCGCTTCAGCCTCTACGACGACCTGAGCGTGCACCAGAACATCCGCTTCTTCGGCGGCGTCTACGGCCTGCACGGCGCCGAGGCGCGCGAGCGCGAGGCCTGGGCGATCGGCATGGCCGGGCTCGAGGGAAAGGAGGACCGGCTCACGGGCGAGCTGCCCGGCGGCTGGAAGCAGCGCCTGGCGCTCGCCTGCGCGGTGCTCCACCAGCCGAAGGTCGTGTTCCTCGACGAGCCGACGAGCGGCGTCGACCCGATCTCGCGCCGCCGCTTCTGGCGCCTGATCGACGAGATGTCCGGCAACGGCATCACCGTCTTCGTCACCACGCACTACCTCGACGAGGCCGAGTACTGCCACCGGCTCGCGCTGATCCACGCCGGCCGCCTGGTCGCGCTCGGCACGGTCTCGGAGCTGAAGAGCGTCTTCGCCGGCAGCGCGGTGCTCGAGGTGGTGGTGGCCGGCAACGTGGGCGACGCGCTCGAGCGGATCGCCTCGCAGCCGTGGGCGCTCGAGACCTCGGTCTTCGGCACGCGCATCCACGTGGTGGTCGCGGACGCCGACGCGGGACGGCGGCAGCTCGAGGAGTGCCTGCGCGCCGCGGGCCATCCGCCCACGTCGATCGAGCGGATCCTGCCGTCGCTCGAGGACGTCTTCATCCACCACGTCGAGCGCGCCGAGGCGGCGCGTCAGGAGGCGAAGGCGTGATCCGGCTGCGGGCGGTGATGGTCAAGGAGCTGCGCCAGATCCGGCGCGATCCCGTTCTCGCTCGGGATGCTGATCGCGCTGCCGGCCTTCATGCTGGTGCTCTACGGCTTCGCGCTCAACTTCGACGTCCGGCACGTGCGGCTCGCGGTGCAGGACCGCGACAAGAGCGCGCGCAGCCGCGAGCTGGTGGCGGCCTTCACGAACTCGACCTACTTCGACCAGGTCGCGACGCCGCCGGCCGGCAGCGACCTCGCGGCGATCACCGAGCGGCGCGTGGCGCGCGCGGTGCTGGTGATCCCCGAGGGGTACGCGCGGGCGCTCGCCGAGGGACGCGGCGCGCCGGTGCAGTTCCTGCTCGACGGCGCCGACTCCACCACCGCCTCGACCGTGCTCGGCTACGCGCGCGCGCTCGCGGGCGAGGTGAACTTCGCACTCGTCTCGGAAGCGCTCGCGGCCTCGGGCGACGAGTCGGTCATGCCGCTGCGGCTCGAGCCGCGCGTGCTCTTCAACCCCGAGCTCGAGTCGACCCAGTTCCTGGTGCCCGGCCTGATCGGCTTCCTGCTGATGGTGACGGCGGTGCTCTCGACGGCGCTCTCGGTCGTGCGCGAGAAGGAGCGCGGCACGATGGAGCAGCTGCGGATGGCGCCGCTGCGGACCGCGGAGCTGGTGGTCGGCAAGACGCTGCCCTACCTCGCGATCTCGCTCGTCGCGACCGTGATGATCCTGGCGGCGGCGCGCGTGCTGTTCGGCGTCGAGATCCGCGGCTCGCACCTGCGACCTGCTGGTCGCGGTGCTGCTCTACCTGTTCGGCGCGCTCGGCTTCGGCCTCTTCATCTCGACGCTCGCCGACACCCAGGCGCTCGCGTTCCAGGCCGGCCTGATCACCTCGATGCTGCCGGCGATCCTGCTCTCGGGCTTCATCTTCCAGATCCGGATCATGCCGGAGCCGCTGCAGCTCATCACGTACCTGGTGCCCGCGCGCTACTTCCTCGTGATCCTGCGCGGCATCATCCTGAAGGGCGAGGGCCTCGTCACCTACTGGCCGCAGGTCGCGGCGCTCGCGATCTACGGCCTGGTCGTCGTCGCGCTCAGCTCGGCGCGGCTCGCGCGGCGGGAGGCCTGAGCGTGCGCGTGCTCTGGCGCGTGATCGTCAAGGAGTTCCTGCAGCTCAAGCAGGACCACAAGATGATCCCGGTCATCTTCGTGGCGCCCGTCGTGCAGGTGCTGGTGTTCGGCTTCGCGGTCAACACCGACGTCACGCACGTGCCGACGGTGCTGGTGGACCAGGACCAGACGGCCGCCAGCCGCGACCTCGTCGCGCGCTTCGTGCGCTCCTCGTACTTCGAGCTCGTCGGCGACGAGGCGCGCGCGGACGACGTCGACCGCTGGCTGGTGACGGGCCGGGCGCAGATGGCGCTCGTGATCCCGCGCGGCTTCGGCGACGCGCTCGCGAGCGGCGAGCGTCGGGCGGCTGCAGATCGTGGCCGACGGGACCGACGCGAGCTCGGCCAGCGTCGCGCTCGGCTATGCCGGCTCGCTCGTCCAGGGGCTCGGGGCCGAGATCCAGGTGCGGCGGCTACGCGAGAGGCGTCGGGCTCGGCCGCGGCCGTGGGACAGGTTCGGCTGCTCCCGCGCGTGCTCTACAACCCGGACCTGCGCAGCCGCTGGTTCTACGTGCCGGCGGTGCTGGCGATGATCCTGATGATCATGACGATGCTGCTGTCGGCGATGGGCGTCGTGCGCGAGAAGGAGATCGGCACGCTCGAGCAGCTCATCGTCACGCCGATCCGCCCCTGGCAGCTGCTCGTCGGCAAGCTCACGCCGTTCGCGGTGATCGGCCTCGTCCAGATGTGCCTGGCCGCCGCGGTGACGGTGTTCGGCTTCGGCGTCCCGATCCGCGGCTCGTTCCTGCTGCTCGTCGGCCTGACGATGCTCTTCATCCTCAACACGCTCGGGATGGGCCTCCTGGTCTCGACGCTCGTCCAGAACCAGCAGCAGGCGATGATGGGTGCCGTCTTCGGCGCGATGGTGCCGATGCTCTACCTCTCGGGCCTGATCTTCCCGATCGAGAACATGCCGCCGGCGATCCAGGCGGTGACCTACGCGATCCCGCTCCGCTACTACGCCGAGATCATCCGCGGCGTCTTCCTGCGCGGCTCGGGAATCTCGGTGCTGTGGCCGGAGGCGGTGACGCTGCTCCTGATGGGCGTCGCGACGCTGACCCTGGCCGCGCTGCGGTTCAGGAAGCGGCTCGACTGACCCGCCCCTGCCGCAACTTGACGTCCCCGAAGCCTGCGTGCTCGTATTCCGGGATGCGCTCCGCTCGGCCGCTCGCGGTAGCACTCGCGTGCGCCGTCACCTGCGTGATGGCATCGGCGACGCCCGGCTGGGCGCAGCTTCCGGGCCTGCCGAAGGCCAACGCCGGCGCGGCAGCGCCAGTCGCGCCCGAAGCCGAGGCCTCGGACTCGCCGCGAGCCGAGACGCGCGAGTTCCTGCGGCTGGCGATGAGGAAGGGCGACTTCGAGGCGGCGGCGCGCTACCTCGTGCTGCCGCCCGGCGAGGAGGGGCGCGGAGCCGAGCTCGCGCGGCGGCTGCGGGCCGTGCTCGAGCGGCACCTCGACATCAAGCTCGACTCGCTCTCCCCCGCGGCCGAGGGCAATCGCGAGGACGGGCTGCCCGAGGGCGTCGACAGCGTCGGCCAGGTCCCCGACGGCCAGGGCGGCATGGACACCGTGTTCCTGGTGCGGACGCGCACGCCGACCGGCGCGCGCTGGGCCTTCTCGCGCCAGACCGTCTCGAAGATCGACGGCTGGTACGACGAGCTGCCCGACCGCTGGATCCGCGAGGCGATCCCGGAGCGGCTGCAGCGCACGGGGCCGTGGGCCGTGATGTGGTGGCAGTGGCTGGCGCTTCCCGTGCTCGCGGCGCTCGCGCTCGTCGCCGGCCGCGTCGTCGGCGGCGCCACGACGACGCATCCTGCACCGGCTGCTCCGCCGCACGCCTTCGCTCTGGGACGAGCGGCTGCTGCGCCAGATCTCGCCCGCGCTCACGCTGCTCTGGACCGTGGCGGCGGCGCTGCTGATGCTGCCCTGGCTCGGGCTGCGCCCGGGCGTCCACCAGTCGCTCCGCGCGCTGCTCGGCGGCCTCGCCACCGTCGGTGTCTTCTGGGTGATCTGGCGTGCGCTCGACGTCTGGAGCCAGTACCTGATGGAGCGCCCGTGGGCGCTCAGCAACCCGTCGGCGCGCTCGCTGCTGTCGGTGACCCGCAACCTGGCGCGCGCCTTCGTGGCCGTGTCGGGCCTGGTGGCGGTGCTCGGCGCGCTCGGCTATCCGGTCGCCACCGTGCTCGCCGGCCTCGGCATCGGCGGCATCGCGATCGCGTTCGGCGCGCAGAAGACGATCGAGAACCTGTTCGGCTCGATCTCGATCGCCGCCGACCAGCCCTTCCGGGTCGGCGACCTCGTCAAGGTCGAGGACATCACCGGCGTCGTCGAGCGGATGGGGATGCGCTCGACGCAGATCCGCACGGCCGATCGCACGCTCGTCACGCTGCCGAACGGCAAGCTGGCGGACATGCGGATCGAGGACTTCGCGGCGCGCGACCGGATCCGCTTCGCGACGACGATCGGGCTGGTGCACGGGACGACCGAGGCGCAGCTACGGCGGATCGTCGCCGAGATCGAGGCGATGCTGCGCGCGCACCCGAAGGTCTGGCCCGAGACGGTGATCGTGAGCTTCGTCAGCCTGGGGCCGTCGTCGCTGAACGTCGACGTGCAGTGCTGGTTCCAGCTCCCCGACAACGCGGAGTACCGCACGGCGCGCCAGGAGACGCTCTTCGGCATCCTGCGCGTCGTGGAAGGGGCGGGCGCGAGCTTCGCGTTCCCGACGCAGACGCTCCACGTGGTCGGAAAAGCCGCCGCTGGAATAGCGCGGGCCGCCTACTTCTTCCCGAACACCTCGGCGAGCAACTTCAGCATCCGCTCCCAGGAGTCCTTGTCGGCCTCGGCGTTGTAGCCGAGCGCCGCCATCCCGACCTTGTCGGCGTCGGGGTTCGTGAAGCCGTGCTTGGCGTGCGGCTCGCTCACCACCTCGAAGTTCGCACCGGCCGCGGTCATCTCCTTCTTGAAGGCCTCGACCTGATCGGGCCCGGCCATCGGGTCGTCGGCGCCGGTCAGGATCAGCAATCGCGGCTTGACCGCGCCGGGCGCCGCCGGCTGCTGCGTGCCGAGCGCGCCGTGGAAGGTCACGACCGCGTCGAGGTCGACGCCCTGCCGTGCCATGCCGAGCGCGACGGCGCCGCCGAAGCAGTAGCCGAGCGCCGCGATCCGCTCGGGGTCGACGTGCGGGTCCTGCTTGAGCAGGTCGAGCGCGGCGAGGAAGCGCGCCTTCACCACGGCCGGATCCTTGGTCGCCTCGGCCATGAACTCCTGCGCGTCCTTCGGGTGCGTGGTGACCTTGCCCTTGCCGTACATGTCGAGCGCGAAGCCCACGTAGCCCGACTTCGCGAGCCGGATCGCCTGGTTGCGCGCGTGCTGGTTGTGGCCCCACCACTCGTGCACCACGATGACACCCGGCTGCCTCTTCTTGGCTTCGGCGTCCCAGGCGAGGAAGCCCTGGAGCTCCGTGTCGCCCTGCTTGTAGGTGACCTCCTTCGTCGCGACCTCCGCGTGCGAGAGAGCGGAGACGAGCAGCAGCGCGGCGGCCGAAGCGGCGGAACGCAGCATGGGAAACCTCCGGTCTAGTGACGGTCGAACGAATAGATGGCGGCGAACGGCGTCGATCCCGGGCGCCGGCCGATGTCGCGCGCGGGGTTCGCGGCGAGCCGCTCGAGGATGTGGAACACGGTCTCGACCTCGTCGGGAGCGCCCGCCGCCTCGGCCAGCTCCTCGCAGGTCCCGCCGCGCGCGCCGCGCGCGACGAGCGCCGCGAGCAGCTTCCGCTGCAGCTCGAGCACGGACGCCGCCGCCTTCTTGCCCGCCTCGACGCCCGGCTGGTGGTAGGCGTTGATCCCGACGAGGCTCGCGTAGAGCCCCACCGCGCGCTCGTAGAGCGCGATCAGCATCCCCAGGCTTCGCGCGGAAACGTCCGGGATCGTGAGCGTGAGCGAGGGCCGGCCGCTCTCGTGGAGCGCCTGCCGCGTCCCGAACAGCAGCCCGTCGAGGAAGTCGCCGCTGGTGGCGCCCGCCTCCAGCTCGAGGCTCGGCCCCTCGCGATGGCGCAGCACGCGCACGAACGTGACGAAGAAGTCGGCCGTGCCGTCGCGCAGCTGCTGCACGTAGGCGTGCTGGTCGGTCGAGCCCTTGTTGCCGTAGACCGTGAGGCCCTGGTGGACGACGCGGCCCTCGAGGTCCTTCTCCTTGCCGAGCGACTCCATCACGAGCTGCTGCAGGTAGCGGCTGAAGAGCAGCAGGCGGTCCTTGTAGGGCAGCACCACCATCGCCTTCGAGCCGCGCCCTTCGCCGACCACGTGCCAGGCGAGCGCCAGGAGCGCCGCCGGGTTGCGCCGCGGGTCGGGGCGGCGCGTGACGTCGTCCATCGCCGAGGCGCCCGCGAGGAATCCGAAGACGTCGATCCCCTGGAGCGCGGCCGGCACCAGCCCGACGGCGCTCGTCACGGAGGTGCGCCCGCCGACCCAGTCCCACATCGGGAAGCGCTCGAGGAAGCGCTGCTCGACCGCCTGACGGTCGAGGGCGCTACCCTCCTGCGTGATCGCGACCGCGTGCGGGCCGAACTCGAGGTCGTGCGCCTTGTAGGCCGCGGCCGCTTCGAGCATCCCGTTCCGCGTCTCCGGCGTGCCGCCCGACTTCGAGATCACGACCGCGAGCGTCTCCCCGAGCGCGCCGCCGAGCCTGGAAAGCACGCGGTCGATGCCGTCGGGGTCGGTGTTGTCGAGGAAGTGCGGCTGCAGGCGGTCGGCCGAGCTCGCGAGCGCGTCGGCCACCAGCTGGGGGCCGAGCGCCGACCCGCCGATCCCGATCACCAGCAGGTGCCGGAAGCGCTCGGCGCGAGGCGGCTTCAGCCGGCCGTCGTGGACCCGCTTCGCGAAGTCGCGAACGCGCTCGCGGGTTTCGCGGATCGCGGCGGCGATCTCGGGCGTGGGCGCCCTCTCGGGCGCGCGCAGCCAGTAGTGGCCGACCATGCGCTTCTCGTCCGGGTTGGCGAGCGTGCCCTGCTCGAGCGCGGCCATCGCGGCGAAGGCGCGATCGATCAGGGGTTTCCGCTCCCTGAGCGCCTCCTCGCCGAAGCCCATGCGGCTCAGGTCCAGGCGGAAGCCGAGCGAGGGCTCGTCGAGCAGCAGGGTCTGGTAGCGCTGCCAGAGGTCGCGGGGGGTCATGCAGGAGGCCTTCAGCGGCATTGCTGTCAAAAGATCCCGTGCCATTGCGCGTTCTTTCGGGGCGAGCGACACTCGGAGGGACATGAGAGAGGGCATGACCCACAAGAAGCTGCTTCTACTCGCCGCCCTGCTCGCTGGCTCCTGCGGAGGCGGCTCCCCCACCGCCCCGACACCGACGACCAGCCCGTCCTCGAGCGCCGCCTGCACCACGAGCGGCCAGGTCACGTTCGTGCGCGACGTGCTCCAGTCCTACTACTACTGGTACAAGGAGCTGCCGAGTCCCGACGTCGCGGGCTTCGCGTCGCCCGAGGCCTACCTCGACGCCGTGCGCTACCGCACGCTCGACAGCACCTACAGCTACATCAACTCGAAGGCCGCGAGCGACGCCTTCTTCTCGGACAGCCAGTTCATCGGCTTCGGCCTCGCCTACAAGCAGACGGGCGACCTCGAGCTGCGGCTCACGCAGACGTTCCCCGGCAGCCCGGCGGCCGAGGCGGGCATGGACCGCGGCCACTACCTGGTGTCGATCGGCGGCAAGCCGGTCGCCGACCTGATCCGCAGCGGCGAGATCGGCACGATCTTCGGCCCCGAGCAGGTCGGCTACTCGACCTCGGTCTCGTGGCGGGCGCCGGGAGGCTCCGAGCGGAGCGCGACGCTCACCAAGCGGCTGGTGACGATCCCGACGGTGTCGCAGACCGCCGTGATCCCGCAGGGCTCGGCGCGCGTGGGCTACGTCCACTTCCGCAACTTCGTGCAGCCCTCGGTCGACGCGCTCAGCACCGCCTTCCAGCAGCTCAAGGACCAGGGTGCGACCGACCTGGTGCTCGACCTGCGCTACAACGGCGGCGGCCTCGTGTCGGTCGCGCAGCACCTCGCCGGCCTGATCGCCGGCTCGCCGCTCGTCGGCCAGGTGTTCGTGCAGTTCACGCACAACGACAAGCAGACGAGCCGCAACACCGCCTATCGCTTCGAGAGCAAGCCGCAGGCGCTCGCGGTCTCGCGGCTCGTGGTGATCGCGACGCGCGGCTCGGCCTCCGCCAGCGAGGCGATCATCAACGGCCTGCGCCCGTACATGGACGTGAAGGTGGTGGGCGACACCACCTACGGCAAGCCGGTCGGCCAGTACGGCTTCGACTTCTGCGACAAGGTGCTCTACCCGGTGGCGTTCCTGGTCACGAACTCCCGCGGCCAGGCCGACTACTACACCGGCATCCCCGCGGACTGCGCCGCCGCGGACGACGTCGACCACCCGCTCGCCGACTCCCGCGAGGCGTCGCTCTCCGAGGCGCTCGCGGTGCTCCGCAACGGGCGCTGCAGCGGGCAGGCGGCGGCCGCCCGGGTCGAGATCGAGAGCCTGCGCCGGCGCGTCGCCGAGGTCCCGCGGGACGGCTGGCGGCAGACGCTCAACGCGTGGTGAGGCGGGTGGCGCGTGCTATCATCCCGCGCGACCGCCGCCTCCTGAGCGACTGAAGGCTCGGGCCGCGTCGGCGATCCCTGGATGACGACGCCCGAACGCATCGGCAAGTACCAGATCGTCGGCAAGCTCGGCCAGGGGGCCATGGGCGAGGTGTTTCGGGGCCACGACCCGGTCCTGAACCGCTTCGTCGCCATCAAGCGGATCTCGTCCGGCCTCGACGCCGACGAGACGCTGAAGAAGCGCTTCCGGCGCGAGGCGGAAGCGGTCGCCAAGCTCAACCACCCCCACATCATCACGGTCTACGAGCTCGGCTTCGAAGGCGAGCAGATGTTCATGGCGATGGAGCTGCTCGAGGGGATCGACCTCAAGCACGCCATGGCCCAGCACAAGCTGAGCTCCGCCGAGAAGCTCTCCGTGATGGAGCAGATCAGCGAGGGGCTCGCCTACGCCCACTCGCAGGACCTCGTCCACCGCGACCTGAAGCCGGCCAACATCCACCTGCTGCCGGGCGGCAAGGTGAAGATCATGGACTTCGGGCTGGCCCGCATGAGCGGCTCCGACATGACCAGCACCGGCACGGTGATGGGCACGCCGCACTACATGTCGCCCGAGCAGGTGCGCGGCCAGAAGGCCGACGCGCGCTCCGACGTCTTCGCGCTCGGCTGCGTGTTCTACGAGCTTCTCTCCGGCCGCAAGCCCTTCGACGCCGAGTCGATGCACGGCGTGCTCTTCAAGGTGATGCAGGAGGAGCCGTCGCCGCTCGCCGAGATCGTCCCCGACACGCCGCCGATGCTGATCCAGATCGTCGAGAAGGCGCTCGCCAAGGACCCGGCCGAGCGCTTCCAGACCGCGGGCGAGCTGCTCGCCGCGCTGCGGCGCGCGCGGGCGGCGGCGGGCGCCGGCCGCGGTCACGAGCGCGTCCCCGACCTCGAGCGGCAGGCCGCGCAGACCTCCGCCGCGCCGCGCGAGGCGAGCCGCAGCGCCGCACGCTCCGGATCGCGTCCGGGCGACAGCCGGTCGCTGCTGCGGGGCGCTCCGGCGGCGCCCAGCCGAGGCTACCTGTGGATCGGCCTCGGGGCGGTGCTCGTCGTCCTCGTCCTGGGCGGCTGGCTGGTGGTGGGCGCGCTCACGCCTCGGCCGCAGCCGTCGCCGGCGGCCGCGAGCGGCGTCGAGAAGCTGCTCGCCGAAGCCATCGCCACGCGCGTCCAGCTGGCCCGGCGCCGCCTCGACCAGGGCGATCTCCCGGGGGCCATCCGGGACGCCGAGAGCGCGCTCAAGCTCGACCCGGCCAACGCCGACGCAAAGACCGTGAGGGCCGAGGCCGAGCGCACGGCAGCAGAAGGCCGAGGCCGCGTCGGCCGCGCTCGCAGAAGGCGCAGGCCAGCCGGGGCGACGTCGCCGCGGCGGCCTTCGAGCTGATGAAGGCCGAACCGACGCACGACGAGGCCGAGAAGGTGGCCCTCGCGAGCGGCGCGGCCTTCCGGCCTCGGGCCGAGGAGGCGAGGAAGCTCGCTGCCGACGCCAGGGCCGCAGCGGAGAGCGCCGGGGCCTCGTCGCAGCCGGCCTTCGCCGACGGCTCGTCCCTCGAAAAGCAGGGCCAGCAGGCGCTTGCGTCCGGCCAGATCGTCCCCGCGGCGCGCTACTTCCTCGAGGCGTGCATCCGCTTCGATCGGGCCGCGGCGGCCCCGCACCGCCCCTAGTCCGCCGCCCGGGACTAAGTGACGGCCCATGATACGATTGCGGCCGGGGGAGGTCTGCGCCGTCTGCCATGGGCCTCGAGCGGATCGGGAAGTACCAGGTCGTCGCGAAGATCGGCGAAGGTGCGATGGGCGAGGTCTACAAGGCCCGCGACCCGCTCCTGAACCGCAACGTCGCGATCAAGACGATCTCGGCCTCGCTCGCCGCCGACCCGCAGTTCAAGGAGCGCTTCAAGCGCGAGGCGCAGTCGGCGGCTTCGCTCAATCACCCCAACATCGTCACCGTCTACGAGTACGGGGACGACGGCGGGCGTGACCTACATCGCGATGGAGTTCCTCGAGGGGGTCGACCTCCGCGAGGCGATCCGCGCGAAGGCGCTCGGCCACCTCGGCCGCAAGCTCGAGGTGATGGAGCAGATCAGCGAAGGCGTCGCCTCCGCGCACGCGCGCGGCGTCGTCCACCGCGACCTCAAGCCCGGCAACGTCCACATCCAGCCGAGCGGCCACATCAAGATCCTCGACTTCGGGCTCGCCCAGCTGGGCGCCTCCGAGCTGACGCGCAGCGGAACGGTGATGGGGACCCCGCACTACATGTCCCCCGAGCAGCTGCGCGGGCAGAAGGCCGACGCGCGCGCCGACGTCTTCTCGCTGGGCGCGATCTTCTACGAGATCCTCTCGGGCCAGCGCGCCTTCGAGAACCAGCCGATGCACGAGGTGCTGGCCCGCCTGCGCGACCGCGAGCCCGTGCCGCTGCGCAAGCGCGCCCCGGCGACGCCGGCGGCTGCTCGTCGACATCGTCGAGCGGGCGATGGCGCGCGAGCCGGGCAATCGCTTCAAGGACGCGGGCGAGATGAGCCGCGCGCTCGTCCACGCGCGCGAGGAGCTCGCCGGCGAGACGCTCGCGGTCCCGCTGTCCCCGGAGGACGCCAGCGAGCGCACGCTGCTGCAGGCGGCCGGCGCGACGATCATCGAGCCGCGCCCCAAGTCGCGCACGAGCGTGATCGGATCGAGCGCGCTCGACGTGGGCGGCGCACCACGAGCCGCAGCGCACGATGCGCCCCGAGGCGACGATGGCGGCCGGCCCGGCGACCGAGATCGCGGCGCCGCCCGAGCCCGCTCGCCGTGGGTGCCGTGGTGCTGGCGCTGGGCGCCGTGGCCGCCGTGGGGTTCTGGCTGCGCCAGCGGACGGCCGCGCCGAGCGGAGCCGGTCGCGACGGCGGCGCCGGCGGCGCAGGACCAGCTCGGCATGATCACGCTGGATCTGGCCAACTCGAAGCTGGAGCTGGCACGGACCGAATACGAGAACCACGACTATGCCGCCGCGGCCGGGAGCGCCCGCGAGGCGCTCGGCCTCGACCCGACCAACGCCGACGCGAAGGCGCTCGTGGAGCAGGCGGAGAAGGCCCAGAAGGACCTCGACGCCGCCGTGGCCGAAGCCCGCGCGGCCGCCGCGCGCGGGGACACGTCGACCGCGACCGCCGCGCTCGGGCGCGTGCTGGCGCTCGACTCGCGCCACCCGGTCGCGGCCGAGCTGTCGCAGAGCCTCAACCAGTCGTTCCGCCAGCAGGCCGAGGACGCGCGCCGCCAGACCGCGGCCTCGCGCGCCGCCGCCGACAAGCTGCGGGCGTCGGCGCTGCCGGAGTACGTCGCCGCCGCGAAGCTGACGGGCGAGGCGGACGCCGTGTTCCAGCGCGAGCAGTTCACCGCCGCGGCGCAGAAGTACCTCGCCTCGCGCGACGGCTTCGAGGCGGCGCGGCGCGCGGCCGAGAGCCGCGCGGCCGAGGCGGCCCGCGCCGCCGAGGCGCAGCGCCTCGCCGATCAGGCGCGCGCGGAAGCGGCTCGCCAGGCCTCGCTGAACCCGCAGCAGCCGCGCCCGACCTACGTCCCGCCCGCCGTGACGACCACGACGGTGCCGCCCGCTCGCACCCTGCCTTCGGCCGCCCCGTCGATCGCGCCGAGCCTCGCGCCCACGGCGCTGCCGACGGCGGTCGCGAGCGTGTCGAGCCCCTCGCCTTCCGCCGCCTCGGCTTCGGCCGGGGACCCCCGCATGGCCGAGATCGACCGGGTGCTCTCGAGCTACAAGCGCGCCTACGAGGCGCTCGACGTCGCCGCCCTGCGCGCCGTGATGGACCTGAGCCCGCAGCAGGAGAAGGGGCTGCGCGAAGCCTTCAAGGCCTTCAAGTCGTACGGGCTCGACATCACGCCGATCGCGACGAGCTTCGAAGCCGACGGCCGCGCGACCGTGCGCGTGTCGCGGCAGGACATCATCAACGGGCAGAAGCGCTCGCCGATGCGCCAGGTCTTCGTGCTCGGCCGCCAGGCCGACGGCTGGCGGATCGTTTCCTACTCGTTCGAGAAATAGGAAACGGTCGGGCTGGACGGACAACGGCCCAACGACAGGCCAGAGATTCTAGTTTCGATTCTCCGCTCGACTGGGAGAACCGAAACTAGAATGAGTAATCCAGCCCGAACACCGGCGTGACCTGCGACTGCAGGCCGCCGTCGCCCATCGAGATCAGCACGTTGCCGACGATCAGCAGGCGGCCCGCCGGGTTGAACTTGAAGCCCACCGAGGCCAGGTAGAGGCCCATGTTGCCGGTCTTGCTGCCGAGCTGCTGCCGCGTCGCCGACCTCACCGTCGGATCGTTGCGCTGGGTGAACTGGTAGGTGTGGTCCTCGAGCACGAGCCGCTCCGTGTCGAGCAGCGTGCGGCCCACGAAGTCCGCCGCGATCGTCAGCCGCGGGTGGACCGCGACGTCGAAGCCGGCCGTGTAGTTGAGCTCGTCGGGCAGGTCGCCGGTGAACTCGCTGCCTCCGCTCGAGAAGGTGTAGCCGAAGCTCGCGCGCGGCGAGAAGCGGCCCGGCGAGCCGCCGATCACGCCCCAGAGCTTGAACTGCGTGGCGCCCGAGCCGAGCAGGTCGGCCTCGTCCCCGGTCGGCATCCGCAGGTCGCCGCCGAGCGCCGCGCTCGCGGACGCGCCGCGGTAGAGGTTCCACTTGGTCCGGAGCAGCACGTCCCCGATCCCGTTCGCGTGTCCGCTCTCCGGGTAGACGTGCGACTGGGTGCCGTTCTGGTCGAACTGGTGGATGATGGCGGGCGTCGTGATCGTCGCGATGTTGTCGATCGTGGCCGTGACGTTGGCGTTCATGTCGATGCTCAGGTACGGCACGGCCACGCCGACGTCGAGCCGCCCGCTCACCCCGTAGCTCGCGAGCAGCACGGTGGTGTCGGTCTTGAGGTCGATCGCGAGGTCGGCCTTGATGATGTCGCCCTCGAAGAACAGGTTCAGGCTGCCGCCGTCGCGGTTCGTGTCCTCGTGCGTCAGGTAGAGCGGCAGCTCGCCGCCGCTCAGGTCGCGGCCCTCGAAGCGGTCCCAGCTCGCGTGCTGGTAGTTCACCGCGAGCGCGAACTTGTTCTTCCCGAGCGTGAGCGGCCGCTCGGCGAAGATCGGGCCGAACGACTGCGTCGTGCGGTTGTAGACGCCGAGCGTCTCGTCGAAGGTGTAGGTGAAGCCGCCCGAGGAGGAGCCGATCGGGAAGGTCGCGAGCTGCGCGGCGATGCCGGCGTTCAGCTGGCGCAGCGTCGCTTGCGCGTTCGCCTGCGAGCGGAAGTGCGCGTCGTGGCTCTGGACTGGGTTCGCGAGGTTCGGAGCGAGCAGGACGGGGTTGTCCGGGGAGAAGAAGCGCAGCAGCAGGCCGGCGAGGCCGGTGCTGCTGCTCTGGGCGGAGGCTGGTTGCGCCGCCGCGACCAGTACCAGACCCGAAACGAGGACGCGAAGCCGGCGCATGTGTCTTCTCCTTCCCTCGAACTGCAGAGAGGGCAAACCCACGAATGCTAGGGGGTAGCCCCTTTGCGTGTCAATTCTGCTCGAGCGAGTCGAGCAGCGCGCGGGCAGCCGGGTCGGCGGGCGCCGCGGCCACCAGCTTCTCGGCGTAGCGGCGGGCCTCCGCGGCGGCCCCGCGCTCGCGGTTGATGGTCACGAGCGCCACCAGCACGTTGCGCGCGCCGGGGTTGCGGGCGCTCGCGCGCCGGAGCGCCGCGAGCGCGTCCTCGGTGCGCCCGGCGGAGTGCAGCCCGATCGCGTACGTGTAGGCGTAGTCGGGCGTCCCCGGGGCCAGCTCGGCGGCCTGGGCGAGCTCGGCGAGCGCTTCGCTTCCGCGCTTCTGCCGCACCAGCAGGAGGCCGAGCGCGTGATGGACCGCCGCGTTCCGGGGGTCCACCGCGAGCGCCTTGCGCAGCGCCGTGGCTCCCTCGTCGTCCTTCCCCTGGAGCCGCAGCAGGTCGGCGAGGTTGACCCAGGCGGGCACGAACCAGGGCGCGAGTGCCAACGCCGTGTCGTAGTCGCGGCGCGCCGCCTCGAGATCGCCGCGCTTCTGGTCGACGATGCCGAGGTTGACGTGCGACTCGGGCCGCTCGGCGCTCGTCCGCTGCGCCAGGCGGTACTCGTCGAGCGCGCGGTCGAAGGCGCCGCGCGCCTCGCTCGCGAGCTCGGCGTCGGGCACGTCGAGGAAGGCACTCACCGCCTCGACGCGCACCGCCCGCACCTTGTCCCACAGCAGCTGCATGCCGATCCGCACGCGCTCGCGCGGCGGCAGCGCTTCGAGCGCGCTGGCCGCGCCCAGCCG